>NZ_JACIDT010000008.1 GCF_014196495.1 Sphingobium jiangsuense
ATCGCATGGTGCGCCCTGTGGCTCGCCTCCACCGAAGCGCGATACGTCACAGGCGCAGATATCCCCGTCGATGCCGGCGCAACAGCGTGGTGAGCCGGTGCGACGGAATGAGCGACATGCCGGAGGGTGCCGGTCCCGATGCTCATGACCCCCTTTGTCATGAGCGGGCATCCCCCGGCCTGTCCGTCTTGAGCCCCTCTCCCTGAGGGCAGGGCGGTAACCTGATCGGGCCGGACGGGCGCAAGACCGTTTCCGGCCCGGTCTCTTTTTCGCAAATCCACGCGCGAAACTCCCCGGACCGGAAGGTCCGGGGAGTCCGCCGGACGATCGCCTTCCCCACAGCTCAAACGGGTTCGGCGAGCGCCTTTCGGATACGGTCGGTCAGTTCGATCGGGTCGCCCGCCGTTTCGGGATGCATTTCCCATTCGCCCAGTTGGATCGAGCTGGTGCCCACCAGTTTCGCGCGTTCGAAGCGGCGCTGCATGAACGCGTCGAGCGCGTCCTCCACGTCACGGGCGGCGATCTCCTCCGCCAGCACCACCGCATCCTCGATCGCCATCGCCGCGCCCTGCCCCAGATGGGGCGTCGCGCTGTGCGCCGCGTCGCCGATCAGGACCACCCGGCCCCTGTACCAGGGCGAGGGCAGGATGCAGGCTTCCAGCGGGCGATAGACCACCAGCGCCGGGTCGGTGACATGGCGCGCCGCCTCGCCGAGGATGCCGCCATAGCCCTCCAGCCGCCTGCGCATCTCGTCGGCCAGCGTCTCCGGCGCGAAGCGGGGGTTGCCCGGCTCCTCGAACACCGCGAAGATATACATGTCCTCCGGCGTCAGCGGGCAATAGCCGGCCTTGCCCTTGTCCTTGCCGATATAGAGGTCGCTCCATTCGAGGTCTTGCGGGCGCGGCACATTGTACCGCCACACGCCCTGCCCGGTGTAGCGCGGCACCGCATCGGGGAAGAGCAGCTTGCGCGCCGCCGAATAATTGCCGTCGGCGCCGATCACCAGATCATAGCTGCCCTTGGTGCCGTCGGTGAAGCTCACGTCCACCCGGTCGCCGCGATCCTCGATGCTCTCGAAGGTGACGCCGAGGCGCACCGGGATGCCCAGTTCGCGCACCTTCTCGGTCAGCACCTTGTGCAGCGCCGGGCGGGTGAGGCCGAGGTCGGAGGGCAGGCCGTCCACCGCCGTCTCGCCCGGAAGCTCCTTCAGCACGCGCCCGTCGAGGTCGCAGAAGCGCGCGCCGCGATAGGCATAGCCCGCCTTCACCGCCGCATCGCCGATGCCCAGCACGTTGAGCGCGCGCACGAAATTGGCCTGCACGATGATGCCGACATGATAGACCTTCCAGTCCTTGTCGCGCTCCACCACCTCGACTTCGACGCCCTGCTGGTGGAGGCCGATCGCGGCGGCCAGACCGCCGACGCCCCCGCCGATCACCAAGATATTCCTGGCCTTGCTCATGATGGTCCTGTCCTTTCTCATTCAGCCGGTTCGGCAACGGGTTTCGGGTCGGCGGGAAGGTAGCGGAGCTGGTCGTCCCGCGCGAAGCTGACGTCCCAATTGGGGTAGGCCTGCATCCAGTGGGGCAGCTCGTGCATGAAGATGGCGGTGCCGAACGGGCCGTCCCACACGCGCGGCTTCCAGCTGTCGTCGATGCAGTCGCAATCGGCGCCATATTCCATCTCGCCGCCGAGAAAGGCGACGGTATCGGTATAGAGGAAGGCGGCGGAGGTCAGGCGATGGCGACCGAGGCCCCAGCCATTGTTGCGCCAGCCCTTGCGGTCGAGATAATTTTTCCCGACCATCACCTCGTCAATATCCTCCAGCTCGAAATTGCAGTGGTGGAAGCGCAGCGTGCCGTCGAAATTGGGCATGCCCGCATGCGCATTGGCGAGGAAGATATTGTGATGCTCATAGGCGCCGTCGGCGCGCATATAGACGCCGAAGCCCTTTTGCAGGTCGGTGACGCGGAAGCCCAAACGGTCGCGATAATAGTCCAGCGCCTCCTGCACATCCGGAAAGGTCCAGACGCAATGGTGGATGCGCTTGGGCACCGCCCGGTCGATCCATTTGCGCGGCTGGTTCAGCCTGCCGATATGGCCGACGGTGTTGCCGGGCGAGGGCGCGCCGTGCACGGCGCGCGGCCGCCAGATCTGAAGCCCGATCGCCTGCCCGAACGGGGAAACGAAATGGACCGTGCCGTCCGCGCCGGTGGTCAGTTCATGATCGCGCGAGAGGTCGGCGCACAAGTCCGCGAGCGCGCGGTCGCTGTCCACCGCCCAGACGCATTCATGCACGCCGATGCCCGTCTGCGCCGCCTGGGCGGGAAGGGCGGGGTGGCCGCGTTTCAGCAGCAGCACCTCGCCGCCGTCCATGGTTTCGAACCTCGCCGAGGTCGCGTCATGCTCCTTTGGGTAGAGGCCGTAATCGGTGAAGAAGCGGCAGCCCGTGTCGAGGTCGTCGACACGGAAAACCAGCCTCCTGATCCCGGTGATCGCCATTTTCCAAACTCCATCTTGCCGATGGATGGGATGGGGCAGGCGGGCCGGCTTTTTCTTGATCCAGCGCAAATTCGATCCATGAATTGATCGGGTGGGCACCTATCGAATTCATGGATGGAGCGGATCCCGCCACCCCCGCTCGGCATGGCGCGGGGGCGGCGGGACCGGCGGTTCGTTACGCCGTCGTGCGCGTCCGGGGCGTTTCGATCGGCCGCGCGGCGACTTCGGCCGGGCCGGGCGCGGGCAGGCCCAGCGCGGCGGCGACGCCCGCGCCATATTCCGGGTCGCAACGGGTGCAATTGTCGATATGCCGCTGCTTGATGAAGTCCGGCGCATCGCCCATCGCGCGGGCGGTGTTGCCGAACAGCGCCTGCTTCTGCTCCGCGCTCATCTGCTGGAACAGCTTGCGCGGCTGGGTGAAATAATCCTCGTCGTCCTCGCGGAAATCCCAGTGCGCGGCATCGCCGTTTATCTTCAGCGGCGGCTCGCGATATTGGGGCTGCTCCTGCCATTGGCCGAAGCTGTTCGGCTCATAATGCGGGCGGCTGCCATAATTGCCGTCGACCCGGCCATGGCCGTCGCGATGGTTGCTCATCACCGGGCATCGCGCGGCATTGACCGGGATCTGCTGGTAATTGACGCCCAGGCGATAGCGCTGCGCATCGGCATAGTTGAACAGCCGCGCCTGCAGCATCTTGTCGGGCGAGACGCTGATGCCCGGCACGATGTTCGACGGGGCGAAGGCGGATTGCTCCACATCGGCGAAGAAATTGTCGGGATTGCGGTTCAGCTCGAACTCGCCGACCTCGATCAGCGGATAATCGGCCTTGTACCAGACCTTGGTGAGGTCGAACGGGTGGAAGCGATAGCTTTCCGCCTCGGCCTCCGGCATGATCTGCACATACATTTTCCATTTCGGGAAGTCGCCGCGCTCGATCGCCTGATAGAGGTCGCGCTGGTGCGTTTCGCGGTCGCCGCCCGCCAGCGCCGCCGCCTCCGCGTCGGTCAGGTTCTCGATGCCCTGCTGGGTCCTGAAATGGAACTTCACCCAGAAGCGCTCGCCCGCCTCGTTCCAGAAGCTGTAGGTGTGGCTGCCGAAGCCATGCATGTGGCGATAGCTTTTCGGAATGCCCCGGTCGGACATCACGATCGTCACCTGATGGAACGCCTCTGGCAGCAGCGTCCAGAAATCCCAGTTGTTGGTGGCGCTGCGCAAATTGGTGCGCGGATCGCGCTTCACCGCCTTGTTGAGATCGGGGAACTTGCGGGGATCGCGCAGGAAGAACACGGGGGTGTTGTTGCCCACCATGTCCCAATTGCCTTCCTCGGTATAGAATTTGAGCGCGAAGCCGCGAATGTCGCGTTCCGCATCCGCCGCGCCGCGCTCACCCGCGACGGTGGTGAAGCGGGCGAACATCTCCGTCTTCTTGCCGACCTGCGAGAAGATCTTCGCGCGGGTGTAGCGGGTGATGTCGTTGGTCACGGTGAAGGTGCCGAACGCGCCCGATCCCTTGGCGTGCATGCGCCGTTCGGGGATCACTTCCCGCACGAAATTGGCGAGCTTTTCGTTCAGCCACACGTCCTGCGACAGCAAGGGCCCGCGCGGTCCGGCGGTCAGGCTGTCCTGATTGTCGGGCACCGGCGCGCCGAAGGCGGTCGTCAGGTGCGTAACCGGGCATTCGCCCGCATCGGGATGTTTACGACTCATATTTTTTCTCCTCTACCCCTGGAAGATGCGTTTTATTATCTTGCCCTTATATACCGGAATAAACAAACTCCAAGTGGACCGGATCGGCAGAAAAAAGGCATGGGATCGCAGTGGAACGGGAAACGAGAATGCTGACGGCGCGGCGTGGCGGCCTCCCCGGCGCCATTGCGATGGCGGCCGCCGCCCTGTTCGGCGCCGCGTTCCTTTCCCCGGCGACGGCCGAACCGCCGACGCCCGCGGAGGCCGGGCGCAAGCTCTTCATCCGCTGCGTCGCCTGCCATGCGGTCAGCGCGGACGCGCCGCCCCGCACCGGCCCGCATCTGGCCGGGATCGTCGGGCGCAAGGTCGCCTCGCTGCCGGATTTCGCCTATAGCGACGCGATGCGCGCCCAGAGCCATATCTGGGACGAGACGCAGCTCGACCGCTGGTTGCAGCAGCCGCAGGCCGAAATTCCGGGGCTGTGCCTGCCCTTCCGGGGATTTCCGAAGCCGGAGGACCGCAAGGCATTGATCGCCTATCTGAAGCATCCGGTGCCCTGAACCGGGCGAAGCGCCAGCGCGAAAGCCATGCGCCAGCGCGGTTTTCCGCCCCGTGCAAGGGGCGGGAGAGGGAAGTGCGGGATTTCCGATTACTCTCATGATCAAAATCAATTTTTTGATTGATGCCATCAAATATAGTGTTCTCAAATCCTGAAAGACATTGATGGGAGCAGGGGCATCATGATCAAATCAACAGTATCCGTTCTGGCCATTCTGGTAGCGGCCATGTCACCGGCGGTCGTCGCAAGTCCGGCTTCGGCAGAGACAAAGATAATGACCAATCAGGACTGGTGGCCGGAACGGCTCGACTTACGTCCGCTGCGCCAGAACGCGGTGGAATCCAACCCGCTGGGCGACAAGTTCGACTATGCCGAGGCGTTCAAGACGCTCGACCTCGAAGCGGTCAAGAAGGATATCGCCGCGCTGATGACCCGGTCGCAGGCGTGGTGGCCGGCGGATTACGGTCATTATGGACCCTTCTTCATCCGCATGGCGTGGCACAGCGCGGGCACCTATCGCACGATGGACGGCCGCGGCGGCGCGGGCGGCGGGCAGCAGCGGTTCGAGCCGCTCAACAGCTGGCCGGACAATGTCAGCCTCGACAAGGCGCGCCGCCTGCTGTGGCCGATCAAGCAGAAATACGGCAGCAGGATCAGCTGGGCCGACCTGATGGTGCTGACCGGCAACGTCGCGCTCGAATCCATGGGCTTCAAGACCTTCGGCTTCGCCGGCGGCCGCACCGACGACTGGGAAGCGGACATCGTCTATTGGGGGCCGGAGAACAAATGGCTCGCCGACCAGCGCTATCATGGCGACCGCCAACTCCAGAACCCGCTCGCCGCCGTGCAGATGGGCCTGATCTACGTCAACCCGGAGGGGCCGAACGGCAACCCCGACCCGATCGCCGCCGCGCGCGACATTCGCGAGACGTTCGGCCGCATGGCGATGAACGACGAGGAGACGGTGGCGCTGATCGCGGGCGGCCATACCTTCGGCAAGGCGCATGGCGCGCACAAGCCGGATGAGTGCCTGGACGCCGACCCGGCGGGCGCGGGCGTCGAGCAGCAGGGCCTGGGCTGGGCCAATAAATGCGGCAAGGGCCATTCGGAGGACACGATCACCAGCGGCCTCGAAGGCGCATGGTCGGCCAATCCGATCGCGTGGACGACGCAATATCTCGACAATCTCTTCGGCTTCGACTGGGTGCAGACGCGCAGCCCGGCGGGCGCGGTCCAGTGGGTGCCGAGCGAGGAAAGCGCCAGGACGCTCGTCCCCGATGCGCATGACCCGAACAAGCGCCATGCGCCGATCATGTTCACCACCGACCTGTCGCTGAAGATGGACCCGGCCTATCGCAAGATCGCCGAGCGCTTCCACGAGGATCCGGACGCGTTCGCCGACGCCTTCGCCCGCGCTTGGTTCAAGCTGACCCATCGCGACATGGGGCCGCGCGGCCGCTATCTCGGCGCGATGGTCCCGGCCGAGCAGCTGATCTGGCAGGATCCGATCCCGGCCGTCGACCATGCGCTGGTGGATGCGCAGGACATCGCGCAGCTGAAATCGCGCATCCTCGCCTCCGGCCTGACGACGCCGGAACTGGTCCGCACCGCCTGGGCGGCGGCGGCGAGCTATCGCGGCACCGACATGCGCGGCGGCGCCAATGGCGGCCGCCTGCGGCTCGACCCGCAGCGCAACTGGGCGGTGAACGACCCGGCGGAACTGGCCAAGGTGCTCAGGCGCTACGAGGCAATCCAGAAGGACTTCAACCGCTCGGCCACCGGCGGCAAGAAGATCTCTCTCGCCGACCTGATCGTGCTGGGCGGCAATGCGGCGGTCGAGCAGGCCGCGAAGCAGGGCGGGATCGAGGTGCAGGTGCCGTTCACGCCCGGCCGCATGGACGCCTCCCAGGCGCAGACCGACGTCGCGTCCTTCTCGGTGCTGGAGCCCAAAGCGGACGGCTTCCGCAACTATTACAGCAAGGACAGCCGCCTGTCCCCGGCCGAGATGCTGGTCGACCGCGCCAACATGCTGACGCTGACGGTGCCGGAAATGACCGTGCTGGTCGGCGGCCTGCGGGCGCTCGACGCCAATAGCGGCGGGTCGAAGGCCGGCGTGTTCACCGACCGCCCCGGCACGCTGGGCAACGACTTCTTCGTCAACCTGCTCAGCATGGACACGAAATGGTCGAAGTCGGCGAAGGCCGAGGGGCTGTACGAGGGCCACGACCGCGCCACGGGCAAGCTGCGCTGGACGGCCACGCCGGTCGACCTGGTGTTCGGATCGAATTCCGAGCTGCGCGCGGTGTCGGAAGTCTACGCCGCCGACGATGCGAAGCAGAAGTTCGTGACCGACTTCGTGAAGGCATGGACCAAGGTGATGGATCTGGGTCGCGACTAGAGCATCGTGCGCAAAAGTGGGAACCGGTTTTGCGCAACAAACGATGCGACAACAAGGAAAGAGCGCGCGGCCCGCGTCGGATTCTACGCAGCGCGCTCCAACCCTGAGGGTCGCACTCGGGGGACGGCGGCGCACACCACGCGCCGCCGTTTTCGCAAGCGCTGGAGAAGGACGGGATGAACCTCCGGGGAAAAGGGATGGCAGGCGGCATGGCCGCGATCGTCGCCGCGTGCGGTGCTGTGGGGAGCGTCTGGACAGTTACCGGTCAACCGGCGCTGGCCCAAACGCAGCCGCGCCCGGCGATCTTCGCGCAATGCATCGCCTGCCACACCATAGAGCGGGGCAGGAACGGCTTCGGGCCGAGCCTCGCGGGCGTGGGCGGCCGCCGCGCCGCGAGCCTGCCGGACTATGCCTATAGCCCGGCGCTCAAGGCCTCCGGCCTCATCTGGACGGCGGCCAGCCTCGACATCTGGCTGACCTCGCCGCAAAAGGCGGTGCCCGGCACCAAAATGCCCTTCCGCGGCATCGCCGACCCGGTCAGGCGCAAGGAAGTGATCGACTATCTGCTGACGCTGAAATAGCGCTCAGGAACCGATCGGCAGGGGCAGGGGCAGGGGCACTGGCCCCGTCCTGCCCCGCGAGAAATCCTGCCTTCGGAAAAACCCCGTCCGGGCGCGCTCTGCCGCGCCCGGAAAGCCCGCTCGCGCGGCCGCAATAAAACATGTATACAAAATACTTCTTTAATGCTAAGGGGCCCGAACAGCGCGCGGAGGGAATGATAGCGTGGTTTCAGGACTTACCTTGAGCGAGCGTCAGCGGGGGCTGATCGTCCTTGCGGTTCTCGCCTTCATCGGCCTTGCGATGGCCGTGGCGGGGGCCGGGCGGGGCGATCCGTTGCAGGCGCACGGCTATATCGTGCTGCTGTTCAGCATCGGCATCGGCTGCGTGCTGCTGAAGGGCTATTTCGCGCCGGAACCGCCCGCGACGCGGCTCGACAGCTATTATGACGACCCCAGCAAGGTCGGCATCGTCCTCGCCATGGGCTGGGCGGTGTTCGGCATGTTCGTCGGCGACTGGGTGGCGTGGCTGCTCGCCTTCCCCGACCTGACCTTCGACGCCGCCTGGTCGAGCTTCGGACGGCTGCGCCCGGCGCATACCACCGGCGTCATCTTCGGCTTCGGCGGCAATGCGCTGATCGCCACCTCCTTCCATGTGATGCAGCGCACCGCGCGCGCGCGCATGCCCGACCAGTTCAGCCCGTGGTTCGTGCTGATCGGCTACAACCTCTTCTGCCTGCTCGCCGTCAGCGGCTATTTCCTCGGCATCACCCAGTCGAAGGAATATGCGGAGCCGGAATGGTATGCCGATATCTGGCTGGTCATCGTCTGGGTGACCTATCTGCTGCTCTACCTGCGCACGCTCGCCCGGCGCAAGGAGCCGCATATCTATGTCGCCAACTGGTATTATCTGGCGTTCATCCTGGTGGTGGCGATCCTCCACGTCGTCAACAACCTCGCGGTTCCGGCCTCGTTCGCGGGCGCGAAGAGCTATTCGGCCTTCGCGGGCGTGCAGGATGCGATGACGCAATGGTGGTACGGCCATAATGCCGTCGCATTCTTCCTGACCGCCGGTTTCCTCGGCATGCTCTATTATTACCTGCCCAAGCGGGCGGAGCGGCCGATCTATTCCTACCGCATGTCGATCATCGGCTTCTGGGGGATCACCTTCTTCTACATGTGGGCGGGGTCGCACCATCTGCACTACACCGCGCTGCCGCAATGGGTGCAGACGCTGGGCATGACCTTCTCGGTGATGCTGATCGTGCCTTCGTGGATCGCGGCGGCCAACGCGCTGCTGACGCTCAACGGCGCGTGGCACAAGGTACGCGACGACGCGACGCTGCGCTTCATGATGATGGCGGCGATCTTCTACGGCCTCTCCACCTTCGAAGGGTCGTTCATGGCGATCCGCTCGGTCAACTCGCTCTCCCACTATACCGACTGGACGATCGGCCATGTCCATGCGGGCGCGATGGGCTGGGTCGCGCTGATCACCTTCGGGTCGATCTATGCGCTGGTGCCGTGGCTGTGGAAGCGCGAGCGCATGTATTCGCCCGCGCTGGTCGAGGTCCATTTCTGGCTCGCGCTGGCCGGAACGCTGGTCTACGTCTTCGCGATGTGGAATTCGGGCATCATCCAGGGCCTGATGTGGCGCACCTACAGCGACAGCGGCACGCTGACCTATTCCTTCCTCGATTCGATGGTCGCGATGCACCCCTATTATGTCGCGCGCGCGGTGGGCGGCCTGCTGTTCCTGATCGGCGCGGTGGTCGGATGCTATAATATCTGGATGACCATCCGCCGTCCCTCAGGCGCGGAGGCCACCGCCGACACGCCCCTTCCCGCCACCATGCAGCCTGCGGAATAAGCCCCGATGTTCGGAACCCATTACCGGATAGAGCGCAAGTCGGTCATATTGGCCGTGGCGATCATGATCGTCGCCAGCATCGGCGGGCTGATCGAGATCGCGCCGCTCTTCACCATCGACGACACGGTCGAGACCGACCCCGACATGCGCGTCTACACGCCGCTGGAGCTGGCCGGGCGCAACATCTACATCCGCGAGGGCTGCTACGCCTGCCATTCGCAGATGATCCGCACCTTGCAGGACGAGGTGGAGCGCTACGGCCCCTATTCGCTGGCGGTGGAATCGAAATACGACCATCCGATGCTGTGGGGGTCGAAGCGCACCGGGCCGGACCTCGCCCGTATCGGCGGCAAATATTCGGACCAGTGGCACACCGCGCACCTCACCAATCCGCGCGACGTGGTGCCGCAGTCGATCATGCCGCGCTATGGCTGGCTCGGCCGCGCGCAGCTGCACACCGCGCATCTGGGCGACGACCTGCGCGCGATGCGGGCGGTCGGCGTGCCCTATACCGACGCGATGATCGCCAACGCCGCCGCCGACGCGGTGGCGCAGGCCTCGCCCGACGACGACACCGCCGGGCTGGTCGAGCGCTATGGCGAGGAGACGCAGGTGCGGACCTTCGACGGCGACAGGCGGACGGTGTCGGAAATGGACGCGCTGGTCGCCTATCTCCAGATCCTCGGCAAGCTGAGCAAGGCGGCGGAGCAGCCGGCGAAGGCGGTCGCGGCGGCAGCGACGGCGCCAGCAGCGGCGGAAGGGGGGCAGGCGCGGCCATGACCATCGACCATCACATGCTGGTCGGCTTCGCCAAGTCGTTCGGGCTGTTCTACCTGCTGGCGATGGCGGCGGTGGCGCTGATCTACGCCTGCTGGCCGGCGAACCGCAACCGGTTCGACAAGGCGGCGCGCGACATTATCGACGATGAGGACAGGCCGTGGCACTAGGCGAGCGCGACCCCCATAGCGGGCACATGACGACCGGCCATGAATGGAACGGCATCAAGGAACTGAACACCCCGGTGCCGCGCGCGGTCTGGTTCTTCCTGATCGTGACGGTGATCTTCTCGATCGGCTATTGGGTGCTGATGCCCGCCTGGCCGCTGGGCGACAGCTATACGCGCGGCCTGCTGGGCAGCGACCAGAAGGAGATCGTCGCCCGGCGCGTCGAGGCCGCGGCGGAGGAGCGCGCGGCCTGGGCGCAGCGGATCGCGGCGATGGATTATGCCGAGGTCCGCGCCGATCCCGCGCTGATGGCGCATGTGCGCGAGGACGGGCACCGATTGTTCGGCGACAATTGCGCCGCCTGCCATGGCATGGACGCGACCGGGAACAGCGGCTTCCCGAACCTTGTCGACGGGGACTGGCTGTGGGGCGGCAGTCCCGACGCGATCGCGCGCACGATCACCGTCGGGGTCAACAGCCCCGTCAGCAAGGACACGCGCGTCAGCCAGATGATGGCGTTCGGCAAGGACGGCATATTGACCGGCGAGGAGGTGATGGCCACCGCCGACTATGTGAAGTCGCTGTCCGATCCCGGCTGGGCGAAGGGCAAGGCGGCCTCCGTCGCCAGGGGCAAGGGCGTGTTCGCGGCCAATTGCGTCGCCTGCCACGGGCCGCAGGGCAAGGGCAGCCAGGAACTGGGTGCGCCCGACCTTACCGACCGGAACTGGATCTATGGCGGCGATATCGATGCCATCCATGCAACGATCGAGAACGGGCGGCAGGGCGAAATGCCCGCATGGGAGCATCGCCTCAGCCCGGCCGACCGCAAGATCCTCGTGCTGTACCTGCTCGACAGGGGCGAGGCGCTGAAGGCCGGGGCGGCAAAGGGAGCGCCGCGATGAGACTGCCGCGCTCCCGCGCTTTCTTCCTGCTGCTGGCCGGGGCGGCGCTGGCGCTGGTGCTGATCGCCAACGCGCATCTGGTCTATGTCGCCTCGACCAGCCAGCCCGCCTGCGTGCCGCATGCGCGGGCGGATGGCGACAAACCGGTGGGCGGCGCGTTCGGCGCGGCCCGGCCGTCCTGCTGAACCGGGAGACGAAGATGACCACCATCCCGCCAGTCGTTCCGCCGCTTGCCACGACAAGCCCCTATGCCCGCGACCTGCCGCCGGGCGCCGCGCTGGACTGGCTGCGCGCGGGCTGGCGCGACCTTGCGACGCAGCCCGGCCTCAGCCTGCTCTACGGCCTGTTCGTGTTCCTGCTGTCGGCGGGCATCGTCGCCGGGCTGGTGTGGCTGGCGTGGGATTATGCGCTGTTCCCGGCGATCGCGGGCTTCCTGGTGTTCGCGCCCGCGCTGGCGATCGGCCTCTATGCCAAGAGTCGGGCGCTGGAACAGGGCGAGCCGGTGACGCTGCGCGCGATGCTGCTGCCCCATGCGCTGGCCGGAGGGCAGGTGCTGTTCACCGGCGCGCTGCTGTGCGGGGTGATGCTGTTGTGGATGCGCGCGGCGGTGATCCTCTACGCGCTGTTCTTCGGCCTGCGCCCCTTTCCGGGCCTCGATCATATCGCGCCGATGCTGTTCACCACCCCGATCGGTCTTGCGATGCTGGTCGTCGGCACGCTGGTCGGCGGGCTGTTCGCCGCCTTTTCCTTCGCCATTTCCGCTTTCTCCATCCCGATGATGCTGGACCGGCGCGTCGACGCGCTGACCGCGATGGGGACGAGCTGGGCGCTGGTGTGGAACAACCTGCCGGCGATGCTGGTCTGGGGGGCGATCATCCTGCTGCTGTTCGCGCTGTCGGTGGCGACGGGCTTTCTCGGCCTCATCATCGTCTTTCCGTGGCTGGGCCATGCGACGTGGCACGGCTGGCGGGCGGTGCGCACGCCATGACCGGCGCGGCGGCCTCCGTCGCGCGGCGGCTTTCCGCCGACGAGCTGCGGCTGGCGAGCCGGGCAGTCGGCGACGGCCTGCGCCAGACCGACCTGTCCGTGCCGGGCATCAGCTGCGGCGGCTGCATCCGCAAGATAGAGGACGCGGTCGGGCGACTGCCCGGCGTCGCGCGGGCGCGGGTCAACCTCTCGACCAAGCGGCTGGCGGTGGACTGGCGCGAGAGCGACGGCCCGCCGCCGCTGGGCGAGGCGCTGGCCGCGCTGGGCTATGACGCCTGCCTGCACGCAACGCGCGAGGAGGAGGGGCAGGACCCGCAACTGGCCCGCCAGATCCGCGCGCTGGCGGTCGCGGGGTTCGCCTCGATGAACATCATGGGACTGTCGGTGTCGGTCTGGTCCGGCGCGGCGGGGGAGACGCGCGACCTGTTCCACTGGCTGTCGGCGGCGATCGCCCTGCCGACGCTGCTCTATTCGGGGCGGATCTTCTTCGCCTCCGCCTGGTCGGCGCTGCGGCGCGGGCAGACCAACATGGACGTGCCGATCTCGATCGGCGTGCTGCTCGCCTTCGCGATGAGCCTTTACGACACCATCCACCACCAGCCGCACGCCTATTTCGACGCGGCGATCTCGCTGCTGTTCTTCCTGCTGATCGGCCGCACGCTCGACCATGTGATGCGGGAAAAGGCGCGCACGGCGGTGAAGGGGCTGGGCCGCCTCGCCGCCTATGGCGCAACGGTGATCGACCCCGACGGCGCGCGCAGCTATCGCCCTACGGAAGAGATCGAGCCGGGCATGACCCTGCTCGTCCCCGCCGGGGAACGCATTCCCGTCGACGCGACGGTGCGGGAGGGGCGGTCGGATATCGACGCGTCGATCGCCACCGGGGAGAGCGTGCCGGAGCCGGTGCTGCCGGGCAGCGCGCTGCGCGCCGGGACGCTCAACCTCACCGGGCCGCTGATCCTCACCGCGACGGCGGCGGCGAAGGACAGCTTCCTTGCCGAGATGATCCGGCTGATGGAGGCGGCGGAGGGCGGGCGATCGCGCTATCGCCGCCTCGCGGACCGGGCGGCGCGGCTCTATGCGCCGGTGGTGCACAGCGCGGCGGCGCTGAGCTTCCTCGCCTGGATGCTGGCGAGCGGCGACTGGCACCGCGCGGTGACGATCGCCGTCGCCGTGCTCATCATCACCTGCCCCTGCGCGCTGGGGCTGGCCGTGCCGATGGTGCAGGTGGTCGCGGCCAAGGCGCTGTTCGAACGCGGCATCATGGTCAAGGACGGGTCGGCGATGGAGCGGCTGGCCGAGATCGACACCGTGCTGTTCGACAAGACCGGCACGCTGACCTCCGGGCGGCCGCGCCTGCGGCGGGACGGGGCAATGGACGACGCCGCCCTTGCCGTCGCCGCGCGCATGGCGGCCCATTCGCGCCACCCCTATGCGCAGGCGCTGGCCGAGGCGGGCGCGGGGCTGGAGGGGCAGGCGGACATCGCCTTCGACGGCATCGCCGAGCAGGCCGGGCAGGGGCTGGAGGCGCAGGCAGGCGGCGAGCTATGGCGGCTGGGCCGCGCCGAATGGGCGCTCGACCCGGCGCAGGCGGCGGGTATGGCCGGCACCGTGCTGGCCCGCAACGGCCGGCTGGTGCAGGCCTTCGCCTTCGAGGACGAGCTGCGCCCCGGCGCGGCGGAGGCCGCCGCCCGGCTGCGCAATCAGGGGCTGGCGCTGGAGATAGTCTCCGGCGACACCGCGCAGGCGGTCGCGCCGGTGGCGGCGGACCTCGGCATCGACCGGGTGCGCGCGGGGCTGCTGCCTTCGGAAAAGACCGCGCGGCTGACCGAACTGGGCGCGGAGGGGCGCAGGGCGCTGATGGTCGGCGACGGCCTCAACGATGCTCCGGCGCTGGTCGCCGCCCATGTGTCGATCGCGCCGGGCAGCGCCGCCGATGTGGGGCGGCAGGCGGCCGATTTCGTGTTCCTGCGCTCCGACCTGCGCGCGGTGCCCGACGCCCTTGCGATCACGCTGGCGGCGGACAGGCTGATCCGGCAGAATTTCGCCTTCGCGGTGCTGTACAATGTCGTCGCGCTGCCGGTGGCGATCGCCGGTCATGTGACGCCGCTGGTCGCCGCGCTCGCCATGTCCGGCTCGTCGATCCTCGTGGTGGCCAATGCGCTGCGGCTCGGCTCCGGCCTTGCCGACCGCCCGGCGCAGCGACGGGCCGGGCGGGAAAGGCCTGCGCGCGCGCTGCGGGAGCGTCCGGCATGAACGTGCTCTGGTATCTGCTGCCCATCTCGCTCGCGCTGGGGGCGCTGGGGCTGGCGCTGTTCTTCTGGGCGCTGCGCAGCGGCCAATATGAGGACGTCGCCGGGGCGGCGGAACGGATATTGAGCGATGACGACCGGCCGCTGTGAAACACCCGCGCGGCACGGCCGGGGAATAACCGGGCAGGAGAGCGGATCATGACTCTTGATGGCGAACGGCGGCCGGTGGCGAGCGTCTTTCTGCGCGGCGCCTTCCGTCCCTTCTTCCTCGGCGGCGCGCTGTGGGCTGCCGTCGCGCTGGCGCTGTGGCTGCTGTCCTTTTCCGGGCTGATCGGCCTGCCGGGCGCGATGGAACCGCCGGTCTGGCACCGGCATGAGATGCTGTTCGGCTTCGTCGGCGCGGTCGTCGCCGGGTTCCTGCTGACCGCGATCGCCAACTGGACGGGCCGTCCGCCGGTTTCCGGCGCGCCGCTCGCCGCGCTGTTCGCGCTGTGGATCGCCGGGCGGGCCGTGCTGCTGGGGTCGGCGGTCATCGGGCCGCTCGCCGCCGCCGCTGTCGATGCGGGCTTTTTCGTCGTGCTGGCGCTGGTCGCCGGGCGCGAGATAGTCGCCGCGAAGAACCGCAACCTGCCGATGGTCGTGCTCGTGCTGCTGCTCGGCGCGGCGAGCGGCGCGGACCATGCCGCCGCCGCGGGCCTGCTCGCCGATATCGATCTCGGCATGCGCGCGGCGATCGCGGTGGTGGTGGTGATGATCTCGCTGATCGGCGGCCGCATCATCCCGGCCTTCACCCGCAACTGGATGACGAAGCAGGGCGCCACCCGCCGCCTGCCCGCGCCGGCGGGCCGCTACGACCTCGCGACCATCGCCGTCACCGCGCTGGCGCTGGCGGCGTGGACGGGCTGGGCGGAGAGCCGGGCGACCGGCCTGCTGCTGCTCGCCGCCGCGCTGCTCCAGATTATCCGCCTCGCGCGCTGGGGCGGCGAGCGGACGGCGCGCGATCCGCTGCTGCTGATCCTGCATATCGGCTATCTCTGGGTGCCGGTGGGGCTGGCGCTGCTGGGTTGTAGCCTGATCGACGGCGCGGTGCCGCGATCGGCGGCGATCCACGCGCTGACCGCGGGCGCGATGGGCACGATGATCCTAGCGGTGATGACGCGCGCGACGCTCGGCCATACCGGGCGGGAGCTGCGCGCCGACGCGCCGACGGTGCTGATCTACGCGCTGGTCACGCTGGGCGCGGCGCTGCGGGTCGCGGCCTCGGCGGGGCTGGTCGAGTATCGGCTGGGCATGGACATCGCCGGGACAGGCTGGGGCGGGGCGTTCCTGCTGTTCCTCGCAATCTATGGCCCGATGCTGCTGCGCCCGCGCGTCGACGGGAAGGCGTGAGGCGAAGCAACGACCCGCAGCCATTTTCCGCAGTAATTCAGCGATTGGGGCGCGCCGTTCGCCCGGCGGCGTCAGCCCATCCGCACGGCTTGCGCCGCACCGTCGGGAAAGCGTTCCTTCAACTGCTCGACCAAAGTGCGGAAGGGGTCCCCGTCGGGCAATTGCGACAGCAGGTCGTCCAGCACCTGCCGCGCCTGTTCATTGGTCAGGACGCCGCGCCGGATCATGTTTTCCAGCAGGGTCCCGGTCAGCGACGCCTCCGGCCGATCGGCAAGACGATGGATATTATTCTCTGCCTGCTCCGTCATGCGACCCTCTTATTGCGGTTCCGTCCGCCACTCCAACCCGTGCGGGCGGCGCAGGTCAAGCTTTTTCGCCACCGTTTCGACCGCAAGCCGGGCGGCGCGGCCCATCCCCCCGCCCGCGATGGACGGCAAGGGCAAAGCCTGCTACGGTCGGGAAACCGTCGGCTCCCCCTTCCAAGCACCGGCGGCTGAGAGACCATCGCGCTCCCGCTTATCGAAGGAGCATCGACATGGACTTCAACCATTATTACGCCCGCCACCAGATGGCGCTCATGCTCGCCGCCACGGCCGCGACCTCCGGCGAGCGGGCCATCCATGTCGCGTCGGCCACCGGCTATGCCGAAAAGATCCGGGGCGAGCGCGGGCGCCGGTCCACCGGAGGACCGGGGTTGCTGCGGACGGAACCCTTTTCCTGCTGACACCCGCCCTTTCCGCCCTCATCCGCGCCCACGCCACGCTGACGGACGGATGCGCCTTCCTCATCCTCCACCGGGAGGATCGCGCCCGCCCCACCGGCTGGATGCCGGACCGGACGTTCAGCCGCCTGACTGGCAATCGCCTGCGCGAGCTGGACCGCTTCCTTTCGGTGCTGCTGGACGAGGTCGCCGGGTCGTGGGGCGCGGCCGGGCATGACGGCCGGTCCTTCGCGCGCTGGCGCAACACGCCGCGCAAGCTCGGCCATGTCCATGCGATGATGGGGATGGAACGGGCGGCGGTAACGCGGGACGAGGCGCGGCTGCGGGCGATCGGCCGCATCAGCGCCTGCCTGCATCATTGCGCCGGGACGATCCACGCCCCCGGCCTCCACCGCGACCTGCTGCTGGCCGAGGGAAGGGAGGCAGCGGCGGCCCCCGCAGGCCCTCCGCCGGGCCTTCTGCGCCTGTCGCCCGACGCGATCGGAGCGATCGGCCGTTTCTATCGCGCGCTCGGCGACGGGCTGGTGGAAGGGCTGCCGCAACGGGCGGACATTGACTTTCGGAGAGAAAGCGCCCATATGGGGGCTGCTAACGTCGCCTGCGACGGAATTTGACACCGCCTTCGGGGCGATCTCTCCTTCCTTTCTCGCGCTACCAGCTCCGCTCGCGCTGTTGTGGGCGGGTAACCCGTTTTCGTGAAAGGAAACATCCCATGCCCATCGGCACCGTCAAATTCTTCAATGCAGACAAAGGTTATGGCTTCATCGCGCCCGAAGATGGCGGCAATGACAGCTTCGTTCATATCAGCGCGGTCGAACGCGCCGGCATGGCGACCCTGCACAAGGACCAGCGCCTGAGCTACGAGATCGAAACCGATCGTCGCGGCAAGTCGTCGGCCGTCAATCTCGAAGCGGCCTGAGAAGGCCGGGCCATGGAGGGTCGGGCGATCCTCCATGGCATATCGCAAGAGATTTGCCGAACGGGCGCGCCGCGTCCGTTCGGAGCAGCGATCCCCGGATCGTTGCCGCCGCCACCCGATGGCGGCTTCGGGACCGCACCGGTTCCCCATATGCCGGTCTTTGGCGCGATCATCGCGCCCGCCGGCCCCCATGGGCAGCGCCGCACGAAGCGCGCACCCGCATCCGCGAGCCTTTGGAAAAGGCCGCCCATAACCATCATCATTACCGCGCCTCAGGCGCGATCAGGATTATCATGAATTTCAGAACGTCTTCTATTTCCACCGCCCTCCATCCGCTGCGCTATCTGTTGCAGGCGAAGCCCCGGCAGGCGAGCGGCACCCTGTCTCCGCAGGATCTGCGCCGCATCGTCGCCGAAATGGTCGGCTGAGCACCCCACACCGGAGAACCGCCATGTCCGCCACCAGTGATTTCTACATCGCCCGCGCCGCCCAGAGCGGCCGCGAGGCGCAGGAAACCGATCTCGTCAATGTGCGGGAGCGCTGCCTGCGCGCGCAGGCGGCGTGGCAGATACTGGCGAACCGCGTGCTCAAGAGCGAGGCGGACCGGCGGACCCAGGCGGCCGAGAAAGCCGCACGGGACGCGAGCCTGTAAAGCGCCGCATCCGAAACAGCTACGGCCCGCGCCTTTCCGCCGATGAAGCGGGCAGGCGCGGGCCGCTTTACCATTTGGCCATGACGATCCGCCTTGCAGCACGCCCCTCGATCCCGCCAATTCGCAACGCCAAGGGCTTCGCCACCGTCGACGGCGGCTTCTGCCGAAGGCCCCGGCCTGGCCGCATCATCCGAACCGCCAATCTTCCGAAACCGTCCTAATCGTCGGAGGGCATCGGTATGTCCTGATCGGCATCCAGCCGCCGGTCGATTTCCTCGGCCAGCGCATCGAGCTGGTCGAACGTCGCCATTATGTCCGTGGTGGATCCGTCCTTCATCGCAAGACGAAGGCGATATTGATCGCCGTCGGGCAGAATCGCGAAATGGGCGAGGGTGGAGGTCGTCATGATTGGGCAATCCCGAACTGGAGGGGAGGAGCGGGCGCCGGAGCGCCCCGCAGCTTACCGGCCCTGCGGCAGGCAGATCAGATTTTGCGTCAGGCGCCGGAAGCCGCGCTCGTCGCCACCCTCGATCGCGTCGGCGATCAGCGCCCAGATATTCGCGCTATGGGCGCAGCGCAGCTGGATGCGCCGGTCCCGGCTGGTCAGCGCCACCTCGGCGGCGCGGGACGACCATTGGCGATAGAAGTGGGAGGATGTCCCGGCGCGCATGTCGGCGCGGCCCGTCAATCGACGGGCCGGTCGAAACCGCCGCCCGCCCGGCGCGCCGCGACGCGCTGACGCCACGAGAAAAACGCCCGGCGCCCGAACACCACGCCAAGAATGGCGGCGGCGACGATCAGCGCCTGCAAGCTGATGAGATCGGCCTTCATGCATATGCTCCTCTATCGCGGGAGCACATATGTCTCTCTGTCAGGCCGCGCGTGACGGTCAGGCCCGATAGCGGCACCGTACCACCCCGCACCGCCCATGGCCATGCAATTATGCCGCCGCCCAGCGCCCGTCGTGCCGGAACGCATGGCCGCGCCCGCGCCGTGCGCGCGCGGGGCTGCGGCGGCGGGCCCTTCCGTCGCGCGGCAACAGGCGGGAAATCAGGACGTCGGCGGCCTGTTCGGCGAACAGGCCCGCGACCCCGCCCGCCATCACGTCGCCGGGAAAATGCGCGCGGCGTGGCACCTGAAGCACGCCGATCACGCCCGCCGCCAGCAGCGCGGGCGTCTTATAGCGCGGAAAGACGCGGCCGAACGCCTTCGCCACCGCGAGCGACCCGGCGGTGTGGCCGGAAGGGAAGGACCGCAGGCGCGCCGCGTGCGACGTGCCCGGCTTCATCACATAGCGGCCCTTGTCCAGCTGCTCGGCCGGGCGGGTGCGGTCGACGCTGCTCTTGCCGATTTCCTTGATCGCGATGGCGATCAGATGCGCGAGCCCCATCCGCAGCCCGGCGCGCTGCAACCGGTAATTGCGGGTCAGCAGCCCCGCGCCCACCAGCGTGGCGGACAGGATCAGCAGCGGCGGCTCGTCGCCCAGATTGCCGATCTTGCCGATGCGCTGCGTCGACCGCTTTTCGAGCCACGGCCGCAGCGCCTCGATGATCCTGACATCGAGCCTTTCCGGCAGGGAAAGCTGCGCGATGCGCGAGGAGGGGATTTTCTTCATGGCTGCCATTTCCCTGAATTAGTGCTTTGCGTCCGCATCCTTGGCCTCCGGCCGGTTCGGGTCGACCCGGACGGAGGGCGGATATTCCTTGCTTCCCGTGATTTCCGGGTCAGCAGGTGATTCCACCTGCTTCGAAACCCCTCCTGGCTCGGTCGCGGGGCGGGGCGGCTCGCCTTCCTCTTCGGGCGGGCGGACCATCTCGTTCTCGACCTCCCTGTTCTTGGGCCGGTTCCGGGGGCGATCCGGGGGGCGCTGTTCGGGCTTCTTCATTCCATCCTCCTCGGCTTTCCGCCGTCCGTCCGCCGCCCTCCGTGCCAAAAGAAACGCCGCAGGCCCGGCCGCGTTCCTCCCGCGCGCCGGGCCGCCGCCGGAACGGGCCGAAAGCCGCGCATCGCGCCGCCCCTTTCCTTTTTCCGCAATTTGACGGCGATCAATGTTGTCCGGTCCTCCCCCTGCGATTGGGGCCGGGCAAATCAGATCGGGCACATGGGGTCCATGCTCCGCCCGTGCAGGGGACTATATTTCATGGAAGGCTTACTTATCCGATCCGGCGCATGGCTCGCCATCGCCTGCCTTGCCGTCGTGGCGACCGCGCTGGCGGCCGATTCCGCCTTTGCCGTGCAGATGGCGATCGTCGCGTTCGCGGCGCTGATCGCCATGGGCGTCGGCATGGCGCAGGCCGATTATTCGGCCTTCGGCGCCACCACCGCCGCCGCCACCGGCAGCAAGGCGGAGCCGGAAACCGGCTATTATGACGACGTGCTGCGCTGGGGCGTGATCGCGACGGTGTTCTGGGGGCTGGCCGGGCTGCTGGCAGGCGTCTACATCGCGTTGCAGCTCGCCTTTCCCGCGCTCAACCTGGGGCTGGAATATACCAGCTTCGGGCGGCTGCGGCCGCTGCACACCTCCGCCGTGATCTTCGCCTTCGGCGGCAACGCGCTGATCGCGTCGAGCTTTTGGGTGGTGCAGCGCACCTGCCGCGCGCGCCTGTTCGCGCCCGCGCTCGCCCGCTTCGTGTTCTGGGGCTATCAGCTGTTCATCGTGCTCGCCGCGACCGGCTATCTGCTCGGCGTCACCGGCGGCAAGGAATATGCGGAGCCGGAATGGTATGTCGACCTGTGGCTGACGGTCGTGTGGGTCTGCTACCTGATCGTCTATCTGGGCACCATCGTGAAGCGGCATGAGCCGCACATCTACGTCGCCAACTGGTTCTACCTGTCGTTCATCGTCACCATCGCGATGCTGCACGTCGTCAACAATCTGGCGATGCCGGTGTCGATCGTCGGGTCGAAGAGCTATGCCGCCTTCGCGGGCGTGCAGGACGCGCTGACCCAATGGTGGTACGGCCATAATGCGGTCGGCTTCTTCCTGACCGCCGGCTTCCTCGGCATGATGTATTATTTCGTGCCGAAGCAGGCGGAAAGGCCGGTCTATTCCTATCGCCTGTCGATCGTCCACTTCTGGTCGCTGATCTTCCTCTACATCTGGGCAGGGCCGCACCATCTGCACTACACCGCGCTGCCCGACTGGGCGCAGACGCTGGGCATGGTGTTCTCGATCATGCTGTGGATGCCGAGCTGGGGCGGGATGATCAACGGGCTGATGACCCTGTCGGGCGCGTGGGACAAGATCCGCACCGATCCGATCATCCGCATGATGGTGCTGGCGCTCGCCTTCTACGGCATGTCGACCTTCGAAGGGCCGATGATGTCGGTGAAGAGCGTCAATTCGCTGAGCCACTATACCGACTGGACCATCGGCCATGTTCATTCCGGCGCGCTGGGGTGGAACGGGATGATCACCTTCGCGGTGATCTATTTCATGACCCCGCGCCTGTGGGGGCGGCAGCGGCTCTATTCGCTGCGCATGGTCAACTGGCACTTCTGGTGCGCGACCATCGGCATCGTCCTCTACGCCGCGTCGATGTGGGTCGCGGGGATCATGCAGGGGCTGATGTGGCGCGAATATGGGGCCGACGGCTATCTCGTCTACGCCTTTGCCGACGTGGTCGCCGCGATGCAGCCCTATTATCTGATCCGCGCCAGCGGGGGCCTGCTCTACCTGACCGGCGCCGTCTTCATGGCCTGGAACGTCGCGCAGACGATCCGCGGCAGGCTGCGCGAGGAAGCGCCGCTGGACGACGCCACCTATGACGCCGCCGCCGACCGGCCGCTGACCCGGACGGAGCCTGCAATCGCCCCGGCCCCGCTGGCCGCCGCCGCCGAGTGAAGGAACCATCGATGAGCACCAAAATCCTCGACCATGGGCGGATCGAACGCAACGTCACGCTGCTGCTGGTCTTGTCCCTCATTACCGTCGCCATCGGCGGCATAGTGGAGATCGCGCCGCTGTTCTGGATCGACTCCACGGTGGAGAAGGTGAAGGGCGTTCGCCCCTACACCCCGCTGGAGCTGGCGGGGCGGAACATCTACATCCGCGAGGGCTGTTACAACTGCCACAGCCAGATGATCCGCCCGTTCCGCGACGAGGTGGAGCGCTACGGCCATTACAGCCTCGCCGCCGAGAGCATGTACGACCACCCGTTCCAATGGGGGTCGAAGCGCACCGGGCCGGACCTCGCCCGCGTCGGCGGCCGCTATTCGGACGAATGGCATGTGCAGCATCTCGCCGATCCGCAGTCGGTGGTGCCGGAATCGATCATGCCGGGCTATGCCTTCCTGAAGGAGCGCCCGCTCAAGGCCGACGATCTGGGCAAGCATCTGGTCGCGCTGCGCCGCGTCGGCGTGCCCTATGCCGACGAGGATGTGAAGCAGGCGACGAAGGACGCGCTGGCGCAGGCGGATCCGACCGCCGACGCAGGCAGCCTCGCCACCCGCTATCCCAAGGTGCAAGTCCGCGATTTCGACGGCAACCCGTCGCAGGTGACGGAGATGGACGCGCTGGTCGCCTATCTCCAGATGCTCGGCACGCTGGTCGACACGCGCGCCGCCGAACCGATGGAGCAGCCGCGATGAACTATGACGCGATCCGCCATGCGGCCGACAGCTGGGGCCTGGTTTTCCTGACGCTGACCTTCCTGACGGCGGTGTGGTTCGCGCTGCGCCCCTCGGCGCGCAAACCGCAGCAGGAAGCCAAGATGATCCCCTTGCGGGATGAGGAACCGCATCATGACTGACAAGAAGAACGATCCGATAGCTGGCCCCCAATCGATGGGCCATGAATGGGACGGCATCGAGGAACTGAACAACCCGCTGCCGCGCTGGTGGCTGTGGACCTTTTATGCGACGATCCTGTTCGCGATCGCCTATTGCGTGGTCTACCCCGCGATCCCGCTGCTCAATTCGGCGACGCAGGGCAGCTTCGGCTGGTCGAGCCGGGGCCAGCTCGCCGCCGAAACCGCGAAGGCGGAGGCGGCGCGGGCCGACGTGCTGGCGCAGCTCGCCAAGGTCGACATCGCCACGCTCGACCCCAAGTCGCCGCTGATGCGCGCGGCGGTGGAGGGCGGGCGCGCCGCCTTCCGCATCAACTGCGTGCAGTGCCACGGGTCGGGCGCGGCGGGGTCGAAGGGCTATCCCAACCTCAATGACGACGAATGGCTGTGGGGCGGCACCATGGCCGATATCCGCCAGACGATCATCCACGGCATCCGCCAGCCCGACGACGCGGACACCCGCACGTCGCAAATGCCCGCCTTTGGCCGCGACGGCATATTGCCCGCCGACCAGATCGACGATGTCGTCTCCTTCGTCCGCCATGCGGCGCGGCTGGAGGGCAACAGCGCCTCGGCGCGGCGCGGCGCAGGGCTGTTCGCGGCCAATTGCGCGGTCTGCCACGGCAACGACGCCAGCGGTGGACGCCAGTTCGGCGCACCGGACCTGACCGATGCGATCTGGCTCTATGGCGGCGACCGCGACACGCTGCACCAGACCATCGCCAATGCGCGTTACGGCGTGATGCCCGCCTGGGGGCAGCGGCTCGACCCGGCGACGATCAACATGCTGACGGCCTATGTCCATCAGCTGGGCGGCGGCGAGTGATGTCCAGCCACCAGAACCGGGCGGCGGCGAAGAGAGAAGGCGCGAAGGCGCGCCTCTACGCCCGCCGCCCGGACATTTTCCCGCGCGCGGTCGACGGCTTCTACCGGCGGCTCAAATGGGCGATCATGGCGGTGACGCTGGCGATCTATTACGTCACGCCCTGGCTGCGCTGGGACCGGGGGCCTTATGCCCCCGATCAGGCGGTGCTGATCGATCTGGCCCGCCGCCGCTTCTATTTCTTCAGCATCGAAATCTGGCCGCACGAATTCTATTATGTCGCGGGGCTGCTGGTGATGGCGGGCATCGGCCTGTTCCTCGTCACCTCGACGGTGGGACGGGCATGGTGCGGCTATGCCTGCCCGCAAACGGTGTGGACCGACCTCTTCCTGCATGTCGAGCGCTTCATCGACGGCGACCGCAACGCGCAGTTCCGCCTGAAGAAGGCGCCCTGGGGTCCCGCCAAGATCGTCCGGCGCGGGGCGAAGCACGGCATCTGGCTGGCGATCGGCCTGCTGACCGGGGGCGCGTGGATATTCTATTTCGCCGACGCGCCGACGCTCGCCCGCGCGCTGGTCGAGGGCAGCGCCGCGCCCGTCGCCTATGCGACCATCGCGGTGCTGACCGCGACGACCTATGTGTTCGGCGGGCTGATGCGGGAACAGCTGTGCATCTATATGTGCCCCTGGCCGCGCATTCAGGGCGCGATGCTGGACGAGCGCTCGCTGATCGTCACCTACAAGGACTGGCGCGGCGAGCCGCGCGGCAAGGGCCTCAAGCGCGATGCGGAGGCCGGGGAGAAGGTCGGCGACTGCATCGACTGCAACGCCTGCGTGGCCGTGTGCCCGACCGGCATCGACATACGCGACGGCGCGCAGATGGCCTGCATAACCTGCGCGTTGTGCATCGACGCCTGCGACCAGATGATGGCGAAGGTCGGCCGCCCGCGCGGCCTGATCGACTATGCGACGCTGGAGGATTGCAAGGCGGAGGCGGCGGGCGCGCCGCCGGTGCCGATCCGCCGCACCGTGCTGCGCCCGCGCACCTTCCTCTATTTCGGCCTGTGGGGCGCGGTGGGGCTGGCGATGGTGTTCGCGCTGGGCGTGCGCCCGCGGCTCGACCTGCATGTCGCGCATGACCGCAACCCACTCTGGGTGCGCATGGCCGACGGCAGCATCCGCAACGGCTATACCGTCAAGCTGCGCAACATGGAATCGCGCCCGCGCGCCGTCACGCTGGCGCTGGAGGGGCTTCCCGGCGCGGCGATGTGGGGGGCGATGCAGGATGAGGGCGAGCGCAGCACGGCACTGCATTTCACCCTGCCGCCCGACCGGGTGAGCGAGCAGCGCATCTTCGTGCGCGCGCCCGCCGGGGCGGGAAGCGAGGATTTCACCTTCGTCCTTTCCGCCGATGACGGCGAAGGCGGGCGGGACCGCGACGAAAGCAAATTCGAACGGCCGGAGGAACAGCCATGAAGCGGACTTTCACGGGGCGCCACATGCTCGCCATCTGCATCGCCTTTTTCGGCACTATCGTCACCGTCAACCTGGTGATGGCGGTGCAGGCGAGCCGCACCTTCGGCGGCACGGTGGTCGACAACAGCTATGTGGCGAGCCAGCATTTCAACCGCTGGCTGGACGAGGCGGAGGCCGAGCGCGACCTCGGCTGGAAGGCAGTGGCGCAGCGCAGCGGCGACCGCCTGCTCCTCACCCTCGCGGGGCCGCACGGGCCGCTCGCCGATGCCCGCGTCGCCGCCGTCGCCCAGCATCCGCTGGGGTTGCAGGAGGACATTCCGCTCCGCTTCGAGGCGCTGGGCGGCGGACGCTTCCGCTCGGCCGGGGCGCTGCCCGCCGGGCGCTGGCGCGTCAGGCTCGACATCCGCAACGAAAACGGCCGCGTCCGCCTGATCGAGGACCTGCCCGCATGACCGCGCTGCCCAACCATAGCGAGTTCCTGCTGCCCGGCATACGCTGCGCCGGATGCATCGCGAAGATCGAGCAGGGGCTGGCGAAGACGCCCGGCGTGCACGCCGCCCGCGTCAACTTCACCGCGCGCCGCGTGGCGATAGATCATGACGCGGCGCTCGACATGCAGGCGCTGCGCGACGAACTGGGCGCGCTGGGCTTCACCGCCGAACCGGTGATCGAGAAAGGCGCGCCATCCCCCGCCGAGGCGAAGGAGGACCAGCGCCTGCTCCGCGCGCTCGGCGTTTCCGGCTTCGCGGCGATGAACGTGATGCTGCTGTCCGTCTCGGTCTGGTCCGGGGCGGAAGGGGCGACGCGGCAGATGTTCCACTGGCTTTCCGCGCTGATCGCGATGCCGACCGTCGCCTATGCGGGCCGGCCCTTCTTCCGTTCCGCCTGGGGCGCGCTGCGCCGGGGCCGCACCAATATGGACGTGCCGATCTCCATCGGCATCCTGCTCGCCACCGCGATGAGCCTGTTCGAGACCATCGTCGACGGGCCGCACGCCTATTTCGACGGCGCGGTGTCGCTGATCTTCTTCCTGCTCGCCGGGCGGGTGCTGGACGATGCGATGCGCAAGCGGGCGCGGGGTGACGCCGCCGCGCTGCTGCGCGAAACCGCGCCGGGTGGCATGGTGCTGCGCAGCGACGGGCGGACCGAATGGCTGCGCGCCGACCGGATCGAGCCGGGCATGCGCCTGCTGGTCGGCATGGGCGAGCGCTTCGCCGCCGACGGCACGGTCGAGGAAGGCGAGACGGCGGTGGACCGCTCGCTCGTCACCGGCGAAAGCGCCCCGGAGCGGGTGAGGCGCGGCGGACGCGCCTATGCGGGCACGCTCAACATGGACGCGCCCGTCATCCTGCGCGTGACCGCCGCCGGTCCCGACACCGCGATGGCGGAGATGGCGCGGCTGATGGAGGCGGCGGGCGGCGCCAAGTCCCGCTATGTCCGCATCGCCGACCGGGCCGCGCGCTATTATGCGCCCGCCGTCCACAGCCTCGCCGCGCTGAGTTTCGCCGGGTGGATGATCGCCGGCGCGGGCTGGCACCAGTCGCTGCTGATCGCGGTCGCCGTGCTGATCATCACCTGCCCCTGCGCGCTGGGGCTGGCGGTGCCGGTGGCGCAGGTGGTCGTTTCCGGCGCGCTGATGCGGCGCGGCATATTGGTGAAGGACGGCTCCGCGCTCGAACGCATGGCGGAGGCGGACCGCATCTGCCTCGACAAGACCGGCACGCTGACGCTGGGCCGCCCGGAACTGATCGAGCCGGCCGACCTTGATCCGCACACCGCCGGCATCGCGCTGGCGCTGGCGCGGGCGAGCCGCCATCCGCTCGCCAGGGCATTGACCGGCGCGCTGGAGGCGCGGGGCGTCGCCGCCGCCGTGGTCGAGAACATTACCGAGGTGCCGGGCATGGGCGTCGAGGCGGCGATGCAGGGCAGGCGGGTCCGGCTCGGCCGCCCCGGCTGGGCGGAAAAGCTGCCGGTCGAGGGCAAGGCGCTCGCCTGCGCGCTGATGGTGGAGGGGGAAGCGCCGCTGCTGTTCCGCTTCGCCGACCGGCTGCGGCCCGGCGCGCAAGCGGCCGTTGCGCGGCTCGCGGCGCAGGGGCTGCATCCGCTGATCCTTTCCGGCGACCGGGCCGCAGCGGTGGAGGCCGCCGCGCGCGAGGTCGGCGCGGAGGGGAAGGGCGACCTTTCCCCCGCCGACAAGCTGGCGGCGATCCGCGCGCTGGGCGAGGCCGGGCACAAGGTGCTGATGGTGGGCGACGGCCTCAACGACGGCCCCGCGCTCGCCTCCGGCCATGTGTCGATGGCGCCCGCCTCGGCCAGCGACGTCAGCCAGACCGCCGCCGACATATTGTTCCTGGGCGACAGCCTGGAGCCGGTGCCGGTCGCCGTCGATGCGGCGCGGCGGACGCTGCGCGTCGTGAAGCAGAATTTCGCGATCGCCATCGGCTATAATGTGTTCGCCGTGCCGCTGGCGATGGCCGGGCTGGTGACGCCGCTGGTGGCGGCGCTTTCCATGTCCGCCTCGTCCATTCTCGTCATCGGCAACGCGCTGAAACTCCGGGTGATTGCGAAGCAGGCGGCAACGCCTGCCGGCCCGGCAATCGCGGTCGCCAAAAAAGCGGGGAGTGCCCAATGAACGGCCTGACGTTCCTCATTCCGATCGCGCTGGTCCTCGGCCTTGGCGGCCTTGTCGCTTTCTTCTGGTCGCTGCGGGCGGGCCAGTTCGAAGATCTGGACGGCGCGGCGCTGCGCATCCTGATCGACGACGACGCCGACGACGGGCCGGGTTGACCGCCATGGCCGCCGCCCGTCCTCCTTCCCGCCGCCGCGGCATCACCGCGAGCCTCGCCGCGCTGGCGCTGGCGCAGCTGGCCGTCCCGGCCCCGGCGCGTCCGATGATGACGATGACGGCATCGCTCTGCGGGTCGGGCCGGACGGTGCCGCTGCCGGTCGACAAGGATGACGGCCCGGACGGCGGCGAGCGGGACAAGCCATGCCAGATGCCCTGCCACGGCGTGGACCGGCGGCGCAAGGGCGCGGCGGGGTAAGGTTCAGGGCAGCTTCACATGCGCTCCAGCCGCGCCCGCCGCCGGGCCGGTGAAGCAGATTTCCACCGTGTCGGCGGCCGCCTTGCGGGACCAGGTCACCGACCTGGCCGGGCGGAAGATGAAATCGCCCGCCCGCGCGCGCATCGGCCTGGCCCTGGCGCTGTTGGCGACCAGCTCCATCTCGCCCGATTCGACCCAGCAGATCTCGTCCACGCGGTTCGAGAAGGGGCCGTCGGCATAGCCCGCGCGATAGCTGTCATGGCTTGCCTCGATCTGCTGCGTGCCGTCGCGCTCGCGCGTGACGATGCGCCGGGTGGTGGCGAGGCCGCTCGTGTCGCCGGGGCGGGGAACGGCCTCATAATAGCGATAGTCGTAGAAGCGCATGCGCGGCCGGTCGGCGGGCCTGGCGGCGAGCGCTTCCAGCTCCGTTTTGGTGAGCCGGTAGCCGTCCTGCTGCCGCACCGGGGCGAAGGCGCAGATTTCGGTCGAATCCTCGACGATGTGCCCGCGCTGGGTCAGCGCGTCGGCGGGGCGCCAGAGGAAATTGCCCGGCCGCATGATCGTCGTCACGCCGTCGCTTTCCATCTCGAAGCGGCCGGAATGGAGATAGCACAGCTCCTCCACCCGATAGCCGAAGCCGAGCGGGAAGGTGGTGTCGAGCCCGCCCTTCCAGCTGTTATGATCCATGTCGAGCCCGGTCGCGCCATTGGCCGCGCCGATCACCAGCCGCTGCACGATCAGGCCCTTTTCGGCCGCCGGATTGCCGGGGGTGATGGTGGGCGCGATGGTCCTGGGGTCGACCACCTGCACCTGCGGCGCGGCCGGGGGCATGGGCGTTTCGGCGGCCCGCGCGGCGGTCGCGCCCGCCAGCCCGGCAAGCAGCATGATGCCGGCTATCGATCGGTTCATTTTCCCTCTCCCTGCTGGAACAGTGTTTCCGATCCGGCGTCTAGCAGGGTTCATTTGCATTTGCAAATATAGGCAAATATCAGGCCGAGGGAGACGCCTCCTCATGCCAGTCGCGGGCGAGGAAGCGGGCGGCGAACAGCAGCAGCGCCGCTGCCGCGACATAGAAGCACGTGCCCCAGAGGATCGCATGGCGCAGCGACTCCCCGCCATGGCTGGCCTTCAGATAATCGGACAGCCAGCCGATCGCGGGCGTGCCGATACCGATGCCGATCAGATTGTTGATGAAGAGGAAGATCGCCGAGGCGGTCGTCCGCATCGTCACCGGCACCAGCCCCTGCACCGCCGCGATGATCGGGCCGAGCCAGACGAGGCCGAGCGCGGTCGGCACCAGCAGCAGCGCGATCGCCATCAGGATCGACTGGGCGCTGATGCCCGCCGCATAGAAGGGCACGGTCGCGACGAAGGCCACCGCAGGAATCAGCGCATAGGCGCCCCGGCTGCGCTTGCCCATGTCGTCGGCCAGCTTGCCGCCCAGCCATATGCCCGCAATGCCGCCCACCAGCAGGATCGCGCCATAATGCAGCGAGGCGGAAAGCAGCGTGATGCCGAAGCTGCGCACGAGAAAGCTCGGCAGCCAGAAGAACAGGCCATAGCCCATCATCGAGGAACAGGACGCGCCGACCGCCAGCAGCCAGAAGCTGGGCTTGCGGGCGAGCAGCGCCAGCACCGCGCCGATGCCCGCGCGCTCCTGCGCCGCCGTGGCGGGCGAGGGGGCAGGGGCGTCCGCGCGCGGATCGCGCACCACCTTGCGGAACAGCGGGGCGAGGCAGAGGCCGATCAGCCCGACGATGAAGAACGCATAGCGCCAGTCGATCAGCGTCGCGATGACGCCGCCGAAGACGATGCCGCTCGCGCTGCCGATCGGTATGCCGAAGGAATAGATGGCGAGCGCCCGCGCGCGCCGGTCCGCCGGATAGATGTCGGAAATCAGCGAATAGGCGGGCGCGACGCCGCCCGCCTCGCCGATGCCGACGCCCAGCCGCGCGGCGAAGATCTGCCAGAAATTCTGCGCCAGACCGCACACCGCCGTCATCAGGCTCCACAGCGCGAGCGCCACCGTCATGATCAGGCCGCGATCGTGCCGGTCGGCCAGCCGCGCGATCGGTATGCCGAGGCCGCTGTAGAACAGCGCGAAGGCCAGCCCGCCCATCAGGCCGAGCTGCTGGTCGCTCAACCCCAGATCGGCCTTGATCGGCACCGCCAATATGCCGACGATCTGCCGGTCGATGAAGTTCAGCGTATAGGCGATGAGCAGCATCGCCATCATCGCGCCGGTTCGACCGGGCCGCCCCTCGTTCAGGCCCGACAGCAAGGTGGGGGGCGACCCGGCTCCGCCCATGTCAGAACTTCACCCCAAGCGTGGCGAAGACCTGGCGCGGATTGCCGTAATAGGCGGTCAGCGTGCCTTCCGTCCCCAGCGCGGAGGTGAGCGGCTGGGTCAGCGCGCCCGTCACCGGATCGGCGGCGAGGAAGGTATAGCCCGACGTCTTGTACCGCTTGTTGGCGAGGTTCTTGCCATAGACGCCCAGCGTCCAGCGGTCCGACGGCGCGGTGTAGACGATGCTCGCATCCCACAGCGCATAGCCCTTCTGGTCGAGATAGGGGTTGGGAATCTCGAACTGATAGGTCTTGCTGCGATAGGACAGGCCGGTGTTCAGCGCGACGCGCCCGTCGCCCACCGGCGCGCTGTAGCCCAGCGATCCGCTCATCGTCCATTCGGGCGTGTTCTGCACCTTGCGGTAGCGGGCCACGTCCACCGGGCTGGAAACGCCGCCGATGGTGACGTTGGTGATATATTCCTTATATTTGGCGTCGATATAGCCGAGGCTGGCCGACAGGGTGAGCATGTCGCCGGCCGTCGCCATGTCGCGGGCGAGGCGGCCATTGGCCTCGAACTCCACGCCCTGGAAGCGCGCCTTGCCCGCATTGGTGACGACGCCGCAGAAATTCGGCCGGCCGCTGACGATGCAGCCCGCCGATCCGGGTATCTGCACGTCCTTGTAATCCATGCGGAACAGCGCGAGGCCGATATTGAGCCGCCGGTCGAGCAGCGCGCCCTTATAGCCGATTTCGTAGCTGTCGACCGTTTCGGGGGCGAAGGCGATGAAGTCGGTCCGTTCCTGCACGCTGACGCTGCCATCGCCATTCACGTCCGGCGCATTGGCGCCGATCGCGCGCGGATCGAAGCCGCCGCCCTTGAAGCCCTGCGAATAGCTGGCGTAGAGCGTGTGATCCCGGCCGGGCTTGAAGCTCAGCGATGCGCGCGGCGTGAACTTCTTGTACTTGCGCGATCCGTCGAAATCGGTGTCCGCCGGTCCATAGGCGATGCCGCTGCCGCCGAACACCGGCGGGCCGCCGAGGATATAGCTCTGGCGCAGGATCGAGCCGGTGCGCTTGTCCCAGGTGTAGCGGCCGCCCACCGACAGGCTGAGCCGGTCGGTCAGGTCATAGGAGAAATCGGCGAACACCGCGGCCGTCTTTGTCTGGATATCGGCATCGGTGAAGGAGCTGAGCTGCGGCAGCAGCGTGGGCAGCGTGGTATAGAGCCGCGTGTCGAACTGCGTCTGCGCGGTCGCGTCCAGATAATAGACACCGATCAGGCCGTGCAGGCGGCCGCTGTCGATCTGGAGCTGCACTTCCTGGCTGATCTGCTCGTTATTGTAGAAGGCGGGCACGTCGAGGTCGACCTGCGGCAGCGCATCGAAATCGATCGGCGAGGCGCTCTTGTCCTTGCGCCACGCGCTGATCGACTTGAGCGTCAGCGCGTCGGACAGGTCCAGCGTGACATTGGCGGCAAGGCCATAGGCCTTGACGTCCTGCTTCGGGCTGTTGAGCCCGCCGCGGGTGTCGTAGACATCGTCCAGCACCGGCGCCTGGCTGACGAAGCTGGGGATCAGGCGGTGCCCGCCGCGCGCGTTGCTGCGGTCATGGGTATAGTCGCCGGAGATGCGGATGAGGCCGGGCTGGCCCTGACCGCCGATTTCCAGCGTGGCGCGGCCCGCCCACACATCCTTGTTGTAATTGTCGAGGCCGAGCGTCAGGTTCTTGCCGAAGCCGCCGCGCGACAGCCGCGCGACCGAGCCGCCGACGCGGACCATCTCGGAAAGCGGCGCGGCGACGGTGACGACGCCCTCGGCCAGATCGTAATTGCCGTAGCTCGCCCGCGCCTTCAGCTCGAACGTGTCGGGCAGGCGCCTGGTCACATATTTGATCGCGCCGCCGATGGTGTTGCGGCCATAGAGCGTGCCCTGCGGCCCGCGCAGCACCTCGATCCGCTCCACATCGTAAATATCGAGCACGGCGGCCTGCGGGCGGTTGAGGTACACATCGTCGAGATAGATGCCGACGCCCTGCTCGAACCCGGCGACCGGATCCTGCTGGCCGATGCCACGGATGAAGGCGGTCAGCGTCGAATTGGTGCCGCGCGAGGCCTCCAGCGTGGTGTTGGGCGTCATGTTGCCGATATCGGTGATATCGAGCGCGCCCTGCGCCTCCAGCTTCTCGCCGGAAAAGGCGCTGACCGACACCGGCACGTCGAGCAGGCTTTCCTCGCGCCGCCGCGCGGTGACGATGATGTCGCCCGATCCGGCTTCCCCGGCCCCGGTCTGCGCCAGCGCGGCGGGGGTGGGCGCGAGCAGCATCAGCGGCAGGTAAGCGGCGGCGGAAAGCAGGCAGGTTTTGCGATAATGGCTCATGAGAGTCCTCCCTTTATGGCTTGTCGTTGAGAAAGGCGCGCAGGTCGGCGAGGCTGCGGTCGGCGGCCTCTTCCTGCGGGGCATGGCCGACATCCTCATAGACGATGCGGCGCGCGTTCGGGATCGCGGCGGCAAGGCGGTCGGCATGGTCGACCGGCACCACCTTGTCCTTGCTGCCCCACAGGATCAGCGTCGGCGCGGTGATGCGGCGCAGCTGCGCGGTGGGTTCGGGCAGGGTGAACTGTTCCAGATGGGAAATCAGCGCCGGGCCGTTGCCGGGCCGGGCGATCATCGCGCGCATCAGCTCCAGCCGCTGCGGCGTCAGCCGTTCGGGATGGGCGAAGATCTGCGCGGCGGAGAAGGCGACCGCCTGCGGGCTGGGCGCGGAAAGATAGGCGCGCATCGCGGGGGGCACCGGCACCGGCCGCTCGGTGACGCCGTTGATCGAATAGGCGGCGCTGTCGATCAGCACCAGCCTGTCCACCCGATCCGGGAAGAGCGCGGCGAAATTCCATGCGACGAGGCCGCCGAAGCTGTTGCCCGCAAGGGTGGCGCGGGCGATGCCCAGCCGGCCGAGCAGCGCCTTGAGCTGCCGCACCCGGTCGGCGGTGCCGTAGCGCGCCTGCGGGTCCGGATCGCTGAGGCCGTGGCCGGACAGGTCGTAGCGGATCACCCGATGGTCGCGCGCAAGGTCGGCGGCCCAGCCGTCCCAGGTTTCGAGGCTGAAGGTGAAGCCGTGGATGAGGACGATGGGCGGCGCGGTTTCCGGCCCCTCGATGCGGACGCGCAGGCGCGCGCCGTCGATCTCCACCATCCGGTCGGGCGAGGCGGCGGGCACGGAGGACGCAACGGGGGCTGACGCGTCCCGCCGCGTCGCGGGGGCGGCGCAGGCGGCCAGCAGCAGCAGCGGGATCAGCGCGCCGGATCGGTTCGCGAGGGCAGGCATGTGCGAAATTCTCTCCCTTTTCGGCATCTTCGCGCCATGATCCTGAAAATAGGGAAGGATCGCGGCAGCGTCGATGACCGTAGGGATCAATTTCTATGGGACATTTTCGCTCAGACCGGGATCGCGCGCATAGTCGCCGGGCGGCATGCCGTTCCATTGGCGAAAGGCGCGAGCGAAGCTGCGGCCGTCGGAAAAGCCCAGCATTTCCGCGACGGTCTGGATCGACTGACCGTCCCGCAGCGCCTGCCGCGCATGGCGGTTGAGGATATCGGCGCGCAGCTCGCGAAAGCTGGTGCCCTCCGCGCTCAGCGCCCGGCGCAGCGAGGCGACCGACAGGCCGAGCAGCCGTGCCACCTCGCCTTGGTCGCGATAGTGGCGGGCGATCAGCTCCTCGACCCGGCTCGCCCAGCTTTCCCGCCGGACCGGAGGAGACAGGCGGTCGAGCATGTCGGCGACGCCGCCATAGATGGTGCGCGCATTGATCACCGGGCTGGCCTGCGGCGTCACGGCGATGCGGTCGAGATCGCCCGAATAGACCAGCGAGAAGAGCGGCGCGCCGCCCTGCACCGGCACCTGCCAGAAGCCGAGATGGCTCTGCGCGGCCGCCGCCGCGCCGCGCGTCGTCATGCGGATCAGCCGCACATCCTCCTGCCGCGGCACCGAGGAGAGGAGCAGCGTGTGCACATAGATCAGCAGGCATTCCAGCGACAGGATGACGAACGGCTCGTCATGGTCCAGCGCATAGGGGAAATCGGTGTCGTCTATCTCATAGACGGTCCGCCCGCCGCGCCGCGCGACGCGATTATATTTGCGGCCGTGGATGATGTTGTAGCTGTTAGCCACCACGTCGAGCATGTCGGACAGGCTGCGGCAGCCGTGCAGCCGCGCCTGTATCAGCTCCGACGTGCCCGCCATCAGCGGGCGCAGCGACACATGGCAGCTTTCGTCCTCGCCCTGCAATGCCATCTGCTCGCACAGCCGGAAATAGTCGGAAAGGGGGATGCGGCTGTCGTCGGGCTGGTCGAACAGGTCTTCGGGCAATCCGGCCCGGTGCAGCACGCGCGCGGGCGCCAGGCGCGAGGCGTCCATGATCGCGACCAAGGGCCGCAGCGTGCCGAGGCGAAGAAAGGCGCCCTCGCCGGAAAGGCCGGACTGTCGCGCGGGGGAAAGCACCGTCATGGCCTTCTTCTAATACAGGCCCGCCGCGCTTGCCAGTATGCCAAGGGATGATGCGACAGGGCGATGCTAGGCCGCGCGATTCCGCAGCCGCCAGTTCATCACATGACCGGCGACCAGCAGCAGGCTGCCCGCGACGGTGAGCCCTGTTTCGCCCTGCTCGCCGAAGCCCGGCAGCAGCGCGGCGATCAGGCAGCCCATGCCCGCAAGGCCGAGCAGCGCTGGGCGGCGCGTGCGATGCCGCCGATAGCCGAGCCGGAATGCCGCCAGCGCGAGCGGCACGACCAGCGCCAGCGCAACGGGGTGGAACGCCTCCGACCCGAAGAACAGGCCGGCCATGCCCGGCAGCGCCAGCAGCAGGATCGGCAGCGCAAGGCAATGGACGAGGCACAATAGCGAGGCGGAAACCGCCGCGCCCTCCACCATGTCGGCGCGCCGCCCCCCGGCCCGCCGGATATTCCTGGAACACATATTTCTCGAAACCCTCTTGTGTGATGTTATATCATCACTTAATAGGCGCCCGACCTCAAGAGCAAAAAGGGCTGATCGTGAAAATTCATCTTCTCCTCGGTTCCGTGGCCTCGACCATGGCGATTCTTCCCTCCACGGCCTTCGCCGATCAGGCGGGCAGCCCGGCCGATACGTCGATCGTGGTGACGGCATCCGCGCTGGGCCAGCAGGCGGACGAGACGGCGACGAGCGTCATCACGCTGTCGGACGAGGAGTTGGTGCATCGCAGGCAGGCGACGCTGGGCGACACGCTGGCGGGGCAGCCGGGCATTCATTTCGACAATTTCGGCGGCGGCGCCAGCCGTCCGGTCATTCGCGGACAGACGGCACCGCGCGTGCAGGCGCTGTCGGACGGGTCGAACCTTCAGGATGCCTCCGCGATCTCGCCCGACCATGCGGTGACGACAGAGCCGCTGCTGCTGCGGGGCATAGAGGTGCTGCGCGGTCCCGCCGCGCTGCTCTATGGCGGCGGCGCGATCGGCGGCGCGGTCAACCTGCTGGACGACAAGGTTCCGTCCGCCCTTCCCGAAGGCGGCATAGCAGGCGTCGCCGAGGGGCGTCTGGGCACCGCCGACAGGGAACGCTCGCTGGTCGGCGGCCTCACCGCCGGGGTCGGCCCGTTCGCCTTCCATGTCGAGGGGGTCGACCGCAACTCGAACGACTATCGCGTGCCCCGCCGCTTCGGGGACAGCCGCGTCGACGGATCGTACAACGACACCTCCACCGTCAGCGTCGGCGGCTCGTGGATCGGCCCGGACGGCTATCTGGGCGTCGCCTATACGCGCCAGCGCAGCCGCTACGGGCTGCCCGGCCACAGCCACGACTATGAGGGCTGCCACCCCCATGGCAGCACCCTGCATTGCGGCGGCCACGGTCATGACGAGGACGATCATGACCACGACCACGACCATGATCATGACCACGATCATGACGACGTGCCTTTCGTGCGGCTGCGCAGCGAGCGCTTCGACATCCGCAGCGAATATGCCGACCCGCTGCCCGGCATCGAGAAGGTCCGCTTCCGCATGGCCTTCACCGATTATGCGCATGACGAGGTCGAGGGCGATACCGTCGCCACGACCTTCCGCAACAAGGCGCGCGACATCCGCTTCGAGCTGACCCACAAGCCGCTCGGGGCCTTTCGCGGCGTCGTCGGCGTCCAGCATTCCGACAGCGAGTTCAGCGCGCTGGGCGAGGAAGCGTTCATTCCCGAAAGCGAGACGCGCAACACCGCGCTGTTCCTGATGGAAACCATGCAGGCCGGGCCGGTGCGACTGGAGCTGGCGGCGCGGCAGGAATGGCAGACGATCGAGACCACGCTCGACCGCAAGGTCAGCCATCGCCCCTTCTCGATTTCCGGCGCGGCGGTGTGGGACATGGGCGGATATTCGCTGGCCCTCTCGCTCGCCCGGTCGCAGCGCGCGCCCAATGCGCAGGAGCTTTATGCGCGCGGCATCCACATGGCGACCAACACCTATGAACTGGGCACGGCGGCGCTCGGCAAGGAAACGGGCCGGTCGATCGACCTGACCCTGCGCAAGACGGCGGGCGCCACGACCTTCACCATCGGCGCCTATCATCAGGATTTCGACGATTATATCTTCGCCAGCACGCTCGATCGGTACGAGGATTTCCGGCTGATCCGCTATGTGGCGACGGATGCGACCTTCACCGGCATCGACGGCCAGATCCGGCACCAGCTGACGCCCGGCCTCGCGCTTTCCGTCTTCGGCGACTATGTCCGCGCGAAGCTGAAGCACGGGCTCGGCAACCTGCCGCGCATTCCGGCGGGCCGCCTCGGCGCGCGCGCCGACGGCAAATGGGGGCCGATCTCGGCCGATGCCGAATATTATCATATGTTCGGCCAGGGGAAGATCGCGGATTTCGAAAGCCGGACGCCCGGCTACGACATGCTGAACGCGACGCTGGCCTATCGGCTGGACTTCGGGTCGAAGGCCAATGCGGAGCTGTTCGTGCGCGCGACCAACCTGACGAACGCGCTGGCCTACAACCATGCCTCGTTCATCCGCGACGCCTCGCCCCTGCGCGGCCGCAACTTCGCCTTCGGGCTGCGGACCGCCTTCTGAACCCCGGTCGAGGGAAGGGCCCGGCCCGCCAGCCCCGGCGGGGCGGCCCTTTCCGGCGGCGGAACATCCTTCATCCTTCCGGTTTATAGTTCCGGAGGGCTGGCCGGAAAGGATGGCTGCGATGGCGCGCTCGATCGCGGGATGGAAACTCGACGGAGAAGATCGCGCGGCGCTGCTCGACCGGTTCCCGCCGCGCTATGCGCGCGTCGTCGCCGATCATGTCACGCTGCGCTTCGGCACCGACGGAGACACGCCACTGCCCACCGCCGACGCCGGGGAGATTGTCGGCGAGGCGGATGACGGCGAGGGGGTGCAGGCATTCGTCGTGCGGATCGGCGGCACCACCGAACGCGGCGACGGCAGCCATTTCCACATCACCTGGTCGCTGGGCCCCGGCCGGGCGGCGAAGGAAAGCAACGACGTGATCGGGCAGCGGGGATGGCGGCCGGTCGAACCGCCGGTGCCGGTCCGCCTGACGCCGATGCGCTGGACGGGCTGAGCGATGCAGCTCTATCTCGACTGCGACGGCGTGCTTGCCGATTTCGACCGCGCGGCGACGCTGCTGCTCGGCATGCCGCCGCGCCATTATGAGAAGCAGCACGGCATCGCCGCCTTCTGGCGCGAAATCGCGCGCCATCCCGATTTCTACGGCACGCTGCCGCTGATGCCCGACGCGATGGAGCTGTTCGAGGCGGTGCGGCATCTCGATCCGGTCATCCTGACCGGCCTGCCGCGCGGCAAATGGGCCGCCCCGCAGAAGGTCCGCTGGGCTGCCGAGCATTTCCCGGGCACGCGCATCCTGACCGTGATGGCGGTCGACAAGCGCAACCATGCGCGGCAGGACGACATCCTCGTCGACGACCAGTTGCGGCACGCCCACCTGTGGGAGGAAGCGGGCGGCATCTTCGTCCACCATCGCGACGCGGCGAGCACCATCGCGAAGCTGCGCGCCATCATCCCCGAAGAAATGACGCCCCGCCGGTAAGGAGGGCGGCCGCGCGGCCACCTGCACCATGCGCTCGTCCCGATTCCACTATTGCAAATAGTAATGATTCTTATTAGCGAACCATCCCGGTAAGCCGGGAAAGGGCGGGCGCCTGTTCCCGGCCAGCCGCATCCTTGGGTTTCAAGGTTCGCACATGGGGATCGAAGAGCGCATATGACAGTCGGGTGGGCAAGCAAGAGGGAGTTCTGGTCCCGCCATCTGCGCCAGTGGCACTGGATCAGCTCGGCCGTCTGCCTCGTGCTGATGCTGCTGTTCGCCGCCAGCGGCATCACCCTCAACCATGCCGACTATTTCGAAGGCAAGGGCGAAAGCGTCTCGCGGGAATTCCCGCTTTCGGAGGAGATGTCCGCGCGGCTGGCCCGGCTGGAGAACGGCCATGTCCTGCCCGACGCGATCGCCGCGGAGCTGCACCGGCAGACCGGCGCGGAGCTGTTCGCGCGGACGATCGACAATCAATATGGCGAGCTGGGCTTCGACCTCGCCCGGCCAGGGGTCGACGCCAGCCTGACGATCGACCTCAACGCCCGCAAGATCTTCCTGGAGGAGGTCGATCGCGGCCCGGTCGCGATGGTCAACGATCTGCACAAGGGCCGCAACACCGGCCCGGCGTGGAAGCTGCTCATCGATATCGGCGCGGCTTTCTTCCTTCTCTTCACGCTGACCGGCTTCGGCCTGCTGTTCCTTCAGGCGCGGCGGCGCGCATCGACATGGCCGCTGGCCGGCACCGTCAGCTTCGAGATTCCGAAGATCGACACCTTTCCCTATCGCAAGCCCTATGTCGCGGTCTGGCTGGAGGACGGCGGCGGACAACAGGTGAAGACCCTCGCCGTGCTGCACGATCAGGCGCGGATCGGCGGGCGCTGGATACCCGAACTGCGCAGCTGGTGGCGCACCGGCGGGCGAACGATGACCATGCCCGCCGACGGCATTTCCCGCCCGACGCAGGCGCCGGGGCGCCAGACCGTCGGCATTCCCGGCATCGATCAGCTGGCGCCGGGCCGCTATTCGGTCGTGGTCGAGGCCGCGCGCGAAAAGGGCGGCCGCGAGCTGGTCAAGGTGCCGTTCGAACTGAAGCGGGGCAAATCCGCCAGCGCCTCGGCCAGCGGCGATGCCGAACTCGGCAAGGTTTCGGTTTCCATCCGTCCATGAGGGCCATGGCGTTTCCCGGACCGGGGGCGGCGGCCCATGGGTGAGGCGCCTTTCCGCCTGAACGCCGATCCGGCCGCCTGGGCGATCGCGGCCATGCTGGTGGCGGCTTGGGCCCTTTTCACGCTGTGGATGCTCCGAAAGCGGGCGCCGGTTCCGGTCGGCGCGGCCCGCAACCTCGTCGTCCATGCCTCGCAGACGGGGCAGGCGACCGATATCGCCGAGCAGACGCAGCTCCGCATCGAGGCAAGCGGCGAGCCCTGCGCGCTGGTCGAGGCCAATCAGCTCACCCCCGCGATGATCGCGCAGGCGGACAGGCTGTTTTTCGTCGCCTCCACCACCGGCGAGGGCGAAGCGCCCGACAATGCACGCCGGTTCGCGGACAGGCTGCTGGCGGAGGATGCCGATCTGGCGACGAAGCAGGTCGCGGTGCTGGCCCTTGGGGATCGGCGCTATCCGGCCTTTTGCGGCTTCGGCCGCAGCATCGACGCCTGGGCGCGGCGGAGCGGGGCGGACATGCTGTTCACGCTGGTGGAGGTGGACGATCTGGCGCGCGCCGATCTCGCGGCGTGGGATGCGCGGCTGACCGGCGCGGGCTATCCGCGGCGGACCGGCCCGGCGCCCGAAACGGCGCAGCGCTGGCGCGTCGCCAGCCGGGAGCGGGTGGCGGAGCCGGTCCGCAATCCTCAGGGCGGACTGTGCAGCGACGGCCTCTACCGCATCGCGCTGCGCCCGCCGGAAGGCCCGCCGCCGCTCTGGGAGGTCGGCGACCTGTTCGAGCTGCGCACGCCCGGCGGCCATGTGCGCGACTACTCCATCGCCAGCCTGCCCGATGCGCGGCCGGAGGCATGCGAAATCGTGCTTTTCGTCCGGCGGGTGGTGGACAAGGGCGTGGTCGGCCATGGTTCGGGGCACCTCACCGATGCCGAGGCGGGCGCGACCACGGTGATGGGCCGCATCCGCACGCACCGCTCCTTCCACCCGCCGACCGGCGCCGGGCCGCTGCTCGCCATCGGCGCGGGGTCGGGCTGGGCGGGGCTGCGCCCGCACCTGCTGCTGGCGATGGGCAGGGGCCAGCGTTGCGCGCTGATCTTCGGCGAGCGCGCCGGGGAGGAGCACGGCCCGCTGCTCGCGGAGATGCGGCAATGGCAGGTGGACAGGAGGCTAGAACGGCTCGGCTTCGCGCTGTCGCAGGGCGGCGGCAACGGGCCCTATGTGCAGCATGTGATCGCCCGATGGGGGGACGATATCCGCGCCTTTCTGGGCGGGGAAGGCCGCATCCTGCTGTGCGGGCACATGGCGATGGGGGAACAGTGCCTGACCGCGCTTTCCGGCCTGCTGGGGAGGGACTGGATCGACAGCGCGCTGGAGGACGGCCGGTTGCGGCGCGACTTCTACTGATCCGGGCGCGGAAGGGAGCGGCCATTGGGACGGGCGTTCCATCGAAGCATTGACACGCCGGTCGCTAATGCTAATGCAAATGCGAATCGATCTTAATAATCAACCTTGGGGGCAATAATGCATATCTCTTCTTCCGTGAAATCCCGGCTGCTCTGCTCGATCGCGCTCGCCTGCGGTCTGGCCGCGCCGGGCATCGCCGGGGCGCAGGAAAGCGGCACGGCATCGGGCGGCGCGTCCGACGACAAGGAATTTCTCGGCACGATCGACATCGGCGAAAGCACCCGCATGGTGCAGACCAACACGGCCACGCCGAAAACCGTCATCAACCGCAAGGAAATCGAGGACCGCCAGGCCAACACCATCGCCGAGCTGCTCGATTCCATTCCCGGCGTGACGCTCATCAACGGCTCCACGCCGGTCGGCTCCGGCATCAACATTCGCGGCTTCGGCGCCAACGGCACCTACGGCACCGACCAGAAGGTGCTGGTGATGGTCGACGGCGCGACCACCGGATCGGAAGAGCTCTACCGCATCGGCACCCAGCTGTTCACCGACCCGCTGCTCTACAAGCAGGCCGAGGTCATTCGCGGCACCGTGGGCAGCTTCGAATATGGCTCCGGCGTGATCGGCGGCGTCGTGCGCCTGGAAACCAGCGACGCCAGCGACATATTGAAAGGCAAGCCCGGCTTCGCGCTGAACCAGAGCCTGACCGGCCAGTCGAACCGCAACGGCTTCGTCACCTCGACCACCGCCGCCTTCATGCCGAGCGAATCGTTCGAATTCCTCGCCAACTACACCTATCGCGAGCAGGACGACCAGCGCGACGGCCATGGCGACCGCATCGAGAACAGCGCGTTCAGCCTGCCCAGCTTCCTCATCAAGGGCGGGGTCCGCTTCGGCGCCGACAATGCGCATGCGATCAAGGTCAGCTTCAACCAGAGCACGACCAGCGACCGCGACGTCCTCTACGACGCGTTCGGCATCGGCAATTTCGGCCGCGTCGACCGCGACACCAAGACGCAGACGATCACCGCCGGCTATTATTTCAAGCCGGTCGGCAACGACATGATCGACCTCAGCCTCGTCTACACCTACGCCAATCAGGAAATCGAGCAGGAGGCGGTGCCGGCGGACCCGAACAACGCGCTGCTCAACGCCGATCATCGCTATGAAACCACCAAGATCACGCTGAAGAACGGCTCGATCTTCTCCACCGGGTCGATCCGCCACAATGTCCGCTTCGGCCTCGAATATATCCACCGCAACCGGCTGGACGCCAATTCCGCGCCGGGCGGCACCGACGACCGGATGGCGGCGTTCATGGTCTATGAAGTCATGCCGTTCCGGGGCTTCACGCTCACCCCGGCGGTGCGCTGGGAAGGGCAGAGCATCCAGGGCACGCTGGATAACGGCACCAGGGCCAGCTACGACAACAAGGCGTTGATGGGCGGCGTTTCCGCGCGCTATGAACTGCCCATCGGGCTCGCGGCCTTCGGCAGCTGGGCGCGCACGAAGAGCCTGCCGATCCTCGACGACTTGCAGGTCCCGGCCTATATGAACCAGCCGGAAAAGAGCCGCAGCTGGGAAGCGGGCCTTTCCTTCGACCGGGTGGGCCTGCTGTCCGAAACGGATCGCCTCGCGATCAAGGCCAATTATTACGACACCGAGATGACCGACAACACCTCCTATTCGGGTGTGCTGGAGGTCTATCTCAAGGGCCTCGAACTCGAAGCCTCCTATGCGATGACCGGCGGCATCTATGTCGATTTCAACGCGAATATCGTCGATGGCGAACGGCTGCGCACCAATCTGGTGATCGACGACTGGACCAACCTGCCCGCCAACACCTACCGGCTGGCGATCGGCAAGCGCTTCGGCCGCGTGTTCGACATTCGCTGGGAAGGCGTGCTGGCCGAGGACCGGAACACCAACGGCACCTTGCATGAGGGCTATGACGTGCACCATGTGCGGCTGGCCTACACGCCTGCGGGCGGGCTGCTCGACGGGTTCACCGCCCGGCTGAGCGTCGAGAACCTGTTCGACAAATATTATGTGCCGGCGCTCGCCACCCGGCCCGCGGCCGGGCGGAACTTCAAGCTGACCCTTTCGAAGCTGTTCTGACGGCAGGCGCCCGATAACGGGCGAAATCCGGCGGCAGGCAGGGAGTGACGCGAATGTATGGAGGGCAAGGCAAGATCATAGCGGGCGAGCGGTTCGTTTCCGGCGCGCTTTCGGCGATGCTTTCCGCCGGCATGCTGGTGGCGCTCGTCGGCCTTTCCGTGCCGGGCAGCCACCCGCGCCACGAAAGGCCCAGCCTCTCGACGTTCGAGCTGGCCGCACCGGAGGGGCAGCGCGCAGACGAGGCCCCCAAGGCCCCGCCCGCCGAGCCTCCGCCGCCGCCCAAGCCCATGGCGGTGGCGGAGCCTCCCAGGACCCCGCCGTTGCAGGAGCCGGCAAAGACCCTGCCTGATACGCCCCAGCCCATGGCGGCGGCGAAACAGGTGCAAGTCGCGGTGGCCGACAACCGCCCATCCGCGCGCGCGCCGGAAGCCCCTGCCGCGCCCGCACCTGCGGAAGCGGCCCCCGCCAAGGCCGCCGAGGCAAAGGCCTCGCCTGCCGCCGAAACCGCGCAGGGCGCGACCTACAAGGGCAAGATCTGGCGGCATTTGCAGCGTTTCCGGCGCTCCAATGTCGTCGGCCCCGGCTCCGCGTTCGTCGGCTTCTCGCTGGAGGATCGCGGCAAGGTGACGGAGCTGGCCATCGTCAAGACGTCCGGCTCGTCCCGCTTCGACGGCGAGGCATTGCAGATGGTCCGGCGTGCAGAGCCGTTCCCCGCGCCGCCGCCGCATGTCGCCCGCGCCTTCATATTCGAGATCAAGGGGAACTGAAGGCCCCGCCCCAATTCAGCCATTCCATAATCGAGGATCGTCATGAACCCACTATTCCCACGCACCCGCTTCGGCTTCCTCGCGGCATCGGCGCTCGTCCTTGCCGGCGGCGTCCCGGCGCAGGCCCATACCTCCTATATGCTGCCCAACATCTTCACCGCCAACACCGAAGAGCATGTGACGGTCGAGAGCGCGTTCACCGAGAAGTTCTTCCAGCCTGAACTGGCGGTGGATTCGGTGGATTTCCATGTCATCCTGCCCGACGGCAGCCGCGCCGAGTTCGAAACGGTCAGCAAGCACCGGCAGGTCGTCATCCTCGAAAGCCCGCTGAAGCAGGACGGCACCTATCGTTTCACCACCGGCGTGCGGCGGGGCAGGGTGGGCAAGACGGCGCTGGTCGACGGCAAGTGGCAACCGGTGCGCGGCGACGCCGCGCCCGCCGGGGCGACCCAGGTGCGGACGAGCCAGACCGAAACCGTCGCCGACGCCTATGTCACCAGGAAGGGGCCGACGCGCGCGCCGGTCGACAGGCAGATCGGCCGGCTTGCGATCCAGCCCGTCACCCATCCCAACGACATCTATCTGGACGGCAAGTTCGACCTGAAGATCCTGTTCGACGGCAAGCCGCTGGCCGACCAGTTGGTGGTGATCGATCGCGCCGGGGCGGACTATGACGAGGTGAAGTTCCATCAGGAACTGAAGACCGGCCCGGACGGCGGCCTGTCGCTGAAATTCGACAAGGCCGGCGTCTACGAGATCATGACGCGGCATCGCGCGGACGCGCCGGCGGGATCGCAGACCGACGAGCGCAGCTACACCACGTCGCTCACCTTCGAGGTTCAACGCTGAGGCCAGAGCATGATCCACTCAACTGAAGCGATCATGCTCTGATTATCTTTTGTTTTCCGCATTTTCCGAGGCGTCAGGTGAGTCCATCTGACTTGAAAATGCTCTAGTGTAGAAGAGGAGAATATAATGAAAGACTATCTGAAATTCGCCCTTGCCGCCGTCGCGGCCGCAGGCGTCGTCTCGACCGCCGTCGCGCAGCAGGCGCCGCAGGGCCGCCGCGCGGGCGCCGCCGGAGCCCCCGCGACCATGGGCGACAGGGCTGCGCCGGGCCATGGCAAGGACGGCTTCGTGGAAACCCATGACGCCAACAAGGACGGCAAGGTGACCAAGGACGAGTTCTCCGCCAGGCGGGCGGACAACTACAAGGGGCTGGACCTCAACGGCGACGGCCAGGTCACCGAGGTGGAATATGTGACCGAATATACGTTCCGCCTCGACAAGGAACTGGCCGAGCAGCGCGCACGCCAGATCCGTCAGGCGCATGTCCGCTTCGGCGTGCTCGACGCCGACAAGTCCGCGACCCTGTCGGCGGCCGAATTCAACGAATCGGGCAACCGCATGTTCTCGCGCCTCGACAATAACAGCGACGGCGTGGTCGACGCCAGGGACACCGCCAAGGGCTATTGAGCCCGGCGAACGGAGAGGCGCCCCGCGCGGCCGTGCGTGGGATGCCATCGACGGAAAGAGGCCCCGACGGTGCAAAACCGCCGGGGCCTTTCGCTTTGTCCGGCGGCCGCGACCGGAAGATCGTGCCTGCATCGTCGGGGGGAAGCCGCGCGATCTGGTCGCCATCCGGCAAATTTCCGCTTGAGTTAAACTAACTGATCATTCATTAAGCTTCCGACTTCGGGAGAGGCGCGCGAATTGCGCGACGCGACAGGAGAAAGACGCCCGCCTTTGCCGCGCGGGCTCCATTCCTGCGTCCGCTTATGGTCGCGGGGCGGGAACCGCGCCGACGCTCCTCTCCCGGAAAATTCCAGACGGCCTTCCTGCGTGACGGCCGGGACGAGAGGGAGCTTCCATTATGTCCTTGAAAGGACTTGACCTTATCGAAACCGCTTCACGGGATGAGCTGCAAGCCCTGCAACTGGAGCGGCTGCACCGGTCGCTGCGTCATGCCTATGAAGGCAATCCCTGCTATCGCCGGAAATTCGACGAAGCCGGGGTCCACCCGGACGATCTGCGCTCGCTGGGGGACCTGGCCCGCTTCCCCTTCACCACCAAGGCCGACCTGCGCGACGCCTATCCCTTCGGCTTTTTCGCCGTGCCGATGGAGCGGCTGGCGCGCCTTCACGCCTCTTCGGGGACCACCGGCAAGCCGACGGTGGTGGGCTATACCCGCAAGGATATCGAGACATGGTCGAAAATCGTCGCCCGGTCGATCCATGCGGCGGGGGGGCGCCCCGGCATGAAAGTCCATATCGCCTATGGCTACGGGCTTTTCACCGGCGGCCTGGGCGCGCATTACGGGGCGGAGGAACTGGGCTGCACGGTCATTCCGATGTCCGGCGGACAGACCGAAAAGCAGGTGCAGCTCATCAGCGATTTCCGGCCGGACATCATCATGGTCACGCCCAGCTATATGCTGGCGCTACTCGACGAATTCCGCCGTCAGGGGCTGGACCCGACCGCAACATCCCTGAAAACCGGCATTTTCGGGGCGGAGCCGTGGACCGATACCGTCCGCCGGGAAATCGAGCAGAGCTTCGCGATCGATGCCGTCGATATTTACGGGCTGTCGGAAGTGATGGGCCCCGGCGTCGCGCAGGAATGCGTCGAGGCCAAGGACGGGCCGACCATCTGGGAAGATCATTTCTATCCGGAAGTCATCGATCCCGCGACCGGCGACGTCCTGCCGGACGGGGCGGAGGGAGAGCTGGTCTTCACCTCGCTGACCAAGGAGGCGATGCCGATCGTCCGGTACCGGACGCGGGACCTGACCCGGCTGCTGCCCGGCACCTCGCGCGTGATGCGGCGCATGGAAAGGATCGCGAGGCGGTCGAACGACATGCTGATCGTGCGCGGCGTCAACGCCTATCCCGGCCAGTTCGAGGAGCATATTCTCGGTTGTCCCGCCTTCTCCCCGCATTTCCGGATCGAGCTGACCCGGCCCGGCCGGATGGATCAGGTGCGGCTGAAGGTGGAGTTGCGGCCCGGCGCGACCTCCGGCGACGGGCAGGAGAATGCCCGGCAGCTTGCCCACCGGATCAAGACGATGATCGGCATCAGCGTCGCCGTCGACGTGCTGCCCCCCGATGGCCTGCCGCGCTCGACCGGCAAGGCGCAGCGCGTCGTGGATCTCCGCCCGAAGGATTGAGGCGCCCGCAGGACGGGATGCCGGCGCCGTCCCGTGGCGGGGCGAAACGGAGTTGACAGGCCGGAACCGTCTCGCTAATGAACTGAATGAACATTAAGTAAGTTATTGCATGAAAGGTGGAAGCCGCAATGGATCAGCCTGCCCAGCTTGAGCCGCATATGCTCGCGATTTTGGCCCGCAAGTTCAACGTGGTCGTCAATGAGATGAACCACACCATCGAGAAAGTGTCCCGATCGGCGGCTCTCAATCTTTCCAAGGATTTTTCCTCCGCGATCCTGACCAATAGCGGCGACCTGTTCTGCCTGACGCAGGCCATTCCGATCATCGTCGCCTCGTGCAGCCTCGCGGCGCGGCAGATGACGGAGCTTTTCGACGATCTTCGGCCCGGCGACTGCTTTCTCAACAACTCCCCCTATTACGGGTCCAGCCATCATGGCGATTTCGCGTATATCGCGCCGATCTTCTACAAGGGCGAGCATGTGATGACCGCGCTGGCGGTGGCGCATCAGGCCGATATCGGCAACAGCCAGCCGACGACCTTCATGCCGTTCGCCAAGGACCTCTACGAGGAAGGCGCGCTGGATTTCCCCTGCGTCCGCGTCCAGCGGGATTATGAGGATGTCGACGATGTCGTCCGGATGGCGAAGATCCGTATACGCAACCCGGAACAATGGTATGGCGACTATCTGGCGGCGGTCGGCGCGGTGCGCATCGGCGAAAAGCGCATCATCGAACTGTGCGACCGCTACGGCGTCGATACCGTAAGGCAGTTCGTGAAGGAATGGCAGGATTATTCCCGCCGCCGGATGGTGGACGAGATCGGGCGCCTGCCCGCCATGACGCTGGAAGGCCGCAATTTTCACGATCCCATAGAAGGGCTCGCGCCCGACGGCATCCCCATTGCCGTGAAGATATCGATCCGGCCCGACGAAGGCAGGATCGAGGTCGACCTGCGCGACAACCTGCCCGCGATGGAATCCGGCTATAATCTGAGCGAGGCCACCACCCGGTCGGCGGTCGTCACCGGCATCCTCAACAATCTTTCCTCCGACCTGCCGCGCAACGATGCGGTGTATAATTGCATCGACATCCTCACCGCGGACAATGCGATCATCGGCGGCGTGAAACCGCCGTACAGCACCTCGATGGCGACGGTGGGGCTGGCCGGACGGCTGATCAACCTCATCCAGTCGCTGTTCGGGGAGCTGGGGCCGGACAAGGGGCTGGCGGAAGGCTCCAATTCCTTCCCGCCCAGCGTCGCCTCGGTCTGCGGCAAGGATTTCCGGTATAATGACCGTCTCTACGTGAACGCCGTCATCTACGGCTTCGGCGGCGGACCCGCGCTGCACGGCCATGACGGGTGGCTGACCTATCTCGGCCCGCCGGGCGGATGCCAGGTCGATTTCATCAGCGCGGAAATATTCGAGCTGAAGATGCCGATACTGTTCGGTTGCTGCGAGGTGGAGCCGGACAGCGGCGGCGCCGGGCAATGGGACGGCGCGCCGGGCATCAGGTGCCTGATGCGCCCGCGGCATCATCCGGCGCTATGGTCCTATTTCCTCGATTCCAAGGTGTTCCCGCCCAAGGGCATCAAGGGCGGGCAGGCGGGCGCGCCGCCCGCCGCGTGGAAGGTGTCGGAAACGGGCGAGGAAATCCCGCTTCCCGATATCGCGAGCGAGGAGATCAGGCCGACCGAGTGGATCGGCAGCCTGTGGGCGGGCGGCGGCGGTTTCGGCGATCCGCTGAAGCGCGACCCCGAAAAGGTCCGCTTCCGCGTCCGCAACGGCTGGGTTTCCGAGCAGAAGGCGCGCGACGTCTACGGCGTCGTACTCGACATGTCGACCGAGGATTTCGCCGTCGACTACCCGAAAACCGAACAGCTTCGCGCGCAGCTCGCCAATTGATCAAGGGGTCGTAAATCATGCGTTTCAGAGTGTGCTCAGACGTTGGCGGTACGTTCAGCGATCTGTTCGTCTTCGATCAGAATTCCGGGGAATGGGATATCTTCAAGGCGTTCACCGTCCCCAGCAAGCCCAGTGACGGCGTGATGGCCGGCCTGCGGCAGGCGGCGGATCATTATGGGATGGACCTCAAGGATTTCCTGGGGGACTGCGTGTCGCTCGTCCATGGATCGACGGTGGCGCTCAATGCGCTGATCGAAGGGAAGGTGGCCAAGGTCGGGCTGATCTGCACCAGGGGGTTCCGGGATATATTGACCACCCGCGAGCAGGGGCGCAGCGAGCCCTTTTTGTGGAAAGTCGATTATCCCGAACCGTTCGTGCCGCGCTATCTGACGCTGCCGGTGACGGAGCGGATCAATTCCGAAGGCGGCGTGGAAATCCCGCTCGACGAGAATGAAGTGCGCGAGGCCGTGCGCCAGCTGCGGCGCTATGATGTCCAGGCGATCGCCGTCGCGCTCATCTGGTCGATCACCAACGCCAGCCACGAACTGCGCATCGGCGAAATCATCCGGGAGGAATGGCCCGAAGTGCCGGTGGTGCTCAGTTCGCAGCTCAACCCCATATTGCGCGAATATCGCCGCACCTCCTCGGCGGTCGTGAACGCGTCGCTGCTCGACGTGATCAGGAGCTATGTCGCCGATCTTCAGGCCCAGCTGAGCGACAATGGCTATACGCAGCCACTGTCGCTGGTCACCTCGGCCGGCGGCATCGTCAGCGTCGGCGACATGATGGAACGGCCGATCTTCAGCATCAATTCCGGCCCTTCCATGGCGCCGGTCGCCGGCCAGACGGCCGTCCAACTCGAACATGATATCGACAATGTGCTGATCGTGGACATGGGCGGCACCAGCTTCGACGTCAGCGTCGTGCAGGACGGCAAGATCAACCTGTCGCGGGAAATCGTGATGGGCGGCTGCTTCCTCGGCGTCGATCTGGTGGACAGCCGCAGCGTCGGTTCCGGCGGGGGCAGCATCGCCCGCGTCGATTCCGGCGGGCTGGTGCATGTCGGGCCGGAAAGCGCCGGGGCCAATCCCGGCCCGGCCTTCTATGGCCGGGGCGGCACGCGGCCGACGGTCAGCGACGCCAATGTCGTGCTCGGCTATCTGGATACCGGCGCGTTCGCCAGCGGCGGCACCCGGCTCGACCCCGCCCTTGCCCACAAGGCGGTGCAGGAGCATGTCGCCGATCCGCTGAAGCTGGATGTCGCCCAGGCGGCGTTCACGATGTGGAGCACCGTCAACAACAACATGATCTCCGCGATGCAGGACCTCGCCATTTCGCGCGGCATCGACCTGCGGGAATTCATCGTGGTTTCGGGCGGCGGCGCGGCCGGCATGCATATTCAGGCGATGGCGATGGAATTGGGGATCAGGGAATTGATCATCCCCAAGGCCGCCGGGGTGCTGAGCGCCTATGGCGGGGCTTTCGCCGATCTGGTCAAGGAGTTCAGCGCGATCAACTTCGTGGAAAGCGACCGGTTCGATTTCGACGGCGTCAATGCGCTGCTCGCATCGCTGGAGGACAATGCGGTCGCCTTCCTCGATCATCACGGCATAGCGCAGGCGGATCGCCGCCTCGAATTCTATGTCGAGGCGCGCTATCCCGAACAGATCTGGGAATTGTCCGTTCCGCTGCGGTCGGGCCGCATCGCCGGGCCGGACGATCTCGACGCGCTGGTGAACGGCTTTCACGCCATTCACGAGAAGATGTACGCGGTCAACGATCTGAGCCAGCCCGTCGAATGCCTCCAGTGGAAGGTCCGCGCCATCGGCCGGACGCCGAAACCGGAAATCCGCAAGCTGCCGTTCGGCGGCGAGGAATGCGCGCAGGCGATCAAGGGCACCCGCAAGGCGTTCTTCAAGGAATATGACGGCTATGTCGACACGCCGGTCTATGACGGCACCCGGCTGACCCATGGCAACCGGATAGCAGGCCCCGCGATCATCGACGAGCCGACGACCACCGTGGTGGTGCTGCCCGGCACGCATATGACGATCAGCGAATATGGAAGCTATATCGCCCGGTTCGCGGACTGACCTCTTCCCCTTCCAGACAGCAGCGAGGCGGCGCATGAAAATTGCCAGAGTCGAGCATCGGGGCCGGATTTTCCACGGGGTCATCGATGGCGAGGTCATCCGGGCGCTGCGGCGCGATCCGTTTTCGGGCGAGGGCGGATATCGCGATCCCGAAGAGCTGGTCGATGAAGGCTCCTGCGTGAACCGGGCGGAGGTGCGCCTGCTGCCGCCCTGCGTGCCGGGCAAATATATCGGCATCGGCGTCAACTATCGCGAAACGGCGCGGATGATGGGGATGGCGATCCCGGACGAGCCCCTCGTCTTCGTGAGGCCGACCAGCTGCATCGTCGCGACCGGCGAAGATATCGTCCTGCCGCCCGGCGCCGAGGTCGTTTCCGAAGGGGAACTGGCGGTGGTGATCGGTCGCCGGGGCCGCCATGTCGATGAGGAGGAAGCGGGCGAGCTGATATTCGGATATACGCTGACCAACGATCTGATGAGCGTGACCCGCTATCATCTCGACGGCGGCAATCCGACGCTCGCCAAGGGCTATGACAGCTTCGCGCCCCTCGGCCCCCATATCGTCACGGACCGGCTGGAAGAGGGCTGCGAACTGGCGACCTGGCTGAACGGCGAGCAGGTGCAGGGCGGCCATAGCAGCGACATGATCTTCAGCATCCGGCGCTGCATCAGTCATGTCTCCCGCTTCATGACGCTGATGCCGGGCGACATCATCGCGACCGGCTGCCCCCCCGTGCCGGTCAGGGTATCGGCGGGCGACAGGATCGAGGTGCGGGCGGACGGGCTGGGGCCGCTCGTCAATAGGGTGGTGGCGGCGCCGGACGGTATCGACGAGACGCGGATATAGGCCTTTACATCATATCGACAGTATAGATGAGAAAAGAAGGAGTAGAAGATGTATTATCCCGGTCTGGAAGGCAAGAATGTTCTGTTGATCGGCGGTCATTCGAATCTGGGACAGCATGTCACCTTTCATTTTGCCGAATCCGGCGCGAACATCGTCATCGGCGCGCGCGACACCCGGCGGGCCGAGGAAGTGGCGGAAAAGGCCCGCTCGCTCGGCAAGGGCTCGGTTCAGGTCGTCGCGGTGGACGCGACCGACTGGGCCTCGGTCGAAAACGCCGTGAACACGACCCGCGAGCTGGGCAGCGTGGACGTGCTCTATCATGGCGTGGCGTGGGACATATTGTGCCATTTCCTCGATCTCGACCCGGCGCTGTGGGACAAGATCTACGAGCAGAATTTCAAGAGCGTCCTTACCGCCTACAAGATCGTCCTGCCGATCATGATCGAGCAGAAGGACGGTTGCATCATCACGATGAGCAGCGTCATGGGGCGCAAGCCGACGCCGATCGAGCCCGTCTACGGCGCGCTGAAATCCGGCCTGATCCATCTGGCCCAGACGCTCGCGCTGGATGTCGGGCAGCATAATGTGCGCATCAACGTCGTGGCGCCGGGCGGGACGCCCCCCTCGGACCTCAGCCAGGTGAGCGCGAACAGCTGCTTCCGCGGCTTCATGGACGACATGGAGCAGTTCCGCGCGGTCGAAAAGCAGCTGGCGGCGGAGGTTCCGCTGCGCCGCCTCGCCGCTCCGGAAGAGGTGTCCCACGCGGTGCTGTATCTCGCCTCTCCCGTCACCGGCGGCTTCCAGACCGGGCAGGTGCTGGGCGTGGACGGCGGCGTCTGGATGCCCCGCTAGGGGCGGGTCGACATCCAGCCCATGCGGGCCTGCGAACCGCGCTTTTCTGTGCTCCGGTGCTCACGGACCTTCAAGTCCGCTGCGCTCCGGTGCTCGAACATCACGCTTCTCGGCTCCACCTGAACTGCATGTCGACCCGCCCCGGACAGAATTTCCGGATGCGTCGACGCACGCAGTCGATGGCGGTCAAGTGTCAGAAAGTCTTTCCGAGTAGCGCCTGCATGTAGAATTTCTTCAATACTTTCAGGATCTGCTTCCTCTTCGTGCCGCTTATCACCCGATAGTCATCGCCGGAAAAGATGATTTCCGGATAGGACAGGGATTTGGACAGCAGGAAAGCGCATATTTCGACTTCCGCGTTGCTTTTGAAGGAGCCGCTCAGATCGGTGATCAGGCTGGCGACGAATTTATACCAGTTCTCGCGATGCTGCTTGTACTGCACATCCCGCCCCTCGGTCAGCGGCGCGATCGGGTCCGATTGCAGAAGGGCCAGTTCCGGCCGCTCGAACCACAGATCGAATATGGTGGTGATGAGCTTTTCCAGCCGCTCTTCCGGGGATGCAGCCTTCCAGACCTCCTGAACGATCTTCCGGTCCAGCTCCTCTATCAGCCTTTCATAGCAGGCCCACAGGATATGGTCCTTGTTCTTGAAATGATAATAGATGGCCGCCGCCGTAATATCGCATTCGCTGGCGATGTCCGCGACCGAGGTCCCCTTGTAACCCTTGCGGTAGAACAGGGTTATTGAAGATTCAATAATCATGTTCTTCGTATTTTCTTCCGGTTCCATCCTGTCGCCCCAAATCTGTCAGTCAATAAGGTCCCGCGCGGGAGATGTTGAAAACGCCGAGCGGATCGTCAAGCCGGGCACCCGGCCTGAACGGCCTCTTCAGCGCCTCTCTGCCCAGCGGCGAGCCCATGGTCAAGCTTTCATTGCGGGGAAGGCCGGGCCGAGGGTCGAAGGATCCGCAGCGATGCCGGGCATGGAGGGAAACGAACCTTCCCTTTCCCGCCGGCGGGAAAGGGTGCGTGGGCCGTCGTCCGCCGCCTGGAAATTGCGTGAATCAAAAGCAGGGAAGATGCTTGACAAAGAGGATGGAAGCGTATTAGCTAACTGAACGGTCAGTAAGTAATCGGCCACCGCGAGAGAATCGCAGGCGAAGAGGCGGGACAAGCGACCGGCAGAACAGATAAGATGCGGAGTCGGTGAACGATAGGTCGGAATGCATGCATCGGCATGCCCTATCCGGCCGGGCAGGGCGGCATCGCCAGACGGGAGATTTCATGATGTGGCGGCGGTTGCGATTGAAGGAAGCTGTTTGCGGCATTTGCAGCATGGTGATGATGGCTGCGCATCCGGCGGCGGCGGAAACCGATTGCAAGCCGAAGGTCGAGCGGATCGCCGCGGACGGGCTGGAATGGCGGACCCTCCGCTGGGGGCCGGAGGACGGCGAGGCCGTGCTTCTCCTCCACGGCTTCCCGCAGGATGCCGATGCCTGGGCGCCGGTCGCAGAGGGGCTGGCGGAAAAGGGATACAAGGTCGTCGCCTTCGACCAGCGCGGCGCCTCCGCCGCGACCCTGGCGAAGGATCCGTCCGACTATAATTTCGACACCTTCCTGGCCGATGCGCTGCGGATCGCCGACCGCAACGGCATGCGCCGGTTCCATGTCGCGGGGTTCGGCTGGGGCGGCGCGATGGCATGGATGCTCGCGGCCCGCCACCCGGACCGGGTGATCTCGATGACGACGCTGCGCTATCCGCATCCGGCGGCCTTCATCGACGGCATACGGAACGATCCGCAGCAGCATGCGGCCTGGGAAGAGGTGCGCAAGCAGATCGACCCCGCCAATGTGGTTCCCCGGTCGCGGGAATTGCTGAAGGACAATGCCGCGGGCCTGCGCTCCTTCCTCGGCAAGAGCGGCCTGCCCGATGCCTATGTGGAGCGCTATGTCGCCCGCGTGTCGCAGCCCGGCGTCCTTCTGGGCGGCCTCTATTGGGGCACCGCGCTGGTGCCGGATGAGTTCGCCGCCGTTCCTCCCGTCCGGGTTCCGGCGCTGTTCCTGTGGAGCAAGGGGCCCGCCGTCTCGGAAAGCACGGTCGAGGCGTCCCGCCGTTATGCGCAGGGCGACTATCGGGTGGTCGAATTGCGGGACGTCGGCCACTTCATGCTCGAAACCAATCCGAAAGCGGTTCTTCCGCCCCTGCTGGCGTTCCTTTCCGGTCATCCGGATAAGGACAGGGCAGGGGCCGGTTCGCGGGCCGTATCAGAGGGTGGCCGCTAGGCCCGGCCACCCCTTTCATAGTGCAGGGAAAAGAAAATGGGGTTTCTCTCCAGCATAGGGCGCGCCCGCCTGAAAAAGGCGCATTCCATCGAGGATCTCCGCGCAGCGGCCCGCCGGACATTGCCGCGCATGGTGTTCGACTATGCCGACGGCGGCGCGCAGTCGGAAAGCACGATGCGACAGAACCGCGCCGCCTTCGAACGGCACAGGCTGCTGTCGCGCGCGCCGGTCGACGTCAGCGGGCGATCGATGGCCACCACATTGTTCGGCAAGCCGCTGGCGATGCCGCTCATCATCGGGCCGACCGGCTATGCCTCCGCCTTCTGGCCGAGGGGGGACCTCGCGCTCGCCGGGGGAGCGGCGAAGGCGGGCATTCCGTTCGTCGTCAGCAACGGCGCCAATTCCCCGTTGCCGGACATTGCCCGCGCGGCGGAGGGCAAAGCATGGTTGCAGGTCTACATCGCCCATGACAAGCAGGTGACGCTCGACCTGATCCGCGATGCGAAGGCGCTGGGGTTCGATACGCTGGAGGTGACGGTCGACACCGCGCTGCCGGGCCGCCGGGTCCGCGACATCCGCAACGGCTTCACCGTTCCCTATAGCTGGACGGCGGGCAAGGTGCTGGACGTGCTGCGCCACCCGGACTGGATGCTGCGGGCGCTGCCCCACGGGGCGCCGCGTCCGGGCCTCATGCCGATGGAGCAGGGGCGCAGCTGGGCCACCGTGTCGGAATTCGTCCGCTCCCAGATCAACCCCGCGATCGGGTGGGACGATCTCAAATGGCTGCGCGATCGATGGGACGGCACGCTGATCGTCAAGGGCCTGCTCGACCCCGCGCAGGTGAAACCGGCGGTGGAGGCGGGATATGACGGCATCGTCATCTCCAATCATGGCGGCCGCCAGCTGGACGGGGCGGTGTCCACGCTGGACCTGCTGCCGGAATTCGCGGCGGCGGCGCAGGGAAGGATCGCCCTGCTGCTCGACAGCGGCGTCCGCACCGGCACGGACATTGTGAAGGCCGTCGCATTGGGGGCCAGCGCCGTGCAGGTCGGGCGCGCCACGCTCTACGGCCTCTCGGTCGCGGGGCAGGCGGGCGTCGACCATGCGCTGGGCATTTTCCGCACGGAGCTGGACATGGCCATGGCTCTGGTCGGCCTGCGCAGCCTGGAGGAAGCGAGCCCGGACATCATCAGGATCCGGCAGGACTGACTGTTTTCAATATCGAGTTTAGGTTTAAGAAAAGGGAGGACTTTGGTGAACAAGAAGAAAATCGATTTCCTGTACGGCGCGTCCCTGGCGGTCGTGCTGACCGGTGCGGCTATCGGCTCTTCGGCCGGGGCGCGGGAAGCGGACGCCCTGGACGGCAATGAGATCGTCGTCACCGCGCAGAAGCGGACCCAGTCGTTGCAGGACGTGCCGGTGTCGGCCACCGTGGTGTCGGGCCTCGCGCTTCAGGAACAGGGCGTGGCGTCCATTCAGGATGCGACGCAGAACGTCCCCGCCGTCTATGTCTCGCAGGCCGGGCCCGCCAACATGATGTTCATCCGCGGCGTGGGGTCGGGCGACAACAACCCGCTGTTCGAACAGTCCGTCGCCACCTTCGTCGACGGCATCTATCGGGGGCGGTCCCGCTCCACCCAGTCCTCCTTCCTCGATCTGGAACGGGTGGAGGTGCTGAAAGGGCCGCAGAGCGTCTATTTCGGCAACAACTCGATCGCGGGCGTGTTCAACATCACGACCGCCAATCCGGGCGACAAATGGGAAGGCTATGTCCGGGGCCTCTATAATTTCAACTTCGACAATGCGACGGTCGAAGGAGCCGTCGGCGGGCCGGTCAGCGATACGCTGGGCATCCGCGTGGCGGGCATGGTGCAGCGCGGCGACGGCTGGCTGCTCGACAAGAGCACGGATATCCGTATTCCGCGCGTCCGCAACTATGCGGGCCGCATCACCCTGCAATGGGAACCGACCGACGCGCTCACCGTGAACCTGAAGGCGCATGCGGAACACAGCCGCCAGCGGGGCGGTCTTGCCTCCAAGCTGGTGAGCTGCCCGCCGCCGCCGATCTTCCCGTCGCGCAGCTTCGGATGCGCGGGGGCCATCGCCGCCGGGGACGACACGAGCGAAAACTATGTCCGCAAGCAGGATCCCGATCAGGGGATCGATTTCGACGCGCAATCGCTGATTTCGACGATCAACTATGATACGGGGCCGTTCACCATCACCTCGGTCACCGGCTATTATCATCATAAATATAATCTGCGGCTCGATGTCGATGCGGCCAGCCCCTATCTGGCGAACTTCACCGTGCCCGAACGCTTCAGCCAGTTCAGTCAGGAACTGCGCGTGGCGTCGAACGGCGACAACAGCTTCGATTATATGTTCGGCGCCTATTATGAGCGGGACAAGCTGCGCGGCCAGATCTACGCGAACTACAACATGTTCACGTCCATGCTGCCGGGCCTCGCCCCGGACCTGGCGCCTTATCTTCCCTTCGGCCAGGCGGACGATTTCCGCCAGACCGCCAATATCTTCGGCGTGTTCGCCAGCGTCGTGCTGCGGCCGACCGACAAGCTCGACATCACGCTGGCCGGGCGCCAGTCATGGGTGGACAAGCGCTTCGGCATCAACCAGTATTTCGGCACGGCGACCGAGCCGTTCGGCCCGATCATCCCGTTCCCCGACGCCGTCGCGCCGATCGGTTCGGCCATCGGCGCGCAACTCGGCCTGGGCGTGGCCGGTTATCGCGCGCACCGGCGTTCGGACGAGCATTTCAGCCCGTCGGTGATCGTGGGATATGATTTCACGCCCGAAGTCAGGGGCTATGCCAAATATGTGAACGGCTTCAAGGCGGGGGGCTATAACGGGCTGGAGCATACCGGCCTGCCCAATACGCTCAGCTTCGGGCCGGAATATGTGGATTCCTACGAGATCGGCCTGAAGACCCAATGGCTCAACCGCCGGCTGACCTTCAACATCGCCGCCTTCCGCAGCGATTTCGAGGGGCTTCAGCAGTCGGCGATCGGCGACGGCGGGGTGCAGGGCGGCATCTTCCCGATCGTCAAGAACGCCAAGGGCGCCCGTTCGCAGGGGATCGAGGCCGACACGTCGCTGCGGGTTTCGAGCGCGCTGTCCGCCAATCTCAGCGTCACCTATCTCGATTCCAAATTCACCGACTTCAAGGACGCGGGCGGTTCGCCGACCGATATCGCACTGGGCAACCGGGTGATCGACCTGTCGGGCAAGAGGGGAAGATATGCGCCCAAGTTCAGCGGCAGCTTCAACATCGAATATCTGGTCGAGGTCGGCCAGGACCTGCGGCTGAAACTGCGGCCGGAGGCCTATTTCACCACCCGCTACAATATTTCGCCGAACAACGACCCGATGCTGTGGCAGGATGGCTTCGTCAAGCTGGGCGCGACCGTCTCCGTCTCCAACCCCGCGCAAGGATGGGATTTCTCCGTGATCGGCAAGAATCTGACCGACCGGCGGATCATGAACTTCCACGCAGGCAGCGGTGGTTCCTACATCATCGGCACGGAAGAGCCATGGAGCATCGCGGCGCAACTGCGCTTCGACTTCTGACGTCCGCACCGTCATCCGGGCGGACGGCATAGCCGGAACGGCTCGCAAGAGGAGGCCAGGGCCACCGCTTGCGGCCCGTTTTGCCATGGCATGGGTGCGGCAAGAAGCCCGGCATACCTTGCAAGGCAAGGGCCGGGCCGCCGCAGCAGGACCGTGGTTCAGCCGGGAATGCTGCCGGGAATGCTGCCGGGAATGCTGGATGTGCGCCGCTGCGCGTCCTGCCATCCGTCGATCAGGCGATCGCGATGGGCGGCTTCCATTTGCGGGTGGAAGAGCCGGCTTTCCGCCGTAAGTTTCGACAGGGCGGGGAGGTCCTCCCACAGGCCGGTGGTAAGGCCCGCCAGAAACGCGGCGCCCCGCACCGTCGTTTCGAGATTGGCCGGGCGTTCCACCGCGACTTGCAGCATGTCGGCCAGAAACTGGCAGAGCCAGTCGTTATTCGCCATGCCCCCGTCCACGCGCAGCAGCGCCGGAAACTCCGCGCCGTCCGACGCCATGGTCGAAACGAGGTCCAATGTCTGATAGGCGACCGCTTCGAGCGCGGCGCGGGCCAGATGGGCCGCCGTGGTGTCCAGCGTCAGGCCGCAAATGACGCCGCGCGCCTCCGCATCCCAGCGCGGCGCGCCGAGGCCCACGAAGGCCGGGACCATATAGACCCCGTGATTGTCGCTCAACCCGGCCGCCATGGCCCCGGTGTCGGCCGCCGTCGATATGACGGAAAGGCCGTCCCGCAGCCATTTGACGGCCGCGCCCGCCACGAATATCGACCCCTCCAGCGCATAATGGATCCGGCCGTCCAGCCGGTAGGCGGGCGTTGTGAGCAGGCGGTTCGCGGAGATGTGACAGTCCGCGCCGGTGTTCATCAGCAGGAAGCCGCCGGTGCCATAGGTGCATTTCGCGGACCGGGGGGCGAAGCATCCCTGGCCGATCAGCGCCGCCTGCTGGTCGCCCGCCATGCCCGCGATCGGGATCGGCAGGCCGAACAGGCTCTTGTCGGTATATCCGAACAGATGGTTATTGTCCTGCACCTCCGGCAGCAGCGCGGCGGGGATGCGGAAGAGCTTCAGCAGATCCTCGTCCCAGCGCTGGTCGCGGATATTGTAGAGCAGGGTGCGCGCGGCATTGGTGATGTCGGTGGCATGGACCGCTCCGCCCGTCAGCCTCCACAGCAGAAAGCTGTCTATCGTGCCGAAGGCGAGCCGCCCCTGTTCGGCCTTCTCCCGCGCGCCCTCCACCGTGTCGAGAATCCACGCAAGCTTGGTCGCGGAAAAATAGGGGTCGAGCAGCAGGCCGGTCCGTTCCCTCACCTCCTCCTCGGCCCCATCGGCCCTCAGCCGCACGCATTGTTCCGAGGTGCGCCGGTCCTGCCACACGATCGCGCGGTAGACGGGCTTTCCGTCCGCGCGATCCCACACAATGACGGTTTCGCGCTGGTTGGCGATGCCGATGGCCGCTATCGCCGAAGCGTCGAGCCCGGCCCGATCCACGGCCTCCCTCGCGGTGTGCAGGACATCGCGCCAGATATCCTCCGCATCATGCTCGACCCATCCGGACTTCGGATAATGCTGCGGAAATTCGCGCTGCGCCACCGATAGCGGCCGCGCCTGCGCGTCGAAGACCATGCAGCGTGTCGAGGTGGTGCCCTGATCGATGGCCAGAATATGCCGTGCCTTGTTCATCTCTCTCACTTCTCCGGCGCCAGAGGGGTTGGAAGAAAAGGCCCGCGCCCGGCATGGCGGCACCTCCGGTCTGAAGGTCCCGCCCGCGAAGCGCAAGGGGCGTCCGTCATGCGGTCAGCCGAGGCCGCCGGGGGGCGAGGGGGGACCGCTCCGTCCCCGCGCCGCGCCGTTGCGGCGCAAGGGCAGGAAATTCCAGACAAGATACCGGTACAGCGCGCCGCCGATCGCGCCGCCGATCAGCGGCGCTGCGACCGGCACCCACCAATAGTTCATCGGCGCGGGGAAAGCCGCCGGGCCCCAGCCCGCGAAATAGCAGAACAGCCGCGGGCCGAAATCGCGCGCCGGGTTGATCGGCCATCCTTCGAGATAGCCCGCCGCGCCGCCGATGGTGGTGACCAGCAGCCCGATGATCAGCGCGCTCGAATTCGCCATCGGCGCGACGGTGTTATATTCGTCCGTGATGGCGAAAATGCCCAGCACCAGAATGGCCGTCAGGATGATCTCGTTGACGAACGCCCGGCCCGGCGTGATGTTTTCGCCCGGATGGGTGAAGAATACCCCGGCCGCGCCGCCGCCTTCGCGGGTCAGGCCGTGGGCGGCGTTGAAGGCGTCGATCACCGGCTGGAACATCTGGTAGACCAGCGCCGCGCCGATGCAGGCCCCGACCACCTGCGCGACGATGTAGAGCGGCGCCTTGCGCGGCGGGAAGGAGCGGAACAGGACGAGCGCCAGCGTGACCGCCGGATTGGCGTGCGTGCCGGATACCGATCCGGTGACGTAGATCGCGAGCGTCACGGCGATGCCCCAGGTCGCGCACAGGCCCCAATAGGCCTGCTGATAGGGGCTGGGGTCGTAGAGGAAATACATGGCCGCCGCCGAATTGCCGAGGGTGATGATGATGCAGACGGCGATGCATTCCGAAATCAGCTCGCCAACCAGATTGTCAGGCTTTTCCATCCTCGATCCACTTTCGTCGCATGAATGCCGCGATCGGGAATCGCGGCTCGCCCGTTGTGCCGGGCCGGTCGATGCGGTTAGGAAAGAGCACACGGCCAATTGATTGTAAATCCGGATTCTAATAATCGTTTAGTAGAAATTACAAAGGTGCGCCGATTCTGCGGCGCCGGGGGAAAGCAATGCGCAAGCCGGAAGATGTGGAAGGCCGGGAATTCGATCTGCTGATCGTCGGGGGCGGGATCAACGGCGCCGGCATCGCGCGGGACGCCGCCGGGCGCGGCCTGTCCGTGCTGCTGGTGGAAAAGGACGATCTCGCCAGCCACACCTCCTCCGCCAGCACGAAGCTGATCCATGGCGGCCTGCGCTATCTGGAACATGGCGAATTCCGGCTCGTGCGCGAAGCGCTGATCGAGCGCGAGCGCCTGCTCGCGATCGCGCCCCATATCATCGAGCCGATGAACTTCCTGCTGCCCAGGGTCGCGGGGATGAGGCCGGGGTGGATGATCCGGCTGGGGCTGTTCCTCTACGACCATCTCGGCAGGCGGGGAAGGCTCGCCCGCTCCCGCGCCGTCAGCCTGAAGGGGCCGCCCTACGGCAACGGGCTGCGGGCAGGGGTGGCGAGCCGGGGCTTCCTCTATTCGGACTGCCGCGTGGACGACAGCAGGCTCGTCATCCTCAACGCCCTCGACGCGCATGAGCACAGGGCCACGGTGACGACGCGAACCCGGCTGGTCTCGGCATCGCGCGACGGCGCAGGCTGGGCCGCGCTGCTCGACCGGGACGGGCGGAAGATGCGGGTCCGCGCGCGCACGCTGGTCAATGCGGCGGGGCCGTGGACCGCCGAGCTGCTGACCCATATCGAAGGAACCCGCTTCATCTCGACCATCCGCCTCGTCAAGGGCAGCCATATCGTCGTTCCGCGCCTTTACGAGGGGAAACATTGCTTTCTGCTCCAGAATCCGGATGGCCGCGTGGTGTTCGCCATCCCCTATGAGGACAGGTTCACGCTGGTCGGAACGACCGAGGAACTATGGAGCGAGCCACTGGGACCGGCGCGAATCAGCGCGGCGGAAACCGACTATCTTCTCGCCACGATCCGCCGCTATTTCACCGCCGCGCCCGAAGCCGACGCCGTGGTGTGGAGCTATGCGGGCATCAGGGCGCTCTATGACGATCACGCGGCCGACGCATCGGCGATAACGCGCGACTATGTGCTGGAGGTGGACGGCGATGCCGAACGCGCGCCGATCCTGAGCATATTCGGCGGCAAGATAACCACCTACCGGCGGCTGGCGGAAGAAGCGCTCGGCAAATTGGCGGCCTGGCTGCCGATGGGCGCGCCGTGGACCGGGGGGAGCCCCCTTCCCGGCGGCGATCTGGAAGGCGGCAGCAGGGACAGGCTCCTTACCGCGCTGATCGCGGCCTGTCCCGGCCTGCCCGAAGAGGTGCTGCGCCGCTATGTCAGAACCTATGGCACCCGGACGCTGGACATGCTCGGCACGGCCCGCGCGCCCGATGCGATGGGCGAGCATTTCGGGCAGGGCCTCCACGCCGTCGAGGTCGATTATCTCGTCGATCGCGAATGGGCGCGCACGGCGGAGGACATCCTGTTCCGCCGCACCAGACTCGGCCTGCATATGCCGGAGGAAGGCAAAGCGCGCCTCGACGCCTATCTGGCCCGGCGCTGGAAGGAGGCTGGCTGAAAGCCGGTTTCGGCCGGTTCAGCGCACCGGAAGGTGATGGCCGCACGACAGGGGTTGCATTTTGCCCTGAATTAAATAAACGTTCATTAAATAGATGGACGACCGGACGCCTGCCGAAGGGGCCTGAGAGGCTTCTTTCCGGCGCGCTCGCGGGATTTTCGAAAGGAACAGCGATGATCGACATGCCAGAGAAGAATGCCGACGCCGACGCGATCGGGCAGGTCCTCTCCTGCTATCTGAAGGGACCGCGCGAGGCGAACAGCGCCCTTATGCGGCCCGCCTTTGCCGAGGAGGCCGCGATCTGCGGCTTTCTGGGGCCGGACAAGTTCGCCGGGCCGATCGAGATGCTGTTTTCCTTCGTCGATTCCTCCGAACCCTCGACCGGGATCGGCGCCAGCGTGAAATCCTTCTACCTGTCCGGCGGCATCGCGGTCGTGGTGGCCGAGGTCGTCAACTGGGCGGGGCATGATTTCGAGGACATACTGACCTTCGTGAAGTTCGGCGACGCATGGAAGATCAGCAGCAAGGCCTTCCGCCTGGTCGCCTGATATGCGGAACATCCCCGCAGGACGGGCGCACGGCGCGGGCGTCATGCGCGTCCATCGATCTAACTAAATAATCAGTAAGTAAACTTGACTCCGGGAGGCGCGCCGCATAGGCTCGCCCCTGTTGAACGGGAGTGGTCGGATGCATCGACGGGAATTCCTCTTCGCTTCGGCTCTGGGCCTTGGGGGGCTCGGCGCGGGCAACAGCTGGGCCGGGGCCGGGAAACCCATCGGCGCAGGGCAGGGGACCGGGCATCCCGTCGTCCGGACCTCCGAAGGGCTGGCCCGCGGCTATGGCGATGGCGGCGTCTCGGTTTTCAAGGGCCTGCGCTATGGCGCGGCCACCGGAGGGGCGGGGCGGTTCAGAAGATCGCGCCCGCCCGAACGCTGGCGGGGCATCCGCGATTTCCACGCCTATGGCGAAAGCGCGCCCCAGCTCGCCAATCGCGATCCGCAGATCGGCCTGCCGGCGGTCGAGCCGGATTTGTGGGCCTCCTTCACATCGCCCGCCGCGCAGGGCGAGGATTGCCTGCGCCTCAACATCTGGACGCCCTCCGCGCGGCCGGAGGCGCAGCGGCCTGTGCTGGTCTGGATCCACGGCGGCGGCTTTCGCGAAGGATCGGGCGGCAGCAACGCGACCGACGGGCGCCTGCTGGCGGCGTCCAACGACGTGGTGGTCGTGACGCTCAATCACAGGCTCGGCGTGTTCGGCTTTCTGTCGCTCGATCATTTCGACGCGTCCTATGCGGATTCCGGCAATGTCGGCATGCTCGACATCGTCGATGCGCTGAAATGGATTCGCGCGAACATCCGCAATTTCGGCGGCGATCCCGACCGGGTGACGGTGTTCGGGGAATCGGGCGGCGGGGCGAAGGTAAGCACGCTGCTCGCCATGCCGGAGGCGGTGGGGCTGTTCGCCCGCGCCATCTGCCAGAGCGGCGTGCTGATATGGGGCGAGGAGCGGGAGGCCGCGCGAAAGGCGGCCGATGCGGTGCTGGATCATGCGGGCATCCGTCCCGGCGACGTCGAAGCGCTCGCCGCCCTGCCGACCGCAAAATTGCTGGCAAGCGTGAACGCGCTGGGGCCGGCGGTGGCGCGGCAGTTCATGCCGGTGATCGGCGGCAGCCTGCCGACGCATCCCTTCGCCGATGGCGCGCCGGATATCAGCGCCCATATTCCGCTGATCATCGGCACCAGCCGCGACGAGGCGCGCAATCTGGTCGGCTCGCCCGCCATGTTCGCGCTGGATTGGGAAAGCCTGCCACGAACCCTGCAAAAGATGTTCTCGATCGACCCCGCCGGGATCGTTTCGGGCTATCGCGCGCTCTATCCGGAATATTCGCCCTCCGACATCTTCTTCGCCGTGATGAGCCAGTTCCTGATCATCCGCTCGGCGATCCACGCGGCGGAGGCGCGGGCGCGGCAGGCGGGCGCGCGCACCTGGGTCTATAGCCTCGAATGGCCGACGCCGGTCGCGGGGGGCAGGTTCGGCGCGCCGCACAGCCTGTCGGTTCCGCTCGTCTTCGGCACGATGGAGGCGGTGCCCAGCATGGTGCCCGCCAATGCGGAGTCCGTCGCCCTGTCCGGCCTGATGAGGGAGCTTTGGACGAGTTTCGCGGCGGAGGGGCAGCCCCGGTCCTCCCAGATCGAATGGCCGCTCTATTTCGCGCCCGCGCGCCGGACGCTGGCGCTGGATGCGCCGCCCGCCGTCCGCGGGAACCTCCGGGCCGCGGAACGGCGGATATTGGCGGACCTGCCATGGTTCGACACCAATGGCGGCCATCGCCCGCCGCCCGCCGACGCGGCGGCCTGAATCCCATTGCCCGCGCTGCGGCGAAAACAACGGAAAGAGATCGGCATGGCGTATAGCGGCCCTTTCACAATCGAAGCGAAAACCAGCGACTTTCTGGAACGCGATCCCGCGATCTTCATCGACGGGGAGCGGCTGTCCCCGGCGGGGCGGGATATGCTGCCCGTCTACGATCCGTCGTCGGGCCGGCCGATCGCGCATATGGTGGACGCGCTGGACGAGGATGTGGACCGGGCGGTCCGGTCCGCCAGCGCCGCCTTTCGCGACGGGCGCTGGCGCAATATGAGGCCCGCCGACCGGGAGAGGATCCTCTATCGCTTTTCCGGGCTGATCGAGCAGAATGCCGAGGCGCTGGCGCAGCTGGAATCGCTGGAGCAGGGCAAATCCATCCACCTGGCGCGCCTGTTCGCCAGCGGGGCCTCGTCCGAATGGCTACGCTACGCCGCCGGGCTTACGACCAAGATCACCGGCCAGTCGCTGGAGCTTTCCCTGCCGCCGGGGCCGGACCACTGGACGGCCTATACCCGCCGCGAGCCGATCGGCGTGGTCGCCGCCATCGCGCCGTGGAATTTCCCGATGCTCATCGCGATCTGGAAGATCGCCCCGGCGCTGGCGGCGGGGTGCTCGATCGTGCTCAAGCCTTCGGAATTCACACCCCTTTCCGCGCTCTGGCTGGCGGAGCTGGCGATCGAGGCCGGGGTTCCGGCCGGGGTGTTCAACGTCGTCACCGGGCGGGGCGGCGGGGCGGGCGGCGCGCTGGTCCGCCATCGGCTGGTGAACAAGATCAGCTTCACCGGATCGACCGCCACCGGCAAGGCGATCGGCCATTGCGCGATGGACGCCATGGTGCCCGCGTCGCTGGAACTGGGCGGCAAGAACCCCGCCATCGTGCTGGCGGACGCCGATATGGACGGCACCGTCGCCGGGCTGATGATGGGGGCCTTCTTCAACCAGGGGCAGGTCTGCGCGGCGGCATCCCGCCTCTATGTCGAGGCGGCCGCGCATGACCGGCTGGTCGCCGCGCTGGAGGCCGCGATCCGGTCCATGCCGGTCGGCCCCGGCCTGGATCCCGACGCGCAGGTCAATCCGCTGGTGTCCGCCGTCCATCTGGAGAAGGTCAACCGCTATCTCGACGATGCGCGCGCCAAGGGGGCGACCGTCATCGGCGGCGCGCCGGTTCCGGCGGACGGCGGCTATTATGCCGGCCCCGCACTGGTGCTGGAGGCCGGGGACGACGTCGCGCTAGTGCGCGAGGAAGTGTTCGGTCCCCTCCTCAACGTGGCGAAGGTCGCGGACAGGCAGGAAGCCGTCGCGCGCGCCAACGACACCGAGATGGGGCTGACCGCCAGCGTCTGGACGTCCGACCTCAGCGCCGCGATGACGCTGACGCGCCAGCTCGAAGCGGGCACGGTGTGGGTCAACGCGCACAACTTCATCGATCCGAACATGCCGTTCGGGGGCATGAAGCAATCCGGCATCGGCCGGGATTTCGGCACGGAATGGCTGAACGCCTATACCGACATCAAGTCGGTCTGCATCGCCCATTGAGGGGGGCAAGCCGCCGCTTTCCCGCCGCCTTCCTGTTTCCTTCACCATCCGGCCCCGGCGGGCGCCGGATCATCGGGCATGACCATGACCTTATTCGCGACCCATGAAACCGAATTGCTGCTCGACTGGAAGGCGGCCATCGCCGAGGCGCCGATATGGGACGCCGCGCGGGGCAGCTTCTGGTGCGTCGACAATGTCGTCGGAGACGTGATCGAGATCGGCGTCGACGGGAAGGTGCGGCAGACCATCCGCCGCGACCGGCCGGTGGCGGCGGTCCTTCCCCGGCGGGCGGGCGGCCTGCTGCTGGCCGAGGGACTGGCCTTCACGCTGCTGGACGCGGACGGCGGCGAACGCGTCCTTGCAACGCTCGACGCGAATCCGGCGACGACCCGGATCAACGAGGCCAAATGCGATCCGCAGGGGCGCGTCTGGGCGGGCACGGTGGCGGCGGCCCTCCCGGTCGGCGGGGCCGCCCTCTATCGCGTCGATGCCGCGGGCCGCGTGGACCGCATGGTCGATGGCCTCACCATCGGCAACGGCATGGGGTGGAGCCCGGACGGCGGAATTTTCTATCTGGCCGATTCCCCCACCGCGCGGATCGACGCCTTCGACTTCGACGACGCGACCGGCGCATTGGGGGGCAGGCGCACGGTCGTCCATTTCGATGTCGGGGAGGGCTGGCCCGACGGCCTGTGCGTCGATGCCGAGGGCGCGATCTGGGTCGCCGTTCCGCTGACGTCCGAGGTCCGCCGCTATTCGCCGGAAGGCGGGCTGCTCGCCCGGATGCGGATCGATGCGCCCTTCGCCACCAGTTGCGCCTTTGGCGGGGAGGATCATTCCGCGCTGCTCGTCACCTCGGGCAGCGTCCCGCTGCCGCCGCAGATGATCGCGGCGATCGGCTTTCCCCCGCCCATGGCCGAGGCGGCGGTGCGGGCCGAACGGGCAGGCGGGCTGTTCCTCGGCAGGCCGGGCGTGCGCGGCATGCCCTCCGCGCCATTTCCGGGCTGAGGCCGCCGGACCGGCGGCGTGGCGGAAGATGCGATGCGCTTCGGCGCGATGATGAAGGATGAAGGAAGATGACTGCGGACGCCCTGGGAAAGACCCTGCGCAACTCTCCGTTGCCGGATGTGGACTGGCGCCGGATCGCCCGTCTGCTCCACCTGTCGCGGGCGCTGGACCATATGGAAGAGACGCGGCTCGTCCCTGAAAAAAAGGTGCTCTACCAGTTTTCGGCGCGGGGGCACGATATGGCCCAGATCCTGCTCGGCTGCCGCCTCGGCGACCCGAAGGATGCGGCCTGCGGCTATTACCGGTCCCGGCCGCTGCTGCTGGCGCTGGGGGTCGATGTGGCCGATGCGCTGGGTTCCGCCATGGGCAGGGCGGGGGGCTATTCCGATGGCCGGGATATCGGCGTGGTGTTCAACTATCCCAACCCCGATGGCGCATCGGCCCTGCCGATGTGCGGCGGCGTGGGGGCGCAATATACGCCGACGGCGGGCTGGGCGCAGGCGATCGAATATCATCGCGCCGTGATTGGCGACCCCGCCTATGACAGGGCCATCGCGGTGGTGCTGGGCGGCGACGGCTCGGTCGCGTCCAACGGCTTCTGGGCGGCGCTGACGATCGCCACCACGCAAAAGCTGCCGATGCTGTTCTACATAGAGGATAACGGGTTCGGCATTTCGGTCCCCTCGACCTGCCAGACGCCGGGCGGCGATATCGCGAAGAATCTGGAAAGCTGGGAAGGGCTGACGATCTTCTCCGGCGACGGCGCCGACCCGGCCGAGGCGGCCCGCCTCGTCGATCGGGCCGTCGAGCATGTCCGCGCGAACCGCGCGCCCGCGATGCTGCGGCTGACCGTTCCGCGCCTGCAAGGCCACAGCTTTCAGGACACGCAGACCTATAAGCCGGAAGAGGTGGTCGCGGCCGAATGGGCGCGCGATCCGCTGCCCCGCCTGCGGGACTATCTGGTCCCTGCGCTGATGAGCGAGGCGGAATGGCAGGGCATCGCGGCGGCGGCGGAGGCCGAGGCGGAAACGGCCCGCGAAGCCGCCGAGGCGCGCGGCGTTTCGCGGCCCGAAGACGTGATGCGCCATGTCTTTTTCGAAGGCGAGATGCAGACCGAGGGCGGCATGCACAACCATGGCTATGCGCCGCCGCCCGCCACCGGGAAACCGAAGCCGGAGGGCCAGCGGATCAACATGGTCACCGCCATCCGCCGCACGCTCGATCAGGAGCTGGCGATCAACGAGCGGGTCGTGCTGTTCGGCGAGGATATCGGCCCCAAGGGCGGCGTCCATGCGGTGACGCTGGGGTTGCAGGAGAAATACGGCAAGCAAAGGGTGTTCGACACCTCGCTGTCGGAAGAAGGCATTATCGGCCGCGCGGTGGGGATGGCGCTGGCCGGGCTGATGCCGGTGCCGGAAATCCAGTTCCGCAAATATGCCGAACCGGCGACCGAGCAGATCAACGATTGCGGCACGATGCGCTGGCGCACCCACAACCGCTTCGCCGCGCCGATGGTCGTGCGCATTCCCGGCGGCTTCTTCAAATGCGGCGACCCGTGGCACAGCCAGACCAACGAGGTCGCCTTCATCCACAATCCGGGCTGGAAGGTCGCGGTGCCTTCCAATGCCGAAGATGCCGTGGGCCTGCTGCGCGGGGCACTGCGCGGCAACGATCCGGTGATCTTCTTCGAGCATCGCAACCTGCTCGATCTCGCATGGGCGCGCCGCCCCTGGCCGGGCGACGACTATGTGTTGCCCTTCGGCCGGGCGAAATTCACGCGGCGGGGCGGGGACATCACGATCGTCACCTGGGGGGCGATGGTGCCGCGCTGCGAGGAAGCGGCGGACGGCGTTTCCGCCGATGTCATCGACCTGCGCACGCTGATGCCGTGGGACAGGGAGGCCGTGCTGGACTCGGTGCGCCGGACGAGGCGCTGCCTGATCGTGCACGAGGATTTGCGGACGGCGGGTTTCGGCGCGGAAATCGCGGCGGTCGTCGCCGACGAAGCCTTCATGGATCTCGACGCGCCGGTCGCGCGCCTGACCATGCCGGACATACCCAGCCCGCACAATCCGGTGCTGCTCGACCGGGCGGTGCCTTCGGTCGAGCGCATCCGCGCGAAGATCGACGAACTGACCGGCTTTTGAGGAAACGGGACATGAACAGCATCGACATCGTCGTTCCCGCCGAACAGGAAGGGACCAGGGCCATCGTCCGCAACTGGCTGGTCGGCATCGGCCAGCGGGTGGAGGAAAACGATCCGCTGGTCGAACTGGAAACCGACAAGGTGACGCAGGAGGTTCCGGCGCCGGCCGGCGGCGTGCTCGCGGAAATCCTCCTCGATACCGATGCGGAGGCCGCGCCGGGGGCGTTGCTCGGCAGGCTCCGCCTCGCCGGGGAGGAGGAAAGGGTGGAAGAGGAGCCGCAAACCGCCGCCGCCCCGGTTGACGAGGCGCCGCCAAAAGCGACGCCCGCTGCACCGGTAACCGGCCTTTCCCCGTCCGTCCGGCGCGCGATCAAGGAATACGGCATCGATCCGGCCACCATCGCCGGAACCGGAAGGGGCGGCAGGATCACGCGCGCCGATGTCGACCGGGCGGCCGCCCAAGGGGCTCCATCCGCACCGGCCCCCTCCACAGCGCCGCCGCCCGTCCCTTCCGCGCCCGGCCAGCGCACCGTCATTCCCCACGACCGGATGCGCCTCGCGATCGCGCGGAACATGCTCGATTCGGTGACGGCCGCGCCGCATGTGACGGCGGTGTTCGAATGCGACTTCTCGGCGATCATCGCGCACCGCGACACGCACAAGGCGGCTTTCGAGCGGGATGGGGCGAAGCTGACCTTCACCGCCTATATCGTCGCGGCCAGCGCCGCCGCGATGCGCGCCGCGCCCACCGTCAACAGCCGCTGGCACGACGACCGGCTGGAGGTTTTCGAGGATATCAACATCGGCATCGGCACGGCATTGGGCGACAAGGGCCTCGTCGTCCCGGTCGTCCCGCGCGTGCAGGATCTCTCGCTGCTCGGCATCGCGTCGCGCCTGACCGACCTCACCGCGCGGGCGCGCGGCAATGCGCTCGGCCCGGCCGATGTGCGCGGCGGGACCTTCACCATCTCCAACCATGGCGTGTCGGGCTCGCTCATCGCGTCGCCCGTCATCATCAACCAGCCGCAATCGGCGATATTGGGCGTGGGCAAGCTGGAAAAGCGCGTGGTCGTGAAGGAAGTGGACGGCGTGGACGCCATCCAGATCCGCCCGCTATGCTATGTCTCGCTGACGATCGACCATCGCGTGCTCGACGGCCACCAGACCAATGCATGGCTGGGCCGCTTCGTGGAAACCATCGAAAACTGGCCGCAAGGATAACCGCATCATGACCACGAAACTGATCGCCCTTTACAGCAGGCCGGAGGATGAAGCGGCATTCCTCGACCATTACCGGCAGGTCCACACGCCGCTGGTGCGGAAGGTGCCCGGCCTGCAAAGGCTGGTGGTGAACAGGGTCGAGGGCTCCCCGATGGGCGAAACCGACCTGTTCCTGATCGCCGAGCTGCACTTCGCCGACCGCGCCGGCTTCGATGCCGCGATGCGGTCGGAGGAAAATCGCGCCTGTGGGAAGGACCTGATGAATTTCGCGAAGGGCCGTGTCACCATCCTCTTCGCCGAAGAGGAATGAGCGGGACGCCGCTCCATCCCGTTCCGGACGGTTGACGCTTGCCTCATTGCTGTTAGAGCGAACGCCTCGCCGGTTGGCCCTCGCCGATTGGCAAGGAACGGCTACCGAACGCCGTGGGACGCGATGGGGCAGGCGGCCGGTCATGCCGCCTTCGGTTCGCGGTTGGGAATGGAAAGGCACGATGGCGCGTACTCAGGCGGCGGATTATGAAGAACGGCGCGAAGCCATAGTGGAGCGCGCCGCGGAACTGTTCGCGCAGCGGGGCTTTCTGGGGGCGTCGGTGTCCGACATCGCGCGGGCCTGCAACACCTCCAAATCCCTGCTCTATCATTATTATCCGTCGAAGGAGGACGTGCTCTACGCAGTGATGGCATCGCATATCGACCGGCTGGTCGAGGATGTCGAAAGCGTGGAGAGCGGCCCCGGCGGCGCGGATGAGCGCCTGCGCCGCCTGCTCCACCTGTTCATGGAACATTATGTGGGGGCGGCCTCGCGCCAGAAGGTGCTGCTTAACGAACTGGACAATCTGCCGGACGACAAGCGGACAAGCATCGTCGCCAGACAACGGCGGCTGGTCGATGCGGTGCAGAAGCTGCTGGTCGAGGCCGACCCGTCGCTCGCGGGCGACAAGGGCAGGGCGCGCGCGCGGACCATGCTGCTGTTCGGCATGATCAACTGGACCGGCAACTGGTATGACCCCGCAGGCGCGGTCAAGCCCGGAGAGATTGCCGAAATGGCGCTGGAAATGGTGCTGCGCCCGGTGGGGCGGTAAATTATCGCCCGCGCCAGACCGGCGGACGCTTTTCCCGAAAGGCGGCAATGCCTTCCGCCTTGTCCGCGCTGCCGAGCAGGGCGATGAAGCGCTCCCGCTCCGCCCGCAAATGGGCGGCTTCGTCCAGCAGCGCGACATCGCGAATGCTGGCCTTGGCCGCCCGCAACGCCAGCGGCGGCCGGGCCGCAATGCCGCCCGCCAGCGTCAGCGCGGCGTCCAGCGCCCGGCCCTGTTCCACCACATCGGCGATCAATCCCGCGCCCTGCGCCTCGGCAGCGGAGAGCGGCTGGCCGGTCAGCACCATCTTCATCGCGCGCGCGCGGCCGACGAGGCGTGGCAGCGTCACGGTGCCGCCCGCGCCGGGGATGATGCCGAGGCCGGTTTCCGGCTGGCCGATCCTCGCGCCGGCGCCCGCCACCACGATGTCGGCGCACATCATCAGTTCGGCCCCGGCGCCCAGGCACCATCCTTCCACCGCCGCGATCAGCGGCTTGGGAAAGGCGCGGATCGCTGCCCATGCCCAGAAACGCGGCGAATCCACCGGATCGTCCGGACTGCCCGACGCCAGTTCGTCGATATCCGCGCCCGCCGCGAACAGCCTGTCGGTGCCGGTCAGGACGACGCAGCGGACGGCCTCGTCCCCCTCCGCCCGCGACAGCGCGTCGGCAATGTCCCGCAGCAGCGGCGTCGCCAGCGCGTTGCGCCGCTCCGGCCGGTTGAGGCGGAGGAGAAGCACGCCGTCCGCAGGCGTTTCCCGCAGTAGCACGGAGGTCTGCACGGACGACTGCTCAGGCATCGAAATCCAGTTCCACCTCGTCGGACAGCGGCACGGCCTGACAGGTGAGGATATAGCCCCGCGCGACCTCCTCGGCGGACAGGCCGTAATTCTGGATCATCGTCACTTCCCCGCGCACGACCTTGGCCCGGCAGGTGGCGCAGACGCCCGCCTTGCAGGCGAAGGGCGCGGGCAGCCCGGCCGCGCGGGCGTTTTCGAGGATCGATCCCTTGGCGGAATCGAAGGCTATGGTGCGGCGGCGGCCGTCGATGGCGATCCGCACCGGCTTGCCCTCGGCCTTGCGCTCCAGTTCGCGCGCGGCGGCCAGCTGGGCCTCGCTCATCGCGCCGACGGTGAAGCGCTCGATCAATATGCGCTCGTGCGGCACGCCCGCGCCGGTCAGCCCGGCCTCCACCGCGTCCATCATCGGGCCGGGGCCGCAGACGAAGGCCGCGTCGATCTCCGCCGGATCGACCAGCGTTCCCAACAGGGCCGCGATCTTGTCGCTGTCCAGACGGCCGTTAAGCAGCTCGAAATCGCCTTCCTCCTCTTCGAGGAAATGGTGGATTTGCAGGCGCCCCATGAACCTGTCCTTCAGCGCGGCGATCTCTTCCAGAAACATGATGCCGGACGTGGCGCGATTGCCGTAGAACAGGATGAAGCGGCTTTCCGGCTCCACCGCCAGCGCCGTCTTCATCAGCGACAGGACCGGCGTGATCCCCGATCCGCCGGCGAACCCGGCATAGGTACGCGCCTGCGCGGGGTCGAACGACCAGGTGAAGCTGCCATGCGGGGGCATCACGTCGATGAACTGCCCGGCGGCGATCCAGCTGTTCGCCCAGCCGGAAAACACGCCGTTGGGGACCTGCTTGATCGCGACGCGCAGCTCGCCTTCATGGGGCGCCGCGCAGATCGAATAGGTGCGGCGCACCTCCTCGCCGCCGATCTCCGCGCGCAGCGTCAGATGCTGGCCGGGCGCGAAGCGATAGGCCTCCGCCAGCGCATCGGGAACGGCGAAGCGCAGCGACACCGCATCGGCGATCTCGCGCCGGACCTCGGCGATCTGGAGGGAATGAAAACCGGTGGACATGGTCTTTCTCGATTTCCTTGTTTCATGACGGGGCGGGAGCGCGCCCGTCAGTGGCATTTGAACCGGTCGAACGGTTCCGCGCAGTTCCTGCACCGCCAGAGCGCCTTGCAGGGGGTGGACCCGAAACGGCTGACCTCGACGGTATCGGCGGAGCCGCAGCGGGGGCATTCCACGACATCCCGCCCCCGCAGCGACCGGGCGGCCGCGCCTTTGGGCGGCGGGGCGATGCCATAGGCGCGCAGCTTCTCGCGGCCCGCCTCATCGATCATGTCGGTGCTCCACGGCGGGGACAGCACCGTTTCCAGCGCCACCTCGCGAAAGCCCGCGGCGTCCAGCGCCTCGCGCACCGATCGTTCGATCACCTGCGTGGCCGGGCAGCCGGTATAGGTCGGCGTGATGCGGACGGTCACCGCGCCGCTTCCTTCATCCGCGACGATGCCGCGCACTATGCCCAGCTCCGTGACCGAGACGACCGGGATTTCGGGATCCGGAACGGTGTCGAGCACGGCGGCTATGCGCCCGGCGAGCTGTCGATCGATGGCTGGGGCGATATCCATGGCCTGATGTCGCCTACCAGCGGGCACCCGGATGGGCGCGCGGCAGCACCTGCATTTCGGCGAGCAGCCGCGACAGATGCTCGCTGTGGCGGCCGGTGCGTCCGCCGGTGACCTGCCAGGGCAGGCCCGGCATGGAAAGCGTGGCCTGCCGCAGCACCTGCTCGACCCGGCCCTGCACGAGCGGGCGCAGCGCCGCCTTGTCCGCCGCTATGCCCGCCGCCGCCAGCGCCCGCTCGCCATCGTCCATGGCGAACAGATCGTCGAGGAACCGCCAGCAATCGTCCAGCCCCTCGATCATGCGGCCTCGGCTTTCCGCCGTGCCGTCGCCGAGGCGGACCACCCAGTCGGCGGCGAGGTCCGCATGATAGCGCACCTCCTTCACCGCCTTGGCCGCGATCTCCGCTATCCGGCCATCGGCCGAGGAACAGAGCCGGTCCAGCAGTGCGAGCTGATAGCTGGAAAACAGGAACTGGCGCGCCATGGTCCGGGCGAAATCGCCATTGGGCTGCTCCACCAGCAGGCAGTTGCGGAAATCCTCCGCATCGCGGTGGAAGGCCAGCGCGTCGGCATCGCGGCCCCCGCTCTCGACTTCGCCGGCATAGCCCAGGAACAGCGTCGCCTGACCGATCAGGTCGAGCGCGAGGTTGGACAGGCTGAGGTCGACCTCGATGGTCGGCGCATGGCCGCACCATTCGCACAGCCGCTGGCCGAGAATCAGGCTGTCGTCGCCCAGCCGCAGCAGATATTGGAAAAGAAGGTCGTTCATGTCCCCGCTCACATATGCTTCACGGCGTCGGGCAGGTCGTAGAAGGTCGGATGCCGGTAGACCTTGCTCGCCGCCGGTTCGAACAGCTCGCCCGCCTGATCCGGGTCGGAGGCGACGATATCGGCGGACCGCACCACCCACAGGCTGACGCCTTCCATGCGGCGGGTATAGGTGTCGCGCGCATGGCGCAGCGCCAGTTCCGCGTCGGGGGCGTGCACCGATCCCGCATGGCGATGCTCCAGCCCGCCGCGCGCGCGGACGAACACTTCCCACAAAGGCCAATCCTTGCTCATCTGCATTCCTTCTTGTGCTGTCACGCGGCGGCGGCGCGGCGGGCGGCCTGCCTGGCCTCCCACGCGGCGGCCGCCTCGCGGACCCATGCGCCTTCGTCCCACGCGGCGCGGCGCGCCTTCATCCGTTCCCGCGCGACCGGCCCCTCGCCGCGAACCACGGCGTAGAATTCGTTCCAGTCGATCGCGCCGAAATCATAATGGCCGCGCTCCTCGTTCCATTGGAGGTCCGGGTCCGGCACGGTGATGCCAAGCAGTTCCGCCTGCGGCACGGTCGCGTCGACGAATTTCTGGCGAAGCTCGTCATTGGTCTCGCGCTTGATGCGCCAGCGGATCGACTGCGCGCTGTTGGGCGAATTGTCGTCGGGCGGGCCGAACATCATCAGGCTGGGCCACCACCAGCGGTTCATCGCGTCCTGCACCATCGCCCGCTGCTCCGGCGTGCCCTTCATCATTTCCAGCAGCAGGTCGTAGCCCTGGCGCTGGTGGAAGCTCTCCTCCTTGCAGACGCGCACCATGGCGCGCGCATAGGGGCCGTAGCTGGTGCGTTGCAGCGGCACCTGGTTCATGATCGCGGCGCCGTCGACCAGCCAGCCGATCGCGCCGATATCCGCCCAGTTGAGCGTCGGATAGTTGAAGATGGTGCTGTACTTGGCCTTGCCCGCGTGCAGCGCCTCGATCATCTGCTCCCGGCTGGTGCCCAGCGTCTCGGCGGCGCAATAGAGGTAGAGGCCGTGGCCGCCCTCATCCTGTATCTTGGCGAGCAGGATCGCCTTGCGCTTCAGGCTCGGCGCGCGGGTCAGCCAATTGCCTTCGGGCAGCATGCCGACGATCTCGCTGTGCGCATGCTGGCTGATCTGCCGCGTCAGGGTGCGGCGATAGGCTTCCGGCATCCAGTCCTTCGGCTCGATGAACTCGTCATTGGCGACGCGCGCCTCGAAGGCGGCGAGCAGCGCGGGGTCCTCGACGGCCGCCGGGGCGGCGGCGCTTCCGGCGGTCTTGTCCAGCTCGGTGGTGTACATGGCTTCACTCCCTGAAGGCATGGATACAATTAAACGAACGGTCGGTCAACTAATTTTTCCGGCCGTGCGGAGGAGGCGAGGGGCTTCGGTCAAACCCGCTCGATCGCCAGCGCGATGCCCTGGCCGACGCCGATGCACATGGTGCACAGCGCCCTGCGCGCGCCGGATCGGATCAGCTCCTCGGCGGCGGTCAACACCAGCCGCGTGCCCGACATGCCGAGCGGATGGCCCAGCGCGATCGCGCCGCCATTGGGGTTCACATGCGCGGCATCATCGGGCAGGCCGAGCTGGCGCAGCACCGCCAGGCCCTGGCTCGCAAAGGCCTCGTTCAACTCGATCACGTCCATGTCGCCGATGCCCAGCCCCAGCCGTTCCAGCAGCGCGCGGCTGGCCGGGGCGGGGCCGATGCCCATGATGCGCGGCGGCACGCCCGCGACCGCCGCGCCCAATATCCGCGCGCGGGGCGTCAGCCCATATGTCTCCACCGCGTCCCTGCCGGCGACGATGACCGCCGCCGCGCCGTCATTGACGCCGCTGGCATTGCCCGCGGTGATCGTGCCGTCAGGCCGGACGATCGGCTTCAGCTTCGCCAGTGCTTCCGCCGTCGTCTCGCGCGGATGCTCGTCGCGATCGACGACGAGCGGATCGCCCTTCCGCTGCGGGATCGTCACCGGCACGATCTCGGCGGCGAAACGGCCGCCGGCCTGCGCGGCGGCGGCGCGCTGCTGGCTGCGGGCGGCGAACCGGTCCTGATCCTCGCGGCCGATCCCGAAATCCTGCGCCACATTCTCGGCGGTTTCCGGCATCGAATCGATGCCGAATTCGCTCTTCAGCAGGCTGTTGACGAATCGCCAGCCGATGGTCGTGTCATAGACGGCGTTGCTGCGCGAAAAGGCGCTTTCCGCCTTGGGCATGACGAAGGGCGCCCGGCTCATGCTCTCGACCCCGCCGGCGATGATCAGATCCGCCTCGCCCGCCTTGATCGCGCGCCCGGCATAGGCGATGGCGTCCATGCCCGACCCGCACAGCCGGTTGATCGTCGTGCCGGGCGCGCTTTCGCCCAGCCCGGCCAGCAAAGCGGCCATGCGCGCGACATTGCGGTTGTCCTCGCCCGCCTGATTGGCGCAGCCCATCAGGATATCGTCGATATGGCCGACGATCGCGGGGTTGCGGTCCTTCAGCGCGCGCAGGGGAACCGCGCCCAGATCGTCGGCGCGCACCGCCGCCAGCGCACCGCCATAGCGGCCGATCGCCGTGCGGACGCCGTCGCAGATAAAGGCTTCAGCCATTTTCATTCTCCTGAGTGTCGATATCGATGATGGGCCCGCCAATGATGCGCGATTGCCCCTGAAACTGGGCGATGGCGGTGCCGTCCGCCTTGTGGATGAGGACGGAATAGGCGCCGCTGCGCCCGGCGGAGGCCTCTTCCCGCGCTTCGGCGATGATCGTGTCGCCGACGCGGGCCGGGGCGAGGAAGAGGATCGAGGCGCTCGCGGCCACCGAGGTCCGGTTGCGCGAATTGCAGGCATAGGCGAACGCCGTATCCGCGAGCGCGAACAGCATGCCGCCATGCGCGGTGCCGTGGCCGTTGGCCATGTCCGCGCGCAACGTCATGCCGATCCGCGCATAGCCGACCCGCGCCTCCTCGATCCTGATGCCCCATGCGGGGCCGGTGCCCTCGCTCGCCAGCATATGATCGGCGATCCGCCGGGCGAGGCTGTCGGGATCGGGCGTCTTCATTGCCATTGGCCTTGCCCGAACAAGGGGGAGGGGGCGTAGAGGGGGTCGCCGGTCGCGTCGGCGATATTCCGCAATATCCCGGCCAGCCGCGCGGGGCCGATGCGCCGCGCCCAGGCCAGCGGCCCTTCGGGATGGTTGGCCCCGAACCGCATCGCCGCATCGATGCCGTCCGCCTCCGCCACTGCATCCGTCACCGCGTCGGCCGCCGCATTGGCGAGCTGGGCGAGCGTCCGCAGCACAATCTGGCCGGGCCGGTCGGGGATGGCGATCAGCCGCTTGCCCAGCCTTGCCGCGAAAGCCGCCGCCAGCGCCGCATCCGCTTCGCCGCGCGTGGTGACGACCCATGTCGGCGCGGCCGCGAAATCGCGCACATGGTCGAGAAGGATGGCGACATCGGGACGGGACGAGAGCGGGCGGCCGTCGCCCGGCGCCAGCGTCGCGGCGCCGATCCGCAGGCTGTCGACGGGCAGGTCGCGGGCCTCGGCAAGCTCCATTCCGGCATCGCGCACCGCCGAGACGAGGGGAAGAATGCCGCGATGATCGGCCGCGACGGCGACCGGTCCCACCTCTTCGCCGGGCGCGATAAAATCCGGCGCGGGCAGGGCGACGCGATGGTCGTAGACGCCAGCCCCGCTCTTGCGCCCCAGCTTCCCCGCATCGACCAGCGCGCGCTGCGCGGGCTGGGGACGGAAGCGGGTCTCGCCCGCATAGGCATCATATACGGACCGGGCCACCGCATGGTTGACGTCATGGCCGATCATGTCGGTCAACGCGAGCGGGCCCATGCGGAAGCTTCCCGCCGCCTCCAGCGCATGGTCGACGGCCTGCGGCGCGATCCCTTCGGCCAGCGCCAGAAAGCCCTCGGCATAATAGGGCCGGGCGACGCGGTTCACGATGAAGCCGGGAACGTCGCGGACGCGCACGGGCACCTTGCCCCAATCCTCCATCAGGCCGGACAGGCGGGCGGCGAGGGACGGGGCGGTATCCGGCCCCGCGATGACCTCGACCAGCTTCATCGCGGGCACCGGGTTGAAGAAATGCAGGCCGAGGAAGCGATCCGGGCGGGCAAGACCGGCGGAAAGGCCCGCGATCGGCAGGGAAGAGGTGTTGGACGCAAGGACGGCATCAGCGCCGACAACCCCCTCCAGCCGGGCGAACAGCTGCCGCTTCGCCTGCATGTCCTCGACGATCGCCTCGATCGTCAGCGCGGCGGGTCCGGCGTCCTCCAGCGCGGTGCTCCACCGCAGGCGGCGGAGGGCCGCGTCGCGCTCGCCCGCGCCGAGGCGGCCGCGCTGCGCCAGCTTGTCCAGCGCCGCCATGATGCCCGCCCGGCTGCGGTCGAGCGCTGCCTCGCTGGCGTCGATAAGGATCGCCCGATGCCCGGATAGCGCCGCGACCTGCGCGATGCCGCTGCCCATGGCGCCCGCGCCGATCACGGCGACCGTCGAATCTCTGTCAATGCTCATGGGCGAATCCTTAGAGGCAAAATTCCCCCTTGCCAATAAAAGACCGACCGGGCAGTCTATTAATAAAGAGGAGATGGGCTTTCATGGAATTCGAAACGATTCGCTTCGAGCGCGACGGGGGCGTTTGCCGTCTCGTGCTGAACAGGCCCGACCGCCTGAACAGCTTCACCGCGCACATGCATGAGGAACTGGCGACGGCGCTCGATGCGGCCGACGGCGACGCGTCGGTGCGCGCGATCCTGCTGACGGGCGCCGGGCGCGGCTTTTGCGCCGGGCAGGATCTCGCCGACCGGGCCGTCGCGCCGGGGGAAAAGCCGGTGGATCTGGGCGATACGGTCGAGAAATATTGGGCGCCGCTGGTGAAGCGCCTGGCGCTGCGCGACAAGCCCGTCATCTGCGCCGTCAACGGGGTCGCGGCGGGGGCGGGGGCCAATGTCGCGCTGGCCTGCGACATCGTGCTGGCCGCGCGGAGCGCGAAATTCATCCAGTCCTTCGCCAATATCGGGCTGATCCCGGACACCGGCGGCACCTGGGCGCTGCCGCGCCTCGTCGGGCAGGCCCGCGCGCTGGGGCTGGCGCTGACCGCCGAGCCTCTGGCGGCGGAAAAGGCCGAGGCCTGGGGGCTGATCTGGAAATGCGTCGATGACGACGCGCTGGAGGCGGAAAGCATGGCGCTGGCCCGCAAGCTGGCGGACGGGCCGACGCGCGGGCTGGCCGCGACCAAGCACGCCATCCGCGCAGCGCTGCTCCAGCCGCTGGAGGATGAACTGCGGATCGAGCGCGACCTGATGCGCGAGCTGGGCAATAGCGCCGATTATCGCGAGGGCGTCGCCGCCTTTCTGGAAAAGCGTCAGCCCCGCTTCACCGGCAAATGAACCGCAAACCCCTATATCCAAAGGATTTCCCGTGACCCTTACACTCAAGAGCTATGCCAGGGACCAATGGTTCGAGGCGCAAGGCGGCCTCAGCGACATCCGATCCGCCGTCACTGGCGAGGTCGTCGCGCGTACCGGCACCGAAGGGCTGGATTTCGGCGCGATGCTGGACCATGCCCGGCAGATCGGCGGCCCCAATCTGCGCCGGATGAACTTTCACGAGCGTGCCTTCATGGTGAAGGGGCTGGCCACCGCGATCATGGAGCGCAAGGAAGAGCTTTACGCGCTTTCCACCGCCACCGGCGCGACGCGGAACGACAGCTGGATCGATATAGAGGGCGGCGCGGGCACGCTGTTCGTCACCTCGTCGAAGGCGCGGCGCGAGCTGCCCGACGGCCATATAGTGACCGAAGGCGATTTCGAACCGATCGGGCGCAAGGGCAGCTTCATCGGCCAGCATGTCTATACCTCGCTTCAGGGCGCGGCGGTGCATATCAACGCGTTCAATTTCCCCGTCTGGGGCATGCTGGAAAAGCTCGGCCCGACGCTGATCGCGGGCGTGCCCGCCATCGTGAAGCCGGCGACGCAGGGCGCGCAGCTGGCCGAAGCCTGCGTGCGCATCATGATCGAGAGCGGGCTGCTGCCCGAAGGCGCGTTGCAGCTCGTGGCCGGCAGCGTCGGCGATCTGTTCGACCATCTGACCTGTCAGGACGTGGTGTCCTTCACCGGCTCGGCGGCGACGGCCGCGACGCTCAAGAACCATCCGGTGGTGATGCGGGAATCGGTCCGCTTCGTCGCGGAGCAGGATTCGCTCAACGCATCGGTGCTCGGCCCCGATGCGGCGCCCGGCAGCGAGGAATTCGACCTGTTCGTCAAGGAAGTCGTGCGGGAGATGACCGTAAAGGCGGGGCAGAAATGCACCGCCATCCGCCGCGCGCTCGTCCCCGCCGCGCATATCGATGCGGTGGAGCAGGCGATCCGCGCACGCCTCGCGAAGGTGGTCGTCGGCGATCCTGCCGCCGAGGGCGTCACCATGGGCGCGCTGGCCTCCCTGCGGCAGCTGGACGATGTGCGCGAAAAGGCGCGGCAGCTCGCCGGCGAGGCGCGGCTGGTGTTCGGCGATATCGAGAAGGTGGAAACGGTGGGCGTCGCGGCGGAGCAGGGGGCCTTCCTCTCCCCGCTGCTGTTCCGCAAGGACGACCCCTGGTCGGCGCGCCTCGTGCACGATGTGGAGGCGTTCGGCCCGGTTTCGACCTTGATGCCCTACAGGGATGTCGCCGATGCGATCGCGCTCGCCAATCGCGGCAAGGGCTCGCTCGCGCTGTCGCTGTTCACCCATGACCCCGCCATCGCGCGGGAGTTCGTGCTGGGCGCGGCGGCCTGGCATGGCCGCATCGTGCTGATCGATCGCGATTGCGCGCGGGAATCCACCGGCCACGGATCGCCGCTGCCGATGCTGATCCACGGCGGCCCCGGCCGCGCGGGCGGCGGCGAGGAGATGGGCGGCGTGCGCGGCGTGAAGCATTATATGCAGCGCAGCGCCCTTCAGGGATCGCCGCGAACCCTGTCGGCGGTCGTCGGCAAATGGCTGCCGGGCGCGCCGCAGCCCGAAGGGGCGGTCCATCCGTTCCGCATGCGCTTCGGCGAGCTGGAGATCGGCTATACGCTGCGCACCCCGCCCCGCACGATCACGCTGGAGGATATCGAGCATTTCGCCCATTTCACCGGCGATACCTTCTACGCGCATATGGACGAGGAAGCGGCGGCCGCCAATCCCTTCTTCCCCGGCCGCGTCGCCCATGGCTATCTCATCCTGTCCTTCGCCGCCGGGCTGTTCGTGGACCCGGCCCCCGGCCCGGTGCTGGCCAATTACGGGCTGGAGGGCCTGCGGTTCGTCAAGCCGGTATCGCCGGGCGAGGCGATCCAGGTCGCGCTGACGGTGCAGAGCAAGGCGCGGCGCACCGAGGACTATGGGGAGGTCCGCTGGGCGATACGGGTAACCGATTCCTCCGATGAACTGGTGGCGACCTACGACCTTCTGACCATGAACGCGATATAGGCGTCGCCTCCCTCCGCGCAGGGCGCGGGGGCCGTGGGGGCGGCGGCGGAATATCCCGTCGCCGCATCCATTCTCCCGGCACCGCAGCGTAATGCGTCAAAGCCCGCGCCGCACCCGCAAAGGCCTTTATCGGTATCCGGCCGCTTCCTAGGCTGATCGGCAAATCCCACCGAATATGAGGAACCGATCATGTCTGAAGCGATGCCAGTAGTTCAGGTAGCGGACTATAGCGGAGGCATTGTCGGCCCCGGCATCGAACCGGCCGGAACCGTGCGGAACGGCGGCACCATCCGCACCGGCACGCCGCCCGGCTGCTGGGGGCCGATGATCACGCCCAAATTCCAGGGCGGCCATGAAGTCACCCGGCCGGTGATGGTCGAAGGCGCCGAAGTCGGCGATGCGGTGGCGATCCGGCTGAAGAAGGTGCAGGTGACGTCGCTCGCCACCTCGTCGGGCGTGATGACCTTCGTGGACGGGCGCTATAGCGGCGATCCCTTCGTCGCCAAGCACTGCGACAGCTGCGGCACGATCAGCCCGCCGAGCCATATCGAGGGCATCGGCGACGAGGCGGTGCGCTGCGACAAATGCGGCGCGGAGGTCAGCGCCTTCCGCTTTTCCAACGGCTATGTCATCGTGCTGGACCGGGACAACGGCGTTTCGCTGACCGTGGGGCAGGAGATCGCCGACAGGATCGCGGGCAAGGCGCAGGAACTGGCGGCGCTGCCCGATCTTTCCGCGCAGCATTCGATCCTGTCGCTCGCCCGCGCGGACATTTCCGGCCTTGCCGCGCGGATGCGGCCCTTTCTCGGCAACATCGGCACCAGCCCCTCGCGCGACCTGCCCGATTCCCACAATGCGGGCGACTTCGGCTCCTACCTGATCGGCGCGCCGCACGGCTATGCGATGACGCAGGAGGAGCTGGAGGCGCACAAGACCGACGGGCATATGGACACCAATTCGGTGCGGGAAGGCGCGATCCTCATCTGCCCGGTGAAGGTGCCGGGCGCGGGCATCTATATGGGCGACATGCATGCCCAGCAGGGCAATGGCGAGATTGCGGGCCATGCGACGGACGTGGCCGGGCTGGTGGAACTGGAGGTCGAGGTGATCAAGGGGCTGGCGCTCGACGGGCCGATCCTGTTGCAGCGCCCCGACGACCTGCCGCCGCTGGCGCAGCCGCTCAACCGGGCGGAAAGGGCGGCGGTCGAGGCGCTGGCCGGACGCTATGGCCAGACGGAGATCGAGGACAATGCGCCGATCACCTTCATCGGCTCCGGCCCGACGCTGAACGACGCGACGAAGAACGGGCTGGACCGCGCCGCGAAGATCACCGGCCTGCCCTATGACGAGATATTGAACCGGGCGACGATCGCCGGATCGATCGAGATCAGCCGCCTGCCGGGCGTGGTCCGCGTCACCTTCATGTGCCCCCGCGCCATCATCGACAAAATGGGCATCGCCCATCTGGTCGCGGAGCAATATGGGACCTTGGCGGGGGCGTAGGGGGAGGGGAGAAGGCCGGACGGCGGCCTCCTGCTTTCGATGGCATAAGGAAAGGGGCCGTTTTTATCGCGGCCCCTTTTTGTTGTGATTTTGGATGGTCGGCTGCCACAGGCTGTCGGTCAATCCGGCGAAATGGACCCTGAAACAAGTTCAGGGTGACGGCTAAGGCCAAGATCCCTCTTGTCCCCCCGCCGCCGCGCGATCAGCTTTTCGGGCAGGGGCGCGAACTGGCGGGCGTCCACCGCGCGCAGCCACTGGATCAGGCGGGTGGAGGCGGGCAGGGACAGGTCGATATCGCGCAATATCTCGTCGATATGGTGCAGCGAGAAGGGGACGATGTTGGTGCCCTTGCAATGCTTGCCGCCGGTGCGCCGGTCCATCCACCCCAGCCGCCGGTCGATCCACCGGTTCTGGACGCTCTCATCGGGCAATGCGATCCGCCCGGCCATATGCTCCGCGATCCAGAAGGAGCCGACCTCGGCGCTCAGCTGGCTGAAGAAGGAGGAATTATAACCGTTGAAGAGCAGCCGGGGCACACCCACCGGCAGGGTCGAGCGGTAGAGGCGGAAATTGCCCTCGCGGTCGGTCACCTTCGCAAGGACAGCATCCGGCAGGAAGTCCGCCCGCTGGCGCCAGCCCGTGCCGCAAACGATGATGTCGGCGGGCAGGCTTTCCCCCCGCTTCATCAGGATGCGTCCCGGTTCCAGCGCGGCGATCTCATCCTCCATCAGCGTCATCCGCCCGTCCTCGATCTTCTGATAGAAGCCGTCGCTGACGAGGCTGACCGTGCTTTTCGCGATGGTCTCCAGCGGCGTTTTCGGCTCCAGGCCGATGCGGCCGAGCCTGAGCTGTCGCGAGATGATGCCCTGCACCAGAGCGAGCATCCCGTTGCGCAGGAAGCGCCCCGGACCATGCAGGAAACGCTCGACCCCGCGCAGCTCGATATAGGGAAACAGCGCCTCGCCCATGCGGGTCAGGAACAGATGCTTGAAGTTGACGGCATCGCCGATCCGCTTCGGGATCTTCCAGATCAGATGGCGGGCCAGCACCGTCGTATGGGCGGAAACGCCCACCGTCGCATTGGCGACGTCGCAGGAGGATTTGCCGTAGCCGATGACGACCACCCGCTTGCCGCGCGCATCCTCCAGCCGGGTGAACTCGCTGGTGTGCAGCACCGCGCCGCCCGCCGCGCGGAACGCGTCGATCCCCGGATAATCGGGCACCGAGGGGATGGAGAAGATGCCGTTGCAGACGATCAGCCAGTCGAACGCGCGCGCGGCGGGCGCGGCATCGGGCTGCCCCACCGGCTGCGTCACGAGCGTCCAGCCGCTGCCGTCCGCCTTCGGTTCGGCGCGCAGCACCCCGGTTGAGAGCGACAGCGCGCGCGTCACGCCGAAATGGTCGGCATAGGCGCGCAGATAGGCCTGCATCTGGCTGCCGCTCGGCCATTCGGGATAGTCGGCGGGCATCGGAAAATCGGAAAAGGCGTAGGTGTCCTTCGGATTCTGCGTCGCCAGACCGGGGTAGCGCCGCGAGGCCGCCCAGACGCCGCCGACCTCGGCCTCCTTGTCGAACACCTCCACATCATAGCCCAGCGTCATCAGCAATTTCGCCGTGCACAGACCGGAAATCCCCGCGCCTATGATTGCCACGCGTTCCACCACTCGCATCTCCTCCCCAATCCAGATGCCGGAAAAGTAGAGCGGCCGGGCGGGCGTGGCCTATGCGGGAATTGCCGAGCCTGTTCGCGGACCGCAGGATTCGTCCGCAATGCGGGGCGGGCGGCGCGGGCGCCCGCAGGCCCCCGGCGGATAAATCCGCAATATCGGCATATTGTCTGCGCTCAATGAATATCGCCGGACGCCCCGCCATCCGACAGTTCGGCATGCCCCACCGCTGGAAAACAGGCGGGAGGCCGAGGACAGAATTGGGGAGCTTTTCATGAGACACAATTATTCCTGCCGCCGCACCGGCACCGCGATGGCGCTGCTGCTGACCGCGATGGCCGCCGCCGGAACGACCGCGCGGGCGCAGGACGAGCGCCCGGACGCGGTGCCGGAGAGAGAAGAAGCCTCCCGCGCCGGGGCGATGGGCGGCGATATCGTCGTGACCGCGCGCAAGCGGGAGGAGAAGGCGCAGGACATTCCGGTCGCCATCTCCGCCTTCAGCGGGGACGCGATCGCCGCGCGCGGCATAGAGAAGGTGGACGGCATCGCGACGATCACGCCCAACATGACCTTCCAGAACAATCCCAGCTTCGGCGGCGCGGGATCGTCGGCGGCGATCTATATTCGCGGCATCGGCCAGAAGGAGTTCCTGCCCACCACCGAGCCGGGCGTGGGCGTCTATGTCGACGGCGTCTATGTCGCCCGCTCGGTGGGCGCGCTGCTCGATCTGGTCGATGTGGAGCGGGTAGAGATATTGCGCGGGCCGCAGGGCACGCTGTTCGGCCGCAACACCATCGGCGGCGCGCTCAGCATCACCACGCGCAAGCCCGACGACCGGCTGGGAATGAACGGGCAGCTGACCGTCGGCCGCTATGAACGGATCGACGCGAAAGTCTCGGCCAATATCCCGCTGACCGACACGCTGTTCGCCAAGGTTTCCGCCGCCAGCTTCCGCCGCAACGGCTATGTCGCGCATCTGGCGGACGGGCGCAGGCTCGGCAATGTCGACACGCTGACCGGGCGGATCGATCTGCGCTGGCAGGCCAGTCCGGCGCTGGAGGTCAATCTGGCGGTGGAGGGCACGCGCGACCGTTCCAACGGCCCGGCGCTGGTGCTGACCGGGACCAATTACGGCTCGGCGATCTTCAACCCCGGCAACCTGCCGATCCTGCCGCCGGGCAGCCCGGCGACGCCCGGTTTCTATGTGCTGAACCCGCCCTTCGACGCGCCGGTCGACAATTTCACGCTGCTCAACAATTATTTCGCGGCCTTTCTGGGCGGCCAGCCCTGCATCGGCTTCAGCCCCTATGATCCGCAGGCGAGCAACGGCGCGGCCTGCTTCTCCGACCGCTTCCTCGTCGGGGACAAGGCCGATGCGGGCACCGCCCCGCAATATTCGAAGAACGATATCTGGGGCGCGCAGGGCACGATCGACTGGGATCTGGGGCCGGTGCAGCTCAAGTCCATCACCGCCTGGCGCAGGATCGACGGCGACTATGCCCGCGACGGCGACCACAGCTCGCTCACCATATTGCATTTGCAGGATTATCTGAAGCAACGCCAGTTCAGTCAGGAACTGCAATTGCTAGGTACCGGGCTGGATGACAGCCTCAACTATGTTGTCGGCCTCTATTACTTCGACGAGAAGGGCAACAACATCAACAATCTGGATTTCACGCCCGTGACCTTCCGGTCCGGCGGACGGTTCCAGACCAAGAGCTATGCCGCTTTCGCTCAGGCGACATGGACCTTCGTGCCGGGCGTCGACCTGACGCTGGGGCTGCGCTATACCGACGACCGCAAGTCGTTCCTGCCCGATCAGGAAATCCTCGTCGACAAGACCGGCGGCGCGCTGATCGCGGCCAGCCCGAATACGCCGCAGATCCGCGTATTGCCCTTCGTGCGGGTGAGGCAGAGCGAGGACGCGTTCACGCCGATGGCGAACCTCGCCTGGCACGTGACGCCGGACGTGATGCTCTACGGCTCCTTCTCGCAAGGGTTCAAGAGCGGCGGCTTCGTCCAGCGCGTCTTTCCGCCGCTGGCCGCGACGCCGCAATTCTCGTCGGAAAAGGCGACCGCCTATGAGCTGGGCTTCAAATCCAGCCTGTTCGGCCGCAGGCTGACGCTCAACGGAGCGGCTTTCTACACCAGATATGACAATCTTCAGGTGCAGGTGTTCACCGGCATCGCGCCGGTGACGAAGAACGCGGCGGCGGCGGAGATCCGGGGGGCGGAGCTGGAGGCGCGGCTGTCGCCGGGCGGCGGCTGGTTCCTGGAAGGCAGCCTCGGCTATCTCGATCCCGAATTCACGCGGATCGACCCGGCGGCGACCGAAATCCGCCTCGATTCACGGTTCGAGCGCATCTCCAAATGGACGATCAGCGCCTCGCTCGCCAGGAGCGTCGCGCTGGGCGACGGCGAGCTGACCGCGCGCGGCGACTGGTCCTACCGCTCGGGCATGTATATGGACGCGCTCAACTCGCCGGAACTTTACCAGCCCGCCTACAGCCTGTTCAACGCGAACCTGACCTACGATTTCCCCGGCCGGGCGCTCAGCATGGTCTTCGGCGTCACCAACATCGCCGACAAGAAATACAGCCTGACCGGCATCTATGGCAGCTCCTTCGGCCTTTACGAGCAGATGTTCGCGCGGCCGCGCGAATGGAGCCTGTCCGTCCGGTGGAAGCTGTGACCGTGGCGGCGGGGGAGTTCGCCGGGCGCACGGCGATCCTCGCGGGCGGCGCGACCCTGATCGGGCGCGCCATCGCCGCGGCCTTCGCCGCCGCCGGGGCGAACGTCGTCATCGCCGATATCGATGCGGAAGGCGGCGCGCTGGCGGTGCGGGAATTGGGCGATCGGGCGCTGTTCCTGCCCACCGACGTCACCGTGGATGCCGATATCGACGCCTGCATTGCGGCGGCGGCGGAGCGTTTCGGCGGCATCGACTATCTGGTCAACGTCACCACCTCCTATCTCGACAACGGGCTGGAAACGGCGCGGGCGGATTGGCTGCGCGCGCTCGACATCGCGGTCGTCGGCGCGGCGATCTTCGCGCAGAGGGCCGCGCCGCATCTGATCGCGCGCAAGGGGGCGATCGTCAACTTCTCCAGCATCAGCGCCCATCGCGCGCAGGCGGGGCGGTTCGTCTATCCGGCGGCGAAGGCGGCGGTCGCGCAGCTGACGCGATCCCAGGCGCTGGAATTCGCGCGCCATGGCGTGCGGGTCAATGCGGTCGCGCCCGCATGGACCTGGTCGAACGTGATCGGCATGGTGAGCGGCGGCGACAGGGCGAAGGCGGACCGCGCCGCCGCGCCTTTCCACATGGCCGGGCGCATCGCGGACGCGGAGGAAGTGGCGCGCGCGGTGCTGTTCCTCTGCTCGGACGCGGCGTCCTTCGTCATGGGCGCGGAATTGCCGGTCGACGGCGGCTATCTGGCGCTGGGGCCGGAACAGCGGGACGACGCCATCGCCGCGCTGGCCGGCTGAACGACTGGCACCGGAGCGCATGCTCTGGCCCGTCCGGGAAACAAAGAGGGGGATGGGGCAAACGCCCCGTTGACTTGCGGGCGGCGGAAGGAACATCGTTCGCCGACAGGCTGGAGGTTTTCGATCGAAACGGATTCGGAGGCGAGATGCAGTTCGACTATGCGGCGGGCACGAGCACGAGCATGATCGCGGCGCAGGACGGGCCGATCCCGTTCGGGCCGCCGCTGATGGACGATCATCGCATTTTCCAGTCCAGCGATCTCGACCAGACGCGCGACCATATTTCCCGCACCTATTGCCCCCATCGCCTCTCCATCGGCAACAGGGCGGGCAGGCTGGGCGCATGGCTCAACCACAAGCGCCTGTCGCAGATCGGCGTCGGCACCATGACCTATGGCACGGAGGTGCAGATTTCCGGGGTGGAGGACCAGGATTTCTTGCTGCTGATGCTGCCGCTGCGCGGCACGGCGGATATCGGGCTGGGCCGCTGCCGGATCCAATGCGACCCCGCCCGCGCCGTCGTCGCCAGCACGGTGGAGCTGGACAATATGCTGTGGTCGGCGGACTGTTCGCAGATCGTCGTGCAGATCAATTCCGCGGCGCTCGACCGCCATGTCTCGCTGATGACCGGCGCCGGGCTGCGCGAGCCGCTCCGCTTCGCGCCGGAAATGGATGCGGCGCGCGGCGCCGTTTCCTGGTGGCGCTATGTCGCGATGCTGATCACGGAGCTTTCCGACCAGGGCGGGCGCGGCGCGCAGGCGAGCATCGCGCAGCTGGAAACGCTGCTGATCGTCAAGCTGCTGGAAACGCAGGCCAGCAATTATTTCGAGCAGTTGCGCCCGCAGGCCAGCCGGATCGCGCCCCAGCATGTCCGGCGGGTGGAGCGGTTCATCGCCGACCATATCGGCCGCCCGATCACATTGGAGGAGCTGGTGGAAGCGAGCGGGGTCAGCGCCCGCGCGCTGTTCGACGGTTTCCGCCGCTTTCGCGGCTGCTCGCCCATGGCCTATCTGCGTTCGGTTCGGCTCGACCGGGTGCGGCAGGATCTGCTGGCCGCGCGCGACGGCGAGACGGTGACCAGCATCGCCTGCCGATGGGGCTTCTACCAGTTCGGGCGCTTTGCCGGGCAATATCGGCAGGCCTATGGCGAACTGCCGTCCGAAACCTTGCGTGCGGGCCGCTGAACCGCCATGCGGAGCGGACGACCGCATCATTCAATCGGAACGGCACCATGGAACTGAGGCATTTGCGCTATTTCGTCGCGGTGGCGCAGGAACGCAACTTCTCCCGCGCCGCCGAGCAGCTCAACATCTCCCAGCCGCCGCTCAGCCGCCAGATCAGGGAGCTGGAGCTGGAAATCGGCGCCGAACTGTTCGACCGCACGTCCCGTCCGCTGCGCCTGACCGATGCCGGGCGGCTGCTCTACCAGAATGCGGTGCAGGCGCTGGCCAGCTTCGATCAGGTGCGCGGCACCATGTCGCGCCATTTCAAGGCGGGGACGCGCCATTATCTGATCGGCTTCGTCGGCTCCATCCTGTGCGGCAGGCTGCCGCAGGTGATCCGCGAGTTCCGCGCCCATATGGGCGGGGGCATCGCCATTTCGCTGATCGAGATGGGGTCGTCCGAACAGGCCGCCGCACTGCGCGAGGGGCGCATCGATGTCGGCTTCGGCCGGCTGCGCGTCAATGACGAAGGGCTGCGCCGCATCGTACTGACCAAGGAGGCGCTGGTCGCCGCGCTGCCCGCCGACCACGCGCTCGCCGACCAGAGCGCGCCGCTCTCGCTGGGTCAGCTGGCGGCCGAGCCGGTCATCCTCTATCCGCGCCCCTTCCGCCCCAGCTATGCCGATCAGGTGCTGTCGTTGTTCGAGGACCATGGCCTGACGCTCGACCACCGGCAGGAGGTGCGGGAATTGCAGGCGGCGCTGGGCATGGTCGCGGCGGGGGCGGGCGTTTCCATCGTCCCGGCCTCGGCGCAGATCATGGACCGGCCCGACCTCGTCTTTCGCCCGATCGCCGCCGAGGACGCGATATCCCCGATCATCCTCAGCCATCGCGCCACCGACAGCTCGGCCGAATTGCAGTGCATGGTGGAGATCAGCCGCACCGTCTACCAGACCGACCGGGAGCCGGGCGTTGAAGCGGTCAGCTGACCAGCTGCTTCACGATCTGGCGGACCGGCACGGCGGTGTCGGCCAGCAACTCCGGCGGCACGCGCAGCCGCTCCTGCACCAGCGCGCGGCCGCCCATGAAATCCCTGGGGCTGTTGACCGCATCCAGCGCCACCACCGCGCCGTCCTTCAGATAGAAGATCGAGAAGGCGCCGCTGTCCGGATCGCCCCGGACGAGCGCCTCGCACGCGCCGCGCAGGATGCCCGCCGACTGGATGCGCATGTCATATTGATCGGACCAGAAGGTCGGCAGCGCGTCATAGTTGCGGGGGTTGCCCATGATCGCGTCGGCGGCGACCTCGGCCGAGGCGGTGGCGTGCTGCACCGATTCCAGCCGCCACAGCCCGCCCGCATAGCTGTTGGGGTGGCGCGCGCAGTCGCCGATCGCGAAGATCGCCGGATCGGAAGTGCGGCCGCACTGGTCGACCAGCACCCCGCCGTCGCAAGCGAGGCCCGCCGCTTCGGCCAGCTCGGTGCGCGGCGCGATGCCGATGCCGACGATCACGATATCGGCGGCCAGCCGCTCGCCCGACGAAAGCAGCACATGCTCGGCCCGCCCGTCGCCCTCTATCGCGGCGACATGCCGGCCGAAGCGGAAATCGACGCCATGGGCGCGGTGCTTGCGCTCCACGAAGGCGGAAAGGACAGGGCCGGTCACGCGGGCGAGCACCCGGTCCTGCGTCTCGACGACGACGACCTCGTGCCCCAGTTCCCGCAGCACCGCCGCCGCCTCCAGCCCGACATAGCCCGCGCCGACGATCGCCGCCCGCATTCCCGGCTTCAGCGCGGCGCGGATCGCGTCCACATCGACGAGGGAGCGCACCATATGGATGCCGGGCAGGTCCGCGCCGGGACAGGCCAGGGTGCGCACATGGCCGCCGGTGGCGAGGATGCACCGGCCATAGCCGATCGTCCGCCCGTCGCCGAGCCGCACCGTCGCAGCCGCCGGGTCGAGATGCGCCGCGGGCGTGTCGAGCAGCAGGTCGATCCCGTGCTCCGCCCAGTAATCGGCGTCGCGCAACAGGATGCGCTCTATGCTGATCGACCCCAGCATATAGGCCTTGGACAGCGACGGCCGGTCATAGGGCAGCACCGGTTCCTCGCCGATCAGCAGCACCGATCCGGTGAAACCACGCTCTCGCAGGGTAATCGCGGCATGGGCGCCCGCATGGCTCGCCCCGATGATGGCGACGTCGAAATGCTCTGTCATGGAGTCCTTCATTCCCGATCAGACGATATCTCTCCGGCGGCGGGACCGGAGGAACCGGCGGCCCGACGACCATCGCGATTGTCGCGGGGAACGGCCGGGCGATCTAGCCCGTGGGCGCAGCGGCTGGATCGAAAAGGCGAAATTGAGAGGGATCCTCAAAGTCGCCGTTTCGTCCCCGCCGGACGCCTTAGTATATTTTACGGGTATGAATGCCATGCCAATCGGTATTTGACTGGAATTGATGGAAAGCTGCAAATATTGATAATGCCGGAGCATCTTTGAGTCTGCGGCAGGGAATTCACATAGCAACGCAATCATGCCTGTGGAGCATAGGATTGACCAGACGGATCAAAATGATCGTCCCTGTACCGGTCCCGCCCGAAGCGCTGGACGGTTTTGCCGCGCAATTTCCGGCGCATCTGTCGCGGCCGGACATCTCGATCGAATTCTGCTGCGCCGCGCGCGGCGGCAGCGCGCTCGATTCCCCCTGTGAAGGCACGATCGCCGATGCCTTCTGCCTCGACGCCGGGATGCAGGCCGAGGCGGAGGGCTTCGCCGCCGTCTGCGTCAATTCGATGAGCGATTCCGGGGTCGCCGCCCTGCGCTCGCGGCTTTCCATCCCCGTCATCGGCACGGCCGCGCCGACCTATCATCTCGCCAGCCAGCTGGGGCGGCGCTTTTCCATCCTCAGCATGTGGGACCGGTGGAACTGGCTCTACGACAAGGTGCTGGGCGAAACCGGTCTGTCGCATCGCCTCGCCTCGATCCGCTCGATCGACGTGGCGCCGGATACCAGCGAGCTGCTGTCGGGCAAGGAGGACATGGTGTTCCCCAAATTGCTGGAGGCCGCGCGGCAGGCGGTGGAAAGCGACGGCGCCGACGTGCTGGTGCTGGGGTCCACCACCATGCACCAGTCGCACCGCTTCCTCCAGGAAAGGCTCGACGTGCCGGTGCTCAATCCCGGCCTCGTCGCGTTCAAGACCTGCGAAGCGCTGCTCGATCTGGGGCTGGCCCACAGCAAGCGCGCCTGGCCCGCCCCCAGAGGGCCGAGCGACGGCATATTTCAGGAAAAAGCGGCATAAGACCGTGCGAGACATGAGGAGACGACGATATGGACGAGGGAGCATGGCGCATTCCCGATAAAGGGGCGTGGAGCGGCGCGGCGCTGCCGCTTTCCGCCTATTCCAAATTGCAGAGCACCGATCTCGACGAAGTGCATGCGCATATGAGCGCGATGCTGTGCGACCACGACCTGCGGGTGGAGGGCGGAGTGCCGCCGATCACCTTTCGCCACAACCAGACGCCGCTGCGCTCGCTGACGTTCAACGCCACCGATTACGGCAATCCCTATGGCCGCGTGGTCGTCGCCATTCCGCCGGTGGAGCAGCTCTATCTCGTGCAATTCTCGCTCGCCGGCCGGGCGGAGGTGAGCCAGAACGGCGAGACCTTCACGCTGGAACAGGGGCAGATGTGCGTGCTGGGCTCCAACGCGCGCACGCGCCAGACCTTCGACGCGGGCTACAAGCATTTCACGGTGAAGATCCCCAAGAGCGATCTGGAGGCGGTGCTGATCCAGGAGCTGGGCTTCCGCCCCGGTGAGCTGCATTTCTCGCCCCGGCCGATCCGGCTGGAAGGCGCGGCGGCCTCCTTCGCGCATATGGTCCGCACGATCTGCGACGACATGGACATGGGCCTGCCGGGCTACAGCCATCCGCGCACCTGCGGCTCGATCGAGGATACGCTCAAGCGGCTGCTGCTGGTCGCGGTGCCGCACAATCACAGCGACCTGTTCAACGGATCGGTTTCCGGCCCCGCGCCCTTCTATGTGCGGCGGGTCGAGGAATATGTGCGCAGTCACGCCGAAGAGCCGATAACCCTGGCCGAGATGGTCGAGATATCGGGGGTCAGCGCCCGCTCGCTGCACGCGGGCTTCCGCCGTTTCCGCGACACGACGCCGATGGGCTATCTCAAGAACCATCGCCTCGCCATGGCGCGCTCGATGCTGAAGAGCGGCACGGAAAACGGCGTATCGGTAACGACCGTCGCGCTGGCCTGCGGCTTCACCCACCTCAGCAAATTCGCCCGCGATTATTATGAGCGCTATGGCGAGCGGCCTTCGGAGACGCTGCGGGCGATGTGAGGCGTTTCCGCCGCCCCGGCGCAGGCCGGGTCGCGCGCCATGTCGCGCGCCGACGCCTGAGAGGCCAGCCTGCGCTGGCAAGACGAGCAAGGGATGAGCACTCCCACCGTTCGGACTGAGCTTGTCGAAGCCCTGTTTTTCCTGAGGCCGAAAGCGGTCGTTTATCCGAACCTGTTGCAGGGGATATAGCCAAAAAAAGCCCGCCAATCGCTCGGCGGGCCAAGGGGTGTCGGTATGGCGCCGGTCAGGCGACGAGCATGATCTCGCCGTCCCGCTCGACCAGCCTGTAGGTGCGGATCGGGATGGAGCAGGGCGCGCCGGTCGGCTCCCCGGTGCGGATGCAGAAGGAGCCCATATGATAGGGGCAGACGATCTTCCCGTCCTTTATCTCTCCATCCGCGAGCGAGGCGTCGCCGTGCGAGCACAGATCGTCGGTGGCGTAGACCTCGCCCTCCACCCGGTAGACGGCGAGCACCCGTCCGTCGCCCAGATCGACCTGTCGCACTTCGCCTTCGGGAACGTCGGCGGACGCGCAAAGACGCTCCATCAACGCCCTCCCGCCTTCTTGAAGAAGAGCGGGGGCGCTATCTCCCCCTGCGCCCGGATATCGAGCACCACTGTCTGAAATCTCCATCCTTCCTCCGTAAGTGTGACGGTGCCGTCGTACCAGCCGCCCAGCCATTGATCCTGCGCGCCGCCGCCGGCCTGCCCCCCGTCCGCCCGCATCGTGCAGAGTTCCCACAGATACCATTGACAGGTGCCGCCGCGCGCGTCGTCCGCCAGCGTGATGACCGGCGCGACCATGAAATGGATCGACCACAGCACCGTATCGGCGGCGATCGCGGCAAGCCCCGCCGCGATCGCCTCCCGTCCGCCGAGCGTGGCGAAGCCGTCGCACGACCAGCTGGCGTCGGCGGCGAACAACGGGCCCATGATCGCGGGATCGTTGCGGCGGTCCGCCCCCAGCGCATAGCGCGCCACCAGATCGGTGATCGCCGCCCGCGCCTCCAGCACCGCCAGCCTGTGCTCCAGCGACATGGCCCGCTGCCCGCCCGCGCTCAGGCCGCCGCCGCCGCGGGCGGCAGGCCCAGCGCCGTGTCCTGATTGCCGTGCACGGCGACGAAGCGCGTCTCCTCGAACGCATAGGGCACGCCCGGCGCGCCGCCGTACAGCTCGATATGCGGCGCGACCTCGGCCAGCGAGAGGGCGAGCCAGTAAAGCGGGCGCAGTTCCTCCGGCAGGGCGCCGAGCGGATAGCCGTCCACCAGCGTCAATATCGCCTCGATGCGCGGCAGCATCGCGTCGTAGAACGCCCGCAACTCCTCCCGGCTCGCGGTGCGGCGGCGGTTGTAGCGCTGGTCGGCGGTCGGCAGCGCCCAGCCGAGGAAGGGGGTTAGGTCCGCGAAGTCGTTCGGCAAGCTGATGCCAGTCATAATGTCTGTCCCTTTCACGCGTTGACGAACCGGTCGACCACCACCGCGCCATGGCGGATGAGGATCTCGTCGTCCTGAAGATGCTGCTCCAGCTTCGCCCGCGACTGCATCGCGCGCTGGGTGTCCTCCATCGTCGCGGTGTCCTCCAGCCAGGCATTGCGTTGCAGCGTCATCGCATGCTCGATCGCCCAGCGCTGCGAATGGCTTTCCGGCGCCTTCACATAATAGCGGCCTTCCCACAGCGTCTTGTTGTGGGCGATCGGCCAGAATTGATGCGTGAACCAGATGCCTTCGGAAATGTGCAGCAGCGTGTTGGGGAACAGCACGCTCAGTTCGAAGGCGAAATCCTCGCGCTTGTCCGGGTTGATCGTCGGCGGCAGCATCGATTCCGCGCGCACCGACACCAGCGACGCGCCCGCCAGCCGGTTGGCGATGCCCGCGACCGGCGTGGGCTTGGCGTTGAGCGTCAGGCACACCGCGCAGCTGCGGTGCGGCCCCATCAGCTTCACATTCTGAAGGCCGGTGGAGAACACATTGGGGAAGGACCCGGCATGGATGGTGTCGACATGATAGGCCTCGGCAAAGGCGTCATGCGCGACCTTCCAGTTGCAGTCGAGATAGGTGTAATAGGTGAAGCCGTAATCCAGCTCGTGGAACGGGAAGCCCGCGAAATGGGTGGCATAGTCGCCCAGATAGTCGAGCAGGCCGGTTTCCGGCTTTTCCGCGACGTTGATGAACAGAAAGCCCTCCCATGTGTCGAGATGAACCGGCGTCAGGCCATTCTTCTCCTTCTGGAAACAGTCGTAGAAGCGCTGCTCGCTCGGCACCTGCTTCAGCGCGCCTTCCGCGTCGTAGACCCAGCCGTGGAAGCGGCAGGTCATGATCGCGGCCTTGCTGCGGCCGAAGGTTTCCTCGCCGGTTTCGCTGATGACCGTATTGCCGCGATGGGCGCAGGCATTGTGGAAGGCGCGGACCTTGCCGTCCTTGCCGCGCACCAGGATGACGGAGGTGTCCGCCGCCGCGATGCGCTTCACCTTATAGTCGCCCGCCCTGGGCAGTTCGTTCTCGCGCCCCACGCACAGCCACACCTTGCGGAAGATCTTCTCCTTCTCCCGCTCATACCATTCGGGCGAGATATAGGGCTCGGTGGAGATCGGCCCGGAGCCAAGCTCCGGATATTGCTCCATCCAGCGATGCACGGTTTCGGACATGACCCACTCCTTCATTCGGTCCAACGGTGTCGATCGGGGGCGGGTGCCGCCCGTCGAATTCCAATGAAGGGATATTGGGGCGGCGCGGCCTCTTCCGGCTAGCCCGCGCCCGTTGGCGTTAGCCTGCATGTGCAGGAAAGGAGCGCACGCCCCGGCCGCCCCGCTTTCGCCCGCTGCATTTTTCGCACAGTCGATAGCAGCGAGGGGATGGTCGCAGCGGGATCAGGATAGTCGGGAAGGGCCTTCTGACGTCTCTTGTACGCGATGGCAAACCGCCCTGGGAAGTGAGTCCGTGCCCATGAAGGCATCGGCCGGCGGCATGCCAGACGAGCATCAAGCCAAATGAGAAGGGGGATAGCATATGGGAACTATCGAAAGCACGACCATGAGCGGAAAGGGCGGCGACAGGGCCGGGATATGGCGTCCCGCCCTGCTGGCCGGCGCATCCGCCGCAAGCCTGTTCGCCGCCGCCCCGGTCGCGACCGCGCAGGAAGCGGCGGCGCGGGCGGAAAGCGGCGGCGGCATCGCGGATATCGTCGTCACCGCCCGGCGGCGTCAGGAATCGTTGCAGGACACGCCGATCGCCATTTCCGCCGTGTCGGGCGACAGCATCGCGGCGCGCGGCCTCGACAATGTGACGCAGATCGGCGACTTCACGCCGAATGTGAAGTTCAACAGCTCCGTCCCGGTGTCGGCGAGCAACGCGACGGCGGCCATCTTCATCCGCGGCATCGGCCAGAACGACTATCAGCTGTCCGCCGACCCCGGCGTCGGGCTGTATCTCGACGGCGTCTATATCTCGCGCGGCGTCGGCAATGTGCTCGACGTGCTGAACGTGGAGCGGATCGAGGTGCTGCGCGGGCCGCAGGGCACGCTGTTCGGCCGCAACACCATCGGCGGCGCGGTCAGCGTGACGACGAAGAAGCCCGGCGACGTGCTGGCGGGCAGCCTCGACCTCACCACCGGCAGCTATGACCGGGCGCAGGTCAAGGCGTCGATCGACCTGCCGCTGGCCGAGGGCGTCTACACCAGCTTCTCCGGCTTTTATCACCACCGCGACGGCTATGTGAAAGGCGTCGTCCCCGGCGCGCCCGATCTGGGCGACACCAACCAGCTGGCGGGCCGCTTCGCGCTGCGCCTCGAACCGTCGAGCGACGTGACGATCGACCTGGCGGTGGACGGCACCCGCGCGCGGGAGGAATCGGCGCCCAACGTGCTGCTGGCCGCGAACGAGAACGCGCCCGCCGCCGCCGTGTGGAACGCGGTCTATTCGGGCGCGGCGTCGATCTGCACCGACCTCGCCAACCCCGCGCGGCTGAGCGACCAGCGCTGCTACAACAGCCAGTGGGCGCTCGCCCCCTACCGCCATGGCGGCACCTTCACCACCATTTCGGCCCCGTTCAACGCCAACAGCCGCCGCCGCTATCAGTCCGCGTCGGACCTCAACATCTGGGGCGTGTCGGGCATAGTGGAATGGAAGGTGTCGGACGCGGCGACGTTCAAGTCGATCACCGCCTATCGCAAGGTCACCGGCTTCTGGACGCGCGATTCCGATCACAGCCCGGCCTCGATCGTCCAGACCAACAGCGACTGGAAGCAGGACCAGTTCAGCCAGGAATTGCAGCTGGGCGGGGAGGCGCTCGACAAGCGGCTCAACTGGTTGATCGGCGCCTATTATTCCAGCGAGAGCGGCAATCACCGCGATCTCGTCAATATCGTCGACGCCGTGTTCATGAGCGGCGCGGTGCTGGACGGCGAGAGCTTCGCCGCCTTCGGCCAGGCCACCTATGAGATAGCGACCGGCCTCAACCTGACGGCGGGCATCCGCTGGACGGAGGACAAGAAAACCTTCGACAACGCCAATCAATATGTGGTCGAGGCCGGCTTCCTGACCGGCGAGCCGTTCAATCCCGACGGTTCCGGGTTGCAGGACGGCGATCCGCTGATGGGCCCGCTCGGCCAGCGTTCCACGATCAAGGATCGCGCCTGGACGCCGATGGCCAGCCTGTCCTATCGCTGGAGCCCGGAGGTGCTGACCTATCTGTCCTATTCCAAGGGCTTCAAGGGCGGCGGTTTCACCCAGCGCGTTTTCCCGCCCTTCGCCTTCATTCCGTCGTTCAAGCCGGAAACCAGCGAAACCTTCGAGGCGGGGATGAAGACCGACCTGTTCGACCGCCGCCTGCGGCTGAACGGCGCGGTGTTCCTCAACAATTACGACAATCTGCAAATCACGGTGAACGACCCGACGCTGGGCTTCGCGCCGATCATCCAGAACGCCGCCAAGGCGCGGATCAAGGGCGTCGAGCTGGAGATGCAGCTGCAACCGACCGACGCGCTGCGGATCGAGGCGGGGCTGGGCTATCTCCACGCCAAATATCGCAATGTGGACATTCGCGCGCTCAATGCGGGCGTCACCACCTCGACGCATCTGCAAAACGCGCCGAAATGGACGCTGAGCGCGGCGGCTTCCTATGCCTTCGATCTGGGCGAGGCGGGCAGGCTGACGCCGCGCGTCGACTGGTCCTACCGCTCGCGCGTCTATAACGACGCGATCAACACGCCGGAACTGGTGCAGGACGGCTATCACCTCGTCAACGCATCGATCGGCTATGCGGATGCGAATGCGCGCTGGTCGGTCAGCCTGGGCGTCAAGAACCTGACCAAGGAAGTCTATCTCGGCTCCGGCTATGCCGACTCGTTCGGCGGGCTGATCGAGGGCGTCTATGGCCGCCCGCGCGAATGGTATCTGAGCGCCGGATACAAGTTCTGACCGAAGAAGAGGCGGGCGGTCCGCCATCGGTCCGCCCGCCCACAGGAAGAGGATGAAACCGCCATGAGCCAGAGCGCCGACCTCGAAACGCGCCTCGCCCGCCTGGAGGCGGAGCGGGACATCGCAAGGCTGATCGCCGATCTGGGCCATGCCTTCGACGGCGGCCCTTCGGCGCAAGCGCTGCGCGGCCTGTTCACCGCCGACGCGGTTTTCGAGATCGACGGCTATGGCGTCCTGCGCGGCGCCGACGGGATCGCGCAGGGGGTGGCGGGCAATGCCGAAAGCGGCTTCCGCTGGACGCTGCACTATCTGGTCTCGCCCCGCATCGACCTTTCCGCCGATGGCGCGCAGGCCTCGCTGTCGTTCATGCTGTGGGAAGCGGCGACGGCGGCGAGCGGGCGCGCCTACTGGATCGGCGGCAGCTACACCGCGCGGGCGGTGGCCGGGGCGGACCGCTGGCGGTTCAGCCAACTGCGCCTCAACGCAGAGCTTATTTCCCATTATCCGGAGGGCTGGCACGACAAGCCTGATGCACTGGATCAGGCCTGACCGTCCCGCGCGCCCTCCCACCCTATCTGGAGTGGACAGTTATGCAGGAAACTATCGCAACCCTCGATCATATCCGGCGCTCCGTGCCGCAAATCCGCGAGGAGCTGGGCGTCGACCCGATCCCGGTCGGCGCGATCCGCGACCCCGCTATCTATGAGCTGGAAAAGGAACGCATCTTCAGGAAGGTGTGGCTGAAGGTCGCGACCGCGTGGGAGCTTCCCGATCCCGGCGATTACAAGGTCAAGGAACTGCCCGTCGCCGACACCTCGATCCTGATCGTGCGGGCGAAGGACGGGCGCATCCGCGCCTATCACAATGTCTGCACCCATCGCGGCAACAAGGTGGTGCCCAGCAAGGGCTTCGAAAGTTTCGGCCGGGCGCGGGCGAATGTCGTCACCTGCCGCTTCCATGGCTGGGTGTTCGGCACCGACGGCGCGCTCAAATCCGTGCCGATGGAGGATGCGTTCGGGCATCTCGACAAGGCGTGCCTGGGCCTGCGCGAAATCGCCTGCGACGAATGGGAAGGCTTCGTCTTCGTCAATTTCGATCCCGAACCGGCACAATCGCTGCGGGACTATCTGGGCGATTTCGCGACGCTGTTCGGCGGCTATCCCTATCGGGAATCGACCACCGCCTTCCGCTATTCGACGGTGCTCAAATGCAACTGGAAGGTCGCGCTCTACGCCTTTTCCGAAGGCTATCACGTGCCGACCATCCATGCCGGATCGCTGCCGGGCTTTCGCGGCATAGAGCATAGCGACTTCAAGCTGATCGGCCCGCATGCGTCCTCGACCATCTATGGCGCGGGCATGGATACGGCGCCGTCGACGGGGATATTCGCGGGCGTCCTGCACGGCAGCGACAGCCACGCGCCACGCCCCGACCTGCTGCCCGCCGACATCAACCCGAAGCGCCGGGGCGACTTCCAGTTCGAGCTGCCGAACATCTTCCCCAACCTGCTCATCCATCTCGCCTCGGGCTGCGGCTATCCGGGCCTGTCCTATTTCACCCACCAGTTCTGGCCGCTCGATCACGGCACCACCTTGTGGGAGGGGATCAATTATTTCCGCCCGGCCGCCAATGCCGCGGAATATGCGGCGCAGGTCCATGTCAACGCGCTGCACCGCAACGCCTGGCTGGAGGACACGGCGACGATGGAGGATACCTTCACCGGCATCATGTCGGGCGCGATCGACGACATGCAGCTGATGGATCAGGAATTCCTGATCCGCCACGCCGCCCTTACCCTCAACAGCTATCTGGCCGGAGACAAGCAATGACGAGTACCGATCCCACCCTCCTGCCCGCCGCCTTCGCCGATCTGGCGCCGCTGGCCGCCCGCTGGGCGCGGCCCACGGAGAATGAGCGCAACGCGGTGCGCCATGCCGCGACGGCGGGGGAGTTCGCCGCGTTCCACGACGCGCTGCTGCCGCGCCTCGACGCGCTGCTGACCTATCTGCGCGATTGTCCGCCCCGGCCGGAGGACCCGGCGCAGCGCAATGCGCTGATGCTGGCCTGCGCCTATGCCGAGGCCGCGCCGCATCATGAGCTTTATGGCGGCAGCAGCGAAGTGCCGTTCAGCTTCGACGCGCGGCGCTTCGTTGCCGACCATGGCGATGAAGCGCTGTAAGTCAGGTGGTGAGGAAATCGAGGACGGCCCGCGCGAAGGCGTCGGGCCGTTCGACATTGGAAAGATGCGCGGCGTCAAGCATCAGCAAGGCCGCCCCCTCGATACCCTGCGCCAGCGCCTCGCTGTGCGGCGGCGGGGTGGCGGGGTCGAGCGCGCCGCCGATCACCAGCGTCGGCCTGTCGATCAGCGCGACGGTGCGGCGCTGGTCCATGTCGCGGATCGCGGCGCAGCATCCGGCATAACCCGCCGGATCGGTGGCGAGCAGCATCGCGCGGATCGGCTCCACCGCCTGGGGGGCGAGGGCCGGGAAATCCGGCGTGAACCAGCGCGCGATCGAGGCTTCGGCCAGCGGCGCCATGCCATCCCGCAGCACGCCCTCGATCCGCCCCTGCCAGGCGGAAGGCGGCCCCATATGGGCCGAGGTGTTGGCGAGGACGAGGCGGTCTATCCGCTCCGGCGCATGGACGGCGAGCCATTGCCCGACCATCCCGCCCAGCGACAGGCCGCAAAAATGCGCGCGCCCTATGCCCAGCGCGTCGAGCAGCTCCACCGCGTCGCGCCCCAGCCGGTCCATCGAATAGGCCCCGGCGGGCGCATCCGACGCGCCATGGCCGCGCTGGTCGTAGCGCAGCACGCGAAAAGCCCGTGCCCACGCCGCCATCTGCGGTTCCCACATGCCGCTGTCGGTGCCGAGCGAGTTGGAGAGCAGCAGCAGCGGCGCGTCCTTCGGCCCGTCGAAGCGGCAGGCGATGCGGCAACCGTCGCCGGTGGTGATATACTGCGTCTCCATCACATCCGCTCCACCGCAAGGGCAAGACCCTGTCCGACACCGACGCAGAGAGTGGCGAGGCCGAGGCGGCCACCGCTCCTTTCCAGCTGGTGCACCAGCGTCATGGCGAGGCGTGCGCCGGACATGCCGAGCGGGTGGCCGAGCGCGATCGCGCCGCCATTGGGGTTGACCCGCGCATCGTCATCGGCCAGCCCCAGCCCGCGCAACACCGCAAGGCCCTGCGCGGCGAACGCCTCGTTCAGTTCGATCGCATCGAAACGGTCGAGCGTCAGGCCCAGCCGCGCCAGCAGCTTTTGCGTCGCGGGCACCGGGCCGATGCCCATGATGCGCGGCGGCACCCCCGCGCTCGCCATGCCGAGAAGGCGCGCGCGGGGGGTGAGGCCGTGGCGCGCGACCGCCGCCTCGCTGGCGAGGATCATCGCCGCAGCGCCGTCATTGACGCCCGACGCATTGCCCGCCGTCACCGTACCGCCGGGGCGGACCACGGGCTTGAGCCTCGCCAGCATATCGAGGCTGGTGTCGGGCCGGGGATGCTCGTCGGTGTCGACGATGCTCTCGCCCTTGCGGTGGGGGACCGCCACCGGCACGATCTCCCGCGCGAAGAATCCCGCCGCCTGCGCCGCCACCGCCCGCTGCTGGCTGCGCAGCGCGAATGCGTCCTGATCCTCGCGCGATATGGCGAAGTCGGCCGCGACATTCTCGCCCGTCTCCGGCATCGAGTCGGTGCCGTAGAGCGGCTGCATCGCCGGATTGACGAAGCGCCAGCCGATGGTGGTGTCATGGAGCGCGGCACTGCGCGACCAGGCGCTCTCCGCCTTGGCCAGCACGAAGGGCGCGCGGCTCATGCTCTCGACCCCGCCGGCGATCAGCAGGTCGGCCTCACCCGCGCGGATCGCCCGCGCCGCCGTCCCCACCGCATCGAGGCCCGAAGCGCACAGGCGGTTGACGGTCACGCCGCCCACGCTGTCGGGCAGCCCCGCGAGCAGCGCGCCCATGCGCGCGACATTGCGATTGTCCTCGCCCGCCTGATTGGCGCAGCCGAGGATCACGTCGTCGATCGCGGCCGGGTCGATGCCGCCACGCTCGACCAGCGCGCGGATCGGGATCGCGGCCAGATCGTCCGCCCGCACGGCGGCCAGCGCCCCGCCATAGCGGCCGATCGGCGTGCGCACGGCATCGCACAGGAACGCCTCGTTCATGCCGCAGCCACCTTCGCCGCGCTGATGTCGAGCGGCGCGGCCGTTTTCGCCACCACCTCGTCCACGCTCACCCCCGGCGCGGTTTCGAGCAGGGCGAGGCCGCCGCCGCCCTTGCGATCCACCGCGATCACCGCAAGGTCGGTGACGATCAGGTCCACGACGCCTCGGCCGGTCAGCGGCAGCGCGCAGCGCTCCACGATCTTGGGCGCGCCGTCCTTCGCCACATGCTCCATCACCACGACGATGCGCCTGACGCCCGCGACCAGATCCATCGCGCCGCCCATGCCCTTCACCATCTTGCCGGGGATGGTCCAGTTGGCGAGGTCGCCATTCATCGCCACCTCCATCGCGCCCAGCACCGCCATGTCGATATGCCCGCCCCGGATCATCGCGAAGCTGTCCGCCGAGGAGAAGAAGCTGGAGGTCGGCAGCGCGGTCACGGTCTGCTTGCCCGCGTTGATCAGGTCCGGGTCCGCCTCGCCCTCATAGGGGAAGGGGCCGATGCCGAGCATGCCGTTCTCGCTTTGCAGCGTGACGGTGATGCCCGGCGGCACATGGTTGGCGACCAGCGTCGGAATGCCGATGCCGAGGTTGACATAATATCCGTCGCGCAGTTGCTGCGCGGCGCGGGCGGCCATCTGGTCGCGGGTCCAGCTCATGGCTGCGTCTCCCTGGGCCGGGTGGTCAGCTTCTCGATCCGCTTCTCGTTGATGGTGGAAAGGACGATGCGGTCGACATAGATGCCGGGGGTGTGGATGCAGTCGGGGTCGAACGCGCCTGCGGGCACGATCTCCTCGACCTCGGCCACCGTCATCTTGCCTGCCGTCGCCATGACCGGGTTGAAGTTGCGCGCGGTCTTGCGGAACATCAGATTCCCCGCCGGGTCCGCCCGCCATGCCTTGATGATGGAGAGGTCGGCGCGCAGCCAGGTCTCGCGCACATACTCCTCGCCCTCGAAGCGCTCCACCGGCTTGCCCTCCGCGACCAGGGTGCCGACGCCGGTTTTCGTATAGAAGGCCGGGATGCCCGCGCCGCCTGCGCGGATGCGCTCGGCCAGCGTGCCCTGCGGGTTCAGTTCCAGCTCCAGCTCGCCGGAAAGATACTGGCTCTCGAACAGCCTGTTCTCGCCCACATAGGAGGCGATCATCTTCTGGACCTGCCTGCTTTCCAGCAGCATCCACAGGCCGAAGCCGTCCGCCCCCGCATTGTTGGAGATGACGGTGAGGCCCGTCACCCCCGATGCGCGGATCTCCGGGATCAGGCTTTCCGGATTGCCCGAAAGACCGAAGCCGCCCGACATGATCGTCATCCCGTCGAACAGCAGGCCGTCCAGCGCGGCGAAAGGGGTGGGATATATCTTCTGCATGCCGAACCCGCCGCCCACTCCTATGCCTCGGCCCGCACGCGCGCCGAGAAATGCTCCTCGTCCGAGACTTCCGCCCGCTGCAACTCGAAATCGAACGCGATATAGGCGCTGTCGCCCTGACGGTTGGGAACCGGCAGCAGCCCCTCGCGGGTGGCGAAGGCGAAATCGTCTCCGGCGAAGGGATCGTCGCCGAAATTGATCTGCGTGGTCAGCGTGCGATAGCCGGGCGCCTCGACGAAGAAATGCACATGGGCCGGACGATTGCCATGGCGGCCCAGCGCCTTCATGAAACGGTCGGTCGGGCCGCCGGGGGGCACGCTGTAGCCGCTCGGCATGCGCGAATGAAAGGCATAGCGCCCGTCCGGCCCGATCCTGATGCGGCGGCGGTTGTTGAACGGCGATTGCGTGCCGGTCGGGTCGAAATGGGAATAGAAGCCCTTCGAATTGGCGTGCCACACATGCAGGATCGCGCCTTCCACCGGCTCGCCGTCGGGACCGGCGACGCGCCCGTTCATATAGAGCGTGTCGGTGTCGTCCGCGTCGTCGGTCAGATTGGCCTCGCCCTCGACCAGCGGCGCGCCCGCGACATAGAGCGGCCCTTCGATCGTGCGCGGCGTGCCGCCGCTGCGCCCGGCCTCGGCATCGCGCGCGTCCATCACCAGATCCATGAAGTGCTCAAGGCCGACGCCGGGGACGATCAGCCCGAATTCATCGCCGCTGTCCTGAAAATATTTGATCGCGGCCCAGAATTCGCTCTCGCTGACGTCATGCTTGACGATCGCCTTCATGATCGCCTCGACCAGATCGCGGGTGATCGCCTTGAGCCGCGCGTCGCCCGCGTCGCTCTCGACCCCGCTCGCCCGGTCCAGCAGCGCCTGCACTTCCGGCGTTTGTACGAAATCCTCAGTCATTTCACCTCTCCATGAAACAATATGGAACATTTCAGCGATCATCTTCATGGATCGACGACGGATGGCGGCAGAGCGCCGTCACGCGGATGTCCATGAAGGGATAGAGCGGCAGGCCGGTCAACAGGTCGTGCAGCTCGCCATTGTCGGCGACGTCGAAGATGCTGACATTGCTGTACCGGCCGACGACGCGCCAGATATGGCGCCATGTCCCGGCGCGCTGCAATTCCTGAAAGCGCGCCTTCTCCGCCGCCTTCAGCTGCTCGAATCGCGCCGGATCGACATCCGGCGGCACGTTCACATCCATTTCTACCTTGAAAAGCATGGGTCAGGCCGTCTGTGCTGAGGGAAGGGAGAGGGTGGCGCGCGCCGCGTCCCGGCGCAGGAAGGCGACGCGGTCCTCGTCCAGCGCGACGCCCAGCCCCGGCGCCGTGGGAACCTCCAGCGAAAAATCGCTGTAATGAAGAGGCGTCGCCAATATCTCCTCGGTCAGCAGCAGCGGGCCGAAGAGTTCGGTGCCGAAGGGCAGGGCGGCGAAGGTCGCGAACAGATGGGCCGAGGCGACGGTGCCGACGCCCGCCTCCAGCATCGTGCCGCCGTAAAGGCCGATCCCGGCGGCGTCCGCGATCGCCTGCACCTGCCGGGCGGCGGACAATCCGCCCGATTGCTCGATCTTCACCGCGAACACATGGGCGGCGGCGTGCACCGCCAGATCATAGGCGCTTTCCGGTCCGTTCAGCGCCTCGTCCGCCATCACCGGAATGCGCGCGCGGGCCGACAGGCGCGCCATGCCAGCCCGGTTGTGGCGCGATATCGGCTGCTCGACCAGATCGCACCCGATATCGGCCAGCATCTCGATGCCGCGGATCGCGGTGGTTTCGTCCCACGCCATGTTGACGTCGACGCGCACCGACGCCCGATCGCCCAGCGCCCGCTTGATCGCGGCGACATGGGCGACATCCTCGTGGAGGCGGCGCTTGCCGATCTTCAGCTTGAACGCATTGTGGCGGCCGCGCTCGATCATCGCTTCGGCCTCCTCTATGTCGAGCGCGGTGTTGCCGCTCGCCAGCGTCCAGAGCACCGGCAGGCGGTCGCGCACCCGGCCGCCGACAAGCTCGCTCACCGGCAGGCCGACCCGCTGGCCCTGCGCGTCGAGCAGCGCCGTCTCGATCGCGCTCTTCGCGAAATGGTTGCCGGCGATATGGGCGGCCAGCCGCGCCATCGCCCCGGCCGGGCGGGTCGCGTCGCATCCCGCCAGCAGCGGCGCGAAATAGGTGTCGATGGCGAGCTTGATGCCTTCCGGGCTTTCCGGACCATAGGAAAGCCCGCCGATGGTGGTCGCCTCGCCGATACCGACGATACCGTCAGAGCAATATAGGCGGACGAGGCACAGCGTCTGGCTGTGCATCGTCGCCATCGCCAGAACATGCGACCGGATTGTCGGAAGATCGACAAGAAAAGCTTCGATCCGTTCAATTTCAACCATCGCGCACCTCATCTCTCCTACGCCAGCGGATACTCTCGCGGCGCGACGAGCGGAAAGATTGAGTGGGTCCGATTTCATACCTCTTGGGTATGAAAGGCAATCAGGCCCCTCGCGCGGAGCCGGCTATGGCTTATGCGCCTGCGCGGCGATCCGTGCCCATGGGTTCGGATCGGGTTCGGCGATCTTCGTCAATGTGTTCGTGTCGCGATGCAGGAACGGCGCGGTGCGGCCGCGCACCATCAGGCTCGTTTCGGACACATAGGTCCAGGAACCGTCGGCGTTGAAATCGACTTCGATCCGGTAGGAATCGGTCCGAAAAGCCAGTTCCAGGAAGGTCGTCGAGCAGATGCCGTATTCGGTCTGCCCGCGTTCGGCCCTGAGCGTCAGCTTCGTGGCGTCCGGTTCCGCATGCCCGGCGGCGATCGCGATCTGTCCTCGCGGGATCGCAAGGGTCTGGAGGACGAGACCGGTGGCGGGCTCCCAGAGCCAGTAGCCCAGCTGGTCGTGAAAGGCGATCTGCTCTTCGGTGGTATTGATGTGGACATGGTAGCGCAGGCCGTAAAAGAGCTGCGGTCCGTTGGTCTGCGCGTCGATCGGCTGCATCTCGATTCGCTCGTAATATTCGCGCCGTTCAGGACCATCGGCCTTGGGGTTGAGGTCGACGCCCCGGTGCCCCTCCCATATCCCGGCGAGACGCCGCAGCGGCCCCAGATTGGCGAGCGTGTCCGGGCTGGCATCGGGTTCCGTGAAGATGTCGGCGGGTATTTCCATCAGGTCCTCCTCTGTGCCCGGCCAGCGCAAAGCCCGCCTGCCATGGCATGGGCGCCAGATTGCACCATCGCCGTCAGGGTGGCACGGGAAAAGTGATCCGGCTGCAATGATGGTTTTCCCGCGATGAAATGGCGATGCGGTGAGCGGCTAATGCAAGCGCGATTCGGATAGCTTCCCGGCCCCCGACCCGTCACCTTGCGGGCAACATCGCGTGGGGAAGGGGTTCCAATGGCCAGAAACATGCATCCGCTTCACAGGAAGAATCAGTTCAAGCTCGGCACTTTCTCGTCCAACTGCTCCAGCGGCATGTCGATCACCAATGTGCCGGAACGCTGGGACGCGAGCTGGGACAATAATCTGGCGCTCGCCCGCATGCTGGACGATGCGGGCATCGACTTCATGCTGCCGGTGGCGCGCTGGATCGGCTATGCCAATGCGGGCGACAGCAATTTCCAGGGCCATGTGCTCGAAACCCTGACATGGGCGGCGGGACTGCTCGCCGCGACCCGGCGGATCAGCGTGGTGTCGACCGTGCATGTGATGGCGTTCAACCCGGTGGTGGCGGCCAAGCAGCTCGCGACGATCGACCAGATCGGCCATGGCCGCTCCGGCCTCAACATCGTCGCCGGGTGGAACGCCCCGGAAATGGCGGCGCTGGGGCTGGACCTGCCGGACGGGCACGATGTGCGCTACGCCTATGCGGAGGAATGGTTCGAGATCGTTCGGCGGCTATGGTCGTCAAAGGAGCGCTTCGATTTCGACGGCCGCTTCTTCAAGCTGAAGGACGTGCATGCCGACCCGCTGCCCTATGACGGCCTGCCGCCGGTCATCAACGCGGCGGGATCGAAGGAGGGAAGGGACTTCGCGGTCAGGAACGCGGATTTCCTCTTCACCCCCGCGATCGACCTCAGGCGCTCGGCGGAGGAAACGGCGGAGCTGAAGGCGCTGGCGGAGAGCCGGGGGCGGTCGGTCGATCTGCTCACCTTCTCCCATGTCGTCTGCCGTCCGACGACGAAGGAGGCGGAGGACTATGTCCACTATTTCGGCTTCGAGCATCGCGACATAAAGACGCTCGACCGGGTGATCGAGCTGCAATTCGCGCATGCACAATCCTTCCCGCACGACCTGCTCACGCTGATCCGCGATCGCTTCGCGGTCGGCCATGGCGGCTACCCGCTGGTGGGCACGCCGGAGCAGGTCGCCGACGGCATCTGCGCGATCCGGGAAGCGGGGTTCAGCGGCACGACGCTGTCCTTCGTCGACTATGCGCGCGAATTCCCCTATTTCCGCGACGAGGTGCTCCCCATCCTCGAAGCGCGCGGCCTGCGCGCCGGCAGCCATGAGGAAGAGCTGGTGATAGAGCAGGTCGGCTAGCGGATCGAGGGCGCCGCCGCCCGTCAGCTCAGGTCGAGGATCATCTTGCCCCGGTTGCTGCCGTCGAACAGCCGCATGAACGCCGGATAGGCGTTGTCGATGCCCTTTTCCACATGCTCGTCGAAGCGCAGCTTGCCCTCGGCGATCAGCGCGGCGATGGCCTTGCTGCCCTCCGGGAAGCGATCGACGAACTCGCTCACCAGATAGCCGCGCATCGTCGCCGTCTTGACGATCAGCTGCCAGATGTTGCGCGCGCCATAGGACTCGCCATTATATTCGGAGATCAGCCCGCACAGGATGATCCGCGCATAATGGTTGATGTGGAGCAGCGTCGCGTCGAGGCAGATGCCGCCGACATTCTCGTAAACCAGATCGATCCCTTCCGGACAGGCGGCGGCGATATCGGCGGAAAGCGCCTCCACATCCTTGCCGCGATAGTCGATCGCCGCGTCGAAGCCGAAATGGTCGATCAGCTTGCGGCACTTGTCCGCCCCGCCCGCGATGCCGACCACCCGCGTGCCGCGCAGCTTCGCCAACTGGCCGACGCAGGAGCCGACCGCGCCCGCGGCGCCGCTCACCAGCAGCGTCTGCCCCGCCTGCGGCTGCATCACCTCGCTGACGCCGAACCAGGCGGTCAGGCCCACCGCGCCCATGGCGGAAAGGTAGAGTGTCGGCGAGGGCACCTGCGACACGTCGATCGGGTGCATATAGGCGTTGGGCGTGACGAGGCTGTATTCCTCGATCGCGTTGAGGCCCATCACCCAGTCGCCGGGCTTGAAGCGGTCCACCCCGCTGGCGATCACGGTGCCCACGGTCGAGGCGCGCACCGCGTCGCCGAGCGCGACGGGCGGCAGATAGCTCGGCCTGTCGTCGAGCCAGCCCCGGATCGCCGGATCGAGCGACACATAATGGTTGCGCGTCAGGATCTGCCCCGGACCGGGGGCGCCGATGGCGACCTCCTCCAACCGGAAATCGCTTTCCTTGGGCAGGCCGTCGGGACGGGCGGCCAGAACGAAACGGCGGCCTGTAGTCGGTGTATCGGTCATGATCCTATCTCCCCGAAGTGCCCGACGCCCAGTCGCGCGTCTGGCTGAAATCCGCGCCGGACCGGCCGGACAGGTGGATCAGCGGCATATCCTGCAATATGCCGTCGCTCGCGGGGTCCTTGCGCGCCCAGTCGATCAGCTCGCGCCGCCGCTGGATCGCCCAGCGCCCGTCGCGATGGCTATATTCGTCGATATAGCGGCCCGCCATCAGCAGGTCGTAAGGCTCGCCTTCCTCGACCAGCCGGTGCCAGGCGAAGAAATAGACCTCGCCCGTCGCGGTGCCGCCGTCCGCATCGACATCGAGGTCGATCTGGCCGAGGATATGCTGGCTCCCTTCCAGATTGGCGAGGAAGCCCTGCGCGAAATCGGTATAGGCGCGGGCATCGCCGCGCAACAGCCCGCAATCCACATCGGCGTCGGCGTGGAAGGAGGACAACTGCAACCCGTGGTCGAGCCGGTCCTGCCCGCGCATATAGGCGTGGATCGCCCTGGTGATGTCCCGCCGCGCGACGAGATCGCGCACTTCCCTTTCCATGTCCATCACGCTCTCCTGTTCCTTGTTGCTTGCCGCCCGGTCATTTCCAGAAGCGGTAGACCGGATCGTCCGGCCCCTGTTGCCCGCGCAGCGGCAGGGCGGCGACGAGGCCGTCCTCGTCCCCGGCGACGGGCTGTTGCAGCGTCCAGTCGCAGACGAAATGGCGCTCGGCGAATTTCCACACGCCATCGCGGCGCGAGAAGCGGTCGATATAGCGGCCGCCGGTCAGCACGCCTGTCCGGGCATCGCCTTCGCCGCCGATCGTGACGGCGGCCACGGCGTAGGATTCGCCGATCGCCTCGTCGCCGTCTATCTCGAACCACTGGTTGGCGGTCGAGTGGAAGGCCTGTTCGAAACTGTCGCGCACGATCTTGCAGATCTCCACCGCGAACGCCTGCCCATTGCCGTTGAACGCGCCGCTCGTCACCACGCTGTCCTCATGGAACAGGGATTTGAGCAGCGCCTCGTCAGTGCGGTCGACGCCCCGGCAATAGGCGGCGGTCAGCGTCGCGAGCTGCTGGGTGGAGATGGTCCGGTCGATCAGGTCGGGGGAGGGGGCGTTCATGGCGGGGGCTTCCTTGCGGGAGGAAAAGGCGGCGGCGCAGGCGCTGGCGAGCAGCGCCATGCCGGGGTCGGCGCGGCCATGGCCGCCGGTCGGGAAATGATGGGCGAACTCTCCGAGCGGCGGCGGCGCGAAGCTGCCCTCATGGCTCAGCGGCACGTCGAGCACATAGCGGCGATGGGCGATCTTCCACACGCCCTCGCGCCGGGTGAAGCGGTCGAGATAGCGCCCGCAGATCAGCCTTTGGCGCGGGGAGCCGTCGTCGGCGGGCGCCGCGGCATAGGCGGTGACATAGGTTTCGCCCAGCGCCTCGTCCTCGCCGGTCTGCCGGATCCAGCTGTGCGCGGCGCGGTGCAGGGTGATCGGCCCGCCGCTCTGCGCTGTGGCGAGGATCGCCGCCAGTTCCGAGGCGGGGCCGGTGAAGAAGCCGTAGTCGACCCCGGCATCGCCATGATAGCATTGGGCGATCGTCCCCGCATCGGCGCGATCGACCCCGCGCCCATGCTGGGCGAGCAGCTTGCGGATCGCCTGAACGGCGGCGACTTCGGCAAGGGCGGTGGCGGTCTGCTGGTCCATCGCTCAGGCTCCCGCCGCGCCGGAGAGCGGGGCGCTGTTGCCCATCGCCACGCGCCCGGCGACGCGCCCGAAATAGGAGCCGGGGCCGAGGCTCATCCCGCTCGCATAGCTTTTGCCGCAGCGGGGGATATGCGCGGTGCACGCGCCCGCCGCATAAAGGCCGGGGATGACCGCGCCCTTGCCGTCCAGCACCTGCGCGTCGGAGGTGATCTTGAGCCCGCCCAGCGTGATGTAGAGATAGTTGGAGCGGTTGAACGAGATGTCGAACGCCGCCCACGGCCCCTTGTCCAGCGGCTTCAGCCAGTCGGGATGCTTGTTGAACAGGGGATCGCGCCCCTGGGCGGCGTGGCGGTTATAGCTCGCCATCGTCCGCGCCAGCGACCCGGAGGGCAATTCCAGCCGGGCTTCCATTTCCTCCACCGTCTCGAACCCGTCGATCAGCTCATGATGGGCGGTGGTGATTTCCGGGTAGGCGAAGATATCCGCATCGACGATCAGAAAGGCCCGCTGGCCCGGCTGCTCCATGATGAAGGAGGCGGTGCGGCCATGATAGCTGTCCTCGGCGACGAAGCGCTGGCCGAGCGTGTTGACGATGATGCCCTTGATCAGCTGGCCCGGCGGGTAGATGGAGGCGGTGGCGATCATCCCGTCCATGCCGGAGGTCGCCGCGCCCGCCGCCGTGCCCAGCAAAATGCCCGACCCGTCGGTATAGGGCGTGCCGAGCGGCTCGGCGGTGTCGGGCAGGCCGGGGAAATATCGGGCGAGCATCTCCTTGTTCACGCCGAAGCCGCCGGTCGCGATGACGACGCCGCGCCGGGCGCGATAATATCTGTCCTGCCCGGTCTGGCGGATGGCGACGCCCGCGGCGCCGCCTGCCTCATCGACGATCAGCGCGGTCGCGATGCTGTCATGGCTGGCGCGCACGCCTTCCTCCTCGCAGCGGGCGAGCAGCGGCGTCATCGCGCCCGCGCCGGGGCTTTCGCCCGCCATCTGCACCTGATGCCCGCGCGGCACCGGCGTGGCGATGTCGCGGAACGGCCAGACCTTCTCGTTGCCGGTGCTCATCAGCCCCTCGGTCGAGAGGATGAACACCGCCTTGTCGGGATAATAGCTGCGCTCGAACGGGACGCCCTGAGCCTCCATCCAGTCGAAATGCGCGACATTGTCGTCGCAATAGCGGCGGATGTGGTTTGCCTGCTCCATCCCCATCGAGGCGACCATGAAGCGGTACATATTCTCGGCGCTGTCGTCATAGCCCGCCGCCTGCTGCACCGCCGTGCCGCCGCCGAAATAGAAGAGGCCGGAGGACAGCGCGCTCGACCCGCCGCCCGCGCTCGCGCGCTCGATCACCAGCACGTCGCCGCCCGACCGCCGCGCCTCCAGCGCCGCACAGGCCCCGGCGATGCCATAGCCGATGACGATCACGTCGGCCTCGTCGTCGAAAGCGGCGATATCGCCCAGCGGCACGGTCTTGCTCATGATCCTCTTTCCTTTGCCGCCCTGCTGGCGCGTATCGATGCGCGGACAGTTGACCCGGTTCGGGCGTTCGCGAACACTGGCAATAATGAGAGGGCGCGCCCCTATGCCCTGCGACCGCGTCTCAGCGCGTCAGATAGCCGCCCTCGACCGCGAGGCTGTGGCCGGTCACATAGCTGGCCGCGTCGGAGCACAGCCATGCGCTCGCCTCCGCCACTTCCTCCGGCTTGCCGAAGCGGCCGAACAGGCTGAGCGCCGGGGCGAACTGCTCCTCGGTGAAGCCGGTGGCGTCGAGCGCGCCGCGCAGCATCGGCGTGTCGATCGCGCCGGGCAGCACCGCGTTCACGCGGATGCCCCTGGGCGCATATTCGAGGCTGCCGGTCTTGGTCAGGCCGATGACGCCATGCTTGGCCGCGACATAGGCGGCGTTATGGGGCTGCGGCCGCACCGAGCTGACCGATCCGACATTGACGATCGACCCCGGCGAGCCCTGCGCCAGCATCTGGCGGATCTCATATTTCATGCACAGCATGACGGAACGCAGATCGACGTTCAGCACCTTGTCGAATATCGCCATGTCGGCTTCGGCAATGGGCAGCGTGTCGGGGGTGATCGCCGCATTGTTGACCGCGCAGTCCAGCCTGCCGAACGCCGCCACCGTGGCGGCGACCAGCGCCTCGACCTGATCCTCTTGCGCGACGTCGCACAGCACGGTTTCGGCGGTGCCGCCCTCGGCGCGGATCCGGTCGCGGGTCGCCGTCGCGGCGTCCCCGTTGATGTCGGAGACGACAACCTTCGCCCCGCGCGCGGCGAGCAGGCGGGCGGTCGCCGCGCCCATGCCCATCCCTGCGCCGGTGACGATGGCGACCTTGCCCGCGAGGCTGACCTGATCGGCGTTCATGGCTTTGCTCCTTGCGCGATCCATTTGCGGAATGTGTCGATCTTGTCCTGCGTCAGCGGCGGCGCGCCGAACGGCATGCGCGCGCCGATGCCGCCATGCTGGTCCTGCGTTCCTTCCAGCTTCATGATCAGATAGCTGTTGTCCGGGTCGCCGGGAATCACGCGGGTCAGCGTGGCGACTTCGGTGGATTTCACATTGACGAGGCTGGCGATCGCCTTGCCCGGCACCAGCGACATATTGCCCGCCTCCTGCCCGGTCAGGTGGCAGGTGGCGCAGCTGCTCTGCAATATCGGCGCGATCTCGCTGGCGAACAGGGAAGGCTCTTCGGGGGCGGAAGATTGCTCCCCGCCGCCGTCCTTGTCCTTCGGCGGCTGCCCCGAACAGGCAGCCAGCGCGAAGGCGGTCATCATCATCAGTACCGAAACGGTCAGCCGCATCAGGATTTCACCGCATGGTTGGCGGCGATATAGCCGAAGGTGACCGCCGGACCGATGGTGCCGCCCGCGCCCAGATAGGCCTGCCCGGTCGGGGACGCGACGCAGTTGCCGGCGGCATAAAGGCCGGGGATCGGCTCGCCCCGCGCGGAGACGACCTGCGCATGCTCGTTGATCTGCGGCCCGCCCGCCGTGTCCAGCGTGCCGGGGGCGAGGACGACGCAATAATAGGGGCCGCTCTCGGCAAAGGGGTGCATGACGGTGTTGGGATAGGGATTGGGCGGGAATTTCGTACCCTCGCGCCGGGCCGAGAACAGCAGGTGCCATTCGCGGTCGTAGAGATATTTGCCGCGGTCGAATTCGGGATCGACCCCCGCTTTCGCATAATCGTTGAACTTCGCGATGGTCGCCTTCGCATTGGCCGCGAAATCGGGGGCGAGGCGGACGCCGCCGGTCCGGCCTTCCCAGCCCTTGATCTGCGCGGCGATCTTGCCGAACAGCTCGTCCCAGCTCGCGCCTTCCAGCAGATGCGGCTGCTCGCTCTTCTTGACCGGGAACGGGAAGGCCCCGCCGAACGCGTCGATCGAGCGTTCGTCGAACAGCATGAACATCAGATGGTTGGGATATTCCTCATGCGCGGGATCATAGGGGAAATGCGCCTGCGTGCGGTCGTTATAGTCGCGCTTCTCGTTGACGATGCGCTTGCCATATTTGTTGACGAGGATCATCGAATCCCCCGGCAGCACGAAGGCGCCCAGGCCCACGCCGCGATTGGCGAGCGCCTCGCCCAGCACGACCTGACTGCGCCAGGCGAGGCTGAGGTCACCCATCATCGCGCCCGCTTCCTGCGCCAGCGGGATGAAGTCGCCGGTCGATCCGGGCAGCGAGCAGGAACCGTAGACATAGGGCTGGTGCGTGTTGCACAGCTCGACATTGTGCGAATAGCCGCCGGTGCCGAAGACGACGCCCTTGTTCGCCTTGATGCGCAGGGTCTTGCCGCCCTGCTCCGCCTCCACCCCGATCACGCGGCCTTCCTCATTCCGGAGGATGCGTGTGACCTTCGTGTCGGTCATCACCGGGATGTTCTTCTGCTTGAGGAAGGCGTGGAGCTGGGTGGCGAGGCTGCCGCCGCCCTCCGAGGAGCCGGACCCCACCGCCGGTTCGAGCGCGCGGCCGGTCGGCACCTTGTTCTCCGGCAGATGGTCGGCATAGTCGGGGGCGGGGCGGTCCACCTGGAACAGGCGGAACTGCTTGAACTGGACGGCGCCGATCTCGCGCAGATGATCGACCGCCGCCGCGCCATGGTCGTAAAAGGCCTCCGCCACCTTGTAGCGGCGCTCGTCGAGGCCGAGGGTCGGGCTGGCCGGGTCGTAATGGCGCGGATAGCCGTAGCGGACCATATATTTGAGCGCGTCCGCCTTGGGATCGGCTATGCCCTGTTCGCGCAGGATGAAATGGTTGAAGATCCAGCAGACGCCGCCCGATTTGGCGGTGGTGCCGCCGAGGATCGGCATCTTCTCAAGGACGATGGCGCTCGCGCCCGCCGCCGAGGCCGTCACGGCGGCGGAGCTGGCCGCCGCGCCGCTGCCGACGCAGACGAGATCGGCTTCGCGGTCCCACGCGCCGTCCGCCGCGCCGCCGGTCGAGGTGCGGCTGCACGCGCCCGTCACCGCCGCGGCGGCCACCACGCCCGCGCCCGCGAGCAACTGACGCCTGCCAAGACCCTTATTCTCCATCGATCCTTCCTCCCATTCCATGCCTGTGCGGTTTGCCCGAACCTGCCCGGCCCCGAACCTGCCCGGCCAGGCTTGCGGCAGGCAAGCTATCACTTCTGATATAAATGGCGGGCGGTGGCCGATCGCGCCGGATCGGCCCCCGCCCGCCCTGTATTTCCCTGTCGGTGCGGCTGTTCAGGCGAGGCGCGCGGCCTCAGTCGTGGATGCCGCACATGTCGTTCAGCCGCTCGTGAAACGCCTGCACGCGCTTTTCCTGATTGGCGAGCAGGCCGCCGGTATAGCCGCGCGAATGCAGCCCCTCCTGCTGGCCGATGGCGACGCTGAGATCCTGATCGGCGACGTCGCCCAGCGACCTAGTGCCGAAGATCACCGTCTCGCGCTCGACCGCCTCGAACGGGGTCGGCCCCATCGGCCCGATCACCACGTCGCTGTCGCCGATGCGGTGCGCCATGAACCAGTGGTCGAAGATGCAGCGTTCGGGGTCGGTCGGATGCGGTTCGGACCGCAGCAACTGCACCCCGTCCGGCCACATGGTGAAGGTCAGGTTGGGGAACAGCGTATAATGGTGGAAGTCGACAATCTCGCTGTCGCCCATGCCGTCATAATGGGGATAGCCCCTGGCCCGGCCCAGCTCGCGCTTCTTCGCGATGATCGCGGCGCGGGTCTGGCTCGCGCGGCCCTCGAAATCCTTCGGGTCCAGCTCCCAATATTCCAGCGCCTGCGCCAGCGGCATTTCGAGGATGTCGGCGGTGTCGTAGCGCCCCGAAGGCTTCAGCCCGCGCATGATCATGCGGTTATGCCCGTCGGGATAGATTTCGAAGATCGTGTCCTCCAGCGAATCGTCGATCACATTGGCGATCTGCGGGTGCAGCGTCGGCAGGTGATAGGATTCGTTGAAATTGTCGCGGATGATCTTCCAGTTGCAGGGCACGTCGGATTTCAGCGCCATCACGCGCGTCATCCTGTCCATGCCCCATTGCTCCATCTGCCTGCCGACCGGGCCGAGCCAGTCCGCCAGCGACGCGGCGTCGCGATCCATGGTGAACCAGACGAAGCCGCCCCAGACGGCGCAGGGGATTTCCTCCAGCTTCGTCCTGCCGCAGGGATTGCCGCCGGGGAAGTCGTCCGGATCCTGCGCGTGGATGAGCGTGCCGTCGGGCGCATAGCGCCAGCCATGATAGGCGCAGGTGAGGAAGGGCGAGCCGCCCACCTCGGTCCAGGCGAGGCGATAGCCGCGATGCTTGCACGCATTGTAGAAGGCGCGGACGGAGCCGTCCTCCTGCTTCAGCATCACCACCGACTCGCGGCCCAGATTATGGGTCAGGAAATCGCCCGGCTCCTCCAGGTCGGCGACCATGCCGCCGATATGCCAGACCTTCGTCCACACATGATCCCATTCGGCCTGCGCCCAGCGCCGGCTGTAATAGCGTTCTCCGGTGATCGGGTCGCCGCGGACGGGGGGATCATAATCTCCGACCTGACGGCCAAGCAGGGTTTCGACGGTCATGGCGCGCTCTCCAGATTTTATATAGTTGAACGATCGACTAAATATATTCCGACGGGTTGCGGCTTGTCAATTCCTTGGGCATAGGGGCTGGATGGCCGGAAAAGCTGAAAACCTAGCGGAAATGACAGGTGCCGAAGCATCCCTGCCCGCACCTCCGCGCATCGACCGGCGCCGCGCCCCGGAAACGGCGGCGAAGATATTGGACGCGGCCGAGTCGCTCTTTTCGCTGCGCGGCTTCTACGGCGTCTCGCTGCGCGACATCGCCGGCGCGGCCAAGGTGCAGGTCGCGCTCACCCATTATCATTTCGGGTCGAAGGAAGCGCTGTTCCGCGCGGTGGTCGACCGCCGCGCCGACGAGCATGTGCGCTGCCTCGCCGAGGCGCTCGATCAGGCGCTGACCGTGCAGGGCAGCCGCACCGAGCGGCGCAAGGCGATCATCCGCGCCTTCATCCTGCCCATCGTCGAGCGGACGATGCGCGGCGGGCCGGGGTGGAAGCATTATATCCGGCTGATGGCGCAGATCGCCAACGCGCCGCAGCAGGAGGACTACACCGTCCCCTTCGGCCAGCATTTCGACGATCTGGTGCAATCCTACATCGCCGCGCTGAAAGACCTCCACCCGGATATGGAGGAGGGCAAGGTCTATTGGTGCTTCTTCTTCTATCAGGCGATGATCACCCATATCCTCGCGGAAAGCGGGATGCTCGACCGCCAGTCGGGCGGCCGCTTCCATTCCAGCGACCTCGACGCAATGGTCGAGCAGATGGTCGATTTCGTCTCCGGCGGTTTTCTCGGTCTGGGCGCGGGGCCGGATTGAACGCCCTAACATAAAGTCGAGTTGGCCGCCCGCCCGGCTTTGATAGTCTTGCTTCTCATAAGAGAAATGAGGAGCAGGCTATGCGCCATGCCGAGGATCTGGCGGGCATCAATGCGGCACTGGCATGCTATGTCGACGGCGTGAACCAGCGCGACGCCGCGCTGTGGGCGTCCTCATGGGACGAGGAAGCGGAGTGGCGGCTGTTCGACCCGGAGCCGGTGCGCGGGCGCGAGGCGATCGTCGCGGCGTGGACGGCGGCGATGGCGGATTTCCCGTTCGTCGTCATGCACGCGACGCAAGGGCAGGTCCTGGTCGAAGGCGATGAGGCGCAGGGGCGCTCCTATACCAGCGAGGTGGCGGAAACCGCGGACGGGCGCCATCTGCGCGTCTGGGGCTGCTACGTCGATCGCTATCGCAAACGCAACGGCGTCTGGCGCTTTTCCAGCCGCACCTTCTCCATCCTGAAATCGGAAGACCATAGTTCATGACCAGCACGGAAGCGGCACGGAAACAGGGACGCCTCGCGGGCAAGACCGCGATCATAGTGGGCGCATCGGACGAGCGGAGCATGGGCTTCGCCACCGCGCGGCGCTTTCTGGCCGAGGGCGCGAACGTCGTCATCGCCGCCCGCCGCAAGGAAGCGACGCAGGCGCTCGCCGACCGGCTGGGCGCGGTGGCCGTCGCCTGCGATATCACCAGCGAGGAGGATCTCGCCGCGCTGGCGCAGGCCGCGCTCGACCGCTTCGGCCGTCTCGACGCCGCGATCAACTATGCCGGGATAGAGGTGCAATCCCCGATCCTCGACGTGACGGCGGACGAGTTGCGCCGATCCTCGGACGTGCATTTCGTCGGCGCGACGCTGTTCATCAAGCATATGGCGCGGGCGATGGCGCAGGGCGGCTCGATCGTCACCGCCTCCTCGCTCACCGTGCTGGCGCAGGCGCCGGGGCACAGCGCCTATGCCGGGGCCAAGGGCGGCGCCGATGTGGTCGTCAGGGTCGCCGCGAACGAGCTGGGCGAGAAGGGCATCCGCGTCAACAGCATCGCGCCCGGCTTCACCCGCAGCGCGATGACCGAAGCCTATTTCGGGATGGAGGCGGTGCGCCGCGCCTTCCTGAAGGAGATGCCGCTGGGCCGCTTCCCCACGGTCGAGGATATCGCCGAGGTCGCGCTCTGGCTGGCGAGCGACGAGGCGTTCGTCACCGGCCAGCGCATCGACGTCACCGCCGGGCAGGCGCTGCGCCGCGTGCCGCTCGCGAGCGAATACGCATGAGTGGCGCGGCGATGACGGGCGGAGGGGCGGCGGGCCGCCTCGCGGGCAAGACGGCGCTGGTCGTCGGCGCGGCGGGTGTCGGCAATATGGGGCAGGTGATCGCCCGCCGCTTCGCCGCAGAGGGCGCGCGCGTCGCCGTCGCCGGGCGCAACAAGGAGGTGTTGCAGGCGCTGGCCGACGAGCTTGGCGGCGTCGCGCTGGACTGCGATTTCACCCGGCGCGACAGCATCGAGGCGATGGTGCAGGGCGCGGCGGACGCGCTGGGCGGCCTCGACATCGCGGTCAACGCGACCGGCTGGGGGCTGCTCAAGCCGTTCCTCGAAACCACCGACGAGGAACTGGACCGCATGTACGCGCTGCAACTGCGCGGGCCGTTCCAGTTCGTGCAGGCGCTGATCCCGGTGATGGAGCGGCGGGGCGGCGGGTCGATCATCCAGATCAGCTCCGCCACCGCGACGATCATGTTCCACGACCATGCCGCCTATATGGCGACCAAGGCGGGGACCGATCATATGATCCGCACCGTCGCCAATGAATTCGGCCATCTCGGCATCCGCGCCAACAGCATCTCGCCCGGCGTCACCGAAACGCCGATGACCGCCGAAGCGCAGGCGGTGCCGGGGCTGATGGAGGCGTTCAAAAAGGGCTATCCGCTCGGCCGCTACGGCACCTCGGCGGATATCGCGGCGGGGTGCGTGTTCCTTGCCAGCGACGAATGCTTCATGACCGGCGAGAATCTGCAGGTGAACGGCGGCCTGACGCTGCGCGGCAACCCCGGCAAGGCGGATATCGAGGCGTCCGTCGCGGCGGCGATGGCGGCGGGCACGGGGCAATGAACGGCGCGCGCCAGCCCCTGCCCAATCCGCCGCTGCCCAATCCGCTCTGCATGGCTTCGGGCATCATGCCGGAAGCCTGCCCGGTGGAGCTGGTGGAAAGCGCCGCCTCGGCCGGGTTCGACTATGGCGGCATGTGGGTGGAGCCTGCCGACTGGACCGACCGCACCATGCGCGAGGTGAAGGCGGCGATGCGGGCGACCGGCCTGCCGCTGATCGATGTCGAGGTGGTATGGCTGAAGCCCGGCCCGCCCGATCCGCAGCATGACCGGATCGTCGATATCGGCATGGAGCTGGGCGCGCGCAACGTGCTGTGCGTCAGCAGCGACCCCGACAGCGGGGCGACCCGCGACAAGCTGGCAAGGCTGGCCGAACGGGCGGGCGGCGACATCCGCATCAATCTGGAATTCGGCCTGTTCACCGAGGTGCGCACGCTGGCGCAGGCGAGCGCGGTCCTGCGCGAGATCGACCATCCGGCGATGGGCCTGCTGATCGACGCGCTGCACTGGCGGCGGTCGGGCGGCACGCTGGCCGAGGTGGCGGAGCTGCCCGATGCGTGGCTCAGCTATGTGCAGCTGTGCGACGCGCCCGACCCCGGCGCCGATCCGGAGGATATGCAGGCGATATTGGAAGAGGCGATCGACGGCCGGTTGCCGATGGGCGCGGGCGGCCTGCCGCTGGGGCCGCTCTACGCGCTGCTGCCGCCGGGCCTGCCCATCGCGATCGAGGAGCGGTCGCAGGCGCTGCGCGACAATTTCCCCGACCTGCGCCAACGCGCCGCCGAGCTGATGCGGATCAGCCGGGGATGGCTGCACCGCGAAAGCGCGCTGGTGGGGCGGGGGTAGGGACGGGGTTTCTGCCCGGCCTGATGTCGTTTGTGAACCTATCACGGATACCCTGCCTCACCTCCGTTCGCCCTGAGCCCTGCGACAGGCTCAGGACCGGCTTGTCGACCCGAAGGGCGGGCGGAAGCCCAACGGCTGTACTTCCCCCTTCAAGAAGGACAGGGCTTCGACATTGAAGCGAGGCGAGTGCCTCGCTCAACAGCCCGAACGGAGAAGAGGGCCGTTCTCACCTTTCCTTCCCGTCATGCCAGCGCAGGCTGGCATCTGTGGAGACGATACGCGACATGGCCTGCGACCCCAGCCTGCGCTGGGGTGACGGTAGCCAACCACCCCGATGCACCTGCCCTAAAGCACCCGATAGGCCCAGATCATCGACCGGTCGTGATCGATGAAGCGGCGTTCGTCCTCCAGCGCGTCCTGCGCTACATCGGGGCGGGTGAGCTGGCGGATCAGCGCGTCGACATCGGGAAAATCGACCTCGACGATGCCGTCGAGCGTGGAGGCGGGCAGGCCCGCCGTCCCGGCCAGCGCCGCCGCCCGCGCCGGGTCCGCATGCAGCTGGTGATAGCTGTAGGGCGGGATCATCCGGCGGCCATAATCGGCGTGATGATGCAGCCAATAGCGATGGAATTCCGCCAGCGTCAGCGCGGGCAGGCGGCGCAGGCCGAAGAACAGCCGGATGCGGTCGCGCCCTTCCAGCACGACATGCCGCTCGGCCGCCGCCAGCGAGGATCGCTCGACAAGGACATAAGGCGCGAGCGCGGCCAGCAGCGGCGCGACGTCCTCCTCCCCCAGAGAGACGATGAGGTCGGGCAGCGCCAGGTCCGGCCCGCTCGCGCGCGAAAGCGCCGGCAATGCGTCGTCGGGCAGGCGGCGCATCGCCCATGCCGCGCCGCGGAGCCGGTCGGCGAGCGCCTGCTCCACCGCATCGGGCGACGCGCCCGGTTGCAGGTGGAGATGCAGCTGGATTTCTTGCGCCATCGCCTTATCCCGTCAGCAGCGCCGGGTCTTCGATCAGGCCCTTGAGCGTGCGCATGAAGTCCGCCCCGACCGCGCCGTCGATCGCGCGATGGTCGCAGGACAGCGACAGTTCGACGATGGTGGCGAAGGCCAGCGCGTTGCCGATCTCGATCGGCTGGCGCGAGCCCGCGCCGACCGCGAGGATCGCGCCCTGCGGCGGGTTGATGATCGCGTCGAACTGGTCGATGCCATACATGCCCAGATTGCTGACCGAGAAGCTGCCGCCCTGAAATTCCTCCGGCTGGAGCTTGCCGGTGCGCGCCTTGTCCGCCAGCGCCTTCACCTCGCGCGAGATGGCGGCGACCGAGAGGCGATCCGCGCCCTTGACGATGGGCGTGATGAGGCCCTTGTCGGTCGCCACCGCCACCGCGATATCGGCCCCGGTGAAGCGGTGGATCTCGTCGCCATGCACCTGCACATTGACATCGCGATGCCGCATCAGCGCCAGCGCGCAGGCGCGCACGATATAATCGTTGATGCTGGGCGCCTCTCCGGTCGCCGCCTTGGCCTGCGCGCGCAGGCCGAGGATCGCGTCGATCCGCACCTTCGACCGCAGGTAGAAATGCGGGATGGTCGATTTGCTGTGGCTCAATGCCTTGGCTATCGCCTTGCGCATCGGCGACATGCGGACGATTTCCGCGCTGCCATCGGCCGGACGGGCGAATTCCGGCGGTGCGGCGGGGACGGGGGCCGCCGCCGGGGCGACCTTCGCCAACACATCGGCCTTGCAGATGCGGCCCTTTGGCCCGGTGCCGGTGATGCCGGAAAGATCGACGCCATGCTGCACCGCAAGGCGCTTCGCCAGTGGGCTGGCGAACACATCGCCGAGGCCGTTGCCCACCGGCGTCAGATCGACCGGCGCGCCGCCGCCGATGCTGGCCGGGGGCAGGCTCGCCTGCTGCACGTCCTGAAGGGTGATCCGTCCCTTGGGGCCGGAGCCTGCCAGCCCGGCGATATCGACGCCCTGCTCCTCGGCAAAGGCGCGTGCGGCGGGGCTGATATCGGCGTCGGCGGGGATGGTGATCGCCTTTTTCACCGGGGCTGGAGCCGGAGCAGCGGGAGCCACCGCCTTCACCTCGGATGCCGGGGCGGGCGTGCTCGCCCTGGCCGCGACGCCGGTGGCGCTGGCGGGGGCGAAGGCGGCGATGAATGCGTCCACCTCGTCCGCGCCCGGTTTGGCGTCCGGACCGGTCAGCACCGCGATCAGATCGCCGACCTGATAGGTGCCGCCCTTTTCCGCGATCAGCCGCGCGAACATGCCGTCCGCCTCGGCCTCGACCTCATTGGTGATCTTGTCGGTTTCGATGAGCGCGATGAGGTCGCCCTTCTTGAACGGCTTGCCTTCCTCGACCAGCCATTCGGCGACGACCCCCTCGGTCATCTCTATGCCCCATTTGGGCATGGCAAATGCGCGCAATTCCGCCATGGCGCTCACACCTTCCTGTAGGACATAAGCCGCACCGCCGCCGCGACGATCTTTTCGGGCGAGGGCAGATAGGCCGATTCCAGCTCCCGCGCGAAGGGCACCGGGCTGTGCGGCGGCGTGACCATCTCGATCGGCGCCTTCAGCGAGGAGAACGCCTTGCCCGCGACCAGCGCGGACAAATCCGTCGCCAGCGAGCAGCGCGGCGGGGCCTCGTCGACAATCAGCAGGCGGCCGGTGCGCTCGACGCTGTCGAGGATCGCCTCTTCGTCCAGCGGGCTGGTGGTGCGCAGGTCGAGCAGGTCGCAGCCGATGCCGTCCTGCGCGAGGTCGGCGGCTGCCTTTTCGGCAAAGCCCACCATCATGCCGGTGGCGAGGATGGTGATGTCGTCGCCCTGTGTCACCTGCCGCGCATGGCCGAAGGGGATCACATAATCCTCGTCCGGCACCTCGCCCTTCACCGCGTAGAGCGCCTTGTGCTCCAGGAAAATCACCGGGTCGTCGTCGCGGATCGACTGGGCGAGCAGGCCCTTGGTGTCGGCGGGCGTGGTCGGCATCACGACCTTCAGCCCCGGCATCGCGGTGACGAACTGATGGATGACCTGGCTATGCTGCGGCGCGGCGTTGTAGCCCGCGCCATAGGGCATGCGGATGGTGATCGGGCAACGCGACTTGCCGCCGAACATGTAGCGGAACTTGGCGACCTGGTTCCAGATCTGGTCCATGCACACGCCGATGAAGTCGGCGAACATGATCTCCGCTATGGCGCGCTTGCCGGTCAGCGCCGCGCCCGCCGCCGCGCCGATGATCGCACTTTCGGAAATGGGCGTGTCGATCACCCGGTCCGGGCCGTATTTCGCCCACAGGCCCCCCGACGTGCCCCAGATGCCGCCGATCGCCTCCGGCCCGCCGGGTGCGCCGTTGCCACCGACGATATCCTCGCCCAGCATGATGAGGCTGTCGTCGCGGGCCATTTCCGCGTCGATGGTGTCGCGAATGACATCGCGGATCATTTTGCTTGCCATGTTCTGTGATCCCCTGCGTCAGTAGCTGATGTAGACGTCTTGCGTGACATCGGCGGCGGTGGGCCGGGTCGCGGCCTTGGATTCCGCCACCGCCCGGTCGATCAGCGCGGCGACCTCCGCGTCCACCGCGTCGAGATCGCCATGGTCGAGCAGCTTCGCCTCCGTCACCTTCTGGCGGAACGTCCTGATCGCGTCGCGCTCCTCGCGGATGCGCTCCAGCTCTCCCTTGCCGCGATAGCGTTGCGGGTCGCCCTCGAAATGGCCGTAGAAGCGTTCGCAATCCAGCTCGATCGAGGCCGGGCCGTTGCCCGCCTTGCAATGGTCGATCAGTTCCCGCATCGCGTCGTAGACGGAGAAGAAGTCGATGCCGTCCGCCTTGATCGCCTTCATGCCGAAGGCGGCGGCGCGGGCGGTCATGCTCTCGGCGCCGACTGCATAGGCTTCGCCGGTATGCTCGGAATAATGGTTGTTCTCGAACACGAAGATCACCGGCAACTTCAGCACCACCGCCATGTTCATCGCCTCGAAGGTGGTGCCCTGGTTGCAGGCGCCGTCGCCGGAAAAGGCGATGGAGACGGTGCCGTTGCTCTTCGCGGTGATCCCCGCGCCCACCGCGATCGGCGCGCCCGCGCCGACGATGCCGTTCGCGCCCAGCATGCCGACATTGACGTCGGCGATGTGCATCGAACCGCCCTTGCCCTTGCACAGCCCGTCGCGCGAACCGTAGATTTCCTTCATCATGTCGATGACATCGCAGCCCTTGGCGATGCAATGGCCATGGCCGCGATGGGTGGAGATGATATAATCCTTCGGCCCCAGATGCTCGCACACGCCCACGGCGCACGCTTCCTGCCCGGCATAGAGATGGGTGAAACCCGCGATCTCGCCCAGCGCGATCTCGTCATGCAGGCGTTCCTCGAACAATCTGATGGTCTTCATCTGGCGATATGCCTTCAGGAGCGCTTCCCTGCTGAGCTGCATCCCTTATTCTCCTCTCGTACCGGTCGGGCGGTTCAAAGCCCCAGAACCGTTTTGGCGATGATAGTGCGCTGGATTTCGTTGGTCCCGCCGAAAATCGTCCAGGCGCGCGAATTGAGATAGCGCGGCGCGGCCAGTTGCGCCTCCTTGCCGTAGAGCGGCTGCGGCGCGTCATCGCCGTAAAGCGGCCGCCGCGTTTCGAGCGCGAGGCCCGCATGGCCGTAAAGATGCATGGCGAGCGCGTCGACCTGCTGGCGCAAGGTGGAAGCGACCATCTTCGACAGCGAGGTCTGCGGGCCGGGCGGCAGGCCCTTGGCCATTTCCGCGAGCACGCGCAGCTCGGTCATCTCCAGCGCCTGCGCCTCCAGCTCGATCCGCGCGAGGCGGGCCATGAAGGTGCGGTCGTCGGCCATGCAGCCGCCGCGCCCATCCGGCTCGCCCTTCGCCGCCGCGCGGATGCGGGAAAGGTCGGACAGCAGCTTGGGCGCATGGCAGGCACCGCCGCGCTCATTTTCCAGCAGGAACTTGGCGATGGTCCAGCCCTGTCCTTCCTCGCCGACCAGATGGTCCACCGGCGTCCTTACGTCGTCGAGATAGACCTCGTTCACTTCATGGTCGCCCGCAAGGCCGATGATCGGCCGCACCTCGATGCCGGGCTGGTCCATGTCGACCAGCAGGAAGCTGATCGAACGCTGCGGCTTCTCGCTCTGGCTCGTCTTGACGAGGCAGAAGATGCGGTTCGCATGATGGGCGTGGGTGGTCCAGATCTTCTGGCCGTTGATCACATAATGGTCGCCCTGCCGTTCCGCGCGGGTCTTGAGGCTGGCGAGGTCGGAGCCGCTGCCCGGCTCGGAAAAGCCCTGGCACCAGAAATCGGTGCCGTCGAGGATGCGCGGCAATATATGCGCCTTCTGCTCCGCCGTGCCGAAGCGGCAGATGACCGGGCCGAGCAGCTTGAGGCTGAGCACCGGCAGGCTGGGCGCATCGGCCAGCGCGCATTCCTTTTCGAAGATATAGCGCTGGATCGGCGTCCAGCCGGTGCCGCCGCACTCGACCGGCCAGTTATAGGCGAGCCAGCCCTTGCGGTGGAGGATCGCCTGCCATTCGCTGCCGATATCCGGCTCCACGAACACGCCGGGCGTCGCGCGCGCGCCCTCGCGCAGATGCTCCGGCAGGTTTTCGTCGAGGAAATGGCGCACTTCCTTGCGGAAAGCCGTATCCTCGGGGGAGAAGTCGAGATCCATCTTATCGTTCCAAAATCGTGACGCCGGAAATGCCCGGCGCGCCGTAGACATGGGAATAGGCCGTGCGCGGATCGCCCGGCACCTGCCGCCCGCCGCCCAGCCCACGCAGTTGCAGCGCGTTTTCATAAACCTGGCGCAGGCCGGAGGCGCCGATCGGCTCGCCGCAGGCGATGCAGCCGCCATCGGTGTTCACCGGCAGCCTGCCGTCGATATCGGTCCAGCCATTGGCGAGCCATTCCTCCTGCTCGCCATCCTTGCAGAAGCCGTTCTCGGCCATGTGCATGACCTCCGCGCCCGATTCGGTGTCCTGCAACTGGGCAAGGTCGATATCCTCCGGGCCGATGCCCGCCATTTCGAATGCCGCCTTGCTGGCGAGCAGCGTCGGTGCGCCGCCGCGCTCTATGTCGATGCTGGGGGCGAACACCTCGAACGAGCCGGGCGGTCGGGTGCGCACCACGGCGGACTTGATCCGCACCCGGTCCCGGCCCAGCTCCCGCGCCTTCTTCGCGCTGGCGAGGATCAGCGCGACGCCGCCCTCGGCGGGCGAGCAGAACATATATTTGGTCAGCGGGTCGCTGATCATCTGGCTGTTGAGGATGGTGTCGAGATCGACCGGCGACCGCCGCCATGCATGATCGGCATGGACGGCGTTGCGGAACGACTTTTCCGCCACGCGGCCCAGCGTCGCCGGGGTGATGCCGTGCAGCGCCATATAGCGTTGCAGCTTGATCGCGAAAAACTGCGTCGTCACCATGAAGCCTGCCTCGCCATACCAGTCGGGCAGGCCATATTCGGCGGGCAGCGCGTTGAACGCGCCGCGCGGATGCTTGTCGAAGCCGATGGCGACGCCGACATCATATTGGCCCGACGCGATCGCCTGCCACGCGCCGATCAGCGCCGATCCGCCCGTCGCGCAGCCATTTTTCACATTGATGAAGGGCAGGCCGGTCAGGCCCAGCTCGTTGACGATGCTGTCGGCATTGCCCGCCGCGTCGGAGCCGCCGAAACCGAACTGCATATCCCGCCAGTCCAGCCCTGCGTCCGCGAGCGCCTGGCGCGTCGCATAGGCGCCCTGTTGCAGGCCGGAAAGCGCGTCGGTGCGGCCGAAGGGGTGGATGCCGATGCCGATGATGAAAACGTCCTGCATCGAATCAGACCTCCCGCATCGGCGCGAACGCGTAGATCAGGATGTCCTCGCCCTGTGCGTTCCGCGCGAAGGGGACGAGGCGCAGCTCCATCTCCATGCCGATGCGCAACTGGCCGAAATCGTCTATGCCGGCGAGGCGGCTTTCCACGATGACCGCGCCGGGCAGTTCGACATAGCCGAGCGCGAACGGCTCGAACGCCTCCGGCCCGGCATAGGGCGGGGATTTGGGCCGGAACCGCTGCACCGTCCACGACCACAGCGTGCCGCGCCGGGGCAGGTCCACCGGCTCCCAGCGATCCGGGTCGGCCGGGCAGGGAAAGACCACCCGTCCGCTCGCCCGGTCCCGCCCGCCTATCAGCGTGGGCTGGGGCGTTGCGCGGAATATCCCTTCCGCAATCGCTATGCCGTCCATCATCCTGACCTCTTCGCGTCAATGCTTCGATCGTCACTATGGGAAAGCGGGGCGGCGAATTCTTCTGTAAGAAAGCATAGGTAAGGGGATGACGGGCGGAATTTTGCGGCGGGACGCGAGAGCGAAGCGGGTGTAGCCAGGTGCGGCCATCAGAATCAGTTTCGGATTTGGGCATCAGACACCAGAACCGTTCGGGCTGAGCCTGTCGAAGCCCTGTCCTTCTTCTTTGCGCGGCGGAGAAGAGAAAAGCAGCCCTTCGACAAGCTCAGGGCGAACGGATGTAGTGCTATGTCCGCTTTCCAAAATCCGCCCTTCCGCAACGCCGGTCGCACCCCCCAAAAACAAGCCGGCCGAGTCGCCCCGGCCGGCTCTGGAGCCGTTGATCGGACTAACCGCGCCTATCGGGCGGCCGAGGGCATTTCGCTTTCGGGCGGCGGCGCGGCGGTGGTCGCGGCGACATTGCCGAGATAGCCGAGCTGCGTCGCCTTGAATACGGCCTGGCTGCGGTTGACCGCCTCCAGCTTGATCGCCGCATTATGGATGTGGAAGCGCACGGTGGCGCAGCTGCGGCTCAGGATCAGCGCGATTTCCACGTCGGTCTTGCCGACCGCCGCCCAGCGCAGGCACTCCACCTCGCGCTTGGACAGGCGGCAATTCTTCGGAATCCACGGGCGCTGGCTGGTGACGCGGGTATAGCCGTTCACGAATCGGCGGGAATGATATTCCAGCTGGTCGCTATAGGCCTCGAACTCCTTGGCCAGATTGTCGCGGCAATCGTTCATCGGCGAAAAGCTGACGGCCGCGATCTGGCCGAAGGCCATGTGAACGGGCACGACGATGACCGCCTTCGCGTTCACCTCGTCATCGAACAGCGACAGGTCGATCTGATCGAGCAGCGGATTGGGCGCGCGAGTGTAGATGCCGGCCGAATTGGCCCAGAAAGGTTCGTTCTCGTACCGGCAGGCGAAGGTGAGGGGGGAGCTGAGCGCGAGCAGCGGCTTCTTCCACCACTGGTCCTTGGAACCGGGCCAGCCGAAGATGGAACTGGCGAGAATCTCTCCCTCCGCATCCCGCATCGGCGTTTTCGACGCGATGTTCGCGCACGCGGCCACGCGGAAATTGCCCAGTTCCCTGGCAATGTCCCTCAGGGCCTCCGCAGCGGGCCTTATATCGGCCGCCGACCGGATGCTGATTGGTATCTGCCTGCCCGCACGAATATCGGATTCTATGATTTTTTCACCGATTCCGGCCTTGCAAGCGGCGAGCGTGTCACCTGTTCTCTCCATGACCGCATCCTATGCCCGAGCAGGGTGAGCGGCAAGCATCAAAACCTATCGGAAACGCTAGGTGAGGCCGGGGCCGGATGCGACGAATGGCGATGAACTAGCGGAAAAAGCAGTCAACTGGCGGCCGGAACCGGGGGCATAACCGCCTTCCGTTGAAAATACCGGCGGCCCGATGCGGACGCCATCGATTCCAGAGGAAGATGGTTTGGATTTCGATGTAAATGAAGAGCAGGCGATGCTGCGGGATCTGGTCGCCAGATTCGGCGCGGACCATTATGATCCGGTCAAGCGGCTTGCCTATCTGCGCGAACCGCGCGGCTTTACCGCCGCCAGCTGGACGATGATGGCGGAAACCGGATTGCTCGCCTTCGCGCTGCCGGTGGAGGCGGGCGGCTTCGGCGGATCGGATACCGATATCATCACCGTGATGGAGGCGTTCGGCCGCTTCGTCGGGGTGGAGCCGCTGCTGGCCTCGATCCTGCTCGGCGCGGGGGCGGTGAACGCGGCCGCGACGGAGGCGCAGAAGGAGGCGCTGCTGCCCGGCATCGTCGCGGGCACGCAATTCGCGGCGCTCGCGCTGTTCGAGCATCAGAGCCGCTTCGGCCTTGCCCATCCGGCGACGCGGGCCGAGCCGGACGGAGGGGCGTTCCGCATCAGCGGCGCCAAGCAGATGGTGCTGGGCGGCGGCTTCGCCGATCATGTGATCGTCCTCGCCCGTGGCGGCGCGGATGGCGCGCCCGGCCTCTATCTGGTCGACGGCAGCGCGCCGGGGATCGTGCGGCGCGACTATCGCATGGTCGACGGCATGGCGGCGAGCGACATCGATTTCGCCGCCGTGCCCGCGCAGGCGATGACAGGTGGGCAGGAGGCGCTCGACCGGGTGCTGGCGCAGGCGCGGCTCGGCATCTGCGCGGAATTGCTGGGCCTGATGGAGACGATGTTCCACCAGACGCTCGACTATCTCAAGATGCGCAAGCAGTTCGGCCAGCCGCTCGGCTCCTTCCAGGTGCTGCAGCACCGCATGGCCGATTGCTATGCGCGGCTGGAGCTGAGCCGCTCGCAACTCTATCGCGCCGCCGGCGCGGAAGGGGAGGAGGCAGGCGCGCGCCGCGCGGCGATCAGCGCCGCCAAGGCCTATATCTCCGAAAGCGCGATGCATGTGGGCGAGGAAGCGGTGCAGCTGCACGGCGGCATCGGCGTCACCGACGAGCTGCTGGTCGGGCAGGCGTTCAAGCGCGTCGTGGCGCTGGCGAACCTGCTGGGCGACGCCGAGGCGGAAATCGACAGCTATGTCGCGCTGACGGCCTGACGGATCGGAAAGGGCGCATGTTCAAGCTGATAACGTTGCTGAAACGGCGCCCCGGCATGACGCGGGAGGCGTTCCGCGATCATTATGAAAGCCGCCACCGCCTGATCGGCGAAAAATATCTCACGGGGTTTGCCGATCATTATGTCCGCCGCTATGTCGAGCCGCTGCCGGGCGGGGGAGAGCCGGGCCATGACGTGATCATGGAGATCTGGCTGCCCGACCGAGCGCGGTTCGAGGCGCTGATGCGGCGGCTGGCCGAGCCGGAGGCCGCGGCCGAGATCGCGGAGGATGAGGAGCGGCTGTTCGATCGCGCGGCGACTTTGACTTTCACCGTGTCCGAAGTAGCGTCGGTCATGAACTGACGGCGCGGGAACGATCGTCGGCACATCAGGAACGGGAACAAGAGGATCAATGTCGGAAAATTTTCATCGCGTTATCGAGGCCGCCGAGGTCGAGGAAAAGGCGATGCTGCCTTTCATCGTCAACGGCTGGCCGCTGTTCCTCTGCCGCGACGAGGGCACGATCTACGCGATCATCAACCGCTGCACCCATGCGGCGGCCGAATTCGCGCCGGGCGGACGGGTGCGGCGCGGCGCGGTGATGTGCCCGCTGCACGGCGCGCGCTTCAGGCTGGATACCGGCGAATGCATCGGCGGGGCCAATTACAAGCCACTGAAGAAATTCGAATGCCGCGAAACCGAGGATGGCTGGATCGAGGTGGCGGTGCCCGACGAGGCGCCGGGGGCGGAGCATCTGCCGGTCAAGCCGCTGGGGTGATGGAGGGATAGAAAGCGAATTTCCCGCCTCCGTTCGGGCTGAGCCTGTCGACCCGAAGGGCGGGCGAAGCCCAACGGCCGCACTTTTCTTCGGCGTCGGAAAAAGAAGAAGGACAGGGCTTCGACAAGCTCAGCCCGAACGGTTTCCTTATTCCCTCTCCGTCATGCCAGCGCAGGCTGGCATCTCGGGAGGCGTTGCGCGACATGGCCACCGACCCCAGCCTGCGCCGGGGTGACGTACCGGAGAGGCCGCTCAGCTCCGCTTGCCCTCCTTGCACCACCCGATCCCCCGGCGCAGCAGGTCGTGGAACACCGGCAGATCCCAGGCGCAACGGTCCACGGTCGGCCACCAGTCGAGCCAGGGCTGCATGTCGTAATGCCCGCGGCAATGACCCAGCGTGTTGTAGAGCACTGCGCCCTCGCCCTGTGCCTTGATGTACATCACCGGGTGGCGCGCATGCGCCCACTGGTCCTCGTCGAATCCGGTGGCCTCGCCCTCGAACTCGGTGTCGAGCAGCACATGCAGGTCGCCGTGCCGTTCCATCAGATAGAGCTCGTCCGTCGTCTCGAACGGCTCGATCCCGCGCGTCAGCGGGTGGTCGGCATCCGCCACCTCGACCCTGTAGGGCGCGATCGGCGGATGGGCGATGAACTGGCTGCCCAGCGTCTCCATCATCAGCGGCGCCCAGCGCGGGCTGCCGTAGAGGCCGTTGTCGAACAGGCGCAGCACCGAATTGGTGCCGTGCAGCGCATACCAGCGCCCGCCGTCGCGCACCCACTGGCGCAGCATTTCCTGCGTGGCGAGCGGCGGCACCACGTCGCAGGTATAGGTGATGAGGAAATCGGCTTCCCTGATCGCCTCGGCGTTGCCGTAATCCTCGAACACGCGGGTGCGGACGCGCTGGTCCTCGGCCAGCAGCTTCAGCAGCTCCAGCCGGGCGAAGTCCATGTCATGATACAGACCGCCGACGATCAGCACGCAATTGATGCGCGCGGGGCGTTCTTCCGTCATCGCCTTGCCTCTCCTTGCTTCCTCCGCCGCCGGACGGTCAATATTGCACGCCCTTGGTGATGCCGCCGTCGATCAGCACATTGGCGCCGGTCATGTAGCGGCAGGCGGGCGAGGCGATGAAGGCGATGGCGCGGGCCAGCTCCTCGCCGGTGCCCATGCGGCCCATCGGGATCTGTTGCAGGATGGAATCGTGGAATTCCCGCATATTTTCCTTGATATAGGCCCAGGGGCCGTCCTCGGTGAATACCGGGCCGGGCGAGATGCAGTTCACGCGCAGCCCCTGCGGCGCATATTTCTGCGCCAGCGCGGCGCTGTAGTTGATGATCGCGGCCTTGAGCGCATTATAGGGCTGCGGCCCCATGAACTCCTCCAGCGCGCCGGTCGAGGAAATGGTGATGATCGCGCCCGCGTCCGATTTTTCGAGGAAGGGCAGCGCGGCATGGATGCCCCGCACCAGCGGCAATATGTCGCCGTTGAACACCGTGGTCCAGCCTTCCGGGCTGTCGACGCCGGGGTTCACCGAAACGAAGGGAATGAAGATGTCCGCGCCGCCCAGTCGCTCTGCCGCCTGCTCGACCCAGCGGGGGAAGGCCTCGGCGTCGGTCACGTCGACCGACGCGCCGAGGCCGCGCGCGCCCAGCGCCTCGACCTCCGCCACGACGGCATCGACCTTGGACTGCGTGCGGCCGCACAGCGCGACGTCGCATCCTTCGGCGGCGAGCACCTTCGCCACCTGACGGCCGATGCCCGCATTGGCCCCGGCCAAAATGGCCTTGCGGCCCTTCAATCCAATATCCATGAGCGGCGTCCTTTCCCGAAGCGTCTGTTCCGCGCCACTATGTACCCACATTGCCCGCGCGCTGCACTGGCGATTCCGTCAGTGGCGCGATAGGGGGCGGACGCGCCTTAATAGTATCGACAGGCCACAAGGGCCGGGCATTGAGCTATGACCCCCTTTTATCGGTTTATATCGGTCAACTTGTATCGATCAGGGGACGGAGAGAGGAACAGGTGGAAAGCAGCACGAACGGCCTTGCGGAACGTATTCGCGACCATGCCCGCACCCGGCCCGACGCGATCGCCCTCATCTTCGAGGGGCGGGAAACCGGCTATGGCGCGTTCGACCGCAACGCCAGCCGCGTCGCCAATGCGCTGATCGCGGCCGGGTGCCGGCCGGGCGATCGCGTCGCCTATCTCGGCAAGAACCGGGATATCTATTTCGAATATTGGATCGGCGCGGTGAAGGCGGGGCTGGTGACGGTGCCGGTCAACTGGCGCCTCGCCCCGCCGGAGGTCGCCTATATCCTGAACGACTGCCGCCCGCGCGTGATCCTGTGCGAGCCGGAGTTCCTCGACCGGGTGACGGGCATCGACGCGCTGATCCTCGTCACCGATCCGGCGGGGGATCATCCCGTCTTTACCCCGTGGCGCGACGCGCAGCCGGATGCCGACCCGCATCGCGATGCCGGCTACGACGGGGCGGTGCTTCAGCTCTACACCTCCGGCACCACCGGCAACCCCAAGGGGGCGATGCTTTCCAACCGCAGCCTGCTGGGCGTGCGCGCGTCGGTTCCGGCCGAAGAACTGCCCGAATGGTACCGGTGGAGCGCCGAGGACGTGTCGCTGATCGCCATGCCGGTGTTCCACATCAGCGGATCGGGCTGGGGGGTGTGGACGCTCCAGCATGGCGCCAGGGGCATCGTCGTGCGGGAGTTCGACCCGGAACGCGTGCTCGACCTGCTGGTCGCCCATCATATCACCAAGATCATGCTGGTGCCCACGGCGCTGCGCATATTGTGCGATCATCCGGCGGCGGCGGAGACGGATTTCAGCTTCCTCAAGACCATCTGCTACGGCGGCTCGGCGATCCCGCTCGACCTGCTGCGCCAGGCGATCGCGGTGATCGGCTGCGGCTTCGCGCAGATGTACGGGATGACCGAGACGGCGGGCACCATCGTCGGCCTGCCGCCGGAAGATCACGACCCGGAAGGCAGCCCGCGCATGCGCGGCATCGGCATCCCGCTGCCGGGCGTCAGGGTTCGCATCGTCGATGCGGAAGGGCGGGACCTGCCCGCCGGAGAAGTGGGCGAGATCGTCGTCGCGTCGCAGGCCAATATGATCGGCTATTTCGACCGGCCCGAGGCGACGGCGGAAACGGTCGACGCCGAAGGCTGGCTGCGCACCGGTGATGCGGGCTGGATGGACGCGGACGGCTATCTCTACCTCGCCGACCGGATCAAGGACATGATCATCACCGGCGGCGAGAATGTCTACCCCGCCGAGGTCGAGAACGCGCTCTACAGCCATCCCGATGTCGCCGACGTCGCGGTGATCGGCGTGCCGGACCCGAAATGGGGCGAGGCGGTGAAGGCGATCGTCGTGCCGGCAGCAGGGGCCAGCCCCGATCCGGCCGCGCTGATCGCCTGGGCGCGGGAGCGGATCGCCGCCTACAAGGCGCCCAAAACGGTGGATTTCCGCGCCGACCTGCCGCGCAATCCCTCCGGCAAGGTGCTGCGCCGCCTGCTGCGCGAGGACTATGGCTGACATGCGGCCCACCTGCGCTTTTCGGCAGGTTCGCCGCCCGGCGGGGCGCAGTAGCATCCTTAATCAGAGACAGAAACAGCGAGGAGAGTGGCATTGACCGCCAATTATTCAGGCCCGATCGAGGACAGGCTCGCCATCCGCGAATTGCTGGAAACCTATGCCGATGCGGTGAACCGCAACGACAAGGAATTGTGGGCCTCGCTCTGGGTCGAGGACAGCCATTGGGACCTGTCGCACTATCCCGAACTCGGCGTGGTGTCCGGCAAGCAGGCGGTGGTCGATCTGTGGGCGAGCGCGATGCCGCATTATCCCAAGCTCAGCTTCATCGTCAGCCCCGGCCTGATCCGCGTCGACGGTGACACGGCCGAAGCGCGCGCCTATTTCTCGGAAGTCTATGAGGAGCCGGGCACCGGCAAGGACAAGCGCGCCCGCGCCTGCTACAACGACAGGCTGGTGAAGCGCGACGGCAAATGGTTCTTCCAGACCCGCGTGTTCCAGATCATCCACCAGACCTGACCGGCCCGCCTGCCACCGCCCGCGCTTTCCCGCATTCACAAGGAACGGACATATATGATCGTCATCACCGGCCAGATCTTCACCGACAGGGAAACCTACCCCGCGCTGATCGCGCGGCTGCGCGAGCTGGTGGAGCCGTCGCGCGCGGAGGAAGGCTGCATCTTCTATCACATGGCGGAGGAAGACCCGGAAAACGGCGTGATCCTCGCCGCCGAGGCGTGGGAGAGCGAGGAGGCGCTCAACCGGCACCTCTCGCTGCCCGCGATCGCGAAGCTGCTCTCCGATTTCGAGGGCAAGTTCCGCAACGACGTCAACATCCATCAGGTGAGCAGCACGCGGAAGATGTAGGGGTGTGGCGCTGGCGGACAGGATGTGTCGACAGCCATTTCCAGAAACAAGAAATCCGTTCGGGCTGAGCCTGTCGAAGCCCTGTCCTTCTTCTTTCTCCAACGCTGAAAAGAAGGACAGCCGTTGGGCTTCGCCCGCCCTTCGGGTCGACAAGCTCAGGGTGAACGGAGGTGGGGAGGCTGACTCAGCCTATCTCTGGATCACCAGAATAGAAACACCCCCTTGCCCGCTTTCCCGCCCGCATTCTCTCCATAGGGCGGGAAGAGAACCCGGTCGTCGGAACGGCCGGGTTCTTTGCGGTCATTTCGCTGTCATGCCGCCGTCGATCACCAGTTCCGACCCGGTGACGAAGCTCGCCGCCGGGGAGCAGAGATAGACGATGCCGCCCGCGATCTCGTCCGCCGTGCCCATGCGCCCTATCGCATGACCCGCCGACACGGTCGCGCGCGCCGTTGCCTCGTCCGCGAACAGGCCGGTTTCGACATAGCGGGCATAGATGGTGTCCATCATATTGGTGTCGATGCCGCCCGGATGCACGCTGTTCGCGCGGATCGGCAGCTTCAGCGCCGCATATTCGAGCGCGGTGGACTTGGTGAACAGCTTCACCGCGCCCTTGCTGGCGCAATAGGCCGACATGAACGGCGCGCCGCGCAGGCCCCCGACCGAGGACAGGTTGACGATCGAGGAGCCGCCCTGCCGGTCCGCGCCGCTGCGCGCGAGCAGCGGCTCCATCGCTTTCGTGCCGAGGAACACGCCCTCGACGTTGATCGCGAAGCATTTGCGGAACTCGGCCAGCGGCGTGCCCGCGATGCTGTTGGTGACGGAAATGCCCGCATTGTTCACCACTATGTCGAGCCTGCCATAACGGTCGTCGATATGGGCGGCGAGATCGGCCCATGCCGCCTCGTCGGTCACGTCGAGCCGGCGATAGCCGTCCGCGCCCGCCACCTGCGCCTCGTCCGCCATGTCGGTGGCGATAACGCGCGCCCCGGCCTGCGCCAGCGCCCGCACCGTGGCGGACCCGATGCCGCCCTGCGCGCCCGTCACCAGCGCGACGGCGCCGGTCAGATCGAATATGCTCATATCCTGTTTCTCTCCCATATCTTGAAGGACCAGGACGGGTGGAGGTTCAGTTCAGGTGGAGCCGAGAAGCGTGATATCCGAGCATCGGAGCGCAGCGGACTTCAAGGTCCGTGAGCACCGAAGCGCAGGATATCGCGGTTCGCAGGCCCGCATGGGCTGAACCTCCGCCCGTCCTATCTTGCCGTCCAGCCGCCGTCGACAACCACCTCGCTGCCGGTCATGTAGCTGGCGTCGTCGCTGGCGAGGAAGGCGACGACCTTGCCGATCTCGACCGGCTGGGCGAGCCGCTTGACCGGCGTGCTCTGCGCCATCGCATCGACCAGCTGCTGCGCGGTCAGCGTGCCGTCGCGCTGCGCCCAGCGTTCCATGCCCTGCCACAGCAGCGGGGTTTCGACGAAACCGGGATGCACGCTGTTGACGCGGATCGGCACGCCCGCATCGGCGAATTCCAGCGCGTTGGACTTGGTGAACAGCCGCACCGCCCCCTTGGACGCATTATAGGCCGACACCTCGCCCATGCCGACCAGCCCCATGATCGAGCTGATGTTGACGATGCTGGACCCATAGGGCGTGCCCGCGCCGGTGCGCGCCAGCAGCGGCTGGAAGGTCTTGGTGCCGAGGAACACGCTGTCGAGGTTCAGCGCCATCAGCCTGCGCCACGCCGCCAGCTCCAGATCCTGCACCTTGCCGGTCAGGTCCGCGCCGACATTGTTGACCAGGATGTCGAGTCGGCCATGGTCGCGCTCCACCCGGTCGCGCGCGGCCTGCCAGGCGCTCTCCTCGGTGGCGTCGAGCCGGATATAGGCCGACCCTGTGATTTCCGCTAGGGCAGCCGTCGCGTCGGGGCTGTCCTCCGCGTCCAGATCGGTGACGATCACCGTCGCGCCGTCGGCGGCGAGGCACTCCGCTATCGCCCTGCCAATGCCCCTCAAGGCGCCGGAAACCAGCGCAACCCGCCCTTTCAGTCTGGTCGACATAATGATCCTCATCCCGATGATCGCGCCCTGTGGCGGGGCGATTTCCGCGCCGACTATTCGGCCTGCGGCGATCCGGCATCACCTGCTGCTTTTTACAGGTTCGGATTTTCGCCGGAAGGCGCATTTTGGTTGCGTCGGGATCGGGGGCGGGCAGCGGTCTGCCCCGGCCATCGTGGCGCCCCGTGAAAACAGAACAGGCAATGAGGTGAGGATATGAAAAGGCCCTTCGATAAACGGCTTCTGTGCGCGGCGGCGAGCGCCGCGAGCCTGTCGGTCGCGCTGGCGCAGCCGGCCCATGCGCAGGACAACCAGCCCCAGCCCGCCGCCGAGGCCGTGACGCAGGGCGGCCTGGAGGACATCGTCGTGACCGCGCGCAAGCGGGCGGAAAGCGTGCAGAATATTCCGGTCGCCGTCACCGCCCTGTCCGAGGCGCTGATCCAGCGGCAGGATCTGACCTCGATCGAAAAGGTCGCCGCGCGCACGCCCAACCTCAATGTCGGCCGCTCGTCCAACGGCTCGGGCGCGCAGCTGACGATGCGCGGCATCGGCTCCTCCTCCACCTCGATCGGCATCGAGCAGTCGGTCGCCGTGGTGGTCGACGGCGTCTATTACGGGCAGGGCCGCATCATCAACGAGGGCTTTTTCGATCTGGCGCGGGTGGAAATATTGAAAGGTCCGCAGGCGCTGTTCTTCGGCAAGAACGCGACCGCCGGCGTGATCTCGCTGACCACCGCCGATCCGGGCGACACGCCGGAATATAAGGGCCGCGTCAGCTATGAATTCAAGTCGGAGCAGGCGCAGGTGGAGCTGATCGGCTCGCTGCCGCTGTCCGACACGCTGGGCGTCCGCCTCGCGGTGCGCGGGTCGAAGATGTGGGGCGGCTATTATCGCAACGATTCGCCCGCGCGCAATTATTACACCACCGCCGACTTCGCGACCGCGACGCAGCACACCGCCTTGCCCGCCGCCGACGAGCAGCCGGGCGAGAAGGAGCTGCTCGGCCGCCTGACGCTGAAATGGGACGGCGGCGAGGGCATCACCAACACGCTGAAGGTTTCCGGCGACTACAGCAAGACGAACAACAGTTCGTGGAATTATGTGATGTACGAGTGCGCCAATGGCGTCAGCTCGCTCAACGGCAGCATCGCCTGCGGCAACGGCTTCACCTCGCACCAGAACAACTTCCCGGCCGACATCGCCGCGACCTTCCCGTTCGCGGGCAAGAACGGCGCGCTCTACAACCGCTACAAATCCTGGCAGGCGACCAACACGCTGGTCTATGATCTCGACGACCTCAGCGTCACCAACGTCACCAATTACAACTGGAACAACAACCGCTGGGCCTGCGCCTGCGATTTCCAGTCGAGCGACGTCGGCACCTTCGCGACCGAGAACAGCAGCTGGCACGCCTTTTCGAACGAATTCCGCGTGCTGACCCAGTTCGACAGCCCGATCAACCTGATGGCGGGCGTGCTCTACCAGAAGACCAAGCGCAAGTTCGACCAGTTCGTGACCTTCGCGGCGGTGCCGATGGCCGGCGGCATCGTCGCCGGGCCGGACAATCCGGCGGCGGGGGCCAACCGCTATGTCGCCTCGACCAAGGCGTCCATCACCGATGGCGAGACGATCGCCGGTTTCGGGCAGGTGACGTGGAAGGTCGTGCCGACCGTCGAGCTGGCGGCGGGCGTGCGCTATACCCATGAGACCAAGGACAGCTTCTTCAGCCAGCCCTATGTCAACGCCGCCTTCCAGGGCATTTTCGTCGAAGGCCGCCGGATCGAGGCGAAGCAGAGCTTCAACAACTGGTCGCCGGAAGTGTCGCTGACGTGGAAGCCGGTCGAGGATATCCTCGTCTACGGCGCGTACAAGACGGCGTACAAGTCGGGCGGCTTTTCCAATGGCGGCATCGATTCGGCGCTCTCGGCCGATCCGCTGAGCGACCTCACCTTCGATCCGGAAAAGGCGCGCGGCTTCGAAGGCGGCATCAAGACCACGCTGGCCGACCGCCAGCTGCGCCTGAACCTCGGCGTCTATTCCTATGCGTACAAGGATTTGCAGGTCGACTTCTTCAACTCGCCGATCTTCGCCTTCCAGACGCTGACCGCCGATGCGCGCACCAAGGGCGTCGAGGTGGAGTTCGAGTTCGCGCCACATGCGGTGCCGGGCCTCAACATCCACGGCTCGCTCAACTATACCCGCGCCCGCTATACTAGCTTCCCGCTCGCGCCCTGCTATGCCGGGCAGACCCCGGCGCAAGGGTGCAACCTGGCGTTCAACAGCGCGATCGGCGCCTATACGCGGCAGGATCTGGGCGGCAAGCCGCTGTCGGTCGCGCCCGACTGGACCGGGGCGTTCGGCGTGTCCTACGACACCGCGCTCGGCAACGGCCTCAAGGTCGGGGTGAACGCCGATGTCCGCTACAGCGACTCCTATCTCGTCTCCGGCTTCGGCAACCCCTATTCGCACCAGAGCGCCTATGCGACGCTGGACGCGGGCATCCGCGTGGGGGCCGAGGACGACCGCTGGCAGGTCGCGCTGATCGGCAAGAACCTGACCAACCGCCAATATATCAACGGCGGGGTCGATGGGCCGAGCACCGGCAGCGGCACCGGCACGCCGACGGGCGTCCATGCCGACCAGCTCGGCTTCGGCGCGCTGCCGCGCACGGTGATGCTGCAACTCTCGACCCAGTTCTGACATAACCAGCCTTTTCGGAGCGGCGGCCGGTCACGCCGCCGCCCCGGTCATCAGGAGAAATGCACGATGGATGCCGAACGTTATGCCGCGATCAAGGCAAGGGTCGAAAATCTCTACCGGCTGACGGCGGAAGGGCGCTGGGACGAGGTGGAGGCCCAGATGACCGACGATTTCCGCATCATTGAGGCCGACAGCCTGCCCTATGCCGGGGAATATAAAGGCAAGGGCGCGTTGCGGGAACTCTATACCAAGGTGTTCGCCTTCTGGGACGATGCCTCGCTCGAAACCAGCGATATCTGCATTGCCGAGAATACCGTCATCGTGCTGCTGACCATCCATGCGACCTCGCGCCACAACGGCCAGCGGCTCGCCATGCCGCTGTGCGAGGTGTTCCACCTGCGCGGCGACAAATTCTGCGGGATCACGCCCTATTATTTCGATACCGTCGAGATCGCGCGGGCGACGGGCACGCTCTAGGATAGAGGACAGGGTTGAGGACTATGGCTGATCTTTCGGGCAAGGTAGCGCTGGTCACCGGCGGCACGTCGGGCATCGGGCGGGCGGCCGTGCGCCGCCTGGCGCGGGACGGGGCGCGGGTGGTGTTCACCGGGTCGAAGGAGGAGGCCGCGCGCTCCCTCTGCGAGGAAACCGGCGCGCGCTTCGTCAGGGCGCGGGTGCAGGACGAGGGCGACTGGGACGCGCTGGCCGCGATCGTCTCCGCCGAGTTCGGCCGCCTCGACATCGCCTTCGCCAATGCCGGGACGGAGGCGGGCGACGGCAGCGTCGAATCGATCTCAGTCGAGAACTGGAACGCGATCATCGCCGTCAACCAGACCGGCGTGATGCTGACCGCGAAAACGGCGGTGAAGCTGATGCGCGCCAATCCCGGCGGGCCGGGCGGGTCGATCATCCTCAATTCCTCGATGTCCGCGCACAAGGTGATGGGCAATTACATGGCCTATTCCGTCACCAAGGCGGCGGTGCTGGCGATGGCGAAATCCATCGCGATCCATTGCGCGACGGAAAAGCTGCCGATCCGCTGCAACGCGATCCTGCCCGGCGTGGTGGAAACGGAGATGATCACCGCGATCATCGAGAAATCGGGCGCGCCCGAAGCCGCGCGCGCCGCCTATTGCTCGATGTCGCCGATGGGCCGGATGGGCACGGTGGACGAGATCGCGGCGCTTGTCGCCTTTCTCGGCTCGGACGACGCGGCGTTCATCTCCGGCGCGGAATATGCGATCGACGGGGCTTCGACCGCCGGCATGACCGGGGTTTGAACCGTTCGGGGAGAGGCTGGTGCAGGGCCTCTCCCCGGACAATCGGATCACTGTTTTCGGCCAATTTCAGGCATCAAGGAACCGTTCGGGCTGAGCCTGTCGAAGCCCTGTCCTTCTTCTTTCCCCAAGAGAAAAGCAGCCCTTTGACAAGCTCAGGGCGAACGGGGGGAAGGACATTCTCACTTCCCGCCCCATAAAGAAAGGCAGCGCCGCTCTCAGCGCCGCCCCTCGATATAATCGTTCAGCACCTCGTGGAAGAAGCGGACGCGCGTTTCCTGTGCGGAGAGATAGGCGTCGGCATAGCCGCGCGAATGCATGCCGCGCTGCATGCCCTCGGCCAGCATCATGTCCTGATAGACGATCTGCCCCTCTATTTCCGGCACGCCCCGGCCATCGTCGAAATCGCGTATCTGCAATTCCGCCTCGCGCAGCGGCTGCGGCCCGGCCATGATGGATTCCACCACCGTCTGTCCTTCCACTGGAAAGGCCATGCACCACAGGTCGAAGGTGCATTTATTGGGGTCGTCGGCATGCGGCTCGGTGCGGAAAAAGACGAGATTGTCCGGCAGGAAGGATATGGTGACATTGGGGAAGATCACCGTATGCGGGCTGTCGGTGATCTGCTCGTCGTCCATATGCTCGTAATGGACATAGCCTCGCTCCTTCCACAGCCGCCGCTTCGCCGCCTTGAGGTCGAGCCAGCCCTGCATCGCCTTGGTCTCATAATCGGGATAGGCGTCGGGATCGATGTCCCACTGGCGCAATATATAGTCGAACGGATGCGGCACGCCTTCGGGCAGCCGGTCGCTGAGCGACGGGCGCATCGGCTGCACCGTGCGGCCATGGCCATTGGGGAACACTTCATGCCGGGCGGTGTCGACATCCTGATCGATCCACGGCGGCACCTGTGGATGGGCGGTGCGGGTGTGATAGCTTTCCGAGAAATTGTCGGTCGCGAACTTCCAGTTGGTGTTGAGGTTGATCTTCATCCAGAACACGCGCACCGCCGTATCCATCGGATAGTTGCGATAGAGTTCCGGGATCGGGGAGAGATAGTCGAGCAGCGGCGGCGCGTTCTCGTCCATCGTATACCAGACGAAGCCGCCCCATATGTCGCAGCGCAGTTCCTTCAGGCGCAGCTTGCCGCAGGGGTTGCCCTGCGGAAAGTCGATCTCCGCATCCTGCGCGAACAGCAGCGCGCCGTCCTTGCCCCATTTCCAGCCATGATAGGGGCAGGTGAAGGCGTCGGTGCTGGCGCTGCTTTCAGTGAGGCGCATGCCGCGATGCTGGCAGTTATTGTAGAAGGCGCGGATCGATCCGTCCTCCTGCCGGATGCAGATGACCGATTCGTGCATGAAATCGTGGACGACATAATCGCCCGGCTCCTCCAGCTCGGCGGTGCGGCCCGCGACATGCCAGATGCGGGTCCACATATGGTCCCATTCCTTCCGCATGAACTCGCGGGAGGTGTAGCGGTCGCCGGTGATCGGGTCGCCGCGCAGGCAGGACGGGTCGCGCCCGTCGATGGTGAGTGGATGCGGGGTCGGGTGCCCCATGGCGCGTCTCCTCATATAGTCGCCCCAGGGGCGAGTCCTTATCCTTACCCGCCATGCTACCGCGCGGGCGCACGGGCGGAGAACTATCATTTGGGAGAGGACGATGGGGCCCAAGGTCTGTGGCAGTAGCGTGCCCCATAGGGCTGTTGTCGGAAAGGAAGCACAATGGATGTAAGCGGCGTGGCCGCCATCGTCACCGGTGGCGCATCGGGACTGGGGGAAGCGACCGCGCGCGCGCTCGCGGCGGCAGGGGCAAAGGTCGCGATCTTCGACCTCAACGCCGAACGCGGGGAAGCGGTGGCGGCGGCGATCGGCGGCGCCTTCTGCGCGGTCGACGTCACCGACGAGGCATCGCTCGACGCGGGCTTCGCCAGGGCGCGCGCGGTCCATGGGCAGGAGCGGGTGCTGGTCAACTGCGCCGGCATCGCCACCGGGGAAAAGACCGCCAGCCGCGACCGGGAAACGGGCGCGCCGACCGCGCACCGCATCGCCGCCTTCGCGCGCACGGTGACCATCAACCTGATCGGCACCTTCGCCTGCACCGCCAAATCGGCGGCGGGCATGCTGACGCTCGATCCGCTGGAGGATGGCGAGCGCGGCGTCATCATCAACACCGCCTCGGTCGCGGCGGAGGACGGGCAGATCGGCCAGGCCGCCTATGCCGCCTCCAAGGCCGGGGTGAAGGGCATGACCCTGCCGATCGCCCGCGACCTGATGGGCGAGGGGATACGCTGCAACGTCATCCTGCCCGGCATTTTGGGCACGCCGATGCTGCTGGGCCTGCCGCAGAATGTGCAGGATTCGCTCGGTGCGACGGTGCCCTTCCCGAAGCGGCTGGGCAAGCCTTCGGAATATGCGGAAACGGCGCTGTTCCTCATCCGCAACAGCTATATGAACGGGGCGTCGGTGCGCCTCGACGGCGCGCTGCGCATGGCGCCGCGCTGAGCGCTCTGGTCCACCCGATGGCGACGAAAATGGGGCGTGCTGGCTTTTCCGCCAGTGCGCCTCTTTTTTCAATGATGACATAAGGGGCGGAACCAGAAATAGGGAGAGACAGGTGCTCAATCGTCAGATCGTTCTCGCTTCCCGGCCCGATGGCGTGCCGGCGCCCGAAAATTTCCGCCTGGCCGAAAGCCCGGTGCGGGAGCTGCAAGAGGGCGAGGTGCTGCTGGAAAATCAGGTCTTCGCCATCGATCCCGCCGTGCGCGGCATGTTGGACGACCGGGACGACAGCTATCTGCCCGCCGTGCCGATCGGCGGCCTCATCCCGACCATGGTGCTGGGCCGTGTCGTCCGCTCGCGCAACCCGGCGTTCAAGGAAGGCGATTACGGCCGCGGCTTCGTCGGCTGGGAGGAATATTCGATCCTCAACCCGAATAATTTCGCGATCGAGAATGTCCATGTCGACCCGTCGGTGCCGCTGACCGCCTATATGGGCGCGCTCGGCTGGTCGGGCATCACCGCCTATGTCGGCCTGAAGCGCATCGGCGAGATGAAGGCGGGCGAGACGGTGGTGATGAGCGCGGCGGCGGGCGCGGTCGGCAGCGTCGGCGGCCAGATCGCGCGGCTGAGCGGATGCCGCACGGTCGGCATCGTCGGCGGGCAGGACAAGGCCGATCTGGTGACGGGCACCTTCGGCCTCGACGCGGCGGTCAACTATCGCGCGGAAGCGGATCTGGGGGCCGCGATCAAGGCGGCCTGTCCGGATGGCGCGGACGTCTATTTCGACAATGTCGGCGGCACCGTCCTCGATACCATGCTGCCCAATATGCGGGATTTCGGCCGTATCGTCGTGTGCGGCATGATGGCCAACTATAACAACCACGACCAGCCCGTGCCGATCCTCAACCTCTGGCAGGTGCTGGTCCACCGCATCACCATGCGCGGCTTCCTCGCCTATGAGCATCTCGACATGCTGGAGGAAGCGGAATCGCAGCTGGCGGCGTGGATCAAGGCGGGCGACCTCATCGCGCTGGAAAATGTGACGACCGGCATAGAAAACACTCCGTCCGCCTTCATCAACCTGATGTCGGGCAAGACCACCGGCAAGACCATCGTGCGGCTGAACGAGGGCGTGACGACGCTTTGAGCGGACCGGTTGCGATTATAGCCTGATCCTCCCCGGTACGGGGAGGGGGACCGCCCGCAGGGTGGTGGAGGGGCACCATCGGTCAAGCGCAATGCCCGGTTGATCGAGCGTCACGTCCGGCGGCCTGTACCCCTCCACCATGCTTCGCATGGTCCCCCTCCCCCAAGGGGGAGGAATGGCTGACCGCTCACGAAAAAGGGGAGCCTCGCAGCTCCCCTTTTCCGCACGGCGCGGCCCGATCCCGCTTACAGCACCGGCGGTTCCTCATCGGGATCGGCGCGGAGCAGATAGTCCACATAATTGTGGAAATAATGGTTGCCGCGCTCGTTCCTGCCGAAGATCACCGATTGGAGCGCGCCCGATGCCAGCCCCTTCTGCACTTGCAGGCCGACGCCGTAATCCTCCTCGTTCACCACGTCGCGCAGCCAGTCCATCATGCCCTCGATCGCGGCGGCGTCCTCGGCGTCGCGCGGGGGATCGCGGCGGATGAACATCAGGTTGGTGACGTTGCTGTCCGGCGTGTCGCCGGGGATCAGCTGCGCGACCTGCGTGATTTCCGGCGCGAAGAAGATGCTGACATTGGGGAAGATGGTGCGCACGAAATCATAGCCGTCATTCTCATGCTCGCCCCATTTGTCGGGGGGAAGCGCGCCCAGCGCCTCCTTGATCCGCGTCTGCGGATAGCCGACGCGCATGTGCGGGCCGAAGGCGGTGAAGTGCATGATGTTGCTGAAGCTGCGCGGATGGATGGTGGTCGGGTGCGCGGCGGCGAAATGATAGCCCTCCAGATAGCCGTCATAGGCGATCTTCCAATTGGGGCCGTAGATGCGCCGGGTGCCGCAATAATGCCATTTGTCGAGGCCGTAAAATTCGAGATCGTCGAGCATGCCGCCCAGATGCTTGCGGATGTCGAATTCCCGCCCCGGCGTCAGGCACACCCAGATGATGCCGCCCGCCTCCGCCACCGGCAGCGCGGTGAGGTTGCGCTCCTCCTTGCAGATCGGCCCGAATTTCTGCGGGTCGGCCACGCCCAGAAGCTTGCCGTCATTGCCGAAGGTCCACGCATGATAGGGGCAGGAAAAGCGCCGGGCATTGCCATGACCCTCCGGCTTCAGGATCATGCCGCGATGGGTGCACACGTTCAGCATCGCCGCGACCGTGCCGTCCGGCTTGCGCGTGATCAGCAGCGGCTTGCCCAGCAATTCCATCGCCTTGTAATCGCCCGGATTGGGAATCTCGGCGCTCAGCGCGGCCAGCAGGGGCAGCTTCATGAAGATCTCCGCCTTCTCCCGCTCGAAATAGGCGGGGTCGGTATAGGCGGTGGCGGGGACCTCCAGCGTGGTTTCGGCGCTGTCCGTCGTGCCGGTTTCCACATATTCGAGCATCTTGCCGGCCTCGCGGCCGATAGTATCCTGATAGCCCATCTTGACCTCTCAATCCTTGGCGGGCCTCTTCGGCCTCGTCTTGCGCGCGCGAACCATCGGGTTCGAGTCACCCGACTATCATAGATACCGCATCGCGCGCGGGGCTGCACTCTGACTAGCGCTAGTTGCACCCGCGCGCCTTTTGCCTCCTTATTCCCCGAAATTCGGCAAAAGGCGAAAGCAGGAGAGGATTGCGGCCTATGATGATCGACCTTCGGGGCAAGACCGCGCTGGTGACGGGCGCGGCGTCGGCGGGCGGGCTCGGCTTCGCGGCGGCGCGGCTGATGGCGCGGCAGGGGGCCAGCCTCTTCCTCACCGACCTGGACGCAGACGCCGTCGCCGCCCGCGCGGAGGACTTGCGCCGCGAGGGCCATCAGGCGAGCGCGATGGCGCAGGACGTGACCGACGAAGCGGGCTGGGCCGCGGTCATCGAGGCGGTGGTCGGCGCCTATGGGCGGCTCGACATCCTCGTCAACAATGCGGGCATCGCCGTGCTGCGGCCGATGAGCGCGATGACCAAGGCCGACTGGGACCGGCAGATCAGCGTCAACCTCGACAGCGTCTACCTCGGCACCAAGGCGGGCGTCGACCAGATGCGCCGGCAGGGCGGCGGCGGATCGATCGTCAACATGTCGTCGGTCGCGGGCCTCGTCGGCGTCGAAGGCACCGCCGCCTATGCCGCCAGCAAGGGCGGCGTGCGCCTCTTTTCCAAGAGCGTCGCGCTGGAAACCGCGAAGGAGAATATCCGCGTCAACACCGTCCACCCCGGCATGATCTGGACCGACATGCAGAAGGTGGCGATCGCGGACAACAAGGAAGTGTTCGACCAGATCACCGCCGCCGTGCCGATGGGCCGCATGGGCGAGCCGGAGGATATCGGCGCGATGGTCGCCTTCCTCGCCTCCGACGATGCAAAATATATTACGGGGGCCGAATTCACCGTGGACGGAGGAATGGTTGCGCAGTAAAAAAGGTTGAACAACCGTTCAACAAAGATGCAGGGCTGCGCATCCGGTTGCGGAAAGACGCCCATGACGTCACAGGAGATTGGGAGAAGATTGAATGGCTGAGAGCGATCCTCGCATAAAGGGAGCGCCGCTGGCGCGCTGCCCCGGCGAATCGGTGCGCGATCTGGCGCTGGCCGACACCAACCCGGTGCCGGAGTTCCTCTATACCGACGAATATGAAAATCTCGGCTCCGCGCCGATTCCGGCGAGCCGCTACACCGACCCGGCCTTTTTCGAGCTGGAAAGGCAGAAGATGTGGCCGCGCGTCTGGCAATTCGCCGCGCGCGAGGAGGAACTGCCCGAACCGGGCGACTATATCGTCTATGAGAATGTCGGCAGATCCTTCATCGTCATCCGGCAGGAGGACGGCTCCGTCCGCGCCTTCGCCAATGTCTGCCTGCATCGCGGGCGCAAGCTCAAGACCGGGGACGGCTGGACCGGCGAGCTGCAATGCCCGTTCCACGGCTTCACCTGGAACAATGACGGCACGCTCAAGCAGATACCCTGCCGCTGGGACTTCTCGCACCTCAGCGACGAGGCGATGAAGCTGCCGGAGATCAGCGTCGGGCGCTGGGGCGGCTATATCTTCCTGCGCGAGGCGGCCGAGGGGCCGAGCCTCGAAGACTATCTCGCGCCGATGCCGGAGCATTTCCAGCGCTGGAAGCATGAGGAATGCGCGACCGCCCTGTGGGTCGGCAAGGTGGTGCCCGCCAACTGGAAGGTGGTGATGGAGGCTTTCATGGAAAGCTGGCACACCGTCGTCACCCATCCGCAGCTGCTGCCGTTCACCGGCGACGCCAATTCGCTCTACAACATCTATGGCGACTATGTGAACATGACGGTGACGCCGTTCGGCACCATGTCGCCGCATCTCGACCCCAAGGGCAGGCCGCAGCAGTGGATCGTCGACGAGTTCGTCAAATATAACGGCCGTTCGTCCGACAATTACGAGGATCAGGACGCGGGCGGCTTCAACGTGAAGGTGCCGGAGGGCATGACCGCGCGCGCGGCGCTGGGCGCGTCGCTGCGGGAAACGACGACGCGGATGTTCGGCCATGACGTCAGCTTCGCCTCAGATGCGGAGATGATGGACGCGATCCTCTACAATGTGTTCCCGAACTTCAGCCCCTGGGCCGGGTTCCAGCCCAATATCGTCTATCGCTGGCGCCCCTGGCACGATGTCGACCATTGCCTGATGGAAGTCCGCATCCTCACCCGCGTGCCGCCGGGGCAGGAACGGCCGAGGGCGCCGGAGATGAAGCTCCTCGGCCTGGACCAGAAATGGACCGAGGCGCCGGAACTGGGCATATTGGGCGATGTGTTCGAGCAGGACATGGAGAATCTGCCCTATGTGCAGACGGGCCTGAAGGCGACGATGAACGACCGTGTGGAGCTGGCCAATTATCAGGAAATCCAGATCCGCCAGTTCCAGAACACGCTGGCCAAATTCGTCGAGGGCAAGCTCTGAGGCGAGCGGCCCGGTGACGGGATAAGGGAAGGGCCGGGGCGATGTTCCCGGCCTTTCTTTTTGGCGATGATATCCCTTGCAAACGGAGGTCTTGAAAACCGGGTTTGGGTGGTTAACCGCCACTCCTCCCCCTTGGGGGAGGGGGACCATGCGGAGCATGGTGGAGGGGCACAGGCCGCTGGACGTTACGCTTGATGGATGGTGCCCCTCCACCGCCCTGTGGGCGGTCCGCCTCCCCGTACCGGGGAGGATTTGTCCGCTTCTGGCCGAAAGCCGCTGTCCACTCGAATCTGTCTGCGTTTTTACGTCACCCTTCAAAAAGGGCGACGGCGGGCCAGCGCCAGCGCCAGCAGCGGCATCGACGCGGCGGCGATGAGGCAGGCCGCCGCCACGATCAATACGCCCTGCGCGCTTGCCCGCGTCACCGCCAGCGAGGCGAGAAAGGGCCCTGCGGCAAGGCCGATCAGATGGCCGCCGGCGATGGAGGCGGCGGCGCGCGCGGTGGGATCGATCGCCAGCAGCAGGGGCAACTGGAACGGCGGCACGAACATCCACAGGAAGGAAAACAGCAGCAGCGCGAGATATTGGACGGCAAGCGAGTCCACCAGCACGACGGCGGCCATGCACAGCGTCAGCGCCAGCGGGCCGAGCGTGCAGGCGAGCACCGGGGGGAACCGGCTCGTCAGCGCCGCGACCAGACCGCCGAGGATGTGCACACCGATCACGAACGGCACGACCGTCTCCATCGCCAGGCCGGTGCTCGTCGTTTCCCGGATCAGCGGCACGGCATAGGACCAGAAGGCCATGATTCCGCACAGGAACAGCGCGACGCCGCCAAGGCCCACAAGACCGGCCGGCGGCAGCGCGCCGCGCGGGCCGTCCGGCGGCGAGGGCGAGGGCAAGGGCGGGGCCGGGGCCGGGACGAAGCGGCAGAAGGGCAGCAACGCGATATTGATCGCGGCGAAAGCTAGATAGGGGCCGCGCGGGCCGAGCGCCGGCGCCAGCCAGTGCGAGATCAGCGAGGAGAGGAGAAAACCCCATGCGGCGAGGACCGTGACATAGACGGCGAAGATGCGGCCGGGGTCCGGCTCGCGGGTGATGGCGCCGACGAAAATCCACAGCAGCAGCCCCTCGCCGAGGCCCGCGACGGCGCGGCAGGCGATGACCGCCCCGCCATGGCTGAAGCCGGTCGCGACATTGGCGGCGATCATGACCAGCAGCGCCATGGCAGCGGTCCGTCCGAAGTCGCGCAGCAGCGGCAGGGACGGGGCGAGCAGCACCGCCGCCGCCATGCTCAGCGCCTCGATCGCGGCGACATGGCCCAATTGGTGCAGGCTGACATGGCCTGCATCGAGCAGGCTGCCGACGATGAGCGGTTGCAGCGACGGCATCGACCCGGCGCTTGCGGCGAGCAGGATCAGCGCGATCCGCTGCGCCGTCTTATGGGCACCTGCCGCCCGTTGCGCCCGCATGCTTCCCCCTCCTGAGCCGTTCCCGCCCTTTTTCCGGGCGGTCGTCAGCCTATCATGGTTCCGGGCCGATCTCAGCCGGTAAAGCTGTCGTCGATGAAATCCGCCACGCGGCTTGCCGGAGCGGTGAGCGAGGCGACCATCTGGCAGAGCGTGTCGTCGATGATCGAGCGGAACTCGTTCCGGTCCGGCTGGAGCAGCAGGTTCTCGGTATTGATCAGCACCGCAAGGAAGGTCGAGGTCGCGACCATGATGCGCCGTTCCACCGCTTCGGGCGCCAGATAGAAGAGCCGCCTGCGCAGCAGGTCCATCGTCCGGTGCAGGCTGGGCGAGACCGCCGAGGCATCGTCCGCCGCATGCATCATGCCCTTGGGCCGGTAATGCAGCAGATATTGCAGCAGGAAGGACGGGTAGGAGAAGCGGCCCTCGCTGTCGCGCAGCGTCAGATAGGGCAGCACGATGACCTCCATCAGCGAGCGGACGTCGCCGGTCAGCTTCCGCTCGTCCACTCGGCCGATCAGCCGGTGGCGCAACGGTTCCAGTTGCGCGACGCGATGAAGGAAGATCGCCTGAACCAGCCCCTCTTTCGAGCCGAAATGATAGCGCACCGCATTGTTGTTGCCGTGCCCGGCGGCCACCGCGATCTCACGCAGCGAAGCCCCCTCCATGCCGCGCCGCGCGAACAGGCGCTCGCCCGCGAGGATCAGTTGCACCTTGCTGTCCGTGGGGCTGTCCGCAGCGGGATTTTCGAGCCGTTCACCCGCGCCATCCGACGCCGAAGCCATGTCATCCATGGCCATGATCGTTAAAACATATGCGTTAATCAGTCAATAATGTTATGCTTCATATAACTCATATGAGTTAGATATATCGGCGGTTTTCTGGAAAAAATCGGATTTTCGGGAATATTATCGCAAGTTTATAGGCTATATAAAAAGTCAGGTGCGTTATTCATTCGGATAGGGTTTGTTGGAGATATCCCGGACGCGTGAGTCGCGGCGAACAAGAAACAGGGAGGGGATATGAGTGCTGTGCACCGAAAAGGACGGAATCTGAAGCTGCTGACCGCCGCGCTGCTGGCGAGCGCGACCTGTGCCGGGGATGTCCTCGCGCAGGAGCAGGCCGCCGACACGGGCGGGATTCAGGATGTCGTCGTGACCGCCCGCAAGCGCGCGGAAACCACGCAGGACGTGCCGGTCGCGGTGACGGCAATCTCCGCCGAGAAAATCCTGAACTACGACCTCAGCAATCTGGAGCGCGTGGCCGCCCAGACGCCGTCCTTCGTGATCGGGCGTTCCCCTTCGGGATCGGGCGCGACGCTGGTGCTGCGCGGCATCGGTTCCAACACCACGTCGATCGGCCTCGAGCAGTCGGTCGCGGTGATCGTCGACGGCGCCTATTATGGCCAGGGCCGCACGATCAACGAGGGCTTTTTCGATCTCGGCCGGCTCGAAATATTGAAGGGACCGCAGGCGCTGTTCTTCGGCAAGAACGCGACGGCGGGCGTGGTGTCCATCACCACCGCCGATCCCGGCGACCGGCTGGAGGTGATCGCCCGCGCCGGGTACGAGTTCAAGGCGCAGCAGATGGTGGGGGAGGCGATCCTGTCCACCCCGGTCAGCGACACGCTCGGCGTCCGCCTCGCGATGCGGGCGAGCAAGATGGGGCGCGGCTATTTCGACCAGATCGGCACCGACCAGATCTATCCGACGTCCGACCGCATCTCCACCGCGCAGGTGGTGACGCCGACCAACCATGTCTCCGGCCCGGCGGGGGACGACCGCGGCAAGGAATTCTATGTCCGCGGCACGGTGAAGTGGGAGCCGACGAGCGATTTCACCGCGACAGTCAAGGCCAATTTCGGCACCAACGAAATCGACAACCCGTCCGCCGCCTCGGTGCTCTATTATTGCCCGACCGGCGCGTCGGCGGGCAATCCGGCCATTGCCTGCGGGCGCAGCTTCCGGTCCTCGGCCAATCGCTTTCCCGCCGCCATCGCCGCATCGGTGCCCTATGCCAACGCCAGCGGCCAGACCGGCAATTCCTATCGCAGCTGGGCGGTCAACGCGAACCTGAACTGGCAGCTCGATGCCCTCTCGCTGTCCTCCGTCACCAATTACAACTGGAACCGCAACATCTTCCAGTTCGACGGCGACAGCGTGTCGCGGGCAGGCGCGCCGGGCGTGTTCGCGACCGAATGGTCGACCTATCACGCCTTTTCGGAGGAGCTGCGCGCGCTGACCAGCTATGACGGCCCGGTCAACGCGATGCTGGGCGGCTATTATCAGAAGACCAAACGCGACTATCTCGCCTGGACCGCCTCGGGCGGGCTGGAGAACAGCGGCGCGCCGCAAAGCTGGCAGCGCTATCTCGCCAACAGCAAGGACAGCCAGACCAAGGGCGAAACCATCGCCGCTTTCGGTCAGGTCATCGTCAATCCGTCGGACCGGATCGAGCTTACCGGCGGCGTGCGCTATACGCATGAAACCAAGGACAGCTATTTCCTTCAGCCCTATTCGCATCCGATCCGCGTCGCGCAGGGCATTTTCCTGCCCAATACGAGGATCGATTCGAACCTGAGCTTCGACAACTGGTCGCCCGAAGCGACGATCAGCTTCAAGCCCGTGCGCGACATCACCCTCTATGGCGCGTACAAGACGGCCTACAAATCCGGCGGCTTCTCGAACTCGGGCATCCTCAGCCCCAGCGCGGGCCTCGCCGATTTCGAATTCGATCCCGAAAAGGCGAAGGGGTTCGAGGTCGGCGTCAAGACGATGCTGTTCGATCGCCAGCTGCGCTTCAACGTCATCGCCTACAGCTATAAATATTCCAACCTTCAGCTCGATTTCTTCCGGTCGGACACCTTCGCCTTCACCACGATCAACGCCGGATCGGCGCGGACCAGGGGCGTGGAGCTGGAATTCGAATATGCGCCCCGGTCGATCGACGGCCTCGATATCCATGGCACGCTCAACTATAACCGGGCGCGCTATGGCGATGCGATCGGCGCGCCCTGCTATGCCGGCCAGACCCGCGACCGTGGCTGCAACCTCGTCTATGTCGACGACGGCAGCGCGAACGGCACCGCCCGCCCGTTCAACCCCGCCACCGACGCGGCGGCGAACCGGCAGAATCTGAAGGGCAGCCCGACCGCCAACGCGCCGGAATGGACCGCATCGCTGGGCGTCAATTACGAAACCCCGATATCGGCGGGCTGGACGCTCGGCCTGTCGGCCGATGGCCGCTACAGCGCCTCCTATCTCGCCAGCGCCTTCGGCAACCCGTATACGCGGCAGCACCGATATGTCAGCCTCGACGCGTCGCTGCGCCTCTCCAGCGAGGACGAGCGCTGGGAGCTGGCGGTCATCGGCAAGAACCTGACCAACCGCTGGTACGCCACCGGCGGGACCGACGCGCCCAATACCGGCGGGGGCACGGGCACGCTCAGCGGCACGATCGCCGACCAGATCGGCTTCGCCTCGCAGCCGCGCACCGTGCAGGTGCAGGCGACCTTCCGCTACTGAATACCTCGCCTCGGCCGGGCGGTTCCTTCGGGACCGTCCGGCCCGTTTTTTCCCAGATTCTCCGGAGTTCCCGACATGTCGCACATCCCGCAGCCCAGGCGCGCGCAAGACCTGAAGGCTTATCTGGCCGGCTTCACCGCACTGTGCGGCCTGCTTGCCGCGCCCGCCCTCGCCCTTGCGCAGGGGGCGGGCAGCGATCCTCTCGCCGGAAAGGTCGGCCGCAGCGTCGCGGAAACCCATGCGCCGGTCTGGCCGTCCAATCCGGCCGCGCCCAGGGGCGCACCCAATGTGCTCGTGATCCTGACCGACGATGTCGGCTTCGGCGCGACCAGCACCTTCGGCGGGCCGATCGCCACGCCGACCTTCGACGCGCTGTCGAAGCAGGGGCTGCGCTACAACCGCTTCAACACCACCGCGCTCTGCTCGCCCACCCGCGCGTCGCTGCTGACCGGGCGGATGCCGCATAATGTGAACATGGGCAACGTCACCAACCTGCCCAGCGGCTATGACGGATATACCACGGTCATCCCCAAATCCGCAGGCACCATGGCCGGAATCCTCAAGGAAAACGGCTACAACACCGCGATGTTCGGCAAGAGCCACCTGACCCCGGACTGGGAAATGAGCCCCGCAGGTCCCTTCGACCGCTGGCCCACCGGGCTGGGCTTCGAATATTTCTACGGCTTCCTGTCGGCCGACACGTCGATGTGGGCGCCCGCGATCGTCGAGAACACCGTGCCAGTCGAGCCGCCGCACGGCGACCCCGGCTATTTCTTCGAAAAGGACATGGCCGACCGCGCGATCAACTGGATGCGCACGCAAAAGGCCGCCGCGCCGGACAAGCCCTTCTTCATCTATTATGCGCCGGGCCTGTCGCACACGCCGCATCATGCGCCGAAGGAGTGGCTGGAGCGGTTCCGCGGCAAGTTCGATCAGGGCTGGGACAAATTGCGCGAGGAAAGCTTCGCCCGGCAGAAGCGGCTGGGCGTGATCCCGGCCGATGCCCAGTTGACGCCGCGCCCCGCCTCGCTTCCGGCATGGGCGTCGCTGACGGCGGAGCAGAAGAAGGTCTATGCGCGGCTGATGGAGGCGTTCGCGGCGACGGTCGCCTATTCCGATCACCAGACCGGCCGCCTGATCGACGCGATCCGGCAGAGCGGCCAGTTCGACAACACGCTGATCATCTATATCGAGGGCGACAACGGCGCCAGCGCCGAAGGGGGGCTGGACGGCCTCGCCTATGAGCAGTCCGCCATCACCGGCCGCAAGGAGAATTTCGCGGAACTGGCGGGGCGCATCGACGAGATCGGCGGCCCGGCGCTCTACAATCATTTCCCCGCCGCCTGGGGCTGGGCGATGAACGCGCCTTTCCCGTGGTGGAAGCAGGTCGCCTCTCAGGCGGGCGGCGTGCGCAACGGCATGGTGCTGTCCTGGCCCAAGCGCATCACCGACAAGGGCGGGCTGCGCTCGCAATATGCGCATGTCAGCGACATCATGCCGACGGTGCTGGAAGCCGCCGGGGTGACGCCGCCGGAAACGCTGGGCGGGGTGAGGCAGCAGCCGATCGACGGCATCAGCCTGACCTACAGCTTCGACAGGCCCGACGCGCCGTCCGCGCGCCGCCAGCAGGTGTTCGAGATGATGGAGAATTTCGGCATCTACAAGGACGGCTGGGTCGCCGGCACGCTGCCCAAGCGCACGGCATGGGAAGTGGGCGTGGGCGAGGACCGCAAGGCGACGATGGGACCGGAGGACCGGGTATGGAGCCTGTTCCACCTCGACAGGGATTTCGCCACCGCGCGCGATCTCGCCAGGTCCAACCCGGCCAAGCTGAAGGAGATGCAGGATCTGTTCTGGGCCGAGGCGGCGCGGAGCAACATCCTGCCGATCCACGATTACAGCCAGGGCACCGAAGGGCGGCCCTCGCTGGGACGGGAGCGGACGCATTTCGTCTATCCGGCCGGGATCGGGACGATCAACGAGGATGCCGCGCCGCACACGATCGGGCGCAGCTTCACGATCGAGGCCGATGTCGCGCTGTCCTCGCCCGGCGCGAGCGGCGTGATGATCGCGCAGGGCGGGCGCTATGGCGGCTACAGCTTCTATCTGAAGGACGGGCGGCCGGTGTTCCATTATAATGCGGTGGGGACGGATCAATATTCCATCGCCGCGGACACGCCGCTGCCGCCGGGCGCGCATCTGCTGTCCGCCGAGTTCCAGGCCGACGCGCAGGCGCTCCGCACCGGCGGCACGCTGACGCTCCGCGTCGACGGCAAGGCGGTCGCGCAAGGACGCATCGCGCAGACCGTGGCGGGCTGGATGTCGCACACCGAGGGGCTGGATATCGGCATCGACCGGATCACCCCGGTCAGCCCGGATTATGCCAGCGCCGCCAGCGCCTTCACCGGCACGCTGAAGGAAGTGCGGGTGACGATCAAATGAAAAGGGGGGTGGTCATATCCTTATCCTCCCCTCCCCTTCAGGGGAGGGGACCGAGGGGTGGGGTGGCGCCGCTGGATACAAACGCTGGATTTTGTGGATAGACCCCACCCCCAACCCCTCCCCTGAAGGGGAGGGCTTGACGTCCTCTTCCCACCTCGCCTTTTTGCAAGGTATTTTCCAAGCCACGGCGCCGGAAGCATCGCCCCGGCGCCGCCGCTTCCATCAGAATTCGAAGCCCAGCTGCACGCCGTAGACGCGCGGTTCGCGGGCGGTGGCGAAGCCCCAGTAGACCGGGAAGGCCGAGGCGGTGAACGCCGTCTGCGTGCCCCGATCGTCCAGCAGGTTGCGCACGAAGCCGGTCACGCGATATTTCGCCCGGTCGTTGATGTTGAAGATCAGCGAGACGCTGGCGTCCATCAGGTTCTGCGCGTCGGACCGCAGGCGCGGGTCGTTGCGCGGCACGGTGACGACGGCACCCGCGGGCGCGGTGATCGCGGTCGGGTAGATCGCCGGGTCCGCCGACACCTGCTGGTCGTAGGGCGAGAGATAGCGATAGCCGACATTGAACTTCAGCGTGCCGTCGAAGCGGCCCATATTGAGCGGCGCGGCATATTCGGCGTTGACCGACGCGGTGATCTTCGGCGCGTAGATCATGTCGACACCCGAGAAATCGAAGGTGCGCGTGATCGCGCCGGTGGTGGTCGTAACCGGCTGGGCGACGAGGAAGCCCTTGAACTTGCTGTTGGTATAGCCCATCGACCCGCGCAGCGTCAGCCCTTCGACAAGGCGCAGCGTCAGGTCGGCCTCCAGCCCCTTGATCTTCGCCGCGGCCGCGTTGATCACCACCGTCTGCGGCAGCGCGACGCCCGGCACGGAGACGGTGCTGGTCTGCTGGATGTCGCTATAGTCCGAATAGAAGGCGGCGACGTTGAAGCTCGCCCGGCGGTCGAGGAATTCGCTCTTGAAGCCGACTTCATAGGCATCGACCGTTTCCGGGTCATAGGGCAGGGCGGAGGAATAGGGCGTCAGCCCGCGTCCGTTGAACCCGCCGGAGCGATAGCCGCGCGACCAGCTGGCATAGACCATCAGGTCGCTGCCGGGGCGATAGTCGACGCCGATCTTGGGCGTGAACTTCTTCCACGTCTTGCTGTTGCGCGCGCCGGTGAAGTTGGCGGCGCTGTTGCCCGGATCGGTGAAGGCGGTCGCCAGCTGCTTTTCGTCATGCGTCCAGCGCCCGCCGCCCGACAGGCGCACCTTGTCGAAAATCTCCCAGTTGAAATCGACGAAGCCGGCATAGGATTCCGACCAGCCGGTCGTGTCCTGATGGGTCGGCGCGGCGCCGAAAACGGCGGTATACTGGTCGAGATGATAGCGGCTCTTGAAATAATAGAGGCCGACCACATAGTCGAAGCCGCTGAACAGGTCGCCCGACGCGCGCAGTTCCTGGCTGAACTGCCAATATTTCTGATCGCGATTGGCGAGGTAGAGGCCCGCGGTCGAATAATCCTGAAGAATGTCGTCCTTGCTCTCGCGATAGGCGGTGACGGAGGTCAGCGTCGCGCCGTCGAGACGCCAGTTCATCTCTCCGGTAATGCCGGAGGATCGGTATTTGCCGTAGAGATCCTGGCCCGCGATCACATTATAGACGCCCTCGCGCACATCCTGGTTGACCAGCGCGGGCGGCAGAAAGGCGGCGAAGAAATCGTTCGGTGCAGTCAGCGGGCCCAGCACCGGGTCGAAATCCTGCACCTGCCGGTCGAAGGTGACGAGCGCGTCGAAGCTGGCCGACGGGGTGAACAGCAGGCTGGCGCCGAAATTCTCGTTATTGGTGCCGCCGCGATGCTTGCCGGGGCGGGTGAGGTCGCGATAATAGCCGCTGCCGTCGGTGTGCATGTAGAACAGCTTGGCGGCGAGCAGATCGGGCGCGATCGGCGCGTTGAGCACGCCCTTGGCGCTGATCTGGTCGTAATTGCCGATGCTGGCCTCGAACTTGCCGCCCCATTCGCCGGTCGGGCGGGTGCGCTTCACGTTGATCACGCCCGCGATGGTGTTGCGGCCGAACAGCGTGCCCTGCGGGCCGCGCAGCACCTCGATCGATTCGATGTCGAAAAAGTCCAGCATCTGCCCGGTGGAGGTGCCGATATAGACGCCGTCGATATTGACGCCGACCGCCGGGTCGAAGGATTTCTCGATATCGGCGAAGGCGATGCCGCGAATCGAGATATTGGCCGCCGCCGCGCCGGTGCCGCCGCTGGTGATGATGACGTTGGGCGACGCGCCCTGAAGATCGCCGATGGTCAGCGCCGCCGCGCCTTCCAGCTGCGAGGGGGAGATGGCGGTGACGGCGACCGGGGTGTCCTGCAGCCGTTCCGAGCGGCGACGGGCGGAAACGATGATGTCGGCGACGCCGATCGACGGCTCCTCGGCGGCTTCCTGCGCATGGGCGGGCGCGGCCCAGAGCAGCGCGCTTCCCAGTGCCAGCAGCACCGGCCTCGTGACAATGGCCTTGGACATAACCTCACCTCTCCCTTTGTTTGGCGTTTTTCGGCCCGTGGCCGGTCCCCGCCTTATGTATGGCTGCACTAATCGCAGCCCTTTTCATGCTAAATCCAAAGGGAATTGCGAACTGTGATTTTCAGGAGGTAGGGCGCGATACTTGGCGGCGGGCGCGTGCTGTTTTCCTTTTACCTGAAACAAAACACAGGCGACAGGAGGACAGGAGCCGTGCATGGATCGGCAGGTACAGGATCGGAAAGGTGGAGGACCGGGGGCGTGGATCGCCAGAGCAATTTCGGCGGGACGGGAGCCGTCCGGGCGGGGCAGGGCTTCGATGTCGCCGCGCTGGAGGCATGGATGCGCGCGCAGGTGCCGGGTTTCACAGGGCCGGTCGAGGTGGAGCAGTTCAAGGGCGGCCAGTCCAACCCCACCTACAAGCTGGTGACGCCCGCCCGATCCTATGTGCTGCGCCGCAAGCCGCCGGGCAAGCTGCTGCCGGGCGCGCATGCGGTGGAGCGCGAATATCGCGTGCTCTCCGCGCTGGGGCGGGCGGGCTTCCCGGTCGCGCCGGTCCATGGGCTGTGCGAGGATGCCGGGGTCATCGGCACGCCCTTCTATGTGATGGACATGGTGGACGGGCGCATCTTCTGGGATTCGACCCTGCCCGCGCTGACGGCGCAGGAGCGCCCGGCCTATTTCGACGCGATGAACGCGGCGATCGCGCAATTGCACGGCGTGGACTATCAGGCGATCGGCCTTGGCGACTACGGCAAGCCCGGCAATTATTTCGCGCGGCAGATTTCCCGCTGGTCGCGCCAGTATCGCGAGGATGTCGACGCCGGGCGGCTCGACGACATGGACTGGCTCTCCGGCTGGCTGGAGGCGCATATACCGGAAGGCGACGAGACCAGCATCGTCCATGGCGATTTCCGCGCCGACAACATGATCTGGCACCCGACCGAGCCGCGCATCCTCGCGGTGCTGGACTGGGAGCTGTCGACGCTCGGCCATCCGCTCGCCGATTTCACCTATCATCTGATGATGTACCATCTGCCCCCGCACATCATCGGCGGCTTCAAGGGCGCGGACCTCGCCGCGCTCTCCATCCCGCCGCAGGAGGACTATGTGGCCGCCTATTGCCGCCGCACCGGGCGGGACGGCATCGCGAACCTGTCCTTCTACCTCGCCTTCAACATGTTCCGCTTCGCCGCGATCATCCACGGCATCAAGGGGCGGATCGCGCGCGGCACGGCGGCCTCGCCGGAGGCGCAGTCGCTGGTCGACACGCTGCCCGAACTCGCCGCCATCGGCCGCCGCACCGCGCAGGGCTGACCCCGCCCCCCGCGCTTTTTCGCACAATCGAGAGGAAATACGATGTTCAGCACCGACCGCGCGCAGGCGATTGCCGACAAGGTGGAAGCCTTCGTCCGCGAAACCGTCATCCCCTATGAGAAGGACCCGCGCTGCGGCTTTCACGGACCGAGCGACGAGATGGTGATGGAAATGCGCGAAAAGGCGCGGGCGGCGGGCGTGCTGACGCCGCATATCCTGCCCGACGGCAGCCACCTGACCCAGCGCGAGACGGCGACCGTGCTCATCCGCTCCGGCCTCTCCCCGCTGGGGCCGCTCGCCTGCAACACCATGGCCCCGGACGAAGGCAATATGTATCTGCTGGGCCATGTCGCCAACGAGGAGCAGAAGGCGCAGTTCCTCAAGCCCCTGGTCGAAGGGCGCGCGCGCTCCGCCTTCTTCATGACCGAACCGGCCGAGGACGGCGGCGCGGGGTCGGACCCGTCGATGATGAAGACGGTGTGCCGGCAGGACGGCAATCACTGGGTGATCAACGGCCGCAAGGCGTTCATCACCGGCGCGGAAGGCGCGAAGGTCGGCATCGTCATGGCGAAGAGCGACGACGGCGCCTGCATGTTCCTCGTCGACCTGCCCGATCCGGCGATCCGCATCGAGCGGGTGCTCGACACCATCGACAGCTCCATGCCCGGCGGCCATGCGGTCGTCCGCATCGACAATTTGCGCGTGCCCGCCAGCCAGATGCTCGGCGCGAGCGGCGAGGGCTTCAAATATGCGCAGGTGCGCCTCAGCCCCGCGCGCCTCTCGCACTGCATGCGCTGGCTGGGCGGCTGCATCCGCGCGCAGGAGATCGCGTCGGCCTATGCCTGCAAGCGCATGGCCTTCGGCAAGCCGCTGGTCGATCATGAGGGCGTCGGCTTCATGCTGGCCGAGAACATGATCGACATCCGGCAATGCGAGCTGATGATCGACTGGGCGGCCTCGGTGCTCGACACCGGCTCTCTCGGCACGGTGGAAAGCTCGATGGCGAAGGTCGCGGTGTCGGAGGCGCTGATGCGCATCGCCGACAAATGCGTGCAGGTGATGGGCGGCACCGGCGTCACGCAGGACACCATCGTCGAGCAGATCTTCCGCGAGGTACGTGCCTTCCGCATCTATGACGGCCCGACCGAAGTGCACAAATGGAGCCTCGCCAAGAAGATCAAGCGCGACCACAAGCACGCGTGAGCCACCCGCGCGCACGTCGGGGACTGGCGTAACTGCCAGTAGGCAGATGGCCGGTCCTGCCGGAACATCCCCGCCCGACAACGGAAAAGGGAAGGGGAGAGGAACGCCATGGCCGCGCTGCCGGAACGGTTCGACTATATCATCATCGGGGCGGGTTCGGCCGGTTGCGTGCTGGCCGACCGCCTCTCCGCCGACGGGCGGCATCAGGTGCTGCTGGTCGAGGCGGGCGGGCCGAACAACAGCGCGCTGATCTCCATGCCCAAGGGTATCGCCAGGGTGGTGTCCGACCCGCGCTATATCTGGCCCTATGTGGTGAGCCAGCCGCGCCATCCCGGCAATGAGGCGAAAGAGGTGTGGATCCGGGGCAAGGGGCTGGGCGGCTCCTCCGCGATCAACGGCATGATCTGGAGCCGGGGCGAACCCCAGGATTATGCCGATTGGGAGGCGGCGGGCGCGACCGGCTGGGGCGCCGACGCGATGATCGCGGCCTGGCGCGCGCTGGAGGATCATGATCTGGGCGGCAGTGAACTGCGCGGCACCGGCGGGCCGGTGCACATCACGGCGGAGACCTGGCGCTATCCGCTGGCCGAGCGGCTGATCGCGGCGGGCGAGCAGATGGGCCTCGTCCGCACCGACGACCTCAACAGCGTGGTCGGCGGGCGGGTCGGCTATTATTGCCACAATATCCGCAACGGGCGGCGGGAAAGCGGCGCGAAAGTGTTCCTGAGCCGCGCCCGCGCGCGGTCCAACTTCCACCTGCTGACCGATACCATGGCGAACCGCATCCTGCTGTCCGAAGGACGCGCGACCGGCGTCGATCTGACCAGCGCGGTGCTGGGCCGCCTCAGCATCGCCTGTGCGGGCGAGGTGATCGTCTGCGCCGGGACGCTGGAAAGCCCGGCGCTGCTGCAACGCTCCGGCATCGGCGACGGCGAGGCGCTGAAGGCGGCGGGCATCGCGGTGCGGCATCACAATCCGCATGTCGGGCGGCACATGCTGGAACATCTCTCCTACTCCATGCCGTTCCGGCTGAAGCGCGATGTCGGCATCGGCCAACATTATTACGGCCCCGGCCTGCTGAAGGCGGTGGCGCGCTATTATCTGCGGCATGACGGGCCGATGGCGACCGGGCCGTTCGAGGTCGGCGCCTTCCTCAGCACCGGCGTGCAGGGGCCGCGCACCGATTTCCAGCTGTATCTCAGCGGCTATATGTTCGCGCTGGGCGACAGCAACGAACCGGTGCCGCTCGGCAATATCGACAAGCGGCCGGGCATGACCGCTTCCGGCACGCTGCTGCGCCAGACCAGCGAGGGCAGCATCGACGCGCGCGGGCCGGAGGCGGGGGACGGCGTCGCGATTCTCCCCAACTGGCTGGCGACGGAGGAGGACCGGCGCGGCGCCATCGCCTCGATCCGGGCGATGCGCGACTATGTCCGGCAACCGGCGATCGCGGAGGATATCGGCGAGGAGCTGCTGCCCGGCGCGGCGGTGCAGAGCGACGAGGCGATCCTCGATAATTTCCGCCAGCTGTCGACCAGCGGCCTGCACGGCGTCGGCACCTGCCGCATGGGTCGGGAAGGGGAGAGCGTGCTCGACCCGGCGCTGCGCGTCCGGGGCGTCGGCGGGCTGCGCGTCGCCGATTGCTCGGCGATGCCGGGACTGATCACCGGCAACACCAACGCACCCGCCATGGCGCTGGGCTGGCGCGCGGCGGATATAGTATTGGCGGGGTGAGGGATTGGGGAACTGTCACCCCCCGTTCGGGCTGAGCCTGTCGAAGCCCTGTCCTTTTCTTTGAGAGGCAAGAAGGAAGTACAGCCGTTGGGCTTCGCCCGCCCTGCGGGTCGACAAGCTCTGGGGCGAACGGTTCTATTGTGTCAGATTAGATCGCAAAACGGGGCCTCACGCCCCATCCTCTCCGGTCCCCCGCACCTCCTGATAGACGGCATCCACCGTGCGGATGATCAGCGCCTGCACCTGCTCCATGCGCTCTTCGGAAAAGGCGTCGCGGTTCAGCAGCAGGCCCATATGGGCGGACATCGCGAAATCGCTGACCAGTTGCAGCTTTGCCAGATTGCTCTTCCACTGCGGGAAATGCTGCACCATCTCGTTGAGCCAGATCTGGTCGAACCGCTTGGCGATGGGGAAGAAGAATTCCGCCAGCGCCTTGTCCGTCCGCGCGGCGATCGCGATCTCGAAATAGGCGGTATATTCGCGATCCTGAAGGCTTTCCCAGTGCAGCTGGGTCGCCGTGGTAACGAAATCGCTGTCCTTGTCCATGATGTCGAAATAATCGGTGATGAAGCGGCCCATCCGCTTGTAGAACAGATATTCGGTCAGCGCCGCGACGAGCTGGATCTTCTCCGCGAAATGATGGTGCAGCGCGCCGCGCGACACGCCCGATCGGGTGCAGATGGCCGGGATGGACAGGCCCGAATAGCCGATTTCCACCAGGCAATCGATCGCCGCCTCGAACAGCTTCTGCCGGGTCTGGCTGCTCTTGCGCTGCTGCCAGCCCGCATCCTCCGCCGCGATGCTGGCCGGGCGAATCCGGTTCAGCAGCCTTTCTCTCATCTGGTCCATCGCCCCGCATCTCGGGCGGATCGGGCCCTTCTGTCAATGCCGCCGCGCCTCCTATGCAAAATGTCAGTTTTTCCCGCGGGCCGCCTTCCGTAGAAAAACAGGAAGGATTTCCCGTTATAGTGCGCGCCCGTCGGAACAGAGCGGATTGTCAGGATCTGGCGCGGCACAGGCAAGTCTTTGGAATTTCAAAGAAGATCGAAAACCATAAACGGAAGAGGGGTATATATGGACAAATATCGTTTCCTGTCGTTCTGTAGCGCCGCCGCGATGGCGGCCGCCCTGCCGGCCCATGCGCAGGATGCAGCGGCCGATGCGCCTGCGGGCGGCATTCAGGACATCGTCGTGACCGCGCAGAAAAGGGCGCAGAACCTTCAGGACGTGCCGATCGCGGTGTCGGCGGTCAGCGCCCAGACGCTCGGTTCGATGCAGGTGACGACGCTTCAGGCGCTGCAAGGCTCCGTCCCCAACGCCCAGATCGAAAACTTCTCCAACGCGCCCAATACGGCGGTGTTCACCATTCGCGGCATCGGCGTGATCGAGCCCGATCCCTATGCGGGCAACACCGTGTCGATCGTCGTCGACGGCGTGCCGCAATTCTTCAGCATGGGCGCGCTGCTCGACATGTATGACGTGGAGCGCGTCGAAATCCTGCGCGGGCCGCAGGGCACGCTGTTCGGCGCCAACACCACCGGCGGCGTGGTCAATGTCGCGACCGCGCGGCCGACCGGCGAATTCGGCGGCTATGCGAAGGTCAATGTCGGCAATTGGGGCCGGTTCGACGCGTCCGGCTCGATCGAGATGCCGATCGTCACCGACAAACTCTCGCTGAAGGTCGCGGGCATCCATACCGAGCGCAACGGCTGGACCACGAATATCTGGAACGGCGAGGACATGGGCAGCAAGAATATCGATGCCGTGCGCGGCATTCTTCATGCGACGCCCACGCCGGACCTCAGCATCACCCTGCAGGGCGAATATGTCGCCGCCCGCAACGGCGCGCCGATCGTCATCAACGGCGGCCAGGCGGGCGAGGCCAATCATGTGCCCGCCGGAACCTTCTGGAACGGCGCGGTGCTGCCGATGTACGCCTCGCCCTGCGCGGTGCCGGGCGAGCGCTGCGTCGCGCCGAAGAAATATTATTCCGGCAATAACGAAGTGCCCGACCAGTCGGATATGGACACCTATTTCACCGTGCTGACGGTCGAGGCGAAGAATACGCCGCTCGGCGACATCACCTCGATCAGCGGATACAAGAAGTTCAAGCTGTTCGAATATACCGATCAGGACGGCACGTCGAAGACCAACAACGCGACCCGCCGCCGCACCGAAGCCTGGCAGTTCAGCCAGGAGCTGCGCACGAACATCGATATCGGCGACCGCTTCAACATGATCCTCGGCGGCTTCTACATGAAGACGCATTATGATCACTATCAGATGTATCATCTCGACTTCGCACTGCCCGGTCTTGCCCAGTTCAACACGCAGGATCAGGACACCGAATCCTTCTCCGCCTTCGCGCAGAGCTATACCAGACTGACCGACAAGCTGACCTTCCAGGCGGGCATCCGCTACACCCATGACAAGATCGACGCACGCGCCACGCTCGACAATGCGATGAACCTGCCCGCGCTGACCGCGCCGGGCTGGGACGGCGGCCTCAACGACCCCGCGACCGTCCACCAGATCGACACCGGCGGCAAGCGCAGCTGGAACAATGTCGGCTGGAAGCTGGGCCTCGATTATCAGGTCGACACCAACAAGCTGCTCTACGCCAGCTGGGCGCGCGGCTTCAAATCGGGCGGCTTCACCGGGCGCATCGGCGTGCTGGAGGACGGCAACGAGCCGTTCAACCCGGAAAAGGTCGACACCTTCGAAGCCGGCATGAAGCTCGATCTGTTCGACCGGCGCCTGCGCGCCAATTTCGCAGCCTTCTACACCAATTACCGCAATATGCAGGTCGCGCAGATCTATTACGACCCGGATACGCAGGTGCAGGGCAACCGCATCCTCAACGCCGCCAAGTCGGAAATCAAGGGCTTCGAGCTGGAACTGACCGCAATGCCGGCGACCGGCCTGACGCTCAGGGGTTCGCTCGGCTATCTCGACACCAAATATAAGGAATTCTTCTATTTCGACCCGGTGTCGCTGGCCATTCACGACCTGAAGGGCAAGCCGCTTCAGAACGCGCCCAAATGGGCGACGTCGCTGGGCGCCAATTACGACATGGAAATGGGCGACGGGTCGCGCGCGATATTCGACGTCAGCTGGCGCTACACGGCGAAGAAATATTATACCGCGATCCTGAACACGCCGCGCTCGACCGTCCAGCCGACCTATCTGGTCGACACCTCGCTGACCTTCCTGCCGGCGGGCGAGCGGTTCGAGATCACGCTCTGGGGCAAGAACATCCTCGACAAGCGCTATATCGCGTCGGTCTATGACTCGCCCGGCTATATGGGGCTCGCCGCTTATGCGCCGCCGCGCGAATATGGCATTTCGGGCAAGGTCAAATTCTGATGCATGCGGTCCCGCCCCCGGTCTGCAACGCCGGGGGCGGGGCCGCGCCTCATGAAACAGGAAGGCAGGAGCGGATGACGGGACGGGTTGAGGGCAGGGTGGCGCTGATCACCGGCGGGGCGTCGGGCCTCGGCGCCGAGGATGCGCGCGTGCTGGCGCGCGAGGGCGCGAAGGTCGTGCTGACCGACATTCAGGAGGAATTGGGGCGGAAGATCGCCGCCGAAATCCCCGGCGCCACCTTCCTGCGCCATAATGTCGCGAGCGAGGCGGACTGGCAGGCGGTCATCGCCTGCACCGTCGAGCTGCACGGACGGATCAACATCCTCGTCAACAATGCGGGGCTGGTCCGCTTCGGCAGCATCGAGGATATGAGCTATGCCGACTATAAATTGCAGGTCGACGTGATGCTCGACAGCACCTTCCTGGGGTGCAAATATGCGATCCCGCACATGCCGCATGACGGCACCGGCTCCATCGTCAACATGGCGTCGATCGGCGGCATCAAGGGGATCAGCGCCATTCCCGCCTATGCGGCGGCCAAGGGCGGCATCATCGCGATGACCCGATCGATCGCGATCCACTGCCGCGAGCAGGGCTATCGCATCCGGGTCAACTCGATCGCGCCGGGCGGCATCGTCACGCCGATGACCGCGCAGGCGGTGGCGGAGCTGGACGCCGACGATCCGGGCCTGAAGCAGAACGCCGATCACGGCATGGGCCAGCCCGCGGACATCGCCAATATGGTGCTCTATCTCGCCAGCGACGACGGGCGGCACATCACCGGCACCAACATCGTCATCGACAATGGCGAAACCATCGGCTGAGCGAGGGAGAAGGACAGCATGAACGCCCCCGATCTTCGCACGATCCCGTCCGAGCAGCGCCGCGTCGTGCAGGTCTGCTGGGTGGTGGACGATATCGACGCCGCGATGGCGAACTGGACGCAGGTGATGGGCATCGGCCCGTTCCTGATCTTCCGCGACCTCAAGATCGACACCGTCCGCTATCGCGGCACGCCGACCTCGACCCATTTCTCGATCGCGATGGCGCAGGCGGGCGGCGTGCAGATCGAGCTGGCGCAGCAGCATTGCGACAACCCGTCCGCCTATCGCGATCTGGTAGCGAAGGGGCGCAACGGCCTCCACCATATCGCCATCTATGTGAGCGACTATGACGCCGCGCTCGCCCATTTCACCGATCAGGGCCTGGTCGCGGCGATCGACGGCACCTTCGGCGACATGCGCTTCGCCTATGTCGATACCGCCGAAAAGCTGGGCTGCATGGTCGAGATCATCGAGGCGAACCCGGTGCAGGACGACATCTTCGCCCGCGTCGCCGCCGCCGCGGAAGGCTGGGACGGCGTCACCGATCCGGTGCGTCCCGGCTTTGCGTAAACCCGATTTGAACTGGAGAGACGGACGATGACCCCTATCCCTGTGGAAGAGCGCCTCGCGCTACAGGATCTGATGACCGATTATTGCTATGCGGTCGACAAGCTGACGGATGTGGAGGAATTGCTCGACCTCTTCACCGAGGACGCGGTGCTGGATCTGAGCGATATTGGCCTGCCGCTGATGTCGGGCCGGGCGGAATACCGGAAATTCTACGATTCCGTCTTTGCCGACATGTCGCACCACACCCATTATATCAGCAATTTCCGCGTCGAATCCTATGCGGGCGACACCGCCGTCATGCGCGCCTATGTGCAGGGGCTGGGCCGGTCGAAGGCGGGCAACGAGGTGCTGGTCCATGTCCGCTACCGCATGGATTGCGTGAAGCGCGGGGGCGTGTGGAAATGCGCCAGATATTATATATTCGCGGGCATGCCGATGCCCGGATCGCTGGAGGAAATTCACGGCGACCGCTGACGCGCGCCGCCTGTCATCCTGTTTCAAGAAGGACAGCATCATGGCCACGACTTACCCCACGCACCCCGATGCCCGGCTTCCGGCGGCGCGCGGCGACCGGATCAGCGGCGAGCGCTACTGGTCGAAGGATTTCGCCGAGCGCGAATGGCAGCATATGTGGAAGCGCGTCTGGCATGTCGGCGGGCGCACATCCCAGCTGGAGGAGCCGGGCGACTTCATCGTCCATAATTTCCTGCATGAATCGGTGATGATGGTGAAGCAGGAGGACGGCTCCATCCGCGCCTTCTTCAACGTCTGCATGCATCGCGGCAACCAGCTCGTCACCGTGAGCGAGGGCGGCGTCGCGGACAGCTTCGCCTGCCCCTATCATGGCTGGAAGTGGGGCATAGACGGCTCGCTCAAATGGGTGCAGGACGCCGAGGATTTCCCGCAGGGCAACCCGTGCGGCAAGCTGCACCTGAAGGAATTGCCGTGCGAGACATGGGGCGGCTTCATCTTCTGGAGCTTCGACCGCAATGCGAAGCCGCTGATGGAGTATCTCGACCCCATCCCGACGCTGCTCGCCAATCGCGACCTCGACAACCATGTGCGCGTCGTGTGGCGGACGCTGCGGGTCAGGACCAACTGGAAATTCGCCTCCGACAATTTCAACGAGGCCTATCATATCCCGGCGGTGCATCCGCAGTTCATGCCGATGATCGACGATCATTACGGCAACACGCTGTTCGAAATGTACCCGACCGGCCACAACCGGATGATCGAGAAGCTGCAACCTTCCTCCCGCTATCCGCTGAAGGACGAGGTGCAGCCGCTCTGGGCCGATGTGCTGCGCGAATGGGATATCGATCCGGACGAATATCAGGGCCGGGCGCAGGAGGCGCGCATCGCGCTCCAGCAGGCGCGGCGGCGGCTGGGGCCGGAGCGGGGATACGACTATTTCGCGAAGTTCACCGACGATGAGCTGACCGACCAGATGCACCACACCTGCTTCCCCAATCTGACGCTGACCGGCACCGCCGAGGGGCTGCATGTGTTCCGCACCGAGCCGGACGCCGAAGATCCCAACTGGTCGACCTTCGACTATTGGTATCTGGTGCCGCGGGTGAGGGGCGCGACGCAGGTGGCGACGCTGTACGGCATGCGCCCCTATGAGGAGGCCGAGCATGAAACCGGCACCTTCACCGATTATGAGACGACCATCGCGCAGGGCGATTTCCTCGCGCAGGATCTTTCCCTTGCCGAAACGCAGCAGCGGGGCCTGCGCTCGATGGCGTTCGAGGATTGCTACCTCGCCGGGCAGGAAACCCGCGTGCGGCGCTTCCATGAGGTGCTGAACGATTATCTGGAAGGGCGGCGCTAGAGCGTTTTCAAGTCAGATGGTACATCTGACGGCTCGGAAAACGCGCCAAACAAGGAATAGCCAGACTCTGTCCGGTTCAATCTGAACAGGACAGAGTCCAAGCGGGAACGGTTCCCCCGTTGCGCATCGCGCGGGGGGCGCCGTCATGCCACTCTGTCCATGAGTTGCGGAGGTTGTGACCCAACGTCCCGAAGCCCCCATATCTGATATCGGGTTCTTAGCCCGTCAGGAGGCCGCCATCGACGGGCAGCACGATGCCCGTGACATAGGCGGCCTCGTCGCTGGCGAGACAGACGGCGGCATGGGCAATGTCTTCGGGACGGCCCGGACGGCCAAGCGGGACCAGCCCGGCCGCGCTCGCCGAAGCATCCTGCGACGATGTTCCCGCCACGCCTTCCAGACGGGCGAATATGGGGGTGTCGATAATGCCCGGCGCAATGGCGTTGACCCGCACGCCGTCATTCGCCGCCGCGCATTGGCGAGCCAGCGCACGGGTGAAACCGATCAGGCCGCTCTTGCTGGCGGAATAGGAGACGAACACGCCCGATCCGCGAATCCCCGTTACCGAGGCGATGTTGATGATCGCGCCCCGGCCATCGCCCCGCCTGATGAGGGGCAGCATATGTTTCACGCCAGAAAGGCGCCATCCAGTATGACCGCCTGCTGACGGCGCCAGTCCTTGAGGGCCAGTCGGGTGATATCCCCGCCAATGCCCATGCCCGCATTGTTGACGAGGATATCCAGCCCGCCGAGAAGGCGCGGGACGGTATCGGCGGCGCGCTCCCAGTCCTGTTCCTCGGACACGTCAAGATGCCGGAACCGGGCGGATGGCCCGATGGCGCGCGCAGCCGCCTCTCCCGCCTCGATAGTAATGTCCGTCAGCAGGATCTGTGCGCCCTCGCGCGCCATCTGCCGCGCGCAAGCCAGCCCGATGCCGCTGGCCGCGCCGGTGATGAGGACGCGTTTGCCATACAGGCGGCCTGTCGTCATCGGGCGCTCCCCCCTTATCGCTTGATATTGGCGTAATAGGGGATCGGCACATCATCCTCGCCCGCGCCGTCGCCGACCATCATCTTCGTGCGCGGATGCATGATCGCGCCGTCGGTGATGACGTTGAGGCAGGCAGGCTTGCCGGACGCGAATGCCTCACGGACGGCATCGGCCAGATCGTCATAACGGTCGATTCGCCGCGCCCGGACCCCGAAGCCCGCCGCGATCTCGTCATAACGGGTGTCGCCCAGCGTCACGATGACCTCCCGATTGCGCCCGTACAGGAGATTTTGCGCATTTCGCGACATCCCCCATTCGGAATTGTTCAACACCACGGTCACGATCGGCAGGCCGTGCCGCACCATCGTGTCGAATTCCTGAATGTTGAACCCGACGCCGCCGTCGCCCGCGAAGCATATGACCGGTCGATCCGGGCGCGCGCGCGCGGCGCCGATGGCGAAGCCGGGAGAAATGCCGAGGCAGCCGAGATAGCCGCAGCGCAGATGCTGCCCCGCCCCCGGTGAGCGGACCAGATCGCCCACCCAGTTGCCCGCCTCGCCGCCATCGGCAATGACGGCGGTGCCTTCGGGCATCGCATCCATGATCGCGGCAACGGCATGTCCGGGATGCAGCTTGCCCGGCGCCGTTTCCTTCGGCGCATCGGCAAAGCTGTTGCGCGCCGCCTGCCGGAAACCGCGAAGCTTTTCCGCCCAGGCCGAGCGGTCGGGCCAGTCGCCTTCGCTCGCCCGCACCGTCAAGGCGTCGATCGCAGCGCCCACATCGGCGATGATGGGCAGATCGGCCATACGCACGCGGCCGATTTCCTCCGGATTGATCTCTATCTGGATGACCTTGGCTTCGGCGGGGATGATGGCCCCCATCGCACCGCCCAGAAACATTCCCATGCGCGCACCCAGCAGCAGCACCACATCGGCGGGCGCGCCGGATCCCGCGGCCATGGCCAGTCCGGCGGCGGCCCCGGCATATAGGGGGTGGCCGTCCGGAAGAACGCCGAGCGCCTTCTGGCTCGCGATCACCGGAATGCCGGTAAGTTCGGCAAATTCGCGCAGCCGCCACCCCGAATCGGTGAGCATGACACCGCCGCCCGCGATCATCACCGGACGTTCCGCCTGTCGCAGCGTCTCGATGGCCGACGCCACCGCATCGGCCTGCGGGGCGGGCGCGACCGGCCTTGCCCAATGCTCCGTCCGCGGCGGCTGTTCGTCGGTGGGCCAGAACATCACGTCGATCGGAATTTCCAGAAAGACGGGGCCGGGGGCGCCGGAGAGCGCCAGTTCGGCGGCGCGGCGAACGAAGGGGACGATGCGATCCGGCTCGTTGATGCGCTGCGCCCATTTGGTGACGGGACGGGCCATGGCGACGGCATCGAAACCGCCCTGCAACGTATTCGTCTCTTCTTCCCGCGCGGGGGCGGCGCCGGCGATGAACAGGGTCGGGATGCGGTCGAGATAGGCATTGGCCATGGCGGTCAGCGCATTGGTAAAGCCCGGCCCGGCGGTGATCGCGCACACGCCGAGCCTGCCGTTGGAGGAACGGGCATAGGCATCGGCCGCATGCCCTGCCGCCGCCTCATGCCGGGTATCGGTCAGCCGGATGCCGAATTCTTCGCAGGCCATGTATAGCGGGTCGAGGTGGCTTCCGTGGAGGGCAAAGATTTCCCTGACGCCAAGCCCTGCCAGTGTCGCCGCGACCAGTTCACCGGCGGCGCGTTTCTTCGTCATCGACTGCTCCCATTTCTGATTATGAGCCTGTGATGTAAACGGCAATTCCGATGATGACAAGGAAATTTGCATGCAATAAACGGAACTCTGTCGAGCGGCTCAGGCCCGTGACCGCCCCCTTCGCCTCTGCTGCAATCCGGCGATATATGATATTTTGTTCAGGGGATCCGGGGTGTTGAAGGCGAAAGGGCGCAAGGTGCATTTTCACCCTTGAAGCGCAGGACATTGGATGCAATATGCAGAAAACAGAGCGCAGGCCCGGTCAACGGGCCGCGCCGTGACAGGAGCGCCGACTTTGCCATCGATCGAGAGTTCCCCCAAGGATGGGCGCATGCTGACCGCCGCCGTGATCGGCGCGGGCATGGCGGGCATTCTGGCCGCGATCCGTCTCGATCAAAGCGGCATTGCCTGCGACGTTTACGAAAAAGGCGACAGTGTCGGCGGCACATGGCGCGAGAACACCTATCCCGGCATCGCCTGCGATGTCGCCGCGCATTGGTACACCTATAATTTCGCGCGCAATCCGGAATGGGATTCGCTCATGGCGAAGGGCGAGGATATCCGCGCCTATTTCGAACATGTGGCGAGCGATTTCGGCGTGCTGGAAAAAATACGCTTCAACGATGAAGTGGTTCTGCTTCGCTATGACGCGGGGCGCTGGCATCTGGAGACGGCATCGGGCCACAGGGCCGATTACGATATCGTAATCGCGGCGACCGGTGTTCTCCATCACCCCAATATTCCCGATTTTGCGGGCATCGACACGTTCAGGGGGGCCGTTTTTCACTCCGCGCGCTGGGACCATGGCGTGCCGCTGGATGGGAAGAATATCGGCATCATCGGCAATGGTTCCACAGCGGCACAACTGGTCAGCGCGTTGGTCGAAGGCGCGAAGCGGCTGGACCTGTATCAGCGTACGGCGCAATGGGTGATGCCGCGAGACAACATCCCCTATTCGGAGGAAGAGAAGGCGCTGTTCCGGAAAGATCCCGCCGCGCTCGAAGCGCTGATCCGGGAACTGCGGTCCAAGACGCTCAATGGGTATGCGGCCGCGGTCATCGACGTGAGTTCGCCGGAATATCGGGCGCTGGAACAGGTGGCGCAGGACAATCTCGCGACGGTAAAGGACGCCGCGCTGCGGGAACGGCTCACCCCCGATTACAAGGTGGCCTGCAAGCGGCTGGTCATTTCCAGCACCTTCTACGACGCCATCCAGCATCCCAACGCCAGATTGGTCACCAGCCCGATCGAACGGATCGAGCCTGAAGGCGTGCGCACGGCGGACGGCAATCTGCACGAACTGGATGTTCTGGTGCTGGCGACGGGGTTTCAGGTGGACCGTTTCATCCGCCCGACCCGCGTCATCGGGCCTGGGGGTCTCGATCTTGACGATGTGTGGGCGGAGGGGCCGCTGGCCTATCTTTCGATGAGCGTGGCCGGGTTCCCCAATTTCTTCCTGCTCAACGGCCCCAACAGCCCGGTCGGGAATTTCTCTCTGGTGGAAGTGGCGCAGCATCAGATCGAATATATCCTCCAGCTTGTCGATGGCATTCGCACGGGCCACTACAGGGAAATCGCCGCCACGCCCGAAGCGATGCGCCGTTTCGAGGAAGAGCGCTGCGAAGCGGCGAAAAAGACCGTGTGGGTTACCGGATGCGATAGCTGGTATCTCGACAAGAAGGGTGTGCCGGCCTCGTGGACATTTTCCTATGACCGCTTCGTACAGGAGGCCGCGCATCCCAGGATGCAGGATTATGAAACGCGGTAAATCAGACGAAGGACAAGGCGAAAAACCGGAAAGGAGGGCAGATGCAGATGGTCAGCCGTGAAACGATAGAAAGGGCATTGAGCGCGCTGAACGCCGCGGAAAATGCCCGCGCGCAGACCAGCGCCGAAGAGGTCAGCGCCGGCATCGACAAGCTGATGTCGCCCGATGTCGAAGGGTGGCGCAACGGCGTTCATGTTCCGGACCGTGCGACCGAACGGGCGGTGGAAACCCGCGCCTTCGGGGCGCTGCCCGATTATTTCCGCACGATCGAGCGCGTGATCATCGATCCGCCCTTCGCGGCGACCGGCTGGACTATCCGCGGCTCGTTTGAGGGGCAGCCCGTCGAGGCGCCCGGATCGTCGCAGTTCGAATTCGGGGAGGACGGCCTGATCCGCCGGTACTGGATGAACTTCAATCCCGAAGACTTTTTCTACCGCAAGGGGTGAGAGACGACCTTTCCCGGCGCGCCCGGAACGGCGCCATTTATTGAGACGGAGATTCAGCGCACATGGCTTTTAGCGTGGAAATGCCCAGCATCAGCATGGGAGTGACCGAGGCGACCGTGGTCCGATGGCTGAAGGCCGTCGGCGACACGATCGCGCGGGGCGAACCGCTGCTCGAAATCGAAACGGCCAAATCGACCGTGGAGGTCGAGGCCCCGGTTTCGGGCACGCTTTTCGCCATCAAGGTGGAACCGGACGAGACGGTGGATGTCGGAACCGAGATCGCAACCATAGAGGAAGGCTGAGACATGCTGCTCGACCCCGGCTTTCGGCTGGAAATATACCGGCGCATGGTGCGGATTCGCCTGTTCGAGGAGGCGATCATCGCCCATCATCCGGTGGGTCATCTCTCGATCGGGCAGGAAGGCGCGATCGTGGGCGCCTGCATGGCGCTGAACGAGGACGATTATGTGACGGGCACGCATCGCTCCCACGGCCACCCGATCGGCAAGGGCGCCGATCTGCGCCCGCTGATGGCCGAAATCTTCGGCAAGCGCACGGGAATTTGTAAGGGGTTGGGCGGGTCCATGCACCTGACCGACACGAGCAAGGGCCTGATCTGTGAATCCGCCATTGTCGGAGGCGGGTTTCCGCTGGCGACCGGCGCGGGCCTCAGTGCGCAGGTCCGGGGGAGCGGCCAGGTCTCGATGTGTTTTTTCGGCGACGGCGCGACCAATCAGGGCACCTTTTCCGAAAGCGTCAACATGGCCGCGATCTGGAAGCTGCCGGTGATCTATTTCTGCGAAAACAACGGATATGCCGTGACCACCCCCGTGTCCCGATCGCACGGGCAACCGGATATCGCCCGCCGGGCGGACGGGTTCGGCATTCCCGGCGTGACGGTGGACGGACAGGATGTGGAGGCCGTTCTGGCGGTCACGCGGGAAGCCGTCTCCCGCGCCCGTGCCGGTGAGGGACCGACGCTGATCGAAGCCAGAACCTATCGTTTCGACGAGCATTCCAACCGCCTCGCCATCCCGATCAAATATCGCGAGGAAGAGGAAATCCGGTTTTATCGCGAAACGCGCGATCCGATCACCCTCTATCGCGTCGTGCTCGCGGAGGCGGGCCTCGGCGATGATCTGGCGTCCGTCGATGCGGAAGTGAGAGAGGCGATAAAAGACTGCGTGGCCTTCGCCAAGGACAGTCCCGAACCGGAGATGAGCGATCTCTGGGACAATATGTACAGCAACCCCATCCATCTGCCCGGAAAGCCCCGTCCGTGAACGAAATCCGCAACGACACGCAGCGCCTGTCCTATCTCCAGGCCATCATCGAGGCGCAGCGAGAGGAGATGCGCCGGGACCCCAATGTGATCCTGATGGGCGAGGATATCGCCGTCTATGGCGCGCAGTCCCTTTTCGAAGAATTTGACGCAAGCCGATTGCGCAACACCCCGATTTCCGAAAACAGCTTCGTGGGCGTCGGGATCGGCGCGGCGTTGACCGGCCTGCGTCCGATCGTGGACCTGACCATTGCCAGCTTTTGCTATCTCGCGTCGGATCAGTTGCTGAACCAGGCGGCAAAGCTCCGGTTCATGACGGGCGGGCAGCTAAGGGTGCCGTTCGTCATGCGCACCAGCACCTTTTACAATAACCGCACGGCCGCGCAGCATGCCGACCGGCCCTATCCGCTGTTCATCAACACGCCGGGGGTCAAGGTCATCGCGCCCTCCTGCGCCAGCGACATGAAGGGCCTGCTCAAGTCGGCGATCCGGGATGACGATCCCGTGGTCGTGTTCGAGGATATCAACCTGTGGGGCAAGAAGGAGGAGGTGCCGACCGATCCGGACTTCCTCATCCCCATCGGCGAAGCGGCGATCCGGCGCAGCGGAAAGGATGTCACCATCGTCGCCTTCGGCGGCACCGTGTCCCATGCGCTGGCCGCGGCCGAGGCGCTGGCCGTTGACGGCATCGAGGCGGAGGTGATCGACCTGCGCACGATCGCCCCGATGGACCGCGACGCCATTTTGACGTCCGTCGCCAAGACAGGCAGGCTGGTGATCGCCGATAATTCGCACAATGTGGGCAGCGTCGCTTCCGAAATCGCCGCGGTGGTGGTGGAAGAGGGCTTTGAAAGCCTGCGCAGGCCGATCCTCCGCGTTACGGCTCCGCAGGTGCATATACCGTATAACGGCACGCTGGAAAAACAGCTTTTCGTGAGCAAGGACCGCATCGTCGAGGCGGTGCGCATGCTGGTCTGACCTCATCCCCTATTCCCATCTTTCAAGGAATGCAGCCATGGCAAACAGTATCGCCCGTCACACCATCACCCAGGAAGCAGCCGATCGCGTGATCGCGGCGGCATCGGCCAAGGCGGCTGAAATCGGGGTGCCCATGTGCATCGCGATCGTGGACGACGCGGGCACGCTCAAGACTTTCCGCCGCATGGACGGGGCGCCGCTCCTGTCCGTCGATATCGCGATCAACAAGGGATATACCGCCGTTTCCTTCGGCATGCCCAGCCATGCCTGGCATGATTTCATCAAGGATGACGCCCCGCTGCTCCATGGCATTGTCCACACGCCCCGTCTCGTGGTGTTCGGCGGCGGCTATCCGATCAGGGAAGGCGAGGTCATGATCGGCGGTGTCGGCGTAAGCGGCGGCCATTATCATCAGGACATGGTGGTGGCCGAAGCGGGCCTCGCCGCCCTGCAAGCCTGAACGCGGAGGGCGAGAGAGCGCAGATGGAGGATATTTCGCAGGTCGTGTTCGACTCCGCCCGGCGTTTGCTGGGCGAACTGGCGGACGGGATGACGCCGGGCGCGCCGCTGTCCGACCGGCAAAGGGCGGATGGCTGGAACCGGATCGAGGAGATGGGCCTGCCCCTCGCGCTGATGGACGAGGACAAGGGCGGCTTCGGGCTGCCTCTCGCCGATGCGTTCGAACTGGTGAAGATCTGCGGTCGGCACATCACCGGCTTTCCCCTGGTGGAGACGATGCTCGCCCACCGATTTGCGGCGGCCAGCGGCAAACCCGCCCCTGACGGCCCGGTGGAGGCGCCGGGCGAACTGCAAACGGCGCAGCGCGATTATGCGGCGCTGGCCCGAAGCGCGCAAATGACCGGCGCGCTGGATGCGATCCTGGCCCTGACCATCGCTCATGTATCCGAGCGCAGGCAATTCGGGCGTCCGCTGTCGGCATTTCAGGCGGTGCAGCATTCGCTCGCCGTTCTCGCCAGCGAGGTGGCGGCAGCACATGCGGCGGCGGATCATGCGACAGGCGTGCTCGCGCAGCAGGGGGAGGGGGACGCCTTCACGCTGGCGGTGGGCATCGCCCGTACCCGCATCGGAGAAGCCTGTTCGAAAGCCACCTCTCTCGGCCATCAATTGCATGGCGCGATGGGATATGCGCGCGAACATCGCCTCCATCTCTACACCACTGCCCTTTGGCGATGGCGGGACGAATTTGGAACGCAGCTCTTCTGGTCGCGCGAAGTCGGGCAACGGGTGCTTGCCGCCGGAAGGGACCGATTCTGGCTGATGGTGACGGCGGCATGACCCCGCTGACCTTTCCCGCGCCTGTCGAAAATGCGCGCACCGAAGCCCTGCGCGCGGAAGTGCGCGGCTTCCTTGCCGAAGCGCTCGCGTCGCGCGCGCCGCTTGAGCGCGCCGAAAGCTGGAACGGCTTCGACCGCGGCTTCAGCCGCGCGATGGGGCAGCGCGGATGGCTGGGCATGACATGGCCCCGGCGCTATGGCGGACAGGAACGCACGGCGTTCGAACGCTATGTCGTGATCGAGGAAACGCTGGCGGCAGGGGCGCCCGTCGCCGCCCACTGGATCGCGGACCGCCAAAGCGGGCCGACATTGCTCCGCTACGGAACCGAGGCGCAGAAGCAGGCCATCCTCCCCCGGATCGCGGCCGGAGAGTGCACCTTCTGCATCGGCATGAGCGAACCCGATGCCGGTTCGGATCTTGCCGCCGTCCGTACAAGGGCCGACAGGCAAGGGGACGGAAGCTGGCGCGTGAACGGCACGAAATTGTGGACCACCTATGCGCATGAAGCGGACTATATGATCCTGTTCTGCCGCACGTCCGGCACGCCGGCGGATCGGCATGAGGGGACCAGCCAGCTTCTGGTCGATATGAAGCATACCCCCGGCCTCACGGTATTTCCGGTGCACGACCTGATGGGGCAGCATCATTTCAACGAGGTGCATTTCGAGGACGCCCGGCTGCCCGCCGACGCGCTGCTGGGCACGGAAGGCTCAGGCTGGACACAGGTCATGGGAGAGCTGGCCTATGAACGGTCCGGTCCCGAACGGTTCCTGTCCTCCATCCAGTTGCTGATCGAACTGATCGGCGCGCTGCAAGGCAGCGAAAACGAGGCGGCGCGGTCCGCCATCGGGCGGCTCTTCTCTCATCTGGTGACGTTGCGCCACATGTCGCGGGGCGTGGCCTCCCTGCTGGAGAAAGGGGAAAATCCCTCTGTCCATGCCGCCATCGTCAAGGATCTGGGCGCGACATTCGAACAGGATCTGCCGGACATCGCGCGCAGCCTCGTGGATGCCCGGCCCGATCTGGCCAGCACCAACGATTTCTGCGCGGTGCTGGCCTATACGATCATGGCGTCGCCCGCCTTCTCGCTTCGCGGCGGCACACGGGAAATCCTGCGCGGCATTATCGCGCGCCAATTGGGGCTGAGGTGACAAGGATGATCGAACTGGTGGAAGTCTCCCCGCGTGACGGGTTGCAGAACGAGCCGAAGGTGCTGGATGTCGAGACAAGGGTGGAACTGATCGAGCGTGCGATCCGCGCTGGCGCGCGCAGGCTTGAAGTCGCAAGCTTCGTGCGGGCCGATGCGGTTCCGCAGATGGCCGGCGCCGAAACCGTTATCGCGGCGCTGCGTCCCGGCGCGGCGCGCTATATCGGATTGGTGCTGAACAAGCGGGGCGCCTTGCGCGCGCTTGAAACGCAGGTCGATGAAATCGGCTTCGTCTGTGTTGCAAGCGACAGCTTCGGCATGCGTAACCAGCGCCAGACCGGGGATCAATCGCTGGCCAATGCCTGCGACGTGCTCGACCTTGCGCGCAGGGAAGGGCGGGATGCCCATGCGATGGTCGCGGTTGCGTGGGGCTGTCCCTTCGAAGGCCCGACCCCGCCCGACCGGGTCGTCGACATGGCGCGCGCCCTGGCCGACGCCGGAAGCCTCGAAATCGGGCTGGCCGACACGATCGGCATTGCCCGTCCGGGCGAGGTCGAAAGCCTGACGCGCCGGGTGGTCGAGGCGGTGGGCGGGTTGCCGGTGCGGGTGCATCTGCACGATACCCGCGGCATGGGCGTGGCCAATGCCCTGGCTGCTGTCCGGGGCGGAGCCACGGTGATCGATGCCGCGATCGGCGGCACGGGCGGCTGTCCGTTTGCGCCGGGCGCCGCGGGCAATCTGGCGACGGAAGATTTTGCCTATGCCATGAACGGCGGTCTCGACCTGGATATCGACAGCGTGATCGACACCGCGAAATGGCTGAACCACGCGCTGTCCCGCGACCGGATGAGCGCGATGGTGAGAGCTTCCACCTCGGCCTGCTGACGCTTGCGCGCCGATGTTCGGCGCGGCGCGCTCCGCAATCCTTACCGGTCGAGCCAGCGCTTGCGGATCTCCTCCGTATCCTGCCCGATTTCCCGCGGCGCCGCGCGGCGTATGCCTCCGGGCGTGCGCGAAAGCTTGGGGAAGGTGCCCTGCATCTGGATCGGCCCCAGCACCGGATCATCGACCGTGACGATAGCTTCACGAGCGATGAAGTGCGGGTCTTTCAGCATGTCCTCCGCATCGAGAATGCGTCCCGCGGGCACGCTGTGATCGATCATCAGCGCTTCCAGTTCATCGACGGTGAACCGTTCGGTCCAGGCGTTGATCAACTCGTCCAGTTCCGCCTGATGGCGCCCTCTGGAAACATGATCCGCATAGCGCGGATCCTGCGCCAATTCAGGCATTCCCATCGCGTCGGCAAGGCGGGTAAACACGCTGTCCTGATTGGCGCCGATCAGATATTCGCCATCCTTGCAGCGATAGACATTGGACGGCGCAATGCCGGGAAGGTGCGAACCGGTGCGATGCCGCTTGTGGCCGGCGACGGTCCATTCCGGGATCAGCCCTTCCATGACCTGCAACACGGATTCGTAGAGCGCGACGTCGATAATCTGGCCCTTGCCGCTCTTTTCCCGCTCGTGCATCGCGGCCAGCGCCCCCATGCAGCCATAGGTCGCCGCAAGAGTGTCGCCGATCGACACCCCCATGCGGGAGGGCGGACGATCGGGTTCGCCCACGATCTTGCGCCATCCCCCCATCGCTTCGGCAATGCCGCCGAAACCGGCGCGCGTCGCATAGGGGCCGGTCTGGCCATAGCCTGAGACGCGAACGATGATCAGGCGCTCGTTGATCCTGAGCAGATCGTCGGGGGCAAGCGCCCAGCGTTCCAGCGTTCCGGGCCGAAAATTCTCGATCAATATGTCGGCCTCCGCCGCGAGGCTGCGAACGAGATCCTGCCCTTCGGAGGTCTTGAGATCGGCCGCGACCGAATATTTGTTGCGGGCTATCACGCGCCACCATGTCGGCTGGCCGCCTTGCCCCCATGCCCGCATGGGATCGCCACCCCTGGGCGTTTCGATCTTGACGACCTCGGCGCCCATGTCCCCCAGGAGCTGGCCGCAAAAAGGGCCTGCGATCAACTGGCCGAGTTCCAGCACCCGCACTCCGGCGAGGGGGCCTCCCTTGTTTTCCTGTTCAGTCAATTTGCGTGTACCGCCTTTTTATCATGAGAGCTTCGATGCCTTCCGGTCCATGTTCCGGGCCGCAACCGCAATGCCGGACCCCGCCAAAAGGCAGGTGCGGCAAGGATGTGCCGATATCGTTCATGCAGGCCCGCCCGCGCCGGTACCGCCCCGGACATTCCCTGCCAGGCTATCGCGCGCATGAAGCGGCGGAAGGCGAGGCCGGGGAGCGGGACATGATCCGGATCGGATGCAGTTGCACAAGGAACGCATGCAATCTCTTCCCCCGTGAAAGGATCGGCGACCAGCGCCCGGAAGCGGCGTCCAGTGCCCGGAGCATACGGTAAAGTCACAAGTTCTGCACTATTTAGCAAAGCTTCCTCCTCCCGTACGGTTATGGCGAAATGTCCTGACGAACCGGATCGTTCCGATTGGCTTAAGCGAATCTTTGACTAAATTGCATGCAAATGGCAAGAGGTTTCTTGCCAACATCGATGCTGGAGGGGCAAAGCCTTCCAGCCGGGCCGGAAGGAGAGAATAGCCTATGTCCTTGCCACCTGTTGCCCCGCCGCAATCGCCGCCGGTGGTAGAAGCCACCGGGGCCGGACAGCCGCCAATCCCGCGTCCGGGCGATATCGACGCGGATGGTGCGGATCGACTGGAAAAATGGATGGCGAACGCCATTCCCGATCACACAGGGCCGATCAGCGTCGTTCGCTTTGCGGGCGGACAGTCCAATCCCACCTTCCGAATCATCAGCCCTCGCCGGGATTATGTGCTGCGCCGCAAGCCGCCCGGCGCCTTGCTGCATTCCGCGCATGCCATCGACCGGGAACAGCGCGTGATGGCCGCATTGGGGCCACAGGGCTTTCCGGTGCCGCATGTCTTTGGCCTTTGCACCGATGCAACCGTTATCGGATCGGACTTTTTCCTGATGGAGATGGTCGAGGGCCGGATCGAATGGGACCCGAAGCTGCCGGATGCCTCGCCCCAGGACCGGCGGCTGATCTACAATGCCCAGATCGATGGTCTTGCCGCACTGCATGCGATAGACCCGGCAGCGGCCGGATTGGCCGATTTCGGCAGGCCGGGCAATTATTTCGAACGCCAGCTTGCGCGCTGGACCAGGCAATATCGCACGTCCGAAGCCGCGCCCGATCCGCATATGGACAAGCTCTTGGCATGGTTGCCGCTTTACGTTCCGGCGGAGGTGCCCGCCCGGATCGTCCATGGCGATTACCGCATCGACAATATGGTTCTGCATCCCGTCAGGCCCGAAATTCTGGCCGTGCTGGACTGGGAACTGAGCACATTGGGCGATCCGTTGGCGGACCTTACCTATTTCCTGATGATGTGGCGCGTTCCTCCGGCCGAACGGATCGCGATGGACGGGGTGGATTTCGAGACGTCGGGCATTCCGGCCATGGAGGAGGCGCTCGATCGCTATCTGGCGGCGACGGGGCGCGTGCTCGCTCGTCCTCTCGAATGGTATATTGCGTTCAACCTGTTCCGGCTGGCCGCGATCCTGCAGGGGGTCGCCGGACGCGCGGCGCGAGGGCAGGCGAACAATGATCGCGCCCTGACTGCTCAGGGCCGGGTCGGGCCGCTGGCAAGGGCCGCATGGGACAATGCACGCAAGGCGGGGGCGCCGGCATGACGGCGGGACCGGGCTGGCCCGCCTGCACGATCGCAGAGGCCGATGACATGCTGACGGCCAAGGGCGCGCCCTTCGCCATGCATGATGTGCGGGTGAACGGCCATATGGTGCGCGCCTATGTCGAAGCACCTGAAAATATGCGCCACGTGCTGGATGAAAGCCGAAGGTTCGGTGACGATATCTTTCTGGTCTATGAAGAGGAACGCATCAGCTTCGAGGCGCATTGGCGCGCGGCCAATCGCTTCGCGCATGTCCTGATCGAACGCTACGGCATACGGCCGGGCGACCGGGTGGCTCTCGCGATGCGCAACTATCCGGAATGGTCGGCCAGCGCCTTTGCGATCATGGCCATCGGCGCGGTCTGCGTGCCCCTGAACGCCTGGGAGCCGGGCGAAACGCTGGCGGCCATGCTCGCCAAGGTCGGCGCGCGCGTCGTCATCGCCGATGGAGAGCGGCGGGACCGGCTGCGTGGCAGGGATCATTCGGCGGCGGTCATCGTCGTCCGCGCGGCGGGCGAAGGGGCGACCTTTGAGGAACTGGTCGGCCCGGCCGGAACATGGGCCGATCTGGCGACCGAACCGGCGCCTTTCCGGCCCATAGCGCCGGACGATACGGCCCTCATAGTGTTTACCTCCGGCACGACGGGAAAGGCGAAGGCGGTTCCGGCGACGCACCGCGCCGCGCTGACGAATCTCGTCCACACCCAATATCGGGCGGCGCGCGCCGCCCTGCGCCGGGGAGAGCAATGGCCCCCGCCGCCGACGGTAGAGCAACCGGCGGTGCTGCTGCCGGTCCCGCTCTTCCACGTGACGGGCCTGCATTCCGCGCTCGTGCCCGCGCTGGCGCGAGGCCACCGGCTGGTGCTGATGTATCGCTGGGATATCGAAAAGGCCCTGGAGATCGTCGCGCGGGAACGGGTGCAGACGCTGATCCTCGTCCCCACACTGGTCGTGCAACTGATCGAACGCATCCCGGAGGGGGGCCTGCCCGGTCTGGAAACGGTCCGTCTGGTGACTTATGGAGGGGCGCCGGCCACTGCCGATCTCGCGGCGGGCGTCCGCTCCCGCTTTCCCGGCGGCGCCCCGGCGCAGGGCTATGGCGCGACCGAGACCTGCTCTCTGGTCGCTTCCAACAGTCATGAAGACCTGCTGATGCGCCCCGGCAGCGTCGGAACGCCGGTTCCATGCTGCGAGATACGGGTCGTCGGAGAGGACGGCGCGGCGGTCGGGCAGGGCGAAGCCGGAGAGCTTCTGATACGCGGAGTCCAGGTGTTTTCCGGCTATTGGGGGGAAGCGGAAGCGACCGCCGCCGTGCTGGACGCGGACGGCTGGTATCGTACAGGAGACATTGTCCGGGTGGATGAAGAGGGTTTCCTCTTCGTGCTGGACCGCAAGAAGGACATGATCATCCGGGGCGGGGAAAATATCTATTGCGCGGAAGTCGAAGCCGCGATCGCCGCGCTGCCCGGCGTGATCGAATGCGCCGTGTTCGGGCTGCCCGACCGGATAATGGGCGAAATCGTCGCCGCGACGATCGTCGCTCATGAAGGCGTCGTCCCGGATACGCGGTCGGTCCGCTCGGCCTTGAAGGACAAGCTGCCCGGTTTCAAGCTTCCGGAACGGGTTATGGCGGGAACGGCGCCGCTCCCCCGGACCGCGACGGGGAAAGTCCTGAAAGGCGAATTGCGCCGGGCGATGATGGCGCAAGCAAGCATCACTGCGGGGCAGGACCGCTCTTTTCCCGCCGATAGCCACTGAAAGGACAGGACGATGATGGAAAACAGGGAAGCGCTGGCCGCCGGTCAGCGCCTTTTCGACACGGAGCAGAACGGCGATCTGACGGATCTGCATGATATCTTCGCGCCCGGCGCGCAGGTCTGGCACAATACCGACGACAGATTGACCGACATTCCGACGACGATCGCCAATCTGGAAAAAATTCGCGGCAGCGCCCGCCGGTTTGAATATGTCGACATCCGCCGCCGCCCGACGCCGGATGGCTTCGTGCAACAGCATATGCTGGTCGTCGAGATGCCGGACGGGCGCGCGATCATGGATCGTTGCTGCTGCATCTGCATCGTGAAGGACGGACGCATAGAGCGGATGGACGCCTATCACGATTCCGCGGCCACGGGAGCGATGGCCCACAAGCGCGCCTGACGCCCGGCGAAAACGGCGCGCCTTACAGCGCGTCGTCGTCGATTTCGCCCGGCTCCCCCGGCAGGACCGGGATTGTGGCCCCCGTGTTCGACATAAGCGTCTGGCGCGCGGACAGGATGTGCGCGGTCATGATGGCGCCGGCCCATTCGGGATTGTGCGCGGCGAACGCATCGGTCAACTCTATATGCTGGGCGGCGGACCTTCGGATCTGCTCCAGCGAATAGGACCGGAAGGTATTGAGGACCAGCGGTATTTCCACGATGCTGCCCAGCAGGTTGCGCAACCGGACATTGCCGCTCGCGCTGAGGACAAGCTTGTGGAATTCATCGTTGAGCGCGGTTATGTGCTCCACATCGGGCTGGTCGGACGCGGTTGCGGTGCGCATGCGCTCAGCCAGTTGGCGAAGTTCCGCCAGTTGATCGTCGGAAATATGCACGGCCGCTTCGCGCGCGGCGAAACTTTCGAGCAGAACGCGCAGATCGTAGATCTGCTCGATTTCCCGAACGCTCCACGTCGCGACGAAAGCGCCGCGATTCGGTATGAAATGGATCAGGGCTTCGGCATGCAGCCGCCGCATCGCCTCCCGCACGGGGGTGCGGCTGAAACCGGAGGTCTCGGCCAGGGCCTGCGCCGTCAGGTGCGATCCGGGGGGATAGGTGCCGTTGCGAATGCCATCCCGGATGGTTTCGTACACGATATCGACTGCTTTAACCAATGATAGTGCGTCCTTAACCCCGATCGTGCCGCGCAAACCGCCATGACTGGTGCGCGACCGGCGTACCCAAGATCCAGGCATCACCTTTCCCACCAGTCATAGCGTCCGGGTGGAACCCGGAAGGCGCCGTCCAGCCGGATGACCGTGCCGTTCAGCATTGCATTGCAGCCGATATGCGCCACCATTTCCGCGAATTCAACCGCCTTGCCGGGGCGGTCGGGATAAACGACCTGCTCGCGCAACCAATCCACCATGGGTCCACGGGCATTGGAGAACATAGGCGTCTCGAAGATGCCGGGCGCAATCGTCACGATGCGAATGCCGTGGCGGGCGAATTCGCGGGCCAGCGGCAAGGTCATGGCGTTCACGCCGCCCTTGGCCGCGGCATAAGGCGCGGTGCCGATCTGGCCTTCCATGGCGACGATCGACGATGTGTTGACGATGACGCCGCGCCCGCCATCCTCATCCGGTTCGGCTTGCGCCATGACCTCGCCGGCGGCCTTGACGAGATTGAAGCTGCCCAGCGTGTTGACGAGCAGCACGCGCCGGAACACTTCGCTGTCCACCATCGCATCGGGGCCGGTGCAGAGGCCCGAACCCCCGGTTCCGGTGGTGTTGAGGACGAGGCGGGGCGCTCCGTGCCGCTCGCTCAACGCGATCACGGCTGCATTGACCTGCCCGAAATCGCTGATGTCGGCGCGGGCGAAGGAAAGACCTTCAACCGGGTCGAGGTCGATCACCCCCACGTTCATGCCCAGACTTTCAAGATGGCGGGCCGCGGCCGCGCCAAGCCCGGACGCGCCGCCCGCGACGATGGCGGCCTGCCCTGCAAGTTTCATGTCATTTCTCCGGTTTCGGCGGCGGCCACCGCGTCCCTCATGCCGATGGCGGAGGCCGCAAAGGCCAGTGTGGAAAGGATTCCGGCAACGGGCGCCAGAAGCAGGGCGGCCCGCAGGCCCGGACCTTCCCCCAGGCCGGGGGCCATCCAGTCGCTCGCGATGCCGACGAAAAGCGGCCCAAGACCCAGCCCGATCACGCTGTTGAAGAACAGGTTGATCGCAAGCGCCGACGCCCGCGCCGGTGCTTCGGCGAGGCGCTGCATGGCAAGGGTTCCGGGACCGGCCCAGAGGACCGAGCAGAACCCGGCGAAAAAGAAGAGACCCAGCGAGACACGCGCGTCGGCCACCGCAAACATCGCCCAATAGCCCAGCGAGCACAGCAGGGAGCCGATGGCGGGGATGAAAACGAGCCAGCGCATATCCCGCATCGCCAGCCGGTTGCCCAGATAACCGCCTGCAAGGGCGCCCAGCGCGCCTCCGGTGCCCCCCAATATGCCGAGACCGAAGCCGATGACCGCGATAGGGGGCAGGCTCAGCGCAGCGCCCATATCGTGTAGTTGCAGGCCGTGATTGCGCAGGTAGAAGGAGGTGGCGAAGGCCATGGCGCCATAATTCATGAAGCTCAAAAGCCCGCAGCCCAACATCGCGAAAACCAGTTGCCGACGCAGCAGCAGCCGCTTCAGGACCAGCCCCAGCCGCGGCGGGGCAGCGGCGAAAGCCTGACGCGCCGGGTCGCGCAGGGTCTTGAGGACCAGAACGCCCACCACCACCCCCGGCAAACCGGCCATGACGATCGTCCAGCGCCAGCCGATGGAGGAAACCAGCAGGCCGCCCGCCGCAAGGCCGAGCGCCGCGCCGACGGGCGAACCGAGCGCGAAGATCGCCAGCGCGCCCGATCGCTTTTCCAGCGGAAATTCATCGGCGATGAGCGATTGCGCGGGGGGCGCGCACCCCGCTTCACCGACGCCGACGCCGATGCGCAGCAGCAGCAACTGGATGAAGCTGCCCGCGGCCCCGCAGGCGGCAGTGAAAATGCTCCAGACCAGAATGGCCCAACCGACGATGCGAACCCGGTTGCCGCGATCGGCCGCGCGGGCGATGGGAAGCGCCATGACGGAATAGAGCAGGGCGAAGGAAAGCCCGGTGACCATGCCCAACTGGGTGTCGGTCAGCGACAGATCCTGTTTTATCGGCTCGGCGACGATATTGATGATCTGCCGGTCCAGCAGGTTGAGCGCATAGGACGCCGCAAGCAGCCCAAGCATCCACCCCCTGTACCCCGCGCCGCTGGCGGGGGCCGGGAGGCGGGACGACCGGCGCAGGGCCGCCGACCCGTCAGGATCGGCGGCGCGCGAAAGCGTGTCAGCCCCCGAACGAGACATCAAGCTTGATGCCGATGGTACGGCCGGAATCTATCGTGGGAATGTTGGAATAGCCCAGCGTCGAGAGCGGAGTGGTGCCATAGGCCCCGGCGTCGAACGGAGTACGGAAAATGCCCGCGATATAATATTTGTCGAGCAGGTTGCGCGAGAAAAGCGCAACGGTCCAGCCGCCGTCCTCGCGGCCGAAGCTTATCTGGCCGTTGAGCAGCCCATAGCCCTTGTTGATGGAATTTTTGTCGGCCACCACCCCATAGGTGCTCGACCGGTAATTCCAGTCCGCGTGCAGAGCGAGCGACATGGCGTTGCCGACCGGTATCGAATAGTCGCCGCGCAGGGTGTAGGTCCATTTCGGCGAATAGATCAGCGGATAGCCCGCGGCGTTGAACTGTGCGGGCGCACCGGCAGGAAGGCCGGGCTGGATATAGGTGCATTGGCCGATCGGGGTCGCCGGATTGGTATATTGATCATAGCACTGGACCGCGAATTCGGTGAACTTGGTCGGAATATAGGCCAGGCTTCCGGCGATCTGCATGCGCGGCGTCGGGCGGATCGAGAGATCGGCCTCCACGCCCTTGGTTTCGAGGCCGCCCGCATTGGTCGTCGTGTAATAATATACCGGCGGCGTTCCGATGCGCTGCTGTCCCTGAAAATCGTTATACTTCACCTTGAAGATGTCCGCGTTGAACGTCATCAACCCGTCCAGCAGCGTGGACTTGATGCCTGCCTCCCAGCTTTCCGACGTTTCGGGCCGCACCGCCTCTTGCGGCTGGCCCTTCGGATAGGAGATCATCGGCCCCTTATACCCGCGCGCATAGCTGACATAGACGTTGATGCGGCTCGTCAGGTCATATCGCGCGGTCAGCTTGTAGGTGAACTTGTCGGCCTTGGTGCGGGCCGTGGTCGGGTCGGGTATGCCGGTCGCGGGGTGGCATGGCTCGCCGAAGGCATAGCTGGTCTGGCAGATGAACCCCACGTCAAAATAGCCGATCGTCTGCTTCACCCTGTCGTTGGTGTAGCGGCCCCCGGCGATCAGGGTCAGCCCCGGAACGACTTCCGCTTCGAGCTGGCCGAACAGCGCCCAGCTCTTTACCTTGGCCCGCACATCCACCGGATAGCCCGCGCCCGCCCCCGGACCGATGGCCGTCGTGGACAGGATCTTGTCCGATGAATCGGGGAGATAGGAGAGCGTCCCGCCGTTTATGCCCTTCTGAAACGGGGTCGCGCGATAATAGAAGGCGCCCAGCGTGTAGGTCAGGATGCCGGAGTCTCCGTTGAGGCGGACTTCCTGGGAGAATTGCTTGCCGCCCGAAATATTCTGGTTGTAGCTGTATGTCCGCGTCGGGGTGGCGTCGGTGTCCACAGCTATTGGCTGCAACAGGTCGCGAAAGGCGGTGATGGAGGTGAGCGTGCCGATCCCCGTTTCCAATGTCGCTTCCAGCGACACCGACTTGTTGGTCTGCCTCGTGTAATTTTCCCCTTCGACTGCGGTCGCGAGATTGTTCGGTCCCGCGACGATGCCATAGGGGGCCACCAATGCGCACGGATTGAAGGTACTGAAGCCGCTGCCGCAATTGCGCAGGGTCCAGAGGCCGTTGGCGTCATCCTTCAGGCGGCGATATTCGCCGGTCAGCAGGAAGGATAAAGTATCATTCGGTTCGAACAATAATTTGGCACGAACGCCATAGCGCTGATATCCCCATAGATCCCGGCCATTATAGCGGTTCTCGACGAAACCGTCCCGCCTTTGCATGATGCCGTTGACGCGCAATGCGGCATTGGCGCCCAGCGGGATATTGAGCGTCGCCGACGCCTTCACCTCATTGTCGGTGCCGTAGGAAAGGGTCGCGTCCATCGTCCGCTCTCTAAGGCGCGGGTTTTTGGTGATGATCTGGATCACGCCCGCCGAACTGTTCTTGCCGAACAGCGTGCCCTGCGGCCCCTTGAGCACCTCGATCCGCTCGATGTCGGTCAACGACTGATAGCTGGGACCGGCGAACGAGACTTCAGGAAGGCCCTGTATCACGCCGTCGATCACCAGACCGACCGACTGCTCCGCCGTGACCAGCAGGGACTGGGTGCCGACACCGCGCACGTTGAAGCCGCCGCCGAAGTTCGAATTGAAGTTGACGCCCGGCGTCAGGAACTGGATGTCGGCGATAGTCGTGATGTTGGATGCCGCGAGTTGCCTGTCGTCGACGACCGAAATCGCCAGCGGCACATCCTGGAGATTTTCCGCACGGCGCTGGGCCGTCACGATGATATCGGCCGGTCCCGCGGCCGCCGGAGGCTGCACGCTTTGCTGCGCCGCCTGCTGGGCAAATAGCGGGCTTGCCAAGCCCGCAATGCCGGCCGAGGCGAGAAGTGCGATCTGACACCTCAATTTCATCTTCATCCTCCCAATCCGGGCCTGATGCCCGTGTTTTGAAATCTCTTCGGATCAAACCCGCATGCCGCCATCGACGAACAGCGTCTGCCCCGTCATGAAGCTGGCGTCGTCACTACCGAGAAAAGCGGCCACCGAAGCCATTTCGGAAGGCTGGGCGACCCGGCCCAGCGGAATGCGGTCGGTGACGAACCGGGTCATCATCTGCTCCGGCGTGGTGCCGGGATTCTGGCGGGCCACGGCTTCGTAACGCTGCCGCACATAGGGGGTCAGCGTGATGCCGGGGGCGAAGGCGTTGACGCGAATGCCGTCTGCGGCAAGTTCCAGCGCAAGGTCGCGCGTCAACGAGGTGACGCCATATTTCGCCGCGGAATAGGCGCTGAGCCCGGCGACGCCATGATAAGCGCTGATCGAGGTCGTGCTGACGATCGCGCTTCCACGACGGCCGCGCAAATGGCCGATCGCATGTTTGGCGCACAGAAATACCGATGTCAGGCTCAGCTCGACAGTATAGTCCCAGGCCGCGCGATCGAGATCGCTGACCGGCGTCTGATCGACAGGGCCGGCGCCGGTGCCTCCGCCTGCGTTCGCAAACAGCACGTCGATGCCCCCCAGCCGTTCGGCGGCCTCGGCCAGAGCGGTCTCGACCTCCTGCTCGTCGGTCACGTCGCATCGGATGGCGATGCCTGCTTCGCCATATCGGCCAAGGGAGGCCGCCACCTCTTCCAGCGATGCGAAGCTGCCGAAGCTCTCCCGCGGCACATCGGGATTTTCGCGGCACAGGTCGAGCACCGCCACACGCCCGCCTTCCTCCGTCACGCGCCGGGCGATCGCTTCGCCGATGCCGCCGATCCGCCCCGCGCCGGTGACGACCGCCACCCTGTTTTCATAGCGTCCCATCAAGCGCGCATCGCCGGAATGACGGATGTGACACCGCCATGAGGGGAGTCGCCGTGAAGTCCGGACTTTATCGGAATGGAGGGCATGACGATCCTTCCCTTCTTGTCGAAATCGCTCTCGTGCGGCGAATGATCATTCTTTAGCGGTAGGAACAATTGCATGCAACTAAAATTGCATGCAGTTTCCCTGCGTCTCGGAAAAAATTCGGCATTGCGGCCAATATTATATGATATTCGTACAATTATAGCGGCGACACCATGTTTGGACGCCGGATGCAAAAAAGACAAATTCGATCAAATGATATGCAAATTTGCCGCACTCCGGCCATTGGCGGGCGGCGGGCAGCCCGCAGCGCCAAGCGGGGCGCGCGCGGTCGCCGCATCATCGGAGTTCGGCTTTCGCGATGACACGCATATGCACCTCATCCGGTCCATCGACCAGCCGCATGGTCCGCGTCTTGGCATAAAGACGGGCCAGCCCATGGTCCTGACACACGCCACCGCCGCCAAAAGCCTGGATCGCATCGTCGATCACCTTCAGGGCGGCGCGCGGCACGGCCAGCTTGATCTTCGAAATGTCCGCGCGGACGCTTTTCGCCTCATTGTCGTCCAGCAACTGGGCCGTGCGCAGCGTAAGGAGCCGCGCCATGTCTATTTCCGTGCGGGCCCATGCAATGCGCTCCTGCCAGATGGACCGCCCGGCGAGGGGCTTGCCGAAAGTCGAGCGCTCGCTCAGTCTTGCGCACATCAGTTCGAGCGCCTCCTCGGCAACCCCGATGGTGCGCATGCAATGATGAATGCGGCCGGGGCCGAGCCGCCCCTGCGCAATCTCGAACCCGCGCCCTTCGCCCAGAATCAGGTTTTCCGCAGGCACCCGCACATTTTCGAGAATGACTTCCCCATGACCGGCGGGCCTGTCCTCATATCCGAACACGTCGAGCATGCGCACCACCCTGACGCCGGGCGTTTCGATCGGCACGAGGATCTGGCTCTGCTGCGCATGAACCGGCGCGGCGGGGTCGGTCTTGCCCATTATGATCAGGATGCGGCAGTCCGCATCGCCGGTTCCCGTCGACCACCATTTGCGCCCGTTGATGACATAATGGTCGCCATCCCGTTCTATGCGGGTTTCGACATTGGTGGCGTCCGAACTGGCGACGGCCGGTTCCGTCATCAGAAAGGCCGAGCGCATCTCCCCGTTCATCAGCGGCACCAGCCAGCGGCGCTGCTGGTCGGGCGATCCATAGCGCAGCAACAGTTCCATGTTGCCGGTGTCGGGAGGAGAGCAATTGAAGATCCGCGAGGAAAATTCGTGGCGCCCCATCACCTCGGCCAGCGGCGCATAGACCAGATTGGACAGGCCCGGACTGTCGAACCGGAAACCATTGGCCGCATGCGCCTGCGCGGCGGGGGGCAGGAACAGGTTCCACAGACCGGCTGCCCTGGCCTTTTCCTGCAACGGCCGCAGGCATTCGGGCGCGTTCCAGGGAAAGCCGGCGGAAGGGTCGGCCTGCGCGAAGTGCGCGCGGGCAGGCAGTACATGCTCCGCCATGAAGGCGTTGAGCCGGTCGAGCCACAGTCTTTGTTCTGCCGAATAATTGAAATCCATGAGGTTATATCCGTGTGCAAAGGGAAGAGGATCAGTAAAAGGGAGGGGCGGCGCCATCGGGCCAGATATCGGGAAGCCCGTCCGACACCCTGTCCGTGAAATGAGGCTCCCGCTTTTCCAGAAAGGCGCCGACCGCCTCGCGCGTGTCGGGCGAGGACCGCAACGCCGCGATGGCGCGGCTGTCGACCCTGTGGGCGACCATTGGATGCTCGGCGCCGGCCATGCGCCATATCATCTGGCGGGTCAGGGCCACGGCCACGCGCGATCCTTCCAGAAAGCGCCCGGCAATGGCGGCGGCGCGATCCGCGAGATCTTCGACCCGGCAGATTTCCCGCAGCAATCCGGCTTCCAGCGCCTCTTCGGCGGACACCGTCGCGCCGCTCATCGTCCATTCGAGCGCGCGCGAAACGCCGACCAGTTTGGGCAGGAACCAGGACGACGCAGCCTCAGGCACGAGGCCGCGCCGCGTGAACACGAAGCCGAAGCGCGCATCCTCGGCCGCGATGCGCACGTCGGCGGCAAGGATCATCGTCGCGCCGATGCCGATGGCGGGGCCGTTGATCGCGGCGATGACGGGCTTGCGGCTTTCGAAGATGCGCAGCGATGCAACGCCGCCGCCGTCCCGCCACAGCGCGCCATGCCGAAGCGCGGCCCGGCCCGGATCAGCGGTCAGATCGGCGAAAGCGTCCGCTCCCCCCGAAAGGTCCGCGCCGGAACAGAATATGCGGCCGCTCCCCGTCAAGACCACGGCGCCCACATCGTCGTCGGCGTCGCTGCGATCGAAGGCCGCCACCAGATCGTGCATCATGGCGGTATCATAGGCGTTGCGCCGTTCGGGCCGGTTTAACCGGATCGTCGCAATGCCGCCGGAGACGGAGAAATCGATGGTGGAAATGGCCTGTTCTCCCATTGGATTTTGCATGCAAACTTATGACGTGGATGCAATCATATGTCCAGACGAGTCTCCCAATTCGCAATCCATCTGCTTTAAGTATATATTTATAGTGATATCCGGGGCATATTCCGTTTCCGTCATTTCCGCCTTGCCTCCAATTATTGCATGCAATATAGCCGATCGTGGAATCAAAATCTGAATGGAAGAGGGGGCGGATGGCCGAGCTGGTAAAGACGCATCGCCAAGGGGCGGTAATGACCTTGAGGCTCAATCTGCCGGACCTGCGCAATCCGATATCCGATCCGGCCATGGTGGACGCCATCATCGATGCGATGACGGCCGCGGACAGAGACACATCGGTGCGCGCGGTGATCCTGACCGGCGAAGGCGCGGCTTTTTCATCGGGGGGCGACCTTAAAAGGATGGCGCCCGGCGAAGGATTGCGCGACGCCAATCCGGTACGTACCATCAGCAATTATCGGAACGGCATCCAGCGCCTGCCGCTGATGTTCCAGAAGCTGGAGGTGCCGGTGATCGCCGCCGTCAACGGACCGGCGATCGGCGCGGGCTGCGACCTTGCCTGCATGTGCGATATCCGCATTGCCTCGACCGCCGCCAGGTTCGCGGAGAGCTTCGTCAGGGTCGGGCTGATTCCAGGCGACGGCGGCGCATGGTTGTTGCCGCGCATCATCGGCTTCCCCCGCGCCACCGATCTGGCGCTGACGGGACGGACGATCGACGCGGCGACCGCGCTCGACTGGCAACTGGTCACGCGCGTGACAGAGCCTGCGGCCCTGCTCGCCGCGGCATATGAAGCGGCGGCGGAAATCGCGGCGAATCCGCCCCATGCGGTGCGGCTGACAAAGCGGCTTTTGCGGGAAGCGCAGGAAAATTCACTGTCCAGCGTGCTCAACCTGTCAGCCGCATTGCAGGCGAGCATTCACGAAACGCGCGATCATGAAGAAGCGGTAAGCGCCTTTCTGGAACGCCGGGCGCCCGATTTCACTGGCGATTGACAAGAATGAGGAATTTTCAAGGATATGGCTATTCTCACGGATCGGGTCGTGGCGATTACCGGCGCGGGCCGGGGGATCGGGCGTGAACTGGCGCTGTTGTGCGCCAAAGAGGGCGCCTGCGTGGTCGTCAACGATTTCGGCGTGACCGCCGCGGGCGAGGGGAGTGACGCAGGTCCCGCCCATGACGTGGTCGCGGAGATCGAGCGCGCCGGTGGCAGGGCATGGGCCAATCTGGCCAGCGTGACCGATCCTCACGGCGCGGCGAGCATCGTCGAGGACGCGGTGCAGCGCTTCGGGCGGATCGATGCCGTCGTCAACAATGCCGGGTTTCTGCGCGACGGGATCTGGCACAAGATGAGCTTCGAGAACTGGCGCGCGGTGATCGACGTGCATCTGAACGGCGCCTTCAACGTCTCCAAGGCGGCGACGCCCTATTTCAAGGCGCAGGGAAGCGGCAGTTTCATCCACTTCACCTCCACTTCGGGGCTGATCGGGAATGTCGGTCAGGCGAATTATTCGGCGGCGAAGATGGCGATCGTCGGCCTTTCGCAATCCATCGCGCTGGATATGCAGCGCTTTGGCGTGCGGTCGAACTGCATCGCGCCCTTTGCATGGAGCCGGATGATCGCCACCATCAACGGCGACGATCCCGCGGAGCAGGCGCGGCTCAGGCGCATGCAGTCCATGAGCGCGGACAAGATTGCGCCCTTGGTCGCCTTCCTCGCGTCGGACAGGTCGAAAGAGATCACCAACCAGATTTTCGCGGTTCGCAAGAATGAACTGTTCCTCTTTTCCAAGCCGAAGCCGGTGCGGTCCATCCACCGTTCCGGGGGCTGGAGCGCGCAGTCGATTGCGGATGAATTCATCCCCGCCATCCGTTCGGACCTCGCCCCGATGCTGACATCCCCGGAACTGTTCAACTGGGACCCGGTCTGAAATGATCGATCCGCGACAGCTTCTGGCGATGGAGCCGATCCGCACGAGGCATGTCTTTTCGAAGCGGGATTGCATGCTCTATGCGCTGGGCATCGGCGCGACCGGCTTGCCCTATGTTTATGAGGAGAGGCTGCGGGCCTTTCCCACCATGGCGGTGGTGCTCGCCCATGCCGGATTTTTCTGGCGCGATCCGCGCTTCGGCGCGGACTGGAAACGCCTGCTTGCGGGCGGTCAAAGCGTTGAAATCCATCGCCCGTTGCCTGTCGAGGGCGAGTTCATCGGGCTGACGCGCTTTGAAGCGGTCGATGACAAGGGGCCGGGAAAGGGCGCCATCGTGCAATATAGCCGCTCCATCGAAACGAGCGACGGCGGGCTTGTCGCCGTGGATCGCCGCACCGTGGTTCTGCGCGGGGATGGCGGCTGCGGAAGCGCGGGCGGGCCGATCGCCCGGCCGGAGGGCGTCGATACCGGTCGGACTCCCGATGCCGAAATCGAATTGCCCACCCATTGCAATCAGGCGCTGATCTATCGGCTGTCGGGAGATGACAACCCGCTTCATGTCGATCCGGCGATGGCGAAGGCATCGGGCTTCGACAGGCCCATTCTGCATGGGCTTTGCACATATGGCGTGGCCTGCCGCGCGCTCGCCGATGCGCTGTGCGACGGCGACGCCACGCCTATCCGCCGGATGGACGCGCGCTTTACCGGCATCGTTTACCCTGGGGACAGGATCGTCACCCGCGTCTGGCGCAGCGGGACCGGGCAGGCAGCCTTCGACGCAATCGTCAAGGAGCGCGGCGTGTCCGTGCTCGGCGGCGGAAGAGTGGAATTTTTATGAGCAGCTTCGGAATAATGTCCTGTGGCGTATATTTGCCCTTCCGGCGGCTGGAGCGACAGGCCGTGCACGCGGCCAACCGTTGGTTCGCCGGGGGGCTGAAAACCCTTGCCCACGGCACCCGTTCGATCGCGAACTGGGACGAGGACGCCGTCACCATGGCGGTCGAGGCCGCGCGCGCCTGCCTTGACGGAATGGATCGCTCAATCCCTCGCGGAGTAACGCTCGCGAGCGTGACGCATCCGTTCGCGGACCGTTCCAATGCGGGGCTGATCAAGGAGGCGCTCACCCTGCCGGACGATGTCGTGGCCACCGATGCCGGAGGCAGCATGCGGGCGGCCACCCTGGCGCTGCGCGACGCGCTGGAAGGATCGCGCACGCGGCTGGTGATCGGATCGGACCTGCGCAAATCGCGCATCGGTTCCGAAGGGGAAATGCTGCAGGGCGACGGCGCGGCCGCCATTCTGGTCGGGCACGGCGAGCCGATCGCCAGACTGATCGCCAGCCATTCGCTGACGATCGATTTCATCGATCATTTTCGCCGCAGCGGCACGGCGTTCGACTATCAGTGGGAAAGCCGCTGGGTTCGGGAAAAGGGATATATGGACCTGCTAGCCGGTGCGGTGGCGACGCTGCTCAAGGAGGCGGGCCTGACGGCGGGTGATATCGATCACGCCGTCCTTCCGATCAGCGATCCGGCCGCTTTCAGGGCTGCGGCGCGCGCCATCGGACTGCGGCCGGAGGCGGTGATCGACACGCTGGGCGCGAATGTCGGCGATATCGGCTGTGGGCACCCCCTGCTGATGCTGGCCTCCGCTCTGGAAAGGGCCGGGCCGGGCGAACGGATTCTGGTCACCGGATTCGGGCAGGGGGCCGATACGCTGCTGTTCGAAACGACCGAGGCCGTCACGCGCAATTCGAAGCGCGGCGTCGCGCGGGCGCTGTCGGCCGGGAAAAGCGACGACAATTATATGCGCTTTCTGTTCCATCGCGGGCTGATCGACATGGACCGGGGCATCCGCGCCGAACTCGACCAGAAGCAACCGGGAACGACGCTTTATCGCAAACGTTCCGCCGTGCTCGGCCTCGTCGGATCGAAATGCGGGGAAACCGGCGTCGTCCAGTTTCCGCCCAGCGCGATCGCGGTCGACCCCAATGGCCGGTTCCGGGATACGCAATCCCCCTATCCGCTGGCGGACCGGATCGCCCGGATCATCTCCTACACCGCCGATGCGCTAGGATATTCGCCGGACCCGCCGACCTATTATGGAACGCTCGACTTTGAAGGGGGCGGGCGGATCGTCACCGAGTTCGCGGAAGTCGGCCCCGAAGACGTGGAAGTGGGGCGGGCCATGCGGATGGTGTTCCGTATCAAGGCCGACGACGAACAGCGCGGTTTCACCAAATATTTCTGGAAAGCCGTCCCGGCGCAACGAGGAGAGGGTTGATGCCCCGCGGGATCAAGGACAGGGTGGCGATCGTCGGCATGGGCTGCTCGAAATTCGGCGAGCGCTGGGATGACGATGCCGAAACATTGATGGTCGAAGCGTTCGATGAGGCGATCGCGGACGCCGGAATCGACGTGTCGCGGATCGATGCGGCGTGGCTTGGCGTGGGCTTCGAAGCGCAGAATGTCGGGCCTTCCGGCATTCCTCTCGCCACGGCGCTGCGCCTGCCCGACATCGGCGTGACCAAGGTCGAGAATTATTGCGCGACCGGCACGGATTCCTTTCGCGGCGCGGTCAACGCGGTGGCGGCCGGGGCGGCGGACATCGCGCTGGCGATGGGCGTGGAGAAGCTGAAGGACACCGGCTATGGCGGCCTGCCGGTACGCAGCCGGGGCCTCAATTCCGACATGTACGGCGTCACCGGCTCGGCCCCCGGCAATTTCGCCCAGATCGCCGCGCCCTATCGCGCCAAGCATGGCGTTTCGCGCGAAGATCTTAAGCGGGCGATGGCGCATGTCTCGGTCAAGAGCCACGCCAATGGCGCGCGCAATCCCAAGGCGCATTTGCGCAAGGCCATCGACATCGAAACTGTGCTCAACGCGCCGATCATCGCCGAACCGCTGGGCCTTTACGATTGCTGCGGCGTGTCGGACGGGGCGGCCTGCGCCATCGTCACCACGCCCGATATCGCGCGTGCGCTGGGCAAGACGCATCCCGTGCTCGTCAAGTCCATCCAGTTCTGCACCTCCAATGGCTGGGAACTGCAACATGGGGGCGGCTGGGACGGCAGCTATTTCCATACCACGCGCAAGGCCGCCGCGCGCGCCTATGCCGAGGCCGGAATAACCGATCCGCGCGAGCAGATCGACCTGCTCGAAGTGCATGACTGCTTCTCCATCACGGAACTGGTGACGATGGAGGATCTGTTCATCTCCGGCGAAGGGGAAGGCTGGAAGGACATTCTCGACGGCTTTTACGATGCGGACGGGCACACGCCCTGCCAGATAGACGGAGGGCTGAAATGCTTCGGCCATCCGATCGGCGCGTCGGGGTTGCGGATGATCTATGAAAACTATCTCCAGTTGCAGGGCCGCGCCGGCGAACGGCAGCGCCTCGACAACCCCCGGCTCGCGCTGAGCCACAATCTGGGGGGCGCGCCGATCCAGAATGTGTCGGCGATCACTATCGTCGGACTGGCGGGAGCGTGAGCCGATGAGTCCCCGCCGCAGGAGGATGCGCCATGTATGAATTGTTGCGCGGCATGCATATGGTCGAGGCGTCCTCCTTCGTCGCCTGCCCCACGGCTGCGATGTATCTTGCGCAGATGGGGGCGGATGTCATCCGGGTCGACCAGATCGGCGGCGGGCCGGATTTTCATCGCTGGCCCAAGGCGAGGAACGGGCAGAGCTATTATTGGGAAGGGTTGAACAAGGGGAAAAGATCGGTCGCGCTGGATTTGTCGCGTGCGGAAGGGCGCGAATTGCTGCTCGAACTGGCGACGGCGCCGGGCGAGCGGGCGGGCATATTCCTGACCAATTTCCCCGTGAACGGGTTTCTTTCCTGGGAAAGGCTCTCGGCGCGGCGTCCCGACCTCGTGCTCACGCGGGTCATGGGGCAGGCCGACGGCGGCCCCGCACTGGATTATACGGTTGCATCGGCGCTGGGCATTCCGTTCATGACCGGGCCGGAAAGTCTGGGCGATGCACCGGTCAACGCGGTGCTTCCGGCCTGGGATCTGTTGACCGGCGCCTATGCCGCATTCGCGACCATGGCCGCGTTGCACCATCGCAGGGAAACCGGGCAAGGGCAGGAAGTGCGCATCCCGCTGGCCGATGTGGGCATCGCCACCGTCGCCAACCTGGGCATGCTGGCCGAAGCGCTGCGCAGCGGCGACCGCAAACGCTACGGCAATGAGGTCTTTGGCGCATTCGGACGGGACTTCGTCACCGCGGACGGCCAGCGCATCATGCTGATGGCGATCACGCCGAAACAGTGGCGCGGACTTGTGCGGGTGCTGGACATGGCGGCCGACGTGGCGGGAATCGAGACTTCGCGCGGCACATCCTTCGCGCAGGACGAGGCCGAGAGATTCCTGCACCGCGATGCGCTCTATCCCCTGGTGGAAGCCAGAGTGGCACAGCGCAGATTGGCGGAGTTGGCCCCGGCCCTCGATGCCGAGGGATGTTGCTGGGGCCCCTATCGCCGCATGGAGGAGGCGGCGCGCGATCCGGCCCTCGTCGGCGGCAACCCGCTTTTCGAGGCGATCCGGCATCCCAGCGGGGAAACCTATCCCGCGCCCGGCGCCATGGCGACCTTGCCCGCCGCGTCCCGGATCGGCGTCCGACCGGCGCCCGTGTTGGGCGCGCATAGCGAAGAGGTGCTTACCGAATTATTGGGGCTGGGCAGCGGCCAGTTCTCGGCCCTGGTCGACCGCAAGCTGGTCGGCAGGCCCGCCTGACCATGATCTGAAAGCGGATGCACAGCAAAAGTAGAGGGAGAGAGGACATGCCAAAGCACGGCGCCAATCTGCGGAAAGGGACGAACTGATGCCCCGTCTGCCTCTCGTCAGCCGCGATGCTGTCACCGATCCGCTCGTCCGTTTCCTGTATGACCGCAAATTTCCCGGCCGCGATCCGGCGAAAGAGCCGGGGCAGACGCGCTCCGGCGCGCCGGGAAATTATGAAGCGGTGCTTGCCCATTCACCCGATATTCTCGAACATTCGGTGCGAGGCTTCTATCTCAAGCAGACGAAAAAACGGAAATTGCTGCTCCGCTACATGGAACTGGCAATCACGAGGATCGGCTGGTCCTGTTCCTGCCGCTGGATGTTTTCCGAACATAGCAAGATCTTGCGCGGGCTGGGTTATGGCGAGGATGCGCTGGCCGATATCCCGGCGTGGCAGGCCAGCGACAGGTTCGACGATACGGAACGCGTCGTGCTGGCCTATGCCGATTGCATGGCCCTCGACCATGGCCGCGTGCCGGACAGACTGTTTGCCCGGCTCGCCGCCCTGTTCAGCGCGGAACAGATAGTTGAGCTGACCTATATAGCGGGAATGTTCACGATGAACGCAGGCATGATCCGTGCGCTGCGGCTTGAGCATGACGATTATGACGAGCCTGTGCGGGAAATGCCGTCGCCGCCGGATTATCATTTCGTCGATATGGAGCCGACTCCGCTGCCCGGCCGGGATTGACCGATGCAGAGGATCTATCCCTATTATGTCGTCGCCTGCCTGATGCTGGCGAGCGCGCTGTCCTATCTGGATCGCCTCGCGCTTTCCATGCTGATCGAGCCGGTCAAGGCGGATCTGGCGCTCAGCGACACGCAGATCAGCCTGCTGGCGGGCACGGCGTTCGCGGCCACCTATGTGCTGTTCGCATTTTTTTTCGGCCGCTGGGTGGACCGCCATGGCCGCCGCAACGCGATCGTCGCCGGTCTCGCGCTCTGGAGCCTTGCGACGGCGGCCTGCGGACTGGCCCGCAATTTCGGGACGCTGTTCGCCGCGCGCTCGATGATCGGGGTGGGAGAAGCCAGCCTGAACCCCGCCGGATATTCGATGATCGCGGACTATTTCACCGCCGGGCGGCGGGGGCTGGCGACGGCCATCTTCGCCTGCGGCGCGACATTGGGGGGCGGCCTCGCCATCATGCTGGGCGGCACGCTCGTCGACTGGGTCTACGCCACGGGCGCAACCCTCCCTTTCCTGCCGGGCGCGCGGGGGTGGCAGACAGTGTTCGTGATGATCGGCCTGCCGGGGCTGCTCGTCGCCGTGCTTCTGCTGCTGACCGTGCGGGAACCGGGCCGCAGACTGGCGCCGACCGAAGCGGACACGATCCCCGGAATAGCGGATGCGCTGCGTTTCGCCAGGGCCAATGCCCGCGCGCTGGCGCCCTTGTTCGCGGGCTATGCCTGCACGGCGGTCATCGGCTATTCGTTCATGGTCTGGGGTCCGGTCCATTTCATGCGCCTGCACGGCCTTTCCGCGGGCGATGTCGGCATGGTGCTGGGGATCGGATTCGGCGTCGGCGGCACCATCGGGCTGATCGGCGGCGGGATCATCGCCGATCGCATCGTTTCGCGCGGGCGCATCGACGGGCCGATCCTCGTGACGCTGGCGGCGGTGGCGCTGGACGCCCCGTTGTTCATCGGGGCCTATCTGGTCGGGGATGTCCTGCTGGCCGCGCTGCTGTTCTGTCTCGGCATGGCATCGGCGAGCGTGGTCGGCGGGTGCCAGATCGCCATGGTGCAGTCGCTGGCGCCCAACCGGCTGCGCGGGATCATGGCCGCCCTGTTCGGCGCCTGTGTCAATCTGGCTGGATTCGGCATCGCACCGGCGCTGACCGCGGGGCTGGCGCAGAGCCTGTTCGGCGGGGAAATGGGCATAGGCAAAGCCCTGGCGACGATGACGGCGCTGACCGGAACAGGGGCGATCCTGTTGATCCTGACCGGTCTTCGTCCGGGACGGGATTTGGCCACCCGGCTGGCAGGCGAAAGACCTTGATTCTATTATTGCATCCAAATTTACGCAGGGGCATGGCCGGAAATATGATTTTCCGGTAATTTTTCATGCAAAATTTGATTTGCATATCATCGATCCCTGCCTAATATGCATGCAATAAAGGGGGCCATCGGAAATGGCCCGCATCAAAAAAATGGAGGGGATATGTTGAAAAGTCACATCCGGTTCAGAACCGCCGCCGCGATTGCGGGCCTCGCCGTCGGCATGGCCTGCTCCACCACGGCGCTCGCGCAAGACGCTGACAATCGCGCGGCGGCGGGTCAGCGCGACGGTCGGCGGGTACAGTCTATCGGCGAGATCGTGGTCACGGCGCAGAAGCGTGAACAGAAATTGCAGGATGTGCCCGTTTCCATCACCGCCGTCACCGGCGAGAAGATGGAAGACCTCAAAGTCACCGATCTGCGCAGCATCCAGAGCTATGTGCCGAACATGGCGGTGCTCAATTCCGGCGTGAACCCGGTGGTGTTCATCCGGGGCTTCGGGTCCGGGCCGAACAATGTGGCCTTCGACCAGGAAGTGTCGGTCTATCTTGACGGCATCTATGGCGGCCGTGGCGCACAGTTCAGCGCGCCCTTCTTCGATCTGGAGCGCATGGAGGTGCTGCGCGGTCCGCAAGGCGCGTTGTTCGGCCGCAACACGGCGGCTGGCGCGATCAGCCTCATCTCCGCCAGGCCGGGAAGCAGGCTGGAGGGCTATCTGTCGGCAGGCTATGATTTCGAGCGCGACGGCTTCGACCTGACCGGGGTGGTGAGCGCCCCGCTATCGGAAAGTTTCGGCATCCGCGTGGCCGGCAAGATGACGCGCCAGGACGGCTATATCCGCAATGATTTCAATGGCCGGAAGGAACCGCTGCTGCGGGATGAAATGGCGCGCGTCACATTGCGCTACAATCCGTCGAACGACATCGACGTGACGTTCAAGAATGAATATGGACGCCACCTCCTCAAAGGGGGCGTGACCGTATCCGGTTCCCTGACCGAAAACATCTACGACAATGATTTCGGTTCCCGTCGCTATGTCTCCGACAATTATGCCGGCGCCGGTCTGGAGGAACATAGCGGCATCAAGACGTGGAACAGCGCATTGAACGGCGATTTCGGCATCGGCGACCATGTTCTGACGGTCGTTGGCGGCTATTCCCATTTCAAGACGATGCGTTTCACCGCCTATGACGAATATTCGGCGGAAGGCGTCGTTCCGCCTGCCGCCGCCAATGCCAAGTTCGCCAACGGTTTTCCGGAGAAATTCGATCAATGGTCGGTCGAGGCGCGGATTGCTTCGCCATTACGTCAGTTCTTCGAATATGTTGCCGGCGTCTATTATGACCATTCGGACTACAAGCTGCATCAGGACACCTATTATCGCGATATCGGAACGCTCGCGGGGCATCAGTCCACCGATTTTCATCAGAAAGGGGATTCCTGGTCGGCCTTTGGCCAAGGCACGCTGAACTTCACGCCGACATTCCGCCTGATCGCGGGCCTGCGCTATTCCAGGACGAAGAAGTCGGCGGACTTCACCCAATATACGGTGTCCGGAAGCGCGCTCAATGTCATCGGGCCGGATCGCTCCGGCAAGCTGAACGAGCATTATCTCGACCCGTCCGGCACGCTGCAATATGATCTCACCCCCGCGGTCAAGATATATGCCACGATCGCAAGGGGGTCCAAATCGGGCGGATTCACCTCCAACACCTATAATGTCGCGGCGGACGGTTTCCAGTTTGCCGAGGAACGCTCCACCAATTACGAGGCGGGCGTCAAGTCCCGGATCGCCGACGGGCTGGCCACGATCAACCTTTCAATCTTCCGGATGGATTTCGACAATCTGCAACAATCGGCCTATGATCCCGATCGTCGGACATTCTTCACCCGCAACGCCGCCAAGGCGCGGTCGGAAGGCGCCGAGCTGGAGGTGCAGTTCATCCCGACCGGCGGCCTGTCGCTCAACGCCAATGCCGCTTATCTGAAGGCGAGGTTCATCGATTATCCCGGCGCGCCCTGCCTTGCCTATGAGACGGTCGCCCAGTGCGATTCGGCGAACCCGGCAAGCCTTGCCGCGCATAATGTGGCCGGGCTGCCCCTGCAGTTCGCCCCCAAGTGGAGCGGCAATCTCGGCTTTCAGCACGAGGCCGATCTGGGAGGGATGAAGCTGACCACCGGCGGCAATGCGCAATTCCGATCGAAATATTTCATCGCCGACGGCTACAGCCCCATCTGGGGCCTCCAGAAAGGCTGGACCAAGTTCGATGCCCGCATCGCGCTGTCCAGTCCCGATGACCGCTGGACGATCGCGCTGGTCGGGCGCAATCTGACCGATGTGCATACGCGGGGCGCGGCGATCCGCTTCCCTGCGTCGATCACCGGCACGGCGCGCTCGATCAACTGGATGGACGAATATCGTTCCGTTTCGATCAACGGGACCTACCGGTTTTGAAGGGCCGGGCGATGGTGCGCCTCTGGCGATCCATCGCCCCGGCGAATCCGGCATTTGACGAAGAGAGCAGCGCCGCGTGACGACTGAACGAGACCCCAATTCCGATATCGACATCGAGGCTCTGGCCCGCCGCTATGCCGAAGAGCGTGAAAAGAGGCTGCGAGGTGACGCCGTATCGCAATATCAGCATCTTGAGGGGAAGTTCGCAACCTTCGATGCCGATCCCAACGCGGTGCCCGATCTTGTCCGCGACGCCGTCATCCGCGAGGTCGACGTCCTCGTCATCGGCGGTGGCTATGGCGGGCTGTTGACCGCGATACAGTTGCGCAAACGCGGCGTCGGGACCATCAGCATCATCGAGAAGGGCGCAGACTTCGGCGGCACATGGTACTGGAACCGCTATCCCGGCATTCGGTGCGATGTCGAAAGCTATATCTATCTGCCCTTGCTTGAAGAAACCGGCTTTGTCCCGTCCGAACGCTACGCCAGGGGAGAGGAGATCTATACACAGTGCCGTCTGCTCGCGGAAAAATTCGATCTCTACCGCGACGCCCTGTTCCAGACGCTGGCCGAGAGCCTGATCTGGGATGAGAAAAACCGGCGCTGGACCGTTACCACCAATCGCGGAGACAGGATCGAGGCGCGTTTCGTCGTTTCCGCCACGGGTCTTTACAGCAGTCCGAAGCTGCCCGGCATTCCCGGCATCGAGACGTTCGAAGGCCCCAGCTTTCATACGAGCCGCTGGGATTACGGCTTTACCGGAGGCAGCGCGGATGGCGACCTTGTCGGCCTTCACGGCAAGACGGTCGGTATTATCGGAACAGGATCGACCGGCATACAATGCGTGCCGCCGGTCGCCCGCGCCGCCGCGCATCTCTATCTGTTCCAGCGCACCCCTGCATCGGTGGACGTGCGGGGCAACCGCCCTACGGATGTGGAGTGGTATCGCGCCCAGCCGCCCGGCTGGCAGCGCGAGCGGATGATGAACTTTACCCAATGGACATCGGGCCTTCCGCAGGCGGTGGACATGGTGTCGGACAGCATGACCGATCTGTTCCGGGAAAAAGCCGTGAGCAGCGGCATGGAAATGACTCCGGAACAGCGCGAGGCCGCCGAAATCCTGAAAATGGAACGGGTGCGCCAGCGTATCGACAGCATCGTCGAGAACAAGGAGACGGCAGCGGCGCTCAAGCCCTATTTTCATTATTTCTGCAAGCGGCCCGGCTTCTCGGACAATTATCTGCAGGTTTTCAACCGCAGCAACGTCACGCTCGTCGATACGGCGGGGCAGGGGGTGGAGAAGGTCACGCCGCGCGGACTGGTCGTGGGAGGGCGGGAATATGCGCTCGACTGCATCATCTACGCCACCGGGTTCGACTTCATGACAAGCTATACGCGCGAATCCGGGCTGACCGTCAAAGGGCGCGGCGGCGTTTCGCTGGACGAGCGCTGGAAGGACGGAGTCCACACGCTGTTCGGCATGCAGACCCGCGGTTTCCCGAATTTCTTCGTCCTCACCATCGTGCAGGCGGGCACCTCGATCAATTATCTCCACACGGCCGATGCCCAGTCCATCTATATGGCCGATCTGATCGCCCATTGCATGTCCAACGGGATCGAAACAGTGGAACCCACGCAGGAGGCGGAGCAGCAATGGGTGGACCTGTGCGTTTCCCTTTCGGCGGACCGTCACGCCTTTTTTGAGAAATGCACGCCAAGCTACTTCAATTTCGAAGGCAAGCGTCCACGCGAGTTCGAGCTGAATTCCCCGTTCGGCGGCGGACCGCTGGCCTATTTCGAATATCTTGAACAGATGTCCGCCAACGGCTTTGCCGAAAAGCTGGAATTCCACTGATGCATAATGGGCAGCAAGGAGACCCGGTATGTCAGGACGCAAAGAACCTTCGATACCGAACGATATTGTCGATCAGCTACTGGTCGACACTGACGCAGCGCGGCACTCAGCCAGGGTGACCTGCTCGATTCCCTGAAGACTTTGCCGAACGACATAGGTTTGGACTCGCAAACAACATCAAGAAATGGATTCGACTCATCCGGCCTTTCGTTCTCCCTTCCTGGCAGGAAACAGGGCGCAGCCCATCAAGAAACATCATTAACCTCAAATAAAGGATATTTTCCTAGCCCGTGAAGCACGACCATCCGGTCTGCGACACATGCCAAAAATTGGGGGGTAAGGAATGACGATATCCAATCGACTGCTTGTAACTACATCGACATTGGCAACCAGTCTCTTTCTAGCAGCCGGCATTGCTCATGCTTCTCCCTCCAACGACCCGGTCATCATCGATGGCGCCGAAGCGGCGGGTACGATCGTCGCTTCGGGTGAAACCCTCATCGTGGGCAATAGCGACGACACTACGATCTTCACCAACTTCTTCACCGAAGGCGGCGCGGGCAGCGGCGGGGGCGCCGGTCTGGGTGGCGTGTTCTTCGTGGACAACGGCGCGAACCTGACGCTGCGCAACGTGCAGTTCATCGGCAACACGGTCAAGGGCGGCGAAGGCGGCAGCGTGGGCACCGTCTCGCTCAGCGACCTCATCATCAACCTGCCGAGCCTCTCGGTGAACGCCGATCCCATCTCGGTGCTGGGCATTACGCCGGAGGTGACGACCGACGGTTCGGGCAATCTGTTCCTCACCGGCGCGAAGATGGCGGGCGCCAACAGCCTGATCGGCGCGGGCGCCGACATCAGTTTCGGCGATGCCGCCCCTTCCACCACCATCGCCAGCGTGAACGGAACGCAGGTCAGCTTCGCGGCCCCGATCCAGATTGCGTCCTCCGCCATCAGCACCGCCACGATCGACGTGACCCAGCATGGCGGCTCGATTGCGGCTCCCGGCCTCACCACCCTCGCGATCAACCCTTCCTTCGGCATGGGCGAAATCCAGCAGGGCATGATCGTCGTCGGTGACGGCATCCCCGCGGGCACCACGATCACATCCGTCGTCTACGATCAGGACAACAAGGCCAAGTCCGTTACGCTGAGCCATGCGACCACGGCCGCCGTCGGCGCTTTCAAGGTGGTGGCGGTGCGCTCGTTCGATGCAGCCCGTTTCGGTGTCACCGGCTCCAACACGATCAAGCCCATCGGTTCGCTTCCCGGCCTTCAGGTCGGCATGACGGTGAGCGGTGACGGCATTCCCTCCGGCACGACCATCACCGCCATTGCCAGCGACGGCACGATCACCTTCTCCAACCCGATCGGCGCCGTGACCGGCTTCACCGCGAGCACGCAGGGCGCTGCGGTCGGTTCGAACGTCATCAATCTGGGCGCGCCGCGCAGCGATCTCGCCGTGGGCATGACGGTGAGTGGCGATGGCATTCCTGACGGCACGATCATCACCGCCATCAGCGGCGGCAGGATCACGCTGAGCAACGCCGTTACGGCTGATGCGGCCGAGGCGATCGAAGGCAACAACTTCGTCGCCGCGTTCAACAAGGTGATCTCGACCAGCGGGTCCACCCTGACGCTCTCGTCGGTCGACGGCCTCAAGGTCGGCGCGCTGCTGAACGGCGGCAATGTGCCGGAAAATGCGGTGATCACGGGCATCGACCCGGTCACGAAGACAGTCACCTACACGATCGATCCCGATGCGGCCCAGCTTCTGATCGGCGGTTCGATGAATGGCCTCGTCGCCACCGGCACGCCGGGGTCCGACGGCGGCAACGGCCATAATGGCAGCATGTACAACGCCGTCCTGCATGACGGCGAAGGGTCGCCGGGCACCAACGGCTATGGCGGCGACGATGGCGAAGGCGCGGCAGGCGGCAATGGCGGCAATGGCGGTCACGGCTCGGCGGGCATGCCCTATAATGCCGACGCCATATTGGCGGTCACGTCCTCGACCATCGGCGCGATCGGCGATACGATGGAAACCGCCGCGGAATGGGCTGATTTCAATTTCGCCTCGGCGGTCGTCAAGACCGCGAATCTTGTGCACGCGTGGATCGATGTCGGCATCGCCACCGCTGATCTCATCAAGTGGAATATCGATCTGGCCAACGGCATCGTCGCGCTGGGCGGTGACGGTGGCGCGGGCGGCGATGGCGGCGGCGGCGACACCTTCTTCGGCGGCGGCGCGGGCGGCGCGGGCGGCAATGGCGGCGCGGGCGCGCTGTCGATCACCGATGGCGGCGCGGGCGGCGACGGCGGTCAGGGCGGCAGCGGCGGCTTCGGCGCGGGCGGCGGTCAGGGCGGCGCCGGCGGCGAGGGCGGTCCCAACGGCGCTTCGAGCGACGGCAACGCCGGCCTTGGCGGCGTGGCCGGTTTCGGCGGCGGCGTCGGCTCCAACGGCGATGGCCTCTATGGCGGCGGCGGCTCCGGCTTCGGCGGCGCGCTGTTCGTCCGCACCGGCGGCACGCTGACGATAGCGGGCAATGCGCTTTTTCAGAACAACACCACCCTTGCGGGTTCGTCGAACAACGGGGGCAGCGCGGGCAACGCGGCGGGCGCCGACCTGTTCATGATGCGCGGCAGCACCGTCACGCTGACGCCCGGCACCGGCAATGTGATCCGGTTCGAAGGCTCCATCGCCGATGACAGCGTTTCGAGCTATAACGGCGCCTCCTACGCATCCGGCGCGGGCGCCGCTCTCCAGATCACCGGCGGCGGTCTGGTCCAGCTGGCCGGCCAGAACAGCTATTCCGGCACCACCTATATCGGCGGCGCGACGCTGGAGGCGGATCAGGGCGTCGGCCTCAATGCGAACAGCCAGATCACCTTCAACGGCGCGGGCACGATCGGCAGCGGCCTTTCCACCGTCAATGCGGGCGTATGGCTGACCAATGGCGTCATCACCCGGCGCGTGGGCAGCCTGCCCCACCAGATCAACTGGAGCGGCAGCGGCGGCTTTGCGGCGGGAGACGCCGGCCTCACCCTCAACTTCGGCGCGATCAACGGCAATAACGGCCAGACGCTGAACTGGAACGGGGGCGGCTTCGTGCCCACCGGCTCGACGCTGATCTTCGGTTCCGATCATGGCACCGGCGCCGTCAAGCTGGTCAATGCCGTCAATCTCGGCGGGCTGACCGGCCGGATCGCCGTCTACGACAATCTGGCGAGCGAGGGCGACCATGCCCATCTCGCCGGGCGCTTCAGCAATGGCGGCCTGATCCTCAACGATGCCGGTTATTCCGGCGCGGCCTATTTCACCGCACAGAACGACCTGACCGCGCTGACCGTGAACAACGGCCTCGTCAGCACCAGGCTGGGGTCCTTGACCGGGCGCCTGATGGACGCCGCGACCGGCGGCGCGCTGACCATCAACGGTGGCCGCGTGGAGCTTCACGGCGCGGAAAAGCTGACCTCGGTGGGTATCGGCGGCAACGGCATATTGGTCGCGTTCAACGGCATCGAGTCCGGCGCTGTCTCGAACGCGGGCACGGCGGTCTATTACGGGCCGGTCACGCAGGGCGCGCTGACCAATCAGGCGGGCGGCCAGATCGCCTATTACGGCGCGCTGACCGGCGGCGCTGTCAGCAATGCGGGAACGCTGCTGGTCGGCGCAGGCGCCGGCACCGGCGCGATCGCCAACCTGTCCACCGGCCAGATCATGATGCTGGGCGAAGTGACGGCCTCCGGCGCGGTGGCGAACCAGGGCCTCTGGTATCTGGGCAATGACCTCACCGCCCCGGCCGTCGTCCATGACGGCTATCTGAGCGTGCTGGGCAATGCGGTCGACGATGTGGAGCAGGCCGCGACGCGCACCATCCGCACCGGCGGCTTCAGCGGCGGCGCGGCGGGCATCGTCAACCTTGGCGGCGTCGGCGGCGATGTGCCCAACATCCTCGTCATCGACCAGTCGGGCAATAGCAGCTACGCGGGCAAGATCAACGGCGCGGGCGCCCTGACCAAGGCGGGCGCGGGCACGCTGACCCTGACCGGGGAGAACGGCTTTGCCGGTCCGCTTTCCATTCTGGCGGGCGGCCTCGACACGACCGGCGGCGGCACGTTCGACGACGCCGTGTCCGTGTCCGTCGCCAGCGGCGCGACCTTCACGCTGGGCACCGACGACAGGATTGCCTCGCTCACCAATAACGGCACCACGATCGTCAATGCGGCGGCGGCCATGAACAGCCTCGAAAATGACGGCGTGCTCGGCCTCTTCTCGACGCTGGACGCCTCCGGCACGGCGACGAACGGCGCGGGCGGGATCTTCGCCATCGAGGCTTCCGGCGCGGCGACGCTGGGCCATCTGGTCAATGCGGGCACGCTGGGCAATGCGGGGACGCTGGCCGTCTCGGGCGGCGTGGCCAATCAGGCAAGCGGCGTCATCACGCTGGCCGCCGGAGCGGACACCGGCTTCGGCTCGCTGACCAACGCCGGTTCCATCGTGGCCGACGGACCGCTCTCCATCGCGGGCGCCTATGTCCAGAACGGCGGATCGCTGAGCGCGGCGGCGGACCTGACGACCGGCAGCCTGTCCGGCACGGGCGGCGCCATCGTGCTGGGCGCGGACTCGGTCTTCACCATCAACCAGACGACCGACGGCAGCTATGCGGGCAGCATCACCGGATCGGCGGCATCGGTCGTGAAGAGCGGCCTCGGCACGCTGACCCTGAACGGCGGCGTGGGCAGTTTCGCCCCGGCGACACTGGATATCGTGACCGGCATCGTGGCCGTGGACGGCGCGGGCATCCTGGATCAGGCGCTGCGCGTCGATGTCGCGACGGGGGCCGGGCTGACGCTGGTGACGGGCGATCAGACGATCAACAACCTGACCGGCACGGGCACCCTCTCGCTCAACGGCAACAACCTCTATCTCGCCAATGGCGGGAATTTCAACGGCACGGTGACGGGTAACGGCAATGTCCAGCTCACTACCGGCTCTTTCAACCTGGCGAACACCATCAACTCGAACAACGGCAATTTCCAGGTTCAGGCCAACAGCCTCATGAACGTGGCCAGCGGCGGGCAGCTCAACGCTCCGGTCGTCAATGTCGCGGGCGGGCTGAACGTGGCCGGATCGGTCACGGCCACGACCACCACCGTCAATGGCGGCGGGCTGCATCTGGGCGGCGGCGCGGGTACGCCGGGCGGCGTCCTCAACACCCTGAACCTGTTCGTCACCAATGGCGGTCAGCTGACCGGCAACGGAACGGTGGCGGGCGGGACCGTCATCGGCGGTTCGGGCAGCGGCAGGCTGGCGCCGGGCAACTCGCCCGGTGTCGTGACCTTCACCGACCTCACGCTCGACACTCTCTCGGTTACGCAGATGGAGATCGAGGGCGCGGCGGGCGCCGGCCTGTCGGCGGCTCAGGGCGGATATGATCAAATCCGCGTGTCGGGCAGCCTGACGATCCGTCCCGGCTCGACGCTGGAGATCGCCAATTCGAACGATTTCGAACCGGCTCTCGGACAGGCGATCAGGATCTTCGACTTCGCGCCGGGCGCGGTGTCGGGTCATTTCGGCACCGTCACCAGCGCGTTCGACACCGCCGTCGCCTTCAACGTGTCGACCGGCTCCGTGGTCGGGCTTGGCACTTACAGCGCGGACGGCTTCGCCTCGGCCATCGCCAGGACCGCGAACGAAACGGCGATGCTCGACCAGTTGCGGGTGAACAGCGCGGGTGGTGTCGACCAATATCGGGGCGGCCGCCTCGTCGAAGCCGCTGCCGCCGCGCTGGCGACGGGGGATGCGAACGCGGTTTCCACGGTGTTCGCCAAGGCGTCGCCCGAAGCCTATGCAGGCCTTGTCGAGCACCAGAAGCTCTCCATGCTGGACAATCTGACCGAGCTTGGCGGTTATGCGCGGCTGGAAAATCGCGCCATCTATGTGACGGGTTCGATCGACTTCGATCAGGGCCGCAGCCAGAAGGAAGCGGGCTATGTCCGTTTCAAGAGCACGGACCGCCGCTTCAACCTGGGTCTGGCCGCCGAACTGCCGGTCGCCAAGGTCCAGATCTCCTACGGACGGGCTGACGGCACGGTGCGCAGCGATTATCTGCGCGGCGAGGCCGATGGCGATCAGGTTTCCGCCGGTGCATCGGTGCCGGTTGCCCTCGACGGCGCGGTGCGCCTGATGGCGCGGGCCGCCCATGGCAGCTACCGCTTCAAGGGCAGCCGCGTCACCAATGCCGGTGCGGCCTCGTTCAAGAGCGTGAAGGGCAGCTCGACCGTCCTGGGCGGCGGCCTCGAATATGCCACGGTGTCGGACAAGCTGACGCTCAATGCCTCGGCCGAAATGCTGCACGTCCGCAGCAAGGTGCACGGTTTCGCCGAAACCGGCGTCGGTCTGCTGGATGCTCTGGCCGTCTCGGCCCAGCGCGACACTTCCACGGTGCTGCGGGCGCGCCTGAAAACCGCCTATATGCTGCAACCGGGCTGGCAGGGCTTCGCGAAACTCTCCGTCGATCATGAGTTCAACGACGAGAAGCGCGACGTGACGGCCACCGTGCTTGCCGAAGACAGCGCCTTCACCGTGCGCAACCCCGGCCTCGTCAACACGCGGGCAAGGATCGGTCTGGGCAGCCGGGTCGACCTGAACAGGAACATCGCCTGGACCGTGGAAGGCGATGTCGGCAACGCCTCTTCCTACGGCGCAAGAACGAGCGTGACCGTGCGCTTCTAATCAAGACGGCATCGTCGCTTCGGACAGGTCCGCTCCATCGGGGCGGGCCTGTTCCCGTTTGACGGCATCCGAAGAGCAAGCCCGCAGTCGGCAGCCCATCGTCATCAGGATCTGCCGACCTTCCCACCCGCAAAGGCTTGCGGTGTAACATCCATCGCGGTCCGGAAAGCATAGATGAACGCGGAGGGCGAGCTATAGCCCAGTTCCAGCGCCACGCCGGTCACGTCCGTCCCGCCGCCGAGCAATTCGATCGCCTTGGACAGGCGCATGCGGCGCCGCCAGGATCGCAGGCTCATGCCAACCTCGGTTTCGAACCGGCGGGTCAATGTCCGGGACGACATGCCAAGCTCCCGCGCCCATTCCGTGGCCGGGCGAGAGTCGGCCGGGTCGGCGTAGAGAGCCGCACAGAGCCGGACCAGCGCTCCATCGCGCGGCCATGGCAAGGCGGCGGGAATACGCGTGGCGCGGTGCAACTGGTCGAGGATCAGGTGCGTGATGCGGCCGACATAGCTGTCGTCCTCTCCATCGGGCAGGGCGGCGAGTTCTGCGATCAGGGCCTTGAGGAGCGGGCCGACCGCATGGACGACAGGTTCGCCGGGAAGTTCGGCTCTCGCATCCGCCGCAATCCACAGGCTGCGGAACTCGGCGCCAAGCAACGATCCGACGCGATGGAGCACCCCTGTAGGAAGCCACACCGCCTGTTCGGGCGAAATGACGAACGAACGACCCATGATGGCCACGGTGAGCACGCCCGAAATCGCATAGACCAGTTGCCCCCACTCATGCGCATGCTCCGGGAAATAGCTGCGTGGCGGCAGTGACTGCGCGCGCATGGTCATCGGCGCGGGCGGTTTCGCGTCCGGTGGCGGCGCAACGGTCTGCCAGTCCGATATATGGCCGATATTGTACATTGATTGTCCTATAGTCGAAAGACGGACAAAGACGAAGCGCTTATGATCGGCAAAGGCACCGGCGGCGTATCGTTCGCAATATGGGAATTTGGGAAAAGAGCCGCCATGGCGCATTTGGACAGTCACGACCTTCCGCTTTCGACGGTATCGGCGAAGGCCGCGGCGCTGTATCGTGACGGCGTGGACATGATGCTGTCCGCCTGGCCGGGCGCGGCAGAGGCATTGGATGCGGCGATTGCCGCCGACCCCGATTTCGCACTGGCCCATGCGGCGCGGGCGCGGCTGCATGCACTGCGGGCCGAACCGCGCGAAGCGGAAGCGCGGATCGCCGTTGCGGCCGCAAAAGCCGCCGCGAATGGCAGCACGCGCGAGAATAACCATATCGCCGTGCTGCGGCTCGCGATCGCCGGGCAATCACGCGAAGCCCTCACCGAAGCACTGGCCCATGCCGACCGGTGGCCGCGCGACCGGATCATCCTCGGCCTGCCTCTCGGCGCCTTCGGGCTGTTCGCCTTTTCGGGCATGATCGATCATAATCAGGCGAAGGCCGCTCTGTGCGCGCGGCATCAAGCGGCGTTCCCCGAAGACGACTGGTGGTTCCTTACCTACCATGGCTGGTCGCTTGCGGAAAATGGCGAGGTCTCACGTGGTCGCGCCATGCTGGAGCACGCCATCGAGTTGCGCCGCGAAAATGCCAATGGCGTTCACGGATTGGCGCATGCGCTGTTCGAGGGCGGCGCGGGGGAGAGCGCCGGGGCGCTGATCGCGGACTGGCTGCCGGACTATGACCGGAGCGGCGTGCTCCATGGCCATCTTGCCTGGCACGCCGCGCTTGCGGCGCTGGAGCGTGGCGACGCCGCCAGCGCGCTCGTCCTCTATACGGATCGGGTGCAGCCGTCGGTTTCGCTGGGGATGCCGATCAACATCGTCAGCGATGCAGCGTCGCTGCTGTGGCGCATACAGGCCTATGGCCATGGTGTTCCCGATTGTCTCTGGCAGGACGCCGCAAGCTATGCGCGACGGGCGTTCCCAAAAGCCGGTCACGCCTTCGTCGATCCGCATATGGCGATGCTCGAAGCCGCGACAGGCGACAGCGCGGCGCTTGGCCAACGCATCGCCACGCTGGACGAGATGTGTGCCAGCGGAACGCTCAGCGCGGGAGCAGTGGTGCCCGCGATCTGTCGGGCGGCAATGGCCTTTGCCAATGAGAACTATTCCGCCTGCGCGCGAATCCTTGAACCGCTGGCGGCGGAGGCTGCGCGGATCGGCGGCAGCAATGCGCAGCGCGAGATTGTCGAGGATATGCTGCTCATTGCCCTTATGCGCGCCGATGAAACGAAGAAAGCGCGGGTCTTGCTCGATCGCCGTCTTCACCGGCGACCGTCGCCGCGCGATACGCGCTGGCGTGCGGAGCTGGCGTCATGACCGCGGCATCGGTCAAGGCCGACCTGAAGCGGGATCAGCGCGGCGCTATCATCCGCCTCGCCATCGCACGGGCGCTGGCGGGGGCCAATGCGGTGGTGATCTACGCAACCGGCGCGATTATCGGCAACAGCCTCGCACCCGACAAGGCGCTTGCAACGCTGCCGATCTCCATCTTCGTCGTCGGCATGGCGGGTTGCATCCTGCCCGCCGGCGTTATTGCCCGACATTATGGGCGCAGGGCGGCCTTCCTCGCCGGAACGGCGGGCGGCGCTCTCGCCGGGCTGATCGCCGCGCTCGCCATCGTGCTGGGATCGTTCTGGCTTTTCTGCCTCGCGACCTTCTTCGGTGGCGCCTATGCCGCCGTCGTCCTGTCCTTCCGTTTCGCCGCCGCCGATTGCGTCGAGCCGGAATGGCGGTCCCGCGCGCTCTCCATCGTCATGGCCGGCGGCGTCGCGGCGGGCGTGGTCGGACCTCAGCTTGTCACCTACACCATGCATTTATGGCCGCCGCATATGTTCGCCGCCACTTTTCTGGTGCAAGCGCTGGTGGCGACCCTGTCGGCGGCGGTGCTTGCCGGTATCAGACTGCCGATGCCGACCACCGCCGAGATCGCGGGCGGGCGCCCGCTCGGCCGGATCGTCCGGCAACCGCTGTTCGCAGTTGCCGTCCTGTGCGGCGCGGTATCCTATATGCTGATGAATTTCCTGATGACCGCCGCGCCGCTCGCGATGCGGATGTGCGGGCATAGCCAGGAGACGTCCAATCTAGGGCTGCAATGGCATGTCATCGCCATGTATGCGCCCAGCTTTTTTACCGGACGCCTGATCGCGCGTTCCGGCGCCGGACGGGTGGTGGCTGTGGGACTGGTTCTGACCGGCCTGTCGGCGGCCGTGGGGCTGGCGGGCATCGATGTCGTGCATTTCTGGCTGACGCTGATCCTGCTGGGCGTGGGCTGGAATTTCGGCTTCATAGGCGCGTCCGCGCTGGTGCTCGAATGCCACCGCCCGGAAGAAAGGACACGGGTGCAGGCGCTCAACGACTTCATCGTCTTCGGGACGATGGCTATCGGCTCCTTCTCCTCCGGCGGCCTGTTGACCGCCTATGGCTGGGACATGGTGCTTTTGGTCTCGTTCGCGCCGCTTGCCCTTGCCGTAGTCGGGTTGATGCTCGCCACGCGGATGGGGAACTCTCTCTCGCTTGGGCAGAAAGGCCTGTGATGGACATGGTGGACAGTCTTGTGCACGCCGCGTTGGTCGGCATTGGCGGTACGATCATTCTCGATCTATACGCCTTCCTCCTTCAGCGCGTCCTTGATGTGTCTGGGACGAACTGGAAGATGGTCGGTCGCTGGATCGGCCATATGCCGAAAGGCGAATTCATCCAGCCCGCCATCGGTCAGGCGAAGCCCGTGTCCGGCGAACACGCATTGGGCTGGGCTTTTCACTATGGCATCGGCATCGCTTATGGCCTTTTGCTCGTTGCCCTATGGGGTACAGGCTGGCTTCAGAAACCCGGCATCACCGAGCCATTGATCCTCGCGCTCGCGCTGCTGATGCTGCCCTATTGCGTGATGATGCCCGGCATGGGCATGGGAATGGCAGGATCGCGAACGCCCAATCCCAATATGACCCGGCTGAAGAGCGTCGTCGGCCATTGCGTGTTCGCGGCCGGCATGTACCTCACCGCACGGCTTCTGACCTAAGCCAGCAGGTCAGTGCAAGCGCCTTCAATGCGCCCATGTTCTCCTTCTTCCTGCAACCAAGCCCGGCTCTGCAGTTGCGGTGCTATACGCTCGTTGTCGGCGATTGGACTATGCCGATGCGCAAGAACCCACACGCCTCAAGGACTTTCGACGCATCCATACCCGCTACGACAAGCGCGCAGATATCTTCCTGTCCGCACTCTTCATCGTTGCCGCCGTCATCTGGTGGGCAAATTGAGTCCCAGCCCCAGTACGCCTGCCCGCGCCCGAAACGCTTCGACATTGCTGACCTTCCTGGCTCCAGATCGGCTGGATGTGACCAGCTTTTCGTTCATACGCCTGATTTCAGGAATTACCAAAGGCGCTGAACGGCGAAGCCGTCAAACAAGACCTCGTTGGAAACCAGCACCATAGCCTCGACCTGTGCCTGCGCAATCAGGAAGCGGTCGAACGGGTCTTTATGGGCAATGTTCATCTCGCCCGCGAGGCGGGCATGGGTCACGCTGATTGGTAGTTCACTGAACCCCTGCGCGGCAACGATGGTCTCAAAGTCCCGCGCCAGCAGTGCTGCCCTCGGCAACTTGCCAATACGGAACTTCGTGGCGACCTCCATGGCCGAGGCCGCGCTCACGGCAATGCTGTTGGCTTCATCGGCCATAGCCTCGCGGGCCCGAAGGCTCAGCGCCTCGTCGCCGGCAAGCCACCAGATCAGCGCATGTGTATCCAGCAGCAACTTCAAGCGAGATTCCATCCACCCACTTCATCCTCCGGCAGCGGCTCGTTGAAGGTCTCATCCAGAGCAATCTTGCCTTTCAGCGCCCCAAATACACGGCGGCCCTGCGGCTTCACCGGTACAAGCCGCACCACCGGCACAGAACCGCGCGCGATCACTACGTCGGCGCCTGCAAGCGCATCCGCTATCAGACGGGACAGGTTGGTTTTGGCATCGTGAACCGAAAACTGGGCCATAGAGCATCTCCTTAGCCAACTATATAGCTAAGTGCACCACCGTCGACAAGTGCCGCCCGCAACCTACCAGGCACTTCACCAAGATCACCCGGCGTCCGCCGATCGGTGAAGCAATGTCGCCGGACAAAGGAGATGGAGGAGGGGGCGGCGACCGCCTCGTCCGGCCGATACGCGCAATAACCCGATAACAAAGATTATGTTAAATTATTTGCGGGAGCATGCAGGCGCGGCGGCGGCCCATCAGCTATCGTGAATGATGCCGCTATCGAGGATCACCTTGATGGCGGCATGCAGGAAATCCTTCTCGCGATCCGAAAACGGGGCGTAGAGCTGGTCGGCGACGCCCGCCATGGACGGGATCAGCGACCGGTAGACGGAAAGGCCCTTGGGCGTCAGCACGACCGGCCTGCGGCGGCGGTCGTTCGGATCGAACCTCAGCTTCACCCATCCTTTTTCGATCATCGAGGCGATGGACCGGCTGGCCGATATCGGGCTGATCGCGACAAGCTCGCTGATTTCCGCGCCCGTCAGCGTCTCATGATCGATAAGGCAGATCAGGATCTTGATGTCCTCGATGGTCAGGTCATGCGGCTTGGCCACACAATCCCGCATCGGTTGGGTAATCAGCGTGGTCAGCTTCAGCAACTGGATATGAAGCTTCAGGTTCAGGGAAATTTCGGGCATGCCTTCCCTTGCAGCTTCGGCCGACGGTTTATCTCTGGTACCCAATGACACCTCACCCTTGATTATCGCCATGGTCTATAACGGCTATGAGCCTGCTCGAAAACCGCTTGTTGCCAGGATGGCGGCTTCCCCGAAACGGAAGCGGGAAGAGCCGCCCTTCCCCGCGCGGCACGGGAAAGGGCGGCCGCCGAAAATCAGACCGGCACGGCCGCCAGATCGTCGAAACGGGTGCCGATGCCGCCCAGCACCGTCCCGCCGTCCACCGCCAGCGCATGGCCGGTGACATAGGAGGCGGCATCGGAGCAGAGCCACAGCACCGCGCTGGCCATCTCCTCCGCCGCCCCGAGGCGATCCATCGGCGTGCCGAAGATCAGGCGATCGCGAAACGGCTTGGGCAGCTGGCCGATGAAAGGCGTGTCGATCGGGCCGGGGCACAGCGCGTTGATGCGGATCCCCTTGTTGGCATAATCCATCGCGGCGCCCTTGGTCAGCCCGACCACGCCATGCTTGGCCGCCAGATAGACCGAAAGATTGAACCCGCCGATCAGGCCCGCCGCCGAGGCGGTGTTGACGATCGCGCCCCCGCCCCGCGCCAGCATGACGGGTATCTCCGCCTTCAGGCAGTAGAAGACCGAGGAAAGATCGACGTCGATGATCCTGCGCCAGTTGGCGGACGACCACTCCGCCGCGGGCACATTGTCGCCTTCTATGCCCGCATTGTTGTGGGCGAAATCCAGCCCGCCGAACCGCGCGACGACATCCGCGACCATCGTGCCGACGCTGGCCTCGTCGGCGACGTCGACCGGGAAGAAATCCGCGATGCCGCCGGCGGCGCGAATATCCGCCACGGTGCGTCGGCCACCGGCCTCGTCGATATCCGCCACCGCCACCTGCGCGCCCGCCCGCGCGAACGCCAGCGCCGTGGCATGGCCGATGCCCGACGCGCCGCCGGTCACCAGCGCGGTCTTTCCTCCGAAATCAAAGGATATGTTCATCCCCTCTCCTCTCCCCTGTCATAAGCCGGAAATTTAATACCAGATGACATTATTTTTAAGGCGAGGTCAACAGCCAAGCGCGCCGCCCCTGCGCCGCAGCCCCTCCGACAGCAGTGCGGAAAGGGCGCCCCCGGCGCGGGTCCAGTCGATCCCGCCGTAATTCAGACCCATGACGGTCGCGAGGCGCTCGCCATAGACCTGCGAATAGAGATAGGTTCCCAGCACCGCCGTAAGCGCCAGGAAGAAATCCTCCTCGTCCAGTTCGGGCAGCGCGTCGCGCAACAGCCGGACCAACCGCGCGCGGGTATCCGCGACCAACGGCCCCACCAGTTCGATCGCCTCGGCGGAAGGATCGATCAGCGCGCGGCAATAGACCCTGTGGCTCAAATGCTGGCCGTTTCGTCCTTCGGGCGCCAGCAGTGCGGGAATGAAAAATGCGTCCAGAATCGCACGCGGGTCTAGGCGGCCGTCCGCGCCGGACGCTTCGATGACATCGAAGCGGGCATTTTGCGCGGCATGGATCGGCCCGAAATGGCGGGCGAAAACCTCGGAGAAAAGATGCTTCTTGCCCGTCCAGTGGCGATTGAGCCGCGCCAGGCTGGTCTTCGCCTCGGCGGTGATTTCGCGGATCGTGCTGCGGTCATAGCCGTTCTGGACGAAGACCCGGTCGGCCGCGTCGAGAAACCGGTTCCGGCTTGCCTCCAGATCGGCGCGGACCGCCCTTCCTTCCTTCACCATGCATCGCTCTCCATCGTCCAAAAAACTGTCTTGTGTTATCAATTTTAAATGGATACATGAGTATCCAGATCAACACAAGAAAGAGGAGAGGCTATTCATGGCGGCACGCACAGGAAAGGATTATCTATCGGGCCTGCGGGACGACCGGCAGGTCTGGCTCGGCGACCGCACCGTTTCGGTGCTGGACGAACCGGCCTTTCAGGGTTCGCTTCGGGGGATGGCGGGCTATTTCGACTGGCAGCATCAATTTGCCGACGAATGCCTTGTCGACGACCCGGAAAAGCCCGGCGAGAAGATGAGCGCGAGCCTCATCGTCCCCCGCAGCAAGGAGGATCTGACGCGGCGCCATGTCGGGCTGGAACGCCTCGCCCGCTATTCCAACGGCCTGCTGGGGCGCACGCCGGATTATGTGAACGTCGTGCTGTCGGGCCATGTCGCGCGCAAGGACATCTGGGACCGGGGCACCGACCCCGTCTATCATGAACGCCTCACCCGCTTCCATCGCGAGGTGGTGGAGGGCGACCTGTCGATGACCCATACGATCATCCACGCCAATATCGACAAGGGGTCCGGCGACCTTGCGGGCATGAACGCCGACCTTACCTTGCGCGTCGTCAAGCGGACCGAGAACGGCGTCATCGTTCGCGGCGGCAAGGTTCTGGGCACGCTGGCGCCCTTCGCCGACGAGCTTTATGTCTACCCTTCCGCCCCGGTGCCGTCGGGCGCCGAGCAATATGCGCTCTGCTTTTCCGTGCCGATGAACACCAAGGGCGTCATCACCCTTTGCCGCGATCATTTCGGCACCCCCGCCGACGTCGCGGACGCGCCCTTCTCCTCCCGGTTCGACGAGCAGGACGCGTTCATCATCTTCGACGATGTGGAAGTCCCCTATGAACGCCTGTTCGTGGACGGCGACCTCAACGTCTACAACAATATCTCGCAGGGCGTGTCACCGGGCAACACCATCCAGCAGACGGCGATCCGCGCGATGGTGAAGCTGGAATTCGCCTATGACCTGTGCACCCAGATCGCCAGGGTCACCAACAGCGACAACCGGCCCGACGTCGCCGCCATGCTGGGCGAGATCCACACCTATATGTCGCTCACCCGCTCCGCCATCGTCGCGGCGGAGGCGGAGGCCCATCATTGGGGCACGTCCGGCGCCTTCTTCTGCAACGGCAGCATCGCCTCGCTGCGCTGCGTGATGCCGGGCTGGATGACGCGGGTGAACCAGATCATCAAGGCGCTGGGATCGCACAACCTGCTGGCGACCCCTTCCCTCGCCGCCTTCGACAATCCCACGATCGGCCCGATGCTGGAAAAATACCTCCCCGGCGCGAACGGCATGGAGGCCCGCGACAGGGCGCGGCTGATGCGCATGGCGTGGGACTTCGCCGGGTCGGCGCTGGGCAGCAGGCTGGAACTCTACGAGATGTTCTATCTGGGCAGCGCCGCGCGCGGCCTCCAGACCGACCATATGGTGGCCCAGCGCAACGGCTTCGGCGGTCAGGTCAAGGCTTTCATGCAGGAGGCGGGAATCATCGGGCGCGACGCCTGATCCTCGCTCCGCCCGATCGGAAAAGGGGAGCGCGGCCGGTGGCTGCGCTCTTTTTTTGCGCCTGCTTTTGGCGGTCAGGCCCAGCGGCTCAGCAGATAATCGGGCGCGCGGAGGCGCGAAGGCACGGATAGCAGCGCGAAGCATTTTCCGGCGGCCGAGGCGAGGCGGCCCGGCTTCAGGGAACCTGCGGCTTTCCCTCCGCGTCTCCGCGTCTCCGCGTGCTCCCCTTTGTTCAACGATCTTCACCGCCGATAGGGATCGGACGCAAAAAAGGGCCGGCTCCCATAGCGGGAACCGGCCCCCCGGCGTCCTGCCCCCTTTCAGGCGGCCGGAGCGGTTTCCCGGCCGCGGGCGATGGTGATGAGCAGCCAGATCGACAGCGTCGCGATGCTCCATCCGAAAGCCAGCAGCAGCGCGAACGGCGTCCAGTCGCTTCCTTCCGCGAAGGTAAGCCAGATCGGCGGGTTGACGAAGGTGGCGAGCGCGCCCGCCTGATTGATCAGCGCGGTCGCCGCGCCCCGGCGCTGCGGTTCCGCCACCACCGGCAAGGTCGCGAGCAGCGCGGCGATCGCGGCTCCGGACGCGAAGAACCAGCCGCCCAGCACGACATAGCGGACCGGGATATCGAGATGCGGGAAGAAGGACAGCATGCCCACCACGAAGCCCAGCGCCGCCAGCCCGGTGAACAGCAGATGCCGCCCGATCCCCTGCGCGAGGACGATGCCGACGAACAGGGCGCCGGGCACCATCACCAGCGTCATCGCCGCCACCATCTGCGACGCGGCGGCGATGCTGATGTCATGCGCGCGGGCAAGATAGCGCGGGAAGGTGACGTTGGCGCCCAGCCCCATGCTGATCATCAGGAAGAAGGCGAGGCCGAGCAGCAGCAGCCCCGGCTTCGCATAGGCACCGCGCAGGTCGAGCAGCTGCGCGCCCAGGCCGGGGCGCTTTTCTCCCGGCGCGCCGATGCGCGGCTGAAGCAGCCCCAGCAGGCCCGCCCCCAGATAGAGCGCGCCGTGGCAGGCGAAGGTCAGGCGCCAGTCGGCGCTTTCCGCGAACCATCCGCCGATCGTCAGACCGACGGCGGTGCCGACCGGCATATAGGTCGCCCAGAGGGTCATCGCCGTGGTGCGCTTCTTGCCGTCCGTCGTCGCCATCAGCAGCGCGGGGCCAGCGGTGTAGATATGGACGATCGCCGTCCCCTCGATCAGCCGGGCCAGTTGCAGCAGCAACGTGTCGGGCGCGAGGCTGTAGACGATATTGGCCAGCACCCCCAGCAACGCGCACCACAGCAGGACGATGCGCGGGCCGAAGCGGTCGACCACCAGACCGCTGGGGATGGCGAGCAGCGCCGCCGGCACCGCGATCAGCGACACCAGCCAGCCGAAGGACGCCGGGCCGAGGCCGAACCAATGGGCCAGATCGCCGCCCAGGGGAATGATCTTGCTGACGGTGGACGCTCCGCACACGCCGAACAGATAGATTCCCAATATCGAAGCCCAGCTTCCCGCTTTCATATCATGACCTCTTCTTCTGGCCGTCCGGTCCCGCGCCCGTCCGGCATCGGGGATCCGGAAAACCGGCCCGTCCTTCGTGCGCCGAGGCGGCGGCGATGCGGCGGTCAGGCTTTCATGCCGACCCGGAAAATCACCCCGTCCATCCTCGTCATTTCCGCGCGCATCCCGGATTCCCGTGCCAGCCCGCAGAGCATGTGCGCCTTGTTCCACCGCGCGAGCATGATCGCCCCGCCCGCCCGTTCGACCTCGGCGCGCAGGCCGTCGCGCCATTGGCGGACGGGATCGGCGAGCAGCGGCAGGCTGTCTTCCTGCCCCGTCAGCGCCGCGATGCGCCGGTCATGGGCCGCACCCAGATTGATGTCGCGCATCACCAGCGGGCGGCGCGCGCCTTCGAGGATCGATGCGGTTCCGGCCAGCCCGGCGGTCAGCCCCAGCGCGGTGACGGCCTGCCTGCGTGAAAGAAGGATCCTCATTTCCGGCCCGCCTTTTCCAGATAGGCGGCGATGGCGTCCAGCTGCGCGTCGCTCACATCGCTGCGGGTGATACGCGGCATGTTGCCGATGCCGGCGCGGGCGGCGGTCTTGACGAAATCGGCCTGAAGGTCGGTCCGTTTCTCAAGCCATTCCTGCCCCTTCTCGACGCGGCGGGCCAGCACCACCGTGCCCATGCCGAAATCGCGATGGCACATCGCGCATTTCTCCACGAACAGCTTTTCCGCATCCGATTTATAGCTGCGGTCCTGCATCGCATTGGCGCCCGCATTGGCCTGTTGCTTGCCCCCGGCGGGCGACGGGGCATTGCCCGTGCCCGCGCCGCCACAGGCGGAAAGCCCCAGCATCGCGGCAGCGGCGAACAGGGCAAGGCGCGCATTCCGCGCCTGAAACAGCGTCATCCCGTTCCTCCTCACGACCGCTTCTCCCTGCGATTGGCGGGCCAGATGCCGCTCTTGCCCGGCGACAATATGCCATTGGGGTCCAGCGCGTCCTTCACCCGCTCGTTAAGGCGGCGCAGCGCGTGATTGTTGAAATCGAACGTGTCGGCGATCAGGTCCATATAGTCGATATGCGTGCGATATTCGGCATAGCGCTTGGCGGTGGCGTCCTTGACCAGCGCGCGCATGAAGCTGTCCACCCGCTTCATCATGTCCGGGTCGTCGCGGTTGAACAGCAGCTGGTTCACATTGGTCATGTGGCGCTCGCCGATCGCGAAGCTGGGGTGATAATCCATCCCATATTCCGCATAGAGCGCCGAGGTCCGCCGATATTGGTCGAGCGCGAGCGCGCCGTTGACCGGCAGCACCGGCGAATAGCTGACATGGCCGCCCCGCCCGCCGAACCAGTTGGCGTTGGCCAGCGGATAGGTGACGGGAACGCCGGTCGCGGGCGATCCTTCGGGCGCATCCCCCTTCACCCAGCGGGTGGGCCGCATCGCCATGACGGGCTTGCCGGCGAACGCCTTTTCCACCACGCGAGAGGTCGCCTCGTTGATTTCCAGCGGCCCGTACCAGCGGACGGCGACGCCCCACCAGCCGATGTTGAACTTCTTCCTGATGGCGGTGATCACGCTTTCGGTCAGCGGCTTGCCCGGCTCCACCCATTCGTCGCGCAGCGTCAGCGTCGCCGCCGCGCGCAGCCAGTTGCCGATCGACGGCGACTGCTGGATGATGCCCTGCCGCCGCAACGGCGCGAGCGTGTCGATCAGCCAGCCCAGATCCTCCGGCTTGTCGACGTCGATATCGAACCCCAGCACGGATTCCGGTTCCGGCATCAGCCACAGGCCCAGCTTCGTCACCACCCCGAAATTGGACTGGCAGAACATGGTGTCCCATGAAGGGCCATAGCCGGGCTTGTACAATTGCCAGTTGGGCGACCCGGACATCGCGCCCATGCCGGTGCGGACGAGATCGCCGTCGGGCAGCACGACCTCCAGCCCGCAGATCCGCGCGGCATGATCGCCATAGGTCGTATAGCCCACGCCCCGGTCGAGCGCGTTCCCGGCGACCGACCCCCAGCTGTTGCCGGGAACGGACAGCCACAGGGGCAATTTATGTTCCTGTATGAAGTCGAACAGGTCGAAGAAGCTGACGCCCGGCTCCACCAATACCGTTCCGTTTTCCGCGTCGACCTCGATCTTCTTCATGCGCGACAGGTCGAGGACGATCGATCCCTTCACCACCGGCGCGCTGCCGCCATAGCCGAAATTCTTGCCCCGGCTGATCGTCCAGAGCGGCACCTTGTGCTCATTGGCGATCCTGATGATCGCCTGCACTTCCTCCACCGTCGCCGGGGCGACCGCGCCCAGCGGCTGGTGGCTCGTCTCGTCAGCGGAATAATGGTCGGAATAGGCGATCCGGTCCTCTTCCGTGGTGAAGACATATTGGGCGCCGATCGCGCTTCCCATCGCGCGGAGCGCCCTTGCGATGCCTGCCGTATCAATGGCCGTTGAATTCATGGGCTTTCCCCGATCCTTCCCTTGGTGCTTCCTCTTGCCGCAGGCGGCGGCGTCATCCCGCGTAGCGCGGTTCGGGCAGGCCCCGCGCGCCCAGCCCCTCGATGACGAAGGTGCGCCCGCCCAGTTCTTCGGCCGGCTTGTCCATCCCCAACGCCTTCAGCGCCAGCGGATCGATGCTGGTCACGTAGAGAAGGTCGAGGTCCGGCCCGCCGAACATCACGCTGGCCGTCAGCGTGATGCCGGGAACCTCGACGATCCGCTCGATCCGGCCGTCGGGGCGATAGGCGACGACCTTGCCCCCTTCGCAGATCGCCATCCACATCAGGCCGTCGGCATCGACCGTCGCCCCGTCGGGAATGCCGCCCAGTTCCTGCGTGGTGGCGAACAGCCTGCGGTTGGCCGTGCGCCCCGTTTCGATATCATAATCGAACGCATAGATGCTGTGCCGCCCGCTGTCGGAGAAATAGAAGGTGCGGTCGTCCGGCGACCAGCACGGGCCGTTGCTGATGATGATGTCGCTGTCGATCGGGGTGAGGCGGTGATCGACGTCGAAGCTGTAGATCGTCCCCAGCGGCTCCTTCGCCATGCTGTCGGTGGTGCCGACGATGAAGCGGCCGCGCCGGTCGACCTTGCCGTCGTTGAACTGCACCCGCCGGTCCAGCCCTTCCGGGCGGTGGAGCGGCGTCACCGCGCCGGTTTCGAAATCCAGCCCGTAAAGGCCGTCCGCCAGCGCGACCAGCGCGCCGCCGTCGCGGCGCAGCGCCATCGAGCCGATTACCCCCGGCACGTCCCAGCTGCGCACGGCGCCGGACGCATGATCGAGGCGATGAACCTTCCGGCCCACGATATCGACATAATAGAGCGCCTGGTCCTGCACATCCCAGACCGGCCCTTCGCCGACCAGGCAGCGCGGCGCATCCAACGCATGAATCTTCATCCATCCCCTCCCAATCCGTCCCGCCGCGGACCGGCGGCGCGCGCCTGTCCTTCCCGCCGGTCTTTCGGAACGCTATTCCATTCCACTACAATAGCAATGCCGTCCGGCGCGGACCGCGATCCGCGCCGGACGGGCCTTCAGTTCTTCACCGTAAGCTGGACGCCGACCGACCGGCCCCGCTCCACCAGGCTGAGGACGCTGCCGTCCGCGCCCGGCACGCCCAGCCGGTAGCTGCTCGTCGCGACATTGGTGAGGTTGCGGCCGATGACCGCCAGTTCCCACCGGCGATCGGCCGGGCCATAGCCCAGGCGCAGATCATATTTGCGGAACGCCTTCTGCCGGAACAGGTCGTCGGCCGTCGCCGTCATGAAATAGGCGGAGCTGAAATTCACGACCGGGCTGGCGCGGAATTCATTGCCCCCCGCTGCGGCAACGGTGAAATCCATGCCGACGCTGCCGCTCCACTTCGCCGCATAGGCGCGGCGCTTGCCGGACAGGTCCTGTATCCCGCCATTGGCTTCGCAGACGGTCAGCGACGGATCGGCGGCGCTCGGCTGATATTGCGACAGCTTGGTGCATTCGCCGTTCTTGTAGTCGGTATAGGTCGCATCCAGATAAGCGAGGTCGGCGCTCAGCCGGACGCCCTGCGCGATCTTCCAGCCCACGCCCACTTCCACGCCCTGCGAGCGCGCGCCCGCGGCATTGGTGATGCTCGACGCAAGGTTGGAATCGAAGGTGGTTTCCTGCAATCCCTTGTAATCCATGCGGAACGCCGCAAGGTTCAGCGTCAGCGCGCGGTCGAGGAACGATCCCTTCAGGCCGATTTCATAGGCGTTGACGGTTTCCGGGCCGAACACGCTGGGCGAGGAGCTGGTGGAATAGCCGCCCGCCTTGAACCCCTTGCTGTAGGTGGCGTAGAGCATCACGTCGTCGGTCGCGTCCAGCTGCACGCCCACCGAGGGCATGAACTTGTTGTCATGCACCTTGTTGGTCGCGAAATCGCCGGTGGTGCAGCCCATGATGAGGCAGGCGGCGATCGGCAGCGGCAGCTGGCCCACCGGCGTCGCCAGATCATAGGGCACGAGGCTCTCCGCCACGCCGTTCTCGCTCGACCCGATCACCAGATAGCGATGCGCCTTCTTGGTCACGTCCGTATAGCGGCCGCCCAGATTGATGCGGACGCGCTCGACCGGCCGGATCGTCAGCGAGGCGAAGGCCGAGAAGCTGTTTTCCCGCTGCGTCGAATAGGGCGCGCCGGTCAGCGCATAGCTGGCGTCGAAACCGGGATAGTCGCCGAACACCGTCTCGACCAGCGCCGGGAAGGACGGGAAGAGGCCGGGATTGAAGAAGAAGCCCGCCTGCGTCTCGTAATAGAGCTTCCCATGCTGGTAATAGCCGCCGAAGGCATATTCCAGCGTGCCGCCGGTTTCCGATTCGAAGCGGATTTCCTGGCTGAAGAACTTGTATGTCTCCTTCGCCTCGATCGGGAACGGATCATGGCCGCTGGCGGTCGGATAGGCGACCGGGATCAGCGGCTGGCGCTGCTTCACCTTCATGTCGCTATAGGCGGTGATGGTGCGGATCGTGCCCGGCCCGACGTCGAAATTGTTGGTCAACGCGGTTTCGAAGAAATCGAAGCGGGAATAACTGGGCAACGACTGGCTGTTAAAGTCGAGCTTCGTGTCCAGATCGGGATTGGCCGCCAGCATCGCCGCGCAGACGCTGGACGACGGGAACGGCGCGGCCGCCGGGCAATGGGTCAACTGGAACGGCGCATAATCCTCGATGCGCGAGCGCGCCCGGTCGACGCGCAGGTCGGTCGTCCAGTTGTCGGAAGGCTTCCAGCGCAGCGAAACCCGCCCCTGGACGCTGTTGTCGTGCGGGCCGTGGCTGCCGTCGGGCAGGTCCACAAAGCCCTCCATCCCCGAAACGCGGATCGCCGCGCGGCCGCTCAGCGTCGCGGTCAGCGGCACGGTGGCGCCGCCTTCGAAATTATATTCGCCGTCCGACAGGCCGTAGAGGCCGCTCGCATTATAGTCGAAGCTGTCTCCCGGCTTGCGCGTGGTGATGCTGAGCGCGCCGGCGCTGGCGTTCGCCCCGAAGAAGGTGGTCTGCGGCCCCTTCAATATCTCGACGCGGTCGACATCGAACAGCGCCGTCATCGTCGTGCGCGACCGGCTGCGGTAGACGCCGTCGGCGAAGGTCGCGACCGCCTGCTCGAAACCGGGATTCTCGCCGGACCCCACGCCCCGGACGTTGATGGAATTGACCAGCGACCCGGTGGTGATGCGCACATTGGCGACGCGGCTCGACACGTCCTGCAAGGTACGGATGCCCTGCTGTTCCAGTTGCGCGCCCGAAACGACCGAAACGGAAACCGGCACGTCCTGCAATCTCTGCTCGCGCCCCTGCGCGGTGACGATGATGTCCGGGATGGCCTGCGCGTCATTGGCCCGGTCGTCTTCGGCGGCGGCGACGGCCGGCCCCGCGACCATGGCGAGCGCGAGCGCGGACACTGATATGCATTGGTGGACGAAATATACCCGCATTAATCCTCTCCCTATTGTCGGGTAAAGGAGAATGCCTCTCCTTTCCCTTTTTATGGTCGTCTCCTTCAGGGGTATCCCTTCCAGATGGTAAGAAAAATATGTGTCAATTGGTAGTATGTTCGTTACTGCCTTGGCGGGATGACCGGAAATCCGGCCTTTGCGCCATCGGCACGTCGGCCGCGAAGGGGATCACCCCGCCTTCACCGCCGCCCGGTCCAGCTCTTCCTGCGGCACCCACCAGCCATGGATCTGCGGACGCAGCCGGAACGGCAGCTTCACCCTGGCGATCGCTCCGCCCTTTATGTTGCCCGCCTCCACGAACCACAGTTCGGAAGACATGGTGGAATGGGTATCCACCACCGCCGCCAGCCAGCCTTCATGCGCCGGATCGCGCGCCGGGATATGGATCGGTTCGTTGATGGACCGGTCGGGGCCGAGAGCCAGCGCCTCGCTTTCCCCGCTGCCGACATGGACGCGGATCAGCGTGTTGAACCCGGCCCCGACCACGCTGTGCGTGACCGGTGGGCCAACCGCCGGATCATAGCAGGCATAATAGCCTATCTCATAGGGGCGGCACTGGTCCTTCGCGGCCGTGCGCGACATGTCGCCGGGCGGGCCGATGACGCGCTCCGTCCAGCCCTTGTCGAGATCGTTCATGTCCAGCGTCCAGCGGCACAGGGACGCGCGCATCTCCGCCGGGCTGGCGTCTACGCCGGATGCCTCGCGGATGAACGGAAAGATGTTGGATTCCATCACGTTGAGGTCCAGATGCACAAGGCTGGACCCGGACGCCCGCTCATCGAAGCCGTTCATCATATGATAGGCGGACAGGCCGTTGGGGCCTTTCACCCACCGCATTTCCTCCACCTTGCCGTAACGCGGCATGATGCCGATCCAGGTCGGCTGGTCGTTATGATGCACCCAGTGCGGCCCGCCCGCCTTGATCCGGTCGAGATCGGCGATGGTCGGGAAGACGGGGAACAGCGCATAATTCTCCGTCACCACGAAATCGTGCAGCATCGCGCAATAGGGCGCCTCGAACCATTGCTCGGAAACCAGATTGCCGTCCCGGTCCGCGATGCAATAGGCGACGTCGCGCGTCGCCAGCCCGCCCGCCTCATAGCCGAAGAAGAACATTTCCCCGCTGCCCGGATCGATCCGCACATGGGCGGTCATCGTCCGCGACCTGAGTTGGCCGTGATAATCCCACTTGCCGATGGTCTCCAGCGTCAGCGGGTCCACCTCATAGGCCGGGCCGTCCTCCTTCGTCAGGAACAGGCGCCCGCCATGCCAGATCGGCGTGGTATTGGCGACGGTACGCTCCACCCCCAATACTTCGGGATCGTCCGTATAGGGGTTGCGATAGGCGCCGAACAACGCCCTGTTCGCCTGTTTTTCGGCAAGATACCGATCCGTTTCGATATAGCGGATGGCGAAATCGACCCGGTTGCCGCGAATCAGGAAGCGGCCGATCATCCCGTCGCCGGAAATATAGGTGTCCTTTTCTATGAAGGGCGGGAAACCGGGGTCGGGCACCGCGCGGAAGAAGGCTCCATTGATCTCATCTGGTATGGTTCCTTCGACCTCCAGATTATAATCGCACCATTCCACCCCTATCGGTTCATTAAACCCTTTAAAATCAAACGAATCAGGCCAATTTTTTGCCATATCCCCATCCTGTTCCTGTGATTTTCCCGCCTGTAGTCCTCGGAAAATCTATCATCCCGATGCGATTTTCCACGGGTTGATGTTGTCATTTGTTAGCATTATATCTCGCAACAGCAAGGCAATGGTCAAGAGCAAAAACCGCCTTCACCCAGAAAACAAAATCCGCGATCGTGGCGGCATGGAGGGAGAGAAGCAGCATGGAAGACAGAAACGCGCCGGATATCATCGTCATAGGCGGCGGGTCGGCGGGCTGCGCCGTCGCGGGGCGGCTGGCGGAAAAAGGCGATGTTTCCGTGCTGCTGGTCGAGGCAGGCGGCGAGAAGCCGACAGTGCACACCCGCATTCCGGCGATGGTTTCCCAACTGGTGATGAACCCCGCCTATGACTGGATCCTGCCGGTCGAGCCCGACGCCTCGATCAACGGCCGCGCGGACCCGTGGCCGGCGGGCAAATGGCTGGGCGGCGGCAGCGCGATCAACGGCATGATGTATATTCGCGGCCACGCGCACGACTATGACCGATGGGCCGAGCTGGGGGCGAAAGGCTGGGGCTATGAGGATGTCCTCCCCTATTTCCGCCGCATGGAAAGCAACCCGCGCGGCGGCGGCTTTCACGGGCAGGCGGGGCCGATGCGCATATCGGAAAGCCGGTTGCGCTACCCCGTCACCGACGCCTGGATCGAAAGCGCGGTGCGCGCGGGCATAGCCCGCTGCCCCGACCTCAACGGCGACGGACGCGCCGCCGAGGGCGTGGATCACGTCCAGATGTCGCAATATGAAGGCCGCCGGTGGAGCGCCGCCGACGGCTATATCCGCAATCGCGATTTCGGCGGCCGCCTGCGCATCCTGTCCCGCCGCCGCGTGTGCCGCATCCTCATCGAGAACGGCAGGGCCTGCGGCGTCGAAATGGCGGAGCCGGACGGCCGCCGCACGACCATCCGCTCGCGCCACGGCGTCGTCCTCTCCGCCGGGACCATGGGCTCGCCCAAATTGCTGCTGCTGTCCGGCATAGGGCCGGAACGCCATCTTCGCGAAATCGGCGTGCCGGTGATCAGAGACCTGCCGGGCGTCGGGGAAAATCTTCAGGATCATGTGGGCGTCACGGTGGCCTGGGCGGTCCGGTCCCGCACGCTCAATTCGGAGATTCGCGGCCTCGGCATGCCCAAAGCGGCGGCGCAATATCTGCTGGCGAAAACCGGCCTGCTGACCACCGCCATCGCCCACGCCCAGGCAATGATCCGCACCCGCCCGGAAGAGCCCGCCCCCAATATCCAGCTGGCCTTCAGCCCCTTTTCCTTCGACATCGCCGAAGATGGCCGGCGCAGCCTGCCCAGGCAGTCCTCCGTCAGCATGCTGGTCTGCGCGCTGCACCCCAGGTCGCGCGGCAGGCTGTCGCTGCGCTCGGCCGATCCGAACGACCCGCCGCGTATCGAGCATCAGCTACTGGGGCATGACGATGATCTCCAACAGATTATCGAGGGGATCGAGGCGGCGCGCGCAATCATGGCCCAGCCGCCGCTCGCGCAGGATGTGCTGGAGGAGATGAAGCCCGGCGCGGCAACCGGCGACACGGCGCTGCGGGATTTCATCCGCGCGAACGCCATTTCCTGCTTCCACCAGATCGGAACCTGCCGGATGGGCGAGGACGATGGGGCGGTCACCGGCCCCGACCTCCGGCTTCACGGGGTGGACGGGCTGTGGGTCGCGGATTGCTCGGTCGCGCCTTCGCTGGTGGGCGCCAACACCAATGCGACGGCGATCATGATCGGCGAAAAGGGCGCGGACCATATCCATGCCGCGATCGCCGCGCGGGGGTAGCGCCTTGAGCTAGGCCATCACCGTGCTCTCAGCCATTTGCGGGCATAGAAACCTGTTTCGGCAAAAAACAATCCGTTCGGGCTGAGCTTGTCGAAGCCCTGTCCTCTCTTCCTTGCCCCAAAGAGAAAAGCAGCCGTTGGGCTTCGCCCGCCCTTCGGGTCGACAGGCTCAGCCCGAACGGGGATGGGGACGAGGTGGGAAGAATGTTCGCTCCCCACCCCGTCCATCCCGCCCTCAGATTTGGGAAGGCATGCCGTCGAGGAGGATGGTTTTGGTTTCGAGGAAGGGGGCCAGGCCCTCGACCCCGCCCTCGCGGCCGATGCCCGATTGCTTGAAGCCGCCGAAGGGCAG
>NZ_JACIDT010000009.1 GCF_014196495.1 Sphingobium jiangsuense
AATCGATGGGATCTGAATACGGCGGCAATGGAGCCGGAAGCCTCACGGGAAAGGATACACAGAATGTGTTCTTGACAACCGTTTCCTCATACAAGTCGATCTTCCAGTTCACCCAGCCGGGCGCGTCCCAATGCCCGCCGAAATCGGGCAGCTCATAATCCGGCTCCAGCCCTTCGGGATCGTGCCACATCCAGATCGTGCCCGCGCGCTCGACCACCGGGAAGGTCTTGAGCTTCGCCGCCCTGGGGATGAAGTCGGAATAGGGGATATGGTCGCACTGCCCGTCCGGCCCGTAGCGCCAGCCGTGGAACGGGCAGCGGATCGATTCCCCCTGCACCTGCTCGCCGTCGCGCACGATATAGGAGGTGGTGTTCTTCGCCAGATGCGCGCCCATGTGCGGGCAATAGGCCTCCACCACATAGGCCTGCCCGCTTTCCCCGCGATACATCACCAGATCCTGGCCGAAATAGCGGATCGCCCTGGGGGTGGAGGTCGCCTCGCCGCTTTCGCCGATCATGAACCAGCCGCGCGGAAAATCAAACTCACCCAGACGATAATCCGAAGACCTAGCCATGTTCCATCCTCTCGTCATGCCCGGCAGCGCTGTCGCATCCTCTAGCATGGATGGACGGGCAGTGCCATAGGGGCAGCCATTAGCCGCATCATAAAACGCGCTTCATTTTACGCAAATAAATATGATTTTTGCAAGTTCCTTGTTTATTGCGTTTATAAATGGCAAAAAATTCCGCGCAAAGGGAAGAACGGGACAAGGAGGACAGGGTGCTGCTGAAGGACAAGGTGATACTCGTCAGCGGGGTCGGACCCGGCATGGGGCAGGCGCTCGCCCGAATCGCCGCGCGCGAAGGCGCCAGCGTGGTGCTGGGCGCGCGCAACGAGACCTTTCTGGCGCAGGTGCGGGACGAGATCGTCGGCGAAGGCGGCAAGGCGATCGCCTGCCCCTGCGACATATCGGATGCCGCCCAATGCGAGGCGATGGCGCACGCCGCCGCCGACGCCTTCGGGGGACGCATCCACGGGCTGGTGAACAGCGCCTATCATCATGGCGACTGGACGTTCGTGGAGAACAGCGACCCTGTGGATTTCGCGCGGGCGTTCGACGTCAACTGCCTCGGCGCACTGCGGCTGACGCAGGCCTGCATCCCCTATCTGCGCGACGGCGGCGCGGTGGTGAACATATCCACCATGGCGACGGTGCGGCCCTTCGGCACGCCGCACGGCATGGAAATGGGCTATGCGGTCGCCAAGGCCGGACTCAACACGCTGGGCAAATATATGGCGGCGGATCTGGGCCGTCACGGCATCCGCGTCAACACCTGCCGCATGGGGTGGATCCACGGCGCGCCGGTGGAGGGGCATATCCAGTCGCAGGTCGATGCCGGGCTCGACCGCGACGAGGTGGTGCGGGCGATCACCGCCGACATCCCGATCGGCATCATCCCGCCGGAGGACGACTGCGCCCGCGCCGTGCTGATGCTGCTGTCCGATTACAGCCGCGTGGTGAGCGGGGCGACGCTGGACATAAACGGCGGCCACTGGATGACCCCCTAGGGTGGGTCGAGGTTCCGCTCATGCGGGCCTGCGAAGCGCGCTCTTCTGCGCTTCGGTGCTCACGGACCTTAAGTCCGCTGCGCTCCGATGCTCGAAGAGCACGCCTCTCGGCTCCACCTGAACGAAACCTCGACCCACCCTACGCCTTTTTCAGACCCCCGGCGCGCCGGGCATGCCGGTGTAATAATGGCCGGTCAGCATGCCGCCATCGACCGCGATTTCCGCGCCGGCGAGGTAGGAGGCCTCGTCGCTCGCCAGGAACAGCGTGGCGCGCGCGACCTCTTCCGGGCCGCCCACGCGTTGCAGCGGAATGTTGCCGAAGCGCTCGTTCACCTTTTCACGCGCCGCGCCTTCATAATTGGTCATTACCGTATCCACGCCGCCGGGGTGGACCGAATTGACGCGGATGCCGCGATGCCCCAGTTCCAGCGCGGCGACGCGCGTCAGCCCGCGCACGCCCCATTTGCTGGAGGAATAGGCGGCGAGGCCGTTGGCGCCCTTCATCCCGTCGACGGACGAGATGTTGACGATCGACCCCTTGCCCCGCGCGATCATCCCCGGCGCCACCGCCTTGATGCCGAGGAACTCGCCGGTCAGGTTGACGTCCAGCACGCGCCGATATTCTTCAAGCGAGGTGTCGAGCAGCGTGCGGAACAGCAGGATGCCCGCATTGTTCACCAATATGTCGACCGGGCCGAGATCGGCCTCGACCGCGCCGACGACCGCCGCCCAATCCGCCTCGCTCGACACGTCGTGGCGATAGAAGCGCGCGGCCTCGCCCAGCTCCGCCGCCAGCGCCGCGCCCGCATCCTCCAGCAGGTCGGTGATCGCGACCTTCGCGCCTTCCGCCGCGAACAGGCGGCTGGTCGCCGCCCCCATGCCGCGCGCGCCGCCCGTGATGATCGCCACCTTGCCCTTCAGCCTGTCCATATAGTCTCTTCCCGATGAATTGAATGCAGATTTTTTCCGATATAAGTACGCATTTATAGCATATAAATTATCTTATTGCCTTTTATGCGTAGTTATATGAGATATGAGGCATAGGCAATCGAAAAGGGAAAGAGCGGATGCGTTTTGCGGGCAAATGCGCGGTCGTCACCGGCGCGGCTTCGGGCATCGGCCTCGCGGTCGCGCGACGGCTCGCCGCCGAGGGCGCGCTGCTGGTGCTGGGCGACCGCAACGAGGACGGCGTGCGCGAGGCCGCGCTGTGCGATCCCGAGGACATTGCCGCCGCCTTCGCCGTGGACGGCGGCCAGACCGCGGGCTGACCGCCCGCATCCCCAATCGCACCGGAGGAATTCGAAGATGACGACCGCGACCGCCCAGCCCCTGCTTCTCGACCGCGAAGCGCTGCTCCATCAGGCGCGCGAGCGGGCGGGCCTGGAGGATTTCGGCGACCTGTGGTTCCTCGAACCGATGGATCGCCTGCTGGAGGAGTCCAATCGCGAGGGGCGGCTGACCGCGGCGGGCCATGCCGCGCAGACGGATAGCATCGTCCGGGGCCTCGTCAACCGGCTGCGCATGGTCGAGGATATCAAACGCCATCCCGAAATCCTCGAAGAGAGGGTGGACGTCGCGGGCATTATCCTCGGCCTGCCGCGCACCGGCAGCACCATCTTCCAGCGCCTGCTCGCCAGCGCGCCGGGGATGACCGGTCTGCGCTGGTACGAGGCGCAGAATTTCGCGCCCTTTCCCGGCGAGCGGCGCGGCGACCCGGCGGAGCGGCGCGCTCACGCCCGGCGGACGATCGACGGCTGGCTGGCCCTCGCGCCCGAACTCGCGTCCATCCATCCGCTCGACCCCGACGCGCCGGATGAGGAGGTGATCGTGCTGGGGCAGATGTTCGTCAGCACCATGGTCGAGGCGATGAACTTCGTGCCGGGCTTCGCGCGCTGGCTCAACGATTATGACCAGAGCCGGGGGCATGAGGATCTCAAGACCATCCTGCGCTACCTGCAATGGCAGGATCCGTCGCGGCGGGGGCGGAAATGGATCCTCAAGAGCCCGTCCAACCTGCCCTATGCCGAGGTCGCGGCCAACGCCTTTCCCGACGCGCTGCTGATCATGACGCATCGCGACCCGGTGCAGACGGTGCCCTCTTACGTCTCGATGCAGGCCGCGCTCTACAAGCTGAGCGCGAGCGTGGACGACCGGGAGGTGGGCGGCTTCTGGTTCCCCCGGCTGGTCGACTGGATGCACAGGTTCGAGGCCGCGCGTGCGCGGATCGGCGAGGATCGCTTCATCGACATCGACTATCGCGAGGTCGGCCGAGCGCCGCTGGCGCAGGCGGAGCGGGTGCTGGCGCGCTTCGGCATTCCGGTCGATGGCGCGGTGGAGGAGGTGCTGAAGGAATTTCTCGCCGGCAACAAGCGCGAGCAGCGCCCGATGCACGACTATTCGCCGGAGCGCTTCGGCCTGAGCGAGGAAGCGATCCGCCGCGACTTCGCCACCTATCGCGCGCGTTATATCAGGGAATGAGGGGGACGCTTCAGGGACCCGTGTGGCGCCATCAATCCTCCCTCCCCTTCAGGGGAGGGGACCGAGGGGTGGGGTATATGCCGCTGGGCGCGAATGCCGATTTCCAGGGCGAGACCCCACCCCAACCCCTCCCCTGAAGGGGAGGGGCTTGATGTCGCATACTTCCCTCAGCCATTCCCGCCCGTCATCTCCCGCGCCGCGATATAGCCGAAGGTCATCGCCGGGCCGATCGTCACCCCAGCGCCGGGGTAGCTTTCCCCCATAGCCGAAGCCGCATTGTTGCCGACCGCATAGAGGCCGGGAAGCACGTTGCCTGCATCGTCCAGCACCTGCGCCCGCGCATTGGTGCGCAGGCCGCCATTGGTGCCGATATCGCCCGGATAGATCGGCATCGCGTAGAAAGGCCCCTCGGTCAGCGGGCGCAGGCAGGGGTTGGGGCCGTGGCGCGGGTCGCCGTACATCTTGTCATAGGCCGCCTCGCCGCGATGGAAATCCGGGTCCTCGCCCCGCACCGCATGATCGTTGAAGCGCGCCACCGTGGCGACGAGGCGGGCGGGATCGACGCCGATGCGCTCCGCCAGTTCGCCGATCGTGCGCCCTTTCCTCACTATGCCGCGCACCGCGCGCCGGTGCAGCGCGTCGGGGATCAACGGATAGAGCGGCCCCATCGGGAACTGGCGGCGATAGCGACGGTCGAAGATCATCCAGCTGGGGCTGGCGTCCCCCTCCGCCTGCTGGCGCCGGGCCATTTGCTGGCCGACGATATGGTAGGAGGCCGCCTCGTTCAAATAGCGCTCTCCCCCGCCGTTGACCATGATGCAGCCGGGCAGCGCGCGCTCGATCGTGCACAGCCGCCCGCGATCCTCGCCGGGCACGTGAAAGACCGGCGCGGCCCAGGCGGACTGCATGTTCATCACGCCCGCGCCGATCGCCTGCCCCGCCCGGATGCTGTCGCCGGTGTTGCTGGTGACGCCGCCCGAACAGGGCGCACTCGGATAGAGCGGCGCATGCGCGTCGCGCATCGCCTGATTCTTGTCGAAGCCCCCGGCGGCGAGCACCACGCCCTTGCGCGCGCCGATGCGGCAGGGGCGGCCGTCCTTTTCCACCACCGCGCCGACGACCCGGCCATCCTCCCGCACCAGTTCCCGCAGCGGCGCGTTCAGCCAGAGCGGCACCTGCGCCTCGTTGAGCGCCATGCGCAACCCGCCGGTCAGCGCATTGCCCAGCGTCAGCCTCCGGTCCTTGCGCGAGGTGAAGCGGAACGGCCAGTCGAACCAGTAGCGCGCCATGTTGACGGCCAGGCTCTTCATCCAGCCCTTCGAGCGGTAAAGCAACTGATAGGTTTCGGTGAAATGCCAGTTGAGATAGCCGAACAGGCTCGCCGCCGGGGACGGGAAGCGCTGGGTGCGGATGTCCGCGCCCAGCGGCCTGCCGTCGAGCGGCAGCGGCAGGTGGGTGCGGAAGCCCTGCGCCGACCCGCCGGGATTTTCCGCGTGATAATCGGGATAGGGAAAGGCCATGTAGCTGACCGGCGTGTTCGCCATCAGCCAGCGCAGCATCGGCGCGGCATTGTCGACATAGGCGCGGATATTCTCGTCCGGCACATTGTCCGCCGACAGCGCGCGCAAATAGGTGAAGGCGGCGTCCAGATCGTCCTCGAACCCGGCGGCTTTCGCCACGTCGCTGCCCGGTATCCATATGCCCGCGCCCGATGTGGCGGAGGTGCCTCCCCACAAGTCCGCCTTTTCCACGATCAGCACATCGGCCCGGTTGCGCGCGGCCACCAGCGCGGAAAGCATGCCGCCCGCGCCCGACCCCACCACGAGGATATCGACTTCCTTGTCCCACTTGTCGCCCATGCTGATCCGCCGCCTCGTATAAATTAACGCATATTGCGATATATATTGCGCTTAAGTCAACTTCTTGCGTAGCATATAATCAATTATTCTACGATTAATCGCAAAGGATGGGAAATGGCCGAGCTGAGGGGAAAGACCGCGCTGATCACCGGGGCCGGGCAAGGGGTCGGCAAGGGCATCGCGCTGGCGCTGGCGAGCGAGGGGGTGAATCTGGCGTTGGCGGGCCGCACGCTCGAAAAGGTCGAACGGACCGCGCAGCTGGCCGAAGGGCGCGGCGTGCGCGCGCTGGCGCTGGCCTGCAATGTCCGCGCCGCCGACGATCTGGAGGACGTTGCGGAAATCACCGCGCGGGAATTCGGCGGCATCGACATCCTCGTCAACAATGCGCAGGAGGTGCCGCTGGGCCTGCTCGATGAGGTGAGCGACGAGGCCTTCCTCGCCGGGTTCGAATCCGGGCCGCTCGCCACCTTCCGGCTGATGAAGCTGGTGCGTCCGCATATGGCGGCGCGCGGCGGCGGCACGATCGTCAACCTCGCTTCCTCGGCGGGGATACGCTGGGACATGGCGACCTATGGCTGTTACGGCGCGGTCAAGCAGGCGACGCGCGCGCTCACCCGCGCCGCCGCGTCGGAATGGGGGCGGGAGAATATCCGCGTGCTGGCCATCGCGCCACATGCGGAATCGCCGGGCCTCAAATGGTGGATCGAGAACAACCCGGAGGAGGCGGATGCCTTTTTCCGCACCATCCCGCTGGGCCGCATCGGGCGGCTGGAGGAGGATATCGGCCGCGCCGTCGTCGCGCTGTGCGGATCGGACCTGAGCTACCTGACCGGCGCGACGATCCCGCTCGACGGCGGGCAGGCGAATTTCGACTGAGGAGGAGCGGGCAATGGAAAAGCTGGTCTATGCGCTTTGGGCGCCGGAGGGCGAGAGCCGCGCCGATTTCGGCGTGCGCCTCGTCGCGCAGTTGCCGGCTGCATTGAAGGCGGCGGGCGCGCGCGGCATCCGCCTCAACGTCCGCGACGCGGCGGTGGATGCGGCGGCGGGTCTCGTCCAGCACTGGCAGGCTCCGCAACAGGATGCGGTCGCGCAATTCTGGCTGCCGTCCGCCAATGCGCATTTCCGCGGGCCGGTCGACGCGCTCTTTACCGATCTGGGCGGACGGTTCGCGGCATGGCTGGTCGCGGAATCGACGATCCTCCCCAATCGCGACCACCCGCCCCGGCGCGGCGAGCGCACATGGGGCTGGTCGCAGGCGAGCTTCCTCTCCTTCCGTCCGGACCTGCCTTGGGACGAAGCCGTCGCCCATTGGCACGGCCATCACACGAAAGTCGCGATCGAGACGCAGCGCAATTTCGAATATGTGCAGAATATCGTCGTGCGCGCGCTGACGCCGGACGCGCCGGATTATGACGCCTTCGTCGAGGAATGCTTCCCGGCCGGGGCGATGACCGACCCGCATGTCTTTTTCGACGCGGTGGGGGACGAGGCGAAGTTCGCCGCCAATCTGGGCCGGATGATGGAAAGCTGCACCGCCTTCCTCGACATGGGGCGGATCGACATCATCCCGACCAGCCAGTTCGATTTCGCCTGTCTCGGCTAGACCCGCGCCGCCGCCCGCCCGGTCAGATCGCCGTCGCCGCGCGCCATGGCCGCATCGATCTGGTGATGAAGCTCGCCCCGTCGGAGCACAGCCAGACCACCGCCTCGGCGATCTCCTCCGGCCTGCCCATGCGGCCCATCGGCGTCATATTCTCGATCACCGAGCGGATCTTCGGATCGGCGGCGAGCGGCGCGGTCATCGCGGTTTCGATCACGCCGGGGCAGATCGCGTTGACGCGGATGCCCGCCGTCGCCCAGCGCAGCGCGCCATGGCGGGTCAGGCCGATGACGCCGTGCTTGGACGCGGTATAGGCGGGCTGCGACGGATTGCCGACGATGCCGTTGATCGACGCGGTGTTGACGATCGCGCCGCCGCCCTGCTTCAGCATCACCTCGGCTTCCTCGCGCATGCACAGCATCACGCCGGTCAGGTTGATGCCGATCGCCCGATCCCAGTTCGCATCCTCATATTCGTCCGCGCCCAGGCTGTTGATGCCCGCATTGTTGAACGCATGATCGAGCCGCCCGAAATGCGCGACGGCGGCGGCGACCATCGCCTTGACCTGATCGCCATCGCTGACGTCGCAATGCTGGTAGACGGCCTTGCCACCCGCCCGCTCGATCAGCGCGACGGTTTCCGCGCCGCCCGCATCGTTGACGTCGCTGACCAGCACCGCCGCGCCGGAGCGGGCGAAGGCGATCGCCGCCGCGCGGCCGATGCCGCTGCCCGCTCCCGTCACCAGCGCGGCCTTGCCGTCCAGACCATAATGGATCATCGAAACTCCTTCCCTGTGATGCCCTGTGATGCGTGTGAAAGCGGTGGCGTCGGCCGTCATGCCGCCGGGGCGGCGGCGGGCATCTCGCCCCACAGGCCATAGCGCGCCGACCCGTCCTCGCCGATCTCCTCGCTCAGGATCGAGCCGATGCGGCTGACCGATTCGGCGATCCACCAGCGGCCGTCCTGCCGGCGATAGACATCCTCATATTCGACGACGAGCTGCGTCACCGTCCGGCTCGCGAGCAGGATGGTGCGGAAATTCAGCGTCCAGCGCCCATGCGCCTCATCCGGTCCGGTCAGCTCGATATCGGCATTGCCCGCATGATGCAGGTCGTAGACCCCGCCCTGACAGGCCATCTGGCGATAGACCGCGATGAAATCCTCGCGCCGGGTGAACAGCGGGAAATTCTGGTAATCGAGCCGGACGCCCTGCGGCAGCAGCGTGTCGCGCAGCTCGTCCACCCGCTTCAGGTCGCAGGCGCGCAGATAGCGCGCCTTGAGCTGGCGTATCGCGTTGATATCCTCCAGCGCCGCCACGCGCGCGGCGAGATCCTCCAGACTGATCGACATATTCCCTCTTCCCTCAACCGACCGCGCCGGCATTTTCCTTGACGATTTCGAGGAACAGCGGCCGTTCCCCGCCGCCATGCACCTCCAGCCGCGCGCCGCTGATATAGGCGGCGGCGGGCGAGGCGAGGAACGCCACCGCCTCGGCGACATCCTCGCCCCGCCCCATGCGGCGCAAGGGCAGCGAGGCGGCGATGCGCTGCTGCGCCTGCCCGGTGCCGTAGGTCATCTCCGCCGTCTCGGTCTCGATCAGGCCGACGATGATCGCGTTGACGCGCACCTGCGGCCCCCATTCCTGCGCGAGGCTGGTGGTCAGGCTGACGAGGCCCGCCTTGGCCGCGCCATAGACGGCGGTGCCCGGCGACGGGCGGACGGCCGAGACGCTGGCGATGTTGACGATGGAGCCGCCCACCGCGCGCAGATGCGGCAGCGCCGCCTGCGACACATGGAGCGGCGCGAGCAGGTTGAGGTGCAGGATGCGCTCCGAAAAGCGGGGGCTGGCGGTGGCGGCGTCGGCAGGCGGCGAGCCTCCGGCATTGTTCACCACCAGATCGATGCGGCCATGGCGCGCGGCGACGGCGGCGATCCAGCGCCCGACCGCCTCGGCATCGCGAATGTCGCACGCGTCGAAATCCGCCTCGCGTCCATCGGCGGCGATCGGGGCTTCGGGCGCGGAGCGGCCGCAGGTGGCGACGCGATAGCCCTGCCCCAGCAGATGCCGCACGATCGCCGCGCCGATGCCGCGCGTGCCGCCGGTGACGACCGCAACCCTGTCCCGCCCTTCAACCACTCTCGTCCCTCCGTTCCGCTATCGTCGCCCGCCACAGTCGGCATTGCAATCATCGTATCATATTTCTATTATAGATACGCATTTAAATCATATCATGCAAAAAAATATGCGCTTTGCGTTAATATATGGAGGAAGGGATGGCCTATACCCTGCAACAGCTCAGCGACATGGAGGATATCCGCGCGCTGAAGCATCGCTATTTCCGGGGCATCGACACGGCGGACATGGCGCTGCTGGCCACCCTCTTCACCGCCGATGTCGGCGTCGAATATCGCGGCGGCACCTATCGCGTGCGCCTGTCCGGCCGCGACGCGATGGTGGAGTTCCTCGCCAACAGCTTCCATTCCGGCGCGGTCGCGATGCATCACGGACATATGCCGGAAATCACCCTGACCGGCCCCGACGAGGCCGAGGGCATCTGGTATCTGGAGGACATCTTCATCAATCTGGAAGAGCGGTTCCGCACCGTCGGCACCGCCATCTACCGCGACCGCTACCGCCGCGAGGACGGCGTGTGGCGCATCGCCCGCACCGAATATGACCGGGTGATGGAGATCGTCTCGCCGATCGACCCCGACGCTCGCCTAACCGCCCATCTGCTCGGCCGGACAGGTCGCAAGCCGGAGGAGCGCAGCGACATCGGCCATCTGATCGAATGGGAAACCGCCTGAACGGCACCAGCATGCACAAGGGGAGGATATATGAGGAAAGCGCTTTTCGGCATCACCGCATTGGGGACGCTGTGCCTGCCCGCGATGGCGGCGGCCCGGCAGGACGACGGCCCGGCGGAGGCGGGCCTGCAATCCGCCGGCGATATCGTCGTCACCGCCCGGCGGCGGGAGGAGAAATTGCAGGACGTGCCGATCGCGGTCAGCGCCGTCGACGCCTCCGGCCTCGACAGCCGCGGCCTCGGCACTGTGACGCAGATCGGGCAGATCGCGCCCAATATCCAGTTCACGCCGGGGCAGGGCGGCAATAGCGGCGCGATCGCGCCCTTCATTCGCGGCGTGGGGGAGAATGACTTCATCATCACCTCCGACCCGGCGGTCGGCGTCTATATCGACGGCGTCTATGTCGCCCGCACCTTCGGCGCGATGACGGAATTGCTGGGCATCGATCGGGTGGAGGTGCTGCGCGGGCCGCAGGGCACGCTGTTCGGCAAGAACACGGCCGGCGGCGCGATCAACATCGTTTCCGCCGTGCCGGGGCAGCAGCGGAAGATCGAGGCGGACCTGCGCTACGGATCGTTCAACACGGTGCGCGCGCGCCTCTATGCCGAAACGCCGCTGTCGGGCGACTGGTCGCTGGGCGTGGCCGCGCTCGGCGAGTTCGGCGAAGGCTGGCAGAAGGTCCCGTCCGGCAAGAATCTGGGCAACCGCAATGTCGTCGGCGGCAAGGCGGCGCTGCACCATGACGGCGCTACGCTCGACGCGCTGCTCCAGATCGACGGCCTGCGCCGCCGCCAGCACGCCGCGCCGCACAGCATGATCGCCTTCACCCCGACCTTCCTGTCGGACCTCCAGTCGGCCTTCCTCGCGCCCTGCTGTGCCGTGCCGGACCATATCGACCGGACGGACGGCTCGCCCGCGCTCAACCGGGATGAAACCGACGCCTTCAACGCGGCGCTGACGCTGACCGCCGACCTCGGCGGCGCGACGCTGAAGTCGATCACCGCCTATCGCCATGTCGAGGCGCTGTTCGGCCGCGACGGCGACGCATCCGCCGCGATCGACTATGCGGGCGACGTTCATGACGAAAAGGCGCGGCAGATCAGCCAGGAGGTGCAACTGGCGCTCGACCTGGGCAATCGCGGCACGCTGCTGCTCGGCGCCTTCGTCTATCGCGAAAAGACGCGCGACGACACCCGGCTGGTGGTGGCGGACGGACTCTATCCGGCGCTGATCGCCGCCGGTTTCGACCCCGCGCTGGCGACCGCGCTCGACCTCAACATCGATTTCCGCAACCGCCAGCGCACCGACAATCTCGCGCTGTTCGCCAACGGCAATTACGAGCTGGCCGACGGCCTGTCGCTGGAGCTGGGCGCGCGCTACACCTGGGAGAAGAAGAAATTCAGCCAGTCGGCCATGCGCCTCTATTCGGGCCAGCCGCTGCTGGCGGGAACGCCCTATTACGAGCTGGAAAAGAGCTGGGACGCCTTCACTCCGCGCGCCTCGCTGTCCTACAAGATGCAGCCCGGCCTGATGGCCTATGCCTCCTTCTCGCGCGGCTTCCGCTCCGGCGGGTTCAACGGCCGCCCGACCTCGCTGGAGGAGGTCGGCTCCTACGACCCGGAATATCTGACCGCCTATGAAGCGGGGATCAAGGCGAGCTTCGGGCGGATCGCGACGGTCAACCTCGCGGTCTTCCGCAACAGCTACAAGGACCAGCAGATACTGGTGTCGACCGTCAGCCCGGACAGCGGGCTGCTGATCGTGCGCAACGAGAATGCGGGCCGTTCGCGCATTCAGGGCTTGGAGCTGGAGGGCATGGTCCGCGTGTCGCCCGGCTTCACGCTGAGCGGCGCGCTGGGTCTGCTCGATGCGAAATATCTGGACTATGTGTCGGTCATCAACGGTGTGCCCACCGACGTCAGCGACCGCAAGCCGAAGCAGGCGCCGGACATCACCGCCAATCTGGGCGCGGCCTACGAGACCCCGCTGGGCGATGCGCTGGACGGCCTGTTCCGCGTCGATATCGCCTATAAGAGCGAGGTCCATGTCGATACCGAGAACACCGCGCTGCTGCGCCAGCCCGATCATGCGATCGTCAATGCGAGCGCGGAGTTCCGGTTGACCGGCACCGGGCTGTCGCTGCGCGCGGGCGTGGACAACATCACCGACAAGCGCATCATCACGGCGGGCTACGACGCGAGCACCAGCTTCGGCTTTACCGAAGCCTATTATTCGCCGCCGCGCCGCTACAGCCTGACCCTCGCCTACCGGCACTGACCGATGGGCCGCAGGATGGGAAAGCGCGGGCCGCCGCGCGCGCCTTCCCCGCCTTTATTCCTTGCGCACGGGCCGGGCGCATGGCTCTATGGCGGGAAGATGGACGACCCGCACACTCCCGACGCGCCGCCGGCCGACGAAGCGGCCCTGCTGCCGTTGCTGGAGGCCCTTTATGGCGGGCTGACGCAGGACCCGCCGTGGGAAAGCTTCCTGCGCGCGCTGGCGGAGGCGACGGACGCGCCGTTCGCCTCGCTGCTGGTCGCGACCGGCAGCAGCGGCATCGCCTCGCATGTCACGCCCGGCGTCGATCCCGACCGCGCGGACGAATATGAGCAGCTGTCCGACGCCGACCCCTTCGTCGATCTGCCGGAAGGGCAGGTGGTGATCTTCAGCGATTTCGTGCGCCATGTGCCGCCGCGCTTCCGCGAATGGCTGGACAAGGCGCGCGCCGGGCAGATCATGGGCGTCGACCTGCACGCCCCCTCCGGCGCTTCGGTGCGGCTGCGGGTGACGCGGGACATGAGCTGGCCCGATTTCGGCGACAAGGAAATGGCGCTGACCGCCCGCCTCGTGCCCCATTTGCGGATCGCGCTGGACCTGCACGCCCGGCTCACCTCGACGCAGGCGGAGCGGCAGGTCTTTTCCACCGCAATGGAGGGGCTTGCGGTCGCCACCTTCATCCTGGCGCGCGACGGGCGCATCCTGCGGCGCAACGCGGTGGCCGATCGCATGCTGCACGAGGCGGGCGCGCTGCGGGAACGGAACGGGCGGCTGGAACCCGGCGTCGGCGCCGCGCCGATGCTCGACCGCCTGCTGCGCGCGCCGCCGCCGCCGGGCGAGGAGAAAAGGCTGGAAATCGCGGTGCCCGACGGCCCGCCCTTGCGCGGCGTGGCGCGCGCGCTGCCGCCCAACGCCTATGGCGACGGCGCGAGCCTGGCGCTGTTCCTCGCCGATCCGGCGCGCAGCGGCGGGCCGGACCCCGATTCGCTGCGCGACCGCTTCCAGCTTACCCCGGCCGAGGCCGCGCTCGCGATCCAGCTGGCGGAGGGGGCGGCGCTGGTCGATGCGGCGCGGGCGCTCGACATCGCGCACAACACCGCGCGGGCGCATCTGCGTGCGATCTTCGCCAAGACCGGCACCCACAGGCAGGTGCAGCTGGTCCATCTGCTGCGGACCAGCACCGGCGGCTTCACGGTCTGAACGCGCCTTCCCCAACGGGAAGCGGACGGGATCAATCCGGCGCGCCGCCGCGCGTGATCTTGGCGATGCCCGCCTCATATTTGAGGTTGTGCACCGATACCGAGGTTTCCACCCGCTGCACGCCGGGCAGCGGCCGGATGCGGTGGAGGATCAGGTCGTTCAATCGCTCCAGGCTGGTGAACAGCCCCATCGCCAGCAGGCTGTAGCGGCCGAGCAGCACCACGACGCAGGTGATTTCCGGCATGTCCGACAGCGCGCGCGCCAGATCCTCGACATGGGAGGGATCGGCGTCGATCCCCATCATGCAGAGGTTGGGCGAACCGGCCATGCGGAAATCGGTGACGACGGTGAACTGGATCAGCCCTTCATTCTGCAACCGCTTGATGCGGGTGCGGATCGTGCCCTCGGTCACCCCCAGCTCGGCGGCGATCGCGCGGTTGGAGATGCGGGCGTCGCGCGACAGCTTCTCGACGATGCCCCGGTCCAGCTTGTCCAGACGGGTCGGATGGGCGGATTCGGTCATAGCGGCACCACGTTGAATTCGAATTTCACGATATCGACGGCGATCCCCGGCGTGATGTGCGACACGCCCTCGACCTCCGCGATATGCTCGAACAGCAATTGCTGGACTTCGGAAAAGTCGTGCAGCGCGACGAGCAATTCTATGTCGTGGCCGCCGTTCATGATGTTGACGCTGAGCACCTGGCGCAGGCGGGCGAGATCGCGGCCGACCGCCTCTATGTCCCGCCCGTGCACCTGCACGCCCAGCGCGATGATGACGTTGTAGTTGTGCGCGGAAAAATCGGTGACGGCCACCACCCGCATCACGCGGGCGTCCTCCATCTTCTGGAGACGGGCGGAAACGGTCGCGGCGGTGACGGAAAGCCGCTCGGCGATTTCCTGGTTGGTGGCCCGCCCGTTGGTGCGCAGTATTTCGATGATGTTGGTGTCGAGACTGTCGAGCGACGGCGGCGTCATCGTCTGCCCGTTCCTGATCTGCATTATCGCCTGCCTTCCCTGTTGGACCCTGCCTCCATAACCCGCGCCCATGGGGAGTTCCAGAGGCCGCGCCGGCGCGATCGGGCCGGGCGGGAGCGGGTTTTCCTCGATCCTGACATCGCCCTCTATCGCATGCGATTACGAAAGCAACCGAAACCTCTTTTGCTGTTTTCCCGTAATGCGCAACAAAAATCGGGATTATCGACGTGAAATGCAAAGCGGCGCGGGACGGGACGACCCTTCCCGCCATGCCCTGCCCCGCCCGCTCAGGCCGCCTCGCCCGGATGCAGCGCCCGGCGCAGCGCGGCCACCGCGTCGCGCTTCATTCGCCGGACCGGCGGCGCGTCGGGCACCACGTCGAAGCCGTGATAGGCGCCGGGGTAGACATGCAGCTCGACCGGCACGCCCGTCTCGATCAGGCGGCGGGCATGGTCCAGATCCTCGATCACGAACAGGTCGAGCGCGCCCACGGCGATGAAGGCGGGCGGCAGGCCCGCCAGATCCCCGGCCCGCGCCGCCGCCTCATAGGGCGAGACATCGGCCGCACCCGGCTCGCGGCCGAGCAGCGAGCGCCAGCCGAAGGCGTTGCCCTGCGGCGTCCACACCAGCGCGCCGAGATGCGGGGCATGGGCGGCGGCGCAGGTGCGGTCGTCCAGCATCGGATAGATGAGGTTCTGGTGCGCGATCGCCGGGCCGCCCCGGTCGCGGGCGAGCAGCGCCAGCGCCGCGGCGAGGCCGCCGCCCGCGCTTTCGCCGCGGACGGCGATGCGGGCGGGGTCGATATCCAGCGCCGCCGCGCGGTCGCGCAGCCAGCACAGCGCGGCGTAGCAATCCTCGACCGCCCCAAGCCCCTGCGTTTCGGGCGCGAGGCGATAGTCGACCGAAACGACGACCGCGCCCGCCCTCGCCGCCAGTTCGATATTGGCCAGATGATTGGTGGCGACCGAGCCCAGCACGAAGCCGCCGCCATGGATGTGGAGGATCGCGGGCAGCGTGCCCGCCGCCGCCTCCGGCCGATAGACCCGGACCAGCAGCTCATGCCCGGCGGGCGCGGTGAAGCGCTCCTCCCGCCAGGCGACGCCATGGCCCTCCGGTTCGGGGATCATCGCCGACATCTGCGCCAGACCTTCGCGGATCGCCGGCAGGGCTTCCTCGGTCAGATCGAGGGCGGGCATGATATCCAGCCCCGGCAGCAGGGTGGGGTCCACCAGATCGCGCATTTTCAAAAACCTCTCTCGTTCGTCTTGTGCTTCGTTTCGTCAGCCCCGGAGGAAAGCGACCGCATGGCGGTTGAACTCGTCCGCCTTTTCCACCTGCACCCAATGGCCGGTGCCGTTGAAGGTGATGCAGCGCACATCGTCGCACGAGTCGAAGAAATAATCGATTCCCGACAGGGGCATGAACCGCTCGTTGCGGCCCCAGAACAGCAGGATCGGCATCTTCAGCTCGCCCAGGCGCGGGCGCAGATTGGGCGTGCGCATCCGCACGATCACATCCTTGGGCTGCGTCCGCGCGACGGCGAAGCGCTCCTTCACCAGCGCGTCTTTCACATGCACCGGATCATGGACAAGGTTGGTGATCAGGCGGCGCTGCTCCTCCTCGTTGAAATCGGGGCCGCCGAAGGAGCTGACCATGCCGGCGATGCCGGGCATTTTGAAATACTCCTCCCGCTCCTCGATGCAGCCGGGCGCCATCAGGATCAGCCGCTCGACGAATTCCGGATGGTCGAGCGCCATCTGGATCGCGATGCCGCCGCCCAGCGAATTGCCGACCAGCACCACCTTGTCGAGGCCATGGGCGACCAGCGCCTCGTGCAGCGTATCGGTGAACAGCTCCAGCGTATAGTCGATTCCCTCCGGCTTGGAGGAACCGCCATAGCCGATCAGGTCGGGCAGGACGACGCGGAAGCCGTTGTCGGCGAAATAGCCCGCATTCTGCCGGAAATTGGAAAGGCCCGACGCGCCGGGACCGCTGCCGTGGATGAACACGACGGCCGGGCCGCCGCCCGTTTCCGCGATCACGATCTCATGGCCGCCGGAAACGCGATAGCTGCTGTGCCTGATGTCCTTCGTCATGTCGGATCGCCTCTCGGATGAAGGTCAGATGAAGGTGAAGCCCGGCTGCGCGCCCTGCATCGTGCCGATCACGTCGCTGGTGCGGTTCGCCGGATCGTTGGCGACATGCGCGCGCGCGGCCTGGAGGTCTAGCCAGGGCTGGACGACCGGGCTGGACATGTAGATCGCCCGCCCGCCGAGCAGCTTCATCATCTCGTCGGCCAGCTCGGCGAGGCGCCGCACCACGCTGGCGGACTGATAGGCGAAGAGGCCGCGCCGGTCCATCGGCACCGGCTCGCCCCGCTCGGCATAGCCCATCATCTCGTCGAAGGTCGCGCGCTGCGTCATTTCCATCTCGTTGCATTCGGCGATCGCGCGGGCGATCGCGGCATGCAGGAACGGATCATGCTTCGCCGCCTTGCCGGTATTGGTCGATACGCGGCTTTCCATGATCCCGATCGCCGCGCCGATGGCGTTGCGCAGCCCGCCAAAGGCCGAGGTGGAAACAGAGCGCATGAAGATCTGCGCCCAGGGCAGGCGATAGAGCGGTCCGTCATTTTCGCGCTGGCCCGGATTGGTGCAGGAAAAGCCGTCGACGGAGCGGTGGGTGCGATGCTCCGGCACGAACACCCGCTCGACCACGATGTCGAAGCTGCCGGTGCCCTGAAGGCCGAACGTGTCCCACGTTCCCTCGATCACCTGATAGTCGGTGCGCGGCAGTAGGAAGGTGCGCATGTCCGGCGGGCCGCCGTCGGTGTCGAAATTGATCGCGCCCAGCAGCACCCAGCCGCAATGGCTGGAGCCGGAGGAAAAGCCCCAGCGGCCGGACAGGTAGAAGCCGCCGTCCGCCTTCTCCACCTTGCCGACGGGCTGGTAGGTGGAGGATATCAGCATGTCGGGCGTATCGCCCCACACCTCGCGCTGCGCCTCGTCGGGGAACAGCGCCAGCTCATAGGGGTGGCAGCCGAGCACGCCATAGATCCAGCCGGTCGACATGCAGCCTTCGGCCAGCGCCTTCTGCACCTCGAAGAACACGTTGGGGTGCATTTCATAGCCGCCCCAGCGCCGGGGCTGGAGGATGCGGAACAGGCCCGCCTCGCGAATCTCCGCGACGCTCTGCGCCGGGACGTCATGGGCCAGCGTGCAGGCGCGCGCGCGCTCCCGCAGCGCGGGGATCATGTCCCGCGCGCGCCGGATCAGGGTTTCCGCCGACGGCGCCCCTTCCCCCAATTCGCTCTCCGCCCGATTTGCTGCTGCGCCGGTCATCGCCTTCTCCACTTGAATCCCAATAGCGAGATTTGCTATATGCGTAGCTCATATAATCAGTTATTACGCAAACAGTCAACAAAAAGAGCTATTGCACATTCCACTCGATGCTTATAGGCGCTTTGTGAACGAATTGCCATTATACCGTTGATGATCGCGGCACGGCGCGCCAGATTTGCAAAAGAATCATCGGCATGATGGCTGGAAATGCGTAGCATATGTCCATGACGGCAGCGATAACGGACATTCGGCACCGAATGGAAAAGGGAAGAAAGGCGAGACAGCGCATATGGCAGTAAAATCGCTAGGCTATCTGGTTATCAGCGCGCGGAATCTGGACGCATGGCGCGATTTCGCCTGCAATTTCGCGGGGCTGATGGAGGCCGCTTCGGACCGCGACGATGTCGCGCTGTTCCGCATCGACGACCGCCCCTTCCGCCTCTGGGTCGAAAAGGCCGACCGGGATGCGCTGGTCGCGCCGGGTTGGGAATGCGCGGATCGCGACGATTTCGAATCGGCGCTGGCGAAACTCGCAGCCGCAGGGCGGCCGGTCGAGCGGGCGGACGTGATGGAGGCGCGCGCGCGCAAGGTCTATGAGTTGGCGCGCTCGTCCGACCCGGCGGGCAATCCGATGGAACTGTTCTATGGCCGCTTCGTCGATTATGCGCCCTTCGTCTCGCCCGCCGGGGTGAGCGGCTTCGTCACCGGCGACAATGGCGACATGGGCCTCGGCCATATCGTGCTGACCGCCCCCGATTTCGACGAGACGCACCGCTTCTACAAGGAGGTGCTGGGCTTCGGCGACACCGATCTCGGCCGCTTCTATCTGGCGGGCGGCGGGCCGGACGATGCGGGGGTGGGCTTCGCCTTCCTCCATTGCAATGGCCGCCACCACAGCCTCGCGCTCGGCCAGATGCCCGAAAATCCCAGCGGCGCGGTGCACATGATGCTGGAGGTGAAGGCGCTGGAGGATGTCGGCCGCGCCTATGACCGGGTGCTGAACAGCAAGGGCAAGGTGCATCTGTCGGCGACGCTCGGCCGCCATGTGAATGACAAGATGACGTCCTTCTATATGCGCACGCCCGGCGGGTTCGACCTCGAATATGGCTGGAACGGTCTGGTGATCGACCCTGCGACCTGGGTGCCGACCACCAGCCTGTCGGTGAGCGACTGGGGCCACAAATGGGCCCATGAAAGCGAGTGAGATGACGACGAAGACTCTGGACAAGCGAATGGCGGCGCGGGACGTGGTGGCGTCGCTGCACGACGGTATGACGATCGGGATCGGCGGCTGGGGTCCCCGGCGCAAGCCGATGGCGCTGGTGCGCGAGATACTGCGCTCCGACCTCAAGGACCTCACCATCGTCGCCTATGGCGGCGCCGATGTCGGCATGCTGTGCGCGGCGGGCAAGGTGCGGAAGCTGGTCTTCGCCTTCGTCTCGCTCGACGCCATCCCGCTGGAGCCGTGGTTCCGCAAGGCGCGGGAGAGCGGCCAGATCGAGGTGCTGGAACTGGACGAGGGCATGTTCCAATGGGGCCTGAAGGCCGCCGCCTTCGGCCTGCCCTTCCTGCCGACCCGCGTGGGCCTCGGCACCGATCTCGCCGAGCTGGGCGGCCTGCGGACCGTGCAGTCGCCCTATGAGGATGGCGAGACGCTGATCGCCATGCCCGCGCTGAAGCTCGACGCGGCGCTGATCCACGCCAATCGCAGCGACTGGCGCGGCAATGTCCACCTGTTCGGCCCGGACAGCTATTATGACGAATGGTTCGCGCGAGCGGCGGCGAAAACCTATGTCTCGTGCGAGGAGCTGGTCGACCGGATGGAGGACCATCATCCCGGCGACGCGCATTTCAACATCGTCGAGCGCTGCTTCGTCAGCGGCGTCGTCCACATGCCCTGCGGCGCGCATCCCAGTTCCATGCCGCCCGCCTATGGCTGGGACATGAAGGCGTTCAAGGCCTATGCCGATGCGGCGAAGGATCCGGGCGACTGGGCCACCGTCGCCGACCGCTTCGTGGGCGCGAGCGAGCAGGCCTATCTGGAAAGCATTGGCGGAAAGGAGGCGGTGGCGGCTCTTCCGCTGCCGATATTCTGATGACTGATATCACCCTGGCAGAACTCTGCATCTTCGCCTGTTCGGAGGCGTTCCGCGGCAATGGCGAGATCATCGCCACCGGCGTCGGCCCGGTGCCGCGCCTCGCCGCCGGCCTCGCCAAGCTGACCCACAGCCCGGAGCTGCTGATGACCGACGGCGAGGCCTATCTGGTCGAGCAGCCGGTGCCGATCGGCCCGCGCGGCTATGACGATCGCAAGGCGGCGGGCCACCTGCCCTTCTCGCGCTTCTTCGACAGCGCGGTGTGGACCGGCCGCCGCCATGCGATGGTGACGCCGACCCAGCTCGACCGCTTCGGCCAGATCAACCTCAGCTATCTGGGCGGCAGTCATGCGCAACCAAAGACGCAGATGCTGGGCGTGCGCGGCTTTCCGGGCAACACCATCTATCATCCGAACAGCTTCTTCTTCCCCGCCCACTCGCCGCGCGTGTTCGTGCCGGGCGAGGTCGATATGGTGTCGGGCGTCGGCTATAATCCGGCAAAGCGCGTGGCGGGCGGCAATTATTCGGGCGTCGACCTGCGGCGGATCGTCACCAATTTGTGCGTGATGGATTTCGGCGGCGAAAACGCTGACGGCAATCGGGCCATCCGCGTCGTCTCGCTGCACCCCGGCGTCAGCTTCGACGAGGTGCAGGCGGCGACCGGCTTCCCACTCGAACGGGGCGAGATCGTCGAAACGCCGCTGCCCGATGCGCAGGCGCTGGAGATCATCGCCGCGCTCGACCCGCACGGCATCCGCGCGGGCGTCATCAAGGACAACCCGCCCGCGAGGAGGCCGTGATGAGCGATCTGGACCGTCTGGCCGAGCCGAGGACCGCCGACATCGTATACGAAACCGACGAGCCGGTCCGCTATGAGGTGGACGGCGCGGTCGCCCATGTCGTCATGAACCGGCCGCAGTACAACAACGCGCAGAACAGCCAGATGACCTACGCGCTCGACGCCGCGTTCCGGCGCGCGGTCGATGACGATGCGGTCCGCGTGATCGTGCTGCGCGGGGAAGGCAGGCATTTCTCCGCCGGGCACGATATCGGCACGCCCGGCCGCGACGTGGCGAAAAGCTGGGACCGCGCGCACCTGCTGCCCGATCATGTGAACAAGCCGGCGGCGGAGTTCCTCTACACGCGCGAGCAGGAAGTCTATCTCGGCATGTGCCGCCGCTGGCGCGATATCCCCAAGCCCACCATCGCCGCCGTGCAGGGCGCGTGCATCGCGGGCGGGCTGATGCTGGCATGGGTGTGCGACCTGATCGTCGCGACCGACGACGCCTTCTTTCAGGATCCGGTGGGCCGCATGGGCATTCCCGGCGTCGAATATTTCGCCCACGGCTTCGAACTGCCGCCGCGCGTCGCCAAGGAATTCATCCTGCTGGGCGAGCGGATGAGCGCGCAGCGGGCCTATGGTTTCGGCATGGTCAACCGCCTCTCGACGCGCGACACGCTGCTGGCCGACGTCAGGATATGGGCCGATGAGCTGGCGAGCCGCCCGCGCCTCGGCAATTGGCTGACCAAGCAGGCGCTCAACCATGTCGAGGACCTGCGCGGCAAGCGCACGGCGATGGACGCGGTGTTCCACATGCACCATTTCGCCCATGCGCAAAGCGACCTGACCTCGCAGAATTCGCTGGGCGGCATGACCGCGAAGTCGATGGCGGCGGCCAACAAGCAACAGGCGGGCGAAGGCTGATGGGCGATCCGCTGCGCACCGTGCTGACCGAGCGGCTGGGCTGCCGCTGGCCGATCCTCCAGACCGCGATGGGCTGGGTGGCGGAGCCGGGCCTCGTCATCGGCAGCTCCAATGCCGGCGCCTTCGGTTTCCTCGGCGCGGCGGTGATGACGCCGGACGAGGCGCGCGGGAAGATATTGGAGGTGCGGCGCGGCACCGACCGGCCCTTCGGTGTGAATTTCCACATGTTCCAGCCGGGCGCGGAGCAGATCGTCGAGCTGATTCTCGCCAATCGCGATCAGGTGCGCGCGGTCAGCTTCGGCCGTGGCCCCAATGCGAAGATGATCGCGCGCTTCCGGGATGCGGGCATCCTCTGCATCCCCACGGTCGGCGCGGTCAAGCATGCGCAGAAGATGGTCGAGCTGGGCGTCGACATGGTGACGGTGCAGGGCGGCGAAGGCGGCGGGCATACGGGCTCCGTCCCGACGACCGTGCTGCTGCCGCAGGTGCTCGACGCGGTGCCGGTGCCGGTGATCGCCAGCGGCGGCTTTGCCGACGGACGCGGCCTCGCCGCCGCGCTCGCCTATGGCGCGGCCGGCATCGCGATGGGCACGCGCTTCCTGCTGACGCGCGAAAGCCCGGTCGCGGAGCAGGCGAAGGCCGAATATCTGAAGGCCGGCACCGACCGCATCATCGTCACGACGAAACTGGACGGCATCCCGCAGCGCGTGGTGCGCGGTAGGCTGATGGAGCGGATCGAGAAATCCGGCAGGCTCTCCCTGTGGCTGCGCGCGATCGAGGCGAGCCGGGCGATGAAGAAGCAGAGCGGCGCAAGCTGGCTCGACCTCATCCGGTCGGCGCGCGGCATGACCGCCCATGGGGCGATGCCGCTCAAGCAGGCGATGATGGCCGCGACCATGCCGATGCTGATCCAGAAGGCGGTGGTCGAGGGCGACGTCGATCATGGCGTGCTGGCGACCGGCATGGTCGGCGGGCGCATCGGCGACGTGCCGACATGCAAGGAACTGGTCGACCGCATCGTCGCGGAGGCGCGGGGGCGGCTGGCGGCGCTGGCCGCGCAAGGCTGCGAAACTGCGGCCTGAGGAGGGAAGATATGCCGATTACGTGCACCATCAGCGACAGGATCGCGGAGATCCTCTTCGACGTGCCGCCGGTCAACGCCTTCGACAGCGCGACCTGGAACAGCCTGCCCGCGATCATCGCGGAGGCGGGGCGCAACCCGGAGGTCAATTGCATCCTGATCCGCGCGGCGGAGAGCGCGCGCGGCTTCTGCGGCGGCGTCGACATCAAGGAGATGCAGGCCCACCCGGAGCGCATCACGCTTTTGAACCGGGGCAATTACCTCACCTTCAAGGCGATCCGCGACGCCGAGGTGCCGGTGGTGACCGCGGTGCACAAGTTCGTGATCGGCGGCGGCATCGGCATTTGCGGCGCGTCCGACACGATCATCGCGGCGGACGACGCCTATTTCTCGCTGCCGGAGGTCGATCGCGGCGCGATGGGCGGCGCGAGCCACATGTCGCGCATGCTGCCGCTGCACAAGGTGCGGGCGGCCTTCTTCACCGGCGGCACCATCCCGGCGCAGGAAGCCTATCGCCTCGGCGCGGTCGAGAAGGTGGTGCCGCGCGCCGATCTGGCGGCCGAGGCGCGGGCCTTCTGCGCGGTGATCGCGTCCAAGTCGCGCAAGGCGCTGGTCATCGCCAAGGAAGCGCTGAACGGCCTCGAAGCGCGCGACGTCGATCGCGGCTATCGCTGGGAACAGGGCTTCACGCTCGAAATGTACATGCATGAGGACAGCCAGAAGGCGCGCGACGCCTTCGTGCAGACCGGCAAAGCGGCGGAATATTGATGGACCTCTCCTACACCCCCGAACAACAGGCGTTCCGCGCCGAGGTGCGCGACTGGCTGGCGCGCCATGTGCCCGCGGAGCCGCTCGAACATTTCGACGCGACCCGCGCCGGTTTCGAGGCGCATCGCCAGTGGGAAAATACGCTGAAGTCCGGCGACTGGGGCATGGTGACATGGCCGGTCGAATATGGCGGGCGCGGCCTCGACCTGATCCAGTGGCTGATCTTCGAGGAGGAATATTATCGCGCCGGGGCGCCGGGGCGCGTCAACCAGAACGGCATCTTCCTGCTCGGCCCGACGCTGATCGAATTCGGCACGCACGAGCAGAAGCAGCGGTTCCTGCCGCCGATGGCGAGCGGCGAGGAAATCTGGGCGCAGGCATGGTCCGAACCGCAGGCCGGCAGCGACCTTGCGGGCGTGCGCGCGACGGCCACGCGCGACGGCGACGACTATATCCTCAACGGCCACAAGATCTGGTCGTCCCGCGCGGTGTTCGCCGACTGGGCCTTCGGCCTGTTCCGCGCGCCGGGTTCGGAACGGCACAAGGGGATGAGCCTCATCTTCTTCCCGCTCGACGCGCCGGGCGTGACGGTCAACCCGATCCGCAAGATCAACGGCCATGTCGGCTTCGCCGAAATTTTCCTCGAAAATGTGCGCGTGCCCGCGTTCAACCGGCTCGGCGACGAGGGGCAGGGCTGGCATATCTGCATGGCGACGGCGGGCTTCGAGCGCGGGCTGATGCTGCGTTCCCCCGCGCGCTATCAGGTCGCCGCGGCGAAGCTCGCCGCGCTGTGGCAGGAACGCAAGGCGGACGCCGACCCAATGCTGGAGGCCGAGGTGATCCGCGCGCATATGAACGCGGAGGCCTATGCGCTCTCCATCTACCAGACCGCCTCGCGCCTGATGGCGGGCGCGAAGATCGGGCCGGAGGCGAGCACCAACAAGATCTTCTGGTCGGAACTCGACATCCACCTGCACCGCACCGCGCTCTCGATCCTGGGGCCGGAGGCCGAGTTGCTGCCGCCGCCCGGCGCGCAGGACTGGCTGGACGATTATATCTTCGCGCTGGCAGGACCGATCTATGCCGGGTCGAACGAGATCCAGCGCAACATCATCGCCGAGCGCATGCTCGGCCTGCCGCGCTGAAGGGAGGAGGAAAGATGGACTTCACCCTGAACGACGAACAGATGATGTTCGCGGAGACGGCGCGGACGCTGTTCGCCGACAGCTGCTCGCCCGATCATTGGCACCGGATGATGGAGGCCGACGCCGCATGGGACGAGGCGCGCTGGGCCGCGATCGTGGACACCGGCCTTACCGCGATGCTGCTGCCCGAAAGCGCGGGCGGCCTCGGCCTCTGCGAAGTCGATTTCGCGCTGATCGCGCGGGAGGCGGGCTATGCCGCGCTGCCCGAACCGCTGGTCGAAAGCGCAGGCGTGGCCGCGCCGCTGCTCGCCGCGCTGGCGCCCGATCATCCGGCGCTGGGCGATCCGATGGCGACCATCGCCATCGCCCATCCGCTCAATCCGGTGGTGCCGCACGCCGACCGCGCGGCGGCGATCCTGCTGGAGAAGGACGGCGAGGCGTTCGTCGCGACGCCCGACCGGGTGACGCTGACCCCCGCGCCCGGCATCGACCCCTTCCGCCGCCTGTTCCGCGTGGACTGGGACGCCGCCGATGCGACGGCGCTCGGCAGCAAAAGCAATGGGGCCGACTGGGCCCTCGCGCTCGACCGCGCCGCGCTGTTCAGCGCGGCGATGGGGCTGGGCCTCGCGCAGCGGGCGGTCGATCTGGCGGTCGATTATGCGAAGGAGCGGCAGCAGTTCGGCAAGCCGATCGGCAGCTATCAGGCGGTCAAGCATCATCTCGCCACCGCGCAGGTGGCGATCGAGTTCGCTCGGCCGGTGGTGATGGCCGCCGCCGCCGATATCGGGCGGCAGGACGTCCACAGCCGCGCCCGCGTCAGCCATGCGAAGATCGTCGCGCTGGAGGCCGCCGACAATGCCGCCCGCGCCTCGATCCAGGTGCATGGCGCGATGGGCTATAGCTGGGAGGTCGACGTCCACCTGTTCCTGAAGCGCGCGCTGGCGCTGTCCCAGAACTGGGGCACGCCCGCCTTCCATCGCGCCCGCATCGCCGAACGCCTGTTCACGCAGGCCGCCGGCCCGGATCAACTTTTCGCCAGAGACCAGAAAGAGCGCGAGACCGAAAATGCCTGAAGCCTATATCATCGACGCCGTCCGCAGCCCCGTCGGCCGCAAGAAGGGCAGCCTCGCCCATGTGCATCCCGCCGATCTCGGCGCGCATCCGATCCGCGAGCTGGTGCGGCGCACCGGCATCGACTCGGCGCTGGTCGATGATGTGGTCTGGGGCTGCTGCGACACCATCGGGCCGCAGGCAGGCGATATCGGCCGCACCGCCTGGCTGGCGGCCGGGCTGCCGGAGGAGGTGCCCGGCGTCACCATCGACCGGCAATGCGGTTCCAGCCAGCAGGCGGTGCATTTCGCCGCGCAGGGGGTGATGAGCGGCACGCAGGATCTCGTCGTCGCGGGCGGCAGCCAGGCGATGAACGCGATTCCCATCTCCGCCGCGATGGTCGCGGGCCAGCCTTACGGTTTCGACAGCCCGTTCCTCGGCGCGAAGGGCTGGGACGCGCGCTATGGCGGCGAGGAGGTGAACCAGATCCGCTCCGCCGAGATGATCGCGGAGAAATGGGGCATCGGCCGCGCGGAAATGGAGGCCTTCGCCCTCGCCTCCCACCAGCGCGCGCAGGCGGCCTGGGATGCGGGCTGGTTCGACCGCGAGGTCGCCCCGCTCGAAGGGCTGGAACGCGACGAGACGATCCGCCCGACGACCACGCTGGAGGGCCTCGCTGCGCTCAACCCCGTGCGCGAGGGCGGCGCCATCACCGCAGGGGTCGCGAGCCAGAATTGCGACGCTTCGGCCGCGCTGCTGATCGCCGGCGAACGCGCGGTGAAGGAGCATGGCCTCACCCCCCGCGCCCGCATCCACCATCTCTCGGTCCGCGCCGCCAACCCGGTGTGGATGCTGACCGGCCCCATTCCCGCGACGCACCATGCGCTGAAGAAGGCGGGCATGAGCATCGGCGACATCGACCTGTTCGAATGCAACGAAGCCTTCGCCAGCGTCACCATGGCGTGGATGAAGGAGCTGGATATCCCGCATGAGAAGGTGAACGTGCAGGGCGGCGCGATCGCGCTCGGCCACCCGATCGGCGCGACCGGCGCGCGGCTGATGACGACGCTGCTCGGCGCGCTGGAGCGCACCGGCGGGCGCTATGGCCTGCAAACCATGTGCGAGGGCGGCGGGCAGGCCAACGTCACCATCATCGAGCGGCTGTAACGGAAGGAAGCGCCGCCATGCCTTGCTACGCCCATCAGGGGATCGTCCCCGTGGTCGACCCGGCCAGCTACGTCCATCCGCTGGCGTCGCTGATCGGCGACGTGATCGTCGGCCCCGGCTGCTTCATCGCGCCGGGCGCCTCGCTGCGCGGCGATTTCGGGCGGATCGTGGTGGAGGGCGACAGCAGCATACAGGACAATGCAACCGTGCACGCGAACCAGCTGCGCGACACGGTGATCCGGCGCGGCGCGACCATCGCGCACGGGGCGATCGTCCATGGCTGCGAGATCGGCGAGAATGCGCTGGTCGGCATGAACGCGGTGGTGCTCGACATGGCGGAGGTAGGCGCGGAATGCCTCGTCGCCGCGCTGGCGCTGGTGAAGGCGGGGACGAAGCTGCCGCCACGCAGCCTCGCCGCCGGCAATCCGGCCGCGGTCGTGCGCCGCTTCGAGCCGGAACAGGTGACGTGGAGGAATGACGGCGAAGGCGAATATCAGAAGCTGGCGCGCGCGGCGCTGACCGGCCTCGTCGAAACCGCTCCCCTGCCCGCGCCAGAGCCGGACCGGAAGCGCGTCGCCTCTCAGGCGATCGCGCTGCGCCTCACCGGCGCGGTCGCGGCGGAGCGGGAACGCCGGGCCGCGCAAGGAAAAGGGGCAAGCGCCGATGACTGACGCCGCGATCGCCATCCCCAACCTGCTCTATCTCTATGCCGAGCTGATCGACGCGGCGGATTTCGCCGCCGCCGCCCGGCTGTTCCGCCATGGCGGGATCGTGGCGGGCGACCAGCGGATCGAGGGCAAGGACGCCATCGCCGCGATGTGGCGCGGCTGGATGCGCGTCCATGCGGACGGCACGCTGCGCACCCGGCACCTGATCACCAACCCGATCATCCAGCTGGCCGACGATGGCGAAAGCGCCGCCTGCCGCTCGCAATGGACGGTGTTGCAGGCGGCCGAGGGCTTCCCGCTGCAAGCGGTGGCGACCGGGCGCTATCATGATCGGTTCCGGCGGATCGACGGCATCTGGTGCTTTGTCGAACGCGATTATGCGCAGGTCGACCTGACGGGCGACCTCAGCGCGCATCTCCTCAAAACCTTGAAGGACGCATGACTATGGGAATTTGCGAAGGACGCGTGGCGATCGTCACCGGGGCGGGCAACGGACTGGGCCGGGCCTATGCGTTGGGGCTGGCGGCGGAGGGCGCGAAGCTGGTCGTCAACGATCTGGGCGTCGGCACCCATGGCGAGGCAGGGCTGACCAAGGGCGCGGCCGAGCAGGTGGTCGAGGAAATCCGCGCGATGGGCGGAGAGGCGGTCGCCAACACCGACGACGTGGCGGACTGGGACGCGGGCAAGCGCATGGTGGAGGCCGCGCTCGACAGCTTCGGGCGGCTCGACGCGGTGGTCAACAATGCCGGGTTCGTGCGCGACCGCATGTTCTTCACCTGTAGCCCGGAGGAATGGGACGCGGTGATCCGCGTGCATCTGCGCGGCCATTTCTGCACCAGCCGCCACGCCGCCGAACATTGGCGCGCGCAGGCCAAGGCCGGAAACCCGGTCGATGCGCGCATCATCAACACCACCAGCGGCGCGGGGCTTCAGGGATCGGTCGGCCAGTCGGCCTATTCGGCGGCCAAGGGCGGCATTGCCGCGCTGACGCTGGTGCAGGCGGCGGAGCTGGCGCGCATCGGCGTCACCGCCAACGCGCTCGCCCCCAATGCGCGCACGCGGATGACCGACACCGGCCATTTCGACATGGAGGCGAAGGACGGCGTGTTCGATGTGTTCGCGCCGGAGAATATGGCCCCGCTGGTCGCCTATCTGGTATCGGAACAGTCGAAGGGCGTCACCGGACAGGTGTTCGAGCTGAAGGGCGGCACCCTCTTCCTGTCGCAGGGCTGGACCGACAGCCCCGCCCATGACAAGGGCGCGCGCTTCGAGGCGGGCGAGCTGGATCCGATCGTCCGCCGCCTGCTCGAAACCCGCGAGCCCGCCAAGCCGGTCTACGGAGCGGCCTGATGGACTTCGCGCTCAGCGACGACCAGCGCGCGATACAGGAGGCCGCGCGCGGCTTCCTGACCGACGCCGCCGGACCCGACGCGATCCGCGCGGCGGTGGAAGGCGGCAGCGGCTTCGACGAAGGGCTGTGGCAGACCCTCACCGGCGAGCTCGGCTTTGCCGGGCTGATGGTGCCGGAACGCCATGGCGGGCTGGGGCTGGGCGCGGTGGAAATGGCGCTGGTGCTGGAGGAGACGGGGCGCTGCCTCGCGCCGGTGCCGTTCTTCGAAACAGCGGTTCTGGCGGTGCAGGCGGTGCTCGCGGCGGCGGACGAGGGGCAGCAAGCGACACTCCTCCCCCGTCTGGCGTCCGGCGCCCGCGCCAGCTTTGCCGGAACGGCCGACCGCCCGACCCTCTCGGGCGGTCGGCTGCAAGGGACAGCCGGGTTCGCGACCTTCGCCCATGTGGCGGAACTGCTGATCGTCGCCACCGCCGATAACAGCCTCGTCGTGCTGGAGGCGGACGCGCCGGGCCTCGCCATCGAGCCGCTGCCCAGCCTCGACCGCACCCGGCGCTTCGCCCGGCTGCATTTCGACTGCGCGGTGACGCCAGCACAGATATTGGGCGAACCGGGCGGCGCGGGTACGGCGATAGAGCGCACGCTGCTGGTCGGCGCGGGCCTGCTCGCCGCCGAGCAGACCGGCGGCGCGCAGTACAGCCTCGACGCGACGGTCGACTATGCGAAGCAGCGCGTGCAGTTCGGCCGGGCGATCGGCTCGTTCCAGGCCTATAAGCATATGCTCGCCGACATGATGCTGCTGGTCGAGGCCTCCCGCTCCGCCGCCTGCTATGCCGCCGCCGCCATTGACGAGGACGGGGGCGATGAGGATGGCGGCGAACTGGCCGAGGCATGTCATGTCGCGCGCTCCTATGCGTCCGACGCCTATCGCCGGGTCGCGGGCGACGCGATCCAGCTGCATGGCGGCATCGGCTTCACCTGGGAGCATCACGCCCATCTCTATTTCAAGCGCGCGCAGGCCGCCGCGAGCTGGCTCGGCTCGGTCGAGCAGCATCGCGAGGCGCTCGCCCGGATCATCATGAAGCCCATCACCACGAAGGACTCCGCATGACCACCCCCACCTCCCCCGTTCCCCCCTATCCGACGCCGCGCGGCCTGCTGGCGGGCAAGTCGGTCGTCGTCACCGCCGCCGCCGGGACCGGCATCGGCTTTGCCGTCGCGAAGCGCGCCGCCGAGGAAGGCGCGCGGCTGCTGATCAGCGATTTTCACGAACGCCGCCTCGGCGAAGCCGCCGACCGGATCGCCGCGGAGGCGGGCGTGGAACGGCCAGCGACGTTTGTTTGCGACGTGACGAGCGAAGAGGCAGTGCAGGGCCTGCGCGACGCGTCGCTGGCCGCCTTCGGCACGGTGGACGTGCTTGTCAACAATGCGGGGCTGGGCGGAGAGGCCGATATCGTCGACATGACCGACGAGCAATGGGGCCGCGTGCTCGACGTCACGCTGACCAGCCTGTTCCGCATGACCCGCGCCTTCCTGCCCGGCATGTATGCGGCCGGATCGGGGGTGATGGTGAACAACGCCTCGGTGCTCGGCTGGCGCGCGCAGAAGGGGCAGGCCCATTATGCCGCCGCCAAGGCGGGCGTCATGGCCTTCACCCGCTGCGCCGCGATCGAGGCGGCCGAGCATGGCGTGCGCATCAACGCGGTCGCGCCCAGCCTCGCCATGCATCCGTTCCTCGCCAAGGTGACGACGCAGGAGGCGCTGGACCTGCTGGTCGAGCGGGAAGCGTTCAGGCGCCCCGCCGAGGTGTGGGAAGTCGCCAATGTGATGATCTTCCTCGCCAGCGAGCTGTCCTCCTACCTCACCGGCGAGGTCGTCTCCTGCTCCAGCCAGAGGGCCTGACGTCATGCCTGTGCTCTTCGAAACCCCCCGCGACCTCCTCGGCAAGGAAGGCACGCGCCTCGACGCGAGCGACTGGCTGGCGATCGACCAGGCGCGGATAAACGCCTTCGCCGACGTGACCGGCGACCATCAGTGGATCCATGTCGATCCGGTCCGCGCCAAGGACGGCCCGTTCGGCGCGACCGTCGCCCACGGCTATCTGACGCTGAGCCTCGTCAACCTGTTCCTGCCGCAGATGATCGAGGTCCGCCGCTTTTCGGCCGGCGTCAATGTCGGCATGGACAAGACCCGTTTCCTCGCCCCCGTGCTCGTCGGCTCGCGCATTCGCGGCACCGGAGAGATCGTGAAGGTGGAGGAGGTGAAGGGCGGCGCGATCCAGTCCACCGTCCGCGTCACGATAGAGATCGAGGGCAGCGAGAAACCCGCCTGCATCATCGACACCATCAGCCGCTATTACCCGGAGTAAGCCCATGCCAGACCCACAAAAAATGGAAGCCGCCGTCCACGCCTATGTCGCCGCGTTCGAGGCGGGCAGCGCCGATCAGGTGATGGCGCTCTACGCACGGGACGCCACCTGCGAGGACCCGGTCGGCAGCCCGGTGCACAGCGGGCATGAGGCGATCCGCGCCTTCTACGTCGAATCGATGAAGACCGGCGCGAAGCTGAAACTGGAAGGCCCGGTACGCATCGTCGGCGACCTCGCGCTGTTCCCCTTCTCGGTCCATCTGGACTATGGCGGCCCCAAGCGCATCGACGTGATCGACAGCTTCCGCTTCAACGACGCGAACGAGGTGGTCGAAATGCGCGCCTTCTGGGGACCCGCCAACATGCACGGTTTCGAAGGGAGCGCCGCCGATGCGTGAAGCCGCCATCCTCTCCACCGCCCGCACCGGCGTCGGCAAGGCCTATCGCGGCGCGTTCAACGACACCGAGGCGCCGGTGATGTCGTGCCATGTGGTGAACGCCGCGATAGAGCGCGCCGGGATCGACCCGGCCCGCGTCGACGACGTCTATCTCGGCGTCGCCAACCAGTGGAACACGCAGAGCTATAATCTGGGCCGCCTGACCGTGCACGGATCGGTGCTGCCCGACACCACCGGCGGCTTTGCGATGGACCGCAAATGCTCGTCCGGCCTCAACGCGATCGCCTTCGCCGCGCGCTCGATCATGTGCGACGAGATCGACGTCGCGGTGGCGGGCGGCGCGGAGAATGTGTCGCTGACCATCGACAAGCATTATCCCGCCTTCCGCAACCGCTCCGAATTCATCAAGGCGCACGATCCCTATGCCTATATGGCGATGATCGAAACGGCGGAGATCGTCGCCGACCGCTACGGCATCAGCCGCGAGGATCAGGACCGTTTCGCCGCGCAGAGCCAGCAGCGCGCCGCCGCCGCGCAGGCAGCGGGCCGGTTCGACGCGGAAATCGTGCCGATCACCGTCACCAGGGCGCTGTTCGACCGGGAAGGCAAGGAAACCGGCAAGGAAGAGGTGACGCTGGCCGCCGACGAGGGCATCCGCGCGGGCACGACCTATGAAAAGCTCTCCGAACTGAAGCCGGTGTTCCAGAACGGGCAGGTCGTCAAGGAAGGCCGCCACGTGACGGCGGGCAATGCCAGCCAGCTTTCGGACGGCGCGTCGGCGCAGGTGGTGATGGACCTCGCCACCGCGCAGAAGGAAGGGCTGCCGATCCTCGGCGTCTATCGCGGCTTTCAGGTCGCGGGCTGCGGCGCGGACGAAATGGGCATCGGCCCGGTCTTCGCCATCCCCAAGCTGCTCGCCCGCGCCGGGCTGACGCTCGACGATATCGGCCTCTTCGAGATCAACGAAGCCTTCGCCAGCCAGGCCGTCTATTGCCAGCGCAAGCTCGGCATCGATCCGGAAAAGCTGAACGTCAACGGCGGCGGCATCGCCATCGGCCACCCGTTCGGCATGACCGGGTCGCGCCTCGTCGGCCATGCGCTGATCGAGGGCAAGCGCCGGGGCGTGCGCTATGTCGTCGTCTCCATGTGCGTCGCGGGCGGCATGGGCGCGGCCGGTCTGTTCGAGGTCGCCTGATGCAGCTTTCCTTCGCGCCTGAACTCAAGGCCTTTCGCGAGGAAGCCGCCGACTGGCTGAACGACCGGCTGTCCGGCCCGTTCAGGGCGATCCGGGGCCAGACCAGCCAGGTCGACAATGTCGAGGAACGCCGCGCCTGGGAAGCCGCGCTGGGCGAGGCGCGGTGGAGCGTCGTCGGCTGGCCGGAGCAATGGGGCGGCCGCGACGCCTCGATCGCGCAGCAGGTGATCTTCGCCGAGGAATATGCCCGCGCCAAGGCCCCGCCGCGCGTCGGCCATCTCGGCGTCGAACTGCTCGGCCCGACGCTGCTGGCGCTGGGGAGCGAGGACCAGAAGGCCCGCTTCCTGCCCGATATCGCCCATGGCCGGGCGATCTGGTGCCAGGGCTATTCGGAGCCGGGCGCCGGATCCGACCTCGCCAATGTCAAGACGAAGGCGCGGCGCGAGGGCGACCGCTACATCATCGACGGGCAGAAGATCTGGACCTCGATGGGGATGATCGCCGACTGGTGCTTCGTCATCGCCCGCACCGAGCCGGGCAGCGCGGGCAACAAGGGCCTCTCCTTCCTGATGGTGCCGATGGACCAGCCCGGCGTGACGCCCCGCCCGATCCGCCAGATGACCGGCGAGGCGGAGTTCGCCGAGGTGTTCTTCGACGGCGCGGAAGCGCTCGCCATCGACCGCATCGGCGCGGAGGGCGACGGCTGGAAGGTGGCGATGGCGCTGCTCGGCTTCGAGCGCGGCGTCTCCACCCTCGCCCAGCAGATGCATTTCCGCAACGAGCTGGACGCGATCATCGCCGCCGCCCGCGCCAACGGCAAGGCCGACGACCCGATCGTCCGCCAGAAGATCGCGCAGGCGCATGCGGGGCTGAAGATCATGCGCTATAACGGCCTGCGCATGCTGTCCGACGGCGACGAGGGCGCCAGCCTTTCGGGAGCGGCCTACACCTACAAGCTCTACTGGTCCCAATGGCACAAGGCGCTGGGCGAGTTGGCGATGGAGGTGCTGGGGCAGCAGGGCGAGATCGGCATCGACGAGGAACGCTTCGACAGCCTGACCGCCATGTTCCTGATGAGCCGGTCCGACACCATCTATGCGGGCACCGACCAGATCCAGCGCAACATCATTTCCGAGCGGGGGCTGGGCCTGCCAAGGGAGCCGCGCGGGCTATGACGGAAGCACCGGAAATCGAGGCGATGGGCGTCTGGCCGGATACCATCCCGCACGCGGCGCAGGCGGCGGCGCGACGCTGGCCCGATGAAACCGGCCTGATCGAGGGCGACCGGCGCTGGACCTTCGCGCAAATCTGGGACGATGCGCGTGCGTCGGCCTCGGCCTTCCTCGCGTCGGGCATCGGCCGGGGCGATCGCGTCGCCATCTGGGCGCCCAACAGCCGCGAATGGATATTGGCGGCGCTGGGCGCGCAGAGCGTGGGCGCGGCGATCGTCCCGCTCAACACCCGGTTCAAGGGGCAGGAAGCCGCCGACATAGTGCGCCGATCGCGGGCGAAGATCGTCTTTGCGCCGCGCACCTTCCTCGACACCGACTATCGCGCGCTGATCGCGGGCGAGGACCTGCCCGATCTGGCGGAGTTCCTGTTCCTCGACAGCGACTGGGACAGCTTCGTCGCGCGCGGCCGGGGCAAGGACGACCCGGCGGTGGAAGCGGCGCTGGCGCGGCTTTCCGGCGAGGATATCTGCGATATCATCTTCACCTCCGGCACCACCGGGCGGCCCAAGGGCGTGTTGACCGCGCACGCCCAAGCGGTGCAGATCTTCGGCGACTGGGCGGTGCGCGTCGATCTGCGCGAGGGCGACCGCTATCTGATCGTCAACCCCTTCTTCCACACCTTCGGCTACAAGGCGGGCTGGGCGGTGTGCTTCACGCGCGGCGCGACCATCGTGCCGATGGCGATGTTCGACGTCGCCGAAACCGTGCGGCAGATCGAGGTCAACCGCATCAGCTTCCTGCCGGGGCCGCCGACCATCTACCAGTCGCTGTTGCAGGAGCTGGCGGGCGACAAGCCGCGCGACTTCTCCTCGCTGCGCGTCGCGGTGACGGGCGCGGCGCCGGTCGCCCCGACGCTGGTCGAGCGGATGCGCAGGGAGCTGGGCATGTCCAACATCGTCAACGGCTACGGCATGACCGAATGCGGCGCAATCAGCATGACGCGGCAGGGCGACGACGCGGAAACCGTCGCGCACAGCTGCGGCTATCCGCTGCCCGGCATCGAGGCGCGCTGCGTCGACGAGCAGGGCAACGACCTGCCCCCCGGCGAAACGGGCGAGATCTGGATACGCGGCCCGGCGGTGATGAAGGGCTATCTCGACGATCCGCAGGCGACGGCCGAGGCGATCGACGCCGAGGGCTGGCTCCACACCGGCGATGTCGGCACCATCGACGCGCGCGGCTATCTGGCGCTGACCGACCGCAAGAAGGACATGTATATCTCCGGCGGCTTCAACTGCTATCCCGCCGAGATCGAGAAGCTGCTGGCCGCCCATCCGGCGATCGAGATGGCCGGGGTGATCGGCATCGCCGACGAGCGGCTGGGCGAGGTGGGCAAGGCGTTCGTCGTGCTGCGCCCCGGCATGCAGGCGGAGGAAGCCGATATCATCCGCTGGGCGCGGGCCAACATGGCCAATTACAAGGTGCCCCGCCGCGTCGCCATCCTGCCCGCGCTTCCGCGTAACGCAGCGGGCAAAATTCTACGCACTGCGCTGCGCGAGCTTGAGGAGAAAACGGCCTGATCCGGCCGCACGGCGCTGGTGGGCGATGAGACAATCGCGAATCATATTCCGTCACATACTCCGCAAATAAACATGATATTGGACTTTTTACCCCTTTTTTTCGTACCCATTCCCTGTTACCTAGTCCAAATGGATTATGACGCGCACGCAAGACTGTCCTAGAGTTTCGGCAACAACGGAAACGCGGGGAGAGACGATGAATTCCTCCATCATCCACGAAACGCGCAGCGCCGGGCGGGCGGCGGCGCGATGAGCGGCGGGCAGTTCGACGGCAAGGTGGCGCTGGTCACCGGCGGCGGGTCGGGCATCGGCCGCGCCGCGTGCCAGCGCCTCGCGATGGAAGGCGCGCGGGTCGTCGTCGCCGATATCGACGCGGCGGGCGCGGAACGCACCGCCGGGCTGGTCGCCCAGGCAGGCGGCGAAGCGGTCGCGGTCAGGGCCGACATCGCGCGGGAGGACGACAACCGGGCGATGTTCGATCTGGCCGAGCAGCGCTTCGGCGGGCTCGACGCCGCCTTTCTCAACGCCGGTATTTTGCAGCCCTATGGGCCGCTGGAAACGGTGACGACAGAGATGTTCGACCGGCTGATCGCGGTCAACCTGCGCGGCACCTTTCTCGGCGTGCAGCAGGCGCGCGCACGGCTGCGCCCCGGCGGGGCCTGCGTCGTCACCGCCTCGGCGGCGGGGATCATCGGCTTTGCCGAGGCGGCGGCCTATGCGGTGTCCAAGCACGGGCTGGTCGGGCTGGTCCGCTCCGCCGCGGCGGCCTTCGCGGCGCGGGGCGCGCGGATCAACGCGATCTGTCCCGGCATGGTGCTGACCGCCATGACCGGCAATGCCGGGATCGAGACGATCGACGACCCCGACCGGCTGGACGACCCCGCCTATCGCGGGGCGCTGACCGCGCAACAGATCGCGGAGGTCGCGCTGTTCCTGCTCAGCCGCCGCGCGGCCGGGCTCAACGGACAGGTGCAGGCGGTCGACGCAGCCCTGCTTTCCGCCTTCCCGCCGATCGACGGGCTGGGCTGAGACCGGGGCGCGACAGGGCGGCAGGCAGTCTCCCCGGCTGCCGCCGCACGGCAAAGGGGATCGGGGAAGAAAGGCGGCGGGCGCCCCACCGGGCCGGCCGTCCGCCGATGGAAGACCAGAATAAGGAAAGGATCTGGGAGTGAGCATGAAACTACGCTATTTTCTGCTGGGCGGCGCCGCCCTCATCTTCGCCGCGCGGCCCGCGCTGGCGCAGACGGCCGATGCGGAGGAAGGCAGCCAGGGCATCGCCGATATCGTCGTGACGGCGCAGAAGCGCGCGGAAAACCTGCAATCCACGCCGATCGCCGTGACCGCGCTCAACGCGGAGATGATCCGCGACAAGGGGATTTCGTCGGCCGCCGACCTCACTGCCGTCGCGCCGAGCCTGTCGGTCACCACCTCGCCCGCCTCCTCCACCAACATGCAGCTGTTCATTCGCGGCATCGGCGATATCGACCCGATCCTGACCGCGGACAGCCCGGTCGGCCTCTATGTCGACGGCATCATCCTGGGCCGCGCGGCGGGCAGCGCGTTCGACATTCTCGATCTGGAGCGGATCGAAGTGCTGCGCGGGCCGCAGGGCACGCTCTACGGCCGCAACACCATCGGCGGCGCGGTCAACCTCATCACCGCCAAACCCGCCGAGGACTTCCACGCCACTCTGGACGGCTCGGCCGGGAACTACGGCTATTACAATCTCAAGGCCTCGGTCGATACCGGCAACATCGCCAATACCGGCCTGAAGGCGCGGATGACCTATCTGCACCGGCAGCGCAACGGCTATGTCGACGATGTGAACGCGCCCAGCCACCGCGACCCCGGCGCCTATGTGCTCGACGCCTTCCGGGGCGCGGTCAGCTTCGAAAGCGGCATCTTCAAGCTGGATTACGGCTTCGACCTGTCGCGGCGGGAAAGCTACGCCCCCGCCTTCCAGCTGACGGTCATCCGCCCCGATGTGCTGGAATATCTGCAGGCGTCCCCGGCGCTGGGCGGCAACGCGCCGGTCTATTCGCCCGAAAGGCTGGCTTCCATCGCCCTCAATCAAGGCAAGATGACCGACCGCGTGACCGGCCACACCGTCACGGCGGAGCTTGATCTGGGCGCGGCGACGCTGCGCTCGCTCACCGGTTTCCGGCGCTGGTCCAACCGCAACGCGCAGGACGATCTGGACGGCAATAGCGGCCTCGTCGGTTTCACCGTCAGCCCGGAAGTGCTGGCCCCGCCCTACACCTTCAACCCGCTGGGCGTGAACGAGCTCGACCTGTTCAGCACGCAGAACCGCCGTCGGCAGAACCAGTTCTCGCAGGAAGTCAACCTGCTCGGCAATATCGGCGACCGGTTCGAATATGTTCTGGGCGGCTATTATTTCAGGGAACATTCGAAGGAATATAATCCGCAGAATTTCCTGCTGATCCTGCCCTCGCCCGTGCCGATCCCGCTGACGCCCGACGTGACGGTGAACAGCTTCGGCGTGCAGCTTTCCTCGCTGACCGATTACGACCATTACAACAAATCGGCCGCCGCCTTCGCACAGGGCACGTTCGAGCTGACCGACACGCTGAGCGTGACCGGCGGCGTCCGCTACACCCACGACAAGAAGCATCTGGTCCAGCGCGCACCCTTCGTCCGCGACCTGCGGGCGAGCTATGAGAAGGTCAATTACGCGTTCAGCGTCGACTGGCAGGCCACGCCCTCGATGCTGCTCTATGCGCGCACCGCATCGGGTTACAAGGCGGGCGGCTTCAATGCCCGGTCGGTCAATTCCGGCTTCAACCCGGAATCGCTGACCTCCTATGAGGCGGGGATCAAGTCCGACTGGCTCGATCGCAGGCTGCGGGTCAACCTGACCGGTTTCTACGCCACCCATTCGGACCTGCAATTGCAACAGCTTCAGGCGGGCAGCGGCGGCGCGTCCAGCGTCACCGTCAACGCGGGCAAGGCGCGCTATTGGGGCATAGAGGCGGAACTGACGGCCAAGCCGGTCGAGCCGCTGACGCTCGGCGCCAATCTCGGCTACACCAACCGCAAGTACAAGCAGTTCCTGATCCTCGACCCCGTCACCGATCAATATGTGGACGTGAAGGACAGCGCCCGCTTCATGATCGGCGCGACGACGACGATCAGCGCCTATGCGCAGCTCGATATCGCGGATCTGGAGATCGGCCGCCTGTCGATCCGGGGCGATTACGACTATCGCACCAAGATCTACTATCATCCGACGACGGTGGGCACGCCCTATAACGACCAGATCGCCGGCGCGCCGAGGTCGCTGGTCAACGGCAGGATTTCCCTGACCGACATCGACCTCAACGGCGCGAAGGCGGAGCTGGCCCTGTGGGGCAAGAACATCTTCGACAAGAAATACCGCCTGTTCGGCATCGACTTCGGCAGTCTCGGCTTCGCCGGGAACACCTATGGCGAGCCGGCGACCTACGGCGTCGATTTCCGCATCAAGCTTTGAAGCAGCAGGCCGCGCCCACGCCGGGGCGCGGTCCATCCCTTTGCGGACGGGGCGCGCCTTGCGCGGCGGGGGCGGTCAGCGCGCTTCCTGCCCCACCGCCGCCCGCGCCAGAACGTGCATCATCGCGCGGAACCGCTCCAGCTCGTCGGGGTCGGCGGGGTCATAGGCGCGGGTCTGCCCCATCTGCCCGGCGTTGCAGACATAGAAGAGCGCGCCCGCCGCTATGCCGTTCAATATGTGCATCGCGGAAACGGGGCGGAACTGCCCGGTGGAAACGCCTTCGGCGACGACCGCCTCGATATCGCGCAGCGCGGTTTCGGAAAAGCGCACCGGATTGTCGCCGCGCGGCCCCAGATCGGCGACCAGCCGCTGGATGATCCGCGCCGCCGTCGGCCGCTGGACGAGGAAGTCGAGCCAGGCGTCGAGCAGCGCCAGCAGGCGTTCGAGCGGATCGCCCGCCCCGGCCATGCGCTCCAGCACGAACTGGTGCATGGCGGCGAAGATGTCGGCCTCCACCTGATCGTATAATTGCTGCTTGGCCGCGAAATAATAGACGATCGACGGGCGGCGTATGCCCACCAGTTGCGCCACGTCCTCCAGCCGCGCGGCCGCATAGCCGAGATCGGCGAAGATCCGCTCCGCCGCATCCAGAATAGCCTGACGGGTCGCGTCCCCGCGCGGCTGCCGCGACACCTGCCTGTTCCCGCTCAAAACCCCACGCTCCTTCCTCCGGCATCCCGGCCAGCCCCCCTTTTCCACCGGGGCCGCGAAAATGCAAATTCCCTGATTGCGTTTCTACCTACACGAAGGTAGATTATCTAACAAGAAGTAGAAAATATGGGACGCAGATTCGGCATTGAAAGCCGATTATAGGGGAGGAATGCATGATGAATCACATTTTTGCCTACGCAATTACTGGAATCCTGATGACCGGCACCGCGATGCCGGTTCTGGCCCAGACCGCCGCCAATGAAGGCATAGCGGACATCGTCGTCACCGCGCAGAAGCGGGCGGAGTCGCTTCAGGACACGCCGATCTCCATCGCCGCGTTCAGCGCGCAGGATCTGGAGACCAAGGGGATAAGCGGCCTCACCGACCTGCGCGCCAATGTGCCCGCGCTGCAACTGACGCCCTTTCCCAACAATGCGGCGACGACGCAGATCTTCATGCGCGGCGTCGGCCTGTCCGACGACCAGATCACCCAGGACGGCGGCGTCGCCGTCTATATGGACGGCGTCTATGTCGCGCGCAGCCAGGGGCTGGCGATGGAGGTCGCGGACCTGGAACGCATCGAGGTGCTGCGCGGGCCGCAGGGCACGCTCTACGGCCGCAACGCCACCGGCGGCGCGATCAACTTCATCACCCGCAAGCCCGACACCGGCGCCTTCGGCTTCAAGGGACAGGCGACGTTCGGCAATTACGCCAACCGCCGCTTCAAGGGCGCGGTGAACATCCCGCTGGGCGACACCTTCGCCGCGCGCCTCTCCTATGTGAACCAGCAGCAGCACGGCTTCATCCGCAACGCCGGAACGGGCGTCAGCCGCTGGGGCGACAAGGACCGGCAGGCGATGCGCGCTGATGTGCTGTGGCAGCCCTCGGCCGATTTCAGCCTGCGCTACAGCTATGACCGCACCGATATCGGCGATACGCCCGCCTATGTCGCGCTGTCGCCGCTCTTCCCCGGCAAGGCGGAGCGGCCCCGCGCGGGCAGCGCCTTCGTGCGCGACCTGCTGCGCAACGACATAGTGTCGCAGGGCCATGGCCTGATCGCGGAATGGAACGCGTCGGACGCGCTGACCGTCCGTTCCATCACCGGCTATCGCAAGCTCGACAATTTCCAGAACCAGGATTATCTCGCCGGCGCGAACGGTCCCGATCCGTTGCAAAAGAACAGCAGCCGGGCGAAGCAGGACCAGTGGAGCCAGGAGCTGCAACTGGTCGGCGACCTGCTGGACGGCGGGCTGAAATATGTCGCGGGCTTCTATTATTTCAAGGAAGACGGCAGCAACGTCAGCAACAGCTACAGCCCGCCGACGCTGACGCGCACCTTCAACACCGCGACGATCGGCAACCGGTCCTATGCGCTGTTCGGGCAGGCCACCTTCACGCCCGACTGGCTGGATCGACGCCTGCACCTGACCGTCGGCCTGCGGCAGAGCTGGGACAAGCGCGAGGCGACGCTGTCGCGGCAGACGCAGGTGAACGGCGGCCCGATCACCGACGTGCCGGGCGGCATCGGCGACGGCAGCCGCAAGTTCAAGGATTTCAGCCCCAGCTTCGTGCTCGCCTTCGACGCAGCGCCGGGCATCAACCTCTACGCCAAGGCGGTCAAGGGCTACAAGAGCGGCGGCTACAACATCCGCGCCAGTTCCATCCCCCGCTTCAACCAGGGCTTCGGCCCGGAAACGCTCTGGTCCTACGAGGCCGGGCTGAAGAGCCAGTGGCTCGACAACCGGCTGCGCTTCAACGCGGCGGCGTTCCTTTCCAAATATGACGACATCCAGGTGAATGTGCAGTCGGACCCGAACAACATCCGCATCACCGACGTGCTCAATGCGGGCAAGGCCACGGTGAAGGGCGTGGAGATGGACCTGACGCTGGCGCCGGTGCGCGAACTGCGCCTGACCGCCAATTACAGCTATCTGAAGCCGCGCTATGACGAGATACGCGACGTCAACGGCACCGATATTTCCGCCAATTACCGCTTCACCAACGCGCCCGCGCACACGCTGGCGCTCGACCTGACCTACGACCTGCCGCCCATGCCGGTCGGCACGCTGACCGCCAATATCAATTATACGGCGCAGAGCGACAAATATACCAACTCCACGGTCAGCAGCGGCCGCTATATCATCGCCGACTATGGCCTGCTCAACGCGCGGCTGACGCTGGCCGACATTCCGGGCGTGAAGGGCGTGCGGCTGTCGCTGTGGGGGCGCAACCTGACCGACAAGGAATATTATCTGATGCAGTTCAACATAGGCCGCCCCGGCGCCATCTTCGGCGAGCCGCGCACCTATGGCGTCGACCTAAACGTCGAATTCTGAAAGGGGAGCGTCCGATGAAAAGCGCATTCACCCTGTTCGCCGCCACCGCCGCCCTCGCCCTTTCGGGGGCGGCGGCCACGGCCGGGGATTACCGCCCCGGCGGCGGCACCGGGCCCGTCGCGCGTACGCAAGTCCCGTTCGACAAGGCCGGTTTCAACAAGGACAGGCGGCCCTTCCACTTCGTCGTCATCGGCGACCGCACCGGCCAGCACCGGCCCGGCGTGTTCGAACGGGCGCTGATGCAGGTGGACGGGCTGCGCCCCGATTTCGTCATCAACATCGGCGACCTGATCGAGGGCAACAGCGAGGACCGCGCCCGGCTCGACGCGGAATGGAAGGAAGTGACCACCGCGACGGAAAAGCTGAGCGTTCCCTTCTTCTACGTGCCCGGCAATCACGACCTGACCAATACCGTGCAACTGGAGGAGTGGCGCAAGCGGCTGGGCGCGGACTATTACAGATTCACCTATCGCGACGTGCTGTTCCTCGTGCTCAACACCGAGGACCCGCCGCAGCCGCTGATCGCGCGCAAGAAGCTGCTGGACGAATATGGCCCGCAGGCGATGGGCGCGGTGCTGCGGGCGTTGCAGGGCGACCCCGCCGCCGCCGAGGCGCTGTTCGCCCGCGATCCCCGGCTGGGCGAGCTGGCCGCGAAGCTGCGCGCGTCGGAACAGGTGGCGATCAGCGCCGATCAGGTGCGGATGGTGCGCGAGGCGCTGCGCCGCAACGCCCGCGCCCGCTGGACCTTCGTGTTGATGCACCGCCCCGCGTGGAAGGTGGACTCGCCCGCCTTCCGGGAGATCGAGGCGATGCTGAAGGGCCGCGACTATACGGTGCTCGCCGGCCATTTCCACAAATATGAATATCGCCAGCGCAACGGGCAGGACTATATCCAGCTCGGCGTGACCGGCGGCATGCCCGGCGGCGCGCCGGACGATCCGGCAGTGGTCGACCATGTGATGTGGGTCGCCATGCCCGATGGCCCGCCGCGCATCACCAACATCCGCCTCGACGGCTTCTTCCCCCGGCAGGGGCCGGCCTCCACGGCAGCGGCGGGCGACCGCTGAGCCCACTCTTCCGCTCGACAGAAAGGATTTCGCATGAGTTTGAACCCAGCCCTCGGCGCGCCCGCCTCGCCGGTCATCGTCACCGGCGGCGCATCGGGCATCGGCCTCGCCTCGGCGCGGGCGCTCGCCACCGTGGGCCGCCCCGTCGCCCTGTGGGACATTGACGCGGCGAAGGCGCAGGCCGGGGCCGAGGCCATCGCCGCCGAGCATGGCGTCGCCGCGATCGGCGTCGGCGCGGACCTGCGCGAGGTGGCGGCGATCGCCCCCGCGCTGGAGGCGACGCGCGCGGCGATCGGCGCGCCGGGCGGGCTGGTCCATGCGGCGGGCGTGGTCGACACCGCCTCGCTCGACGGGCTGACGGTCGAAAGCTGGGACGCGGGCATGGCGATCCACCTGCGTTCCTTCGCCTTCATCACCCAGGCGATTCACGCCGATCTGGCCGCGCAAAAGGGATCGGCGATCGTCGCCATCGCCTCGATCAACGCGACGCTGGGCAATGCGATGAACCCGATCTACACGGCGGCCAAGGGCGGCATGCTTTCGCTGGTGCGATCGCTGGCGGACCGGCTGGCGCGCGACGGCATCCGCATCAATTCGGTGTCGCCCGGCCAGATCCGCACACCGATGACCGCGCCCGCCATCGCCGCCCTGCCCGAAGGATTCTTCGAAAAGCGCATCCTGCTGGACCGCATCGGCGAGCCCGATGAGATCGGCCGTGTCGTACGCTTTCTTCTTTCCGACGAGGCGAGCTATATCACCGCCAGCGAGATCGTCGTCGACGGCGGCAATATCTCGTCGCAACGAGGCTGAGGAGAGAAACGCCATGCCGCATAGCCGCCCGCCCCTGCGCCGCCTGAGCCTCGCCGGCACCCTTGCGCTCGCCCTGCCGCTGCTGGGCGGTTGCGCGGCCACGCAAGCGCCGCTTCCTGCCGCGCTTTCGGTCGCCCGGCAACAGGCGGCCATTCCCTTCACCGCCGCCACGGCGAACCGGATCGCCGGGAGCGACGACTATCGGCTGGACTGGGCGGCAGACCATGCCGGGACGGTGCGCGTCTATGCCGGAACCAGCCCCGATGGCGTCACGACCGGCACGCCGGTGGCGCTGGGACCGGCCAGCGGCTCGGCCGTGGTGACAGGGCTGGAGCCCGGCAGGCGCTGGTATTTCACGCTGGTGCCGGACAATGGCGCGCCGCTGGTCATCGCCGACCGCGCGCTGCACCTGCCGACCGCGCCCAATCTGCGCGACATCGGCGGCTATCGCACCACGGACGGGCGCTGGGTGAAGATGGGGCTGATCTACCGCTCCGACCAGCTCGACCGGCTGAGCGACGCCGACCTTGCCGCGATGGGCGCGCTCGGCCTGTCGGCGGTGGCCGACCTGCGCACCGCGACGGAGCGCGCGCGAGGGGCCGACCGCCTGCCGCGGGGCGCGGCGCCGCTGGTGCTGGATGTGGTGGCGGACAGCGAAGGCTCGCTGGGCGGCGACATGCGCAAGGCGGACGCGGCGATCGCGGCCGGGAAGGGCGTGGAGATGCTGATCGAGGCGAACCGGGAATTCGTCTCGCTGCCCAGCGCGCGCTCCGCCTATGCCGCGCTGCTGCGCCGTCTCGAACAGGCGCCGCCGACCGCGACGCTTTATCATTGCACGGCGGGCAAGGACCGCACCGGCTGGGCCACCGCCGTCATCCTCACCCTGCTGGGCGTGCCGCGCGAGACGGTGATGGCCGACTATCTGCTGAGCAACGCCTATCTGCGCGCGAAGAACGAGGCGACGCAGGCGGCGCTGGCCAAGGCCGGAACGCCGATACCGCCCGCCTATCTGGAGCAGGTGCTGACCGTCCGCCCCGACTATCTGCAGAGCGCGTTCGACGAGGTGGAGCGCCGCCACGGCTCCTTCGACGCCTATCTGCGCGACGGGCTGGGGCTGACGGAGGCCGATATCGCGGCGCTGCGGCGCCTGTATCTTGCGGGGGAAGCGGTGGATTAGGGACTTGGCCTGCGGGGCTTGAAAAACACGGGGAGGCCCGAACGGGTGAGAGAGCTCCGCTTACCCACCCGATCCCCGAAAGTCACAGCTTCACCACCCGGCATCGCGGCACCGGATGCTCGTCCGCGTCGATCCAGCGCCAGAGCGCGGTGCCCTCGCGGTGGCCGGACAGGTCGATCCAGTTGCCATAGCCGGGGTCGCTGTCCGCGCAGACGACGATCACGCCGCCATCCGCCTTATAGCGCGCCTGCGCGCCGTTCACCCACACCTTGCGGTGGACATGGTCGAGCGATTCCATCCACCAGTTGTCGAGCTGGAAATTCCAGAAGCGGCAGCGCGGCGGCTTCGCCTCGATCACCAGCGCCTCGCCGGGGGCGAGCCTGTAATAGAGATGGCCGTACCAGATATTGGGGTCGCCGCCCGCGCGCCAGAAAATCTCCTGGTCGCCGTCATGGATGCGGTTGGGCTGGGTCATGAACCGTTCCGACCAGTCGGCGAAGGTGCTGGCGGTGCCGCGCACCCATTGGGCCGCACCCAGCAGTTGCGCCTCGATCCTCTCCGGCGTCAGCAGGCCGGGCAACGCAGGCCCCTCGCTGATCCGCTCGACCTGCACGCTCGCGGGCGTCTCCCGGCTCTTGTCGTTGAAGGTCTGGCGGATGATGAGCAAGGTCGTGTCGTCCGCCATCGGCAGCCAGTTGCCAGGCTTTTCGGTCTTGCTGGCGATGATCTCGAAGCTGCCGTCCGGCTCCATCGCCATGTCGGCGAATTCGATCTCCCCGGTCGAGGCCATGGTGCCGTCGATCGCATAGCGGTTCGCCTTCGACCCGATCGAGAAATAGGGCACGGTGCCGCGATGGCCGCGAATGCGATAGTCGCGGTCGCCGCGCACGACGATCTGCTGGTAGAGATTGTCGGGATTGTCCGCGCCGATCTTGATCGCGTCGTCGCACAGCAGGAACAGCCGGGGGAAGTCCGGGTCGCTCGAATCGACCAGCATGTTGAGCGCGGTGCGGGTGAGGCGCGAGAGATAGCGCAGCCCCTCCGCCTGATCGAGCGCGGTGCCGGGCGCTTGCGGGCGGGACAATATCTCCCCCGCATCGGCCAGCCGCGCGCAGAAATCGCGCCAGCTCCGCTCCAGCCTTATGTCGCCTTCGGGCCGCCTCTCTTCGCTCATTTCCGTCCTCCCGCGCGCCGCCATCGGTGTGCATATTACGCAATATGGCATTGTTATGCGATTTTTATCGTATATAAGCGTTATATTACAACAATAATGTTACGCACAATCAAAGAACGCCCTATCGAGGAACGAGAGGTCCCATGTCCGCCGCCCCCCTTGTCCGCCGGGACACCGGCCCGCACGCCGCCTCCTTGCTCACGCCCGGACGGATCGGCAGCCTGGCCCTGCCCAACCGCATCATCGTCACCGCGATGGGCGTCAGCCTGGCGGAGGAGGACGGCACCGTCGGCCGGCGGCTGATCGACTATCATGTCACGCAGGCGAAGGGCGGCGCGGGCCTCATCATCATGGGCGTCACCGGCGTCGCCTGGCCGGTGGGCGCGGTCCAGCCCAAGCAGTCGGCGATATCCGACGACCGCTTCCTGCCCGGCCTTGCGCGGCTGGTCGAGGAAGTGCACGCGGCGGGCGGGCGCATCGCCGCGCAGTTGCACCATGGCGGCCTCGTCGCGACCTACAGCGCGCAGCACGGCCATCCTCTCTGGGCGCCCTGCTACCCCCCGCCCTTTGCGGGCGACTTCCCCGATTATTTCCTGCCGGAGGAAATGGCGGCGTTCGCGGGCGCGATGCCGACGATCAGGCTGCTGGACGAAGCCGACATCGCCCTTGTCGTGCGCCAGTTCGCCGACGCCGCGCGGCGGGCGCAACAAGCCGGATTCGACGGGGTGGAGATCCATGCCGGACACGGCTATCTCCTCTCCTCCTTCCTCTCCCCCGCCACCAACAGCCGCGCGGACGGCTATGGCGGCGACCTTGCGGGCCGGGCGCGGCTGCTGCTGGAGGCGGTGCGCGCGGCGCGCGCGGCAGTCGGCGCGGATTTCCCCCTCTGGGTGAAGATCGACGCGCGCGAGATCGGCCGCACCGGCGGCATCACCCTCGACCTCGCCATCCAGCTCGCCCGGCTGCTGGAGGCCGAGGGCGTCGATGCGATCACGGTGTCGGCCTATCACGATGTCGGCCAGGGCAAGCTGCATTCCGCCTCCAACATCCCGCATGAGCCGGGCGCGCATCTCGACCACGCCGCCGCCATCCGCAAGGCGCTGTCCATCCCGGTCATCGCATCGGGCCGGGTGGAGATAGAGCGCGGCGAGCAGGGGCTGGCGAAGGGCCAGTTCGATTTCCTCGCCATGGGCCGCAAGCTGCTGGCCGATCCCGACCTGCCGCTGAAGCTGAAGCAGGGCCGGGCCGAGGATATCCGCCCCTGCATCTATTGCTACACCTGCGTCAGCACCGCCTATCTGCGCGAGCAGGTGCGCTGCGCGGTGCGCCCGGAAACCGGCTATGAGGATCGCGACTGGACGCCCGCGAAGGTGCCCGGCCATGTCGTCATCGTCGGCGGCGGCCCGGCGGGGATGGAGGCGGCGCGCAGGCTCGATCTGGCGGGCGCGCGGGTGACGCTGATCGAGCGGTCGGACCGGCTCGGCGGCACGCTGCGCTTCGCGGGCCTCGCCTATGAGCCCAATGAGCGGCTGCTCGACTGGCTGCGCCGCCGGATCGCCCGGTCGAAGGTCGATGTGCGCCTGCGCACCGACGCCACGGCGGAGACGATCGCCGCGCTGAAGCCCGACAGGGTGATCGTCGCGACCGGCGCGGTGCGCGACATGCCGCCCATCCCCGGCCATGAGCAGGATCATGTCCTTTCCGGCGACGATCTGCGCGCGATGATGCTGGGCGAGGACGCGCCGGAGCTGCGCCGCAAGACCAGCTGGCCGACCCGGCTCGCCACCCGGCTGGGCGCGGCGACGGGGGCGACCGCCAATCTGGAACTGGTGCGCAGGGCGACGCGGTTGTGGATGCCGCTCGGCAAGCGCATCGTCATCCTCGGCGGCGAGTTGGTCGGCGTGGAGCTGGCCGAATATCTCGCCGAGCGCGGGCGAGAGGTCGCGATCGTCGGCGAGGCGCCGAAATTCGGCGGCGGGCTGCTGCTGGTGCGCCGCATGCGCCTGCTCGCCGAGCTGCGCGAGCATGGCGTCGCGATGTTCCCCGGCGCCAGCGCGATCCGCATCGGCAAGGAGGCGGTGACCTTCACCGATGCGGACGGCACGGCGCGCAGCCTGCCTGCCGACAGCGTGATCGTCGCGATGGGCGCGCATGGCGATTCCACGCTCGCCGACGCGCTGCGCGCCGCGGGCCATGACGTGACGGAAATCGGCGATGGCACCGGCGTCGGCTATATCGAGGGGGCGATGCGCGGCGCGGCCGAGGCGGTCGCCGCCATGGGCCGCTAGAGTGATTTCGAAGCAGGTGGAATCACCTGCTGACTCGGACCCGTCAGAGCGACGAAGTCAAATCACGGAAAACAAGGATTATCCGGACTCTGTCCGGTTCAATCTGAACCGGACAGAGTCTAACGGATCATGAAGATGGGAGGAAAGGCATGAACGAGGATTTCCCGGCCGGCGCGGCGATCGTCTTCGGCGGCAGCGGCGGCATCGGCAAGGGCGTCGCGCTCGAATTCGCGAAGGCGGGCACCGATGTCGCCCTCTGCTATCGCAGCAAGGAGGATGTCGCGCAGGCCACCGCCGAGGCGATCCGGGCCGAAGGCGTGCGGGCGAGCATCCACCGCATCGACGTGCGCGAGCGCGCGGCGATGGACGCGCTGGCCGCCGCGGCGGCCGCCGAGCATGGCCGCATCCACAGCGTCATCTGGGCGGCGGGCCCGCTGGTGCCGCAAATCCCGATCGCCGACTGGACCGACGACCAGTTCCGCCAGGCGGTGGAGGTGGAAGCCTTCGGTTTCCGCAACGCCGCCAGCGCCTTCATCCCCCATATGCGGATAAAGGGCGGCGGCTCCTTCGTTCATCTGGGGTCCGCCGGGCATGACTGGTGGCCGAAGATGGACGGGCTGTCGGTCGCGCCCAAGGCGATCAACGAAGCGCTGATCAAGGGCATCGCCAAGGAGGAAGGGAGCCGCGAGATCCGCGCCAATTCGGTGCTGATCGGCGTGATCGACGCAGGGATGTTCCACGAATTGTCGGCGCAGGGCGTGTTCGACGCCAAATGGGTGGAGGAAACGCAGAAGCTGCTCTGCCTCAAGCGCTGGGGCGCAGCGGAGGATATCGGCCGCGCGGCGGTGTTCTTCGCCTCCCGCCGCGCCAATTATGTGACGGGGCAGACCATTTCGGTGTCCGGCGGGTTCGGGGTGTAAAGGGAGCCGAAAGGCCGATATAATGACGGTTTCGGGTGGCGAGCAGCCTCTCCGCCCTTGTCGTCACCCCAGCGCAGGTTGGGGTCGCAGGCCATGCCGCGCGCCGCCTCGTGAGATGCCAGCCTTCGCTGGCATGACGGGATAGGAATGGCAAGGATTAGCCGCAAGCCGCATCTGGCAACAGCCTGTTGCAGGATGCGGATCGAGGAGACGGCGCTGGAAAACCGTGCGCCGTCCCTTTTTGTCAGCGCTATTCCGCCAGCGCTTCCCGCCGCGCGATCCGGTAATCGGCCATCACCGGCTTGGCCATCGCGTCGGCGAAGGCTTCGTAGCTCCACGGCCAGCTGGCCGGAACGCCGGTCGCGTCCAGATACCAGCTCTGGCAGCCGGAGCCGAAGATGGTCGTCTTGGCCGCGGCGATGCGGCGTTCCTCATAATCGGCATGGGCCTGCGCGCTGGGCTCGATCGTCCGCGCCTCGCCCGTGCGCAGCGGCTCCAGCAACTGCTCGATATAGCCCCATTGCCGCTCGGCGATGTCGATCAGCGAGAAATTGCCGACCGGGCCGGTCGGGCCGTTCAGCATGAAGAAATTGGGGAAGTCCGGGATGCCGATCGCATAATAGGCGGTCGGGCGCTGCGCCCACACATCGTCGAGCGACACGCCGCCCCGGCCCAGCACCTGCGTCGGCCGGATGAAGCGGTCCGCGTGGAAGCCGGTCGCGAAGACGATCGTGTCCAGCTCGATCAGCCGCCCGTCCTTCAGCCGCACGCCCTCCGGCTCGATCCGCGCGATGCCCTCGCGCTCCACCGACACATTGAGGTGCTGGACCGCGTCATAATAGCTCCATGAATAGATCAGCCGCTTGCACGCGGCGCGATAATCCGGGCGCAGCTTTTCGCGCAATTCGGGATCGCGCACGCTGTTTTCCAGATTGTCGAGGCACAGCTGCTCGATGATCGCGATTTCCGGCCCGTTCACGTCGGTGATCGCGCGGGTGAAGCGGAAGATATTCTCCCAATATTCCTTGTCGTAGCGGATCGCGTCGATCAGCGCCGGGTCGTTGCGGAACGCCTCGCGTTCCTCCTCGCTATATTCGAAATAGGGCACCGGCATGATCCATTGCGGCGAGCGCTGGAAATGCACCAGATGCGCCGCGCGGTCCTTCAGCGCGGTGATGATCTGCACGCCGGTCGAGCCGTTGCCGATCACGCCCACGCGCGCGCCGTCGAGCGGGGCGTCGTCGTCCCAGCGGGCGCTGTGGAACGCCTTGCCCGCGAAGCTTTCCCTCCCCTCGATATCGGGCAGGCGCGGGTGATGCAGCACGCCCGACGCGGCGATGACGATCTCCGCCTCCACCGTTTCCCCGGTCGACAGGCCGAGGCGCCAGAGCGACCTTTCCTCGTCCCACACGGTCGAGACGACCTCGCAGCCGAAGCGGATGTGCGGCAGCACGCCGTATTTCTCCGCGACCTGCTCGAAATAGCTCTTTATCTCGCCGCCGGTCGCATAATAGGCGTGCCATTCGGCATAGGGCGCGAAGCTGTAGGTATAGGCATGGGCGGGCACGTCGCAGGTGAGGCCGGGATAGCGGTTTTCCCGCCATGTCCCGCCCAGCTGGTCGGCCTTTTCGAAGATGGTATAGTCTTCTCCCTGCTGGCCGAGGCGCACGCCGGCGAGAATGCCGGCCATGCCCGCGCCGATGACGGCATAGCGAAGGCGGGGACGCGTATGATCCATGGGGGCTGCTCTCCTGAAATATGATGTCATCCGTTACATGGCGGGGCGGACGCAGGCGTGCATCGTTCAAATGGACTAGGAATGGATGAGGGGATGTCCCCGCACCGCCATCCGGGCTATCAGGGGCGCTTCGCCCCGGTGCCGCCGGGGTACGCAGCAAGAGACACGACATGCCTGACATTCAGGAACATCGCTTCCCCGACGCCCCTGCCGCCGCGACAGCGCTCGCCGCCTCGATCGCCGACCGGCTCGCCGCCGCGATCGGGCAGCGCGGCACAGCCACGCTCGTCCTGTCCGGCGGCCGCTCGCCCGCCGCCGTGTTCGAGGCGCTGCGGGAAAGGGCGCTGCCGTGGGACAAGGTGATCGTCGCGCAGGTCGATGAGCGCTGGGTTCCGGCCGACCATGCCGACAGCAACAACCGGCTGATCCGCGAGCATCTGTTGCAGGGACCGGCAAGCGCGGCGCGCTTCGTGCCGATGAAGAACGATGCGGCCACCGCGCGCGAGGGCCAGCCCGCCTGCGAGGCGGCGATGCGCGCGCTGCCCCTGCCCTTCGACGCGGTGCTGCTGGGCATGGGGGAGGACGGCCACACCGCCTCGCTCTTCCCCGAAGCGCGGGAGTTGCAGGAGGGGCTGACCACGCAGGCGCTGACGCTCGCGGTCACGCCGCCCGCGGCGCCGCATGAGCGCATGTCGCTCAGCGTCGCGGGCCTACTGCACAGCCGGGCGCTGATCCTCCAGATCGGCGGCGCGGCGAAGGAGGCGGTCTATCGCGAGGCGCTGGGCACGGGGCCGGTCGAGGCCATGCCGATCCGCGCCGTGCTGCGGCAGGACAAGGTGCCGGTCGAGGTGTGGATCAGCGAATGAAGGCGGCGGGTCATTCCCGCCCGTCCCCCATCGCGATGATGCGCTGCGCCTGCACCAGATGCGGGCGGTCGATCATCTTGCCGTCGAGCTTCAGCGCGCCGACGCCCGGATGGGCGGCGAAAGCGTCGATTACGGCGCGGGCGTGGGCCACCTCGGCCTGCGTGGGGGTGAAGCCCCGGTTGATGACCGCCACCTGCGCGGGGTGAATCGCCATCATGCCGGTGAAGCCGTCGCGGCGCGCGCGGGCGACATAGGCGGCGAGCGCCTGCGCATCGTCGATGCGCGGGAACACCGTCTCGATCGCCGCCACCCCCGCCGCATGGGCGGCGAAGAGGGTGAGGCTGCGCACCATCTCATAGGGCGGCGTGTAGCGGCCGTCCTCCTCGCGCGAGGTGGCGGCGCCGATGGCGGCGGGCAGATCCTCCGCGCCCCAGGTGAGGCCAGCGAGATGCGGGCCGACCGCGCCATAGCTGCCGAGCTGGAAGATGGCGGCCGGGGTCTCGGTCGCAATAGGCAGGATCGCCGGAACGGGCGCAGCGCCGAGCCTGCCGATCAGCGCTTCGACGCTCGCCGCGCCTTCCGCCTTGGGCAGGACGAGGCCGTCCGGTCGGCCCGGCAGCACGGCGGCGAGGTCGGCGTCGGTCAGCCCGCTGTCGAGAGGATTGACGCGCACGAAGGTGGCGACAGGGCGCTCCCCCGCCAGCCATTGGGCGATGGCCGCGCGGCCCGCATCCTTCCTTTCCGGCGCGACGCCATCCTCCAGGTCGAGGATCAGCGCATCGGCGCCGCTCGCCGCCGCCTTGGCGAAGCGCTCCGGCCGGTCGGCGGGGACGAAGAGGAGCGAGCGCAGCTTCATGCCCCGGCTTCCTGACCGCTGCCCTTGATCAGCGCCATGCGCAGGCACTGGCAGACCACCTCGTCGCGCTGGTTGAGAAGACGGTGCGTGAAGGTGACGATGCCCGCGCCGGGGCGCGACGTGCTGGGCTTCAGCTCCGTCACCTCGGTTTCGGCGCGCAGCGTGTCGCCGATGAACACCGGCTTGGGCATCACCAGTCTGTCGTAGCCGAGATTGGCGACCAGCGTGCCCAGCGTCGTGTCGCCCACCGACAGGCCGACCATCAGCGCGAAGGTGAAGGTGCCGTTGACGAGGATCTGCCCGAACTCGCTCGCCCTCGCCGCCTCGGCATCGATGTGCAGCGGCTGCGGATTGTGGGTCATCGTCGAGAAGAGGAGATTGTCGGTCTCCGTCACCGTCCGGCGGATTTCATGGACCAGCCTTTCGCCGACCGTCCATTGATCGAAATATTTCCCGGCCAATCCAACCTCCCCTTTTTATGCCGCGCGCCAGCAGTTCTATTCCGCTTTCTCGATCTTCACCAGCAGCGCGCCCTCGCTCACCTGCGCGCCTTCGCTGGCGTTGAGCTCCGCGATGGTGCCGTCGAACGGCGCGACGAGGCTGTGCTCCATCTTCATCGCTTCGAGCGTCAGCAGCTTCTGCCCCTTGATCACCTTCTCTCCCGCCGCAACGGCGACGGCGATGATGCGGCCGGGCATCGGCGAAAGGATCGCGCCATCGGAGGCATCCGCCCCGCCCGCGCCCCCGGCGCGCCACCGGGTCAGGCGCCAGACCTGCCCGCCCTCGGCGACCAGCACCTCCTCCGCGCCTTCGCCGCCTTCGCGCGGATCATAGGCGATCGTCACCTCTTCGCCATCGAGCAGGAAGCTGCCCGTCATCCGCACCGGCGCGTTGAGGCGGAATCCGGCAAGGCCGCCACCCCGCGACAGCGCGGCGGCGGCATCGGCCAGCGCCTCCTCGCCGGGCCGCGCGGGCGGCATCAGCGCATCGCCCTCGCGCCCGATCAGCCCGGTATCGAGCCGCGCGGCGACGAAATCGGGATGCTCCAGCGCCTTCACCAGAAAGCCCGCATTGGTCTTGAGCGGCCAGATCGCGCTATCGTCCAGCGCCCCGGCCAGCGCGGAGCGCGCGGCGTCGCGGGTCGGGCCATGGGCGATGAGCTTGGCGATCATCGGATCGTAGAAGGGCGAGATTTCCGCGCCCTGCTGCACGCCGGTGTCGATGCGGCAGCCCCCTCCCGGCTCGAACGTGTCGAGCGTGCCGATCGAGGGCAGGAAGCCGCGCGCCGGGTCCTCCGCATAAAGCCGCGCTTCCATCGCCCAGCCGGTGATCGACAGCTCCTCCTGCCGTTTCGGCAGCGGCTCCCCGCTGGCGACGCGCAGCTGCCACTCGACCAGATCCTGCCCGGTGATCTCCTCGGTCACCGGATGCTCGACCTGCAACCGGGTGTTCATCTCCATGAACCAGATGCGGTCCGCGCGCAGCCCTTCCGAGCCGTCGGCGATGAACTCGATCGTCCCCGCGCCGACATAATCGACCGCCTTCGCCGCATCGACCGCCGCCCGGCAGACCGCCGCGCGCGTCCGCGCATCCATGCCGGGCGCGGGCGCCTCCTCGATCACCTTCTGGTGCCGCCGCTGGAGCGAGCAGTCGCGCTCGAACAGATGGACGACATTGCCGTGCCGGTCGCCGAATATCTGCACCTCGATATGGCGGGGCGAGAGGATATATTTCTCGATCAGCACATGCGCGTTGCCGAAGCTCGCGCTCGCCTCGCGCTGGCAGGAAGCGAGCGCATCGGCGAAGTCCCCGGCCTTCTCGACCAGCCGCATGCCCTTGCCACCGCCGCCCGCGACCGCCTTGATGAGGACGGGATAACCGATCTTCGCCGCTTCCTGAGCGAGGAAGGCAGGGTCTTGATTCTCGCCCATATAGCCGGGCGTTACCGGCACGCCCGCGTCGGACATCAACTGCTTGGCCGCGTCCTTCAGGCCCATGGCGGTGATGCTCGCCGGGTCCGGCCCGACCCAGACCAGCCCGGCGTCGATCACCCCTCTCGCAAACTCGGCATTTTCGGAGAGGAAGCCATAGCCGGGGTGGATCGCCTCCGCGCCGGTCGCCTTCGCGGCGGCGATGATCTTTTCCCCGACCAGATAGGAGTCGCGCGCGGGCGACGGCCCGATATGCACCGCCTCGTCGGCCGAGCGGACGTGCAGCGCATCGGCGTCGGCATCCGAATAGACCGCGACCGTGCGGATGCCCAGCCGCCGCGCGGTGCGGATGATCCGGCAGGCGATCTCGCCGCGATTGGCGATGAGCAGGGATTGGATCATATGCTATTCCTCCCCCGATCCGTCATGCTGAACTTGTTTCAGCATCCATTTGGCGGCACGCTCGGCGCCGACATGGAAAAGCAGCCCTGCGTCTATATCCTCAGCAGCAAGCCTTATGGGACGCTCTATATCGGTGTGACGTCCGACCTGATTTCCCGCCTGCATCAGCATCGGAGCAACGGCCTTCGCGGCTTCACCGCGCGCCATGCGGTGCATCTTCTGGTCCGGTTCGAGATGTTCGGCGACATGGAACGGGCGATCCTGCGGGAAAAGCAGCTGAAGCGCTGGCATCGTCAGTGGAAGATCAACCTGATCGAGAGCGACAACCCGCATTGGGCGGACCTCGCGCCCTCGCTGGGGCTTCATCCCCTGCGGCCCGATGGATGCTGAAACAAGTTCAGCATGACGATAAGGGATAGCCATCTCGCCCCTCACATCCTGAACACACCGAACTGCGCCCGTTCCGGCACCGGCGCGTTCAGCGTCGCGGCGAAGGCGAGCCCCAGCACGTCGCGGGTCTGCGCCGGGTCGATGATGCCGTCGTCCCAGAGACGCGCGGTCGCATGATAGGGGTTGCCCTCATCCTCATATTTCCTGCGGATCGGCGCCTTGAACGCCTCGGCCTGCTCCGCCGTCCACGTCGCCGCGTCGCGGTGGACGGTCGCCAGCACCGATGCGGCCTGTTCGCCGCCCATCACGCTGATGCGCGCATTGGGCCAGGTGAACAGGAAGCGCGGGCCATAGGCCCGGCCGCACATGCCGTAATTGCCCGCGCCGAAGCTGCCGCCGATCAGCACGGTGATCTTCGGCACCTGCGCGGTCGCCACCGCCGTCACCAGCTTCGCGCCATGCTTGGCGATGCCCTCCGCCTCATATTTGCCGCCGACCATGAAGCCGGAGATATTCTGGAGGAACAGCAACGGAATGCGCCGCTGGCAGGCCAGTTCGATGAAATGCGCGCCCTTGACCGCGCTTTCGCTGAACAGCACGCCATTATTCGCCAGGATCGCCACCGGCATGCCCCAGATATGCGCGAAGCCGCACACCAAAGTCGTGCCGTAGAGCGCCTTGAACTCGTGGAATTCGCTGCCGTCGACGATGCGCGCGATCACCTCGCGCACGTCATAGGGCGCGCGCACATCGTCGGGGATGATGCCGTACAGTTCGGCGGGGTCGAACTTCGGCGGCCGCGCCTCGCGCAGATCGACGTCCGGCGCGCGATCCGGTTGCAGCGTCGAGACGATATCGCGCACGATGCTGAGCGCATGGTCGTCATCTTCCGCGACATGATCGACCACGCCGGATTTGCGCCCGTGGAGGTCGCCGCCGCCCAGATCCTCGGCGCTGATGACCTCGCCGGTCGCCGCCTGCACCAGCGGGGGACCGGCGAGGAAGATCGTGCCCTGATTGCGGACGATCACCGTTTCGTCCGACATGGCGGGCACATAGGCGCCGCCCGCGGTGCAGCTGCCCATCACGCAGGCGATCTGGGGGATGCCGCGCGCCGACAGGTTCGCCTGATTGTAGAAGATGCGGCCGAAATGCTCCTTGTCCGGGAACACTTCCGCCTGATTGGGCAGGTTGGCGCCGCCGCTGTCGACCAGATAGATACAGGGCAGCCGGTTCTCCAGCGCGATTTCCTGCGCGCGCAGATGCTTCTTGACGCTGACCGGATAATAGGTGCCGCCCTTCACCGTCGCGTCGTTGCAGGCGATCATCACCTGCCGCCCCGACACCCGCCCGATCCCGGCGATGATGCCCGCGCCCGGCACCTCGTCATGATAAAGGCCGCCCGCCGCAAGCTGGCCGATCTCCAGAAAGGGCGAGCCGGGATCGAGCAGCCGCTCCACCCGGTCGCGGGGCAGCCGCTTGCCGCGCGCGACATGCCTCTCCCGCGCGCGTTCCGGGCCGCCTCGCGCGGCGGCGGCGACCTTCTCGCGCAGCTCCTGCGCCAGCGCGCGGTTATGCGCGGCGTTGGCGCGAAAGCCCTCGCTGTCGGGCAAGAGCTTCGTGTCGAGAACGGGCGCGCTCATGCCCCGATCAGTTCCCGGCCGATCAGCATGCGGCGTATCTCGTTGGTGCCCGCGCCGATATCCAGCAGCTTGGCGTCGCGCATGTAACGCTCGACCGGCCAGTCCTTGGTATAGCCCGCCCCGCCCAGCGCCTGCACCGCCTCCAGCGCGGTCTTCATCGCATTCTCGCTGGCGAGCAGGATCGCGCCCGCCGCGTCGAAGCGCGTCGTCCGGCCCGCATCACAGGCCCGCGCCACCGCATAGACATAGGCCCGCGCGCTGTTCAATGCGACATACATGTCCGCGATCTTCGCCTGCATCAGCTGGAACGCGCCGATCGGCTTGCCGAACTGCCTGCGCTCCCGCACATAGGGCAGCACCACGTCGAGGCACGCCTGCATGATGCCGAGCTGGATGCCCGCCAGCACGGTGCGCTCATAATCGAGGCCCGACATCAGCACGCCGACGCCGCCGTTCAGCGGGCCCATGATATTCTCCTCCGGCACCTCGCACTCCTCGAACACCAGTTCGGCCGTGGGGGAACCGCGCATGCCGACCTTCGCGATCTTCTGCCCGATCGAAAAGCCCTTCATGCCCTTTTCGATCAGGAAGGTGGTGATGCCCTTCGCCCCTTCCCCCGTCTTCGCATAGACGACCAGCGTGTCGGCATAAGGCGCATTGGTGATCCAATATTTCGTGCCGTTGAGGATATAGCGGTCGCCCTTCTTCTCCGCCTTCAGCTTCATCGACACCACGTCCGATCCGGCGCCCGCCTCCGACATCGCGAGGCTGCCGACATGCTCGCCGGATATGAGCCTGGGCAGATAGCGCGCCTTCTGCTCCTCGCTGCCCCAGCGGCGGATCTGGTTGACGCAGAGATTGGAGTGCGCGCCATAGGAAAGACCTATGGAGGCAGACGCCCGCGCCACCTCCTCCTGCGCCACCACATGCTCCAGATAGCCGAGGCCGAGGCCGCCATAGCCCTCCTCCACGGTGATGCCGTGCAGGCCGAGCGCGCCCATGGCCGGCCACAGCTCCTCGCGCGGGAACCAGTCCTTCTCGTCGATCTCCGCGGCCAGCGGCGCGATCCTGTCCTGCGAAAAGCGGGCCGCGCTCTCCCGGATCATGTCGGCATTGTCGCCCAGCGCGAAATCGAAATCGGTCATGGGACTTCCTCTCCTTCACCGCGAACGGTATCACCGCCCGCAAAGGATAGAAAATTGAACTTATATGGAAACCCTCTATAGAGCGCCTATGATCCATAGATATCCGCGCCCGCCGGCCTGTATCGAGGACGCGGGATGATCCAGCCGCAGCATGGCCGCAAGCAGGGGATATTCGCCCCCCTTGGCGTTCCGACCTTCCGCAACATCTGGCTGGCCAGCCTGATTTCCAACACCGGCGCGCTCATACAGGGGGTCGGATCGGCCTGGGTGATGGCGGAAATCTCGACGGCGGACAAGGTGGCGATGGTGCAGACCGCGACCTTCCTGCCGATGGCGCTGCTGGCGGTTCCGGCGGGCGCCATCGCCGACATGTACGATCGCCGCAAGTCGCAGATCGCCTCGCTCGCCATCGCGGTGGCGGGCGCGCTGGCGCTGGCGATCTTTTCGCTGATCGGCTGGATCACGCCGTGGGTGCTGCTGGGGCTGTGCTTCTTCATCGGCTGCGGCATGGCGGTGTTCGGTCCTTCCTGGCAGTCCTCCGTCGGGGAGCAGGTTCCCCCGCCGCTGCTGCCGCAGGCGGTGGCGCTCAACGGCATCAGCTACAATGTCGCGCGCAGCTTCGGCCCGGCGGTCGGCGGCATGATCGTCGCCTTCGCGGGCGCGGCGGCCGCCTTCGCCGTCAATTTCCTCTGCTATTTCCCGATGCTGCTGGCGTTGCTGGCGTGGCGGCGCATGCCCCTGCCCACCCGCCTGCCGCCCGAACGGCTGGGCCGGGCGATGATGTCGGGCCTGCGCTACATCGTCCATATGCAGCCGGTGCGCACGGCGATCGCCCGCTCGCTCGTCACCGGCATGCTGGGATCCTCGCTGCTCTCGCTGATGCCGCTGGTGGCGCGGCACATGCTGGGCGGCACCGCGCAGATATTCGGCATATTGCTGGGCTTTTTCGGCCTCGGCGCGGTCGCGGCGATCTTCATTCTGGAGCGGGTGCGGCGGTTCGGCAACGAAAAGGTGGTGAAGGGGTGCAGCATCGCGCTCGCCGCCAGCGTCGCCTGCCTCGCGCTCAGCCACAGCCTGATCCTCAGCTCCGCCGTGCTGCTGGTCGCGGGCGCGGCGTGGATGATCCAGGTGACGACGGTCAACATCGCGGTGCAGCTGTTCGTGCCGCGCTGGGTGACGGGCCGCGCGATCGCGGCGCTGAACGCCACCGTCGCGGGCGGCATCGCGCTGGGCAGCGTGATCTGGGGCGTCGTCGCGGAGCAGCACGGCACCGCCGCCGCGCTGATGACGGCGGCCGCGCTGCTGCTCGTCTCGCCCGTCATCGGCCTGTTCCTGCCGATCGCCGACCGGGAAAGCGCCGCCCGGTCGCTGGACGAGCCGCTGGCCGACCCGGAGGTGAACATGGCGATCACCGGGCGCAGCGGCCCGATCATCATAGAGCTGGGCTATCGCGTGCCGTCGGCGCAGGCGCGCGATTTCTACGACCTGATGCGCCGGATCCAGCGCATCCGCGCGCGCAACGGCGCCTATGACTGGTCGCTGAGCCGCAACATCAACGACCCCGACCGCTGGGTGGAGCGCTATCGCTGCCCGACCTGGCACGATTATCTGCGCCAGCGCAACCGCGTCACCGAAGAGGAAATGGCGGTGCAGCAAAAGGCGCGGGATTTTCTGACCGGCGGCGAGGACATCCGCGTCGAGCGCTGGCTGGAGCGCCCCTTCGGATCGGTCCGCTGGCGCGCGGAATCGCCCGACCGGGGCGGATACGACATTTCCGCGCCGGGGAACTGAAGGCCCCCCTACCCCGCAGCAGCCCGCCGCCCCGCGCGGCGGCCGAAATAGGTGCAGTCGGCAAGGCTCATGCCGGAGCTGTAGCCATGGCCCCAGGCGGGCAGGCCCGATGTGGTGCGCCCCGCCGCGAACAGCCCCGCGACCGGCTCCCCCGCGCGGTCCAGCACCTCGCCGTCCACCGATGTGCGCAGGCCGCCCAGCGTGAAGAAGCTGAAAAAGCTGTCGCGGAAATGCATCTCCAGCGCGACGAACGGCCCCTGATCCAGCGGAGTGAGGATCGGCGGGCGCTTGCCGAACAGCGGGTCGGCCCCCTCCCGCGCATGGGCGTTGTAGAAGGCCATGGTTGCGGAAAGCGTGCCGGGCGCCATCTCCAGCTCGGCCTCCACCTCCTCCCATGTGTCGCCGGTGCCCGCGATGCCCATGCCCGCCAGGTCCAGCGGCTGAGAGAAATGCGCATTGTCGAGCAGCAGGAACACCCGCTCGCCCAGCTGGTCGACGGCGAAGCGGCTCACCCGGCCATGATAGCAATCCTCGTTGATGAAACGCTGGCCCGCCCGGTTGACCAGCACGCCACAGGCTTGCGGTTCCGGCATGGTCCAGGGGCAGGTGGTGAAGAACTGCTCCATATGGATGGCGTCGCCGCCCGCGCCCATGCCCATCTCTATGCCCGATCCGTCGTCCTGATCGCCGATCGGGCTGCTGAGGCGCAGCGTTTCCGGGCAATAGCGGCGGCGCATATCCTCGTTCATTACGAAGCCGCCGGTGCACAATATGACGCCGCGCTCGGCCCTGACGAAGCGGTTTTGATTGTCGATGCGCACGACGAGGCCGACGATGCGCTCCCCGTCGCGGACCAGCGCCACCGCGCGCGCATCGGTGACGACCTCGACGCCGAGCGCGCGCGCCCGCGCTTCGAGCAGATCGACCAGCGGCCGCCCGCCGCCCCAGCCCATATGCCGGATCACATGGCCGCGCGGCGTGGGCGGCGCGATGTCGCAAAAGGGCGCGGCGGCCTCGCTGCCCGACCAGATCAGCGTCGAATCGTCGGTCGGCTCGATATGCTTGCCGGGCAGGTAATTGCCGCGATAGGGGATGCCCTGCGCCTTCAGCCATTCATAATGGGCAAGCGACTCCCGCGCGTAGAGATCGCATTTCGCCTCGTCCGCGCAGGGGCCGCCCGCCGCCTTGAGATAGGCGGCCAGCGCCTCGCTGCTGTCCTCGAACCCGGCGGCGCGCTGGGCGTCGGTGCCGCCGCCGATATAGATTTCGCCGCCCGACAGCGCGGAGGCGCCGCCGCTGCCCGATCCCCGCTCGAACAGCATCACCCGCGCGCCCGTCTCCGCCGCCTCGATCGCCGCGCAGGCCCCCGCCGCGCCGAAGCCGACAACCGCGACATCGGTGCGGAAATCCCACGCGGCCACCGCACTGGCCGGATAGGGCGTGTGGAGCGAAATGTCGGTCACGGGTGATCCTCTTTTCTGAAATACGTTATATGGATGATATTATTATACGCGATCATGCGATATTCCATATTATATTTATGCCATTGCGTATTTTTTAATGCGCGTCACCCCAGCGAAGGCTGAGGTCGCAGGCCATGCCGCGCGCCGCCGTCCGAGATGCCAACCTGCGCTGGCATGACGGAAAGAATCTTTCCCACCGTTGGGGCTGAGCTTGTCGAAGGACTCAGGGCGAACGGAAATCTCACCCGCCCCAAGCCGGATAGTCGCAATAGCCCCGCCGGTCGTCGCCCTGTCCGGTGTAGAAGGTCGCGCGGTCCGCTTTCGCCAGCGGCACGCCATTACGGAAACGCTCGACCAGATCGGGGTTGGCGATGAAGGCATGGCCGAAGGACACCGCGTCGGCCCTCCCCTCCGCCAGCAGCGCGCGCGCCTTGTCCGGCGTCAGGCCGTTATTCTCGATCACCGGCCCGCTCCAGTTGGCGCGGACCAGGTCGAGCGCGTCGAAACCGTCGTTGGGAATATGGATCAGATGCGCATAGGCCAGCCCCAGCCTGTCCACCGCCCGCAGCAGCGCGGCGTGGGTTTCCGCCGGGTCGGCATCGGCCATGCCGTTGAAGGCGACGCCGGGGCAGATGCGCAGGCCCACCCGGCCCGCCCCGATCGCGGCGGCGAGCGCCTCCAGCGTCTCGACCGCGAAGCGGATGCGGTTTTCGACCGGCCCGCCATAGCGATCGGTGCGGAGATTGCTGTTGGAGGACAGGAACTGCATCGGCAGATAGCCGCTCGCGCAATGCAGCTCCACCCCGTCCAGCCCCGCGCGCCGGGCGTTGCGGGCGGCGGTCGCATACTCCTCTATCACCCCGGCGATCTCCCCGGTTGCGAGCGCGCGCGGCATCTCCGGCGGTTGCGGCACGCCGTCGGGGCCGGGAATGAGGTCGGGGCAGGCGATGGCCGAGGGCGCGATCGTCTCGGCATCCGCCGCCTTGTTGGCGCGCACGGCCGCGCGGCCGACATGCATCAGCTGCATCACGATCCGCCCGCCTTCGCCATGCACGGCGTCGGCGACCCTGCGCCAGCCATCGACCTGCGCCTCGCTGTGGATGCCGGGGGTGCGCCAATAGCCCTTGCCCGCGGGCGAGGGCTGCGTGCCCTCGGTGACGATCAGCCCCGCCCCGGCGCGCTGGCGGTAATAGTCGACCATCGCCGGCGTCGGCTCGTCCCGCGGCCCGGCGCGGTCGCGGGTCATCGGCGCCATGACGATGCGGTTGGCGAGGTCCAGTGCGCCCAGCCGCACCGACGAGAAGATGTCGGCCATGGGCAAGCCCCTCAGCTGCGCACGCGCGGGCGCGGCAGGGGCGCGCCGCGCCGCATCGTCTCGATGAACTTTTCCAGCGGCGCGGGCGGCTCGACCGGCCCGTCATGCGGCCGACCCTGCCGCGCCCAATAGCTTTTCCAGCTGGGGAACAGGTCGTGAAAGCTGCCATGATAGGGCGGCACCCCCGGCCAGCGCATCTTGCGATCGCCGACGGGCGGCTTGTTGAGGTCGCTCGCATACCAGTAGAGCGGCAGGCGGCGGCGGAAATACCAGCGCCCGCCGATCCGCTCATACTGGTCGAAATACATCATCTGCATGACCACCCATTCCGGCCCGGCCTCATGCTCGTTCTTCGAATAGACGACGCCCTGCGCATGGTCGGGATCGTCGAAATCGATGATGTGGCCGCCGATATGGTGGGACGTGCCGTCGAACTGCATCGAATGCGTCTCGTCGAACCAGTCGCGCAGCGCCTTACGCCCCTGCCTGCCGCCGCCGACGCGCACATCCTCCGGGAACAGGTTCACCCAGGCGTCGGAATCGCGCATGTCCAGCGCCAGCGCATATTTGGCGGGCAGCTGGCGGATCGCGTCCAGCGATTCCAGCCGGTCGATCCGCGCGAGCAGGCTTTCGGTGTCGCCCATCCCTCTTCCCTCGTCCCTTCGGTTGCCCTTCCTCTTTTCTCCATTGGCGGCGGGCGCGAAATGGTGGAATAGATCAAAAATAATGACAAAAGAGATCATGTCCGCCAGGCAACTGTCCCGCCCGGTGCCCGGCCGCGCCTCCGCGACGGTGGCGCGCGACCTGCTGCGCCTGGTCGGCGCCCATGGCGGCGACGGCCCCGCGCTGCTGCGGCAGGCGGGCCTCGCGCATCTCTCCGCCGCGCTGCTGGCGCCGCGCGGGCCGGCCCCGGCGCTCTCGCACGAGGACTTCGCGCGGCTCTACGCCCATTGCACCTGGGCGCTCGACGAGATCGCCGCGCGGCAGGAGGGGCGCGAGCCGCTGACCAAGGCGGGCATCGACATGCTGTGCCATTGCGTCATCACCTGCCGCACGCTGCGCGACGCGATAGCGCGCGCCGACCGCTTCTCCGCGCTGGTCGGCCCGCGCGCCGGGCGGCTGATCCTGTCGGTGGAGGGGGACATGGCGCGGCTGGAGATGGTCACCGAGCGCACGGTGCGCAACGCCTGCGCCTATCTTTCCGACCTCACCGGCCTTTCCACCTATCACCGGCTGTTCGGCTGGATGATCGGCGAGGACATTCCGCTGGCCGAGGCGGCGATGCGCTATCCGCCGTTGCTGCCCAAACGGACGATCTTCTACCTGATGCCGCACCCGATCACCCATGGCGCGGCCGGGAACAGCCTGGGCTTTCCCGCCGCCTGCCTCGACCGGCCGGTGATCCGCACCCCGCAGGAGCTGGACGCATTGCTCCGCCATTTCCCGTTCGACCTCGCCTTGCCCCGGTCGAAGGACACCCCGCTGTCCGGGCGCATCTCGCGCCTGTTCGCCGCCATGCTGGCGAGCGGAGAGGCGCCCGCGACGGCGGCGTGGCTGGCGCGGTCGTTCAGCATCAGCGAGGCGACGCTCAAGCGGCGGCTGGCGGCCGAAGGCACGTCGCTGGTACGGCTGCGCACGCAGGCGCGGCGGGACATCGCCGCCCGGCTGCTTGCCGACCCGCGCGTGCCGATCGCGGAGATCGCCCGCTACACCCATTTCAGCGACGCCACCGCCTTCCGCCGCGCCTTCCGCCAATGGACGGGCCGGTCGCCCACCGCATGGCGCGCCGCGATCCGGGCGGAGCCTCTTCCTCCGATAAAATCCGCGCTCGCCGGAACCAATCCACCGAACGCGGGTTAAACAGCGAATCCGCGGATGCCGCTAAAGGGGGTGGCGGCATCGACTCTCCCCTGCAAACCCCGAAGAGAAGTGATGAATGTCACCAATTCGCGGTGCGGCGCTCAACCTGCTGCTCTATTTCGCACTGACCTGCCTGCTCCTGCTCACCTTTGCGGCCGACCTCTATTACCCGCTCGGCACGGCGGTGTGGGTGGTCTATCTCGTGCCCACGGTGCTGGCCTATCTCGCGCCGCACATGGTCGCGCCGGTGGGCTTCGCGATCGCCGCGTCGATCCTGACCGCCATCGGCTATAATTACGCGCCCGCCGGCATCGAGCCGGAAATCGCGCTGATGAACCGGTCGCTGGCGATGCTCGCCAATCTGGTGCTGGCGTGCATCGGCGTCCTCTTCATCCGCTATCGCAACGCCGCGCGCGAGGAGCAATGGCTGCGCGACGGCGAGATCGCGCTTGCGGCGGCAGTGAGCGGCGACCTGACGCCAGAGGAGGTCGCGCACCGGGCGCTGGCCTTTCTGGTGCAGCGGCTGGGCGCGCGGGCGGGCGCGATCTTCGCGCGCGAGGAGGACGGCTTCCCGCTGCTGTCGGCCTATGGCGTGCCCGAAGGCGCGATCGCCCGGCGGCTGGCGGCCGATGACGGCCTGATCGGCCAGGCCGCCCGCGACCGGCGCGGCTTCGTCATCACCGACGTGCCGGACGGCTATCTGACGTTCGGCTCCGCGCTGGGCCGCGCCAAACCGAGGCAGGTACTGATCGCCACCGGGACGGCGGACGGCGAGGTCAATTCGGTGTTCGAGCTGGGCTTCCTGGCGGAACCGGGCGCGCGGGTGAAGCAGGCGCCGCTGTTCATGGACCGCATCGGCGCGATGCTCGGAACGGCGCTGCGCTCGGCCCGCTATCGCGACCGGCTCCAGCTGCTGCTCACCGAGACGCAGCAGCAGGCCGAGGAATTGCAGGTGCAGAGCGAGGAACTGCGCGCCAGCAACGACGAGCTGGAAACCCAGACGCAGAATCTGTTGCAGGCGCAGGCGAAGCTGGAAAGCCAGCAGGCCGAATTGCAGCAGATCAATGTCCAGCTGGAGGAGCAGACCCGGTCGCTGGAAATGCAGCGCGACGAGCTGAGCCGCACGCAGGGCGCGCTCCGGCGGCAGGCGGGGGAGCTGGAGCAGGCCAGCCGCTACAAGTCGGAATTCCTCGCCAATATGAGCCATGAGCTGCGCACGCCGCTCAACTCGCTGCTGATCATGGCACGGCTGCTGGCGGACAATCGCCGGGGCAATCTGGACGAGGAGCAGATCCGCTTCGCCGAGACGATCGAGACGGCGGGCAACGACCTGCTGGTGCTGATCAACGACGTGCTCGACATATCGAAGATCGAGGCGGGCCAGCTGGAGATCGACGCCCGGCCGGTGCCGATCCGCCCGCTGGCCGACAAGCTGCTGCGCGGCTTCGGCCCGATGGCGCAAGCCAGGGGCCTGCGCCTGCGCATCGACCAGGCGGACGGCCTGCCGCCGTCGATCGAGACCGATCCGGTGCGGCTGGAACAGATATTGAAGAACTTCCTCTCCAACGCGATCAAGTTCACCGAACAGGGCGAGGTCTGCCTGCGGGTGGCGTCGGCGGACGATCATGTCGCCTTCACCGTGCGCGATACCGGGCCGGGCATCGCGCCGGAGCATCATGGGGCGATCTTCGAGGCGTTCCGGCAGGCGGACGGCAGCATCAGCCGCAAATATGGCGGGACCGGCCTCGGACTTTCGATATCGCGCGACCTCGCCCATCTGCTGGGCGGCGGCATCACCCTCGAAAGCGGGCTCGGCGAAGGCAGCGCCTTCACCCTGCGCCTGCCGCTGGCGTTCAGCGGCGGGGAAGCACCGTCCGCCCGCCATGACGCACGAGGGACCGGGGGCGAGGCCGCCATCGCCGCCATCTCCCCGCCCGCGGCCGAGGCGGAACCGCGCGCGCCCTTCATGGACGACGACCGGGAAACGCTGTCCGGCGACGTGCGGACCATCCTCATCGTCGAGGACGATCCCGCCTTCGCCGCCATCCTGCGCGATCTGGTGCATGAACTGGGCTTCCAGTGCCTGATCGCGGGCACCGCCGACGAAGGCGCGCTGATGGCGCGGCAATATCTGCCGCAGGCGGTGATCCTCGACCTGCGCCTGCCCGACCATTCCGGCCTGTCCGTGCTCGACCGCATCAAGCGCGACATGCGCACGCGGCACATCCCGGTGCATGTGGTGTCGGTGGAGGATGCGGCGCAGGCGGCGCTTTCCGGCGGGGCGGTGGGCTATCTGCTGAAGCCCGTCGCGCGCAGCGCGCTGGTCGAGATGCTCGAAGGGCTGGAATCGCGGATGGAGCGCCGCCTGCGCCGCGTGCTGGTGGTCGAGGATGACGAGCAGCAGGCGACCAGCATGCGGCATCTGCTAGCCTCGCGCGACGTGGAGACGGTGGAGGTGCGGACCGCCGCCGCCTGCCTCGAAAAGCTGGGCGGCGGGACGTTCGACTGCATGGTGCTCGACCTCAACCTGCCGGACATGCCGGGGCTCGACCTGCTGGAGCGGCTGAGCACCGACGACCAGACCGGCTTCCCGCCCGTCATCGTCTATACCGGCCGCGACCTTTCCGCCGAGGAGGAGTTGCGGCTGCGGCGCTATTCCAAATCCATCATCGTCAAGGGCGCCAAGTCGCCGGAGCGGCTGCTGGACGAGGTGACGCTGTTCCTCCACCAGGTCGTGTCCGAACTGCCCGAACCGCAGCGCAGGATGCTGGCCGAGGCGCTGGGGCGCGACGCCGCGCTGGAAGGGCGGACCGTGCTGCTGGTCGAGGACGATATCCGCAACATCTATGCGCTCACCAGCGTGTTCGAGCCGCACGGCGTGGCGGTGCGGATCGCCCGCAACGGGCGCGAGGCGCTCGACGAGCTGGACAAGGTGGCGCGGGGCGAGGCGAGCCCGGTCCATCTGGTGCTGATGGACGTGATGATGCCGGAGATGGACGGCCTCGCCGCGACGCGCGAGATACGGCGGCAGCATCGCTGGCGCGACCTGCCGATCATCGCGCTCACCGCCAAGGCGATGGAAAGCGACCAGCGCGCCTGCCTCGACGCCGGGGTCAACGACTATCTCGCCAAGCCGCTCGACATCACCAAATTGCTGTCGCTGGCGCGGGTGTGGATGTCGCGATGAGCAGCGAGGACCCCGCCGGGCACGAGATAGAGCTCGACCTGCTGCTGGAGGCGATCCGCAGGCGGCACCAATATGATTTCCGCAACTATTCGCGCGAATCGGTGCGCCGCCGCATGGAACGGGCGCAGGCGCATTTCGGCTGCGCCACGCTGGCGGAGCTTCAGCATATCGTGCTGCACGACCCCGCCAGCCTCGCGCCGCTGCTCGATTTCCTCACCATCCAGGTCAGCGAGATGTTCCGCGACCCGACCTATTTCGCCGCGCTGCGCAGCCGGGTCATCCCCTATCTGCGCACCTGGCCGTCGCTGAAGGTATGGATCGCGGGTTGTGCCAATGGCGAGGAATTCTATTCGCTCGCCATCCTGTTCCGCGAGGAAGGGCTGGAGGAGCGCACCGTCTTCTATTGCACCGACATCAACCCCGCCGCGCTCAACAAGGCGGAAGCGGGCATCTACGATCTCGACCGCATCGCCGGCTTCACCCGCAACCACCGCCTGTCGGGCGCGCCCTGCTCGCTTTCCGACTATTACACCGCCGGTTTCGGCGCGGCGCGCTTCGACCCCAGCCTGCGGCGGCGTGCGGTGTTCGCCCATCACAATCTGGTCAGCGACGAGGTGTTTTCCGAGGTGCATCTGGTATCCAGCCGCAACGTGCTCATCTATTTCGACCGCACCCTTCAGGACCGCGCGCTGGGGCTGTTCTCCCGCTCGCTCGCGCGGGGCGGCTTTCTGGGGCTGGGGTCGCGGGAAACGCTGCGCTTTTCCGAGCACAGGGAGGATTTCAGCGATTTCGTGCGCGAGGAGAAGATCTACCGGCGCACCATCCAGCCGGAACGGGAGGCGCGGCGTGCAGGTTGAACCCATCCACATCCTCGCGGTCGACGATATCGAGGAGAATCTGGTCGCGCTCGACGCCGCGCTGCGCCGACCGGGGGTGGAGATCGTCCGCGCGCGCAGCGGATTCGAGGCGCTGGAGCTGATGCTGCGGCAGGATTTCGCGCTGGCGCTGCTCGATGTGCAGATGCCGGAGATGGACGGCTTCGAGCTGGCCGAGCTGATGCGCGGCACCGAACGCACGCGCCATGTGCCGATCATCTTCCTCACCGCCGTCGCCACCGAGGAGAAGCGGCGCTTTCGCGGCTTCGAGGCGGGCGCGGTCGATTATCTGCTGAAGCCGCTCGACCTGACGATCCTCGCCAGCAAGGTGAACGTGTTCGTGGAGCTGGCGGCGCAGCGCAAGGAGCTGGCGCGCCAGCGCGACGAGATCGCGATGGCGCTCGGCCGGTTGCGCGCCCATGGCGACAATTCGCCGCTGGCGGTGCTGGAGCTGGACGCCGCGCTGCGCATCTGCACCTGGACCCAGGGCGGCGAGCGGATGTTCGGCTATCCCGAGGCCGCGATGATCGGCCTGCACCTCAGCGAAGCGCCCTTCCTGATCGCCGACGAGGCCGCGAGCTTCCTCACGCCGATGCAGGCGCTGCTGGACGGCGACGACCGGCGCACCGTGCAGGAGCACCGCTTCCGCCGCGCCGACGGCGAGGAGCGGCATGGCGAATGGCATTGCTCCGCGCTCGCCGGGCTGGGCCATTATCCGCGCAGCCTGATGATCCAGGTGCAGGACGTGACCGAGCGCAAGCGGGCGGAGGAAACGCGGCGGCTGCTGATCGGGGAGCTGAACCACCGGGTCAAGAACACGCTGGCGACCGTGCAGGCGATCGCCGCGCAGGGCCTGCGCCATGCCGCGTCCCCGGCCGATTTCCAGCACACCTTCACCGGGCGGTTGCAGGCGCTGGCGCGGGCCCATTCGCTGCTCAGCTCCGCGGTGTGGGAAAGCGCCGGGCTGCGCCACCTGATCGAGCAGCAACTGGCGATCGGCGCGATCGCGCGCGAGCGGCTGTCGCTCGACGGCCCCGACATCCGCCTCGCGCCGGAACCGGCGCTGCGCTTCGCGCTGGTGCTGCACGAGCTGGCGACCAACGCCCATAAATATGGCGCGCTGTCCAACGACACCGGCACGGTGGCGCTCAGCTGGTCGCTGGACGGCGGCTTCCTCTCGCTGCAATGGGTGGAACGGGGCGGGCCGCCCGTCGCCCCGCCCGAAAGGAGCGGCTTCGGCACGCAGCTGATCCGCAACAGCCTCGCGCCCGAAGGCGGGACGGCGTCGATCGACTTCCCCCCGGAAGGGATGCGGGCGTCGCTGACGATGGCCGTCGACGGGCGGGACGCGGAGGACGCGGAACAAACCCCGCCACCCCCCGCCGCCTCCGCCGCGCCGCCCGCCCCGCCCTCCGCCGATGCCGGCGCGATGAACGGCAGGCGCGTGCTGATCGTCGAGGACGAGCCGTTGGTGGCGATGGACATGATGTGCGCGATCGAGGATATCGGCGCCGAGCCGGTCGGCCCCGCCACCAGCTGCGCGCAGGCGCTGGAGATGATCGCGAGCGAGGGGCCGGAGTTCGTGCTGCTGGACGGCAATCTGAACGGCGAGCCGGTGGACAGCGTCGCGCGCGCGCTCGACGAGGCGAACATCCCCTTCGCCTTCGTCAGCGGCTATGACGCCGAGCATCTGCCCAGCGGCTTCGGCCATCGCCCCGTGCTCGGCAAGCCCTATGCCCAGTCCCAGCTGGAGGAGCTGCTGCACCGGCTGGCTGCGGGAAGCAGGCCGGGTGTGGACGCCTGATCTTATTCCAGCCCGAACAGCTTGCCCCGGACCGACTGCAAATGGCTGCGCATCGCCCGTTCGGCGGCCTGCGGATCATGGTTGCGGATCGCGTCGATGATCAGCGCATGCTCGGAATCGGTATCCTCCTTCGGGCCGGGCTCCGCCCCGAACACCTGCTCGATCCGGCGGTCCAGCGTATGCTTCATCTGCGCGCGCAGCGTGTCGTAGAGCGTCAGCAGCAGCACATTGTGCGTCGCCTGGGCGATGATCCGGTGCAGCCGTTCGTCCAGATGCTTCCATTGCAGCATGGTCGTGCAGGAATCCCGGTCGGCCAGGCAGGCGTCCATCGCCCGGATGTCGTCCGTCGTCGCGTGGATCGCCGCCAGCGCCGCCAGCTGCGGTTCGAGGACCGAGCGCGCCTGAAGGATGTTGTCGACGCTGAACGCGGAGGAAATCGGGGAATCCTCGACCGCAAGCTGGCGCGGCCCGATGAAGGTGCCCTTGCCCACATGGCGCCAGATCAGGCCCTCTTTCTCCAGCTTCTTGAGCAGCGTGCGCAGCTTCCCCCGCGAAATGCCCAGCTCGGCGCTCAATGCGGGTTCGGGCGGCAGGCGGTTTTCGCCCCGGTCGATCGTCTCGTCGAGAAAGGCGCGCAGGCGGGCAAGATCGGCATTCAGCAAGGTCAATTCTCCTTCCCGCAATCTAGCACAGCGGATTGGAGGATTGGAACGATCATTGAGCGCATTGCCATCGGTCAAACGGGCGATGCCGCCGACCCTGTCCTTCCGACCGGCTCAGGGCTTCCAGCGGATGAGCGCGCCCAGGAATTCGGAGCGCGGCAGGCGGTCGAACAGCGCGGGCGCCTCCTTCGCGTCCACCGCCTCGCTGACCAGCGGCGCGACCTTGATGCGGCCATGGGCGAGCAGGTCGAGCAGCAGCGCCGAATCCCCCGCGCTGGTGCCGATGTCGTTGCCCTCGAACCGCCCGCCGCGATAGCTGCGCAGCGGCCAGTTTGTCGGCGGCGCCATCTCGACGGTGTCGAGCCGCCAGGGCCGGGAATTGAAATAGGCGCCGACCAGCGACAGCCCCTTCATCCACGCCTCGCCGTAAAGATCGACCTTATATCCCGCCGGGTTGAGCGAGGCCGCCACCACGCGACCCCGGCGGCGGGTCAGCCCGATGGCGCGGTCGATCATCACCGGCGCGCCGCTCAGCTCGATGGTCGCGGCCACGCCCCCGCCCGCAAGCGCGGCCGCCGCCCCGGCCAGCCCCTGCTCGTCGCCCGCCTCGAACACGAAGTCGGCGCCCAGCGCCAGCGCGAGGTCGAGCCGCTTGCGGTCGAGATCGACGCCGATCACCGGCACCGCCCCGGCGCAGCGCGCGATCTGCGTCGCGATTAGGCCGATCAGCCCCTGACCGGCGACGAGCACCGGGTCGCCCATCGCGATCTGCGCCAGCCGCACCGCATAGAGCGCGGTCGCGCCGACGGTGAAGAAGGCCGCGTCCTGCGAGGACACGCCGTCGGGAATGGGGAACGCCAGATCCGCGTCGCAGGCGACAAGGCTGCCGTGCGAGGCGCTGGCCGCGACGCGGTCGCCGACCGCGAAGCCCGTCACCCCCTCGCCCACCGCCGCGACATGGCCGACGAGGCTGTAGCCGGGGAAGAACGGATAGTCCGGCGCCTGCTTCAGCAAGGTCCGCTCCGTCCCCGCGCTGATCAGCGAGAGTTCCGCCTCGATCAGGATGCGCCCCGGTTCCGGCGGCTCGATCGCGCGATCGAGCAATTCGGCCCTGCCCGGCGCCGTGAAGGCGATGACGCTGCTTCGCATGACTGCCCTTCTCCCCCCTATCGCGCGCTCCCTGCGCGCGTCAGATTCCGCCCAGCGCGACATATTTGGTTTCGAGATATTCCTCGATGCCGTAGCGCGAGCCCTCGCGCCCCAGCCCGGATGCCTTGACGCCGCCGAACGGCGCGACCTCGGTGGAGATCAGCCCCTCATTGACGCCGATCATCCCGAATTCCAGCGCCTCGGTCACGCGGAAGATCCGCCCCGCGTCGCGCGCGCAGAGATAGGCGGCGAGGCCGAACGGCGTGTCGTTGGCGAGCGCGATCGCCTCCTCCTCGGTGTCGAAGCGGAAGAGCGGCGCCACCGGGCCGAAGGTCTCCTCGGAAAAGATCGCCGCGTCGCGCGGCACGCCGGTCAGCACCGTGGGCTGGAAGAACAGCCCGCCCCGCTCATGCCGCGCGCCGCCCGCCGCCACGCAAGCGCCCTTCGCCACCGCGTCGGCGATATGCTCCTCCACCTTGCGCACCGCCTTGTCGTCGATCAGCGGGCCGACCGCGACGTCGGCCTCCGTGCCGTCGCCGACGCGCAGCCGCGCGCTTTCCCCGGCGAGGCGCGCGGCGAAGCGGTCGTAGATGCCCGCCTGCACCAGAAAGCGGTTGGCGCCGACGCAGCTCTGGCCGGAATTGCGATATTTGGCGACCATCGCCGCCGCGACCGCCGTTTCGAGGTCGGCATCGTCGAAGACGATGAACGGCGCATTGCCGCCCAGCTCCATGCTGGTGCGCTTGATCGTCGGCGCGCACTGTTCCAGCAGCAGCGCGCCGATCTCGGTCGATCCGGTGAAGGAGAGCTTGCGCACCACGGGGCTGGCGGTCAGCGCGCCGCCGATCTCCCCGGCGGAGCCCGTCACCACATTGCACACGCCCGCGGGCAGGCCCGCCCGCTCGGCCAGCACGCCCAGCGCCAGCGCGGTCAGCGGCGTCTGGCTCGCGGGCTTGATCACCCCGGCGCATCCGACAGCCCAGCCGGGGCCGGCCTTGCGCGTGATCATCGCGGCGGGGAAATTCCACGGCGTGATCGCCGCGAACACGCCCACCGGCGCCTTCTGCACCAATATGCGCCGTCCGTGCATATTCTGCGGGATGATGTCGCCATAGGCGCGCTTGGCCTCCTCGGCGAACCATTCGATGAAGCTCGCCGCATAGAGCACCTCGCCCCGCCCCTCGGCCAGCGGCTTGCCCTGCTCGGACGTGATCAGCAGCGCCAGATCGTCGGCATGCTCCAGCATCAGCTCGTAAAGCCGCCGCAGCACCGCCGACCGCTCCCTGGCGAGCGCGCCGCGCCAGCCGCGCATCGCCTTTTCGGCGGCCTCGATCGCGCGGCCCGTCTCGGCCGCGCCGCCGCGCGGCACGCGGGCGAGGAGCGCGCCGGTCGCGGGGTTGCGCACGTCGATGGTGCGGCCGTCATCGGCCCCGACCCATTGCCCGCCGATCAGCATCGCCTGCTTCAGCAGTTCCGGATCCTTCAGCGGCAGCGCGGCACGCTCTTCCATCACATCCTCCTCATGCCGGGTTGCGGCCGGTGAAAAACGCCTCGTCGGGATCGCGCGTCGGGTCGAGGCCCGACGCCTCCTGCCCCCGGCGCAGCGCGATCATGTCGCGCTGATAGAGGCGCGCGGTCGGGTGACGCAATGGCCCGCCATTATAGCCCTGAAGCCAGCTTTCATATTTCCACATCATCCGGTTGATGAGGCCGTTGCCCGCCTGCGGCACGCTGCCGAACGCCTTGCGCGCGGCATCCATGCGATAGAAGGCGGCGGTGGCCTCCTCGAAGCGGCCCTCGCGGATCATCGTGAAGATGCGCGGCAGCAGCGGCCCGTAGAAGGCGGAGAAATTGGTGCCGCAGAACGGCACGTCGATCAGCTGGGCGAGCGGGATGAATTCATGCTCCATCGGGAAGGAGATCACCACCTCCTTGTGGAAGGCGCGATGCACCTCGATCGGCGCCATGATGTTGGGCATGCCCCCTTCCGCCTTGATCGCGACGATGGTCGGGCAATCGTCGACCAGGCGGCGCAGCAGCGCGACCGGAATGTCGGCGGGGTCGAGCCTGCCGAACCCCCAGGTCGGGATCGGGAACACCATCACCGCCAGATCGACCGCGTCGCAGAACGCCCTGGTATAGGCATGGACCTCCTCCAGCGACTTCGGATAGAAATAGGGCGGATAGCCGAGCAGCACCAGCTCCGCCCCGGCCTCCGCGGCGCGGCGCGCGGCCTCGATATTGTCCTCCAGCGTGTTGAACACGGCGTGATGCACGACGAACAGCCGCCCCGCCGCCTGATCGACCATGATGCGGACGAACTCGGCATATTCGTCGGGCGTGATCGCCACTTCGGAACAGGCGAGCGTGCCGACGAAGCCGTGCTCGATCGCCAGCTCCACATCATGGCGGATCGCCTTTTCGTTGAGGCGCCGGAAATCCTGCGTCATCGTCGGGATGGTGACGTTGGCGACGCCCAACATCTTTTCGCGGGCCCATTCGCGGGCGGTCGATCGGGTGTAGCTGGCCATGGCGTTTTCCGTGCTGGAGGGTGAAGGAACGGATCGGGCGGCTGTTTGCTCCCTATCCCTGCTCTTGCGTCTATTTGCCCTTGTCGATCGGCGGGGCGAAGGCCGGGATCGTCGTGCCCGCGCCGCGCGCCTCGGCGCGATCGGCGCACAGGCCCGCGACGGCGAGGTCCTGAATGGCCGCGCCCACCGACTTGTAGAGCGCTATCTCGCCGGGCGAGCGGCGGCCGGGGTGCGCGCCGGAAACCAGCGCGTCGAGGCCGATCAGCTTGTCGGCGAAGGCCACGCCCTCGCGCGCGGCGGCGATCATGTCGCCGGTGTCGTGGGCGACCTCATCCACCATATCGGCGACGATCAGGTCGGCGCGGGCGATCGCCTCCGGGTCGATCTCGCGCTGTTCGGGCAGGGTGGAGCCGATGGAGATGACCGTCATGCCGGGGCGCATCCATTCGCCCCGGAAGGTCGGCGTCTCGTCGCGCGAGCGCGCGGCGCAAAGGACGAGGTTGGCGCCCGCGACGGCCTGCCCGGCGCTTTCCGCCTGCGCGACCGCGAAAGGCTGCCCGGCGAATTCGGCGGCGAAGGCGGCGCGGCTGGCGGCGCGCGGGCTGAACACCGTCACCGCCTCCACCCCGCCCAGCGACGCGACGGCCTTCAGATGCGTCCGCGCCTCGAAGCCCGATCCGATCACCGCGATCCGGCGCGGCCCCGGCACCGCGAGCAGGTCCGCCGCCAGCGCCGAGGTCGCGGCGGTGCGCAGGCCGGTCACCGCATTGCCCGCGAGCAGCGCGCGCAGCGCCGTCGTCCGCTGGTCGAACAGCGGGATCAGATAGCTCGCCGCCCGCGCTCTGGGCGAGGCGGCGATCATCTTGGCGCCCATATAGGGCGATCCGGGCATGACGCCGGTGAGCGTGCGCAGCCACACCCCGTCGCCCCGCGCCATCAGGCGCGGCGGGAACATCGCCTCGCTTGCCGGCGCGCCATAGGCGGCCCGCAGCGCCGCGATCGCGCCGTCCCAATCGAACAGCGCCGCGACATCCTCATCGCTCAGGATACGAACCGAACCCATGATCCCTCATTTCCTTCCAGAGCGGCAATCGCCCCGCGTTTATGCCTTGCCCCCGGATTAAGTTTCATATTGATGCATGTCAATTCTAAATTGCACCACACAATCTCATAGTTGCGCCGGTGGGGAACAACGCGCACTTGCACCGGTGGACGGGATGGACTTGAATGCCCCGCGCGCCGCGCAACGGCGGCGACCGGGAGAGAGTGGGGGCTGACGGCGATGCGGCATGAGGAAAAGGCGGACCTGCCCTATCTGCGCAAGGTGGTGGGCGCGTCGATGGCGGGCACGGTCGTCGAATGGTATGAATTCTTCCTCTACGGCACCGCCGCGACGCTGGTGTTCGGCAAGCTGTTCTTCCCGCAGACCGGGAACGAACTGGACGGCGTGATCGCCGCCTTCGCCACCTATGCGGTCGGCTTCATCGCGCGGCCGCTGGGCGGCATCGTGTTCGGCCATGTCGGCGACCGGATCGGGCGCAAGTCGCTGCTCCAGTTCAGCCTGATGCTGATTGGCGCCTCGACCTTCCTGATGGGCTGCCTGCCGACCTTCGCCAGCATCGGCTATTGGGCGCCGGTGCTGCTGGTGCTGCTGCGCTTCGTCCAGGGCTTCGCGCTGGGCGGCGAATGGGGCGGCGCGGTGCTGCTGGTGGCGGAACACAGCCCCAATCGCAGCCGCGCCTTCTGGAGCAGCTTCCCGCAGGCCGGGGTGCCGCTCGGCAATCTGCTGGCGACCATCGTGCTGCTGGTGCTGTCGGCGACGCTGTCCGGCGAGGCGTTTCTGGACTGGGGCTGGCGCGTCGGCTTCTGGCTGTCGGTCGTGATCGTCGGCATCGGCTATTATATCCGCACCCAGGTAGCCGACTCCCCGATCTTCGAGGCCGCGAAGGCCGAGGCGGAGGAAAAGGCGGGCGCGGGCTATGGCGTGACCGAGGTGTTCCGCCGCTATCCGCGCGGCGTGCTGACCGCGATGGGCCTGCGCGTGGGCGAGAACATCCTCTATTATATGGTCGTCACCTTCTCGATCACCTATCTGGCGCATATCGGCGTCGACACCACGCAGATACTGGCGCTGCTGTTCTGCGCGCACATCGTCCATGTGCTGATCATCCCGCCGATCGGCGCGCTGGCCGACAGGGTCGGCCGCAAGCCCGTCTATATCCTCGGCGCGGCGCTCGCCATCGCGTGGCCGTTCCTCGCCTTCCCGATGTTCGCCGGCGCCGCGACCGCGCCGATCCTCGCGGCGATCTTCATCGGCATGATCGTGCATGCGCTGATGTACGCGGCCCAGCCCGCGATCATGGCGGAGATGTTCCCGACGCGGATGCGCTATTCCGGCGTGTCGCTCGGCTATCAGGTGACGGCCCTGTTCGCCGGGTCATGGGCGCCGCTGATCGGCACCGCGCTGCTGCGCGAATATGACGACTGGCCGCCGATCGCCCTCTATATCGGCGCGGCGGCGGCGATCAGCCTCATCGCCGCGCTGTGCATGAAGGAAAGCAAGGGCCTGTCCCTGCTCGCCCTCGACCGCGAGGACCGGGAGCGCCTTTCCGACGCCGCGCGATAGACGCGCGCACTTTCGCTCTTAGGCCACGAACCGCACGTCGCCGTCGCCCTCGCAATATCCGTCGAGATTGCGATAGCAGCAATTATGGGTGCCATAGGCCCCCAGCAACAGGTGCAGCAACGATTTCCACTGCTCCTTGAGCATCACGATCTGCTGCGTTTCCCCGGTATCGGGATTGCGGGAATGGAGCACGGCGATGCCATCCTCGGCCAGGATAAGGTTGAGCTCATGGCCTTCTCCACCACAGTCGCCAATATTTTGTACGCTGTAAGGCATATAGTCTTCCTCTTGAGGCTGCCCGGCGGCACTTCGGACGCACTATAATGATCCTGAACCGCGATGATGCGTTTCTGGATCAATTTCCCGTGAAATACCGGCCGCGATCGCCCTCCCCGGCGGTCGTTGCCGACTGACATGCTTCCCGGTCCGTCATGCGCCGCATGACCGGAATTCCGCTTTATCCCCGTTCTCCCAGGCTTCCCCGATTCCTCCGTTCTCTATTGGCGGCATGATGGGGTGAACCTGGTAAAAATGTGTAAATTCTATGGGTTCGCATAAATATTATTGCTAACGGCCCGCAAATTCGGCTTCGCCGCCGGGGCCGGGCGCTGGCCCGCCGCGCCGATGCGGAAGCGGCCCACCATCTCGGCCAGCTGGTCCGCCTGGCCGAGCAGGTTGCGCGCTGCCGCGGTCGATTGCTCGACCATCGCCGCGTTGCGCTGGGTCGTGTGGTCCATGTCGGATATGGCGGCGTTCACCTGCTCGATGCTCGCGGCCTGCTCCTGCGACATCAGGGCGATCCGCTGCACGCGGCCGGTCACGTCCTCCACCCGGCCGACAATGGCGTCGAGCGCGGACCCGGCCTTGCCGACCAACTGCACGCCGCTGCCGACATGGCCGGCGCTCTGGCCGATCAGCTCCTTGATGTCCTTCGCGGCGTCGGCGCTGCGCTGGGCGAGCGCCCGCACCTCGCTGGCGACGACCGCGAAGCCCTTGCCCGCGTCCCCGGCGCGCGCCGCCTCCACCCCGGCGTTGAGCGCCAGCAGGTTGGTCTGGAAGGCGATGCCGTCGATCACGTTGATGATCTGCTCGATCTCGCCGGAGCTTCTGTCGATGCTGGTCATCGCCTCGACCGCGCTCTTGACGATGCGGCCGCCCTCGGTCGCGTCGCCATTGGCCTCCAGCGCGGCGGCGGACGCCTCCTCGGCGTTGAGCGCGGTGTCGCGCACCGATGCGGTCAGCGTGCCGATGGTCGCCACCGTCTCCTCCAGCGAGGCCGCCTGATGCTCGGTCCGCCGCGCCAGATCGTCCGACGCGGCGCTGATTTCGGCGGCCGCGCTGCGGATCATGTCGAAGATGTTCGAAATGCCGCCCAGCATCTCGCTCAGCGAATCCATCGCCTGCCCGAAATCCCGGCCCAGATCCTCATAATCCCTGGGCAGGTCGCCGATGGTGGCGGCAAGGTCGCCCTTCGCCACCTCCGTCAGCGCCTCGCCGACCTGCCGGATGACCTGGCGCTGCTCATTCTCCTTGGTCAGGAAGATGGTCGTCACCGCGATATCCATGTCGAGCAGCGCGACCTTGATCAGCGTCTTGAGCGTGCCGGCCATGCGCCGCGCGCCGGGCACCCAGCGCAGCCATGTGCCCATGACCGATTTTTCGACCAGCCCGCCCAATATGGTCGCATAGGCGCCGAAATAGAGGCTGGCGTCCAACCCGATGCGCGCATGCACCTTGCCGATGGTTTCGGCCCGCCGGTAATAGTCGTCGTCCAGCGAATTCTCGAAGATCGCGCACCAATGGTTGAACTGCTTCTCGCCCGCATGATCCATCATCGCCCGCGACCCGAAGAAGCGCGCGGCCTCGGGCGTGCGCGTCACCTTGTCGTAGAAGGCCGATATCGACCGGGGAACATGTTTGCGGATGAGGCCGTGTATTTTGCGGAATTCATAGGCGTTTTTCGGTCCTATTTCATAAAATTCCAGTCTCTTTCCGATTAATTCTGCTGAGTTTGCCATCGAAATGCTCCAATATTTCCTGATATGATCGAAAATTCATGGCCCTGTTCATCTGTCTTCAGTTAACCCGCTATCGTGGATGAATTTCGGACGCTGAGGATTATCCCGGACCTTCGGCGGAACGGGCATCCGGCGGAAGGGAGCGCGGCAGGGGCAGGTCGCGGAAGCCGGGCCTGCGGACGGAGTCCAGATAAGCGCGGCTTTCCTCCTCGCTCATCGGCCGGGCGAGCAGATAGCCCTGCACCAGGTCGCAGCCGAAGTTCGACAGCTGCTTGTACTGGTCGATCGTCTCGACCCCTTCCGCGATGACTTCGAAGCCGAGATTATGGGCGAGCGATATGATCGTCCGCACGATGATCTCGTCGTCCTTCTCGTTCAATATGCCCGAAATGAACGACCGGTCGATCTTGAGGATGTCGATCGGAAACTGCTTGAGATGGGTGAGCGAGGCATAGCCGGTGCCGAAATCGTCGAGCGCGATCGACATGCCTTTCTTGTGCAGCTGCTTCAGCGCGGCGGCGATGTTGCCCGCCGCCCGGTCGAGGATGACATTCTCCGTCACCTCTATCTCTATGTCCTGCGGCGAGAGGCCGTGCGCCTCCACCATCGCGCACAGGCGCTCGATGAAATCCGGCTCCTGAAGCTGCGCGGCGACGACGTTGAAGGCGATGGTGCCGGGTGAAAGCCCGTCGCGCCGGAACCCGGCCATCGCCGCCAGCGCCTTGTCGATCAGCCTGTAGCTGAGCTGCGTGATCAGCCCGGCCTCCTCGGCGACGGAGATCAGCTCCAGCGGCGGCACGGCGGCGCCGCCGACCTTCCACCGCGCCAGCGCCTCGAACCCTTCGTGGCGGCCGGACCGCAGGTTGCTTTGCGGCTGCAAGGCGACGCCCACCTCGTCGCGGGAGAGCGACACGCGCAATTTCTCGATCAGCACCGCCCGGCGCTTGCGGTCCCGCCGGATCATGCTGTCATAGACGCTGTAGCCGCGCCGCCCGTTGAGCTTCGCCTGATACAGCGCGAGGTCCGCGTTCTTCATCAGTTCCCCCGGCGTCTTCGCGTCCTTGGGGAACAGCGCGATGCCGATGCTGGCCGACGGGATGATCGTCTGCTGGCCGACCTTCACCGGCTGCTGCATCTTGCCCAGCATGGTCCCGGCGATGCGCTCGACCGCCGGCCGGTCGGGAATGTCGCGCATCAGCACCGCGAATTCGTCGCCGCCCAGCCGCACCACCGTATCGTTGCGCCGCACCGAGGCGCGCAACCGCTCGGCGATATGCTGCAACAGCGTGTCGCCGCCGTCATGGCCGAAGCGGTCGTTGATCAGCTTGAAGTCGTCGAGGTCGACGATCATCAGCATCGCCATGCCCCGGTCCTCCCGCGACCGCGACCGGAACAGGTTGGACAGGCGCCGCATCAGGATGGTGCGGTTGCCGATGCCGGTCAGCGCGTCGCGCTCGGCCTGGTGCTTGATCTGCATCTGCGCTCGCTTCAGCGCCGATATATCGGTTTGTATCGAAACCAGATTGCCGGATTCGGACCGGCGGTTATGGATTTGTATCCACCGCTCCGAATCCAGCTGCTGGATATAGGGCCTGGACATGCCCTCGCCCTCCAGCCCGATGGACAGGTGCGTGGGCAGGTCGGCGGGCGCGAAGGGGCCGGACGCCGGCGGCTGGCGGCCGCCCGACTGCATCATCGGCGAGCGCGCGGGGGAGCAGGACGCCAGATCGTAAAGCTTTCGGTGGGCATTGTTGCAGAAGAGGAGCTGCCCTTGGGAATCATAGGCGACAAGGCCGTTGGGAATGGTTTCGATGATGTCGACCAGCAGGTTCTCGGTCACCTCGCGCCGCCGCAGCTCGGCGAGCACTTCCGCCTCGGCGATCTTGCGGCTGGTGATGTCGAAGCGGATCGAGACATAGCCCACCAGCCGCCCGTCCCCGTCGCGCCGGGGCGCGATCGTGGTGTCGACCCAGTAGAGCCGCCCCTTCTTGTCGCGGTTGCAGATGTCGGCGCGCCAGACATTGCCCTGCGCGATGGTCTGCCACATCTGGCGGAAGAAATGCGACGGGTGGTGCCCGCTGTTCAGCAGCCGGTGATCCGCGCCGATCAGCTCTTCCCGCGCATAGCCGCTGATCTCGCAGAACAGCCGGTTGACGTCGGTGATGCGGCCCGCCCGGTCGGTGGTGGCGACGATCGCCACATGGTCGAGCGCCTCGCGATAGGCATGCAGTTCGGCCTGCTCAAGTCGTGCTTCCGGTCCATGAGATTGCGCCCCAATCACCACCGCCAGCGAAGGCAGGGGAGAGGCGGCCTGCGAAGAAAAATCTTCATTTACGTTTATCTTCATGGCAAGCTTCCGATATATTTGCGTTGACAAAAATAAACATTTTGCGTTGCACGGTAATTCCGCCGGCCGAGGGAGAACCAAATGGGGAAAAAGTTAACAATGCCGCTTCCGGCTTTTACTGCTCCTCGGCTACCGAATATTATAATTATCGATTTTCTAACTCTGTAGATACGGTACCGTATATATGAATGGTTACTAATTTATTAAGCTTACTGGACTTTGCCATTGGCCTTGGTGACGATGACCGCTGAACCTCTCGAAAATACAATATTGAAGGCGCTTTATACGGAGGTGCCGGAGCTGGTGTACGACCGCCTGGTCACGAAGCCGGTGCAGACCGGCGAGGTGCTGTACGAACCCGACAATCCGCTGATTCACATGATCTTCCCGCACAGCGGAATCATATCGTTGCAGGTGGTGTTGCAGGACGGGCGGACGGTCGAGAACATGTCGATCGGCCGCGACAGCTTCATCGGCGTCGATTATCTGCTGGGGGAAAGGGTCACCTCCTATCATGCGGTGGTGGCGATTTCCGGGCGGGCGTCCTGGCTGTCGGCCAATGATTTCGCGGCGGCGCTGACCGCCTGCGAACCGTTGCAGGACATCATGCGCGGCGCCTCGCGCGGGCTGCTGCGCGACCTGATGCGCGGCGTGGTGTGCGCCAGCGTCCATTCCGCGAGCCAGCGCGTCGCCACCTGGCTGCTGCGCGCGCTCGACCGCAACGACAGCAACCATTTCGACATCACCCAGCGCACGCTCGCCAATATCTTCGGGCTGCGGCTGGCGACGATCAGCGACGCCTGCGCCCGGCTGCACGCCGCGGGCGCGATCGACCATGGGCGCGGCACGATGACCATCACCGACCGCGACACGCTGGAAAGCCAGTGCTGCGAATGCTACAGGGACTATCCCCGCGACGGCCGCTGACGGGACGGCCTGCCCTGCCGGGGAAAGCCGGACGGCGCGGGCGGGCGGCCGCTTCCTGACGAACCCGCTGCAAAGACCCTGTCCATGACCCTCACCGATCCGCTCGTCCTCCTCTGCGCGATCCTTTCCGTCACCTTTTCCGGCCTCGGCAAGGGCGGTTTTGCCGGGCTGGGGATGCTGTCCATGCCGATCATGGCGCAGGCCGTGAACCCGATAGAGGGGGCGGCGGTGCTCCTCCCCATCCTCGTCGTGCAGGATGCGGTCGGCGTCTGGGCGTTCCGCCGGACATGGGACGGGGCGATCCTCGCCGCGATGCTGCCGGGCATGGCCGTCGGGGTCGGGCTGGGCTATGCGCTGGCGGCGCTGGTCGATGCGCGGGTCGTGACCGGCATCATCGGCCTGCTCTCGCTGCTGTTCGGGCTGTACCGGCTGTGGATCGAGCGCGGCGGCAAGGTGCCGATGCCGTCCAATTCCCCCTATTGGGTCGGCTCGCTCTTCGGCGTCGGCTCCGGCTTCGCCAGCCAGATCGCGCATGCGGGCGCGCCGCCGTTCCAGATGTGGGTGATCCCGCGCCAGCTGCCGCGCGACGTGCTGGTCGGCACCACCGCCATCGCCTTCGCCGCGATGAACTGGATGAAGATCCCCACCTATGCGGCGCTGGGGCAGTTCACGCCCGCCAATCTGCGGGCGAGCGCACTGCTGCTGCCGGTCGCGCTGGCGGCCACCGCCGGGGGCGTCGCGCTGGTGCGCCGGGTCGATGCGCAACGTTTCTATACGATCATCTACCTGCTGATGGTCGCGCTGGGGTGCAGGCTGGTCGCGCAGATGCTGTGACCGGGGCGCCGGCCTAAATACGACGAAACGAAGCAGATTCCCCCTGCATTCGTCGCATCCCGGCGGACCGATCCGCGCGCCTGTGCGTTCAGCGGGGAAAGGACGAGGCAGCATGCCCGCCCGATGCCGTTTCCCGCACTATCGCAGTCTGGAGAGGAGGCCGCCCCATGCCCGATACCCGCGACGACATCCGCGACGACGCGCCACTGACCACCGCCAAGCACGGCGACGCGCTGGACGAGGCCAAGGCCGCCTTGGTCGAGGACAGGGGCGACAGCCTCGTCGGCCGCTCCGTCACGATCAACCGCCCGCGCGCGGAGCTGTACGCCTTCTGGCGCGACTTCGCCCGCCTGCCCGCCTTCATGGAGAATGTGGAGCGGGTCGACATGCTCGACGAGCGCACCAGCCATTGGGTCGTCAAGGCGCCCGGCGGCAGGACGGTGGAATGGGATGCGGTCATCACCGAGGACCGGCCCGGCGAGCTGATCGCCTGGGCCTCGACCGAGGGCGCGGACGTCCCCAATAGCGGGCGCATCGATTTTCGCGACGCGGGCGAGCGCGGCACGGTCGTCACCGCGACCATCCTCTACGATCCGCCCGCGGGCCTGCTCGGCAAGCTGATCGCCAGGATGTTCCAGCGCGAGCCCGCGATTCAGGCCCGCCGCGACCTGCGCCGCTTCAAACAGCTGATGGAAACCGGCGAGATCGCGACGGCGGCCCGCAACCGCCGGGAACTGGAAGAAGAGGAGGAAGGCTGATGCGCGCGCTCACCTGGCACGGCAAGCACGACGTCCGCGTCGAGACGGTGGACGACCCGGAAATCCTCAACCCGCGCGACGCGATCATCAGGATCACGTCCACCGCGATCTGCGGCTCCGACCTGCATCTCTATGACGGCTATATCCCGACGATGCAGGTCGGCGACATATTGGGCCACGAGTTCATGGGCGAGGTGGTCGAGACCGGGCCCGGATCGACGCTGGAAAAGGGGCAGCGCGTCGTCGTGCCCTTCACCATCGCCTGCGGCAGCTGCTATCATTGCGGCAAGCATCAATATTCCGCCTGCGACAACGGCAACCCGGCCGACAACCAGGATATCGCCCAATTCCTCTACGGCCAGCCCATGTCCGGCCTGTTCGGCTACAGCCACATGACCGGCGGCTATGCGGGCGGGCAGGCCGAATATGTGCGCGTGCCGTTCAGCGATGTCGGCCCGATCGTCGTGCCGGACGGGCTGGAGGACGAGCAGGTGCTGTTCCTCTCCGACATCCTGCCGACCGGCTGGCAGGCGGCCGAATATGCGCAGATCGAGCCGGGCGATACCGTCGCGGTGTGGGGCTGCGGCCCGGTCGGGCTGTTCGCGGTGCAATCGGCCTTGCTGATGGGGGCGGAGCGGGTGATCGCGATCGACCATTTCCCGCATCGGCTGGAGCTGGCGAGGCGCTTCGGCGCGGAGACGATCAACTTCGAGAAGAGCGACACCTATGAGGCGCTGATGGAAATGACCGGCGGCATCGGCCCCGACGCCTGCATCGACGCGGTGGGGCTGGAGGCGCACGGCTTTTTCCTCGACAATGTGATCGACCAGATCAAGGCGTCCACCTTCCTTGGCACCGATCGCATCCATTCGATCCGCCAGGCGATCATCGCCTGCCGCAAGGGCGGGCGGGTGTCGATGCCCGCCGTCTATGGCGGGCTGGTCGACAAGTTCCCGCTCGGCGCGTTCATGGAAAAGGGGCTGACGCTGCGCACCGGGCAGACCCATGTGCAGCATTACATGCCCGCGCTGCTCAATGCGATCGTCGAGGGCAAGATCGACACCACCTTCCTGATCAGCCACCGCCTGCCGCTCGAACAGGCGGCCGAAGGCTACAAGATGTTCCACGGTCATCAGAACGAGGTGACCAAGGTCGTGCTGAAGCCCGGCATGGCCGCCGCCGCATGAGGAGAGAATCATGGCTGACAAACTGGCGATCGTCACCGGCGCCTCGACCGGCATCGGCTTCGAGCTGGCCCATCTCGCAGCAAAGGACGGCTATGACCTGCTGGTCGCGGCGGACGAGCCGCAGATCGAGGCAGCGGCCGCCGATTTCCGCAAGCACGGCACGCCGGTGCGCGCGGTCGAGGCCGATCTGGCGACGCTGGAGGGGGTGGACCGGCTGCTCGACGCCGCCGACGGCCGCCCGGTCGACCTGCTCTGCGCCAATGCCGGGCGCGGGCTGGGGCATGCGTTCCTCGACCAGCAGGTCGCCGACTGGCGCCGGGTGATCGACACCAATGTGACCGGCACCGTCTATCTGCTGCACCGGATATTGAAGCCGATGGTGGAGCGCGACCGGGGCAAGGTGCTGATCACCGGCTCGATCGCGGGGTTCATCCCCGGCAGCTTTCAGGCGGTCTACAACGGCAGCAAGGCGTTCATCGACAGCTTCGCCGACGCGATCCGCAACGAGCTGAAGGACGCGAAGGGCGTCACCATCACCACGCTGATGCCCGGCCCGACCGAGACGGAGTTCTTCGACCGCGCCGACATGCTCGACACCAAGGTCGGCGAGCAGGAGAAGGACGACGCCGGCAAGGTCGCGCAGGACGGGTGGGACGCGCTGATGGCGGGCAAGGCGCATATCGTTTCGGGCTGGCGCAACAAGCTGCAGGCCGCCGCCGCCCATGTGACGCCCGCCGCGCTGCTGGCCGAGCAGCATCGCAAGATGGCCGCGCCGGGCACCGCCGACGAATGAGGCGTGCGCGCCGCCAGGCTGCCGCGTTTTCCGAGCCGTCAGATGTTCCATCTGACTTGAAACGCTCTAGCGGGCCTCCTCCCCGGCGGCGCGGGGCACGAGGATCAGCGTCCGGTCCTCGACCCGCCACGAGGCCAGCTGCGACAGGAAGTTCATGCCCAATATGTCGATGGTGCCGAGCGCGGGCGATATCACGACCTTGAGGTCGCGCGCCTCGATGCTGCCCAGCCGCAGCCGCCCGACCGTGCCGGTTTCGGCCGGGATCGTGCCGTTGGCGGTGCGGATCGCCACCGGCAGCAGGCCCGCGCCGCGCTCCACCGACGCCAGCTCCGCCGTCTGCCGGGACAGCGCGGTCACCGTCGCGCCGCTGTCCACCAGCATCCGCCGCTCGACGCCGTTGACCGACACCTGCGCCCAGAAATGCCCGTCGCGCGCCATGGCGATGCGCACTTCCTCGCCGACCACCTCCTGACTGTCGAGGCCAAGCCGCGTCACCAGGCGCGAGAGATTGGGGTCGAACGGCGCCTGCTGGAGCAGCAGGAACAGGCAGAAGGCGAGCAGCGCGAACGAGAAGAGCCAGCGGATGATCCGCCCGACATGGGGAATGTTGAAGATCAGGATCAGCAGCAACGCCCCGCCCGCGGCGTAGAGCGCCAGCTGCTGCCATTCCGGGTCGGTCGTGATCGACATTCGGCCTCCAGCCTCTCTGGCCGGGCCGGGCGACGCGGTTCAACCGGCCTTCCGGCTGCGGATGCGTGCGCGGCCTGCCCGGTGATGTCCGTTCAGCGCTCGCCGCTCAATGCGACCGGCTTGCGGCCAGCTCGTCATCGAGTATGGGGTCGGGCTCGAACCGGACGGCCTCGCCTTCTTCCTCGCTGTCCGCCGCGCCGTCGCCTGCCTCGCTCTTCAGGCACTGCTTCAGCACCTGCTTGCCGCGATCGGCCAGATCGCGCTGCGCCTGCGCGGCCTGCTCGAAAAAGCGGCGCGCCTCGTCGGTCTCGGCATCGTCGCAATAGGTCTGGCAGTTCTCCGCGCCCTGAAGCGCGTGATAGACCACCGAAACGACGTCATAGGTCTGGTCGTGCGTTCCTGTCCGGGCTTGGCCCGTCTGTTGGGTAGCCATGGCATCCTCCATCGTTCGAATTCTGGGGTGAATCCCGAACCCGACGGCGGCGAACCGGTTCCCGGACTAAACCTATGTTAGGAAGCGGGCATCGGCGCTGCCTATGCATCGGATAAAGCGAACCGATTGGACGCGCCCGCCGGCGATGGTAAAAGGAGAGGGAGAACAAGCCGCGACAGGATCGACGGCATCAGCGAGAGGGAAAGCAGCATGCCGTTTCTGTTCGACGCCTGGTACGTGGCCGGATGGTCGGAAACGCTCGGCGAAACGCCGGTACGCATCACGATATTGGGCGAGCCGGTGGCGATCTACCGCGCGGAGGACGGGCGCGCGATCGCGCTGGGCGACATCTGCCCGCACCGCTTCGCCTCGCTCAGCCAGGGCAAGGTCTTCGGCGACACGATCCGCTGCCCCTATCATGGGCTGCGCTTCGACCCCGCCGGGAAATGCGTGCACAATCCGCATGGCGACGGCACCGTCCCGCCCGGCGCGCTGGTCAAGAGCTATCCGGTCGTGGAGCGGCATCATGCGCTGTGGATCTGGCCGGGCGACCCGGAACGGGCCGACCCCGCGCTGATCCCCGACTTTTCCGTCTACGACCGGCCGGATATCGTCAGCTCGCGCGACTATCTGCATGTCGGGGCGAATTACGAGCTGATCAACGACAATCTGCTCGACCTCAGCCATGCGGCATTCCTGCACCCGTTCCTCGCGCCGGAAAGCTTCGCGGCGCGCTCGCGCACCAGGGTCGAGCAGGAGGGGCGGACCGTCTATTCCTATCTGTGGAACGACGACGAGGAGATAACCCCGCTGTTCCGGCTGGTGTGGGACAAGGCGGCCGGGCGTGGCGACATGCGCTCCCACATGCGCTGGACCGCGCCGTCGAACCTGCTGCTCGACGTCGGGGTGACCGATGTGGGCGGCGATCCGGCGGACGGGCCGTGGCTGCCCAGCGCCCATCTGCTGACGCCGGAAACCGAGACGTCGACCCATTATTTCTGGATGGTCGGCCGCAACCGGCAACCCGAAAACGAGGAGCTGGGCCGGATCATCCATGGCGGCATCAAGCAGGCGTTCGAAACCGAGGACGAGCCGATGATCGCGCAGGTCGCCGCGAACATGGCGGGCCGGGACTTCTGGTCGATGCGCCCGGCGATCCTGGTGGGCGACGGCGCGGCGGTGCGGGCGCGGCGCTTGCTCGCCAGGCTGATCCGCGAGGAAGCGGGCGGCATTCCGCAGCCGCCGGAAAGCGTGGCGCCCGAACCGCTGCGCGTCACCAGCTAGGGTATCGCCTTCCGCCTCAATCGGGCGGATTATGCTCGCTCAGCATCGCGACCGTCTGGTCGAACCGCCCTTCCCGCTCTGCCCAGCGCAGCGCGCGGGCGCGCTCGACCACTATTTCGGCGGGGGTTTCCGGCCGGGCGAACAGCGCCATCACCTCGTCGATGAAATCGCCGAGCGGCATATAACCCTCGCGCGTCGAGGCGATGGACCGGCTCTACGACGCCATCGCCCGGCGCATGCCGGGGACCATCTGGGCGACCGGCTGCAAAAGCTCGTACATGGACAGGAACGGCCAGATCGCGCTGTGGCCGTGGAGCTACGAACAGTTTCAGGAGCAGTTGCGCGAACCCGACATGGAGGATTTCCACCCTTTCCTCGTGCCGCACTATTGAGGGAACATCGCGTGCGGCTGGCGGGTTTTGTGGGGGAGGATGGTTTGAGCTTCTTCGTCATGCCAGCGCAGCTAAACAAGTTCAGGGTGACGTAAAGGCAAAGGGTCGGTTTCTCCCCCAACGGAAGGAGAGTCGATATGCCGAAATATGTGACGATCGGATATGGCGATCAGGCGGGCTATGACCGGACGGCGCCGGATGTCCGCGCCGCCGCGCATGCGCAGGACGAGGCGTTGAAGCAGCGCGGCGCGATCATGGGCATTGCCGGGCCGCCGGTTCAGGTCCGCAACCCGGATGCGGCGGGCGTGCGGACGCAGGAGGGCGCCTATCTCTCCGCCGCGCTGCCGGTCGCCGGCTTCGCGATCATCGAGGCGGCCGACCTTGAAGAGGCGGTCGAACTCGTCTCCCGCTCCCCCTGCGCCGTCGCCCATGGCGTCGTGGAGGTCTGGCCGCTCGAAGGCGTGTAAGCGCGCGCGCCCTTCCCGCTCAGGCGCTGGTCAGAAGCGCCTTCAGATCCGGCTTGGTGACCTTGCCCATCGCGTTGCGGGGCAGACTGTCGACGAAGCGGACCTGTCGCGGCACCTTGTAGGAGGACAGCCGCTCCCCGCACCAGGCCGCAATCTCCTCCGCCGACACCGCCGCGCCCGGCCGGGTCACGAGGAACGCCGCCACCACCTCGCCCCAGGTGGCGTCCTCGACGCCGATCACCGCCGCCTCGGCGATGGCGGGATGGGCGAGCAGCACCGCCTCTATCTCCAGCGCCGACAGCTTGTAGCCGCCCGACTTGATGATATCGATCGAGGTCCGCCCCATGATGCGGTAATAGCCCCGCTCGACCACCGCCATGTCGCCGGTGCAGAACCAGCCGTCGCGAAAGCTCGCCCGCGTCGCTTCCTCATTGTCCCAATATTCGAGGAACACGTTCGGCCCCTTGACGCGGATCTCGCCCGGCTGCCCTTCCTCCCCGATCGGCCGGTCGTCCTCGCCGTAGAGACGCACCTCGACGCCGGGCAGCGGCTGGCCGACATGGCCCGCCCGCCGCTCGCCGCGATAGGGGTTGGACAGCGCCATGCCGATCTCGGTCATGCCGTAGCGCTCCAGCAGCACCTGCCCGGTGCGCGCGCGCCATTGCTCGAACAGCGGCACCGGGCAGGCCGCGGAGCCCGACACGGTGAGGCGCATCGCGGCGAAGCCCTCGCACATCGCGCGCGCGGCCCCCTCGTCCAGCCCGTCGAGATGATCGAGCAGCTTCACATAGACGGTCGGCACCGCCATGAAGACCGTATAGTCCCCGGCCGAGACGCGGGCCGCAACGGCGGCGGCGTCGAAGCGGGGGAAGAGATGCACGCTCGCGCCCGCCCACAACGCGCAGCTCAATATGTTGATGATGCCATGGACATGGTGCAGCGGCAGGAACAGCGGAATGCGATCCTCGCCCGACCAGCCCCAGGCGTCCAGCAGCACGGTGATCTGCGCGCGGATATTGCCATGGGTCGTCACCACTCCCTTGGGCTTGCTGGTGGTGCCGCTGGTGAAGACCATCATCGCGCGCCGGTCCTCGACGATCTCCGGCAACGCGCCCGCTTGCGCCGCCATCAGCTCGTCCGGCCGCAGCAGGTCGATGCCCAGCCGCGCGCACAGCTCGCCCAGCATCGCATGATCCCCGGCATGGGCGACCAGCCGCGTCACCCGCGCGCAGCCGAGATAATGGTCGAGTTCATCAAGCGTCGCGCCGACATTCAGCGGCACCGCGATCCCGCCCGCGCGCCAGACGCCGTGCAGCAGGGTGACGTAATCCGTGCCCGCGGGCAGGAAGAAGGCGATGCGTTCCTCCTCCAGATCCGCCTTGCCCCCCAGCAATCCGGTGGCGAGCCGTTCCACCGCGCCATGGAGCGCGCCATAGCTGACGCGCCGGTCGCCGTCGATCAGGGCGATCCGGTCGTTGTCCGTCCGCAGCGGGGGGAAGCGGTCTGTCGGCATGCTGTCCTCTTCGGCAAGGGCGTGGAAACGGACTTCCGCAATAGAGCCGCGCCGCGCGCGCGGCAATGCGGATCGCCGCCCGCCCGAAGCGGCACGGCGCATGGGGCGGCGCGAGAGGCTGCATGACGCTTGCATTGCGCGATTTCCGCCTGCTATCTGATGCGCCCAGCCCCGGTTCAGGCCAACCCTGTTTCGGGGCGGAAAGACATTCAGCCATTTCTCATCGGAACGCGAGGGCCCAATAAGAGCCATGACAGTGCAACCGAAGACCGCGCCCTCGCTCTCCCGCATCCAGCAGAACTGGCTCGCCGCCAGGGAAAGGCGGCTGCTCAACTGGCTGTGCGCCCGGATGCCCGCCTGGGTCACGCCCGACAAGCTGACCTCGCTCGGCATGGTGGGGGCGTTCATGACCTTCGCGGGCTATGTCGCCAGCAATCTCGCGGCGTCGTGGCTGCTGCTCGCCATCGCCGGTTATGTCGTGCAATGGTTCGGGGATTCGATGGACGGCAGCCTCGCCCGCTATCGCCGGATCGAGCGCCCTTCCTACGGCTATTTCATCGACCATAGCTGCGATGGCCTCGCGACGCTGCTGATCCTCGCAGGCATCGGCCTCAGCCCCTTCGTGACGATGGACGTCGCGCTGGTGGCGTTGGCGGGCTATCTGCTGCTGTCGATCCACGCCTATCTCTCCGCCCGCGTGCTGGGCGAGTTCAAGCTGTCCTACCTCGCGGCGGGGCCCACCGAATTGCGGCTGATGCTGATCGCGCTGACGCTGATGATGATGATGCTCGGCTCCGGGCCGGGGGTGTTCGGCAAGCTGTCGGGCTTCGACCTGTTCGTCGGCGTGGCGGGGATGATCCTGATCCTGCTGTTCGTCATCCAGACGCTGGTCACCGGACGGCGGCTGGCGAGGACCGATCGCGGCGGATCGTCCTAGGGCAGGTCGGTAGCGGCATAGGGCGGCCTGCAAGGCCGTCTCGCGCTGAAGGGAGGCGCCGCATAAGGTCCGGCGGGGTTTGCGAATCCTGGCCTCTACCGTCACCCCGGCGCAGGCCGGGGTCTGTGGCCCTGTCGCGCGCCGCCTCCTGAGATGCCAGCCTGCGCCGGCATGACGGGGGTGTGGCTCGGATGAAAGCCCCTCCTCTGAAGGGGAGGGGTTGGGGTGGGGTCTTGCCCCGGACTCCCGCCTTTGCGCCCAGCGGCACACCCCACCCCTCGTTCCCCTCCCCTTCAGGGAAGGGGAGGATGGCGTCCGCCGGCGAGCGTGATGTCGCCCTGCCCTACCTTCGCCAGTCGCGCATCGCGCGTTCATAGCGGGCGCGGGCGGTTTCGGCCCGCCGTTCCAGCGTCGCGCGCTCCTTGTCCTGCCGCCTTTCCAGTTGCCGCCGCTCGCGGTCGAGCGCGGCCTGCCGCCGGGCGATCTCCGCCTGTTCGGCGGCGTGCCTCGCCCCGGCGGCGGCAAGCGCCTCCTCCGCCTTGTCGAGCGCGCCGCGATCCGGCCGGGGTTTAGGCTTGGGCCGGGGTTTGGGCCGGGGCGCCTTGCGCGGCACTGGCGGCGCCTCCGCCCGCCGGACCGGTGAGGCATCGGCTTCAACCGGCCCGCGCGCCGCCCGACGCGCCGGTTTCCGCTCCGGCAGCGCGGCGAGCTGTTCCTCGCGGGTGGCGCGCAGGCGGCGGACGACCGTGCCCGGCCGCGCCAGCGGCTCGCGCATCAGTTCGGGGTCCTCGACCTGCTCGGCGATGCCGCGCGCGAACAGATCGGCATCGCTGCCCCACGCCTTCAACGCCGCCTTCCGGCTCGTCGCCGCGACATAGGCATCGTGAAAGCCGATCGGCGTGCGGTAGACCTTGAGCTTCTGCGCGCGCGGCATGGCCTGTCCTTTCCCCGGCGCCCCCGTGCGGGGGCCGGTGCGCAAAGCCATCCCATAATCGGGACGCCGCGCCAACAGGGAACCATCGCCCGCCCGCCGGGAATAAACCGGATCGGGCGCGCGTATACCGCGCATGGTACAGCAAGCCCTCGCTCTTCAATCCCCGCCACCCGTTTCGCCGCCGGATGCCGGCCCGCCATCGTTGCAGATCGCCGGAAGGCCGCTGCGCATTTCTCTTTTCTCCGGCAATTACAACGGGGTACGCGACGGCGCCAACCGGGCGCTCAACCGGCTGGTCGATTATCTGCTCGCGCGCGGGGCACAGGTGCGCATCTATTCGCCCACCACCCCCAAAACCTCTTTCCCCTGCGTCGGCGATGTCGTGCCGGTGCCTTCGGTCGCCATACCGGGGCGGGGCGAATATCGGCTGGCGCTCGGCCTGCCGCGCGCGATCCGGCGCGATCTCGCTGCCTTCGCACCCGATATCGTCCACCTTTCCGCGCCGGACTGGCTGGGGCGCAGCGCCCAGCGCCACGCGCGGCGCAGCGGCATCCCGGTGGTGGCCAGCCTCCACACCCGGTTCGAAACCTATCTTTCCTATTACGGCCTCGCGATGCTGCGCGGGCCGATGGAGCGCTATCTCGATCGCTTCTATGACGATTGCGACCATATACTGGCCCCCACCCCGCCGATCGCCGAGGAATTCGCCGGGCGCTACGGCGGCGACCGCATTTCGATCTGGAGCCGGGGGGTCGACCGCGCCGCCTTCCACCCCGATCTGCGCGACGAGTCCTTCCGCCGGTCGCTGGGCTATATGCCGCAGGAGGTGGTGCCGCTGTTCTTCGGCCGGCTGGTGCTGGAAAAGGGCCTCGACATCTTCATGGACGCGATCCTGCGGGCGCGGGCCGCCGGACACCCCGTGCGGCCGCTGATCGTCGGCGAGGGGCCCGCGCGCGACTGGCTCGCCCAGCGCCTGCCCAATGCCTATTTCCTCGGCCATCTGGAAGGAAGGCGGCTGGGCCGGGCGGTGGCGAGCGCCGACGTGCTGATCAACCCCAGCATCACCGAGGCGTTCGGCAACGTCAATCTGGAGGCGATGGCCTCCGGGCTGGCGATCATTTCCGCCGATGTGCCCAGCGCTTCCTCGCTGATCGACACCGGGCGGACGGGCCTTCTGGTCCCGCCCCTTTCCGGCGAGGCCTATGCCGCCGCGCTTCTGGACCTGATCGCGGACCCGGCCCGCCGCCGCGCGCTGGGGCGGGCGGCCAGCCTTGCCGCCAATGCCTGCCGCTGGGAAGAAACGCTGGCCCAGGTCGTTCGGGGCTATGACAAATGCCTCCAACGCGATAAAACCGGTACGGGAAGGGAATAGAAGCATCGTTCCAGGCGTAGGCACCCATATGTCCCAGCTCCTGCCGACCGACATATTGGAGGAAATGTCCTCCATGCGGCGCTATGCCCGCTCGCTCACCCGCGACGAGCAGGCGGCGGACGACGTCGTTCAGGATGCGCTGCTGAAGGCGCTGGAAAAGCGGCACCTGTTCCGGCCGGACGGCTCGCGCCGGGGATGGCTGCTCGCCATCGTGCACAATATCTTCATCTCGACCCGCCGCCGCGAGGAGGCGCGCGCGCGGCGCGACACGCGGTTCGCCGGAATGCTGACCGACCGTCTGGACCCGGATCAGGAGCATGCGGCCACGCTGCATCAGGTGGCGCAGGCCTTCGCCGCGCTGCCGGAACCCTATCGCGCCATCCTCCATCTGGTCGCGGTCGAGGGGCAGAGCTATCAGGAGGCGGCCGCCATTCTCGACATACCGGTCGGCACCGTCATGTCGCGGCTGAGCCGCGCCCGCGCCGCGCTGCGGCGGGCCGAAGGCGGGGCGGCGGAGGACGGCGCCGACGGCGGGAACGCCGCCGATCGCGGCCTCAGGATCGTTGGAGGACGGGATGACGACTGATCCGATCGGCAGGATGGAGATAGAGGCCTATATCGACGGCGAGCTGGACCTGCCCCAACGCCTGGCGGTCGAGGATCATCTTTCGCGCCATCCCGGCCTTGCCGCGCAGGTGATGGCGGATTTCCGCAACCGCAGCGCCCTGCAACTGCTCGCCAGCCCGGACCCGGCGCTGCCCCGGTCCCTCGCCGCGACGGCGGAGCGGGTGCGCAAGGAAGGCCGCTCGCTCTGGCGCCGGCCCGCCGCCGGCCTCGCCGGGGTGGCGGCGATGGCGCTGGTGGCGCTGGCGGCGTTGAACATGACCTCCTCGCCCCCCTCCTATGTCGATCTGGCGGTGGCGTCGCACCGGTCCATCAAGGAACGCACCGGCCTCGTCGCCTACCAGCCCTTTTCCGACCGCGCGCAGGCCCTGCTCTCGGCTTCGCGCATCGCCATTCCGAGGCTGCCGCCGGACTGGCGGGTCATCGATGTCGAGATGCTGCGCGGCACCAGGGTGCCCGCGCTGCTGATCGCGGTGCAGACGGCGGAAGGCCGCACCCTCTCCATCCTCGCCCTTCGCGAGCGGTCCTCCGCGCCGCGCGATCCCGATACGGTGCAGGATGGCAGCCAGTCGGTCGCCTATTGGCGCAAGGGCGATTTTTCCTACGCGCTGACCGGCGAGGGCAACCCCGGCCAGATCGACGCCACGGCGGATGCGCTGGCGGATTCCTGGAGAACATGACCGCGATCGACGACCTGCTGGCCGGCATATTGGCGCTGATCACCGGCAACGCGGCGCTGGCGGGACCCGTCATCGGGCTGCTGGCCTTTGCCGAATCGCTGATCCTCGTCGGCATGTTCGTGCCCGCCGTCGCGCTGATGATGACGATCGGCGGGCTGGTCGCGGCCGGGGTGCTCGACCCGCTGCCCGTGCTGTTCTGGGCGATCGCCGGATCGGTGCTGGGCGACTGGATTTCCTATCTTCTCGGCCGCTGGATCGGCCCGGCGATCTACCGGCGCTGGCCGCTGTGCAGGCATCGGGCCGCAGTCGCCAGGGCGCGGCTGTTCTTCCGCCGCCATGGCTTCGCCGCCGTGTTCCTCGGCCGCTTCTTCGGCCCGGTGCGGGCGACGATCCCGCTGGTGGCGGGCGTCATGCAGATGCCCCATCGCAGCTTCCAGATGGCCAATATAGGCTCGGCGCTGCTGTGGGTTCCGGCCCTGCTCGCGCCGGGCTATGTCGCGGGGGCCAGCCTCCCCCTCGAAATGCTGGACGGCTGGCAGCTGCTCGGCATCGGCGCGGCGCTTCTGGTCGTGCCGTTCCTGCTCGCCGGGCTCGTCGCGCGGCTCGTCCTGAAGCGCCATGGCGGGAAAGGCCGCCGGCCGGGGGCGCAGCCGTCGCGCTGACCCGACCGGCCTTCCGCCTTCGCTTCACCTTGCATTCAGCGGCCCTTTCGCATCATTGCGGGAAACAGTCCACGCCATGCCATCGAGAGACAAGGAATTGGCCGCTTCGTTCGGGAAAATCGGGTTACTGGCTCTTCTTATAGGGGCGGGGCCGGTCGCGGCGGCCCATGCCGAAACCTATTATATAGATTCGGTCGTCGGGGACGACAGGTTCGCCGGCACCTCGCAGGATCGCCCGTGGCGGTCGCTGGCGCGCATCCGCGACTTTCCGCTGCGGCCGGGCGACCGGGTTCTCCTCGTGGCGGGTTCGGTCTGGAAGGAGCCCCTCAGCATCACCCGGTCCGGCCGGGCGGGGGAGCCGATCCTCGTTTCCGCCACCGGCACCGGGCCCCGGCCGCGCATAGAGGCCGGGGGCGTGTCGTCCTACGGCGTGGCGGTGATGAACGCCGAATATGTGACCGTGCGCGGGCTGGAGGTGACGAACGACGGCCCGGTGGCGGGACAGCGCTTCGGCGTCCTCGTGTCGGCCGAGAATATGGGCGTGACGCGGGGCATCCGCATCAGCGACATGTATATCCACGATGTGCGCGGCACCAACGACCGCAAGGACAATGGCGGGATCGTCTTTCGCGCCACAGGACAGCGGCTCGCCACCCGTTTCCGCGACCTGGCGATCGAGCGCAACATCATATGGCGGGTCGACCGCTCCGGCATCGCCGGGATCAGCGACCGGGTGTCGGCCCGCAACTGGTTTCCGAGCGAGGATGTCGTCATCCGCGACAATTATCTGGAGGATATAGGCGGCGACGGCATCGTGCCGCGCGGCACGGACGGCGCGCTCATCGAGCATAATATCGTCCGCTATGCGGGCAGCCGCGCGCCCGGATACAATGCCGGGATCTGGCAGTGGAGCACCGACAACAGCCTGATCCAGCTCAACGAGGCCGCCTATACGCGCACGCGCTATGACGGGCAGGGCTTCGATTCCGATTTCAACTCGCGGCATACGACCATTTTATACAATTACAGCCATGACAATGCGGGCGGGTTCCTTCTGGTCTGCTCCCCCCGGCATGACGGCCAGGACAATCTCGGCAATCGCGGCACCGTCGCCCGCTTCAATGTCAGCCGCAACGACGGCAGCCGCATCTTCCAGCTCGCCGGCAACGTATATGGCGCGGTGATCGAGAAGAACGTCATCCATGTGGGCAAGGCGATGGACGTGCAGATGGTCATCGCCACGCAATGGGACGGCTGGGCGCGGGACGTCCGCTTCAACGGCAATGTGTTCAAGGTGGCGGGAACGGCGCGTTACGGCAGCGAAGCCGGGCGCAGCGGGCCGGACTATCTGATCAAGCCGGGCTTCGAGCCCGCCGGCTATATCCGCTTCAAGGGCAATGTCTATCTGGGCCGCCATGTCGATGCGCCGGAGGACGGCGCCGGCCAGCCCTTCGTCCCCTATAAGGAACCGGCGGCGGACTGGCAGGTGCCGACCTTCAACCCCGCCAGGCCCGACGGGTTCGCCGAATTCCTTGCCCGGCACAGAAGCTGGATGCTGGCGATGTTGCAGCGCGAACTGGGCGCGCCGGTCGAGCTGCGCCAGCCCCGGCGCGTCTCCCTCTTCGAGACGCGCCGATAGGCCGGCCCTATCGTCCTTGCACCATATTGTCTTTGCGCAGCCGCGGTGAAAGCGGGATAGACTCGCCCGCAGGAGGATGGATGAACTATGGACCTGCCCCTGCCCGCCCCCGATGATGATGCCGGCTGGCCGGGATGCGTCGGCGCGGCGCTGCCCGCATCGGCCATCGTCCTTCCCGGCGGCGTGGCGGCGGCGCCGCGCTGGAAGGGCGCCTATGCGCTGGCCTTCACCCTGGTCGATCCGGTGGCGTTCTCCTACCGAGGCGCGGGGCACAGCCTGCCGCCCGGCCATTATGTCTATGCGGGCAGCGCCTATGGGCCCGGCGGCATCGGCGCGCGGCTGGGCCGCCATTTCCGGCGCGACAAGAAGCGGCACTGGCATATCGACCATCTCACCGCGAGTGCGGGCGGGATGACGGCGTTCGCGATCGAGGGCGGATCGGAATGCGCGATCCTCACCCGGCTCGGCGCGCTGCCCGGCTTCGGCCATGTGCTGGCGGGGTTCGGCAGCAGCGACTGCGCGACCTGCCGGTCCCACCTGCTGGTCTGGCGTCCACCGGCCTGAGGCGGACCGGCGCAACGCGGCATCCGGCAGGGCCTTTCGGGGTGCGGGAAGCATCCTTCCTCCCCTTCCCTCTTTCCCCCTCTCAAAAGAACTTCGATGAAAGTTAGAGGGTTAAAAGATACTGTTAGAAGGTTAAGCCGCGCCTTTGCGGGCCGGGGCGGGCGTCGGTCCATGAGTCGCGCGCACAGGCCCGTTCCCGATGGATCGAGCATATGTTCCCCAAATGTCGAGGCGGCCGTTCCCGATATGTCGGCGGAGCGTTCCCGATGTGCCGATGGACGGGGGAAAGCCGTTCCCGATATGTCGAAGAAGGGCGGGCCACCTCGCTGGCGGGGCGGAAATTGAATCAGTTTGCGATGGCGCCTGCGGAAACTCCTTCAATGCGATTCGACTTTTCGAATCGGGACCGGGTGAAGGGAGGGACGGCCTCCTCCGGCTCGACATTTCGGGAACGCCGGGAGAGTGCTTTGGCAGGATGGAATCTTGAGCCGCGCGATCCGGCTGCGTTCGTTGCGATGTGGTGAGCTACCCCTGAACTGCTCCGCATCCGAGATAAGTCCGCAAAGGCTCCGTGACCAACTCGTTGTCGCTGTCTGGCAGGCGGGCAGCATTTTGGCGCAGATGTCAGAGGCCGTTCCAGGCAAAGTTGGTCGGCCACCTGCTAACCCGGTTTTGGTGGATCGGAGACTGGGCGTTGTCGCATGACAAGACAAGGCAAACGGGTGGATCAGTAGCAAGGCCCTCCCCCTTGCCCGTCTGGCCTGTTGAGTGGGCCAGACGCCTCGCTTCCATGTCGAAGCCCTGCCTTCTTCTTGGAAGGGGAAGCAGTCGGGATTCAATGGCCGATATATCCGGCGATCGCGCGCATCGCGACACCAGCGGCTTCGGCCTTCCGCCGCGCCGCCTGCCCTCCCTATCCCTTCAGCGCGTGGCGGTGCCTGGCGTGGTGGCGGCGGACCCAGCCGATGAAGGCCTTCTGCCAGTTGGCGGGAGTGCGGTCCGGTGCGGCGGCAACCCAGTTCTCGAATTCGATGTGGAGCGCGTAAAAGTCCCAGCCGGGGCATTCGGCGCGCAGCAGGTCGAGCGTTTCCTCGGCGATGAAGCCGCGCGTCGCCGCATCGGACAGCCCGGCGATCGTGCCACGGATCAGCAGGCTGGCGTCGAGCAGTCCTGCATCCCCGTCCCCATTTCTGCTTCCACCACCAGCAACGGCGCGGGCCGACGGGGCTTCTTCCCCGCGTGCGGCGCGGGCCGGGCGGTGGGGCTGGTCCGCGTCAACAGGGGCGCTCGCGGCGGGGGCGGCATCAGGTTTCCTTGAGGAAACTTTTCCCTGCGCCGGGGCATCCGCCCCCTCCCCCTTCGCCTTATGGGGTCCGCCCGGTGTTCGTCCGCCGCCCTTGGCGTCGTTGCGCGCCATGCGCAGCAGCGGCTCGCCGCCGTCGGCGCCCGAAACAATCGCCAGTTCATAGCCGGGCAGCGCGTTCTTTTCGGCCAGCCTGATCAGCTCGAACTTGAAGCGGCGATATTCGCCCTCCGCGCCGCTCTTCTGGAACAGCGTCGGCATGGAGATGGTGAAGCCCCCTTCCCCGGCCCCGCCCGCATGCTTGCGCGCGACCTTGTAGAGCCAGCGTTCCCGGCCGCCGCTGATGTCGAAATAGGCGCGGTCGATCGACAGCACCCCGCCCTTCATCAGCACGCCTTCATAGAACCAGTTGGACAGCTCCAGCGTCATGCCGCGCGACCGCTCAGTGCGCTCGTCCACCAATTGCGTCCAGCCGTCGAGCCAGCTGAAGGTCGCCTCGCGCCGGTTCTCGGCGCGGATATTGGTCTTGATCGTGGTGGCGACCAGCCGGTCGAGCGCCTGCCCCAGCAGCTCATAGGCGCGGCCCGTGGTCGGGCGGCCGATCGCGCGCAGCAGGTCATAGGGCATGATGTGCAGCTTGCGCGGAATATCGTTGAGCCCGCGCCGCGCCATGTCGGCGAGCACGCTGGCGCAATAGATCAGCAGGTCGGCATCCCATATCGTCGCCATGCCGTAATCCGGGTTGGCGGAGACATGGACCCACAGCTTGCCGTCCGGGCTGGTATAGTCGATCGGCTTCATCCGCTTCGACTTGGAGAGCGAGAAGAAGGGCCGCTCCATCATCTCGCGCTGGTCGCGGAAGCTGAGGTCGGCGATATAGGGGAGGAACAGGTCGAACTGGTCGTCGACCGCCTGTTTGCGCGCGCGGCTCATCGGCGCCTCGCGGCGGCACCCGGCAAAAGTTTCCTTGAGGAAACTTCCGGCCGGGGAGGGGGAGGGGAGGCGTGCCGGGCCACTAGCGGATCGACACCCCGTTGAGCCGCAGCGTCTCCAGCACCTGCCGCACCGCATGGGCGATCTGGTCGTCCCCGGCGCCGCACGCCATCGGCACATGCAGCGTGATGCCCTGCCGGTTGACCGACTTTACCGACAGGATCGGCCGCCCATAGGGGCCGTTGACGGTGATGCACAGGTCGCGCTCGGGCCGCAGCGTCTCGGCCGTCGCCGCCATCAGCCGCCGCAGCACCGCCGGGGCGGGGAGGGGGGCCGTGCCTTCGTCCACCGCGCGGCGGTTCTCTGCGATGATGACCTCGGCCTCCTTGCGGATCGCCTTGGCCCGCGCCTTGTCGTCCATCGCGGCGGCGAGCTTGTAGGCCGGGTTCAGCGTCAGCTCATGCAGGTTGGCGAAGGCCGCCAGCACCGGATCGGGCAGGCTCGCCGCCTTCAGCATCTTCGACAGCCAGCCCTTGGACAGCCGCAGCCGCTCGGCCATGCGCACCGCTTTGCCGCCATAATGCATGTCCAGCGCCGCCGCATAGTTGCGGGCGCGCTCGATGTCGCTGATATCCTTGCGCGCGCGGTTCTCGATATCGGCGAGGCGGAAGGCGGCCTCGTCGTCCAGATCGGTCACCTGCGCCAGCAGCTTCATGTCGGGATAGCTGTGCGCGCGCAGCCAGCCGATCGCGAACAGCCGCCGCGTGCCCGCGATCAGCTCATAATCGTGATCGGGATCGCCGCTGACATGGCGCACCACGGCGGGCACCTTCTGCCCGCCCTCGGCGAGGATCGAATCGATGAGGTCGCGGCAATTCTCCTCCGACAATTGCGCCTGCATCCGCGCATTGCCTTCCCACACGCGCACCCGCGCCGGGTCGAGCTGCAACTGCGTGACCTGCCGCACCTCGCCGCTGGCGACGCGGGCGAGCGCATTTTCCCGGCCCAGCAAGGAAAGCCCCGCGCGCCCCGCCGCGCGTTCGGTGCGCTCGGCGGGGGCGGGCGGGGCGCCGGGCGCGGCCTCCGGGGCCTCCCGCGCTGTCGGTTCGGCGGCCTGGTCCGCCTTGACGTCCGCCAGCAGGCTGGCGAGATAGTCGCTCTGTTTCCGTGCCATCAGGTGCGCACCCCCGTTCCCGAAATGTCGCCGGGCATAAGATAAAGCCCGCCCTGTAGGACAGCCCTTTTATGCGGCATTGATCACCTCCCGCTCGCTCGCCGGGGTGGCGATGCCCCAGCCGCGCCGCACCAGCGCCTCGATCTGCCCCAGCGCCTCGTCGAGGTTGGACCGGCAGCGCTTGTGCGTCTTGGGCGTGCCGATCGGCTTTTCCAGCTCGTAGACGCTCATCATGCGCAGCGCCGCATGGCTGATTTCCGCGCTTTCGAGGATCGGCACCGGCAACAGCGCCGGGCCGAAGGTCTGCTCCATGATCTGCCGCACCATCGCATGGCTGGGGTCGTTGGCGTCGAATTTGGAGCAGATCAGCCGGACGAAGTCATAATCGACGCTGATCCCCGCCTGCGCCAGCTGGCCGGTCACCTGATCCATCATCGACAGGAACTGCACGGTCGAGCAGAAATCCGGCGTCGTCGCGGCGAGCGGGACGATCAGCGCATTGGCGGCCTGCATAACCGCGAGGCTGATCGTGCCCAAAGCGGGCGGCGGGTCGAGGATCACCACGTCATAATTGCGGGCGAGATCCTGCAGCCCCTGTTTCAGCTTGCGGAAGCGGGAGGCGAGCACGCTGCCCCCGTCCGCGCCGGATGCCGCCAGCTCATATTCGACGTCGAACAGTTCGAGGTTGGACGGGATCAGGTCGACATTGGGCCAGGGCGTTTTCTGCACCGCATAGAGCAGGTCGGTCTGCGTCGGGTCGATCGACAGATAGGGGTAGAGCGTCTGTTCCCGCGTGATGTTGAAATGCGGGTTGAAGCCGAAGAGCGTGGTCGTCGTCGCCTGGCTGTCGCAATCGACAACGAGCACGCGATAGCCCTGCACCGCGAAATAATGGGCGAGGTGGGTGGTGACGGTGGACTTGCCGACACCGCCCTTGAAATTCTGCACCGCGATCAGCGCGGGCGTATCGAGCGGCGAACGCGCGGGCGAGGCGCCGAGCACCTCGCGCATGACAAGCAGGTCCTCGATGCTGTATCCGGGGCGGCGGCCGTTCTCGGTCGGCGGGGGAGGGGGCAGGCGCCCGTCCTCCTCGGCCATGCGGATGCGGTTGGTGGAGCAGCCGAGCAGCGACGCGGCCTCGGCGATGCCGAAGCGCACCGTCAGCCCCTTGCGCGATTCGGGCAGGAAGGCCTGCCGCCGCAGCCGCTCGATCATCCGCTCCCCGGCTTGCGCCATTTCGGTTATGCGCTCGACTTCTGAATGCATGCTGGCCTTGGAATGTGAGAATGAACCTTATTTTTCCATTACGCGACAAAAATGCTTCAGTCTATAGGAAATGCACGGGAGGGGATTCAGTGGGCCTCACCATTCCCCACATCCGTTCGCCCTGAGCTTGTCGACCCGAAGGGCGGGCGAAGCCCAACGGCTGCCTTCGCCTGGAGCTAATAGAAGGACAAAGCTTCGACAAGCTCAGGGCGCACAGGTTCCTTACATTGCTTACCCAAAAGGGGTCACTTTCGAATATCGCGCTTCCATTGACGGAAAAGCGAAAGTCCGTCATGGTATGCGCGATTTTCACAAGGAGTGGGCATGGCGTCGGCATTGGACGAGGTTCGGAGCGAGGAGGCGCTCGATGTGGCCGCGCTGGCGCACCGCTCGTCCTCGGTGCTGGAGCGGCTGCGCAATTCGGCGCGCAGCGCGCGGGCCGGCCAGCGGCGGGAGCCGACCTTCCCGATCGGCAAGGCGGCCGAGCTGGTCGGGCGCACCACCGCCGCGATCCGCGATGCGGAAAGCGACGGGCGGCTGGTCCCGCCGCCGCGCGGACAGAATAACCGCCGCCTCGGCTATACGCTGGCGCAACTCAACGAAATGCGCCGCACCTTCGGCACCCGCCCATGGCGGGACGCGGCCGATCCCTGCTCGATCATCGCGGTGCAGAATTTCAAGGGCGGTGTCGGCAAGTCCACCATTTCCGTGCATCTGGCGCAGTATCTCGCGATCCGGGGCTATCGCGTGCTGCTGATCGATTGCGACAGCCAGGCGTCGGCGACCACGCTGTTCGGCTATGTCCCCGATCTCGACCTGAGCGAGGGCGAGACGCTCTACCCCTATCTGCGCGAGGGGGAGCGGGAGACGCTGGATTATGCGATCCGCAAGACCCATTTCGACGGGCTGGACCTGATCCCGGCCAATCTGCGCCTGTTCCAGTCCGAATATGAGCTGGCGGCGCGGATGGCGCGGGGGCAGGGGGTGCTGCTCAACCGGCTGGCGCAGGGGATCGCCTCGGTCAGCCGCGACTATGACGTGGTCGTGCTCGATCCGCCCCCGGCGCTGGGCGCGATCTCGCTGTCGGTGCTGCGCGCCGCCAATGCCCTGGTGGTGCCGGTGCCGCCGACGGTGATGGATTTCTCTTCCACCGCCGCCTTCCTCGCGATGCTCGACGAGACGATCGAGGACCTGAAAAGCTACGACCTCGCGCCGCAATTGTCGTTCCTGCGCTTCGTCGCGTCCAAGGTGGACGAGAACAAGTCGATGCAGAAGGGGCTGCTCGACCTGATGCGCCAGCTTTACGGCAATGCGATGGCGCGCACGCCGCTCAAGGATTCGGCGGAGATCGACAATGCGACCGCGCGGCTGATGACCGTCTACGAGCTGGACGGCCCGATGACGAGCAGGCAGGTGCGCGAGCGCTGCCTCACCTATCTGGACGGCGTGTGCGGCGAGATAGAGATCGACATCCGGCGGACCTGGCCGAGCCATCTGGGCCGCCTGCGCAAGGAGGGCCATGCATGACCGGCGGAAAATTGCAGCCCTGCAATTTCGCGAGCGGGAACAGGCGATGACCTCCCGCAACAAGAGCTTCGTCGCCGATCTGGCGTCGATGGTCGAGCCCGCCCAGCCGGCGGGGGAACGGGGCGCGCGCCTCGGCATCGGCGTGCTGGGCAGCAGGGCGAACCGGCTCGCCGATCTGGCGTCGGGCGCGGTGGTCGATCATCCGCAGGAGCTGGTCGACCCGGCGCGCTGCCGCATCTGGGAACGGCATAATCGCGACTATGCCGCGCTGAACGAGGCGCGCTGCCGCGACCTCATCGAGAGCATCGTCGCGCAGGGGAAGCAGGAGGTTCCGGCGATCGTGCGCCGCGTGACCGGCGATCCCGACCATGATTTCGAGGTGATCTGCGGCGCGCGGCGGCATTGGGCGGTGTCGTGGCTGCGCGCGCACAATTATCCCGATATCCGCTATCTGGTCGAGATACGCAGCCTGACCGACGAGCAGGCCTTCCGCATCTCCGACCTCGAAAACCGCGCGCGCGAGGATTTGAGCGATGTCGAACGGGCGCGGGATTATCTGCGCGCGCTCGATCTCTATTATGACGGGCGGCAGAAAACGATGGCGGGCCGCCTCAACCAGTCCGAGGCGTGGCTCAGCCGCTATCTCGACCTGGCACGCCTGCCGGACGAGGTGATGGCGGCCTTTCCCGATCCGCATGAGCTGAAGATATCGCATGTCGGCACGTTGAAGCCGATATTGAAGCCGCAGGAAAAGCGGGCGCTGGTGCTGGCGGAGGCGCAGCGGCTGGCGCGCCTGCGGGCGGAAGGGGCGGCGGGGCTGCCGGTGACGGTGCCCGATATCCTCCGCGCGCTGGTCGCGGCGGCCGCCGGTCCCGCCACGAAGGCGAAGGGCAAGGACCGGCGCGGCGCGTCGTCCGACGACCCGACGGTGCGGACCGGCGCGGGCGTCCCGCTGCTGCGCGTCGACCGTCAGGACCGCAAGGGGGTGAGCGTCACCCTGTTCTGCCATGGCGGCGGCACGCGGGCGGAGGCGGAGGTGGCGTTGCGGGCGCTGCTGGACCGGCACTGGCCCGCCGGGGATTGACGGGCCTTTCGCAAAAAGAGAACAAATCGGGAAATGGGCTGAAATTGCCCTCAGATGGCCGTGAGGGCATTTTTCTGCGTCGGGTATACTTAGGCTGGGAAAAGGCATGAAATCGCGCTGAGAGAGGCTGTGGGCGAAGAAAATTTTCGCCCCTTTTCCGGCCTGTTTCACCAATCCGGTTCGCCATCCTCTTCGTCGCGGGGGGTGGGACCGAGCAGGCGATCGATCCGCGCCATGGCGGCGTCGAATTCGGCGAAGGTGGCGTTCGGTGCTGGTTCGGGCTTGCCATCCGGTTCAATCGTGCGGTCGTTGGCCCGCCCCGGCGGCACGGCGCGGACGATCGCCTGATGCCGATGGGTCGTCATCTCGACCAGCCCCGCCCTGACGAGGGTGGCGACCAGTTCGCGCACGCCGTTTTTCGAAAGCTGCAACGCCCGCTCTATCTGGATCGGGCGCAAGGGGCCGAAACCGGCAAGCATCCGGTAGAGCATCGGCGCGCGCGAGGTGGACCGCAGGCCGCCAAGGGTGGCGGACATGTGCCGGACGGCCGCATGGGCGGCTTCGACGAGGTCCGTCAGGCTCCGCGCCGTCCGGCTGGCCGCGTCGGCGACCAGAATGGCGCGCTCGCGCGGCCAGAGTTCGGGCCTGAGCGCCTCGGAGCGGAAGGCGCCGGGAAGGGGGAGGGGCCTCGCCCCGGCATTGCCGCGCGCGACGGCCGCTCCCGCCACGAGGTCGAGCGCCCATAGCGGCGGATTGAGCGGCGCCTGCTCCAGCGTGACGGGCCCGGTCGGGAAGGAGACGGTAAGATGGTCGCGTTCGATCGGCGCGAAATGGCGCGATCCTGCCGCCGCGCGGTGCAGGCGGTCGAGCGCTGCGAGCGGCCAGCCCGCCTCCGCTTCTCCCCGGATCTGCTCCGCAAGCCTCTGTGCCTGCTCCACGGCGAGGGGCGGCGGGCTTTCCGCCGCCTGCTGACCGGCGCCGCGATCCGGCCGGGCGGCGCGGCGGATATGCCCGGCCGCCTCGGCAAGCGGCTCCCAGGGGGAGAGGGACAATTCGGAAAGGAGCGTGTCGGCGATCATCCAGGCGGGCGCGGCGACATGCGCGGTCAGCACAGGCACGGATTCAAGGCCGCAAAACCAATGGGAAAACCATGATTTCGCATCGGAAAAGCCGGATTGGACGAGGGCCTCGACAAGCGCGAGGCGGACAAGGCCGCAGGCGAAGTGGTGGCCGACATCGGGCGGCAAATGGGCGATGCGCCCCTGCAATTGCCCCCAGCGATGGGCGGCGTCAGTTCGCGCTTCCATAAGCGCTTCGATAGGTGCATCTTCATCCGAGCGGAGCGGATGAAACCCGATCGGCGATGTTCCAAAGTCCGGCATGATCCCCAAGGTCTAGCTAAATCGATTTGGCTGCACCAGTGATTATATGGTAATTTTCCTACTATCGATAATCATATCGTTATCGATAGTGACAGGGCCGAAGCGGGGGTGTAGAGCAGGGTCATGAGCGAACTCCGCCCTGCCGCTGCACTTGCGTCGCCGCCTGCGGCCGCGCCGCAAAAGACAGCCGCAGGCGAGGGTGGTCCGGCCGGGAGTGTGACGATCATCGCTGCGGGCGAGGCACGGCTTCCCCAGCGCCGATCGGGGCGGGCGCAGGATCGGGCGATGCAGCTCGCCGCGCTGTTCCGGGGCCTGACGGGCGACCCCGCCTCCTTTTCCGACCCCGCCTTCCGCCGGAGCCTCGAAGCCCGGACGCCCTCCAGCATCAAGGCGCTCGCGGTGGACCTCGCCTGCTATGCGCGCTTCTGCGCGGGGCAGGGCGACCCCGGCCTGCCCGCCGACGAAGCGCGGATCGCGGCCTATGTCGGCTATTGCGAGGAACGGCGCCTGAAGCCCGCGACCCTGTCCCGCCGCCTGTCCTCGCTTGCGGCCGCGCATCGCCTGCTGGGGATGCCCGGCCCGACTGGCGCGGCCATGGTGCGGGACGCCGTCCGCGCCGTGCAGCGCCGCGCCGGGGCGCGCCAGCGGCAGGCCGGGCCGTTGCGGCTGGGCAAGGCTATCGGGCGCGAGGCGGCACGGGGCTTCACGCTGACCGCATTGCTCGGTGCCTGCCGCCCGGACATTGTCGGCCTGCGCGATGCGGCGCTGCTGTCGCTGGGCTATGATGCGGGCCTGCGCGTTTCCGAGCTGGTGCGGGTCGAGGTGGAATGGATCGCGCCGCGGCAGGACGGCTCGGCGATACTGGGCCTGCCGGGGGAGGAGGGCCGGATCTGGCTGTCGCCCGACACGATGCGCCGCGTGGCGGCATGGCGCGAGGCCGCCGGGATCGATGCGGGCCCGCTGTTCCGCCGCGTCGCGGTCACACGCACCCGCGCCCGCCCGGCGCGCGGGGCGCTGGCCATCGGCGATCTCGCCTATCATGCCCGCGTCGACCGCGACCGCATGGCCGCCCGGCCCGCACGGGCGGCGAGCGTCACCTACAAGATTGGGGAAAAAGCGCTGACCCCGGCGGCCGTCCGGCTCATCATCAAGCGCGTCGCGCGGGCGGCGGCCGATCAGGGGCTGGTCGATCTCGCCGGAGCTGCCCTGGCCGACGCGATCGCCGGGTTGAGCGCCCATTCGCTGCGGGTCGGCCTGACGCAGGATCTGTTCGCCCATGGCGAGGATGCGGGCGCCGTCGCCCAGGCGCTGCGCTGGACGTCGCCCGCCACCGCCCTGCGCCATGGCCGCAAGTTCGCGCCCGCGCCCGATGCCGCCGCGCGGATGCTTGCGCCGCTGAGAAAATAGGGGCGTGGTTGTTCCGGTCGCCATGAAGCCTTTGTGCGGCGCTTTTCCGCGCTAGCGCTCAATCCCTCCTCCTCGGCGTGCGGCCAAGACCTTCGGCACATGCCAGATCAGCAGCACGGGAACGAGCGCCAGGGTGGCATCCAGCCGCTTTTGCCGTCTGATCATCGAGCTTGAGCGACGATATCCGCATTTAAGCTGGAGAAGGAAATGCGGGGGAGGGGGTACAATCTGTTGAAACGGCGCGCAAACGGGATTCCGTATGGATAGCGAGATCGAAGGCGGGCTGGCGAGCAGTCATATGAGGATCGAGGTCGTTGCAGGCCGGCGGCTCTGGATGGTGGAGCAAAAGCTCGCGATCCTGCGCGATGCGTTCGGCCCGTTTGGGCGACGCGCTCGGCAATATGTGAGGAAACTATTTGACGCACGCGTTAAGCGAGTGGCCATTCCAGATGGACGGAGAGTCCCCCTTGCCGCCCCGCTTCGAGCCGCAGGTCGCCGCCGCTTGCGACCACGATCTCGCGCGCGATGGAGAGGCCGAGGCCGTGGCTCGCTCCGCTCTCGTCCAGCCGGACGCCGCGCTCCAGCGCCGCCGCATGCAGGGCTTCGGGGATGCCCGGCCCATCGTCGCTTATGGCGATCCAGCGGCACTCCGGGGCCGATCCGCCGCGCACCTCCACCATCCCGGCCGCATGGCGCGCGGCGTTCTCCACGATCGCGCCCAGCGCCTCCAGCGCGGCTTCCGTGCCCATCGGCACATCGAAGCCCGGCGGCACATGATTGCGGAGCGCGATCCGCATCCCGTCGGGGGTGCGGGCGATGACCGCGAACAGGCGCTCGACGATCGCGCAGGCATCGACGCTTGCGCCCTCGCTGCTGGCGCCGGTCCGGGCCAGTTCGCTCTCGACGGTGGCGGAGATCAGCGACAGCCCGTGCATCATCTCCCCCGCCTTGTCGGGCGGGAGCGTTTCGATCTGCAGGCGCAGCGCGGTGATCGGCGTCTTGAGCGCGTGGGCCAGATCGCGCGCGCGCTGTCGGGCGCGGACGATATCCTGCGCCCGGCGCTCCGCGACGGAATTGATCGCCGTGGTCAGGGGCCGTATCTCGACCGGGTGGCGCTCCACCTCCAGACGCGCGTCGACCGCGCGGGACATGGCGTCCAGTTCCTTCCGCACCCGGTCGAGCGGGCGCAGCCCCATGCGCACCTGCACCCAGGCCGCGAGCGCGAGGGCGAGCCACAGGGCCGCGAGGAAAATCGCGGTTTCCCTGCCGAATGCGGCGCGGGCCTGCGTCACCGGCGCACGGTCGGCGGCGACCTCCACCAGGACCTGCGGACCACGCCCGCCGGGCCGCACCGGCCGGATGACGGCCAGCACCCGGTCCTCGAACGCGCCTTGGGCGGCATAAGCGGTCCAGCCGTCCGGGGCGACCGCGGCGGGCGTCGGCAGCGTCCCGTCCCACAGCGAGCGGGAGCGCAATTCGCCCCCCGGCGCGGCAAGGCGCCAGTAGAGGCCGCTCGCGGGCCGCTGGAAGCGGGGATCGGGCGGCTGCCTCGCCAGCAGCGGGCGCTGGTTCGCGTCCAGCGTGAGCGCGGCGATCAGCGCGATGCCGTGGCGTTCCAGCTCCGCCTGCAACTGGCGCTCGGCGTGTCGCTCGAACAGCAGGCCGAGCACGGTCCAGGCGAGGATCAGCGCCATGGCGACCATCGCCCCGGCGAACAGCAGCAGGCGCAGGTTGAGCGAGCGGGTGAGGGGATTGCGAGGCGAGGCCATCGTCAGCCGTCCATGAGACAATAGCCGAAGCCGCGCCGGGTTTCGATCACCTCGGCACCGATCTTGCGCCGCAGCCGGGCCACCAGCGCCTCGATCGCATTGGCCTCGGCGGCGTCGACGCCGTGCAGCATCTCGGACAGCTCGCCCGCGCTCAGGGGGCGGCCGCCGCTATGCGCCAGCGCGTGCAGCAGCCGGTATTCGAGCGGCGACAGATTGACCTCGCTGCCATGGACGAGCGCCTTCATCCGGCGGGTGTCGAGCAGCAGCGGTCCGAACGTCAGCAGCGCTTCGGCATGGCCCGCCTTGCGCCGCACCAGCGCGCGCACCCGCGCGACGAGTTCCGCAGGCTCGAACGGCTTGGCGAGATAGTCGTCGGCCCCGGCCTCGATGCCCTCGACCTTGTCGAGCCACGCGCCGCGCGCGGAAAGGATGATGATCGGGAAGACCCGGCCCTCTGCGCGCCAGCGCCGCAGCACGGTCATCCCGTCGAGGCGCGGCAGGCCGAGGTCGAGCACGACGACGTCATACTCCTCGTCGCCGCCCATCACCCAGGCGGCTTCCCCGTCGCGCGCATGATCGACGGCGAACCCGGCGCGGCGGAGGGCGTCCCGCACCCCGTTCGCGATCGCTTCATCATCTTCGACCAGCAGCAGGCGCATGGCGTCACTCTTCTTCCGATTTGCGAATCGCGCCGCTTATCGCGTCGATCTGCGTTTCGATCGAGCGTCCGTCGGCGGTCAGGATCGTCACCTCATATTCGGGCCGACCATTCTCGTCTTCCAGCTCCACCTCGATGACCTCGCCGGGCACGCGCGCGCGGACCAATTCCAGAATGCGCGCGAGCGGCAGGCGCGCCGGGCCTGCCGTCGGCAGCGGCTGCGCCTCGCCGCCCGGCCCGGCAATCTCGATATCCGGCTGATCGCCCGCCACCTTGTCCGGCGGCAGCGTCAGGGAGGAGGCGCGCGGATCGTCCCGCGCGGCGTCGCGATCGCAGGCGCCCAGCGCCGCCAAGGCCATCACGGCTGCTATCCGAAGCTGAAAACCCATGCCCATCCGCTTATGCGCCACCGAAGCTGACATCCCGCTGACAGCCCTCGTCGCCGCCCCGTCAGCAGGCATGGGCAATGGTGTCGGCGTCATCCCGAAGATGATTTCGCAAAAAGGAGCATCGATATGAAGAAGATTCTGTCCGCCATCGCCATCGCCGTCGTGGGCGCGACCGCCGCCGCGTCGAGCGCGTTGGCGGGACCGGCCCCGGCCGCCGCCAAGGACCAGCCGTTCTTCGCCAATGTCCATTGGGACGACGATTTCGACGACCGCCGCCGCTACGGCCCGATGCCCGTCCCCAATGCGGATGCCATCAAGCGCGCGGGCATCGTCCATCTGGTCGAGGTGGAGCGCGACGATGGCCGTATCGAGGTCGAGGGGTTCGACGCCCAGGGGCATGAGATCAAGCTGGTCATGGACCGGAAGGGGCAGCGCGTCCTCTCCGCCCGCCGCGACCACTATCCGGACGATTGACGGGGGCAAGCCGGGCTGGCGCAACCGCACGCGCCGGCCCGGCCAGCGCCGGAATCTTCTGGTCCGATTGGGTAGCTGGGCCGATGTTGTCGGGGGGAGCCGAACCATAGGTATACAAGGCCTTACCAAGCGCCGGCCCGCTTTTTCGAATGTGTTGCCGCGCTTCGGGATGCCGACCAGCGATCCGGTTGCGCTGTTCGGCGAGGTTGACGCGATGAAGCCGCGATCTTCGCTGAAACGCCATGATTTCGATACTCGTGGGATGACGAATGCCCGCGCGCGTGCTGGCACGGCTGCGAAGTTAGGTGGGCATTCTGGGGGACGTCTTTTCCGCGCGTCAGCCCGGCGAGCGGGGGGCGATCGGGGGCGCTGGCCATGGTCGCCGGGTCGAGGGCCTGCCCAGCCAATAGCCCTGTTGCCAGCAGGCGCCGGAGCGCGGGGCGAGGTTCGACTGGATCTGCCGCGCCAGATCGCTCTCGGCCCCGGTTTCGATGCCCTCGACGATGACATCGGCGGCGATGCTGGCCGCGATGCCGGTCAGGTGCCGCAACACCTCGCGATTCCGGTCCGAGGCGCCCGCATTGCGGATGAAGCAGGCGTCGATCTTCACGATGTCGGCCTCGATCATCATCGCGTTGCGGATCGACGCATGGCCGACGCCGAAATCGTCGAGCGCGATGCGGCACCCCCGCTCGCGCAGCCGCGCGACGAAGCGGACGCTGTCCTCCGCCATCCGCGCGGTCTCGGTGATCTCCACCACCAGCCGCCGGGCGAGCGCGGGCGCGCTTTCGAGCCGGTCGAGCAGCGGCAGCCACCATCCATCGCAGGAGGCGCTCGCGCCCGACAGATTGACCCCGATCACGGCGTCGGGATGGCGCTCCAGCTCGCGCCCTATCAGCGCCATCACATGATGGTCGAACAGCCGCGTCATGCCGAGCCGCTCCAGCGCGGGGAACAATTCGCCGGGCGCGACCGCCGCTTCCGGCGCGAAGCGGGTCAGCGCCTCATGATAGAGCAGCCTGCCCGGATCGTCCGCCGCCAGCACCGGCTGCCAGGCGAGCGCGAGTTCCCCTGCCGCCATCGCCGCGAAGGCTTGCGCGGCGATGGCCATGTCGGCGCGATAGCGCCGTGCCCATGCCTCGCCCGGCTCCGGCGGCGCGGCGGCGGGCGGCGGCGGGCCAGCGTCCGGCCCGGCATCGTCGGGTACGGCCACCCAGTTGAGCGCGGGATGCAGCGCCGCCCCGTTCCACCGCACCGGCGTCAGCGACAGGCGGACGAACAGCGCCTCCAGCAGCGCCGCCGCTTCGGCCGGGGCAAGGCCGGGAAGGGTCAGCAGCCACTGGTCGCGGGCCGCGCGCCCGGTCATCTCCACCTCGGCCACCTCTATCCCGGCCGCCCGCCCGATCTCCCGCTCCACAAGCGCGCGCAGCGCGGCCAGCGCCTCGTCCCCGAAAGCGAGGCGGACGGCGCGCGCATTGTCCACGCCGAGCAGGAAGCGCGGCGTCCGGCGGCGCTCGCCGGCGGAGGGGGAAGAGGCAAGGGGAAAGGTCACATCTGGCTGCCTGAACTGGGGTCGCAACGGGCGCATTCTGCACCGGACGTGTAGCCGAACGGTAAACGGGCCCGCCGCCGCCTTCGCCCCCTGATGCCGGATCGGACCGGATATCGCATAGAGGAGCATGGCCGCGCCTGTCGCGCCGAAATACAACCGATGCGGCCGCGATTGCCGCCTGCCCGCGACGGGGCCGTTTCGGCGGAAAACAAGGCCCTGCGCTGGCGCGGGCGGCGGCGGATGGAACCGGTGCGGTTCCAGTTCCGGGTGAAAATCCGGGATCGGCGCCTAAGCCCGTTCGCATGGGCGGGCGCGATCCGCCCCCGAACTGCCCGGAACCACGTTGAGTATAGTTGTTTGAGCGAAGCCGCGACCGGTGTGAGGACGAAATGGATGGCGCGCATGGCCCGCGCGGCCTGCGCGGCGCTTGCCGCCCTGTGCCTCGCCCTGCCCGCGCTCGGCCCCGCCCGCGCCGTTGCGCAGGAGGCGCTGCCCGACGCGCCCGGCAGCGCCCCGGTGATCGATCGCGACCGCAGCGACCGGCTGCTGCCGCAAATCCCGCGTCCCGCGCCGCTGCCCGCCGCGCCTGCCTCGCCCGCGCCTGCGCCCGTTATCCAGCCGGCCGGCGATATCCTGCTGACCCGTATATTCTATGACGGGGCGAGCCTGCCCGCCGCCGCGCTGGACAAGGCGGTCGCCGATTTCATCGGCCAGCCGCTGACGCAGGACAGGGTGCAGGCGATCGCCAACCGGATCGTCGCCGTCTATGCGCGGAGCGACATCGCCTTCTACTCCGTCTCCATCCCCGCGCAGATGCCGTATGGCGGGATATTGGTGGTGAAGGTGGTCGAGGGGCGGCTCGTCGATTACAGCCTGCAACGCGAAACGCGCAGCGTGCCGCGGCGGCTGGTCGATGCGCAGATGCGCCGCCTGATGCGCGAGGCCCCGCTGACCAAGAGCGGCCTGCAACGCTCGCTCGCGCTGCTGCGCGACATTCCGGGCCAGACGGTCGATGTCGGTGTGCGGCAGCTCGGCCCCGCGGGCGACCTCGCGCTCGATGTCACGGTGCGGCGCAAGCAGTTGCAGATCGGCCTGACCATCGACAATAGCGGCATCAGCAATGTGGTGCGCGGCGTGCAGGCGCAGGTCGCCGTCGCCTATAACGGCCTGCTGCGCGAGGGCGACCGGCTGCGCGTGTCGGGCTATCTGCCGCTCTATCCCGACCGCTATCAATATTATTCCGCCGGATACAGCACGCCGATCGGCAGCAACGGCCTGACCCTGGGCGCCAGCTATGCGCGGATGAAGACGAGATCGGAAGCGCAGGTCGAAGGGGAGGCCGGGCTGGCGGGCGTCACGCTCAGCTATCCGGTGATCCGGTCCTACAAGCGCAATCTGAAGCTCAGCCTTTCGGCCGACGGCGTCAACAGCTCCAACTATTTCCTCGACACCAGCTTCGGCCGCTATCATTCGCGCGCGGTGCGGCTGGGGGCCGAATATTCCAGCATCGGCGAGCGCGACGGCTTCGCCGTGTCGCTGGTCGGCAGCCAGGGACTGGACGTGCTGGACGCGCAAGCCTTCACCGGCTTTTCGGAAAAGGGCTTCACGAAGGTCAACATGCAGGCGGCGGGCGTCGTCCCGCTGACCCGCCACCTGTCGGTCAGCACCACGCTGCGCGCGCAATATTCGAAGGACAAGCTGCCGGTGACGGAGCGGTTCGCGCTGGGCGGGCGCGGCGGCGGCCTCGCCTTCCGCGTCGGCACCGCGACGGCGGAGAAGGCGGTGGCGGCCAGCGTCGAGATCGGCTGGCAGCTGCCCGCGAAATCGCCGCTGCTCAAAAACTGTTCCCTGTTTGTTTACGCCGACGGGTCGAGCGGGCGTTCGGTGGCGCGGCCTGCCTATGCGCTGCCCGCCAGCACGGTGTCGATGGCATCGGTGGGCGGCGGCGCGCGTCTCGCCCTGTCCCGCAGCCTGCGCGCGAGCGCCGAGGTGGCGATGCCGGTCAGCCGCCCCGATGCCTCCTATGGCGGCAAGGCGCGCTTCCTGTTCGGGATCAGCCGGGCGATCTGACGCCGTTTTGCGTGCACGCAAAAGCGGGCCCCAAGCAGGCAAGGTTTCAGCAAGGATGTAGAATCGTGAAAAATGTCTGGGAGGTCTGGTCGGCCGCGCTGTCGCCGGCCGAGTGCGATTTCATTGCCGAGCGCGCCGCGCTTTATGCGCCGCAGTCCGCGACGGTCGGCTTCGACGAAAGCAGGCGCGACGATATCGCCTACCGGTCCTCGACGATCCGCTGGCTCGATGTCGGGGCGGAGCGGGCGATCGTCGAGCGGATGATGGCGTTCGTCGTCGCGTCGAACCGCAATAATTTCGGCGTCGATATCGTCGCGCCCTTCGATCTTCAGTTCACCGAATATCATGGCGCGCGGAACGGCAAATATGACTGGCATCAGGATGTGTGGCTGGAATCGACCCGGCCCTATGACCGCAAGCTGTCGGTGGTGATCCAGCTGTCCGATCCGGCCGACTATAGCGGCGGCGCGTTCGAGTTTTTCGGGCTGCAATCGCCGGGCGAGAGCTTCGCGCCGCGCGGCAGCATCCTGATCTTTCCGTCCTTCCTGCAACATCGGGTGCTGCCGGTGGTGTCCGGCACAAGGCGCAGCCTCGTTTCCTGGATCGAAGGGCCGCGCTGGCGCTGACCGGACGGCGCGCGGGCTTCCCGAAACATGGTTAACGGCGCATGGAGCCGCTGATCCCGCCGCCCGCATCCGCCGAACTGGCGATCGTCACCCTGTCGCTGGCCGCGCTCGCGCTCGTCGCCGCGGGCTATAGCGATCTGCGCTGGCGGCGCATTCCCAATGGCCTGTGCCTGTTCGTCGCGTTGCTGGCGCTGCCCTACTGGATCGGGCGCGCCGGCTGGCGGCCGGAGGCGCTGCTGCAGCCGCTGCTGTTCCTGCTGGCGAGCGTGGTTGTGCTGGTGCCGCTGTGGCTGGCGCGGCTGATCGGCGGGGGCGACGTGAAGCTGCTCGCCGGCCTGATGCTGTGGCAGGACGGCCATCGGCTCGACGTGATGCTGGCGGGAACGGTGCTGGCGGGTGGGGCGATCGGCGTTGCGCTGTGGGCGCTTGACGGGCTGCGCGCGGACGGTCGCCGCTCCTCCGTGCCCTATGGCGTGGCGATCATGGCGGGCGCCTTCCTCGCCTTCTTCCCGCTGTTCCGTTCGCTGCTGCTTTCGCTCGATTGAGGCGCGCCCCCTTTTTGGGGCTGCCCGATTCGCCGCCGGGCAGGGATCCGAAACGGGATGTCGGCCGGATGCGGGCGGCGGGCGCGCGGGAAAAGAACCGGAACGGCTTTCTCGGCCCTTTGGCGGCGCAACCGGCCCTTGCGTGCCTGCGGTCCGGTTTTTCCGGATTTTTCGGCCCGACCGGCGGGAATCGCCGCTTTCGGCGCGCGAAAAGCGGGCTTTGCGTGTTTCCGGCGCGCTTTTCCGGCGCGCTTTCCGGGCGGCCGGAGCGGTTCGGCGCGATGCGGCCGGAGCGGTTCTTTCTGAGCGCGACGGTGCGGCTTTGGCGGGGGTAAGCGGCGGACAAGCGGGCGCCGTGCCGTCGCGCGTTCGTCTAACTTGTGGGAGCGTAACACGATAATGTTTGTACCGAACCTCAGCCGCCTGATCGGTAAGCGCCAGCTGCTGTGCGCCACGTCGATTCCCCTCCTGTTCCTTGGCGCCTGCGCGGATGGTGTCGGCTTCGACGTGAACGCCGCCGGTGGCCAGCCGACCGTGCCCAGCGGTCCGTCCGGGCCGAGCGGCCCGACGGGCCCGTCCGGCCCGACCGGTCCCGGCGGCCCCACCGGTCCGAGTGGGCCGAGCGGTCCCACCGGCCCCGATGGTTCCGGCGGCCCGACCGGACCGAGCGGTCCGACAGGGCCGGGCGGCCCCACTGGCCCCGGCGGACCTACCGGCCCTGGTGGCCCCACCGGCCCGACGGGTCCCGGTGGTCCTTCCGGCCCCACGGGTCCTTCCGGTCCGGGTGGTCCCACGGGTCCGACGGGTCCGGGTGGCCCGACGGGTCCTTCCGGCCCGACTGGACCGACCGGTCCCACGGGTCCCACCGGCCCCGGCGGCCCAAGCGGCCCAAGCGGCCCAAGCGGCCCAAGCGGTCCGACCGGTCCCTCGCTCACCGGCCCGCTGATCTCGCCTTCGGTGGGCGGCAATCCCGTGCTCGGTCCCAGCGGCTCCGGCACGCTGGTCGGCGTCAATGTGCTGCCCGGCGCGAACCAGTCGACCGGCGTCCTTGCGACCGTCGATGTGCTGAGCGACAGCAATACCGTGCTCGACGTGACCCTGCCGACCACCACGGCGCAGGTCGACGCGGCGCTGGCCCCGGTCAATTCGCTGGTCGGCACGGTGCTGGGCGGCAATGTGGGCGACACCGTTTCCCAGCTGACCGGATCGCTGTCGCCGACCGTCGCCACGGTGACCTCCACCGTGGATTCGCTGACAGGCCCGCTGCTCGACACGGTGAACGGCACGCTGTCGCCGCTGACCGGCAGCCTCGTCGGGCAGAATGGCGTGCTTGCCCCGGTCACAGGGGCCGTCAACGGCCTGGTCGGCGGCCTGACCGGCCAGATCGGCGGCGGCGCGGGCGGCGCGACCAGCTATGAAGGGCCGCTGCTCGGCGCCAATCTCGGCGGCAACGCCCTCGCCACGCCGAGCACGGCCGATACGCTGGTGGGCGTCAATCTGCTGAACCCGGCCGGCGGCACCCCGGCGACCGGCCAGCTCGCCACCGTCAGCGTCCTGTCGCAGGGCACGCTGGTCGATGTCGCGGTGCCGACCACCGCGGCAGGGGTCCAGTCCGGCCTCCAGCCGGTCGTCGACCTGACCGGCGCGGCGCTCGGCCCGCAGCTTGGCGCGGTGGTCGGGCAGGTGACGACCGCGGCCTCGCCCGCCGTCGCGGCGGTGACATCCGTGGTGGATGCGGTCGCGACGCCGGTGCTCGACGTGGTGAACTCGCTCGGCGGCGGCCTTGCCGGTTCGGCGGACGGCGGCCTGCTCGCCCCGGTGACGGGCCTGCTGGGCGGCGGTTCGGGCGGCGCCGCCGATGGCCTGCTGGCTCCCGTGACCGGCCTGTTGGGCGGCGATGCGGCCGCTGGCGGCCTGCTGGCGCCGGTGACGGGCCTGCTCGGCGGTGACGGCTCCGCCGCCGGAGGGGTGCTTGCCCCTGTCACCGGCCTGCTGAACGGCGGTTCCTCGACCGGCGGGCTGCTCGCCCCCGTGACGGATCTGGTCGGCTCGGTGCTGGCGCCCGCCACCGGCCCGGCCGAAGGATCGCCCGCCACGGGCGGCGGCCTGCTGGCGCCGGTCACCGGCATCGTCAATTCCGTGCTCAGCCCGGCTTCCGGCTCTTCCTCCGGCCTGGGCGGTCTGCTGTCCCCCGTCACCAATCTCCTGGGGGCGGGCGGCAACTGACCTCCTGGGGCAGAGTCCGGCCCGGTACCCCCCACATGCCGGGCCGGAATTCACGCATCATCCGTGGGGCGATCCTCCCGCTCCGCCGGGAAAAAGGGCGAAGGTCATGACGAAAGACGGAAATGGCGAGACGACCTGCCTGTTCATCGTCCGCCTGAACAATCTCCGCCAGATCCGGGCGGCCTTCGGCGAGGAGGCGGGCCAGCAGGCGATGGACGGGCTCGCCCGCCGCCTCGGCCCGCATTTCCGCACCGTGGACGGCCTGCGCATCGGCCATGACGATATCGAGATCATGGTCCGCGAGGCGTGCGCCGCGCCGCTGCCGCCGATGGGGACGATGGTCGATGCGCTCTGCTCGCTGCTGGGGGCCGAACCGATGCTCCATGGCGACGGCGCGCTGCTGCTGTCGCTGTCGGCGGGCGGCGCGATCGTGGAGCAGGGCGGCGACGCGGCCCTCGCGGTCGAGACGGCGCGGGCCGCCGCGCGGCGTCAGCTCGCCGGATCCTCGGTCCGCCCCGATCATTCGGCCGAGCGTGGCGAGGGCTGGGCGAAGCTGTTCCGGCAGGACATGGCGGTCGGCGCGGCGCTGCTCGACCAGTTCGGCCATGGCGCGACCTTCTTCGGCTGGCGCGCGGTGCGCAAGGCCGACGACATTTCCTTCGCCTTCCATCACGAAACCTGCCTCTGCCGCATGGGCGAGGGCGGCCAGCGCACCGATTGCGCCGAGGGCTATCAGGCGCTGATGCGGCTGGGGCTGACCTATCCGATCGAGCAGCAGATCGTGTCCCGCGTGCTCGACGAGCTGGAGCGGGACCCGTTCGCCTGCCTCTCCGTGCCGGTATCGGCGCAGAGCCTGTCGTTCCACCTGCACGGGCAGGACAGCAGCTGGACCGAGCTGCGCCGCCGCCTGGCGCGGGATCGGGCGCTGGCGGGCAGGCTCATCATAGAGATTGACGAAAGCTCCGCGCTCGCCTCGCTGGACGACGCGCAGGAATTCGTAACGGCCGTCCGCGCTCTGGGCGCGCGCATCGCGCTGGGCAAGTTCGGGTCGGGCTTCGCCTCGATCGGCCAGCTGCTGACGCTGACCGCCGACATCGTGAAGCTCGACAGCGCCTTCCTGCGCACCGCCTTCCAGTCGGAACGGCACCGCGCGCGGCTCGCGCATCTGCTGGGCCTTGCCCGCACGATCGGGCCGATGGTGATCGTCGACGGCGTCGATTCCGCCCTGTTCCTGCAACTGGCGCTGGAGGAAGGGGCCGAATGGGTGGCGGGCAGCCATGTCGGCGGCCTCAGCCTGACCCGCCGCTGGGAGCAGGAGCTTCAGGACGAGACCGTCATTTCCTTCAGCAATTTCAGGGCCAGCCGGACGCCGCAGGCCGCAGAGTTGCCCCAGAGGGCCGCAAGGGGCGGCCACTGAGCCGCCCCGACCCCTGCCGTGCCCGCCCGGTGCGCGGCAGGGGAACGAATGCAAACCGGTGAAGGGCGCGGGCTTCGTTGCGGAGCCCGCGCCGGAGAACAGAAAAAAGGGAAGTCTATCGTGTCGGTAATGCAAGTGATGATCCGAAATCTGCGCCATATCCTGGTCGGCGGCGCCGTCGCCTTCAGCGTCGCAGCCCATGCGCAGGTCGCCGGGCCCTATGAAGGCTATGGCCAGACGCCCGGCGAAAGGGCGGTGGGCGTGGTTCTGGACGGCATCGCTCCGGCGGCGGGCAGCGACCGGATGGCGATGATGCAGTCCCTCTCGCAATTGCCCTCGGCCGGCCAGCGGGCGGATGCGCTGGGCCAGCTTTCCGCGCGCAGCTACACGCTCCTGCCCCGGCTGGCCGCCGGGTCGATGGATGCCCATGACCGGCAGCTTCGCGATTATCTGGTCGAGCGCCGCGCTATCGCCATGGACGCCCCGGCCGACATGCCGGCGAGCGGGCCGGGCACCATCACGATGATGTTGACCGGCGACCTGACGCAGGGGCGTTACGAGGGGCGGACCGACCGGCCGTCCGCGAACATGGACAGCCGCGCCCTGCGCTTCGCGATCGACATGCGCCCGCTGCCCGACCTGCTGATCGGCGCGACCATCGGCATAGAGGGGATCGACGCCGGCCTCGACCGCGCGAAAAGGCCGCGCATCACCGATTTCAACACCTATATCGGCCCCTATGCCAGCTACAGCAACGGCAAGGTCTATGTCGATGTGACGGGCGGCTATAATTTCGCCGAATATCGCCTGCGCCGTCAGGTCAGCTGGGACGGCTTCGACAACAGGCTGGCAAGCACCGGCGTGGTGGAAGGCGACGGCTGGGCCGCGACCGCCGAGGCGGGCGTGCTGCTGCGGTCTGGCAAGGTCCGCGTCCAGCCCTTCGCCGGGCTGCTCTATCGCTATGCCGATGTCGAATCCTTCACCGAGCGGGGTGGCACGGCGGCGCTGGATGTCGCCGCCTACAACCTCAAGTCGCTGCGCGGCAGCCTGGGCGGCCGCGTATCCGCGACGATCGACAAGGGCGACTGGGCGATCCGCCCGGCGCTGCGCGCCGAATGGCAGCATGAGCTGCGCGGGCAGCCGGAAAGCCGGATAGAGGCCCGCTTCGCCAGCCGCGACGCCGCGATCTTCAGCCTCCAGCCCACTTCGCTGGCGCGCGACGCCGGGCTGGTCGGCGCCAGCGTCACCGCCACCCATGCCAGCCGCACCTCGGTCCGGCTCGGCTATAATGGAGAGTTCGGTTCCGACCGCCGCATCCACAATTTCACCTTGTCGGTCAGCCGACGCTTCTGATGCGGAGCAGGGCCGTGGAACGGGAACGCCCCCATTTTCCCGCTGTGGGGAGGGGCTTTCCGTTCCACGGGCGGGGCCGGGCCGGCGGGCGATCCGCCCTTGCATGAGGCGGCCTGCATGATGGGGCCTGACAATGGGGCCTGCACGACGGGGAAAGACCGGGAGGACATGATGAGACAGCAGGAAGGGCAATCGCTTTTCCATCCCGGCGCGGGCCGGGCGGGTCCCGATCCCGGCAGGCGGCGCCTGCGCCGCGAAAGGGACGGGGTCGTCGTGACCGTGCGCGGCAACCGCATCCATGTGCCGGACATGAAGTCGCTGCCGGGGGAAAGGCTGCGGCTGGGCGTCGCGGTGGCGCTGCTGTGCGGCGCCCTGTTCTGGGGAGGGCTGCTATGCTGGTTGTGGCTGGCGTGAGGGCCGCCGGGCGGAGGCGCGGGCGATGACGCGCCCCATATCCTCCTTCCGCCGCCCTGCGGGCATCGACTGGCGGGAAAGCCATGCGCGCCTGCGGATGCGCGACCGGGGGGCCACCGCCTCGCAGGCCGAGGAACTGATCCGCATCGGCTCGGATGCGCTGGCGCTGGCGGTCCGGGCGTTCCGGCAGGCCGCCACCGGCAGCCGCGCCGCCGGGGACCGGCAGCAGGAGATGCTGAAGGACCTGTCCTCGGTGCTGATCCAGCTGGCGGACGGCGGGGCGCAGGGATGGGAAGGGGAGCGGCCGGCCCCTTCGGCCGCCCTTTCCGCGCCGCCCCCGTCGCGGCAATGCCTCCCCCTTCCGCGCGCGGCGGTGGAGCAGGCGATGATCGACCATGTCGGCAGGACGCTGGAACTGGGCAAGGGGGCGTCGCATCTGCTGCTGTGCCTGTTGAAGGAGCCCGGCGTCTTTCACGAACTGCCCGAACTGTCCCGGCTGCTGTCGCTGCGCTCGGCCAATCACACCGTCCTGCGCGTCTATGCCTGCCGCCTGCGGCGGGCGCTGGAGCGGCACGGCATGACCGGCGCGATCGTGACCGGCGCGTGCAGCTATATGCTGCGGCCGGACTATGTTCCGGCGGTGCGGGCGCTGCTCGAATGAGTGTCGCCGCCTATTACGGCGCCGCGCCCGGTGCGCGCTTTCGCGCGCCCTACATCCTGGCAGGATGGAGCGGCGCCTACGGCATGCTGGTGAGCATGGTCGCCGCGCGGCTGATGATGCCGTGGTTCGGCAACTCGACCTATGTGTGGGGGGCGGTGATCTTCGCCGTCCTGCTCGGCTTTTCGCTCGGCTGCCTGTCGGGCGGGCTGCCGGGGCGGGGCCGGGAGTCGGCGGCGGGACTGACGCTGCCGCTGTGCCTCGCGGCGCTCGCGACGCTGCCGCTGATCCATTATGCCCGCCCGGTCTGCATCGCCCTTGCCGTGGCGGCGCCCGATCTGCGCTACGGCGCGCTGATGGCGGCGCTGCTGCTGCTGTTCGCGCCCGCCTTCCTGCTGGGCGCGGTCTTTCCCCATGCGATCGAGCTGCTGTGCCGCCACCGGGGCAGGGCGCGGCAGATGCCCGCCTCGCTCGCCGCCTGGTCGGCCCTCGCCGCGGCGGCCGGTGCGCTGCTGACGGCCTTCCATCTCGTCCCCCGGTTCGATCCGCCGGTGCTGCTCCAGTGCGCGATGGCCTTCAGCCTCGCCCTCGCGCTCCTTGCCTTCCTCCGCTATTTTCCGCGCCGGGCAAAGAGGGGCTGGAAGTTTTAACCTGCCGACAATAAGGAGTATTTTCCTTTTGATGCCATAAGGATGGAACAGGAAATCCGGGCCGGGCCGCGCCTTTCGCGCGCGGACGGCGGCAGGAGCAGCAAGGTTATGAAACCGCCCATGTCGAGCTTCATGAAAAATATCCTCACGACCCTGACCTATGAGCCGAAGCTGGATGGGCCGGCATCCGGGCAGACGGTCGAACTGAGCCGGCTCGACCAGCGGCTGACCGGCCTGATGCAGAATGAGGGCGGCGCGCAGGCCGCGATCATGGTGCGGCCGGGCGAATGCTCGGTGTGGAACGGCAACCCCCGCCAGCAGCCGGGGCTGACGCCGGAAAGCTGCCGCTCGCTGATCGAATCGATCGCCAGCGAAGGGGGCAACCGCATCCCGGTGCTGGTCCGCCTCAACCCGTCCGACCCGGAAAAGCCCTATGAGCTGCTGGTCGGCAGCCGCAGGCGCTATGCGGTCGACTGGCTCAACCATAATGGCCGCCCGGAACTGCGCCTGAGCGCGCTGGTCGTCGATCTTTCCGACGAGGAGGCGTTCCGCCTCGCCGATATCGAGAATCGCGAGCGCGCCGACATCACCGAGCTGGATCGCGCGCGCAGCTATCAGAGCGCGGTCGACCGCTTCTACGGGGGCGTGCAGTCGCGCATGGCGGAGGCGCTCAATCTTTCCAACAGCCAGCTGAGCCGCCTGCTCGCGCTCGCCCAGCTGCCGGAGGAGGTGGTGGACGCCTTCTCCACCAAGGACGAGCTGCGCGTGCGCCATTCGGAGATATTGACCCCGCTGCTGCGCCGCCCGGAAACGCGCGCGGCGGTGATCGCGCAGGCGCGGCTGATCGGCAGGGAGCAGCAGGATCTCGCCGCGCGGGGCGAGCGCATGATCTCCCCCGGCGTCGTCATCGCCCGGCTGAAGGAGGCCGCGTCGCCGCGCGCCGGGGAAAGCGCCGCGAAAATCCCGATCCTCGCCGGGGAAACGCGGCTGGGCACCGTGAAGCCGGGCAAGGATGGCGAGCTTCAGGTCGACCTCAGCATCGCCGCCGACACGGATGTGGAGGAGGTGCTGGCGCTGCTGCGCGCCGCGATCGCCGCCGCGCGCGCCGGATAATCCTTGTTTTCCGTGATTTGACTTCGTCGCCCTGACGGGTCCGAGTCAGCAGGTGATTCCACCTGCTTCGAAATCAAACTAGACTCTGTCCTGTTCAGATTGAACCGGACAGAGTCTGGCTATTCCTTGTTTGCCGCGTTTTCCGAGCCGTCAGATGTTCCATCTGACTTGAAAACGCTCTAGCGCTGGAGCTGGCCCGCCAGATAATCGAGCATCATCTTCTCGACATTCGCGTTGATGCCCAGGAAGCTGCGCCGCCCGTCGCGCTCGTCCTGGATGCGGTAGAGCACGTCGTCGCTGATCAGCTTCTTGATCAGGCGCAGCGCGGTGCTGGTCGGCGCGCCCGACGCGATGCAGGCGCTGGAGACGGAAACGGCGCGCTTTTCCAGCCGCGCCAGCAGCAGGTCGAGCAGGATGTTCCACGCCGGATCGCCGAACAGCGCGCCGCCGCCCAGCTTGCTGCGCTTGGCCTCGGTGCGCAGCAGGCCGCGGATATAATCGACCATGTTCCTTTCATCGTCCTGCGTGGCGGCGGTGCCGGGGGCCGCGGGCGGCTGCGCGCCCGCCGGGGGCGCGGCGACCGGCCTTTCGTCGATCAGCCGGGTCAGGTGGCTCAACTCCGAACTGAGCGAGGAGATCTTGTCGAGCAGCAGCGACCGGGCGACCGATGCCTCGTGCAGGCCGTTGGCGCGTTGCAGCGCCTTGCGCAGATCCTCGCGGTCGACCGGCTTTTGCAGGAAATCCATCGCCGAGGCGCGCATCGCATCGACGGCCAGCTCCATGCTCGCATGGCCGGTGACCATGATGAAGCGGGTCTGCCGCCCCTCGGCCGCCGCTATGGCGGACAATCTGTGGATAAGGGAAAGGCCGTCGCAATTGGGCATATGATAATCGATGATGGCGATCGCTATGTCCGCAGTCCTCATATGATCGACTGCTTCCATGGCCGAAGTCGCGGTGACGGGCATATAGCCCAGGCACTCGATCATAAACGCACATTCATTGACCCAGTCCGGATCATCGTCAACAACCATAATAGAGGATGACACCGTGGAAAAACCTCTTGGATTGCTTCTCTGGATATAGGCGGTCGGATCGCTGCTATGGGTTTCCATGGACATTTCTATTATTCTGATAATTTTTCCAAGGTCTAGAAAATATCATTTCATTATTGTCATCAGCGATTTTTCCATTTGGACGAACAGGATCGCGAGGACGGCTATATGGGAAAAATTGGGCCGCACCGTCGGCATTTTGCGTGCACGCAAAATCGCAACGGACAGCAGGAAGAGGGTCGCCGCCAGCAGCAGCATCAGCGACGCGCCGGATACGCCGAGCCATGCCGCGCCCGCGCCCAGCAGCTTGATATGAGTGCCGAGCAGCAGCCGCACCTGCCAGCGTTCGCGGATCGCGGTGATCGCCGCCGCGACGAGCAGCAGGCACGCCAGCCCCGTCGCCAGCGCCTTCAGCATGCCCGGCACGCCCTCGGTGACGGCGGCGAAGCCCGCGCCGGAAAGCGCGATCGCCAGATAGAGCGCGTCGGGCGGACGCTTGTCCTCCCACGCGGCCACGGCGACCGGCAGCAGCAGCAGGACCAGCAGCGCGAAGGCGATGAGATGAACCCCGTTCATCAATAACTCCCATTGGTGACGACAGTGGATGCGGTAATCGTGGTCGCGGGCAGCGGGATGAAGGCCGCATAGCGGCGGATCGGGCTGGCGCTCATGTCATAGCTCAGCCGCACGGTGAAACTGTCCGATCCGTTCGCGGTGGTGGCGATGACGGGCTTTTGCCCGCCCGCCGCCAGCAGCGATCCATATCCGTCGATCACTTCCTGCGCCCGCGCGCGGGCGAGGGCGATGCGCTCCGCGCTGCTCAGCCCGGCGACGGCGGCGCGGGCGCCCTCCGCGGCGGCGTGGCGCAGCCCCATCTGCGCCGCGAAGTAGAAGGAATAGATGATGATGGCGAACACCAGCATCAACAGCGCCGGAGCGAGAAAGACGAACTCCAGCGCCGTCATGCCCTTCTCGCACCCCGCGAGGCGGCGGATGACAGGACGAACCCTGCTCATTCGGCCCGGCTCAGCTGCCGCTTATGCTGCTGAACAGGGACGAGAAGGCCGCGGCCAGATTGGTGCGGAAGTCGGTGCCGATCGCCACGATCGCGGCGACGACGATGGCGCCCAGCACCGCATATTCGACGGCGGCGAGGCCGCGTTCGTCGTCGATCAGGCGCTTGCCGATCCGGTTGGTCAGTTTCTTGATCATCATCGTTCTTCCTTGTCTCACTCCGTCATGTCGAGAACGGTGGAACGGGAGTGGCGCCCCATCGCCCTTTGCCTGATTCACACCAGCACCGGCACCCCGCAGCGCGCGCCGGTCACCCACAGGGTCGTATGGCCGAGCCGGATGCCGAGCGCGGCCAGCAGATTGTCGAGCAGCGGGTCGGCGGTCGTTCCCACCAGCCCGGCGAGCGGGTTGACGACGGCGCCCAGCAGCTGGCTTCGCACCGCGCCGGCCGTGGCGTCGCAGACCAGCGGCAGGCACAGGCCGAGGATGCGGACCTGCAACCCTTCGCTGGCGCTGATCGAGGAAATGAGCGAGGTCAGCAGCGTGCCGACCTGCGAGCCGTTGCCGACGGTCGCGGCGGTGCCGGGGGCGGACGGGCTGCCCACCGTCGCCTGGCCGCCCGGCCCGAACAGGACGCTGCCGCTCACGCCCATCACCGGCTGGGCGACCGCCCGTGCGTCCACGGTGATGAGCGAGGCGACGTTGACGAGGCGCGCGCTCTTGATGCTGCTCGCGGTGATGACCGGCATCGGGCGCGTCATCGCATTGGCCGGCGCGGTGCCGATATAGGCGTTGACGAGGCCGGACGCGGCATTGACGGTGACGCGCGTATTGCTTGCCTGCTCGGCGGTATTGTCGCACTCGATCCGGGCGATGCTGGCGGTGGCCGCCGCGACGTCGATCAGCACCGGCACCGAATCGACCGACAGGGTGCTGCCGAGCACCGAAATATTGCCCAGCCCGATGAACAGCTGCAACCGCAGCGCGGAGGTGCCGACGCTGGTTTCGCCCTCCGGGCCGAAGGAGAAGCGCGGCCGGTCGACCGGCCCGGTGGCGACCGCGCCGATGCGCACGGTGCTGCCCCCCACCAGCAGGCTGACCGCATCGGACAGGTCGATCGCGCCCGGCCCGGCCTGCACCGCGAAGGTCAGCAGCTGATAGGCGTTGAGCCCCGCCCGCAGCGCGGGCTTGGCGTCCGCCTCGCCGACCGGCATGTTCTGCTGCACGCCCAGGCCGAACAGCCCGGCCAGGGGCACGGTGTAGCCGGAGCCGACGACGCCGGACAGGGTGGAGAGGGTCGCGGCGGTCGCCGGGTCGGCCGCTGCCTCGGCGGCGGCGGCGAGCAGGTCGCGCAGCGGCACGGTGCGGCCGACGAGGTCGCCATAGGTGCCCGTCTCCCCGACACGGCGCGCCAGTTCGTCGAAGAACAGGCCCTCATCGACATTGCCGTTCATCAGCGCCTCGACATCGGCGGTGCTGAGCCGCAGCTTGATGCCGAGCAGCGCGCCGAGCAGGTTGTTGACGCTGGTGACGAGCGAGTTGGTGACCGTCAGAATGCCGGAGGTGATGCCGACCCCGGCCTCGTCGATGCGGGCCGCGGTGGCCGTCGCGCCCAGATCCGGGATCGGGTTGGCGGGCCCCAGCAGGCGGCTGAGGAAGCGGCGGCTCGGCCTTTCGGTGCGGATGCGGACCGCATTGCCGCGCCCGTTGCCGGGGCACAGGCTGAAGCTGGCGTCGAAGCGCTGGCCGGCGGGCAGGCGGACGTCCGGGCAATAGCGCCCGACCTGCACGGATTTGAGGACCGAGGCGTCATAGCCGTTGCGCGCCAGATAGTCGCGCGCCCGCTGCGCGCCCGCCGCCGGGTTCATCGCCGCCGCCAGCGCGGCCGCCTCCGTCGCGTTGCGCAGGTCGCGGCTTTCCGTGTAGTAGAGGCCGACGTCGAGCGCGAGGCCCGCCGCCGCCAGCAGGGACGCGCCCAGCACGGCGACCAGCGGCGCGACCACGGCGCGGTCGTCCTTCATCAGCAGCGGCCAGGCGCGCCGGCGGATCATGGCCGGGTGGGCCTCCGTTCCTCCCGCGCCGGTTCCAGCGTCTCGCCGATCGAGTCCAGATAGCGGCGATGGACGGCGTCCGCCTCTTCGGGCGAAAGGCCGCTTTCCCGCCCCTCGCGCGGCGGGGAGGCGAGCTGCCATTCGATCACGCGGCGCGCCTCGCTTTCGAGCGGCAGCGGAAGGGGCGGCGCGGCCAGGGCGGTGAGAAGCAAGGGCGCAATCATCGGCTGTTCTCCTGTCGCGGCGATCGGGGCGGTTGCGCGGCGATGCGCGCGGCCTCGTCGGCAATCTGGCGGGAAAGGCGGCTGCGCTGGCCGGGATCGGCGATCGCCTGGAGCGCGGCGCGGGCCTCGTCCTGGCGGCCGTCCATCGTCAGCGCGAGCAGCAGATTGTTGCGGATCACCGCGTCGGACGGCGCGAGCGCGGCGGCGCCGCGCAGCGTCTCGATGGCCGCGCCGCCCAGCCCGGCGCGCAGCTGCGCATAGCCCAGCGCATTGCGCAGCAGCGCCTCGGTCGGGCTGGCCCGGACCGCCGCCTGGTAGAAGGGCAGCGCGTCATGCCAGCGCCCCCGCGCGGCGAGCAGATGCCCGTGCACCGCGTTGACCGCCTTGTCCCTGTTATCGCCGCCGCCGGCGGACGGCAGGCCCGCCGCCGCCGCCTCGGCCCCATCGACATCGCCGATGTCGAGCAGGCTGTTGACGCGCAGCACCGCCGCTTCGGGATCGCCGGGGTAGCGCCGCTCGAAATCGTCGAGATAGGCGAGGGCGGCGCGGGCGCGCCCGTCTATCCGCGCCTGCGTGATGAGCTGGAGATAAAAGCCGCGGGTGGAAACGGCATCCTCCCCCACCGTGGCCGCCGTCGCCGGAACCGGCGCCGGCATCAGCAGGGCGGCGCACAGAAGGACGCGCGGGGAAGGGGTCATTGGCGCATTCCCTTCAGCGTGTCGAAAAGGGTGACGACCGGCGGGCCGCCCAGCACGATGAACAGCGCGGGCATGAAGAACAGCAGCATCAGCACCACCATGCGCACCGCGATCTGCCCGGCGGCCTCGCGCGCGCGCGCGATGCGGCGCTGGGTGAACTCGTCGGCGAATTCGCGCAGCGCCGGGGTCAGCTGCACCCCCTGGAACAGCCCCTGCCGGAACAGCACGGCCAGCTCCCTCGCCCCGGCGATGCCGACCCGCGCGGCCCAGCGATCCAGCGCCACCTCGTAGCTCATGCCCCGGTCGAGATCGTCCACCAGCATCGCGATCAGCTTCACATGGCGGGGCGCGGCGGCGCTTTCGTCCTTGATGATCGAGCGGAAGCACTGGTCGAGCGAAACGCCGCTTTCCAGCATCATCAGCATCAGGTCGATCAGGAACGGAAATTCGCTGGTCAATGCGCGCGCGCGATGGTTGGCCATCAGTTGCAGCGCCTGCTTGGCGGCGATGAACATCAGCCCGGCGCCGATCAGGACCGCCAGCGGCCTGGCGAGGAAACCGCCCCAGAACAGGCGGGAGGCTATCATCATCGCGCCCGCGCCCGCCGCCGTCGCGCCGAGCCGCAGCAGCACGAAACGGTCGACGATCTGCGCGCCTTCAAAGCCCGCCAGCCGCAGCTTCGCCTCTATCTCCTCCCGGTCGCGGCCGCGCGCGACGAAGAAGGAGGGCAGGCGCAACAGGGACGGCATGTCCTCCGCCCGCGCCGCCGGGAGCGCCCGGCCCGCCAGCCGCTCGTTCAGCCGCCGCGCCGCCAGCAGCACGCGCAGCCCGCCGCCCGCGAAGGCCAGCCCGCCCAGTGCGAGGGCGAAGCAGAGGAGGGAGAGCAGCCCCGCCATCAGAAGCTCAGCCTCATCATCCGGTTCATCGCGACGATGCCGAGGCCCTGGAAGCCGACCGCGATCACCGCCAGCCTGCGCCCCCGATGGTCGCCGGTGAAGAAGTCGAGATAGGCCGGGTTCATCAGCACCATCAGCCCCAGCGCGACGACCGGCATGGCGATCAGCACGCGGGCGCTGACCCGCGCCTGGGCGGTCGCGGCGTCCAGCTCCCGCTTCACGCGGATGCGGGCGCGCAGAATGCCGGACAGGTTGGACAGCACCGTGTTGATCGACCCGCCATAGCGCAGGTTGGTGCGGATGGCGGCGGCGAGCATCGAGATTTCGGCGATGCCGAGGCGGTCGGCGAGCATCTGGATCGCCTCGCCCGCCGGGGCGCCCAGCTCCAGCCTGCGGGCGACCGGCGCCATGTAGCTGCGCACGATCGGCGGCGCGTCGGCCAGCGACCGCTCCAGCGCCTGGGCGAGCGAATTGCCGACCATGTTCATCTGGCGCACCGCGTCGATATAATGGGGCAGCGCCTCGATCAGCGCCTCGACGCGGCGGCGCGCGCGGGCGCGGGCATAGAGCAGGCCGAGCAGCGCCGGGAGCAGCAGCACGCCCAGCGCCGCCGCAGGTCCGGCGGCGAGCAGCGCGGCCACCGCGGTCAGCAGGTTGACGCCCGCGACCAGGCCGACCGGTCGCGCCGTCAGCTCGATCTGCGCGCGGGCCAGCAGCGGTGCGAGGAAGGCGGGCATCAGCATCGGCGTCGCGGCGGCGGCCGTCCGCCGCACGGGGGCGCCGCCGGCCGACTGCCGCGCGAGGCGGTCGTCGAGCCGCGTCAGCTCCTGACGGTGCAGCGCGATCATCCACCAGGCGATCGCCGACAGGATCAACAGCGCCAGCAGGATGAAGGCCAGCCCGTTCAAACCAGCTTTTCCCCGATGGAGGTGGCGGTGGAGCCGTAATCCCGCATCCGCGCGGCGAAATGGGGGCGGTGCGACAGGGTGCGGAACTCGCCCAGCCCGGACAGGGGCGGCTGTTCCTCGAACGCGAACACCTCGTTCAGCGAATAGGCGTCGCCCTCCTGCCCGGCGACCTCGGTGATCGAGACGATGCGGCGGCTGCCGTCGACGAGGCGCTGGATGTGGACGACCACATGCACGCTGTTGGCGATGAAGCGGCGCACCGCGCGCACGTCGTTCTGGAGACCGGCGAAACCGATCAGCATTTCCAGCCGGGCGAGCGCGTCGCGCGGCGAATTGCCGTGCAGCGTCGCCATCGACCCGTCGTGCCCGGTCGACATGGCTTGCAGCATCTCGACCGCCTCGACCCCGCGCACCTCGCCCAGGATGATGCGGTCGGGCCGCATCCGCAACGCGTTGCGCAGCAGGTCGCGCGCGCTCACCGCCCGTTCGCCATCGGCATTGGGCGGGCGCGTTTCGAGGCGCACGACATGGGCCTGCCGCAATTGCAGCTCGGCCGCGTCCTCGATGGTCACAAGCCTTTCGCGGCTGCTGATGAAGCCCGACAGCATGTTCAGCAGCGTAGATTTGCCCGCGCCGGTCCCGCCGCAGATCAGGATGTTGAGCCGCGCCCGCACCGCGGCGCTGAGATAGGCGGCCATTTCCGCGCTCATCATCTGCCGCTCGATGCAGGATTCGATGGTGAGGGCCTGCATGCGGAACTTGCGGATCGACAGCACCGGCCCGTCGAGCGCGACCGGCGGGATCACGATGTTGACGCGCGACCCGTCCGGCAGGCGGGCGTCGACATAGGGCGACGCCTCGTCGATCCGCCGCCCGACCGGGCCGACGATCCGCTGGATGATGTTCATCAGATGCGCATCGTCGCGGAAGCGGGTGCGCACCTTTTCCAGCACGCCGCCGCGCTCGACATAGACGGTGTTGGGGCCGTTGACGATGATGTCGTCGATGCCCGCGTCGCGCAGCAGCGGCGCGAGCGGGCCGAGGCCCGCCACCTCGTCCTCCACATCCTCGATCAGCAGCAGCCGCTCCGCGCTGTTGAGCGCGAGCTGGCCGCGCCGGGCGCGGATGGCGATGGTCTGCTCTATCTCCTCGCGCAGCGCCGTGCTGCCCAGCGATTCCGCCGTGCGGCCGAGCGATTCCAGCCGCTCGATCACCTGCTGGCAGGTCTGCGCCTTCACCGCCTGATAGGCGTCGCTCATCCGCTGGGCGGCGGGCTGGCTGATCGGCATGGCCAGCGCCTTGCCGATCGGCACGGCGGCGGCGGCGGTGAAATCGTCGGTCAACAGGCTCATGCGGTGCGCTCCAATGCTCTGAGGATCGCCCGGCGCATCCGGGCGACGCTTTCCCGCGCGCCCTTTTGCGGCAGGACGGGAAGGTCCGCCGCGCGCCGGATCGCGGTCATATAGGGGCCGCCATCCTCCTCCATCGCCAGCGGCCGGCCGGAATTGAGCGCGTTGCGGATGCGCGTGGAATCGACCGGGATGCCGAGATAATGGGCGGGGCTGAGGCCCAGGGTGCGGGTCATGCGCCGCCCGTCGAGCAGCACGCCGGGCTGATGATCCCACATCAGCAGCCTCATGCGGTCGAGCGTCAGCGGATCGGGCGCGATCTTCTCGATCAGCCTGCGTGCGGCCTCCAGCTCGCGGATCGTCTGCACGCAGACCAGGTCTATGCGGTCCGCCATCGTCGCCAGCTCGCGCAGCAGGCCGCTGTGCCGCAGGCTGCCCGCATGGAGGACGATATCGCCGCTGCACGCGCGCAGCAGGCGGACCAGCCCGGCAATGTCGTTGGGGGAAATGCCCACCGGCTCCCCGCCGGTGCCGCCGTCGAAGGTCAGCAGCTGCAACCCGCTGGGCGTGTGGCGGACGAGGGCGTTGGACAGCAGATTGGCGTCCAGCCGCTCGATATCCGCGACGGCGGAGGCCAGACCGTAGCTGACCTTGAGGTCGAGATAGGCCTCGGCCGCGCTGGTCGGCAGCGTGCAGTCGATCAGCAGGCCCGGCGCGCGCGTCCGCGCGATCGCGATGGCGAGGTCGCTCGCCACCAGCGCGGCGGCCTCCTGGTCCGGGCCGATCACCAGCGTCAGCCGGCCGGCGCCCGCCTGCTCGGCCAGCGTGGTGTTGAGCAGGCGCGAGAGCACCTCCGCGACCTCCGCCCCCTCGGCCTCGCGCCGGATGATGTCGCTTGCGCCCGCGCGCACGGCGGCGAGGATCTGCGCCGGGTCCGCCTCGTCCATCGCCAGCACGACGGGCCGTCCCGGCGCGCTTTCCGCGACCGTGCCGATCGCCCCGGCGAGCGAGCGTTCGGGCGGGATCGCCGCCCGGTCGACGATGATGACGGAGGGCCGGTCGAGCATCTGCGGCTCGATCGACTGGACCAGATCGACCGCCATGCGGCCGCCCATCGCCTTGCTGATGCGGTCGGCCAGCATCCGGTCGACGGAAAGGACCAATATCCCCACCATGTCAGCGCCTCACCACGCCGAAGGGGGCCGTCCGCTGGTCCAGCCCGTCGGTGCCCAGCACCATGTCGCCGATCGACGGATCGACGGCGGCGGTGGCGCTGCCGGGCAGGGGCGGCATGGCGCGCGCATCGACCGGTCCTACCAGGCGCGGGGTGGCGACGATGATCAGCTCCTGCCGCTCCTTCTGGCTCTGCTGCCGCTTGAAGAAGGCGCCCAGCACCGGAATGTCGCCCAGCAGCGGCGTCTTGTCCCGGCTGACGGTGCTGTTGCTGTAGGTCAGCCCGGCGATGACGAAGCTCTGCCCGCTGCCCAGCTCCACCGTGGTCTCGGCCGAGCGGCGGCGCAGGCCGGGCACGACATAGCCCTGCAACTGCACGCCGTTGTTATAGTCCAGCTCGCTCACTTCCGGCGCGATCTTGAGGACGATATTGTCCTTCGAGAGGACATAGGGCGTCACCGACAGGCGGACGCCGAATTCCTTGTACTGGATCGACAGCGTGCTGGACCCCGCGCCCGATATCTGCGGCACCGGCACCGGGATTTCGCCGCCCGCGAGGAAGCTCGCCTGCTCGCCCGATCGGACCAGCAGCGTGGGCTGCGCCAGCAGTTGCGACAGGCCGTTGGAGGAAAGCGCGCTCAGCGCCGCGCCGATGCCGCGATTGGGCATGGAGAGGAAGAGCTTGAATGCGTCCTGTATGGGCGCGGTCCCGTCGACGGAGAGGCCGCCGCTGCCGAAGGATGCGTCGCCCCCGCCGCCGGGCGAGACGATGGCGCCCTGCATGTCGCCGCTCAGCTTCGCGAAGTTGAAGCCGAGCGCCTTCAGCGTCGAGGCGGAGACGGCGGCGAACTGCACGTCCACCGCCACCACCTGCTCGCCCGCGACCATGGCGAGATTGGCGACCGGGCCTTCGCCCGCCGCCTCGGCCAGCCGCCCGGCATCGGCGCGGGCGCGCAGGCCCGACGCCTCGCCGGAGAGGGTGACGCCCCGGTCGCCCAGCATCGCCCGCGCGCCGGAAAGGCGCGGGTCGGCGGCCAGATCGCGATTGGCCGAGGACGGGCGCGGCATCACGCGGAAGCGCGTCTCGCCCAGCAGGCGGCCGTCCGCGCCGAACACGCTGACCGTCGCCTCGCCCCGGCCGATGCCGGATATGCTGAGCGATCGGGGACTGGGCGCGCTCACCTGCACCACGCCTTCGCGGTCGACCTCGACCCGGCTGATCGCGCGGGGAAAGGAAAGGCCCGCGCGGCCCTTGAGATAGAGCGGCCGGGCATCGGATTGCGCCCGTGCCGCGCCCCCCGCGAGCATCGGGCAGAGGAGGGGAGCCGCGCAGAGGAGGAGGCCTGCGGCGAGGGTTCTGGTCATCGCTGGGTTTCCCCCGAATAGATGATGTCATGGCGTTTGCCGACCACCAGCTCGATCGAATGGCGCGGCGCGGCGGGGCGCGCGGACGCCGGGGCGGGCGCGGGAGCGGCGACCCTCGGCGCGGCGGCCGTGGCGGTGGAGGCGGGCGGCGGATCGGAGGCTGCCGGATTGACGGCGACGGCCGCGCTGTCCGCCGGATTGCGCAGCGAGAGGGAGAGCGAGCCGGTCGCCCTGGCGAGCGACAGCACCGGCACCTGATCGGGGTGCAGCGCCAGCGTGACGGTGCGGGCGGGCGGCGGCGGGGCCGAGAATTTGCCGTCGTCGCTCGCCGCCGCCGCCGCGGCGCTGCCCACCACGGCTTCCCCGACCGCGAGCACCGGCACCATCTGGAGCAGCGTGCGGGTGCGGCTGCTGCCTTCGCCGCGCGCGCCGCTGATCGCGTCCGCGCCGGGATAGACGACCTGCACATCGACCCGGTCGCCGGGACGGACGAGGCCCGCGACCGCGATCTCGGCGGTGGTGTCGATGCTCATCGCGCGCATGCCGACCGGCACGCGGATCGCGAGCTTCGCCGCCGTGTCGACGGCGGTGCGCTCGATCATCGCCCCGGCGGGCACCGGCCGGGTGGCGACCTTGCCGATCACTTCGGCGGGGGTGGCGGCGGCGGGGAAGCGGGCCGGATCGCCCGATGCGTTGCGGATCATGTCGGCGGTGATCGTCTGCCCCGTCTCGATCGGCCGCGCGGCCACCGCGAGCACGGCGACCGGCGCGACCGCGCGCGCCGGGGCGGCCGGGGCCTGCGCGTCCGCCTCCCCGGCGCCGCGGCGCAGCTCCCTGATCCCCAGCACGAGGAAAAGCAGCGCGACCAGCAATCCTGCGATGATCGTGACTTTCGCCTTCAGGCCCAGACTCAAATTCCCGCCCCCTTGCGTTCACGCAAAAATTTTTACGCAAAATGGACCGGGCCCCCGCCCGATCCCCTTGATTAGGTAGCAATTTCACGCAAGGCAGGGCACAACAGATGGAACCGGACTGATCCCACCTTTTTTAACCTTGGCGGCGGCGGGGCGGTTATGGCGACTGCCGGATTTTCCTTGCTTTCCCGTGCGGCCGGAGGGGGCGTTTTCACATATGGTAAACAAATAGGCCCAAAGTTGACGGGAAATAGGTTCGGATCGGTTCCGAACCCGGTTTAGTCGCAGGCCACCCGCGCGCAGATACGCGGGACACAGGTCCAGAAAAGGGAATCCCGCTGAAGGCGTCTCTCACCATCCTGCTGATCGACGACAACAGTTCGACCGCCGTCGAACTGCGCGATTTCCTGCATCTGGTCGGGCATCTGGCGATCTGGAGCGAGGATGGCCGCGCCGTGCCCCCGGCGATCGGCTTCGACGTGGTGATCGTCAACGTTCCGGCCGCGCCGGACGATTGCGTGGAGACGATCCGGCAGGTGGCGGCGACCCGGCCGGGCGCGACGGTGATCCTGCTGTGCGACGACGACCTGCTGCTGACGCGCGCGGCCTCGACCTGCGCGGTGGAATGCGCGCTGCATCTGGCGGGGCTGCTCACCAAGCCGCTGAAGCTCGACCGGCTGGAAAGCCTGCTGGGCGAGCAGCGGGAGCAGCGGTCGCGCGCCGACCGGCCCGGCAGGCTGGACCGGCTGGCGCGCGACGGCGCCAGCCCGGCCGATTATGTGTTCCAGTCGAAGCATGATCTGCGCGGCGGGCATATCGTCGGCTATGAAACCTTCCTCCGCGTCGAGGGGGTCGAGATGATAAACGACTGGTTCACCGGGCTGGATCACGACGCCGCGCTGGCGATGACCGTTTCGGCCGCGCGCGCGGTGGTCGACCTGCATGGGCGGATCGGCGGCGGCAGTGGCAGTGGCGGGGGCGGGGGTGGTCGCGGTGGCGTCGGGCGCGGCGCGCGGGGCGTGACCGTCGGCTTCAACTGTCCCTGCGAGATTTTCGCCGATGCCCGCTTTCTGGCGGAGCTGACGGCGCTGTCCGGGGCGGCGGGGCTGCCCGGCAACCGCATCGCGGTGGAGCTGATCGACTGCCGGGGGGCGATGCCGCTGGGCGATCTCCATGCGATCGCCACCCGCTATGTGGCGGCGGGGTTCGAGGTGCATCTCGACGATTTCGGCATGAACGCGGCCAGCCTCGACCGGATCGTCCATCTGCCGCTGAAGGAGGTGAAGTTCGACCGGGGCTTTTTCGATCTGGTTCAGAACGACCCCCACTTGCTTGATGAAATCATCTCGCTTTGCCATTTGCGTGGGATGACATCGACCGTTACGAGAATCGAGGAGGCTGCGGAACTGGCGACGGCGCGGCGGGTGGGCGCCGATTACGGGCAGGGCTATTATTGGAGCCGCCCGGCCCCTGTCATTCGACCTCTCCCATGAAAAGACGGAAGGACGGCAACGCGCGGGCGGAAGGGCGGCGCATCTATCCCTGCACGCTCGCGCTGTGCTTTTCGGCGCTGATGATCGTCGCGCCGGCCTCGCCGCCGGTCGCGGTGATGGGGGCGGTGCTGGCGGGCGCGCTGTTCGTGTTCCGCAGCCCGCTGGTCGCCGCGCTGGCGGCGGCGGCGGCGCCCGTCGCGCTGTGGCTGCCGCTGCTTCCGCCGCTGCCGTCCCTGCCGCCCCTGTCGCCCCTGCCGCCATCGCCGGGATTCTGGTCGGCGACGGCGCTGATGGCCTGCGCCGCGCTGATCCCGCACCGGGCGATCTATTTCCTGATGCACCTGTCGCAGCGCATCACCATCCTGTGCCTCGCGCTCAGCACCGCCTGCCTGTGCGTGGCGCTGCTGCTGCCGATGGAGCGGGCGGCGGCGCTGCTGATCGTCCCGGCCAATCTGTTCGCGGCGCTGCTGGGCGCGATCCTGACGCGCTATCTCGCCTTCGCCAATGCGCGGATATTGGGCTGGGACGCGCAGGGCCTCGAAGCGATCGTCCGCAACCTGCTGCTGGGGCGCATCACCAGCGGCATGCTGCACGACCTCGCCCAGCCGCTCAACGTCATCTCGATGGCGAACGGCAATCTCAGCTACATCATCGAGCATATCGGCATCGACCCGGACAAGCGGGCGCAGATCGACGAGCGCATCCGGCGCATTTCTGCCAATACCGAAAATGCGGCGGCGATCCTCAGCCTGTTCCGCTGGTTCGGGCGCGGGGGCAATGCCGATTACAGCCTGCTCAACGTCCGCAGCGCGCTGGAACGGGCGATCGCGGCCACCCGGTCCAACGTCCGCCATGCCGACATCTCGGTCGAGCTGGCCGGGGACGGGCTGGATCATCCGCTGTCCCGCCGCCACGGCACGGTGGAGATCATGGGGGTCGCCGCGCTGCTGTGCGCCTTTGGCGGTTTCCTCCGCGAGGACGGCAGCCGGATCAAGGGGCAGGTGCTGCTGCGGGCGGACCGGTCGCCCGCGCATATCCTCGTCACGCTGCATTGCATGGACGAAGAGGGGATGGCGACGATCGATTGCCATATGGACCCGGCGACGCTGTGGCTGATCCAGCAGATCGCGCTGGAATGCGACAGCGAATTCCACCATCGCCGCCGCCGGGGGCAGACGACGCGCTTCACGATGCGGATCGCGCGGGACGATATATAGGCGGGGCGGCCCCGGACCCTGCCCTACGCCGCCGGGGCGGCGACGGGCAGCTCGATCTCCAGCACCGCGCCCTGTCCGTCCCCGGCGGGGCGCAGCGCGATCGTGCCGCCCGCGCGGGTGACGATGCCGCGGCTGATATAGAGGCCGAGGCCGGTGCCCGTGTCGGACTTGGTGGTGAAGAAGGCGTTGAACGCGGAAATGCCGACGCTGGGGGCGAGGCCGACGCCGTTGTCCGCCACGCGGCAGCGGACCGCCGGGCCGTCCCGCTCCACCGTTATGTCGATCCGCCCCGCGCCGTCCCAACCCTGGCCGCGCCGCATGTCGATCGCGTCGATGGCGTTCTGGATGGCGTTGACGAACAGCTGCTCCAGCTCGATGCGGGAGGTCCGCACCTCATGCCGCCCCTCGGCCAGCGTCATCGTCACGTCGATCTTCCGGTCGTCGATCATCGGCGTGAGGAAGCCGTGCGCGGCGCGGACGGCCTCGACGATATCGGCGTCGCGCGCCATGTCGCTGTCCGTCCGGCCGTAGCGGGAGACGTTCTCGATGATCCCCTGCGTGCGCGACACCTGCTGGGCGATGCGGTCGATGCGGTCGAGCATCTGCGCGGCGTCGTCGCGGTCCTGCGCCTTGGCCGCCAATATGCGCAGGCTTTCGGCGGCCACGGCGATGGTGAAGAGCGGCTGCCTGATCTCATGCCCGATCGCGGCGGCGGCCCGGCCCAGATCGACCAGTCGCGCCTGCTTGGCGAGCAGGTCGACGACGCGCCGGGGCTGCTTCAACGTGACCATGAGGCCGGTGCGCCAGCATGCGCCATCCCGGTTGCCGCGCAGGATCAGCAAATGGCTCTCGAAATCCTGCCTGTCGGCGGGGAGGAATTCGACAATGGCCTCCTCCTGCCCGGCGGCCGCCGCGAATTCGGCGCAATCGGCCGGATGGACGGGAATTTCGGCGGGCGCGCGATCGGGCAGGGCGAGATAATGGACGATGCCCCGTTCCGGGTCGAACACGGGATTTTCCATGCGCCGGAAGCCGATATAGCGGCGCAGGTCCTTCGCCGCCATGGCCAGCGCGAGGCATTCGGCATCCATCGCGCCGCCGCCGCTGTCCGCCGCCCCGGCCCTGATCCTGAGGCCGCGGAACAGGAGCAGGCCGAGGACGATCGCCAGCCCGCCGCCGATCAGCATCCACACCGTCATGGCGCGCGCATCGACTTATCCCGGCCCGTGCCCGGCATGGCCCCGCGCCATTCGGATCGTTCGATGCAAGGCAGTGGGCTGGATATCGTCGCATCCCCGGATTTTCAGTGGCGACCGGGAAATAGGGCATTCCCTCGCGATTGCAAATAGATAAGAGGGCGGGTCCGATCCTTCCAAATGCCCCCGCCGGGGCGCCTCGTCAGGCCTCGTCCTCGCGCCCCAGCATGGCCTTGAGCAGGCGGACCAGCTCGCGCGGCTGCACCGGCTTGGCCAGCACCGGATGCGCCCTGATCGCGTCGGATTGCATCGAATCCCCAGTCATGAAGATATAGCGCAGGTCGCGCCCGGCCAGCCCGCTGTCGGCATGGACCAGATCGATGATCTCCAGCCCCGATTCCCGTTTCAGCCGCACGTCGCAGGCGATGACCCGGATGGTCGGGTTGCCGTGCAATATCCGCATCGCCTGATCGAGCGAATGCGCGCCTGCCGCCGGTATGTCCAGCAGGTCGAGCAGCCCCAGCAGTTCCTCGACGATCTCTTCCACATCGTCGATCACCAGCACCTCGGCGGCGTTGCCGCCCTGCGTAGCCAAATTCACCACATCGTCCTGCCTGAGCTGCCCTCGCGATCCTTCCTGCCACAGCCTTACATGCGGAACGTGTAAAAAATTCTGAAGGCCGGTGGATCGTTGGGAAGGGAAGGCGAGGCGAGGGGTCTGCGGCGAATGCCGCCCCGCCCGCCGGCGCGTGCGAAGGCGCGAAAGTCCTTGACCTTGGCGGCGGGGCAGGCCCCTATCGGGGCAGCAACGGAGATCGTCGGGATGGACCATCGGCATCGGCTTGAGCAGGAACAGGGCGCCCCGGCCCCGGACATGGCCCCGGCCACGGACCCGGTGTGCGGCATGCGGGTGGACCCGGACGGGACGCCGCACCATGCGGAGCATCACGGGCGGACATGGCATTTTTGCAGCGCCGGATGCCGCGCGAAATTCCTCGCCGACCCGGACCGCTATCTGCACCGCCCGCCGGAAGCACCGTCGCCGCCCGCCGCGCCCGGCACGGTCTGGACCTGCCCGATGCATCCCGAAATCCGGCGGGAGGAGCCCGGCCCCTGCCCGATCTGCGGCATGGCGCTGGAGCCTGTCCTGCCGCGCGCGGAGGACGGCCCCAATCCCGAACTGGTCGATTTCACCCGCCGCTTCCGGGTCAGCGCGGTGCTGGCGGTGCCGTTGCTGCTGGTGTCGATGGGGGCCGAGATGCTGGGCCTGCATCTGGTGCCGCCCGCCTGGTCCGCCTGGGTGCAGCTGGCGCTCACCGCGCCGATCGTGCTGTGGGCGGGGCTGCCCTTCTTCGCGCGCGGCTGGGCCTCGGTGAAGCGGCGGCGCTATACCATGTTCACGCTGATCTCGCTCGGCGTGGGGGCGGCCTTCCTCTACAGCCTGGTGGCGACGGTCGCGCCGGGCCTGTTTCCGGCGACCTTTCGCGGCCATGGCGGCATGGTGCCGGTCTATTATGAGGCGGCGGGCGTCGTCGTCGCGCTGGTGCTGCTGGGGCAGGTGCTGGAATTGCGCGCCCGCGCCGCGACAGGCCGCGCGATCCGCGCGCTGCTCGACCTCGCGCCCAAAACCGCGCGGCGGGTCGGCGCGGACGGCGGCGAGCGGGAGGTGCCGGTCGCCGCCATCGCCGTGGGCGACCGGCTGCGCATCCGCCCCGGCGAGGCGGTGCCGGTCGACGGCGTGGTGCTGGAAGGGCGCTCGGCGGTCGACGAGGCGATGCTGACCGGCGAGCCCGCGCCGGTGGCCAAGGCGCCGGGCGCGGCGGTGACCGGCGGCACGATCAACGGCACCGGCAGCCTGCTGGTGGAGGCGCGGGCGGTCGGCGCCGACACGATGCTGGCGCGCATCGTCGCGATGGTGGCCGAGGCGCAGCGCAGCCGCGCGCCGATACAGGCGGTGGCGGACCGCATCTCCGGCTGGTTCGTGCCGCTGGTGGTGCTGGTGGCGCTCGCCACCTTCATCGTCTGGAACCTCGCCGGGCCGGAGCCGCGCTTCGGCCATGCGCTGCTCAACGCGATCGCGGTGCTGATCATCGCCTGCCCCTGCGCGCTGGGCCTCGCCACGCCGATGTCGATCATGGTCGGCACCGGGCGCGGCGCGCGGGCGGGCGTGCTGGTGAAGAATGCCGAGGCGTTGCAGGCGCTCGACCGGGTCGACACGCTGGTGATCGACAAGACCGGCACGCTGACCGAGGGCAAGCCCCGGCTGATCGCGGTCGAACCGGCGGAGGGCTTTGCCGCCGACGCCGTGCTGGCGCTGGCCGCCGCCGTCGAGGCGCTGTCCGAGCATCCGCTCGCGCTCGCCATCGTCGGCGCGGCGCGGGAGCGGGGGCTGGCGCCAGAACAGGGGAACGCGCAGGCGAGCGGGTTCCGTTCCAGCACCGGCCTCGGCATCGACGGCGTGGTGGATGGGCGCGCGGTGGCGGTCGGCAACGCCGCGCTGATGCGCCGCTTCGGCGCCGACCCCTCCGCCTTCGAGGAACTGGCCGAACGGCATCGCGCGGACGGGGCGGGGGTGATGATGGTCGCGATCGACGGCCGCTTCGCCGGGCTGCTGGTCGTCGCCGATCCGGTCAAGGCATCGGCCGGTCCCGCCATCGCCGCGCTGCGGGCCGAAGGGCTGCGCATCGTGATGCTGACCGGCGACAGCCGGGGCACGGCGGAGGCGGTGGCCCGGATGATCGGCGGCATAGACGAGGTGCGCGCCGACCTTCGCCCGCAGGACAAGGCACGGATCGTCGCGGAGCTGAAGGCGCAGGGCGCGCGCGTCGCGATGGCGGGCGACGGCATCAACGACGCGCCCGCGCTCGCCGCCGCCGATGTCGGCGTGGCGATGGGCACCGGCACCGATGTCGCGATCGAGAGCGCGGGCCTGACGCTGACCAGGGGCGACCTTGCCGCGATGGTGCGCGCGCGCAGGCTCGCCCGCGCGACGATGGCGAACATTCGGCAGAACCTGTTCTTCTCCTTCCTGTTCAACGGCATCGGCGTGCCGGTGGCGGCGGGCGTGCTCTATCCGGTGGCGGGCATCCTGCTGTCCCCGATGATCGCGGGCGCGGCGATGGCGGCGTCCTCGCTCACCGTGGTCGGCAACGCGCTGCGCCTCAACCGGGTGCGGCTGTGACGGCGCCGCCTGATTCGGGGCGATAGCGCAAGGCTTCGGCCAGCAGGCGGAAGGCGGGGGAGGAGAAGCGGCTAGAGCATTGGCCGATTAGATTGAATCTATTATTCATTTGTTTTCCGCATTCTGCGAGCCGTCGGCTGTTCCAGCCGACTTCAGAATGCTCTAGCGCGCGCCCCGCTTCGCGCCGCCGGGCGTCAGCACCGCCTCGACCCGCCTGCGCAGCAGGTCGGACACCGCCTTGATGCGCGCCAGCTTGACGAGGCTGTGGTGCGTGACCAGCCAGAAGCTGCGGGTGATCTCCACCTCCTGTTCCAGCACCCGGACGAGCCCGCTTTCCGGCGGCACAATGAAGTCGGGCAGGATGCCGATCCCCGCCCCGCCGAGGATGAGCTGGCGCTGGATCGCGATGCTGGTCGAGCGCAGGCCCGCCTCCAGCCCCGCCTCGACCTCGTCCAGATAATCCAGTTCCGGCGAGAAGAGGAATTCCGGCACATAGCCGACCAGCGCATGATCGTGCAGCGCCGCCGGGCCGCGCGGCCTGCCGTGGCCCGCCAGATAGTCCGCCGAGGCGTAGAGATGCAGGCGGTAATCAGCGAGTCGCTGGACGGACAGATGCCCGCGCTGCGGCCGGGCGAGCATCACCGCCATGTCTGCCTCGCGCTTCGAGGGGTTGAGGAAGCCCGACGCGGTGATGATGTCGAGCCGGATGCCGGGATGCTGCTCCTGAAAGGCGGGCAGGCCGGGGGCGAGGATCCAGGTGCCGAACCCTTCCGCCACCGAGAGCCGGACATGGCCCTTCAGGCTGTAGCGTTCGCCCTTCACCTCGACGGCGGCGGCGAGGGCGGCTTCCTCCACGCTTTCGGCATGGCGCAGCAACGCCATGCCCCGCTCGGTCAGGATGCGCTCCGCCCCCGCCTGCTCGAACAGCTGGGCGTCGAGCGCCTCGGCCAGCCGGTTGAGGCGGCGGGCGATGGTGGTCGCATCGATATCGAGGCTGCGCGCGGCGAGCGCGATACGTTTCGTTCGCGCGACGGTCAGAAAGATGCGAAGATCGTCCCAGTGAAACATGGCATGTCCTGCAAAAATGCAGCTTCATACTGCAAAAAAGAGATATTGAATGCGTCCTTGCATTCCATCATTGAGGGAAGAAATCCAGTGAGAGGTGCCCCCATGCGCGATATTTCCCACAAGCTGGCCTTTGCCCATGACGGCGCGGCGGCCCGGTACAGCGATGTTTTCGATCCCAACAACGGCACGGTGCAGGCGCGCGTGGCGCTGGGCGACCGGGCGTTGCTCGACCGGGCGGTCGAGGTCGCGAAGGCCGCGCAGCCCGCCTGGGCGGCGGTCAACCCGCAGCGGCGGGCCCGCGTCATGTTCGCCTTCAAGGCGCTGGTCGAAAAGAATATGGACGAGCTGGCGCATCTGCTCAGCTCCGAACATGGCAAGGTGATCGCCGATGCGAAGGGCGATATCCAGCGCGGGCTGGAGGTGATCGAGTTCTGTTGCGGCATCCCGCATGTGCTGAAGGGCGAATATACGCAGGGAGCGGGGCCGGGCATCGACGTCTATTCGATGCGCCAGCCCATCGGCATCGGCGCGGGCATCACGCCGTTCAACTTCCCGGCAATGATCCCGCTGTGGATGTCGGGCGTCGCCATCGCCACCGGCAACGCCTTCCTCCTGAAGCCCTCGGAACGCGACCCCTCGGTGCCGGTGCGGCTCGCCGAGCTGTTCCTGGAGGCCGGGCTGCCCGAAGGCATTTTGCAGGTGGTGCAGGGCGACAAGGAAATGGTCGATGCGATCCTCGACCATCCGGATATCGGCGCGGTCAGCTTCGTCGGCTCGTCCGACATCGCCCATTATGTCTACAGCCGCGGCGTCGCGGCGGGCAAGCGGGTGCAGGCGATGGGCGGCGCGAAGAATCACGGCATCGTCATGCCCGACGCCGATCTCGATCAGGTGGTCAATGACCTCTCCGGCGCGGCCTTCGGTTCGGCGGGCGAGCGGTGCATGGCGCTGCCGGTCGTGGTGCCGGTGGGCGAAAAGACCGCGCTGGCGCTGCGCGAAAAGCTGATCCCCGCGATCGAAGCGCTGCGCGTCGGCGTCTCCACCGATGCGGAGGCGCATTACGGCCCGGTCGTCACCGCCGCGCACAAGCAGAAGATCGAGAACTGGATCCAGACCGGCGTCGACGAGGGCGCGGAGCTGGTGATCGACGGGCGCGGCTTCACGCTGCAAGGGCATGAGAACGGCTTCTTCGTCGGCCCGACCCTGTTCGATCATGTGACGACCGACATGCAGGCCTATAAGGAAGAGATTTTCGGCCCCGTGCTCCAGATGGTGCGCGCCGACAGCTTCGAGGAAGCGCTGGCGCTGCCGAGCAGGCATCAATATGGCAACGGCGTCGCCCTTTTCACCCGCAACGGCCATGCGGCGCGCGAATTCGCGGCGCGGGTCAATGTCGGCATGGTCGGCATCAACGTGCCGATCCCGGTGCCGGTCGCCTATCACACCTTCGGCGGCTGGAAGCGCTCGGCCTTCGGCGACACCAACCAGCACGGCATGGAGGGCGTCAAGTTCTGGACCAAGGTCAAGACCGTCACCCAGCGCTGGCCCGACGGCGGCGCGAGTGGAGACAGCGCGTTCGTCATCCCGACGATGGGGTGATCCGCCGCAGCCGGTTGCCAAGGATGATGACAGCATGACCCAGTTCGACCTCACCGACGACCAGCGCGAAATACAGGAGCTTGCCCGCCGGTTCACCGCTGACGCGATCACGCCCCATGCGGCCGAATGGGACGAGAAGCACATCTTCCCGCTCGACACGATCCGCGCGGCGGCGGCGCTGGGCTTCGGCGGCATCTATGTGTCGGAAGGCTCCGGCGGCATCGGTCTGGGGCGGCTGGAGGCGGCGCTGATCATGGAGGCGATGGCCTATGGCTGCCCCTCGACCAGCGCGTTCATCTCGATCCACAATATGGGCGCGTGGATGATCGACGCGTTCGGCGGTCAGGCGCTGAAGGACAAATATCTGCCCGATCTGGTGCCGATGGCCCGCATCGCCAGCTATTGCCTGACCGAGGCGGGCGCGGGGTCGGACGCCGCCAGCCTGAGGACGCGGGCGGTGCGCGAGGGCGACCATTATGTCGTCACCGGGTCGAAGCAGTTCATCTCCGGCGGCGGCGAGAACGACATCTACCTCGTCATGGTCCGCACCGGCGGGGAGGGGGCGAAGGGGATAAGCTGCCTCGTCATCGAAAAGGACATGCCCGGCGTCAGCTTCGGCGCGCAGGAACGCAAGCTGGGCTGGCATTCGCAGCCCACCGCGCAGGTCAATTTCGACGGGGTGCGCGTTCCGTCCGAAAATCTGGTCGGCGCGGAAGGGGAGGGCTTTCGCATCGCGATGACCGGGCTGGACGGCGGCCGCCTCAACATCGGCGCCTGCTCGCTGGGCGGCGCGCAACGCTGCCTCGACGAGGCGGTGCGCTACACGCGGGAACGCCGGCAATTCGGCCAGGCGATCGCCGATTTCCAGAATACGCAGTTCACGCTCGCGGACATGGAGACGGAGCTTCAGGCCGCGCGCCTGCTGCTCTATGCCGCCGCCGTCAAGGTGACGGAGAACGCGCCGGACAAGACGCGCTTTGCCGCGATGGCCAAGCGGCTCGCCACCGATACCGGATCGTCCGTCGCCGACCGGGCGCTTCAACTTCATGGCGGTTACGGCTATCTGATGGATTATCCGGTCGAGCGCTTCTGGCGCGACCTTCGGGTGCATTCGATCCTGGAGGGGACCAATCAGGTGATGCGGATGATCGTGGGAAGGGACATGGTGCGCGAATGAGCGACGAGGTGCTGATATCGGTCGAGGGCGGCGTCGGCCGCATCCGGCTCAACCGGCCGAAGGCGATCCACGCGCTGACCTCCGGCATGTGCGAGGCGGTCATCGCCGCGCTGCTCGACTGGCGCGCCGACGATGGCGTCGTCGCGGTGATGATCGACCATGCCCCCGCGCCGGACGGCGACCCCAGATTGTCGCGGGGGTTCTGCGCGGGCGGCGATATCGCGATGATCGCGACCAGCGCGAAGGGCGATTGCAAGGAAGCCGAGCATTTCTTCTTCACCGAATATCGGATGAACCATCTGCTGTTCGCCTATGAAAAGCCGATCGCCGCCTTCATCGACGGCATCACCATGGGCGGCGGCGTCGGCATTTCCCTTCCCGCGCGCTATCGCGTCGCGACCGAGCGGACGGTGTTCGCCATGCCGGAAACCGGGATCGGCCTGTTCCCCGATGTCGGCGGCGGCTGGTTCCTGCCGCGCCTGCCGGGCCGGGTCGGCGTGTGGCTGGCGACGACCGGCGCGCGGATCGACGGCGCGGATGCGCGCGCCATCGGCCTTGCCACCCATTATATCGCGTCGGACGGGCTGGACGCGGTGAAGGCGGCGATCCTCGCCGATCCCGCCGCGATCGCCTCCATCCTCGACGCGGCGGAGGACGCGCCGCCGCCCTCGAAGCTCGCCGCGCAGCGCGCCGATATCGACCGGCTGTTCGCGGCGGACCGCTATGAGGATATCGTCGCCGCGCTGAAGGCGGACGGGTCGGAGTGGGCGCAGCGGCAGCTTGCCGTGCTCGCGGCCAAATCGCCGCAGACGATCAAGGTCGCGCTGCGCCAGCTGCGCGAGGGGGCGGCCTTCACCGATTTCGCCGACAATATGCGCAGCGAATATCGCATCGCCTGCCATGTGATCCGCCGCCCCGATTTCGTCGAGGGCGTGCGCGCGGTGATCTTCGACAAGGACAATGATCCGAAATGGAACCCGGCGCGGGCCGAGGATGTGACGGACGACATGATCGACGCGCTGTTCGCGCCGCTGCCACCGGACCGGGAATGGACGCCCCTGCCGCAACTGGAGACGACCGCATGAGCTATGAAACCATCCTTGTCGAACGGCGCGACGCGGTGACGCTGATCACGCTCAACCGCCCGCAGGCGCTGAACGCGCTCAACACGCAGGTGCTGGCGGAACTGGGCAAGGCGTTCGCCGATTATGACGCCGACCCGGCGCAGCGCTGCGCGGTGCTGACCGGCAGCGGCGAAAAGGCGTTCGCGGCCGGCGCCGACATCAAGGAAATGGCGGACAAGCCCGCCGCCGACTTCTTTCTGGAGGATTTCTTCTCCGGCTGGCAGTCGAACGTCGTCGCCACCCGCAAGCCGTGGATCGCGGCGGTCGCCGGTTTCGCGCTGGGCGGCGGATGCGAGCTGGCGATGATGGCGGATTTCATCATCGCCGCCGACACCGCCAAATTCGGCCAGCCGGAAATCAAGCTGGGCGTCGCGCCCGGCATGGGCGGGTCGCAGCGCCTCACCCGCGCGGTGGGCAAGGCCAAGGCGATGGAAATGTGCCTGACCGGCCGGATGATGGATGCGCAGGAGGCGGAGCGTTCCGGGCTGGTGGCGCGGATCGTCCCGGCCGCCGAGCTGCTCGACGAGGCGCTCAAGTCCGCCGCCCTCATCGCCTCGATGCCGCCCATGGCGGCGATGGTGAACAAGGAAATGGTCAACATGGCGTTCGAGACCGGCCTCGCCCAGGGCATATTGACCGAGCGCCGCCTGTTCCAGATCCTGACCGCGACCGAGGACAAGCGCGAGGGCATGGCCGCCTTCGTCGAGAAGCGCCCCGGCGTCTGGAAGGGGCGCTAAGGCCCCGTTAAGCCCGATTTCAAGCAAGAAAGCGACATATTATGACGACCAGCATCGCCTTTATCGGCCTCGGCAATATGGGCGGCGGCATGGCCGCCAATCTGGTGAAGCACGGCCATGCCGTGCGCGCCTTCGACCTGTCGGAAGAGGCGCTGGCGCGGGCCGAGGCGGCGGGCGCGACGTGCGCGGCCAGCGCGGCCGAGGCGGTGGCGGGCGCCGATGCGGTCGTCACCATGCTGCCCGCGGGCAAGCATGTCGAGGCGGTCTATACCGGCGAGGTGTTCGGCGCGGCGAAGCCGGGCGCGCTGTTCCTCGATTGCTCGACCATCGACATCGCCACCGCCCGCCGGGTGATCGCGGCGGCGGCCGACAGGGGCTTCGAGATGGTCGACGCGCCGGTTTCGGGCGGCATCGCGGCGGCCAATGGCGGCACGCTCACCTTCATGGTCGGCGGCGGGCAGGCCGCCTTCGCGCGGGCCGAGCCGATCCTGTCGGCGATGGGCAAGGCGGTGATCCATGCGGGCGGCGCGGGCAACGGGCAGGCCGCCAAGATCTGCAACAACATGCTGCTCGGCGCGACGATGGTGGCGACGTGCGAGGCCTTCGCCATGGCGCGCAAGATCGGCCTCGACCCGCAGACCTTCTACGACATTTCCAGCGTCTCCTCCGGCCAGAGCTGGTCGATGACCAGCTATTGCCCGCTGCCCGGCGTGGGGCCGCAATCGCCCGCCGACAATGACTATCAGGGCGGCTTCGCGGCGGCGCTGATGCTGAAGGACCTGAAGCTGGCGCTGGAGGCGGCGGCCTCGGTCGATGCCAGCGTGCCGATGGGCGCGGCCGCCGAGAGCCTCTACCAGATGCTGGTGAACAGCGGCGAGGGAGGCAGGGACTTTTCCGCACTCATCCGCCTGCTGGGATGAAGTGCGCGGGGTTGTAAAAGAAGGCGGTCAGGCAGATGATGTCGGCTCGACTCGAAAGAGGAGCGCGGCATGCAAGTTGAAAGTCAAACCGACCATATCGCGATGCTGACCCTGATGATGGTTGGCGTGCTTATCAAGCGGCTGGACGATGTCGGCCAGCTCGATGACGGGACGAAGCATCAGCTCCATAAGCTCGCCGCCGCCGTGCGCATCCATGCCGAGAATGCAGGCCATGACGACCTGCATATCCTCTTCGCCAATATCGATCGGGCGCTGGGCAACAGGCCGAAAGCCGCCGCCGGCTAGAGCGTTTTCGAGTCAGGGGGACCACCTGACGACTCGGAAACGAAGTTCGGCGTAGCTAAAATGCGGAAAACAAAAGACAATCAGAGCTGATCCGCTTCAGTTGAAGTGGATCATGCTCCAGGTCAGTCGGCGGTTCGGCGCTCGCCGGCGTCGGCCGGGTCGACATAGCGCATTTCGAGATAGCGCCCCCGCGTCGCCAGCGCATCCAGCTCGCCGCGCGCGATTTCGCCGGTCATCGTCTCGATCTCCCGCGCGATGACGGCAAGGCCGTCGACCAGCTGCGCCTCCGGCGTGGAGCCGGCATGGGGGCGGGCGCGCAGCGGCGGCGGAATGCGGGTATAGCTTTCGACCAGCGCGGGCAGATGCTCGTCGATCAGCTTGCGCACCTCGTGCGCGGCCGGGTGCCGCTCGTCCAGCCGGGCGAGATGGGGCGAGAGCTGGTCGAGGTCCGCGCCGATCCGCCCCGCGAGCGTGCGCGCGGGCGCGGGCAGCATCGGCCGCTTCGCCTCCAGCCACAGCACGCTCTGCCCCGCCAGCTGGCGCAGCGGCGTCTTGCGCAGCTCGGCGACGCCGGGCACCTTCGTGCGCGGGAAGATGGAAAGCGTCACGAAGCTGACCAGCATCAGCAGGAAGGTGACGACCAGCCAGCGGTCGCCGATCCCGCCGGTGAACAGGCTGACGACCAGCGCGCCCACCAGGATCGCGAAGGACACGACGCTCGCCCGCACCAGCCGCCGGACGGCGTTGCGCAGGCGCAGCAGCGCTATCTTCACGCCCGGAAGGGGGGAGCCGGTCCCGATCACGGGCGTCCGCCTTTCCGTCGCATCCTCCTGCCCGTCCTCAATCCAGCGCCTCCAGCCTGATGCCGCCCTGCGGGTCGGTGGCGGCCTGCGCCTGCCCTTCGGCGCGGGCGATATAGGCGCGCGACTTTTCCACCTCGTCCTCCAGCGCGGCGACGGTCTGCTTCATGCTGTCCAGCGCCTTCAGCTTGAAGCTGTCGATGCTGTCCATCGTGTCGTAGATATTCTGGAACGCGCGGCCCAGCGTTTCGAGCGGGATGGTCGATGCCGCCGCCTGCTCATGGATGCGCGCGCTGTTGTCCTTCATCATCCTGCCGGTCGCGTCGATGATGTTGGCGGTGGTGGTGTTGAGCGCGCCGATCTGGTCCAGCACCAGCTTCTGGTTGGTGAGCGCCTGCGCGACGGTGACGGCGGTGCGCAGCGCGCCGACCGTGGTGGTGGAGGCGCGGTCCACGCCCTTGACCAGCTCGATATTGTTCTTCTTGACGATGTCGAGCGCGAGATAGCCCTGCACGCTGACCGCCATCTGCGTCAGCAGGTCCTGCGTGCGCTGCCGCACGTAGAAGAGCGCACTTTCGCGGATCGCGCGCGCCTTGGCCGGGTCGCTGATGTCGAGGTCCGCCGCGCGCGCCTCCAGCCGCTCGTCGAGCAGCTTCGACATATAGACCATCTGCTCCAGCTTGCCGAGCGACGCCCACAGCTTCTGCCGCTCCACGTCGATCGCCGCATTGTCCATCAACAGCTCGTCCCGGCCGCCCTGCAACCGGGCGAGGATGGTGCCGATATGGCTCTGCGCGCTCTTGTAGCCGTCGAAATAGTCGCGCAGCCGGTTGCCGAACGGGATGAGGCCGAACAGCTTGCGCGGCGCGAGCAGATTGCCGCGCTTCGACGGGTCCAGATCCTCGACCGTGCGGCGCAGTTCGGCGAGGTCGGCGCCGACGCCGGAGGTTTCGTCCATCGCCCGCACCGGCCGGTCGAGGAAGCGGTTGGACTGCCCCGCCGCCTCGGCGATCTCGCGCCGGCCCATATTGGTGATCTGGTCCACCCGGCGGCCGAATTCCGGCGAGTTCACGTCCTGCGCAACCAGTTCCTCGATGAAATCGTCCACGCGGGCCGCCAGCTTCGCCTTGTGCTCCTCATCCACCGGAACGAGGCCCGCCGCCCTTTCCGGGGGGACGGCCGGAACGGGATCGGGCGGATCGAGCTTCAATCCTCCATTGGGTGCCGGGTCCTGATCCGTTTCGAGCGCCATGCTGGTTTTCCTCCGTCGCTGACCCTCTGGAGTCTAGGAACTCGTCGGGGGGAGTACAAGGAGGAGAGGAGCAATAGCGCAGCGGGGGTAGCAGGGCGATTGAGAGGATCGTGCAAAATTATGCGTCGATCCGGCATGGGTTTGCGCGGAGGTCCATCCTACTATCATCATTGGAAGGAACGGGCGGCGGGCCGGAAGCCGAAAGGCGGTCGGTCGCCGATATCCGTTCCGCCCGTAGAACCATGAACAGCCGGAGAGTCCCTCATGAACGCTTCATCCGCCCGCACCGTCCTCATCACCGGCGCCAACAAGGGCATTGGCTATGAAATAGCGCGCCAGCTCGGTGCGGCGGGCCTGCGGATATGGCTCGGCGCGCGCAATGCGGAAGCGGGCGAGGCCGCCGCCGCGACGCTGCGCGAAGGCGGCGCGGACGTGCGGGCCGTTCATATCGACCTGCTCGACCCGGCGACGATCGCCGCCGCCGCCGCCCGCATCGACGCGGAGGACGGCAGGCTGGACGTGCTGATCAACAATGCGGGCATCAACGACCCGCGCGACGGCCGCCCCGGCAGCGTCGATATGGAGGCGGTGCGCCGCATCTTCGAAACCAATTTCTTCGGCACGCTGGCCGTCACCCAGGCGATGCTGCCGCTGCTGCGCAAGTCGCCCGGCGCGCGCATCGTCAACCAGTCGAGCGACCTCGGCTCGTTGCAGCAGCAGGGCAATGCCGACTGGAAGTTCGCCTTCGTCAAGTCGCTCGGCTATTCGGCGTCCAAGGCCGCGCTCAACATGCTGACCGTGCATCTCGCGGCGGAGCTGAGGGAAGCGGGCATCGCGGTCAATTCCGCCAATCCCGGCGCCACCGCCACCGACCTCAACGGCCATCGCGGCCATCAGACCGTCGATCAGGGCGCGTCGCCCGCCGTCCGCCTCGCGCTGATGGAGGGCGACCCGATCACCGGCGGCTTCTTCGGCGTAAGCCAGGTCGACCCCTGGTAAGCACCGGAGAGCAGGACCGCCGCGCCGCCGCCCGTAAAGGAAGCCTTCATCATGCCCCCATCGATCGACGATTTCATCCTTAGCGACCCCGCCGTGCAGGCGGATCCCTATGCCTTCTATCCGCTGCTGCGCGAGCAGAAGCCGGTGCTGAAGACGGATTTCCGCGGCCAGCCCTGCTGGGTGCTCAGCCGCCGCAAGGATATTTCGGCGGTGCTGATGGACCCCAGGACCTATTCCAGCAAGACCTCGCCGACGAAAAGCCTGCTGTTCGCCGACCCGCCGGAGCATTCGCGGCTGCGCGGGATGGTCGCCGAGCGCTTCACCCGCACCGCCGTCGCGCCGATGAGCGAGCGGGTGGAACCGGCGGCGATCCGCCAGTTCGAGCCGTGCCTGACGGCGGGCCGGTGCGACGGCATCCGCGATTTCGCCAGCCCGCTCACCATCACCATGATGGGGCAGCTGCTCGGCATCGCGGTGGAGAAGGTGCAGGATATTCGCGGCCTCACCCATTTGCTGGCCGAGCATGCGCTGGCGATCCGCCTCGGCGCCACGCCCAGGCCGGAGGCGCAGGGGGCGAGCGACGATATCCGCAACCTCTTCATGGGGCTGGTCGAGACGGGCGATTATGCGCCGGGCGGCATCTTCGCGCTGCTGGCCGAGCGCCATGGGGCGGGCGACCTCTCCGCCGACGAGCTGGTGCAGTTCGCGACGCTGCTGTTCGGCGCCGGGCATACGACGACGACGAACCTGATCGGCAACTGCCTCTACATGCTGACGCAGCGCCCGGACGATCTGGCGCGCATGCGCGAGGACGAGGCGTTTATCGAGCCGTTCATCGAGGAGGTGCTGCGCACCCGCCCGTCCTTCCACCGCATCCTGCGCATCACCACGCGGGAAGTGGAGCTGCACGGCGAGACGATTCCGGCCGGGTCCATCGTCCGCCTGCTGCTGGCCTCGGCCAATCGCGACCCGGAATATTTCCCCGACGGCGAGGAATTCGACCCGGACCGCAAGGCGCGCATGCATTCCTCCTTCGGCCAGGGTATCCACAGCTGCCTCGGCAGCTGGCTCGCCCGGCTGGAGGCCCGCACCGCGCTGCGCATCATCAGCCGGCGCGCGGCGCGGATCGAGCTGGACCCGGACACCGCGCCGACGCCGCTGACCGGCGGCACCTTCAACGAATTCGGCTTCGAGCATCTGCCGATCCTCATCGCGCCGCTGGATTGAGGGGGCGGGGCGCGCCAGGGCAGGGCGGAGACGGCGGCGGCCGCGCCTATCCGCCCAGCACCCGATAGCCCCCGTCGGCATAGACCAGCGGATCGATGGCGCGGGGCAGGTGCACGGCGCGGACCCTGCCGATGACGATGGCATGCGTGCCGTACCGCATCTGCCCGTCCTGCGCGCAGAGGATGGCCGCCTGCGCATCGGCGAGATAGGGGATGCGCCGGTCGTCCTCGCGCCAGCCGCCACAGGCGAAGCGGTCCTCGCCCTTCGCGCCGCTGGCGCACAGCGTGGCGAGCGGCGCCTGATCGGCCGCGAGGATGTTGATGGCGAAATCCGCCCCCTCGCTCAGCGCCGCGAAAAAGGATGTCGCCCGGTTCACGCATACCAGCATCGCGGGCGGCTCCATGGTCAGTGCGGTGGTCGAGGTGGCGGTCATCGCGTTGCGGCGGCCCTGCGCGTCGACGGTCGACAGGATGGTGACCGAACTGGCGAGACCGCGCATCGCCAGCTTCAGCTGGCGGGAGAGGTTTTCGTCCGGGGATATGCCTGTTTCCTGCATGATGATGCCTTTCTGGGAGGGTTAAAGATCGAGCACCAGCCGGGGCGTTTTAGACCGCGAGCAGCAGGTCGTCAGCCGGTCGCCCCGCGCATGCTCCTCGTCGGAGAGGAGATAGTCGCGATGGTCCGGCACGCCTTCGAGCACATGCACAACGCAGGTGCCGCAAATCCCCTCCGAACAGGAGGTCGGGATGAACACGCCCTGCTCGCCCAATATGTCCACGATCGTCCGGCCGGCGGGAATCTCCACGCTCAGCCCGGTGCTGGCGAGCGTGACCGTGAAGCTTTCGTCGGCGCCCTCCGGCGCGGGCCGGTCGGTCGGCGCCGCGAAAAATTCCCGATGCAGCTGCTCCTCGGCCCAGCCCTGCGCGCGGGCGCATTCCAGCACGGCATTGATGAAACCGGCGGGGCCGCAGACATAGACATGGGCTCCGGCGGCCGGATCGGCGAGGATGCGCGCGAGGTCGATCTGCTGCCCGGCCGGGCCGTCATCCAGATGCAGGACGCTGCGGGCCGCGATCGGACTGGCCGCGATGGCGTCGCGATAGGCCATCTTCGCCGCCGACCGGGCGCAATAATGCATCTCGTAGCTTGCGCCCGCGCCGTGCAGGCGCTCGGCCATGCACAATATCGGCGTGATGCCGATGCCGCCCGCGAACAGCAGCGAGTGCGTCGCCGCATGATCCAGCGGGAAATGGTTGCGCGGCGCGCTGATTCGGACGGTCTGGCCCACCTGGAGCCTGTCGTGGATGGCGGCCGATCCCCCGCGCGAGGCCGGTTCGCGCAGCACCGCGATTTCGTAGGTCCGGTCGTCGTCGGGCCTGTTGCACAGCGAATATTGGCGGATCAGGTCCGGCGCGATTTCGAGGTCGATGTGCGCGCCCGCCTCGAACAGGGGCAGGCGGGCGCCATCCACGGCGCGCAGCAGCAGGCTGACGATATCGTCGGCCTCAAGGCGTTTCTGGACGATCTGCACGTCCATCCAGGCGTTGGTCGCCATAGGGCTTTCCCCTTTCAATGCTTGAAGACAGGCCGGGCCGCGCGGGCCGCCCGGTCAGGATGAAATGCCCGCGTTGGCGCGGCCGCTGGCGGCGACGGATGGGCCTGATGGCTGGACATGAAAAACTCCTCGTCCTTCTGGAATCGTTGATGCTGTGTATTTTGTCCTACGATTTTTGCACCATTTCGTAAAGCTCTGTCCGACGCCCTGATTTCGAAATGCCGGAAAATACCGAAAACAACTCCTATAAAATCATTATAAATCAACATGATGATATAATAGCTCGACCGCCGGTCCAGAGCGGGCTTGACATCCCCGCATCGCGCTGGATAGATTGTCCTACAACATAAGCAGATATTTGTCAGTCACTCCATAGGGATGAGGAACGCGCCTTGGCATCCGTCACAGATCTTTCTCCGACAAGCAGTGGAACCGCCGGGAGCGTGCGTGGCTATCCCGTGCTCGCCGACAGGGACGCGGCGGTGGAGGCCGTCCGGGCCCTGCTTCCCGGCATCGCCGCCCGCGCGGCGCAGGCCGATGCGGCGCGCTGCGTTCCGCCCGAAACGATCCGCGAGCTGGAGGAGGCGGGCCTGTTCGGCCTGCTCACCCCGCGCGCCTATGGCGGCTCGGCCCTGGGGTGGGAGGCGCTGGTTTCCGTCGTCATGGAACTGGGCACGGTCTGCGGCTCCACCGGCTGGGTGTTCGGCGTCCTGTCGGGCCACAACCACATGCTCTCCCGCTTTCCCGAAGCCGTGCAGCAGGACATATTGTCCGATCCGCGCAACCATATGGCGGTGGTGTTCCGCCTGCGCGACGCCTGGACGGCGACGCCGGTCGAGGGCGGCTACCGGCTGACGGGCGGGCGCGGCCGCTTTTGCAGCGGGGTCGACCATTCGCGCTGGGTGGGGGTCAACGCGATCGTCGAGAGCGGGCCGGACGCGGGCCAGATGGCCTTCTGCCTGATCGAGCAGGAGCGGCTGGAAAAGCTGGACGACTGGGACGTCATGGGCATGCGCGGCACGCAGAGCCGGTCGATCGTGATCGACGGCCTCTTCGTGGAGGAAAGCAGGCTGATCAGGGCGGTGGATCTGGCCGGTCCCGCGGTCGGCCCCGCCGCCGCCGAGGCGGCCTTCTACGACTGGCCCTATTTCGCGCTGGCGCCCTATGCCATCGTCGGGTCGCCGCTCGGCGTCGCGCGCGGCCTGCTGGATCAGGCGGTTACGGGGGTGAAGGGCCGGATCGCGGGCTTCGACGACGAGCTGACGGCGGGGCAGGCGACCACCTTCGCGCGCCTGTCGCACGCGGCGCAGGATATAGAGATGGCGGCCGAACTGATCCTCGCCGATGCGCGCCGGATCGACGAGGGGCGCTTCGCCGATGCGGCGCCGCTCGACCATGCGCGGTTCCGCCGCAACCTCGCCAGCGCGCCGCAACTGGCGCGCGCGGCGGCCAACCGCCTGTTCGAAGGCGCGGGCGGCAGCGGCATCTATCGCAGCAATTCCATCGAACGGATGGTGCGGGACGTGAACGCCGGAGCGGCGCACTATGCCTTCACCGACGATATCGCGGCGCCCAATTACGGACGGGCGTTGCTGGGGCTGCCGCCCGCGCGCAGCAACAGCTTCGTCTGATCCCGGCCGCCGCCGACCCCATAGGAAAGGAAGCCCGACCGTGTCGACCGTCTGCCTGTCTACCAACGGAACCAATCATTTCACGCTGTCCGGCCCCGTCCGGACCGCCTTCGTGGCCACCACCGACGGCGTCCTCAAGATCGTGCGGCAAGCCGATGGCGGCTGGTCGGTGGAGCGGGCGATGCTGGAAGGCAGCCATATCTCGGCGCTGACCCGCGACCCGGCAACAGGCGGCCTCTATGCCGCGCAGATGCCCGGAACGCTGATGTTCAGCCCGGACGAGGGCGCGACATGGGAAGCGCGCGCCGCCGGCATCGCGGAAGGCGGCATCTATTCGCTGCGCTGTTACCGGCAGGGCGATGCCAGCGTGCTCTATCTCGGCACGCAGCCGGTCGGCCTCTATCGCAGCACCGACGAGGGCCGCAGCTGGCAGGATCTCGCCAGCGTCCGCACCGCCCCGCTGCACGACACCTGGCGCTTCCCCGCGCCGGGGCATGAACCGCATCTCAAGACGCTGGCGGTCGATCCGCGCAACCCGGACATCCTCTATGCCGGTGTCGAGCAAGGCGCGCTGCTGAAGTCGGTGGACGGCGGCAGGAACTGGAGCGACCTCGACGAATTCGTCGATTATGAGCATTTCGTCTACAAGGACATTCATCAGGTGCTGCTGCGGCCGACCAATGCCGATGAACTATTCATCACCACCGGCCTCGGCATCTTCCACAGCGCCAATGGCGGCGTGAACTGGGAACAGCTGACCGGCAGCGATTTCCGCATCGGCTATCCCGACCAGCTGCTGTTCGCGCCGGATGACGACAGCAGGATGCTGGTGTCCGGCGGCTTTGCGACGCCCAATTTCTGGGTCGAGGAGAAATCGGCCAAGGGCACGGTGATGCTCAGCGAAAATGGCGGGCGGGACTGGCGCGCGCCCAGGGGCGGCTTCCCCGAAGGGCGGGCGAATGTCGAGGCGATGACCCTCTGCGCCCATCCCGGCGGATATGATATCCTCGCCGGGACCAGCGGCGGCGAGATTTTCCTCAGTTCCGACGGCGGCGAGAACTGGACGCGCATCCTGTCGGGCATCGCGCCGGTCAGCAAGCCGACGCACGACACGCTGATCGAGGGGGTCGGCTACGGCATCGAGCCGTGAGGCCCGCCGCGCGACTTTGATAGTGAATGACGAATAGAGAGAGGGTGAGGATCGGATGACACAGCTTGACGTTCCCGGCGACGCTTCCAGTGCAAGCGTCGTGAAGCGGCCGCCCAACGGCAAGGAATATCTGCAAAGCCTTCAGGACGGGCGCGAGATATGGATCTACGGCAAGCGCGTCGATGATGTCACCACGCATCCGGCCTTTCGCAACGCCGCGCAGTCCATCGCCCGCCTCTACGACGCGCTGCACGATCCGGCGATGCAGCCGGTGCTGACCAGCCCGACCGATACCGGCAGCGGCGGCTATACCCATAATTTCTTCAAGGCCCCGCGCACGCAGCAGGACCTGCTCGCCTCGCGCGAGGCGATCGCCGCATGGCAGCGGCTGGTCTATGGCTGGATGGGCCGGACGCCGGATTACAAGGCGTCCTTCACCGGCATCTTCGGCGCCAATCCCGACCATTTCCGCCCGCATCAGGACGTTGCGCGGCACTGGTACAAGGAAACGCAGGAAAAGGTCCTCTTCCTCAACCATGCGATCGTCAACCCGCCGGTCGACCGCAATCGCGCGGTCGATGACGTGGACGACGTGTTCGTCCATGCGGTGAAGGAAACCGACGCGGGCATCTATGTGCGCGGCGCGAAGGTGGTCGCGACCGGATCGGCGCTGACGCAGGCGAATTTCTGCGCCCATAATCGCGGCATGCTGAAGAAGCGCGAATATGCGCTGGCCTTTTTCGCGCCGATGGACACGCCGGGCGTCAAGCTGATCTGCCGCCATTCCTATGAGCTGGCGGCGGGCGCGACCGGCAGCCCGTTCGATTATCCGCTGTCGAGCCGCCTCGACGAAAACGACGCGATCCTGGTGTTCGACAATGCGTTCATCCCGTGGGAGAATGTGTTCTTCTACGGCGATGTCGATCGCGCCGACGGGCTGATCGGCGACGCCAACACCACGGGCCGCGTCTGCATCCAGAGCTTCACCCGCCTGACCGTGAAGTTGGAATTCATCATCGGCCTGGTGCTGAAGGCGTCGAAGATCGCGGGCACGGCGGACCAGCGGACGGTGAAGGCGCTGATCGGCGAACTGATCATGTGGCGCAACACCTGCTGGGGCCTGACCGACGCGATGATCGCCAACCCCGATCCGCTGCCCAACGGCTTCATCACCTTCAACGAAACCTACGGCACGACGCTGCGCGGACTGGGGCCGCATATCTACACGCGCATGCGCGACATCGTGCAGAAGGTGTGCAGCTCCAGCCTCATCTACCTCAATTCCAATGCGGTCGATTTCCGGAATGAGGACCTGCGGCCCTATCTGGAGGTCTATCTGCGCGGGTCGGACGGCATCGACGCGGTGGAGCGGTCCAAGACCATGAAGCTGCTGTGGGATTCGGTCAGCAGCGAATTCGGCGCGCGGCACGAGCTCTATGAGCGCAACTATCTGGGCGGCCATGAGGACGTGCTGATGGGGCCGCTGTTCCAGGCGATGCGGACGGGGCAGGCGCAGGACTATACGCGCTTCGTCGACCAGTGCATGGACGAATATGATCTGGACGGCTGGAAGCTGCCCGGCTTCAACAATGGCGACGACATCAGCATCATCCGCTGAAGAAGGCCGTCCGCCGCGCCGGGCAGGCGCGGGGAAAAAGAGAGAGGGGAGGGGCGAAAATGCCGTCAACTTCGGAAATGCCGGCGGGAGCGGCGGCGGGAAAACCGGCCGGGGCGAGAGCCAGGGGCTGGGCCGCGCTCTTCTATGCGGCGCAATTTTTCTTCGGCGGGTGGTTCCTGTTCCACGGCCTCAACCACTGGCTGCAATTCTTCGTGCAGCCGTCCGGCAGCGGGCAGGGGATGCGCGACCTCATCTCCGTGCTGATCGACAGCGGCATGTTCGATGTCGTCAAGGCGATCGAGGTGGCGGCGGGCGTGCTGCTGCTCGTCAACCGGTTCGTGCCGCTGGCGATCGCGGTGTCCTTCCCGATCACCATCGTGATTTCGTTCATGAATTTCACGATGGGCGACAATTTCGGCATCGTCACCGGCATCATCAGCATCCTGCTGAACATCACCATGGCCGTCGGCTATCTCGACCGCTATCTGCCGATGCTCGTCTATGATGCGGAAGATCCGGGGATCGAGGGCCTGCAACGCCTTTTCCGCGAGGGCCTGAAGTGAAGTATACGGGAACAACGGAGACTATGATGTCGGATAAGGTGATGCGGGGATGGGTGCATGTCGCCGCGATCGTCCTTGGTGTCGGCGTGCCCGCGGGGCTGACCATGGGCACGCTGCGCACGGGCGCCGATTATGAGGTGGTCGCGACCCCCAAGCAGGTGGTGGAAGGGCTGGAAAAGGCGCTGGCGGAAAAGGGCCAGGGCGCTGTACTGGATGGCTTTGTCGCGCCCGACGTGGTGACCCATCGCAGCGTGATGCGGGAAGGCGCGGCGTCCTTTGCCGAAGCCGCGCGGGCGGATGCGGAACGCACGCAGGATCTGCCCGCGCGCAGCCTCTCCGCCAATGCCAGCCTGGTGATGGTCCAGTCCGCGATGGCCGGGGCGGAAGCGGCGGGCGCGCCCGTCGTCCAGATCTATCGCGTCCGGGGCGGCAGGATCGTCGAATATTGGTCGGCCCAGCCGGCGCAGTGAGCTTTCGGATTGCCGAAACAGGGGCGAGGGTAATCCCTCGCCCTTTTTGCGGAGTTGCGGCCGGAAGCTGACCTCAAGAACCGCTCGCCCTGAGCTTGTCGAAGGGCTGTACTTTCCGTTTAGGAAGGACAGGGCTTCGACAGGCTCAGCCCGAACGGAAGTTGGGAGAAAATCGCCTCTCAACCAAAGCGATCCTCGCTTCAATCATCACCAGACAAGGCAACAGGAAGGGCTGGGCACGGAAATCCGGCAATCGGTTGCCGTCAGCCGCCCCGATGCCGCGTCGATCACGAACACGGCCACCTCGCCGCTCAGCTGGTTGGCGACGAAGGCATGGGCGCCGTCCGGGGACAGCGCGATGTGCCGGGGGGTATCGCCGAGCGTCGGCTCATGGCCGATGAGGCGGACGCGGCCGTCCTCCGCATCGATGGCGAAGACCGCCACGCTCTCATGCCCGCGATTGGTGACGTAGAGGCAATGCCCCGCCGGATGAACGGCGATCTCGGCGGGCTGGCTGGTGTCGACGGCCTCGCCGGGGACGGTCGGGACGGTTTGTCTGACGATCAGGCTGCCCGTCTCCGCGTCATAGGCAAAGACCGAAAGGCTGCAATCCAGCTCATTGACCACGTAGACGAAGCGGCCGTCCGGATGGAAAGCGAGATGGCGGCACCCCGCGCCGGAGCTGACCTGCGCGAAGGGCTGGCGTGACGGCTCCAGCCGCCCGTCCTCCCGCCCGATATCGTAGAGCATCACCCGGTCGAGGCTCAGATCGCAGGCGAGCAGCCGGGCGCCCTCGGCATCCGCGAAGCTGCTGTGCGGCCATGGGGCCGACTGGCGCTCCCGCGCGCCGCGGCCATGATGGGTGACGATGCTGCTGGGCCGGCGCGCCACGCCGTCCTCGTCCAGCAGGAAGGAAGCGACGGTGGGGCCGAGCGGGTTGGCGGTCGTCACGACCCGCCCGTCGCGCGTGATGGCGACATGCGCGGTGAAGGCGCCGCCCGAAGGACAGCGGCCGAGCTGTTCGAGACGGCCGGTCGCCGGGTCCATCCGCCAGGTCGTCAGCCCGCCCTCATCGGCCCGGTCCGCCGAGAACTGGCGCTCGACCGAATAGAGCAGCGGCCTTGACGGGTGGCGGCACAGGAAAGACGGGCTGACGAGGCCACCGACCGTCTGCACGGGGCGACAGTCGCCGCGCCGGGGATCGACCTCGAACACATAAAGCCCTTCGGACGGCGCGCCGCCCATGAAGCCGCCGGTGAAGGTGCCGATCACGACGAACATGTCATGCCTTTCCGCTGCCGCCAGCTTCGGCCCCGGCCTTCCGTCATTCCGGGTGCACCAGCTCATGGCCCCAGGAACTGGGCGCATCATATTCGACGACCTGCCAGTCGGCGGGGTCGCCGATGGTCTTGCCGCCATAGCCGAATTCGACGCGGAAGCCGGTCGGCGCCATCATGTAGAAGGAATAGACCTCGTCATTGGTGTGCTGGCCCAGGGTCTGCGACACCTTGAAGCCGAGCCCGGCCAGCTTCTCATAGGCGCTGTCGACCTGCGCCTTCGACCGCGCCTCGATCATGAAATGGTCGATCATGCCCGCCTTCAGGCCGAAGGCCTCGTTCGACAGGGCGATGCTGTGATGCCGCCGGTTGCAATGCAGGAAGAAGAGATCGGCGGCGTCCCACTTGATGCGGTCGCTGAGATCGAAGCCGAGCACATCGATGTAGAAGCGCTGCGACTGCGCGCGGTCGCGGCAGATCTGGACGATATGGCCCAGCCCGAACGCGCCGTCGCTTTCCTCGCCGCAGACGAATTTCCCGGCGGTTTCCGTATCCCGCGCGAAGGGGCGGTCGACGAACAACTCCAGCGGGAAGCCGTCGGGATCCTGAAAGCGGATGGCGCTGCGGACGGCGCGGTCCTCGCACAGATTCGGGTCGAGGGCGTCGCAGGCGATCCCTTCGGCGGCGAGCCGCGCGGCCAGCGCGTCCAGCTCCGCCGGACTTCCCACTTCCCAGCCTATCGCCGCCAATTTGTTTTCCGCGCCGTTGCGCAGCATGATGCGAAAATCGCGCCCGTCCAGCCGCACCAGCGCGGCGCCGTCGGGCCGGTCGGCCAGCGGCGCTTCGAACAATTGGCCGAAGATGGTCCTCATGCCGTCGCGCGTATCGGGGGCAAGGTCGAAGATCAGGTAGCCGAGTTGTTTGACGCCCATCGGGATATCCTTTTCCTGTCTGTCCGCTTCGCGAGGCGGCCTTTTTCAGCCCGCCCTCCGCCGGACTTTGAAATAATGTAGGACATTTTATAAGCAGAGGCAAGCGCAAGAAAATCAGATAAAACAGGGAATGACCTGTGCGATCCCTATGGTATTGCCTGCCATATATATATGATTGTTCTACATTGATCGGCGGCCTATCGATCCTGCTTCAGTGCCGTTCCGGCGGGCAGGAATATCTTGAACGTGGACCAGGGCAGCAGCCATTCCCGCGTGACCGCGAGCATCCACCCCGTCGACGTGACGCCGAGGAACAGGGCAAGCACGGCGAGCGCCGTCATCAGCCTGCTCTTCATGGCCTGCTCCAGTCCATCGGCGCGGCGCGGGCGATGAGCATCGGCCGGTAGCGGTCGAAATGGCTCAGCATCAGAAAGACCTGCATCGCGAGGCAGGCGCCGCCGAAATAGAGCATGTCCAGAACCTTCGCGGCGAGGTGCTGGAACGGCGCGTCGCCGTGCCAATAGCCGCCCAGCGCGGGCAGGAAATTGGCGTCGAGCATGAAGGTGAGGAAGATGACCGGGAAGGACACCACCAGCATCAGCGGCACATATCGGTTGAACAGCAGCGAGAGGCCCAGCGCCACTTCCACCGCCTTGGCCGCCGTGAACATCCAGCCCGAATCCAGCATCGCGCGGACGACTTCCGCCTTCACCGGCAGGCCGGGCGGGTCGAACATATTGGGGAAGGGCAGGATCTTGTACCACCAGTTGATGCCCGACAGCAGGCACTGGATGCCCAGCAGCCAGCGCACGGCAAGCTCCGACCGGGCGAGGAAGCCGCCCCCTCCACCCTGATGCGCGGCCCCCATCAGAAGGGACCGGCCCGATTGGGGCTGTTTGCCGCGATCGGTTGCAGCACGTCCCAATGTTCGACGATCCGGCCGTCCTTCACGCGGAACATGTCCACCGCGGCGATGCCGGGCGTTCCGGGCTGGCGCACCAGATGATGGTGAACGACGACCAAGTCGCCTTCGGCCACGACATGCCTGATCGTCCGGCGGGGACTGGTCCCGGACCAGTCTTTCCTCTCCAGCATTTCGATCATCGACTGCCGGTCGCCCCTGATATCCTGATGATGATCGACCGCTTCGGCCGCGACATAGCGCAGCACGGCCTCGCGGGGCTTGCGCTCCCCGAACGCCAGCGTGTCGAACGCCATCACCACGTCGCGCGCGCTCATCGACCTTTCGGCCGACTGCTGCTCCACCGCCGCATAATGGGCGCGGCTGCGCACGCCGAAATCGCTGGTCGACCAGAGGGTTATCGCCACCGGCGCGGCTATGCCCGCCGCTATGCTGAAGATATGCAGCCATCCGCGCATGATCATTGGCGCACCTCCCCCTTGCCGAACATGTCGCGCAGCCCCCGGCTCGACGGGTCGCCATTGGCGACGACCAGCATGGAGGCGTATTTGTCCAGATGGCCGAGCGCGACCAGGCTGTGCAGCGCGATGATGATGACGCCGGTGGCGAGGCTGAACGGATCGCCGTTGACCGCGATATTGAGATGGGCGATCGACAGCGTCACCGGAAAGCCGATGACGGTCGCCAGCGGCACTGCCCGGTTGGCGAGCAGCATCATGCCCGCCACCACCTCGATCAGCTTCACCACGTCGAACAGCCCGGACCGGATGAGGGCGCCGATCAGCTGGCCCGACACGGAGGAGGAGCCGGGCGGCTGGGGAAAGAACTGGAGCCAGTGATTGGCGCCGTGGAACAGGAACCACCCGCCCAGAAAGAACTGGGCGCCATAGACGGCGATGACGAATCTTCGTTCCGAACCCGATAGTTTTTGATTCAATTTCCCCTCCTCCTGTCGCGGAAGACCCGTTTCGCCATTTCGCGGACCCGCCGGCCGGGTGGAATTCCGGGCGGCCTGCCGCCTTCGGCGCTTTTCTGGTTGAGATTCCGGTTCCGGGCAGCGTGGAGCCGCCAGATTGTGAAAATATCGTAGGACAAAAGATTATGAAATGCAAGCCGGACGATATCGGACCAAAATATTGAAATTCATGGTTTTTATGAAAAATGTGGGATTCTTACCCAATCTGATTGAGCATGAAATTCGGTTTCGTCCGACATATTTTCCCTACCAAAGCGGCGCTAGTGCGCGATGCCTGCGCGGGCGGACCATGAATGGAATGCCCCCATGGGGAGGCGTTAAATGCTTTGTCGTCCTACAAAAAATCCGAATATCGTCGATGATTCAGGCGTCGGGATATCGCGATATTCAAAAATATCCTTATAAAACAACATATAAGATAGAACGAAAAATTGCATTGACTTCGACTGTTTGTAGGACGATCATTTTGTCCATGCCCTGAATCGATTGTCCGACGATAACGGAACCGCAAGGGTACGGATCGATGATTCGATGCGGGCAGCATGAGTAAAGCAGGCGGCCGCCGCAGAAGCGGGCGGTGAATTTCATGACCTGATGGGGAGGAGTTTTGCATGAACAGGTTGGTTTCAAACCGTGCGCGCTGCGGCGCCGTGGGGATTTCGGTGCTGGCGCTGATGGCGGCCGGCGGCGCGGCGGCCCAGACCGCCGCCGATGCGGGGGGCGCCGAAACAAGGGGCGCCGAAACAAGGGTCGAAGGTCTGGCCGACATCGTCGTCACCGCCCAGAAATATGACCAGCGCCTTCAGGAAACGCCGATCTCGATCGTCGCGGTCGACGGCAACCAGCTCGCCACCATGGGCGTGGACAGCCTTCAGGGCTTCGACACCTTCGTCCCGAACCTCAGCGTCGGCGGCACCGGCGGGCAGGGCAATGCGGTGGCGAATTTCTCGATCCGCGGCATCGGCGGCGCGGGCTCTGGTTTCGTGACGCAGGAAAGCGCGGTCGGCGTCTATATCGACGATATATTGTTCGCCCGCCCCAACGGCGCGCTGCTCGACCTGCTCGACGTGGACCGGATGGAGGTGCTGCGCGGCCCGCAGGGCACGCTGTTCGGCCGCAACACGGCGGGCGGCGCGGTGCGCTACATCACCAAGAGGCCCACCGACGAGTTCGAGGGCAATGCGCGCGGCGTGCTCGGCTCCCGCAACCGGCGCGATCTCAGCGCGACGGTCAACATTCCGCTCGCCGATACGCTGGCGACGCGCATTTCCTTCTCCAGCAAGAACCGCGACGGCTATATCACGCGGCTGGTCGACGGCATCAAGACCGGCAACGAAAACAGCACCGCCGTGCGCGGGCAGGTGGAATGGAAGCCCACCAGCCGCCTGACCGTCAACCTTTCGGCGGATTCGGTGCGGACCAGCGACCATGGCTCTCCCACCACCATTTCCAGCTATTCGGTGACGGATATCTATCCCAGCGCCCTCTACGGCATTCAGGGGCCGGGGCATCCGCCGCTCAGCGCCGCGGCCTATCTGTCGATGCGCAACCTCAACCCGTCGGCCTCCGCCTCGGGCTGGACCAACGCCGCGTCCGACTTCGCGGGCTATACGACGACCGGCAAATATTCGGTCTATGGCGGCGATCTCGACCGCAACACCTATCGCGGCCTGGGTCTGGCGGCGACCATCAGCTATGAGCTGACCGACGACATCACCTTCAAGTCGCTGACCGGCTATCGCGATGTCCACCAGACGATGAAGCAGGACTGGGACCGCACGCCCATCTGGCTGAACGCGCTGTGGGAGACGATCGACATCGAATATTATACGCAGGAATTCCAGTTCACCGGCAACTCGCTGGACGGGCGCCTGAAATGGGTGGTCGGCGCCTTCTACTATCACGACCAGGCGGACGATTATCGCCGCCGCTTCGACCCGTCCGGCGGCGCGATCGGCTCCGACGGCCAGCCCGGCCAGATGGAGAACAAATATATCACGACCGAGAGCCTCGCCGTGTTCGGCCAGGGCACCTTCAGCTTCACCGACCGCTTCAGCGCGACGGTCGGCCTGCGCTGGAACAAGGACAAGAAGGACTATACCACCGAGCGCGACGGGCGGAACATCGTCGGCGGCCTGCCCGCGCCCTATTCGGTGTCGGGCAGCTGGAGCAACGTCTCGCCGCGCTTCAGCCTGGAGCAGCGCTGGACGCGCGACATCATGACCTATCAGTCGGCGGCGATGGGCTTCAAGGGCGGCGGCTTCAACGACACGATCCAGCGCAACTGCGCCGCGCCGGGCATCGTCAATTGCGGCCTGACCGAATATCAGCCCGAGAAGCTGTGGACCTATGAGGCCGGCATCCGTTCCGAATTTCTGGACCGCAGGCTGCGCGTCAACATCACCGGCTTCTACACGACCTATAACGACATGCAGGTCCAGCTGATCGACAACACGCCGCCGCCTTTCGCCTACACCACCAATGCGGACGCCACCGTCAAGGGGCTGGAGATCGACGCGCTGGCCGCCGTGACGCCGGAGCTGATGGTGCGCGGCAGCTTCGGCTACACCAAGTCGAAATATGACGGCAATATCGCGGCGCAGACCGCGGGCACCATCGGCGTGGGCACGCCGTTCCTGCGCAGCCCGAAGATCTCCTACTCCATCGGCGCCACCTACCGGCATCCGCTGAAGGACGACGCGGAGCTGGTGTTCAACACCGACTGGGGCTGGAAGGACAAGCAGGCCAGCACCTCGACGCCGACCAACATGCTGATGCTGCCGTCCTACGGGCTGCTGAACGGGCGCATCGAATATCGCTCCGGCAGGAACTGGAGCTTCGCGCTGTTCGGCACCAACCTGCTCGACAAATATTATCTCACCGGCGGCTTCGACCCGTCCGGCCCGGCATCCAAGCCCGCCTATGGCACGACCAAGCCGCACGACGCGCTGTTCGGCTTCACGATGCTGGACGTCGGCCGCCCGCGAGAACTGGGCGTCGAGCTGAACATCAGCTTCTGATCCCCTTGGGGCCTTTCCACCGGGAAAGGCCCCTTTTTTGTGGTGGCTATGCGGCGTGCAAAGCTGCTTGCCCCTCCTGCATTCGTCACCCCGGCGACCCGAAGGGGGCCGAAGGTCAACGCTGGGGTCTCAGGCCATGTCGCGCGCCGCCTCCCGAGATGCCAGCCTGCGCTGGCATGACGGGGGAAAATATATGACCGCTTCGGGGTGGTCAGACGACATAGCCTCACCCGTCATGCTGAACTTGTTTCAGCATCCATCAAGCCTGACAGACCAACGGTCAATCCGCGAAATGGACCCTGAGCAGGGCCAGCGCAGCCAAACAAGTTCAGGGTGACGGTAACGGCAAGGCCCCGTTTCTGCTGCAAACCCCGACTTTTCATCCCCAACATCGGAGATCAGCTTCATGGCCAATGAAATAGTTTTCAGCAGACGCGCGCTCGCGGCGGTCGCGGGCCTTGGCGCGGCGATGGCGGCGGGTGGGGCGGCGGGCGGGGCGGATGCCGCGCGGCCCGCCGCCTTCACCGAAAGCGACCGGGCCGCCGTGATCGACCTGTTCTCCGCCTTCTGCTGGAGCTTCGACTGCACCAACGAGGAGGCGTTTCTCGACCTGTTCACCGGCGATGCGCTGGTCGTCGGCATGGGCGTCGCGCATCGGGGCAGGGAGGCCATCGCCCGATGGTTCCGCTATCTGGTCGCGCTGCGCGAGAAGGATGGCGACGACTGGCTGCACGAGGCGGGCCAGTTCCGCTTCGTGCCCGATGGCGCGGGCTGCATCGCCTATGCTTATGCGACGCATTTCGGCGCCAATCCGCAGACCGGGGCCCGCTTCGTCCGCAGCCTCGGCTATTTCGTCGCCGACTGCGTGCGCGCGGACGGGCTATGGCGTTTCCGCCGCTTCAGCATCAGCGGCTGGGACAAGGCCCTGCTGCCCTGGAAAAAGCCGCTGCCGTGGGACGGCCTCTGACGGCTGCTAGCCAGCCTGATGTCCGCCCTTGGCCGCCCATAGCAGGATGGCCGCCGCGCATCCGACAAGGCAGGCGGCGATGGTGATCGCCAGTCCCGCGCCGCCGCCCCAGCCCAGCGAACTGGCGATCCACGAGGCGAGCGTGCCCGCCGCGAAGGTCGCGCCGCCGAACAGCGCGGATGCCGCGCCGGATCGCGTGGCGTCCACCGCCAGCGCTCCCGCCAGCGTATTGGCCTGCACCACCGCCACGCTCGATATGACGAGGAACAGCAGCAGCAGCAGCGTCCACAGCCCGCCCGCCCGCGTCAGCGCGAACAGCGTGAAGGCGATGGCGAGCAGGATGGCGTTGCGCGCCGACCCGCGCAGCATCCGGTCCGGCGAGCGGCTTTTCAGCAGGATGCGGTTCAATTGGTTCGCCGCGACCAGCCCGATCGCGTTGAGCGCGAAGAGCAGCCCGAAATGGGTGCGGCTGACGCCATAATCCTCCATCAGCACGGCGGGCGAGGTGGCGATATAGGCGAACATGCAGGCGCTGTTGCACGACGCGGCCAGCAGATTGCCGAGGAACAGCCGGTTGCCGAGCAGCTGGCGGTAGGAGCGGAACGGATGCTCGCCCCGCGCCTGCGCGGCGGTGGCGGCGGAGCGGGTTTCGGCAAGGCGGAAGGCCGCCCCGGCGAGCAGCAGCACGCCGCCCGCCGCCATCGCGCCGAAGATGGAGCGCCACGCGCCGAAGCTGATGACCAGATTGCCGAGGCTGGGCGCGAGGATCGGCGCCACCCCGCCAATCAGCGCGAGGAGGGAGAAGAGGCGCGCCGATTCCCGGTGATCCAGCTTGTCCCGCACCACCGCGCGCCCGGCCACCGTCACCGAGCAGGCCCCCAGCGCCTGAAGCAGTCGCGCGGCCATCAGCATCGCGAAATCCGGCGCGAGGCAGGCGGCGACCGATCCGGCGAGATAGAGCAGCAATCCCCCGATGATGAGCGGCTTGCGCCCCAGCCTGTCCGACAGGGGACCGGCGATCAGCTGCCCCGCCGCCAGCCCGGCGAAGAAGATCGACACGCTCTGCCCGGCCTGCTGCGCGGTGATGCCGAGCTCCCCGGCGAGCTGGGGAATGGCGGGCAGGTACATGTCGATGGACAGCGGGGCGAGCGCGCCGAAACCGGCGAGCAGCAGCACCTGGGTTCGGGTGAGCATCGGGGTGGATCGTTTCAGAGGCCCGGCCGCCTGCCCGCGATCAGCGCGGCGAGCGCCAGCAGCACCGACCCCGCGACGAGGGAGAAGAAGCCCTGCGTGCCCAGCAGGCCGAGCGCCTGCGCGCCGGTCAGCGCGCCGAGTATGGCGCCGACCCGCCCCATGGTCGCGGACAGCCCGATCCCGCTCGCGCGCACCACGGAGGAGAAGCTGGCGGTGGCGAGCGCATAGAGCGACGTCAGCGTCCCGTTGAGCATATAGCCGCCGATCGCGATCAGCCCGTAGAAATAAACGGGCGGATAGCCGTGATCGGGCGTCGGCAGCGTGATCGCCAGCAGGATGAGGGCGGCGGCGCCACCGGCCAGATGCCCCCGCAGCACCCGGCCGACGCCATATTTGCCGGTGAGCAGACCGGCGAAGAAGATCCCGCCGATGCCCGCGATGCTCCAGATGAAGAGGGCGGTCCCGGCGACCTTCTGCGAAAAGCCTGCGCTGGAAAGCAGCGCGGGCAGCCAGCTCAGCACCATGGTCATCGCCAGATAGGCGAAGAAGAAGGCCGTCAGCAGCGAAACCACCCGCGCCCGCTCGCCGGGGGCGAACAGCAGGCCGAAGCGATATTTCCCGGCCTTGCCCTCTTCCCGGTCGGCGGCGGGCGGTTCGGGCGCGGGCATGTCGAGCTTGCGCAGCAGATCCTCCAGCTGCTTCGCCTTACCGGGAAAGCGGATCAGATAGGCCGGGGATTCCGGCAGCGCCGCCAGCAGAATCGCGGCGGCGGCGATCGGCAGCAGGCCCGCGACGATGAACAGCATCTGCCAGCCGAAGGCGGGCAGGATCGTCATCCCGGCAAGCCCGGTCAGCGAAATGCCGAGCGGATGGCACAGCATGGCGAAGGACACGACCAGCCCGTGCCGCGCCTTCGGCATGGTTTCGGTCAGCAGCGCCAGCACCGGGGGCAGGCATCCGCCCAGGCCGAGGCCGGCGATGAAGCGGATCACCGCCAGCTGCCCCGGCGTGTGCAGGAAGGCCATGACGAGCGTGGCGAGGCCGAACAGCACCGCGCCGCCCACGGCGGTCGGCTTGCGCCCGAAGCGGTCGCCCAGCAACCCGCCCAGCAGCGCGCCCGCGGCGGACCCGGCATAGCCCGCCGCCATCGCCGTGCCGAAGCTCGAAAGCGGCAGGCCCCAATCCTGCGCCAGCGTGGATACCGCGACGCTCAGCACCTGCGTGTCGATGCCGTCGATGACGTAGAGCAGCAGCACCAGGAAGAGGATGCGCAGCTGCATCCTGCCGAAGCCGGATACGGAAAGCCCGCGCGGCGCGGGGAGCATGGTTTCGACGGGGCCTGACACTTGGTTTTCCTCTCGACTTTTCGCACTCGCTTCGGCTGGCGGCGGCGCGGCGGGCTTCGCCTCTGTCCGCGCCGTCGGCCGCGATGATCAGGCCCGGTGGAGCACGATGTCGCGCACGTCCTGCGCCGTGGTCATCCGGGGCCGGCTGTGCATCGCGAAGATCGGCAGATAATTGGGCAGATGCGCCAGCATCAGCGCGAACTGGGGCACCGCCAGCAGCATCGCGAATATCCATGTCTCCGCCGTGCCGATCAGCACGATGTCGGCATAGAGGATCACCACCGTCAGCGGCAGCATCAGCAGCAGCGAGAACGGAACGAAGCGGTTCGCCAGCAGCAGCACTCCCGCCGCGATCTCGACGAATTTGACGATTTCGAACAGGCCGGAAAAGACCAGTCCGTCCATCAGGCGGTTGGCGGTTTCCTGCGTCGGGGGCGTGATCGGGATCCAGTGGAACCAGAAGTTCAACCCGTTGGCCAGCAGGAACAGCCCCAGAAAAACGCGGAGGACAATTTCCAGCACTCTCATCTTCTTCTCCGTCGTTCTTTCCCGTTGCCTGTCGCGGTCACAGGGCTTTCCAGTCCTCGCTGTCGAGGACGACGCGATCATAGGACAGCGCGTGGCTGATGTCCTGAATATCGGATGCCTGCGGCGGCGACCCGTCCTGATGCTTCTTCACCGCGGTCAGCAGCATCTGGCGCAGCCGCATGACCGCGATATCCGCCGCCACCAGATTTTCCTCGCCGCGATCCCATTCCCGATCGTTGAGCGACATCGCCATCGCGACGTCCTCGAATTCGATCGCGTCGAAGCCGCTCCAGCTCGTCGTCGCCATCGCCGCGCGGTTCTGGCCCATGTCGTGCGGCCAGCTCATCGTGACCTCGCAGCTCTTCTCGTCATAGCGGGGGCCGTTGAAGCCCAGGAAGGCGCGCATCCAGTCGCGGTCCACCGGCTCGTCGCGGGTATAGGCGATCTGGTAGGTCGCGGTTTCCTGATCGTTCATCGGCACCTCGATGATCGCGATCGCGAAGGCGAGATGGCCGGGGATGATCCGCATATTGGGCAGCATCACCGGCACCGCGCGGGCGTGGCGCGCGTCGTCGCGGCCCGGAATGCCGCGAAAGGCGACATAGCGATAGCCATAGTCGGTATCGACCACCTCATAGGTCGGGGCGAGGCTGTCCCATGCCGAGCTTTCGACCTCCTCGCCGCGCCGCGCCGCGCCCCAGCTGGGCCGGGCGTCGTTGGTGTGCAGCATGCCGACGTGCGAACTGTCGACGCCGCCTTCCCACAGGGCGAGATAATTGGCCTTGCTGTTGGCGCGGAAGAGGGTGCGGTGGTCGTCGGGCACCCTGTCGAAATCGAAGCGGCGCAGCGGCGGCTGCCGATCGGCGGGGCCGATATAGGTCCAGATCAGGCCGGACCGTTCCTCGACCGGATAGGCCTTGGCGCGCTTGCGCTCGCGATAGACGGCATTGTCGTGGTTCGGCGTTTCCATCACGCGCCCGTCCACCGCGAATTTCCAGCCATGATAGATGCAGCGCAGCCCGCATTCCTCGTTGCGCCCGAAGCTGAGGGAGACGCCGCGATGGAGGCAATGGTCGTCGAGCACGCCCACCTTGCCCTCGGTGTCGCGAAAGACGACGAGCCGTTCGCCCAGCAGCCAGGTGAGCAGCGGCGCGCCGTCCGCCTCCACCTGGGAGGAGAGCGCCACCGGGTGCCAATAGCCGCGCATGAAATCGCCCATCGGCGTTCCCTTGCCAACCTGGGTGAGAAGTCGATGCTGTTCGCTGTTCATGGAAATATCCTCGTCCTGACTGGGCCCGCGCCGCATGCCCGACGCGGCGGGGCCGACCTTATGCCCTCAATATCGTCGGACAATCTTTCGTGTCAATCGAAATTGGATAAGTGTAGGATGATAAGGCTTATGTCTGTGGTCGCGATTATTATGACGATAAATCAATATTTTATCACGAAATTCAGGCATATGGAGCGGCTAAGCCGGTGCTTTTCACCACCAGAATTTTCGATTGACATGAAATATTGTAGGACGATAAAGTTCATTATCCAGAACAGATGAGATGGCAGGCGCGCCCGCTGCCATCGGCACCCAGGAGGGGGTTTCCATGAGTCAGTTACCGAGCAACTATGTCGACACGCTGGGCTATCGCACCCATTATATCGAGGCGGGCGCGGGCAAGCCGCTGCTGCTGATCCATGGCGGCGGCGCCGGGGCGGACGCGCGCGGCAATTGGGAAAGGCTGTGCATGCCGCTGCTCGCCGGGGAGCGGCGCGTGATCGCCTATGACATGGTCGGCTTCGGTTCCGGCGACGCGCCCGATCCCGAAAATTTCGCCTATACGCCGGATGCGCGGGTAGACCAGCTCGTCGCGCTGATCGAGGCGCTCCAACTCGGCCCGGTCGATATCGTCGGCAATTCCATGGGCGGGCGCACCGCGCTCGCCACCGCGATCCGGCGGCCCGATCTGGTCGGCGACATCGTGCTGATGGGGTCGGCGGGCCTCGACCGTTCGATGGGCGGCGCGCTCACCGCGCTGACCGAATATGATTTCACCTATGCCGGGATGGAGCGGATCGTCCGCGCGCTCACCAACGACCGGTACGAGCCGGACCCGGCGATGGTGCGCTATCGCCTCGACCTGTCGGTGCAGCCCGCGCAGGCGAAGGCGTTCGGCGCGACGATGAAGATATTGAAGGAACGGCAGGGCCTGTGGATCGAGGATGAGGAGATCGCCGGCGTCAAGCACCGCATCCTCGTCGTCAACGGCAAGAACGACAAGGTCGTGCCGATCGCCCATGCCTATTGCTATCTGGAACTGCTGGAGAATTCGACCGGCGTGATCCTGCCGCATTGCGGCCACTGGGCGATGATCGAGCACCCCGAAACCTTCGCCAATATCGTCAGCGCCTTTCTGGCGCGCAAATTCTGAGCGGCCCGGCCATGATCTTCGACACCCATGCCCATCTCGTCTGCGAGGACCGGCAGGCCTATCCGCCCAGGCCGCTGAGCGGGAAGCTCGCGCCGGGCGAGTTCGACCTGCCCAACAGCAAGGAACGCTTCCTTGCGCTGATGGACGCGAACGGCGTCGCCGCCGCCTGCGCGGTGCAGCGCGCGCATATCTATGGCTATGACAACAGCTATATCCTCGATTGCGCGGCGGAGCTGCCCGATCGCCTCCGCGCGGTCGTGGTGCTCAACTCGGCGGACCCGGCGACGCCTGCGCTGTTGCGCGATCTGGTGAAGCAGGGCGGCGCGGCGGGCGTGCGCTATGTCTCGCCCGGTTTCCCCTCCGCCTCGCTCGACTGGCTGGCGTCCGGCGAGGCGGCGGCGTCGTTCGCGGCGGCGGCCGATCTCGGCATTCCGATCTGCATCCATGTGCTGCATGTGCAGCGCGAGGCGGTGCTGCCCGAAGTGCGGCGGCTGGCGGAGCGCTATGGCGAGGCCGCCTTCGTGATCGACCATGTGGGCGGCGCCCATCCGGCGGTGATCGAGCAGAAATGGCTGGGCGAGCAGGGCCTGCCGATCGGCGCGGAGTTCATCGAACCGGCGCTGGCGCTGGCCGACTGCGCCAATGTGACGATGAAGATGTCGACGATCAATTTCGAATGCACGCCGGATGCGCGGGCGTTCGTGCGCACGGTGGTCGGCCGCTTCGGGGCGGAGCGGGTGATCTGGGGGTCGGACATCGGCCAGTCGCGCGGCGATTACGGCCATATGGTGGCGCAATTGCGCGATGCGGTGGCGGATCTGGAACCGGATGCGCGCGAAGCGGTGCTCTATCGCAACGCCGCCGCCCTTTATGCACCGGAAAGGAGTTGAGATCATGCGGCTATGTCGGTTTTCCTATGAGGACAGCGTGCGCAGCGGCGTCGTCGTCGGCGACGGCGTGCGGCCGCTCGGCGACCTGCTGCCGCGATTGGCGGCGAACGCGGCGGCGGGTGACATGCGGGCGGTGCTGGAAGGCGGGCCGGGCCTGCTCGACGCGCTGCGCGCCGCCCTTGCCGCTGACGGCGGCGCGGCGATCCCGCTCGACGCGGTGAGGCTGCTCGCGCCGATCGCCAATCCGTCGAAGATCATTTGCAGCTGGGTCAATTATCTCAACCCGGCGATGGCGAAGCTGCCGGACTCGCCGATCTTCTTTTCCAAATATGACAGCGCGATCATCGGCGACGGCGAGGCGATCCGGCTGCCCAGGGCGGGCAGTGACATCGTGGTCGAGCCGGAAATGACCGTGGTGATCGGCAAGCCGGGGCGGGAGATCAGCGAGGCGGACGCGATGGCCCATGTCGGCGGCTACACCATCGTCAACGACGTGACCGCGTTCAGCCACCGCCTCCAGATCCTCGTCGGCGCGACCGGCCCCTATATGATGGCCAAGACCTTCGACACCTTCGCGCCGATGGGGCCATGGCTGACGACGGCGGACGAGATCGCCGATCCGCATGCTCTGGAGGTGCGCCAATATCTCAACGGCGAGTTGAGGACGCATGCCAATACATCGGGCGCGGTGTTCAGGATACCGGCGCTGATCAGCTATCTCTCGAACTTCTTCGAGCTGCGGCCGGGCGACATCATCCTCACCGGATCGCCGCCGCCCGACAGCGGCAAGCCCGATTTTCTGACTGAAGGCGACGAGGTCAGGATCGAGATCGAGGGGCTGGGCGTGCTGCGCAATCCGGTCGTGGCCGCCGCGTGACCGGGCAGGCGCGATGAACCCTGCGCAGAAGCGGCAGATCCGCAATGAGATGATCGCGGGCGCGGCCGTCAACGCGGCGCTCAGCCTTGCCGCCGCCTGGCTGGTGTTCGGCGGCATGGACAGCGTGCCCTATTGCTGCGCGGTCGCGTCGCTGGCGGTCGACGCCGCGCCCCATGGCTTCGCCATATCCTTCATGGCGACGCTGGTGCCCTCGCTGTTCGTGCTGGGCCGCATCCGCAAGGGTCGGGTCGAGGGATGCCCGCCCGCCGCCGCCCTGCTGCCCGGCATACGCGGGCGGATAGCGGCACGGGCCATCGCCGCGGGCGGCATCGGCGGGCTGGCGGGCATCAGTGCGCATCTCGCCATGGTGGGAGTGGCGCCGCCGCACTGGCCGCTGGCCGCCGTGCTGCTGTTCAAGCCGGTCTATGGCGTGGCGGTGAGCCTGATCGCGACCGGCATCGCGCTGCGCCTGCTGTTCGCCCGGCTTTCGGCTGCCGCGCCGGGGACGGGGCGATGAACGCTTGATCCCGGCTTTTCCCGTCGCCGCCGCATGACGCCCGAACCGCTTTCCCCCGCCGCGCGGCGGATCACGCTGGCGGTTTCGGTGACGCTGTTCATGGCGCTGATGGACGAGGCGGTGCTAGTGACGGCGATGCCGGGCATCGCGCGGCACATGGGGGTGTCGCCGCTGGCGCTGGGGCTGGCGGTGTCGATCTACATGGCGGCCGCCGTCGCGGTGCTGCCGGTCAGCGGCTGGATCGCCGGGCGTTATGGCGCGCGCCGCCTGTTCGTGCTGGGCAATCTCGCCTTCGGGGCCGCATCGCTGTGGTGCGGCCTTGCCGACAGCTATGGATGGTTCATCTGCGCCCGCGCCTTTCAGGGCGCGGCGGCCGGGCTGATGACGATGGTGGGCCGCCTGATCCTGCTGCGCGCCATCCCGCGCGGCCAATATGTCGCGGCGCTCAACCTCACCACCGTGCCGATGCTGATCGGCCCGACCATCGGCCCCGCGATCGGCGGGCTGATCGTCACCTATGGCCAATGGCCGATGATCTTCTTCCTCAACCTGCCCGCGGTGCTGCTGGTCGCCCTCGCCGCGCCACGGCTGATCCCGCCGGTTCCGGTCGAAGGCAAGACGCCGTTCGACTGGATCGGCGCGCTGCTGAGCAGCCTGTCGCTGGCCCTGCTGCTCGCGGGCCTGCATGGCCTTGAAACGCCGGACCGGCTGCCGCAGGCGCTCGCGCTGCTCCTCGCCGGCCTGCTGACGGGCGCGGCGGCCGTCCGGCATTTTCGCGGCCATCCCGCGCCGCTGCTCTCGCTCGCCCCGCTGCGCTGGCCGCGCTTTCGCGCCGCGACGATCGCGGGGGGCATGCTGCTGCGCCTGCCGCTGCGCGCGCAATCCTTCGTCCTGCCGCTGATCCTCCAGCTCGCGCTGGGGCTGGAGCCGCTGCGCACCGGCCTGCTGATGCTGGCGCTCACCGCCGGGGACCTGCTGTTCAAGCCGCTGGTCGTGCCGGTCTATCGCCGGGTGGGGCAGCACCGGGCGCTGCTCTGGTCCGGCCTGTTCGGGCTGGGCGCGGTGGCCGCGACGCTCGGCTTTGCCGAGGGGACCGGCGAATGGATCATCGTGCCGGTGATCGCGGCCTGCGGCATGGCGCGCTGCGTGCTGTTCACCGGCCTGTCGGCACTGGGCCTTTCCGACCTGCCCGCCGCGCAGCTGGGCGCCGCCAATGTCCTGATGAACATCAGCCAGCAGCTTGCGGGCACCCTTGCGGTGGCGACGACCGCGATCGTCATCCAGCTGGCCGGGGCGGGCGGCACGGCGACCCTTGCCGATTTCCGCCGGGCCACGCTCTGCCTGCTGGCGGTCGGGCTGGCCGGGCTCGTCTCGCTTGCCCGGATGAAGGCGGATTCCCCTGCCGCCGGGGGCGGGGGGTCATGAATACGGGTCGTTGCACCTTGTCATCCGTAGTCGTATTGCGGTGCTGCGCGAATTTTTGAAGAAATCGGGAGAAAGTCGAAAATGGCGAGGTCTGGTTCTGATGACGATGATGCGAAGCGTTCTGTCGCCAGTCTGGTCTATGACAGAATATCGGCGCGCATCACTTCGGGCGATTTCGGCGCGAACGAGCGTCTGACCGAAGCCGAGCTGGTCAAGGAACTGGGCGTCAGCCGGGGCGCGGTGCGCGAGGCGATGAGCAAGCTCGCCGCCGACGGCCTGATCGAGATAGAGCTGAACAAGGGGGCCATCGTTCAGGCGATCACCCGCAAGGACATGTCCGATTTTCTTCAGGTGCGCGCGCTCTACGAATCCTTCGCCGCCCGTCTTGCCGCGAAACGGATCGACGAGCCGGGCTCGCGCGAGCTGGTGCACAGCGTGATCGAGGATTACGGCGCGCTGATCGACAACCCCAATTCCGACGCGCTGGTGGATGTCGACGCCCGCTATCACAGCGTGATCATGGACCTTTCCGGCAACGGCATCATGGCGGCGGAATGGCGGCGGCTGCGGCGGTCCCGCTATCGCGTGGCCTACATCCGCTCGCTGACCCAGGCCGAGATCATCGAAGCGGCGGAACGGGACCGGGAAACGCTCTACGCCATTCTGGACGGCGACGCGGAGCTGGCCGCGTCCTGCGCCGAGCGCAACGTGACCATGACCAACCGGCGCATCCAGCGCCTGCCGAACGAGCAGTTCGACGCGATCTTCAACCCTTCGGGCAAGCGCAAGTCGGGCGGCGGGCGGCTGGGCCGGGGGCGCAAGGCGGCGGCATCCGCCGACAGCTGACGCCCGCACCCGATCAGCGCGCCGCGCCATCGCGGCGGCGCGTGCGCCAGCGGCCGGGGCTCAGGCCGAAGCGGCGCACGAACGCCCGGTTGAACGCGGCCTCCGCGCTATAGCCGACGCGTTCGGCGATCGTCTTGACCGGGCTGCCCTCGCGCATCAGCATGTCCGCCGCCATGTCCATCCGCAGGCCGGTCAGGCAGTGCAGCGGCGGCACCCCCAGCAGTTCCTGAAAACGCACGGCAAAGGCGGTGCGGGACATGCCCGCCACCTTCGCCAGCCCCTCGACCGTCCACGGCGCGGCGGGCGCGCGGTGGAACGCCGCCAGCGCGCGCCAGATGCGGGAATCATGCAGCGCCGTGGGCAGGGCCTTGCGCAATTGCTCGGTTTCCTCCGACATGTGGCGGACCAGCACGATCACGATCAGCTCGGCCAGCCTTTGCAATATGCCCGCCCGGTCTATCCGCTCCCGATCGGATGAAAGCTCTAGCACGATCAGATCGCCCAGCTGCGCGATCCAGCTGGCGGCCGGCCCCGGATGATCGCTCGGCACATGCACCGTCGCCCAGAAGGACGCCAGCAGCAGATTGGCCTCCAGCGGCGCATGGCCCGCCACCAGTTCCAGCGGATGATCCGTATCGGGGACCCAGGGTTCGAGCTGCGCGAAATTGCGCGACCCGCCGGGCCGGGCCGATATTTCCGTGAACTCGAACGAGCGGCGGCCGTCGATGCCGATGCAGCTGCCGCACTCGACGAGAATCGGCGGTTCGTTCTCCAGCCGGACCGACACCGCCCCCCGGCGCACCTGAAAGAACCAGCTTCGCGGCGAGGGCGGAAATTTTATCCGTTCGCCTGCGCGGAAGCGCAGAAAGCCGAAATCGACCCCCTCCATGCGCGGTTCGGGCAGCCGCGCGAGCGATGTCATTTTGAACGATCGGTCAAGTGTTTTCATGTCGCAGCCAAAGCCTGAACGGGTGGTCAAGGATATAGATTTCTCCAGAAACGAAAATCAAAAATTCAGGAGACGGCAGTGACGGGCTTTGACGCCGCCATGGCGCGAGAGAAGGCGACGCGTATCTTCGACAGGGACGCCGGGACGATCGAGGCCAGCGCCTATGTCGATCCGGACATCTACCGGCTGGAGCTGGAGAATATTTTCCGGCGCACATGGCTTTTCCTCGCGCATGAAACGCAGATCCGCGCGCCCGGCGACTTTCTGGCGACCTATATGGGCGAGGATCCCGTCATCGTTGTCCGCCAGAAGGACGGCGGGGTCAAGGCGTTCCTCAACCAGTGCCGCCACCGGGGCATGCGCCTGTGCCGGTCCGACGCGGGCAAGGCCAGCAACTTCACCTGCGTCTATCATGGCTGGGTCTATGGCCTGGGCGGCGAGCTGGTCGGCGTGCCGCTGGAGGAACCGGCCTATGGCACGGTCGACCGCGCCGCGTGGAGCGCCCGCCCGGTGCCGCGCATCGCCCGCTACAAGGGGCTGATCTTCGGCTGCTGGGATGAGAATGTCCCCGATTTCACCGACTATCTGGGCGACGCGGCCTTCTATCTCGATATCTTGCTCGATCGTTCCCCGGCGGGCACCGAGGCGATCGGCGGCATCCATAAATGGGTGATCCCCTGCAACTGGAAATTCGCCGCCGAACAGTTCGCGTCCGATTCCTACCATGCGCTGTTCGCCCATCTTTCCGCCGCGGCGGTGACGATGCCAGACGGCAGCTATTCCGCCGACTGGGGCGGGGAGGGGTTCCAGTTCACCAGCGACCGGGGCCATGGCACCGGCTTCCTGCTCGACGCCGGGCGGCGCGAGATGCTCACCGCCTTCGTCGGGCCGGAGGTGGCGCGCTATGCGATGGAAGAGGGGATGGGCAGCGCGATCGAGCGGCTGGGCGCGATGCGCGGGCAGCGGATGCATGCGCAGCATATGACCATCTTCCCGAATTTCTCCTTCCTTCCGTCGGTCAACACCGTGCGGGTGTGGCACCCCAAGGGCCCGAACGAGATAGAGGTCTGGGCGTGGAACCTGGTCGAGGCGGATGCGTCGGACGCGGTGAAGGAAGCCTATCGCGTCGGCGGGCTGCGCTCGTTCAGCGCGAGCGGCATCTTCGAGCAGGAGGACGGCGAGAACTGGGTCGAGATCCAGCGCTGCCTGCAAGGGCCGGTGGCGCGCGACACGGTGTTTCATGTCGGCATGGGCCTCGGCCGTCCGGACGCCGCCGATCCCGATCTTCCCGGCCGACTCGGCTGGGTGTTCTCCGAAGTCGCCGCGCGCGGCTTCTACACCCAGTGGCAGCGCCTGCTCGCCGACCCGGACGCGCCGGTTATCCCTTCCGCCGACCATGGGGAGGCCAACCATGCCGCGCAATGACGCCGCCATGCTCGAAACCCTTATCCTGCACCATCGCATCGAGCGCTTCTATTATGACGAGGCGGCGCTGCTGGACGACCGCCGCTATGAGGAGTGGCTGGCGCTGTTTGCGGAGGACATTCATTATGTCATGCCGCTGCGCACCAACCGCGTGCGGCGCGAGCGGAAGCTGGAATATTCCGCGCCGCAGGAAAGCGCCTATTTCGACGAGGACCATGCCTCGCTCGACATGCGGGTGCGCAAATTCGCCAGCGGCACCAACTGGGCGGAGGAGCCGCCGTCGCGCACGCGGCACCTGATCGGCAATGTGCGGGTCGATGCCGGTGAGACGGGCGGGGGTGAGGCGAGCGAGATCGCCGTGCGCTCTGCCTTTATCATCTACCGCAACCGGCTCGAACGGCAGACCGAGGTTTTCGCGGGCGAGCGGCAGGACGTGCTGCGCGCGGAGGGCGACAGCTTCCGCATCGCCCGCCGCCGCATCCTGCTCGATCAGGCCACGCTGCTCACCAGCAGCCTCAGCTTTTTCTTCTGAACGGGGAGGCGCTTATGGGCAGGCTTGCAGGCCAATCCGTCTATATCACCGGCGCCGCCGGGGGGCTGGGGCTGGCGATCGTGCGCCGCTTCGTGGCCGAGGGCGCGCGCTGCGTGGTGCTCGACCGCCGGAAACCCGATCCGGACGTCGCGGCGGCGCTCGGTGAGGCCGTCCGCTTCCTGGAAGGCGACGTGCGCGACGCCGCCGCGCATCGCGGCGCGGTCGAAACCGCGCTCGCGCAGTTCGGCGCGCTCGATTGCTTCATCGGCAATGCGGGCATCTGGGATTTCAACCGCTCGCTGCGCGCGATGGACGCGGCGGCGCTGGAAAGCGGCTTCCACGAACTGTTCGGCATCAACGTGCTGGGCTATCTGCTCGGCGCGAAGGCGGCGGCGGCGGCGCTGGCGGATAGCGGGGGCAGCATGATCTTCACCCTGTCCAACGCCGCGACGATGAGCAATGGCGGCGGCGTGCTCTATACCGCGTCCAAGCATGCGGGGCTCGGCATCGTGCGCCAGCTTGCCTATGAGCTTGCGCCGAGGGTGCGCGTCAACGCGGTCGCGCCCGGCGCGATCCTCACCGGCCTCAGCGGCCCCGCCAGCCTCGGCCTCGATGATCAGACCATCCGCTCGCTGGGCTTCGAGGCGGTCGCCGACAAGATCGTGCCCTTGGGCCGGATTCCCGAAATCGAGGACTATGTGCCCGCCTACGTCTTTCTGGCCGCGCGGGACGAGAATGTGCCCGCGACCGGCATGGTGCTCCGCTATGACGGGGGCCTTTCCGTGCGCGGTTTCCTGTCGGCCAATGGAGACGGACAATGAATGGCGCTTGGAATGAAGAGGCAGCGGTGGGCGCGCTGGGCTATATCGGCATCGGCGTATCGTCGCCTGAGAAATGGGCGGATTTCAGCGCCCTGCTCGGCCTGATGCCGGGCGAGCCGGGGCCGGACGGGTCGATCCGCTATCGCATGGACGAGTGCGCCTGGCGCATCGCGCTGCATGCCGACGATATCGACGATTGCCTCTATGCCGGTTTCGATTGCGGCACGCAGGCGCGGTTCGAGGCGGTGCTCGCGCGGATCGCGAAAGCGGGCATCGCCGCCACGCGCGACGAGGATCTGGCGCGGGTGCGCGGCGTCATGAAGCTGGCGCGGCTGACCGACCCGGACGGCGTGCCGCTGGAGCTGTATTACGGACCGCGCGTGGTGCCGGAGCAGCCTTTCCGCTCGCCGCAGCCGCTCTCCCGCTTCATGACCGGCGCGAACGGCCTCGGCCATGTGATCGTCAACGCCGACGATCCGGCGGCGAGCGCGGCCTTCTACAGGGACGTGCTGGGGCTGTCGCTGTCCGACCGCATCCTGTTCGAGGCCGCGCCGGGCGTGGTCATCCCGCTGACCTTCCTGCATTGCAACGAGCGGCATCATTCGATCGCCATCGCCCCCAGGATGCCCGACAGCAAGCGGGTGCATCATCTGATGCTGGAGGTGCCGGGGATCGACGATGTCGGCTTCGCGCTCGATCGCGTCATGGCCGCCGGGCTGGAGATTTCCGCCACGCTGGGCCGGCATTCGAACGACCGCATGATCAGCTTCTACGTCCGCACGCCGAGCGGCTTCGAGGTCGAATATGGCTGCGAGGGCCTCGCCGTCGACCGCGCGACATGGACGGTCGCCGATCATGCCAGCATCAGCGTCTGGGGCCACCGGCGCGAACGTATCTGAAGAAAGCGCGGGAAACGCGCGACACGAATAACGGGGAGAATAGCAATGACCTCTCAACCCATCGGAGCCGGCCGGATCGTCGATGTCGACGGCATCGAAACCCATGTGCACGAGGCCGGGTCGGGCCACCCGATCGTGCTGATCCACGGCGCGGGGCCGGGCGCCACGGGCCTTTCCAACTGGTCGCGCAATATCGAGGCGCTGGCGCGCGATTTCCATGTCATCGTCGTGGACCTGCCCGGTTTCGGCCAATCGCGGAAGATGCGTATCCCGCCCGCCTTCTTCGAATTTTACGGGCTGCACATCGGCAAGCTGCTCGACGCCATGGGCCTGGAGAAGGCGCATATGGTCGGCAATTCGCTGGGCGGCGGCGCGTCGATGATGCTGGCGCTGCGGCGGCCGGAAAAGGTCGGCAAGCTGGTGCTGATGGGATCGGGCGGGGGCTTTCCGGTCACTTCGGTCATGCCCACCACCGGGCTCAAGATGCTGATGGGCTTCTACGAGGCGCCCGGCCCGTCGCGCGAGCGGCTGGCCGCGTTCATCGGCGAGATGGTGTTCGACAGGGCGATGATCACCGAGCAACTGCTGGAAGAAAGGCTGAGCGCGGCGCTGGCGCCCGATCTGGTCGCCTGCCCGCCCTTCGGCTTTCGCGACGGCCGCCCGCCGGTGCCGGACGATGTGTGGCGCGAGCGGCTCGATCGGCTGCCGCACAGGACGCTGATCGTCTGGGGCCGCGAGGATCGCGTGATGCCGCTCGACAACGGCTTCATCCTGCTGAAGCAGATCCCCGGTGCGCGCATGCATATCCTGCCCCATTGCGGCCATTGGGCGCAGTGGGAGAAGGCGGAGGAGTTCAACGCGCTGGTGGGACAGTTCCTCCGTGACTGAGACGCGCGTTTCCGCCGGACGGGTGGACGACTGGCCCGATGGCGACATTCGCCGGATCGAGGGCGAGCCGCCGATCGCCGTGTGCAACGACGGCGGCACCTTCTACGCCACCGCCGACTGGTGCACCCATGACCGCGCCTCGCTGGCCGAGGGCTGGGTGGAGGACGGGGCGATCGTCTGCCCGTGGCACATGGCGAAATTCTGCCTGCGCACCGGCGCGGCGCTGAGCGCGCCCGCGTTCGTCGACATCGAATGCTTCAAGGTGACGGTGGAGGATGGCGAGGTGTTCGTCATCCGGGAGGCGGCGGCATGATCGCGCTGCACCGGCGGCTGGCATGGCTGGCGCAGGCGCAGCCGGACGCCCCCGCGATCATCGACGCGCGCGGCCTTATGACCTTCGCGCAGGCCCGCGCGCTGGCGGACCGCATGGCGGCGGCGCTGGTCCGCGCGGGGCTGCGGCCCGGCGACCGTTTCCTCGTGCTGTCCGCGAACCGGCGCGAGAGCCTGCTCGCCTATGTCGCGGCCTCCGCGACCGGCACCGTCTGCACCCATCTCAACACCCGGCTCAGCCCTGTGGAGCTGGCCGAGATCGCCGCCGACGCCGGGCCGATGCTGGCGCTGGCGGATGCCGAGGGCGCGGCGCGGCTGATCGCCGGGCAGGGGGATGGGGCGGCCTTCCCGGTGCTGCGTTTCGACCGCGAAGATTTCGGCGCATGGCTCGAAGCGGGCGGCGGCGAGGATGCCGCGCCGGATTTCGCCGCCGATCCGCACACGCCGCTGTTCCAGCTCTACACCAGCGGCACCACCGGACGGCCCAGCGGCATCGTCATCGCGCAGGGCGCATGGGCCGCGCAGATCGAGCAGTTCCGCATGTCCCAGCCCTATGGCCCCGGCGACGGCGTGCTGGTGGTGACGCCCCTGTTCCACATCGCCGCCGCGATCACCGCCTTTGCCGCGCTGGTTTCCGGCGCGCGGATCGAATTGCCGGAGCGCTTCGACGCCGATCGGGCGCTCGACGCCTTTGCCGATGGTTCGGTCGCGGGCACGATGATGGTTCCGGCGATGATCGACAGCATCGTCGCGGCGGCCGACCGCCGGGGCCTCGCCCGTGTCGAGGGCGTGCGGCGCATCTGCTACGGCGCCTCGCCGATCACCGAGGGGCTGCTGCGCCGCGCGCTCGACCTGTTCGGCTGCGATTTCATCCAGGGCTATGGGCTGACCGAGACGGCCGGGGTCGCCACGCTGCTGCTGCCCGCCGATCACCGGCTGGCGCTGGCGGGCCGCGCTGAGCTGCTGCGCTCGGCGGGCCGCCCGGTGATGGGCGCGGACGTGCGGATCGCGCTGGAGGACGGAGGCATCGCCGCGCCCGGCGAGGTCGGCGAGATCCAGATGCGCGGACCCAACCTCTTTTCCGGCTATTACAACAATGCGGAGCGCACCGCCTCGGCGTGGACGGAGGATGGCTGGTTCCGCTCCGGCGATGCGGGCTATAGCGATGCGGACGGCTATGTCTTCGTGATCGACCGGATCAAGGATCTGGTCATCACCGGCGGCGAGAATGTGTTCCCGCAGGAGGTCGAACGCGTGATCGCGGCCCATCCGGCCGTTGCCGAGGTGGCGGTCTACGGCGTGCCGGACGCGCGCTGGGGAGAGGCCGTCGCCGCCGCACTCGTGCTGAAGGACGGGCAGGCATTCGACGAGGCGGCGATGCGCGCATTCGTCGACCGGCGCCTCGCCCGGTTCAAGGCGCCCCGGCACTATCGCCTCCTTGCAGAGCTTCCCCGCAACGCCACCGGCAAGGTCCTGCGCAGGGCGCTGGCGGGCGCGCATCGGGAAGAAGGGGCCGTGGCCGGCTGATCCGGCGGCGGAAGATAACGAGAAGAGAGACAGGAGAGAGAATATGATGAGGAGAGTGAAAACCCTGTTGGCCGGGTCGGGCGTGCTGCTGGCTGTCGTTGCCAGCCCCGCGCTGGCGCAGCAGGCGGGCGGGCAGGGCGCCGAATCCGAATCCGGGAATGTCGGCGTGGGCGATATCGTCGTCACCGCGAACCGGCGCTCGGAAAATCTGCAAAAGGTGCCGGTGACGGTGGCCGCGCTCGGTGCGAGCGAGCTGGAGGCGAAGGGCGTCAGCGACGCGACCGCGCTCAACGGCATCGTGCCCAATCTGCGCGTCAATTCGCCCTTCTCCGAAACCCAGCCCAATTTCACCGTGCGCGGCATCGGCGTCGCCAACGAGTTCAACCCCAATGCGCAATCGCCGATCGGCGTCTATTTCGACGAGGTCTATCAGGGCTTCCGCGCCAGCCACGGCGCGGCGCTGTTCGATCTGGAACGGATCGAGGTGCTGAAGGGGCCGCAAGGCACGCTTTACGGGCGCAACACCACCGGCGGCGCGATCAACATCATCACGCGGCGGCCGGAACTCAGCGGCGCGAACGGCTATCTGACCGCAGGCTACGGCAATTATAACCGCTTCACCATGACGGCGGCGGCGGAGGCCACGCTGGTCGAGGACAGGCTGGGCGTGCGCGCGGCGGTGACGCGGCTCTATCGCGACGGCGTGATCAGGAATGTGACCGGCCGCTATGGCGCGGCCAACCCCTATGTGGGGAACAAGGATTATGATTCGATCGACAGCTGGGCGGGCCGCCTGACCGTGCGCGCCCGGCCGACCGAAACGCTGGACATGACGCTGCGCGGCTATTTCTCGAACCAGAAGCCGATCGGCACCACCGGCGTCGTGGTCCAGCTCTCGCCCGGCGGCGCGGACCTTTCCGGGCGCACGCTGCCCGGCCTGGGCGAGCGCGAATCCGCCGCGACCAACCAGGGGCGCTATCGCACCAAATCCTGGGGCGTCAGCCTCAAGACCGACTGGGCGCTGGGCGCGGTCGATCTGACCTCGGTCACCGGTTACGATCACGGATCGCTGAACCAGCCGTTCGACTTCGACGGATCGCCCAGCCTGATCGGCCAGTGGGATCCCAACACCGCCAAATTCCGCTCGGTCGGGCAGGATCTGCACGCCACCTATGAGGGCGGCGGCTTCAAGCTGATCGGCGGCGTCTATTATGGCTGGCAGCGGGTGGACCTGCTCAACCGCTATTTCTACCTCGGCGTGTTCAACGATCTGGCGGGGCCGGGGCAGTTCAACCCGGCGGGCCAGTTCTTCCCCGGCCTGCCGCCGACGGCGATCGACGCGCGCCAGCAGATGCGGCAGTCGCAATCGACTTATGCCGCCTATCTCGAAGCGGAGATCAGGCTGGCCGAGCGCGTCAAGCTGACGCTGGGCGGCCGCCTGACGCATGAGAAGGTGGGGCTGACCGATTTCAGCTCGCTGCTCTACGACAGCAGCCGCAACCCGGCGCTCTACACTTATTCGTCGAGCGGGGCGAACAGCGCCGCGCCGGGCGCGCCGGTGCTGACCGGCATCGTTCCCGACGTCACGCGCAAGATCACCGAGCCGACGGGCCGCGCGATCCTGAGCTATGAGGTGACCGACAGCGCGATGCTCTACGCCAGCTACAGCCACGGCTATCGTTCGGGGTCGTTCAACGGCCAGTCGATCGTGCCCGTGCCGAACTTCGTGCCCGCCGAGTTCGCCGACGCGCTGGAGGCGGGCTTCAAGGCGCGCTTCTTCGACAACGACCTCCAGATCAACGGTGCGTTGTTCTACAACAAATATAAGGGCCAGCAGGTTCAGGAAATCCAGAACGGCGCGGCCTTCCTCCGCTCGCTGAACGGGCGGATGTACGGGTTCGAACTGGACCTGAAGGCGCTGCCGCATCCGCGTGTCCGGCTGGAGGCCTCGCTCGGCTATCTCAACACCCGCTATGACGACGGCCAGTTCCTCGCGCCCGGCGATCCGGCCGCGACCGACCCGCGCGGCATCGCGCTGGGCGGCAACGCCTTCCCCTTCGCCCCGCAATGGACGGCGAGCTTTTCGCCCGCCTTCACGCTCGCGCAGTTCGACCGGTCCAGCGTCACCTTGCAGGGCGACGTGACCTATGTGTCGCGGCAATATTTCGACCCGTTCAACGACCGGCAGGCCGCCGGGCCGCTGCGTGAGGGGCAACGCGGCTATGCGCTGGCCAATGCCAGCCTGCGCTACGACGCGGAGGCGTTCAGCGCGTCCTTCTGGGTGCGGAACCTGTTCGACAAATATTACAACGCCTATGGCCTCAATATCGAAAGCTTCGGCTTCGACTTCTTCACCCCCGGCGCGCCGCGCACCTATGGGGTGGAGGCGACGATCCGGTTCTGATTTTGGTCCCTCCGTCCCGGTGCTTTCAGCGGGGCGGAGGGGCTTTGTTTTGGCGATGATAGTCTTTGCAAACGGGTTCGGGCGGGCGACCGCTTTTGGCCAGGAGCTTATCTGATCCTTACCGTCACCCTGAACTTGATTAGCTGCGCTGGCCTTCGGCTCAGGGTCCATTTCGCCGGATTGGTCATTGGTCTGTGGGGCCTGATGGATGCTGAAACAAGCTCAGCATGACGATGGGCTATGGCAATCCCCCAACCCGGTTTCCAAACCCTCTATACCCACCTTTTTTCCCAAGGAGATATCCATGCGTGAGGCCGTTATCGTTTCCACCGCGCGCACGCCGATCGGGCGGGCCTATCGCGGCGCGTTCAATGCGCTGCCCTCGCCGTCGCTGGCCGCCCATGCCATTCGCGCCGCAGTGGAGCGGGCCGGCATCGCGCCGGAGACGATCGACGATGTGATCCTCGGCGCGGGGCTGCCGCAGGGGGTGCAAAGCGCAATCGGCCGCACCGCCGCCCTGCGCGCGGGCCTGCCGGTGAGCGTCGCGGGCGTCACCGTCGATCGCCAATGCGCGTCGGGCCTGATGGCGATCGGCATGGCGGCGCGGCAGGTGATCGTCGACCGCATGGACGTGGTGGTCGCGGGCGGGGTGGAGTCGGTGTCGCTGGTCCAGACCAGGGAGCTGCGCACCGGCACCGACCCGGAGCTGCTCGCGATCGCGCCGCATGTCTATATGCCGATGCTGGAGACCGCCGAGGTCGTCGCGCGCCGCTACGGCATCTCGCGCGAGCGGCAGGACGCCTATGCGCTGCAATCGCAGCAGCGCACCGCGCGGGCGCAGGCGGAAGGCGCTTTCGACGAGGAGATCGTGCCCGTCACCGCGACGATGGCGGTGCAGGATCGCGCCACCGGCGAAACGGCGATGCGCGTCGTCACCATCGACAGGGACGAAGGCAACCGGCCGGAAACGACCGCCGAGGGCCTCGCCGCGCTGAAACCGGTGGTCGAGGGCGGGGTGATCACCGCGGGCAACGCCTCGCAGCTGTCCGACGGCGCATCGGCCTGCGTCGTCATGGAAGCGCGCGAGGCCGAACGGCGCGGCCTGCGCCCGCTCGGCCGCTATGTCGGCATCGCGGTCGCGGGCACGGAGCCGGACGAGATGGGCGTCGGCCCGGTCGCCGCCGTGCCGAAGCTGCTCGACCGCTTCGGGCTGAAGATGGACGACATCGGCCTGTGGGAATTGAACGAGGCGTTCGCCGTGCAGGTGCTGCATTGCCGCGACCGGCTCGGCATTCCGGACGAGCGGCTGAACGTCGACGGCGGCGCGATCTCCATCGGCCATCCCTATGGCATGTCGGGCGCGCGCATGGTCGGCCACGCGCTGATCGAAGGCCGCAGACGCGGCGCGCGCCATGTCGTCGTGACCATGTGCGTGGGCGGCGGCATGGGGGCGGCGGGGCTGTTCGAGATAGTCTGAGAACAAGCTCCGAAAGGGCTGGGTGGACCTGCGGGCGACCGCAGGCCCACCTAATGCACCCTAGCCCGCCTGCGCCTTCAGCATGTCGAGCGCGACGTCGACGATCATGTCCTCCTGCCCGCCGACCATCTTGCGGCGGCCCAGTTCGACGAGGATCGCGCGGGTGTCGATGCCATATTCGGCGCTCGCCTTCTCCGCATGGCGAAGGAAGCTGGAATAGACGCCCGCATAGCCCAGCGTCAGCGTCTCGCGGTCGACGCGGACGGGGCGGTCCTGCAACGGGCGCACCAGATCCTCGGCCGCGTCCATCAGCGCATAGAGGTCCGTCCCGTGGTTCCAGCCATGGACGTCCGCCGCCGCGATGAACACCTCCAGCGGCGCATTGCCCGCGCCCGCGCCCATGCCCGCGAGGCTGGCGTCGACGCGCACCGCGCCGTTCTGCACCGCGACGATGCTGTTCGCGACGCCGAGCGACAGATTGTGATGGGCATGGACGCCGCGCTGCGTCTCCGGCTTCAGCACCCGGTCATAGGCTTGCAGCCGCGCCGCATACTGGTCCATCGTCATCGCGCCGCCGCTGTCGGTCACATAGACGCAATGCGCGCCGTAGCTTTCCATCAGCTTCGCCTGCTGCGCCAGCGCCTCCGGCTCGCTCATATGGCTCATCATCAGGAAGCCGGACACGTCCATGCCGAGGCCGCGCGCATAGTCGATATGCTGCTTGCTGACGTCCGCCTCGGTGCAATGGGTGGCGACCCGCACGGAGCGCACGCCCATCTCATAGGCATGTTTCAGGTCGTGGATGGTGCCGATGCCGGGCAGCAGCAGCGTGGTGAGCACGCTATGCTCCAGCACCTCGGCGACCGCGCCGATCCAGTCCCAGTCGGTATGCGCGCCGAAGCCGTAGTTGAACGAGCTGCCCGACAGGCCGTCGCCATGGGCGACCTCGATCGCGTCGACCTTCGCGCGGTCGAGCGCGCGGGCGATCGCCTTCACATGGTCGAGGCCATATTGGTGGCGGATCGCGTGCATCCCGTCGCGCAGGGTGACGTCCTGGATATAGAGCTTGTCCGTGGCGGGATCGAAGGTCATGCGTTCACTCCTTCACGCAGGCGCGCGGCGATTTTCTCGGCGGTCTTGAGCGCGGCCGAGGTCATGATGTCGAGATTGCCGGCATAGGCGGGCAGATAATGGGCCGCGCCCTCCACTTCGAGGAAGGTGCTGACCTTGAGGCCGGTAAATTCGCCGTCCATTTCCGGTATGCGCAGCGGGCGGTTGGAGCCGATATGCTCGAACTGCACCGCCTGCTTCAGGCGATAGCCGGGCACATAGGTCTGCACCTCGGCGACCATGTCGGCGATCGAGCGCTCGATCGCGGCGGTGTCGGTTTCCTCGCACAGGCAATAGACGGTGTCGCGCATGATCAGCGGCGGCTCGGCCGGGTTGAGGACGATGATCGCCTTGCCCCGCGTCGCGCCGCCGACATCGACGATCGCCTGGCTGGTCGTCTCGGTGAACTCGTCGATATTCGCGCGGGTGCCCGGCCCCGCGCTCTTCGAGGCGATGGAGGCGACGATCTCGCCATAATGCACCTTCGCCACGCGGCTCACCGCATGGACGATGGGGATCGTCGCCTGCCCGCCGCAGGTCACCATGTTGACATTGGCCGCGTCGAGGAAGCTGTCGCCATTGACCGGCGGCACCACATAGGGGCCGATGGCCGCAGGCGTCAGGTCGACCACGCGCTTGCCGTGCTGTTGCAGTATCTCGTTGTGCCGCGCATGCGCGCCCGCCGAAGTCGCGTCGAACACGATGCCGATGCGGTCGAAGCCGGGCATCGCGACCAGCCCCTCAATCCCCCCGGCGGTGGTGGGCACGCCCAGCCGCGCGGCGCGCTTCAGCCCGTCCGATTCCGGGTCGATGCCGACGAAGGCGCCCATTTCGAGGCTGTCGGACAGGCGCATGATCTTGATCATCAGGTCGGTGCCGATATTGCCCGATCCGATGATCGCCACTGGCAGTTTGTCGCTCATCTTCTCAATCCTTATACTGGAAGGAAACCGTGCCGAGGCCGCCGATGCTGACGCGGATATCGTCGCCCGGCGCCATCGGCACCATGGGCCCAAGCGCGCCGGTCAGCACGATATCGCCCTTGCGCAGCGGTTCGCCCTGCGCGGCGAGGGTGTTGGCAAGCCATGTCGCCGCCTCCAGCGGATGGCCGAGGCAGGCCGCGCCCGCGCCGAGCGAGGCGACCTCGCCATTCTTCTCCAGCACCATGCCGCAGCTCCACAGATCGAGCCCGGCCAGCGGCTTGCGCTCGCGCCCCAGCACGAACAGCGCGGAGGAGCCGTTGTCGGCGACGGTGTCGGCGAAGCTGATCTTCCAGTCGGCGATGCGGCTGTCGACGATCTCGATCGCGGCCATCGCCGTGTCGACGGCGGCCTCGACCTCCGCGCGGGTGACCGCGCGGGCGGGCAGGTCCGCGCCCAATATCACCGCGATCTCCGCCTCGGCCTTGGGCTGGATGAGGCGGGAGGGCGAGACGTTGGCGCCGTCGGCCACCTCCATGTCGTCGAACAGCACGCCGAAATCGGGCTGGTCGACGCCGAGCTGCGCCTGCACCGCCTTGGCCGTCAGCCCGACCTTGCGGCCGACGATGCGGCGGCCTTCCGCTTCCCAGAAGCGGGTGTTGATCGCCTGCACCGCATAGGCGCCCGCGCCGTCCGCCGGGTCGAGGCTGTCGCGCAGCGGCGCGATCACGCCCTCGCTATAGGCCCGGCGCAGCCGTTCCGCCGCCTGTTCATGATCGGACATCAATCCTCGTCCCTTGCCTTCGTTTCGTTGCAGCCTGTTTATCACCGGCAAGGGGTTGCAGCCATAGGAGGCGCCAGTCTATCTCCCACTCTATGAGAGATATGGAATCGCCGGACAGGGTGCTCGACCGGGGGCTGCGGCTGCTGGCCGCGCTGGTGCAGGATGGCGGGCGCAGGCCGCTGACGGAGGTGGCCGCCGCCATCGGCCTCTCCCGCGCCAGCGCGCACCGCGCCGCCTCGATGCTTCAGGGCAGCGGCTATCTGATCCGCAGCCGCAGGGGATATTATCATGCCGGCCCCATGCTGGCCGCGCTGGGGCAGGCCGCCCGCGCCGAGGCGGTGGTGGCGGGCATCGCCCGGCCCATCCTCGCCGGTCTGGCGCGGCGGCTCGGCTGCCTCGCCCATCTCGGCGTGTTCGAGCAGGACATGGTCACCTATCTGCTCAAGGAGGGCGCGGGCAAGGACGTGCTGTTCACCCGCGCCGACATGCAGCTGGAGGCCTATTGCTCCGGCCTCGGCAAGGTGCTGCTGGCGGCGCAGGAGGAGGAGGCGCTGGCGGCCTATCTGGACAACGGCCCGTTCGTGCGGCTGACGCCCCATACGCTTGTCGAGCCTGACGACCTGCGCCGGGAAATCGCGCGCGCGCGCGACCAGGGCTTCGCGCTCGACCGCTTCGAGGCGGCGGAGGATCTGTTCTGCATCGCCGTGCCGCTGCGGGACGGGGCGGGGCAGGTGTTCGCGGCCGTTTCGCTGTCCTTTCCGTGCCCGGACAAGACGCCGCCGGACTGGAGCCGCGCGCTGGAGTCGCTGAAACGCGCGGCGGGCCAGATCGAGGAGCGGATGAGGGACTATTGGGGTGGAGAGCGAAGCTCAGGCGCGGCGCCATAGAGCGTTTTCAAGTCAGATGGAACATCTGACGGCTCGGAAAACGCGGAAAACAAGGAACTTCCAGACTCTGTCCGGTTCAATCTGAACAGGACAGAGTCTAGAGTTCACGCGGAGGCGCGGAGACGCGGAGATAATGGCGCGAAGCGCTGTTTCTCCCGCTGACATCAGGAGCTGAGGCAGCTTGGACTCAGGGGGGCCTGCGGCTCGGACTCTCTCCGCGTCTCCGCGTGCTCATCATCTTCCGGGCTGGCCGCGCCTATTTCAAATAGCCCTTCCCCGCCTCGATCCGCGCGAGCAGGCGGTCGAGCGCCGCGCGGTCGTGCCAGAAGCCCGCGCGCACCACGCCCGCTATGCGGTGGAGGTTGCGCACGTCGGCGGTCGGGTCGCCGTCCAGCACGACCAGATCGGCATCCGCGCCGGGCGCCACGCGGCCCATCGTCGCGGTGCGGCCGAGGAAGCGCGCGGCGTCGCTGGTCGTCATCCGGAGGATGCGCAGCGGGGCGAGGCCCGCTTTCGCCAGCTCGTCGAACTCGGCATGGAGCGAAAAGCCCGCGACCGCCCACGCCCCGCTTTCGTCGCTGCCGGTCAGCATCGGCACGCCTTCCTCGTCGAACAGCTTCACCAGCCGCAGGTCGAGATCATATTCGCGGCGCATCAACGCGCGGGCGTCGGCCGGGACCTTCTCGACGAACTCGGCGGTCACGTCCTTCCACAGTTGCAGCGTCGCGGGCGGAAGATAGCGCAGCGCGGGATCGCGGGCGAATTCCGGGCGGTCGGCCTGCTCGGTGGTCTTGCGGCGGATCAGCGTCGGCACCTGCCAGTTGCCCGCGTCGCGCAGCGCCCGCGCCATCCGGCGGCAGCGCGCCTCGTCGAAGCTGGCGATCATGATCGCGCGCCGCCGCGTGTCGGCCGGGGTGGTCGCGGCGGCCGGGTTGATGATCAGCCGGTGCAGCAGCGCGTCGGCGAGCTTGTCGGAATAGGGTATGGTGAAGGGCGGCCCCTTCATCACCGGGATCGCGTCCAGTTCCCTGCGCAATTCGGCCTGGCGCGTGGAGCAGGCGACGAGCGCGGCCCCGCCCGGCCCCAGATGTTCGATCGCATGCATGCCCCGGCGCGCGGCGTCGACGATATCGACGCCCTGCGGCACATGGCCCGCGACCGGCAGGCCGAGCCGCCGCGCCTCGGGCAGCACCGCGTAGAGCACCGGCTTGCTGACCAGGCCGATCTTGATGAAATCGGCGCCGCGCTCCTTCTGGTGGCGCACCGCCTCGATGCCCCGTTCCGGCGTGGAGGCGTTGAGCGGGGTCAGCAGCCCGCCCGGCAGGATCAGCGCCCTGGGCGCGAGCTGCCCCGTGGGCAGGCGCGATTCCGCGCGCTGTTGCAGCATCGCGTCCGATCCATGCATCTGGCGGAAGCCCGTCACGCCGTTGGCGAGCATCAGGCCCAGCGTGCCGCTGGGGTCCGCATCGCCGAGCGGATGCGCGTGCATGTCGTTGAAGCCGGGGGTGACGAACCGCCCGGCAAGGTCGATGCGCTGCACGGCGGCGTCCCCGGCGGCGGGGTCCGCCGTGCCGACGCTGACGATCCTGCCGCCCTGCATCAGGATGAAGCTGCCCGGCGTCTTGGCGCCGGTCGCCGGGTCCACCACCGTCGCGCCGGTCAGCAGGACGCGGCCGGAAGCGGGGATATGCACGACCGGGCGATAGGGTTCGCGCGCCCAGAAATAGAGGGCGGCCCAGCCCGCCAGGAACAGCACCAGCAATGCTATCGCGATGCGCCTGATCCAACGCTTCATTTGGCTCTCCCCATGGCCGGATCCCGGTTGTTCGGATTCGATGCGGCGATATTTGGCATAAAAATATATATTATGCCAGAAAATCTGGAAGAGCCTGTCGCCTGCCCCCGTCGAAAGAAGAAAGGCCGGGGGTGAACCCGGCCTTCCGTTTCCTACCAGCGGATCGAGATCCCCGCATTGGCCGAATGCTGCCGCGCATTGGCCATGTCCCTGTAGCGATAGCCGAGCGAGAGCGCGACCCGCTCCGACAGCAGCGCCTCCACGCCCGCGCCGCCCTGAACGCCGGTCTTGCCCATGGAGGGCGCGCCGACCGTCATCGCGACGCCGCCCAGCAGCGGGTCGAGGCGCGTCGCCTCGTCCGCCAGCTCGCGGGTCACGCTCGCCTGCGCATAGGGGGCGATCGTCGCGCCGCCCATGGCGAAGCGGGTGCCGAGCTTCGCGCCGCCGCGCAGCTGCCACGCATTGCGCCGGTCGTTGGTGAAGCGCAGCGCGACCGCCGCGTCGCCGGTTTCGGCGAAGCCGTCCCGCTCGACCCGGTCATAGGCGATCCCGGCAAAGGGGGTGAGCGAGACGCCGCCCAGGTCCAGACGGTGCCCGGCCTCGACGTCCACGCCCCAGGAGAAGCCGTCCGGCCGCGATGCGAGCGTGCGGTTGCCGTCCGACAGCGCGACCTCGCGATCGATGCGGTAATCGTCGATCGCGAAGGAGAGGACGCCGCGCACATAGCTGTCGCGGGACGCCCAGCGGCCGTAGAGCATCGCCTGATAATGGTCGTCGTCCGACTTTCCGAGGCCGGAGGTCGAGACGTCCGACGTGCCGTAGGCGAAGGCCGCGCCGAGCAGCAGCGTGTCGGTCGCCTGCGTGTCGAGGCCGACCAGCAGCGTGGTGCTTTCCGCGCTGTAGCCCCGGCCGGAGCGATCCGCCTTCACCCGCACATGGTCGCGGTTGAAGCTGCCCCAGAGGCTGTTGCGGCCGCCGTCCGCACCGTCGAGATGCTGGCCGACCCCGGCGCGCGCCGCGCGCAGGCTGAGCGTCGCGGCGTCCATCGCGCTCGCATGGATGCTGCCCGACAGCTGCTCCATCGACAGGGCGAGCTGGCCCGCGTCGAGGCCGGCCAGGCCGTCGAACAGGCGGCCCGTGGCGCTGATGTCGCGCACCCCGGCCGGGCCGCGCAGGCCGTCCAGAGCCTGCCCCGCCGACCGGCCGTTGTCGCCGGTCGCGAAGCCCGCATAGGACAGCGGCGTCACCGCCAGCAGGATCGTGGTGTCGCGATAGACCACGTCGAAGCGCGTATCGGCGGCCAGCCCCGCGTCGGGCTGGGCCAGCGCCGCGAACGAGCCCTCGACCCCGCCTTCCGCACTGACGACCGTGAAGGTCTGGCCCAGCTGCGGCGTGAAGCTGTTGGTGGCGTCGCCGGTGATGCCGCGCAGCGTCGGGCTGATCGTGCCGCCTGCCGTATAGACGCTGTTCTGCCCCGTCAGCACCAGCATGTCGTGATGGCCTGCGCCGGTCCCGGCGGTGGTGCCGTCGATGTCGAGCAGCAGCGTGCTGCCCGCCGCCTGCGTCACATTGCCCGCGACGACGAGCACGCCGGGCGAGTTGCCGGGGGAGAGGATGCCGTTGACCTCGACATTGCCCGCGATCTGGCCCGATCCCCCCGCGATGCCCTGCTGCCCGACCACGACATTGCCCTGGAAGACATTGTTGAAGGCCAGCGTGCCCTGCTCGATGCAGGCGCCCTCGCTGCTGCCGCCCGCCGCCATCAGGCTGAGGCGGCCCGCGCCGGTCTTGGTGAAGCAGGCATTGCCGTCGACCGACCCGGCCAGCGTCACGTCATGGGCGCCGGTGTCGAAGGTGGAGTTGGTGCCGACGACATGCACGTTCTGGCTGATGTTCATGTCCGTTCCGGCCGTGAACCCGCCATCCTGATGCAGGAATATGTCGCCGCCCCCGCCGCCGATCGCGGCCTGCGACTGGGCGACGACGCGGCCGGCCACGACGTTGATCGTCACCCGCTCGTTGCTGCCCGTCAGGGTCAGCGTGCCCGCGCCGATCTTCTCGATATTGCCCTGGCCGGTGATGTCGCCCGCCATCACGATATCATGGCCGTTGCTGTCGAACCGGGCGCGCTGCGTGTCGTTGATGAAGAGGTCGTGGCTGATCGTGAAATCGGCCAGCGTGCGCAGCGTGGTGTCCTCCTCGATGCGGACGACGCTCCCCGCGATGCCCAGCGCGGCGTCGGAATCGAAGGCGAGGACGCCGCCGGCCAGCACGATGCCGTTCTGGCTGTTGGTGCCGGTCAGCGTCAGCGTGCCCGATCCGGTCTTGTTGAGCGTCCCCGGCCCGGAGAGGTTGCCGGAAAGGACGATATCATGCCCCGCGCTGTTCACGGTCGATCCGCTGTCGGTCAGCGTGACGGCGTTCGCCAGCGAAAGCTCTCCGCCCGCGCGGAATTCCGCCGCGCCGATGGTGAGCGGCCCGGTGCCGATCGCGGCGTTGCCGGTCGCGACGAGGGTGCCGCCGGTGACCGAAGTGCCGCCCGCATGGCTGTTCGCGCCGGTGAGCGTCAGCGTGCCCGATCCCGATTTCACCAGCCCGCCCGTGCCGGACAGCGCGCCCGCATAGCTGCCGTCGCTGCCCTGCGCGAATTCGACGGTGCCGTCGTTGGCGATATCGCCCTGGAGCGACTGGCTGTCCCCGATCAGGCGGCCCTCGGTGACGGCGGTGCCGCCGCTATAGCTGTTGGCGCCGGTCAGCGTCAGCGTGCCCGCGCCGGTCTTGGTCAGCCCGCCCGTGCCGGACAGGATGCCGGAAAGGGTGACCGCGTTCCCCTGCGTGTCGATGCCGCCGCCGCCCGCTTCCAGCGAGAGGGCGGTCGCAAGGACGAGGGGCGAGGTGAAGACGAGGGTGCCGCCGTCGAACACCGGCGAGATGGTGCCCGCGATCAGATCGCCGACATCGTGCGTGCCGGTGATGTTGTTGGGCCCGCCGACCGCCGCGGCGATGTTCGTGCCGAAGATATAGCTGTAGTTGATGACGATGCTTTCGCCCGTCAGCAGCGATCCGATGTCGAAGCCCAGGCCGATGGTGTTGTCGCCATTGCCGATATTGGTCCCCGCCAGATAGGAGGCGGTGTCCTGCGTCCAGCCGGTGACGGCCGAATTATGGGTGATGGTCGAATTGGTGTAGAGGCCGATCACATATTTGGACACCAGCGCCTCGGCATAGACGAGGTCGCTCGCCGGGACGCCGTCGGTCCCGCGGATATTGGTGGTGGCGCTGCTGTCGCCAGATGCGGCGACCGCGTCCGGGTCGATCTGCCGCGAAAAGGTGAGGCCGGTCAGGTCGGTCAGCGCCGAGATGGTCGTGCTGATCTCGATCTTCTGGCTGTCGCTGTTGAAATAATAGTCGTTGGTGATGTCGAACAGGCCGGCGATGTTCCCCGACCAGACCGCGCGCTTGTCGTAGGTCGTGCCGTTATAGGCGATGCCGCTATAGTCGGTCAGCGTGCCGGCGATGCCGGCGACGGAGGACGAGTTGTTGTTGCGGTAGCGGAAGGTCGCGCCGTCGGTTCCCTCGACCACGAAGCCTTCGAACGGGGTGCCGGGGGTGAGATAGTCATAGGCCGGGTTGAACGTGCCGGTGCCGGTGCCGTCGTAGAGGATGCCCGGCGAGGTGTTGCCGCCATAGCCCAGCGTGCCTTTGTCGTTGAGGCCGATCTTGATATAGTCGCCGCTCAGGATGATGGAGTTCGCATGGGCGCTGGCGGGCACCAGCATGGTCGAGGCGGCGAGCGCCAGCAGCAGCGGCTTTGCCGCCCCCGCGCGGCCCTGGAACGGGCGAGATGCGAACAAGGCGTTCGTGGCAGATGCGGCGAGATGGCGCACTAGATTCTCCCTTGGATTACAAAAGACTGGGAGGAAGGGCCGGAATTTGCCGGACCTTCGTTTCCCGGACTCTCCAATGGCCCTGCGCTGGTTAAGAAGGGGTTATCCTTTCCGCCCGGAAAGGATGCCGAGGAAGCGCGGCGAATTCCAGAAAACAGAGGCGCTCGCGCGGTGTAGTCATTGACTACATATGTAGTTATGCACTACATACCTGTCGTGAAGCAGATCGCATACACCGGATCAGCGCTCAGGACGCTCCGCCGTATCCCGGCGAACACGGCCAGGCTGATCATGGCGAAGGTGGAGCAATATGCCGCCGATCCGGCATCGCTTGCGAACAATGTCACCAACCTGAAGGGGCGCGATGGCATCAGGCTGCGGATACAGGACTGGCGGGTTATCATGCTCGACGGCGTGGTGATCGAGGTTCTGGAAATTGGCCCGCGCGGCGGCATCTGCGACTGAAGGAGGACGATATGGGCGAAATGATCACGATCCCGCTCGATGAATATAAGCGCCTTCAGCGCGCGGCGCATGACCTTGAGGATATCCGTATCCTCGACCGTGTCACCGCCGACCTGGCGGCTGGACGCGAAGAAGCGATCCCGGCCGAATATGTCGCCCGCATGATCGACGGCGAAAGCCCGCTTCGCGTGTGGCGCGGATATCGTGGACTGAGCCAGGCAGCGCTGGCGAAGGCTTCCGGCGTCAACCGGGTGCAGATCGTGGATATTGAAGCTGGACGGAGTTCCGGTTCGGTGGAGACGCTCAAGAAGCTGGCTGCGGCGCTTGGGGTGGCGTTGGACGATATCGCCTGACCCGGCCCATGCGCGTCGGGAACCGGCTCAGCCTTGCTGGATCGTCGTCCCTCATAACTCCCGCCCGCACGGTCACACTCGCATGCCATTGCGACGGTCCATCCCGTCACGGAGGGTTCGGGAAGGGGGCGGGCGTCTATCCGGCGATGCGCGAGACGGGGAAAAGCAGCTTCGTTTCGAACAGGCCGTCCTGCCAGACCTGCGAATAGGTGCCTTCCAGCCCGTGGATCGCGCTCTGCAACAGGCGGGAGCCGAAGCCCTGCTGCTCGCTGTCCGGCGCGCTGCCGCCCGTCTCGCGCCAGAGGATGACGATGCGGTCGTCCTCGATCGCGGTGCTGATGGCGAGCTGCCCGTCCGGCCGGGACAGGCCGCCATATTTGACCGCGTTGGTCGCCAGTTCGTGAAAGGCCAGCGCCAGCGAGGTGATCGCGCCCGCGCCGACCGGCGCCTCCAGCGCCTCTATGCTGATGTTCGCATGGGCGTAATAGGGGGCGAGGATGGCGTCGAGCAGCAGCGGCAGGCTGGTGTTCTTGCTGAGCGCGCCGAGCACGAGCTGATGCGCGGAGGACAGCGCCTGTATCTGCCCGCTCAGCCCGTCGGCGAAATCCTGAATGTCCCCGGCGCGGCGGCGGCCCACGCTGATCAGGCTCTGCACGATGGTCATCAGATTCTTGATCCGGTGGTTCATCTCGCGCAGCAGCAGCGCCTGCGCCTCGGCCTGGCGCCGCCGCTCGCTGATGTCGCGGGCGATGCTGGACGCGCCGATGATCCGGCCGGAGGCGTCGCGCACCGGCGAGACGGTCAGCTCTATGTCGATGGGCCGTCCGTCGCGCGTGCACCGCACCGTCTCGAACTGCTCGATCCGTTCGCCCTTGCGCAGCCGGGCGATGATCTCCTCTTCCTCATGCAGCCGGTCGTCGGGGATGATGAGGGTGATCGGCCGGCCCACCGCCTCCTCGCGGCGATAGCCGAACATCGTTTCCGCCGCGTGGTTCCAGCTGGTGATGATGCCGTCGAGCGACTTGCTGAGAATGGCGTCGAAGCTGCTTTCGATGATGGCGCCCAGCCAGAGCGCGGCCGCTTCGCCCGCCATCGGGCCTTCCATCAGGGATCCGTCCGCGTCTCTCCTGTCCGTCATTCCATCGCTCCGGTCCCTTGTCGCATCATGCGGGGCGGATGCTCCACCCCGGAACGCCGGGCGGGAGATCCCCGCAAAGATGTAGCGTCGTGCGATGGCATGGCAACTCCACACTTGGGGGCAAATGAATGATAAATGTTAAGTCGGGAAGGGGGCTTAACGCAAGGAGGGGTCTTCGCGCTGCTGCCGCAGGGCCTTTTCCCCCGCCTCGATCAGCCGCTGGCCGGTGGTGATCGCCGCCTGCGCCGTCATCGTGATCGCGACGCCGTCGGGCCCGTCGAGAAAGACGTGGCCTTCCTCGGCGGAGGCGGCGCCGGGGGTGGAAAAGGGGTCGGTCGGGTGACGGTCCTTCATGTCATCTCCCTTTTGCTGACGGGGCTGTCCTCTGGATCAGCCAGATAGAGATAATGGGGGCTGAAGTCGCCGCGCCGGGCAAGACCCTCCGGGTCCTGGATGTCGACGAGCGAGGATCGCACGAGGCACAGCCCCGATTCCCGCAGCTGGCGCATCGCGCGATTGGTGTGCACCGTCGTCAGCCCGCATATCTCGGCGATGTCCGACTGGGTGAGGCTGAGCACGAAGCGGCGCCCGTCGGAAAGGCCGACGGCGCGCAGCCGCGCCTCCATCTCGCACAGGAAATGGGCGACGCGCCCCACCGCGTCGAGCCGGCCCACGCGGAACAGCCAGGCGCGGTGCAGCGCCGCGTCGATCAGCGTGGAAAACCATAATTTGCGCGCCAGCTCCGGCCGGGGGTCGAGGATTTCCTTCAGCGACGCATGCGGCACCACGGCGATGGTCGCGGTGGTGAGCGTGCCGATCGCATGATCCAGCTCCAGCATCGGATAGGCGTGGAGATCGACGAATTCGCCCGGCACATGGATGGCGACGAGCTGGCGCAGGCCCCGGTGATCGTCGATGTGGCGGGACATGATCCCTTCCAGCAGCAGGGTGCTGATCGTCACCGTCTCCCCCGCTTCCACCAGCGTGCGGCGCGGATCGATGGTGAGCACCTCGCTGATCGCATCCTCCAGCAGCGTCCGCTCCTCGCGGGTCAGGTGGACGCCGCGGCGATTGGCAAGCAGTCGATCCATGAACATCGAATAGGGCCCCGCCTTGTTGCCGGAAGGAAATGCATAAACCCGCAATCGGTTCAATCGATCCCGTTTTCCTGTCCGCGCGCGCCTGGCGCGCGGACGGAAATGGGACAGCATCCGCTTGAAAATGCGCTTGGCTTATCCCCCGACACGCGATACGCCCGGCGAAACGACAGGAATATATTTTCGCCTTCGACTCCGATTCCGGCCGGCAACCGGACCCGACGCCCCGATGGAAGCGGCGCGTCGTCAGACGGGAAGGCATGGAGAGGAAGCTGGGGGGCATCCGGGCATTGGCTGGGTTTACGGGGGCATGTTTTTCGGTCTGGACCCGGCAGTCCTTTTCGATCGCCGTCGTCGCGTCCCTCCTCGCCCCGGCTCCGGCGGCGGCGGAGACGTTCGAGGCGGTGCTGCGGCGCATGGCGGACGAGCATCCGAAGATCGTTTCGGCAGAGCATATGACGCAGGCGGGCCGGGCGGACGTTTCGGCGGCGCGCGCGGGCTATCGCCCGCAATTCGGCGTCGACACCAATGTCGGCTGGGCCGACCGCACCTCCTCCAGCGCGTCCGGCTTCGCCGTGCTGCCGGAGGCGAAGGTCAGCCAGCTCGTCTATGACGGCGGCCGCACCCCGGCGGAGATCCGGCGGCGCAAGCTGCGGGTCGACCTGCTGGGGGTGCAGGAGCAGAATATCCTGGCCGACATCTCGCTCCAGCTTGCCGAGGCGTGGATCGACCATGCGCGCGCCGCCGAGCTGGTCGTGATCGGCGAGCAGCAGGTGGCCGCGCTGCGCACGCTGGAATCGCTGGTGGTGGACATAGCCGGGTTCGACCGGGGCCGCGCATCCGACGTGGTGATGGTGCAGTCGCGGCTGGAGCAGGCGGTCACCACGCTGCAAATGCGCGAGATCGCGCTGACCGAGGCGCGCGCGCGGATCCGCGAGATATCGACGCTGCCGGTGGAGCCCGCGGGCGGCATTCCCGACATCGCGCCTTTCCTGCCGCGCAGCGCGGCCGATTGCGAGGCGCTGGTCGACGCCAGCCCCGCCGTGCGCATCGCCGATATCGAGGTGGCGGAAAATGCCGAGACGGTGCGGGGGACGCGGAACTGGTGGCTGCCGCAGCTCGCGCTGGAAGGCGCGCGCACGTCGGAGCGGACGGTGCAGGGCGACACGCGGCTGTTCAACGGCTTCGCCTTCCGCCTGCGGGCGAGCGTGCTGCCGTTCGACAGCGGCGGCGGGCAGGCGCGGCACGAATCGGCGCGTGCCACGCTCCAGTCCGCCCGCTCGAATGCGGAGCTGACGCGCGGCTCGCTGGGCGACCGGGTGGTGCGCCTGTGGACGTTCCAGGCCCAGCGGTCGGAGCGGCTGCCGTCGCTGGAGGCGCTGGTGGGCCGGTCGGACGAGGCGCGCGCCATCGTGTTCGAGCAGTTCCGCATCGGCCGCCGTTCGATCCTCGACGTGCTGACCTACGACCTTGAGCGCTTCAACGTCCGCGTCCAGCTGGTCAATGAGCGCTTCGACATCGCGCAGACGCAATATCAGCTGATGGGCGTGCTCGGCCGCATCTACCCGGCGGTGGTGCACGACGCCGATGCTGACCCCGCCGCCACCCCTGCCGCCACCCCTGTCGAAGGCCCGACGCCATGAACGAAGTGACCGACATCCGGCCCGGCGGCGCGCTTTCGCAAGCGGTGGCGGAGTGCCTGGCGCTGCGCGGTGTGGCGGTGAGCGAGGCGGTGCTGCACGCGCAGCTGCGCGCGGCGGAGGGCGAGGATCAGGTGCTGCGCGCCTTGGCCGAACTGGGCGTCGAGGCGCGCTGGCTTCCCGCCGATATGCTGGACGAAGGGCTGCTGCCCGCCGTCGCGACGCTGGCGGACGGGCGTTCCGTCACGCTGACGGCGCTGGCGGGCGGGCGGTTCGCCACGGCGGAGGGGGAACATCTCGACGCGGCGGAGGCCGGGCGCTGCCTCGCCTTCGGCCAGCCGCGCCTGTCCGACCGGCGCGCCGACGATCTGGTGGGCGAGGCGCGCTCCGGCTGGTTCTGGCCCGTGCTGTGGCGCTATCGCCGCTATTATTACGAGGCGGCGGCGCTGTCGGCGGTCATCAACCTGCTGTCGCTGGCGGGCATCATCTTCATGATGACGGTGTATGACCGCATCCTGCCCAACCTCGCCTTCGTCACGCTCTGGTCGCTGCTCGCGGGCGTCGGGCTGGCACTGCTGTTCGAATTCGTCTCGCGCACGGTGCGCGGCCATGCGCTCGACAGCGCGGGGAAGAAGATCGACCTCGTGCTGGGCGACGCGGTGTTCTCGCGCGTGCTGGCGACGCGGATGGAGGCGCGGGCGCAATCGTCCGGCGCCTTCGCCAATGTGCTGAAGGAATTCGAATCGGTGCGCGGCTTCGTCACGTCGAGCACCCTGGTCGCGATCGCCGACCTGCCGTTCGCGCTGCTGTTCCTCGTCGTCTGCGCGCTGATCGGCGGGCCGCTGGTGCTGGTGCCGCTCGCCGCCTTCGTCGTCGTGCTGCTGCTCTCGCTGCTGGTGCAGATCCCGATGGCGCGGCTGGCGAACGAGAATCTGCGCGAAGCGGCGGTGCGGCACGGCACGGTGATCGAAAGCCTCGAAGGGCTGGAGACGCTGAAGGCGCTGCGGGCCGAGGGGCGGATGCGGCGGCGGCATGAGCTGTCGAGCGGTTTCATCGCCGACCGCGCCGTCACCAGCCAGAGCTGGTCCAACCTCGTCACCAACATCACCATCGCGCTGCAACAGACGGCGGCGGCGGTGCTGCTGGCCTGGGGCGTCTATCTCGCCAGCACCGGCGAGGCGACGGCGGGCGCGCTGGTCGCCTGCGTCCAGCTCAACTCGCGCGCGCTGGCGCCGCTGGTCACGCTGTCGTCGCTGGCGGTGCGGTTCCAGCAGGTGCGCTCGGCGCTGTCGAGCCTCAACGGCATCATGACCCTGCCGCTCGACCGCGACCCAGACCGCCATTTGCTGTCGAGCGACGCATGGCGCGGCGAGATAGAGCTGCGCGATGTCGGCTTTTCCTATGAGGAAGGCGCGCGGCCCGCGCTCGACGGCGTGTCGCTGAAGATCGGGCCGGGCGAGAAGGTGGCGATCCTCGGCCGGATCGGCAGCGGCAAGTCCACGCTGCTGCGCCTAATGGCGTCGCTCTATCGCCCGCAGCAGGGGCAGGTGCTGCTCGACGGGGTGGACATGACCGCGATCGAGCCCGCCGACATCCGCTCCACCCTGCTGCTGGTCGGGCAGGATGCGCGGCTGTTCCACGGCACGCTGCGCGAGAACCTGCTGATGGCCGCGCCGCGCGGCACCGACCAGCACATGCTCCGGATTTCCGAAGCGACCGGCGTGACCGCGCTCGCCGCCGCCCATCCGCTCGGCTTCGACCGGGGCGTGGGCGAGCGCGGCGACACGCTGTCGGGCGGCCAGCGTCAGGCGGTCGCGCTCGCCCGCGCGTTGATGGCCGAGGCGCCGATGTATCTGCTCGACGAGCCGACCTCGGCGATGGACCAGCAGACCGAGGCCGAACTGCTCAAGACCATCGCCGGGCTGGGCGAGAAGGGCGGCGGCTTCGTCATCGTCACCCACAAGCACAGCGTGCTGCCGCTGGTCGACCGGCTGATCGTGATGGATGCGGGGCGCATCGTCGCTGACGGCCCGCGCGAGGCGGTGATCCGGGCTTTGTCCGAAGGCCAGGTGAGGGCCGCGTCATGAGCGATGCGCGCACCCTCCGCTCGCCGCTGTCGCTCGCCGCGATGCAGGACCGCCACCCCGCCTGGCTGATCTTTTCCGTGCTGCTGCTGGTCATCGTCGTCTCGCTCGTCATCTGGTCGCGCTTCGCGGTGCTGGAGGAGGTGACCACCGGCTCCGCGCAGATCGTGCCGTCGGGCAAGGTGCAGGTCATCCAGTCGCTCGAAGGCGGCATCGTCTCTGCGGTGAAGGTGCAGGAGGGCGATCTGGTCGATGCCGGCCAGCCGCTGATCGTCATCGATCCGACGCGGGCGGCATCCTCCTATAACGAGATGGAGCAGCGCCGCCGCGCGCTGATCGCGTCGGCCGCGCGGCTGCGCGCCGAGGCGAGCGCCCAGCCGCTGCACTTCCCGCCGGAGATCGCGAAGGACACGGAGCTGGTCCGCTACGAAACCGATACCTATCGCGTGCGGCGGCAGGCGGTCGATCAGGCGACCGCCGCGCTCTCCGCCTCGATCGCGCTGATGCGGCGGGAACTGGCGATCACCGGGCCGATGAGCGAGCGCGGGCTGGTGCCGGAGGTCGACGTGCTGCGGCTGCGGCGCCAGATCAACGAGGCGCAGATGCAGATCGCCGAGCGCACCAACCGCTATCGCGCCGACGCGGGCACCGAGCTTTCCAAGGTCGAGGGCGAGCTGGCGCAGGTTTCCGAGGTGGCCGCGGGCCGCCGCGATGCCGTCGAGCGCACGATCCTGCGCGCGCCGATGCGCGGCACGGTGAAGAATGTGCAGGTGACGACGATCGGCGGCGTGGTCCAGCCCGGCGCGCCGGTTATGGAGATCGTGCCGTTCCGCGACGTGCTGCTGGTCGAGGCGAAGATCCGCCCGGCCGACGTCGCCTTCATCCGGCCGGGGCAGGAGGCGACGGTGAAGCTCGCCGCCTATAACTACCTCGTCTACGGTTCGCTGCGCGGCAAGGTGGAGAATATCAGCCCGGACACGCTGCGCGACGACCGCAAGACCGGCGAGGAAGCCTTTTACCGCGTGCTGGTCAGCACCGGCCGCTCGACGCTGGTGCACAACGGCAAGCCGCTGGAGATCATGCCCGGCATGACCGGCACCGTCGATATCCTGACGGGAAAGCGCACCGTTTTCGATTATTTCCTGCGGCCCATCCTCAAAATTGAGGAGGCGTTCCGCGAACGCTGATCTTATACGATTCGGTTTCGAGATAGAATGGGGGAGAGTTGAGATGGCACTGGTAGCGAGAATTGCTTCGAAATCCGGCAAGCCGGTTCGCGTCGTCGCCCTGCGCAAAGGCATCAACAAGCTGGTCGCGGACAGCGACGCCGTCATCGACGTGGTGGACGAGGCGACCGGCAAGACGGTCGATCAGGCGCAGTTCGTGCGCAACGGCACCGACGTCAGCGTCTCCGTGCCCGACGCGCTGTTCGCCGCGACGGCGGACATGGCCGGGCAGGAAGCCGGGGCGGGCGCGGCCACGGCGGCCGGGGACGATGCGGCGGCGGCGAGCGCGGGGGCCGGTGCGGGCGCCGGTGCGGGTGAGGGCGCCGGGGGCGGCAGCGGCCTTGCCTATGGCCTGCTCGGCGCGGCCGCGCTGGGCGGGCTGGTCGCGGCGGCGGCTGGCGGCGGCGGGGGCAGCAAGACCCCGCCCGACACGACCGCGCCCACCGCGCCGACCGGTCTCGCGCTGGCGGCGGCGGACGACAGCGGCGCGTCCAACAGCGACCGCGTCACCAGCCAGACCAGCGGCCTCACCATCACCGGCTCGGCGGAAGCGAACTCGACCGTCACCATCCGCAACGGCTCGACCGTGATCGGCACCGGCACCGCCAATGGCAGCGGCGCGTTCAGCATCGACGTTTCGCTGGCGCAGGGCGAGCACAACCTGACCGCCGTGGCGACCGACGCGGCGGGCAATGCCAGCCCCGCCTCCGCCGCGCTGGCAATCAAGGTCGACACCACCGCGCCGTCCGTGGCGATCACCTCCTCGGCCGACACGCTGCTGGGCGCGCAGACCGCGACGCTGACCTTCACCTTCAGCGAGGCGCCGACCGGCTTCACCGAAAGCGACGTCACCGTCACCGGCGGCGGCATCAGCAACCTTGCCGTCACGCCCGGCAGCGACGGCAAGGTCTACACCGCGACCCTGACGCCCGGCGCGACGCAGGCGGGCAACCTCGCCGTCTCGATCGCCGGGGGCGCGTTCGCCGACACGGCGGGCAACGCCTCCACCGCCGCCTCGCACACTATCGCCTTCGATCCGGGCGTCAGCGGGCAGGCGATCGACGGCTATATCGCCAATGCGCTCGTCTTCCGCGACAGCAACGATAACGGCGAATGGGATCATGAGAGCTTCACCGACGCCAACGGCAACGGCCTCTACGACGAAGGCGAGGACTATCAGGACCTCGATGGCAACGGCAGGTTCACCGCCGAATATGCGACCAGAACCGACCCGCAGGGCAATTTCACCGGCCTGTACGGCAGCGGCCGCATCGTCCTCACGCCGCTCGCGGATTCGGTCGATATCGCGACCGGCCTGCCCTTCACCGGCAAGCTGACCGCGCCCGACGGCTCCTCCGTCGTCACGCCGCTGACCACTATCGTCGAGGCGCTGGCGAGAACCGGCATCAGCGCGGAGCAGGCCGAGACGCAGGTGAAGGCCGCGCTCGGCCTCAGCAGCACGGTCGACCTCAGGACTTTCGACCCGATCGCCACGGCGGCGAGGGCGGGCGACGCCACGGCGCTCGCCGATGCGGTCGCGGTGCACAAGGCGGCGGTCCAGGTCGCCAACATCCTCACCGTGATGGCGAGCGCGACGCAGGCGGCGCAGGCCGCCGGGGGCGCGCAGGCGGGCATCGACGCCGCCGTCAGCGTCATCGCCGGGCAGATCGGCTCGACCGGCGCGGTGGACCTCGCCAGCGCCGCGCTGATCGACCAGATCGTCCAGACGGCCGCCAGCGACAGCGGCTCCGCGGGCGCGAGCAGCGCGCTTCAGGCGCAGGCGGGCGCGCTCGGCAGCTCGCTTTCCAACGTCAACACCGCGGTCGGCGCGGCATCGGGCGAGGGCGCGGCCAACACGCTCGCCGCCATCACCACCGCCCAGATCGTCGCGCAGGAAACGCTGGCCAGCGATGTGGGCACCGCGATCAGCACCAACGCGCCGCTCGACAGCAGCGGCTATCAGGGCGACGCGCTGACCGGCAAGCTCGATGACGCCTCCACCCAGGTCGGCACGGTGATCCAGAGCGAGCCGGTGGCGCCGGGCGCGCTGGCGGCGCCCGACAAGCCGACGGTCGATGACGGCGCGCGCATCTCCGCCGGGGAACTCGCGGACAATGTCGTCGTCACCGTCACCTATCCCGCCGGCGCGGGCGCGGTCGCGGGCGACACGCTCCAGCTGATGCTGGGCGGAACGGTGCTGAAGTCGGCGACGCTGACCGCAGGCGACATTTCGACGGGCGCGGTCGCCTTCATCCTTACGGCCGCCGATCTCGGCGCGGACGGCGCCAAGACCATCGCCGCGCGCTTCGTTTCGGCGGGCGGCACGGTCGGCAAGGAATCGGCCCCGGCGATCGTCACGCTCGACACCCAGACCGCGACGCCCACCGGCCTCGCGCTGGCGGCGGCGGACGACAGCGGCGCGTCCAGCGCGGACGGCATCACCAGCCAGAGCAGCGGCCTCACCATCACCGGCACCGCCGAGGCGAATGCGACGGTCGTGCTGAGCGAAGGCGCGACCGTGCTCGGCACCGGCGTCGCCGACGCGGCGGGCCGGTTCAGCATCGATGTCGCGCTGGCGCAGGGCACGCACAGCATCATCGCGACCGCGACCGACATTTCCGGCAATGTCAGCACGCCTTCGACGGCGCTGGCGATCACCGTGGACACGAGCGCCCCGGCGGCGCCCGCCGGGCTGACCGCCAGCGAAGGACCGCTCCTCACCGTGGTCGAGGCGGCCGACGGCACGACCATCACCGGCACGACCGAGGCGGGCACCGCCGTCGCGCTGACGCTGACCAACGGCAGCCAGACGCTGGTGAAGCAGGCGGCGGTTTCGGGCACGTCCTTCACCGTCACGCTGACCGCCGCCGAAGTGGCCCAGCTGGGCGAGGGCTATGTCCGCTATTCGGCGGTGGCGACCGATGCGGCGGGCAACAGCAGCGCGCCCTCGCTCACCGGCCAGTATCTCTACACGACGCAGCCGATCGTCGCGCCGGACGTGCGCATCGATGACAGCAACAGCCCGGTCGTGCAGGAGGATGACGGCGGCATCGCCGGGGTCACGCCGCTGCACGGCGGTGGCTTCGCGGTTCACTGGATCATCGACGGCGACCGCGACGGCGATGGCGACGCGATCGCCATCCAGCGCTTCGCCGCCGACGGCAGCAAGCAGGGCGGCATCATGCTGTTGCAGGGCATTTCGGACGATCTCGTCGCGAATGCGGGCGACAATGCGACCTATGATCTCGCCGCGCTCGCCAATGGCGGCTATGCCCTTGGCTATTCGCTGACGCAGGAAAGCTTCGCGCGGCCGGTCAATCTTGGCTATCTGCCGGGCGGGGTGTATCTGTCCGCGCCGATCGTCGGCAAGCCGACCGAGATATTCATCAACTCGGCGCCGTCCAGTGCGACCTATGCCCTGTCCGGCACCGGCAATGACGGCCTGCCCAAGACGGTCGCGCTGACGGTGAGCGACGGCTCCATCATCATCTCCCCGGAGATACTCGACCAATTCTCGGTGGACAACCGGTTCACCTTCGTCGTCAACGGCCTGACCCCTGGCCAGACCTTCAGCGGCGGGATCGAGGTGCAGGAGGATCTGCGCTACGACCTGTCCGAGGACCTGCAGATCATCAGCGGCAACGGCATCGTGCTGGAAAGCGGCGTCGGCGTGCTCGGCACCGGCAGCGGCGGCCGCGTCGAGGCGTTCCGCATCGACAGCTTTTCCGGCACGCCGACCTCCGTCTTCATACGCCTCGTACCCACCATCGGCGCCACGGCGATCGCGGGCGTGGCCGGCGCAGTGTTGATGCCGGACGGCGCCGCCATCATTCCGGTGTCGGCGGATGAGGACGGTGTCTTCCGTGTTCCCCCGGCGATCCTCTCGGTGCTGGGCGAGCATGATTATCAGGCATTCCTGATCGTCAACGGCCTCACCGCCGGATCGACGCTGACCGGCATGGTCGGCGTGCGCGAAGGCATCGCCATACCCGAAGGGGTCTTCGTCCAGACCTTCGACGCCAATGGCGCGGCGGTCGGCGGCGGCGTCCGCGTCGATGGCGGCCCGGCGCCGTTCCTCGGCGATGACGAGGATGACGCGACGGTCAAGGTGACGGCGCTGCACGGCGGCGGCTTCGTGGTCAACTGGGTGGTCGATGCGGACGGCGACGGCGATGCCGATGGCCTCGCGGTCCAGCGCTTCGCCGCCGACGGCGGCAAGCAGGGCGGCATCATGCTGCTGGACGTGCCCGAAGATCTGCTGGACCGGCTCGACGACGTCGGCTCCTACGATCTGCATGCGCTCGCCAATGGCGGCTATGCGCTGGCCTATTCGCTGGATCTGGAGGAGGTGCACAACTATGTGGCCATGACCCAGAACGGCAATATCCCGATCGTCGGGCGTCCGGTCGAAATCACCGTGAATTCGACGGGCAACCCGACCTATGCGATCTTGGGGACCGGCAATGACGGCAACCCCAAGTCGATCGCCGTCACCCCTGTCGACGGCACGATCCGGATCACGCAGGATATCCTCGACCAGTTCGCGGTCGACAACCGCCTCACCCTCGCCGTCAACGGCCTGGCGTCGGGGCAGAGCGCCGGCGTGGACATCCGCGCCCTTGCCGATGTGGGCTATGATCTTTCCGCGCCGCTGCAGGCCGTGACGTCGAGCCGGCTGGTGGAGAACGGCACCGGCGTCATCGCCGCGCCGGGAGGGCGCGCCGAGGTGTTCCACATCGACAGCACCACGGATACGCCCGGCCCGGTGACCATGCTGCTCGTTCTTCCTTATGGCGTGGGATCGATCGATCTGACGGGCATCCCGCATGTCGTGCTGCCCGGCGAGATGATCCTCCTCACCGGTGTGACGCCCGACTCCAACGGCGACTATCGCGTGCCGCAGGCGATCCTCAACCAGCTCTGGGATCAGGATTTCAGCGCGGCGCTGCTGGTCGGCGGCCAGACGGACGGCGGCACGGTGACCGGCACGGTCGGCGTGCGCGAGGCCATTCCCCATGCGGAGGGCGTCTATGTCCATAGCTTCGACGCCAATGGCGCGCTGCTGCCCGGTTCGGGCGAGCGGCTCGACGGCCCGGCGCATCCCTTCGCGAACGGCAATGACTTCGCCGTCCGGGTGACGCCGCTCGACAATGGCGGCTATGTGGTCAACTGGCTGGTGGACCAGAATGGCGACGGCGACGGCGATGGCTTCGCGATCCAGCGCTTCGCCGCCGACGGCAGCAAGGACGGCGGGGTCGTGGTGCTGCAAGGGCTGGCGGACAGCCTGCTGCGCAGCGACGACATCGATTCCTTCGATCTGCAGGCGCTCGACAATGGCGGCTATGTGCTGACCTATGTGGCCGAGATGAACGAGGTGGATCGTCCGCTGTTCTTCAACGGCCCGGCCTCCACCGGCCCGATCATCGGGCGGCCGACGGACATTTCCTTCAGCGGCTCGATCGGCGGGGCGACCATCATGCTCCACGGCACCGGCAATGACGGCCTCGCCAAGGCGGTCCAGCTCTATCCGGACGGCACGCATGTCCAGATCACGCAGGAGATTCTCGACCAGTTCGGCATCGACAACCGCTTCACGCTGGCGGTGAGCGGATTGCCCGCGGGGCAGCAGGTTGCCGCCTATTACACCGCGCTGGAGGATGTTCGCTACGACACCACTGCGGCCCTGCAGGACGTTTCGATCAGTCGCGCCACGTTGCAGCTCGCGCCGAATATTTTCGGCGCGGTGCTCTCCGTGCCGGACGGGCGGGTGGAATCCTTCCACATCGATGCGATGGGGGGCACGCCCACGGCCGTCAACCTGATGATCAATCCGGTGGAACCCGGTTCGATCACGATACCGGGCATCACCCCGGCGCCCAACGGCACCCTCACGATCAGCGGCATCACGCCGGACGGCAACGGCGTCTATCATGTGCCGCAGGCCGTTCTCGACCAGCTTGGCGAGCAGGACGCCCAGATCTCGCTGATCCTGATCGGCCTGCCGTCCGGTTCGGAAGTGAGCGCCACGCTCGGCGTGCGGGAGTCGATCCCGCTGCCGGAGGGCGTCCATGTCCAGACCTTCGACGCCAACGGCCATGCGGTCAGCGACAGCCTGCACCTGACCGGCACGGCGGGCGCGGACATGCTGGTCGGCGGGGACGGCGATGACGTGCTCACCGGCCTTGCGGGCGACGATGTGCTGATCGGCGGCGCGGGCCGCGACGTGCTGACCGGCGGCGAGGGCGCGGACCTGTTCGTGCTCGATGCGCCGGGTGGCCAGAGCCTGTCGATGGCGGACCTGATCACGGACTTCCAGGCGGGAACCGACCATTTCCGCCTGCCGGGCGGCATCCAGTTCGGCGATCTCACCATCGTCCAGGGCGATCCGGGCTCCAACGGCGCGGCCGCCGGGGACAGCCTGATCGTCTACACCGCCAGCGGCGATATCCTCGCCCATCTGGCCAATACGGACGCGGCGGCGATCACCCAGGCGTCGTTCCTCTAGAGCGTTTTCAAGTCAGATGGCACATCTGACGGCTCGGAAAACGCGGCAAACAAGGAATATCCAGACTCTGTCCGGTTCAATCCGAACCGGACAGAGTCGGATCTTTCCCGGCCGCCGGTTCGCGATGACGGGGCCGGCTGCCGTCCTTTTTGAAATCCGGCAATTTTTTGCAATAAAAACAGTATCACTAACGATCCGTTATCCACTTGCTCCTAGGCTCGCCGCGAATGACCAGAATCTTCGCGACGAGGAGAATAATGACAAACCGGGTTCTTAAATCGCTCGCTTCCATGCTGAGCCTGCGCGGAGCGATAGCGATCGCCTGCTTCGTGAGCGTGGGATCGGGCATCACCGGCTTCATGCTGGAGCATTCCGCCAAGGAGCGCGCCCGCGAAACCGGCGCCATCGTTGCCGATCAGGTCGCGGCGAGCGTCCGCAACCAGTTCGACCGCTCCATCGGCACGATCGAGGGCATGCAGTCGGCGATCGTTTCGACCCGCGCCATGTCGATCCTCGATCGCGCGACGCACAACGGCATATTGCGCGAAACGCTGGCGTCCAGCCCCGATCTGCTGGCGACGTGGACGGCGTGGGAACCCGATGCCTTCGACGGCAGGGACGCGTCCTTCGTCAACACCCCCGGCCATGACGAGAGCGGCCGCTTCGTTCCCTATTGGCACCGCTCCGGCAGCGACATCAGCCTGTCCCCGCTGGTCGGCTATGCCAGGCCGGGCGAGGGCGACTATTATCTGCTCGCCCGCAATTCGGGCAAGCCGGTGATGGTCGAGCCCTATTCCTATCAGGTCGACGGCCGCACCGTGCTGATGACTTCGATCGCGCTGCCGGTGGTGCAGAACGGCCGGTCGCTGGGCGTGGTGGGCGCCGATATCGCGCTTGACGAATTGCAGACGCGAATCGGCGCGCTCAAGTTGCCCTATAATGCCGATGTGAAGCTGATGTCGGGCAGCAACGCCTATATCTATGTCCGCGACAAGGCGCTGCTGGGCAAGAAGGGCGAGGCTGCTGCCGCGGCGGGGGCGGCGTCCGACGGCACCGTCATCGCCCATGATCCGGAGCTGGGCGACGTCATCCGGGTCGACCGGCAGGTGGCGCTGAAGGGTTTCGACACCGGCTGGACCGTGCGGGTCGAGCTGCCGCTGTCGGCGGTGCTGTACGACGCGCGCATCGCGGAGCTGTCGCTGCTGCTGTCGGCGCTGGCGATGATCGTCGGGCTGGCGCTGATCCTGCGGCGGACGGCGCTGCGCCTCGTCGGCGATCCGATCCGCGCGCTGTCGGACGAGATGAACGTGCTTGCCTCGGGCGACCTGTCCGAGCCGCAGCGCGAGGCTGCGCAATCGATCGAGATCGCCACCATGCGCGAGGCGATCGACGTGTTCCGCCACAATGCGCGTGAAAAGCTGAAGGCCGACCGCGAGCAGCAGCTGGTGGTGGACACGCTGGGCGAGAGTCTCCAGAAGCTGGCCGACGGCGATCTCGCCGCGCGTATCGAGCCGGATTTCACCGGCGCCTATCAGCAGATCAAGCTCAACTTCAACGATGCGATGCAGCGGCTGGAAAGCGCGATGTCCGCCGTTTCGACCAGCGTGACCGATGTGCGCCACGGCTCGGACGAGATCCGCTCGGCCTCCGACAATCTCGCCCAGCGCACGGAGCAGCAGGCCGCCGGGCTGGAGGAGGTCGCCGCGTCCATGGCGCAGATCACCTCCGGCGTCGGCCAGACGGCGGCGGCGGCGCAGAAGGCGAACGAGGTGGTCGGCGAATCGAAGCGCGACATGGAAAGCGGCGGCGCGGTGATCCGCCGCGCGATCGACGCGATGGGCGGCATCGAGCTGGCCTCGAACGAGATCGCCGACATCATCTCGGTGATCGACGGCATCGCGTTCCAGACCAACCTGCTGGCGCTCAACGCCGGGGTCGAGGCGGCGCGGGCAGGGGATGCGGGCAAGGGCTTCGCGGTGGTCGCGTCGGAGGTGCGCGCGCTGGCGCAACGCTCGTCGGAGGCCGCGCAGGACATCAAGGACAAGATCACGACCAGCTCCAACCAGGTGAAGGCCGGGGTCGCGCTGGTGGGCGAGATGAACGAGGCGCTCGACCGCATCGTCCAGCGCATCGATACCATCAGCACGCTGGCGGGCGGCATCGCCCATGCGGCCGAGGAACAGTCGACCAGCCTGTCGGAGATCAACATCACGATCAGCCAGATGGACAGCTTCACCCAGCAGAATGCGGCGATGGTGGAGGAAAGCACGGCGGCGGCGCGCAACCTTGCGGGCCATGCGGGCATGCTGTCGAGTCTGGTCGCTCAGTTCCGGCTGAGCCAGCACGGCGCCCCGCCGCAGCAGCGCGAGCCGCTGCGCCTGGCGAACTGACGCCCGGCTTTCGGGCCGGGGAAAGAATGCGGGGTTCCGGGGGGGCATTTCCGGGACCCCGTTTTCGTGCGTGCCCGGATCGTCCGGCTTTCATATATATCATATGGAGGCTTTTATCGGAAAATGTTACAGGAATATCGCCTTTATAGCGTGCTTGATAATACCAAATGGTATATATTGCCCTCTCGCCACGCCAATGGCATGACCGCGATGGCGGCGGCATTCGTCATGCGGCTGGAGCAAGGGAGAGGAGAAGAGATGGTTCCGACGGGGATAGAGGTTGCGCACGCGGACCGGCTTTACATAGGGGGTTTGTGGGTTGAGGCGCGGAGCGGTCGGATGATCGAGCTGGTATCGCCTAACAGCGAGGAAGTGATCGGCCATGTGGCCGAGGCGGACGAGCAGGACATGGACCGGGCGGTGGCGGCGGCGCG
>NZ_JACIDT010000010.1 GCF_014196495.1 Sphingobium jiangsuense
TAGCAAATCCGGCCCTCAACAGGCACGCTTTTGCGGGATTTTCGGCCTGATGTTGGGCCATTTTCCCGTAGCAGTTTGGGGTAGCAGATGCTCTCTGGGGACCGTTTTTCGGACGATCCCCGAGAGATTTCAAGCACTTGAGAAGTGCTGGTGCCCAGAAGAGGACTCGAACCTCCACGACCTTGCGATCGCCAGCACCTGAAGCTGGTGCGTCTACCAATTCCGCCATCTGGGCACGGGGTAGGCCGCGGCATCTAGCTGCCGGGTCGGGGGCTGTCAACGCACAAAAATGAAAAAAATGAAATTCGCGCCCAGGCCGGAAAACGGGTGCGGAAAAACGGCCGGGAAAAACGGGCATTGTCTCCTCCGGCGCTCTGGTGCATGGGGAGGCCGAAGGCGCGTCCGGCGCGTCGATAGAGTCCAGTTGAAGAACGGGAAGAGCATCATGTTGGTGACGATATTCGGTGGCGGCGGCTTCGTGGGGCGCTATGTCGCGCAGGAATTGCTGGCCAGGGGGATGCGCGTCCGTGTCGCGGGGCGCAATCCGGGCGATGCGATGCGGGTGAAGCCGCTGGGCGGCCTCGGCCAGACGCAGCTCGTCCGCGCCGACGTCACCGATGCCGCCAGCGTGGCGCGCGCCGTCGCGGGCGCCGATGCCGTGGTCAATCTGGTCGCGGTGCTGGACGGCAAGCTCGACGCGATCAACCATCAAGGCGCGGCCAATGTCGCCCAGGCCGTCGCCGATGCGGGGATCGAAACCTTCGTCCATATCTCCGCCATCGGTGCCGACCCCGCCAGCGATTCGGCTTATGGCCGGTCCAAGGGACAGGGGGAGCAGGCCGTCCGCGCCGCCTGTCCGAATGCGATCATCATCTGCCCGTCGATCATCTTCGGGCGTGAGGACCAGTTCACCAACCGCTTCGCCGGCATGGCCCGGCTGATGCCGGTGCTGCCCGTGCTGGCGCCGGAAACGAAATTCCAGCCCGTCTATGTCGTCGATGTCGCCCGCGCCATTGCCGAGGCGGTCGCGAACGGCAAGGTCCATGCCGGGCGCACTTTCGAGCTGGGCGGACCGCAGTTGATGAGCATGCTGGAGATCAACCGCTTCATCGCCGAGCATAGCGGGCATGGCCGCGCGCTGCTGCCGATGCCCGATGTTGCGGGATCGCTGCTTTCCCTCATCCCCTGTTCGCCGATCACGCGCGACCAGTGGAAGATGCTGGCGCGCGACACCGTCGTCGGCCCGGATGCGGCGGGGCTGGCCGATCTGGGCATCGCGCCCACGCCGATGGGGGCGGTCGCGGACAGCTGGCTGGTGACCTATCGCAAGCATGGGCGCTTTTCCCGCCGCGCAAGGGCCTGAAGCCCGGCGGCGGGTGCCGGTTCTACCAGCTTCTATACCGTTCGAACGGCGATCGCGATTTTCCGCGGTCGCCGTTTTCTTTTTCCCGGAGGAGGCGAGTTCGGCAGGCTTATAGTACAGTATCGGACCTATATTCTTGCTGGAAATCTATTGAGATCGATTCTCAAAAAGAAAAAGCGTAAAAATAAGACAATATCTCTTACCTTAATTGCAGAATCCGCGTGACTCCGTCGCTCCGATCCCTTATGGGCGGGGCGAGCCCCACAATTTGATTGGCGCAGGAGCAACGACTATGGGCGATAACCCCATGCTGAAATTTGTCGGCACGCGGCAGGATTATCCCGACAAGCGCGCGGCGCAGGATCGCGCCCACGATTTTGGCGAGATCAGCCGCAGCTTCGTGATCGACAAGGCGGAGGAGCAGGCTTCGCGGTGCTCGCAATGCGGCGTGCCCTATTGCTCGACCCATTGCCCGCTGCACAATCACATCCCGGACTGGCTGCGCCTGACCGCCGAAGGCCGCCTGCGCGAGGCCTATGAGCTGTCGAACGCCACCTCCACCATGCCGGAAATCTGCGGCCGCATCTGCCCGCAGGACCGGCTGTGCGAGGGCAATTGCGTGATCGAGTTCTCCGGCCACGGCGCCGTCACCATCGGCAGCGTGGAAAAGTTCATCACCGACACCGCCTGGAAGGAAGGCTGGGTCGAGCCGATCGTGCCCGGCAAGCCCAGCGGCCAGTCGGTCGCGGTGATCGGCGCGGGCCCGGCGGGCCTGACGGCGGCGGAATATCTGCGCGTCGCCGGGCATGAGGTGCACGTCTATGACCGGCACGACCGGCCCGGCGGGCTGCTGACCTACGGCATCCCCGGCTTCAAGCTGGAAAAGGACGTGGTGATGCGCCGCATCGATCGCCTGAAGGAAGGCAGCATCGTCTTTCACCAGAATTTCGAGGTCGGTCGCGACGCGACGCTGGAGGACCTGCGGCGCAAGCATGGCGCGGTGCTGATCGCGACCGGTGTCTACAAGGCGCGCGACATCAAGGCGCCGGGCGTCGGCGCGCCGGGCGTGGTCAAGGCGCTCGATTATCTGACTGCCTCCAACCGCGCGAGCTTCGGCGACGATGTGCCTGAGCATCGCGACGGCAGCCTGCTGGCGAAGGACAAGCATGTCGTCGTCATCGGCGGCGGCGACACCGCAATGGATTGCGTGCGCACGGCCATCCGCCAGGGCGCCAAGTCGGTGAAGTGCCTCTATCGCCGCGACCGGGAGAATATGCCCGGCTCCCAGCGCGAGGTGCAGAATGCCGAGGAGGAAGGCGTCGAGTTCGTCTGGCTTTCCGCCCCGGTCGCGTTCGAGGGGACGGAGCAGGTCAGCGGCGTCAAGGCGATCCGCATGCGTCTGGGCCAGCCCGATGCGTCGGGCCGCCGCTCGCCCGAACCCGATCCGGGCAGCGAATTCACGCTGCCCGCCGATCTGGTCGTGCAGGCGCTGGGCTTCGAGCCGGAGGACCTGCCCAGGCTGTTCGGCGCGGAGGATTTGTCCGTCACCCGCTGGGGCACGGTGCGCGTCGATCACAAGACGATGATGACCTCGCTCGACGGCGTGTTCGCCGCCGGCGACATCGTGCGCGGCGCCTCGCTGGTGGTGTGGGGCATTCGCGATGGCCGCGACGTGACCGAGCATATGCACCGCTATCTGAAGGCGAAGGCTGCGGCGGGCGTGAAAGAGAAGGAAGCGGCGTGAGCAGGGCCGTGCGTCTTTGCGCGCTTGTCGGCGCGTCGCTGCTGGCCTGTGCGGCTCCGGCGGCCCTTGCTGTTGAAGGCAAGGTGGCGGCCGACGCCTCCGCCGCTCCGATCGCGCCCGCGCAGATCGATGCGGCGCGGCCGGTGGTCGAAAAGCTGTTTCCTGTCGGCACCTATCGGCGCATGATGGGCGAGAGCCTGTCGCGGGTGATGGACGGCATGATGGACGGCTTCATGAAGATGCCGGTCGCCGATCTCGCCCGCATCGGCGGGGTGTCCGCCGAAAAGCTGGCCGGGATGGATGCCGCCTCGATGGAGGAAGTGTCCGCGATCGTCGACCCCCATTATCGGGAGCGGACGAAGCGCGGCATGGACGCGATGATGGCGGGCATGACCGACCTGATGGACGGGTTCGAGCCGCGCGTGCGCGAGGCGCTGATCCGGGCCTATGCCCGCAAGTTCACCTCCGGCGAGCTGGCGGAGCTGGGCGCGTTTTTCGCGACGCCCGCAGGCGGGAAATATGCCGCCCATTCGATGAGCATCTTCATGGACCCGGAGATATTGGGCGAGATGCAGGCGCTGATGCCGGAGATGATGAAGCAGATGCCGGAACTGGCGCAGCGCGCGCAGCAGGCGACGGCATCGCTGCCGCCGCCGCGCAGGCTTTCCGACCTGTCGAAGGCGGAGCGCAAGCGGCTGGCCACGATATTGGGTGTCAGCGAGGACGATCTGAAGGACAGGCCCGCTCCGGCCTGGCCTGGTGAAGAGAACAGCGAAGAAGGGACCGAGCAATGACCGGGCAGATGAGCTTCATGGCCAGCCCCGAGGAACGGGATCGGATCGCCCGCGAGGGCATGTACCGCCCCGATCTGGAATCCGATGCGTGCGGCGTCGGCCTCGTCGCGGCGATCGACGGCAAGCCCTCGCGGCGGGTCGTGGTGTCGGCGATCGACGCGCTGAAGGCGGTGTGGCATCGCGGCGCGGTCGACGCGGACGGCAAGACCGGCGACGGCGCGGGCATCCATGTCGACCTGCCGGTGCGCTTCTTCGACGACGCGATCGCCGCCTCCGGCCACAAGCCGCTGCCCAACCGACTCGCGGTCGGCATGGTGTTCCTGCCGCGCACCGACCTCAGCGCGCAGGAAACCTGCCGCACCATCGTCGAGAGCGAGATCATCGAGGCGGGCTACACCATCTACGGCTGGCGCCAGGTGCCCGTCGACGTGTCGGTGATCGGCACCAAGGCGCAGGCCACCCGCCCGGAAATCGAGCAGATCATGATCGCCGGGCCGATGCCGGAAGAAATGGACATGGCGGAGTTCGAAAAGGAACTCTACCTGATCCGCCGCCGCATCGAAAAGAAGGTGGTCGCCGCGCAGATCAACGATTTCTACGTCTGCTCGCTCAGCTGCCGCTCGATCATCTACAAGGGGCTGTTCCTCGCGGAATCGCTGTCGGTCTTTTATCCGGATCTTCAGGACGAGCGATTCGAGAGCCGCGTCGCGATCTTCCACCAGCGCTATTCGACCAACACCTTCCCGCAATGGTGGCTGGCCCAGCCGTTCCGTACGCTCGCGCACAATGGCGAGATCAACACCATTCGCGGCAACAAGAACTGGATGAAGAGCCACGAGATCAAGATGGCCAGCCTCGCCTTCGGCGAACGGTCGGAGGACATCAAGCCGGTGATCCCGGCGGGCGCGTCCGATACCGCCGCGCTCGACGCGGTGTTCGAGGCGATCTGCCGCGCGGGCCGCGATGCGCCCACCGCCAAGCTGATGCTGGTGCCCGAAGCGTGGCAGGGCGACGGCAGCACGCCGCAGGCGCATCTCGACATGTATAATTATCTCGCCTCGGTGATGGAGCCGTGGGACGGCCCCGCCGCGCTGGCGATGACGGATGGCCGCTGGGTTGTCGCGGGCGTGGACCGCAACGCGCTGCGCCCGCTGCGCTACACCCAGACGACCGACAACCTGCTGATCGTCGGCTCCGAGACGGGCATGGTCGTGGTGCCGGAATCGACGGTGCTGCGCAAGGGCCGCATGGGTCCGGGCCAGATGCTCGCGGTCGACCTCAACGAAGGCGTCATCTACAACGACCGCGAGATCAAGGACAGGATCGCGGCCGAGCGCCCCTATGGCGAACTGGTCGGCGGCTTCCGCACGATGGACTCGCTGCCCGCCGCGCCGGAGGATGAGCGCCTCGTTTACGATCGCGCGGAACTGACCCGCAGGCAGATCGCGGCCAATATGACGCTGGAGGACATGGAACTGATCCTCTCGCCGATGGTCGAGGATGCGAAGGAGGCGGTCGGTTCCATGGGCGACGACACGCCGCTGGCCGTCATTTCTGACAAGCCGCGCACGATCAGCCATTTCTTCCGCCAGAATTTCAGCCAGGTCACCAACCCGCCGATCGACAGCTTGCGCGAGCGGCATGTGATGAGCCTCAAGACGCGCTTCTCCAACCTCGCCAACATCCTGGAGGAAGGGTCGCAGAACGAGCATGTGCTGGTGCTGGATTCGCCGGTGCTGACCTCGCGCGACTGGGCGCGGCTGAAGAGCTATTTCGGCAAGACCGTGGCGGAGATCGACTGCACCTATCCGGCCGACAGCGGGCAGGAAGGGCTGCGCGCCGCGATCGCCCGCATCCGCAACGAGGCGGAACAGGCGGTCCGCGCCGGGCAGAGCGAGGTGTTCCTGACCGACGAGGCGATCGGTGAGGACCGCATCGGCATCGCGATGGTGCTGGCGGCGGCGGCGGTGCACACGCATCTCGTCCGCAAGGGGCTGCGCTCCTATGCGTCGATCAACGTGCGCTCGGCCGAATGCCTCGACACCCATTATTTCGCGGTGCTGATCGGCGTCGGCGCGACGACGGTGAACGCCTATCTGGCCGAAGCCTCGATCGCGGACCGCCATGCGCGCGGCCTGTTCGGCGATTTCGACCTCGACAGCTGCGTCGAGCGTTATCGCATCGCGATCAACGAAGGGCTGCTGAAGATCATGTCCAAGATGGGCATCGCGGTCATCAGCAGCTATCGCGGCGGCTATAATTTCGAGGCGGTGGGCCTTTCCCGCGCGCTGGTGAACGACCTGTTCCCCGGCATGCCGTCGAAGATTTCGGGCGAGGGCTATGCGTCGCTGCACTACAGCGCGCGGCTGAAGCATGAGGCGGCCTATGACAGCGCGGTCGCGCGCCTGCCGATCGGCGGCTTCTACCGCCAGCGCAACGGCGGGGAGGAGCATGCCTATTCGGCGCAGCTGATGCACCTGCTCCAGACCGCGGTGGCGACCGACAGCTATTCGACCTATCTGCAATTCTCGCGCGGCGTGCGGGATCTGCACCCGGTCTATCTGCGCGATCTGCTGGAGTTCAACTATGCGAACGAGCCGGTCGCCATCGATGAGGTCGAGGCGATCACGGAAATCCGCAAGCGCTTCGTGACGCCGGGAATGTCGCTGGGCGCGCTGTCGCCCGAGGCGCACGAGACGCTGGCGATCGCGATGAACCGCATCGGCGCCAAGGCCGTGTCGGGCGAGGGCGGCGAGGACAAGAAGCGCTACACCCCCTATGAGAATGGCGACAACGCCAACTCCAACATCAAGCAGATCGCGTCCGGCCGCTTCGGCGTCACCGCCGAATATCTGGGCGCCTGCGAGGAGATAGAAATCAAGGTCGCGCAGGGCGCCAAGCCCGGCGAGGGCGGCCAGCTGCCCGGCTTCAAGGTGACCGAGTTCATCGCCCGCCTGCGCCACTCGACGCCCGGCGTGACGCTGATCTCGCCGCCGCCGCACCATGACATCTACTCGATCGAGGATCTGGCGCAGCTCATCTACGACCTCAAGCAGATCAATCCGCGCGCGCGGGTCTGCGTGAAGCTGGTCAGCCAGTCGGGCATCGGCACCGTGGCGGCGGGCGTCGCCAAGGCCCATGCCGACGTCATCCTCGTTTCCGGCAATGTCGGCGGCACCGGCGCGTCCCCGCAGACCAGCATCAAGTTCGCCGGCCTGCCGTGGGAAATGGGCCTGTCCGAAGCCAATCAGGTGCTGACGTTGAACGGCCTGCGCCACCGCGTGAAGCTGCGCACCGACGGCGGCCTCAAGACCGGGCGCGACGTGGTGATCGCGGCGATCCTGGGCGCGGAGGAATTCGGCATCGGCACGCTGAGCCTCGTCGCCATGGGCTGCATCATGGTGCGCCAGTGCCACAGCAACACCTGCCCGGTGGGCGTGTGCGTGCAGGACGAGCGGCTGCGCGCCAAGTTTACCGGCACGCCGGAGAAGGTCATCAACCTGATGACCTTCATCGCCGAGGAAGTGCGCGAGATACTGGCGCGGCTGGGCGTGCGCAGCCTCGACGAGATTGTTGGGCGCACGGAGCTGCTGCGGCAGGTCAACCGCGGCGCGGAGCATCTGGACGACCTCGATCTCAACCCGATCCTCGCCAAGGTGGATGCGCCGGACGAACTGCGCCGGTTCAACATCCCGACCCATCGCAACACCGTGCCCGACAGCCTCGACGCGCAGATCATCGCCGACGCCAAGGCGGTGTTCGACCGGGGCGAGAAGATGCAGCTGACCTATACGGTGCGCAACACGCATCGCGCGGTCGGCACGCGCTTCTCGGCTCGCATCACCGAGAAGTTCGGCATGTCGACCTTGCAGGACGGCCATGTGCATATCCGCCTGCGCGGGTCGGCGGGGCAATCCTTGGGCGCGTTCCTGTGCAAGGGCGTGACGCTGGAGGTGTTCGGCGACGCCAACGACTATGTCGGCAAGGGGCTTTCGGGCGGCATCATCGCGGTGCGCCCGATGGTGTCCAGCCCGCTGGAAAGCCAGCACAACACGATCATCGGCAACACCGTGCTCTATGGCGCGACGGCGGGCAAGCTGTTCGCGGCGGGGCAGGCGGGCGAGCGCTTCGCGGTCCGCAATTCGGGCGCGCAGGTGGTGGTCGAAGGCTGCGGCGCCAATGGCTGCGAATATATGACCGGCGGCATGGCGGTGATATTGGGCGAGGTCGGCGCCAATTTCGGCGCGGGCATGACCGGCGGCATGGCCTTCGTGCTGGACATCGACAACAGCTTCGCCCGCAAGGCCAATGACGAGAGCATCGTCTGGCAGCGGCTGGACAGCGCCCATTGGGAAGCCGTGCTGCGGGACATGATCCAGCAGCATGTCGATGCGACGGGCAGCAAATGGTCGGCCAGCATTCTGGAGGACTGGTCGCGCTGGCGCGATCATTTCTGGCAGGTCTGCCCGAAGGAAATGGTCGCCCGCCTCGCGCACCCGCTGAGCGATCGCACGGCGGTGGAAGCGGCGGAGTAAGCGGCGCTTCTTCCGGGAGATAAGGAGGCGGGGAGGGCGATGCTCTTCCCGCCTCTTTCCGTTTGGGCGGAAAGGGCTATGATGCGGCGGCACCGCGACCTGGACTCGTTCCTGGTCTGGATTGAACCGGAACGAGCCAGAATATTTCTTTGTTTGCCGTGATTTCCGAGCCGGCAGGTGATTCCACCTGCCTCGAAATCACTCTGAAGGGAAGGGATGGCTTCATGAAAATCGGACGTCTGGCGATGGCCGCATTGCCGCTTCTGCTGGCGGGCGGAGGGTGTGCTCCCGTTGCCACGCAGGCGGGCGGGGCCGACGCCGCCCCGGATCCGGCTCATAGTTCGCGCAATGCGCTCGACTGGGCGGGCACCTACAAGGGCGTGCTGCCTTGCGCGGATTGCGAAGGGATCGAAACCATCGTCACGCTGGGCGGGGACGGCGCCTATTCCACCCGCTCCCGCTATCTCGGCAAGGGTGACGGAAACAGTTTCTCGACGCAGGGCCGCTTTACATGGGACGACCGGGGAGGCAGCATCCTGCTGTCCGGCGATCAGCCCGCCCGCTATCTGGTCGGGGAAAACCGGCTGATCCGGCTGGCGCAGGACGGCAGCCGGATCACGGGCGCGCTGGCCGATCATTATGTGCTGGTGAAGATGGACGAAAGCATCACGGAAAAATATTGGAAGCTGGTGGAACTGCACGGCAAGCCGGTGCCCGCGCTGGACCGCGAGCCGCATTTCATCCTGAGCGCGCAGGACAATCGCATCAGCGGCTATGCCGGATGCAACGGCTTCGGCGGAAGCTATACGCTGGATGAAAAGACCTCCCGCATCCGGTTCGGGCAGATGGCCTCGACCATGATGGCGTGCGACAAGGGCATGGACGTGGAGCAGGGCTTTCACGATGTCTTGCGGCAGGCGGACAATTATTCGCTGAACGGCGACAGCATGACCCTCAACCGCGGACGCATGGCGCCGCTCGCCCGGTTCGAGGCGGTCTATCTGCAATAAATTGGGCGGGCTGACCTTCGCCCCATGGCCGAAAACGGCCATATGACGCAGTGAAAAGGCGCCGGAATTGCTCCCGGCGCCTTTTTGATATCGTCAGGCCCGCGCGGGTCAGGCCGGTTCGGCCTCGCGCTCCGCGTCCTGCGCTTTCAGCTTCGCGCGCCAGGCGTGGAGCAGCGGCTCGGTATAGCCATTGGGCTGCTCGACGCCCTTGAACACCAGGTCGCGCGCCGCCTGCCAGGCGAGGCTGGTCGCCTCATGTCCCGCCATCGGACGGTAGAGTGGATCGCCCGCATTCTGCGCGTCGACCTTCGCGGCCATGCGCGCGAAGGCGGCGTCGATATCCTGCGCGCTCACCACGCCGTGCAGCAGCCAGTTCGCCATATGCTGCGAACTGATGCGCAGCGTCGCGCGGTCCTCCATCAGGCCGATGTCGTTGATGTCCGGCACCTTGGAACAGCCGATGCCCTGATCGATCCAGCGCACCACATAGCCCAATATGCCCTGCGCGTTGTTGTCCAGCTCGGCGCGGATATCCTCCGCCGACCAGTTGACGCCTTGCGCTACGGGAAGGGTCAGCAGCCGGTCGAGCGAGGCGACGCCCTCGGCGCGGCGCTCTTCCTGCCGGGCGAACACGTCGACCAGATGATAATGGGTCGCGTGCAGCGTCGCCGCCGTCGGCGAAGGCACCCATGCGGTGTTCGCGCCGGTCCTGGGATGACCGATCTTCTGGTCGAGCATGTCGGCCATGCGGTCGGGCGCGGCCCACATGCCCTTGCCGATCTGCGCCTTGCCGGAAAGGCCGCAGGCGAGGCCGATCTGCACATTGCGATCCTCATAGGCGGCGATCCAGTCGGACGCCTTCATGTCGCCCTTGCGGATCATCGGCCCGGCCTGCATCGAGGTGTGCATCTCGTCGCCGGTGCGGTCGAGGAAGCCGGTGTTGATGAACATGATGCGGTGCCTCACCGCCGCGATGCAGGCGGCGAGATTGGCCGAGGTGCGGCGTTCCTCGTCCATCACGCCCACTTTGAGCGTGTGGCGGGCGAGGCCGAGCAGGTCCTCGATCGCGTCGAACAGCCGGTCGGTGAACGCGCATTCCTCCGGCCCGTGCATCTTGGGCTTGACGATATAGACGCTGCCGGTGCGGCTGTTGACGAAGGCGCCGTTGCGCTTGAGGTCGTGCATCGCGATCAGGCTGGTGACGATGCCGTCGATGATGCCTTCGGGCGCCTCGCCGCCATCGGGCAGCAGGATAGCGGGCGTCGTCATCAGATGGCCGACATTGCGCACGAACAGCAGCGAGCGGCCGGGCAGGATGAAGGTGGTGCCGTCGGGCGCGGTGTAGCTGCGGTCGCCGTTGAGGCGGCGGGTCATCATCGCGCCGTTCTTCTCGAACGTGTCCTCAAGGTCGCCCTTCATCAGGCCGAGCCAGTTGGCATAGGCCAGCACCTTGTCCGCCGCATCGACCGCCGCGACGCTGTCCTCCAGGTCGCAGATGGTGGTGAGCGCAGCCTCCAGCACGATATCGGCAAGGCCAGCCTTGTCGGTGGCGCCGATCGGATGGGCGCGGTCGATCACCAGTTCGATGTGGAGGCCGTTGTGGCGGAGCAGGAGAGTGTCGCCCGCGCGGCCGACGAACTGGCCGGGATCGGCGAGATCGGGCTCGCCGCCCGGCCAGTCGCTCCAGCTCCCTGCACGGAGCGGAACGGCCTTGTCGAGAAAGTCGCGGCCCCAGGCGATGACCTGCGCGCCCCGCGCCGCGTCATAGCCCCTGCCCGCGGGCGCGCCGGGGATCGCATCGGTGCCGTAGAGCGCATCATAGAGGCTGCCCCAGCGCGCATTGGCGGCGTTGAGGAGGAAGCGGGCGTTGAGGATCGGCACGACGAGCTGCGGCCCGGCCATGGTCGCCAGCTCCGCGTCGATGTTTGCGGTCGTCACCTCGAACGGCGCGGGTTCGGGCACGAGATAGCCGATATCGCGCAGGAACGCCTGATAGTCGGCCTGATCGACCGGCTTGCCCGCGCGCCCGCGGTGCCAGCCGTCGATCCGCGCCTGCAAATCGTCGCGCTTTGCCAGCAGCGCCGCATTCTCCGGCACGAAGCGCGCCAATATCCCCGCCGTGCCGGACCAGAAGGCCGAGGCGTCGATGCCCGTGCCGGGCAGCGCCCGCTCCTCGATGAAGCGGGCCAGATCCTCCGCGATCCGAAGACCGGCGCGCTCAACCATGGTGGTCATGTTCTTCTCCATTGCAATCAGGGGCGCAAGGCCGCCGTCCCTTCATCCAGGCCCCTTCATCCGGGCCCCTTCATCCGGGAAGGGATGGCGGAAGTCGACCCGCCGCGGCTGGCGTGCGCAGCCCCGACGGGTCGACTCTTTCCTCCCCAGGAAAGCCCTTGTCGTCCGTCCGTCAGCCGAGGCGGCCGAGACGGTGGTACAGGTTCACGAATTTGGAGGAACGCGGTTCGTCCTGGATCTTCTTGATATATTCCCCGACCGCTTCCTTCATCAGTTCGAAGTCCTCGGTCGAAAAGACCGCGCGGGACCGGGTGGGTTCGGTGGTCGTCGTCATATGCTGCTCCTTTCTTCCGGGCGGGGACGGGTCGAAAGGGAAGACCCGTCCCCTGGTGATCGAAATGCTCAGGCGGCGAACTGGTTCATCGTGTTGTCCTTGCCGCCCGCCTTGAGGGCCGCTTCGCCGGCGAAATATTCCTTATGGTCGTCGCCGATGTCGGAACCGGCCATGTTCTGGTGCTTCACGCAGGCGATGCCCTGGCGGATTTCCTGCCGCTGGACGCCCAGAACATAACCCAGCATCCCTGCTTCGCCAAAATATTCCTTCGCCAGATTGTCGGTCGACAGGGCGGCGGTGTGATAGGTCGGCAGCGTGATGAGATGGTGGAAGATCCCGGCCCGCTTCGAAGCGTCGCGCTGGAAGGTGCGGATGCGCTCATCCGCTTCCTGCGCCAGTTCGGTGCCGTCATAATCCACGCTCATCAGCTTCGCCCGGTCATAGGCCGACACGTCCTTGCCTTCCTCGATCCAGCGGTCATAGACCTGCTGGCGGAAATTCAGCGTCCAGTTGAAGCTGGGCGAGTTGTTGTAGACCAGCTTCGCATTGGGGACGGCCTCGCGGATGCGGTCGACCATGCCCGCGATCTGCTCGATATGCGGCTTTTCCGTCTCGATCCACAGCAGGTCCGCGCCGTTTTGCAGCGAGGTGATGCAGTCGAGCACGCAGCGGTCCTCGCCGGTTCCGGGGCGGAACTGGTAGAGGTTGCTCGGCAGGCGCTTGGGGCGCATCAGCTTGCCGTCGCGGCTGATCAGCACGTCGCCATGACCGAGATCGGCGGCGGAAACCTCGTCGCAATCGAGGAAGCTGTTATACTGGTCGCCGATATCGCCCGCCTCGCGGACATAGGCGATCTGCTTGGTCAGGCCCGCGCCCAGCGAGTCCGTGCGGGCGACGATGATGCCGTCGTCGATGCCCAGTTCCATGAAGGCGTAGCGGCAGGCGCGGATTTTCGCGAGGAAATCCTCATGCGGCACGGTGACCTTGCCGTCCTGATGGCCGCACTGCTTTTCGTCGGACACCTGATTTTCGATTTGCAGCGCGCAGGCACCCGCCTCGATCATCTTCTTCGCGAGCAGATAGGTCGCTTCCGCATTGCCGAAGCCCGCGTCGATATCCGCGATGATCGGAACGACATGGGTTTCGTAATTGTCGATCGCATGCAGCAGGCGCTGTTCCTCGAGCCTGTCGCCGGTTTCGCGCGCCTTGTCGAGATCGCGGAACAGCATGCCCAGCTCGCGGGCGTCGGCCTGCTTGAGGAAGGTGTAGAGTTCCTCGATCAGCGCGGGCACGCTGGTCTTTTCATGCATCGACTGGTCGGGCAGCGGGCCGAATTCGCTGCGCAGCGCCGCGACCATCCAGCCGGAGAGGTAGAGATAGCGGCCCTTGGTCGATCCGAAATGCTTCTTGATGGAGATCAGCTTCTGCTGGCCGATGAAGCCGTGCCAGCAGCCCAGCGACTGGGTGTAGTTGGCCGGGTCGGCATCATAGGCGGCCATGTCCCCGCGCATGATCTTCGCGGTGTAGCGGGCGATGTCGAGGCCGGTGCGGAAGCGGTTCTGCACCTGCATGCGGGCGACCGATTCCGCGTTGATCCCGTCCCAGCGGCCATCATGGCTCTGGATTATCTGGCCGGTGCGGTTGATCTGTTCCTGATAGGACATGGCGTATTCCTCATTATCGATGAACGATTGTCAGGCGCTTTTCCTCCTGACCACGCTTCGATGATGAGGCCCCCGGCATCGCCGCGCCATATAATTTGTCAAAAAAACTGGAAATATGGTCAGCATTGCCGTATCAATTTCTGTGAATTTGTAATTAATTTACAGGCAGGGCATGACGGCGGAGCGGAAGATATTGGCGGGCCATGCGGTGCGGCGGCTGCGGCGGTCTGGCGGGCTGACGCAGGTGGCGCTGGCCGATGCGCTGGATATCTCGCCCAGCTATCTCAACCTCATAGAGAAGAACCAGCGCCCGCTCTCCGCCGCGCTGATGCTGCGGCTGGCCGAGCGGTTCGACGTCGACCCGCGCCAGTTCGGCGGCGAGGCGCCGGGCGGCGGCATCGAGGGGCTGCGGCGCCGGCTGGCTGATCCGCTGTTCGCCGACCTGTCGCTCGACCGCGCCGAGATGGAGGAATGGCTCGCCGCCGCGCCGGGCGGGGTGGAGGCGTTCACCCGCGCCTTCGACCGGATGATCGAGGGCGGCGACGCTGCCGCCAGCGGCGCGGCCGAGGCGATGCCGGTCGCGATGGTGCGCCGGGAAATCGAGCGCTGGCGCAACCATTTCCCCGATCTCGATGCGCAGGCCGAGGCGCTGGCCGACGAACTGCGCCTCGCCAGCGGCGACCTTTACGGCGCACTGGGGGAAAGGCTGCGCCAGCGGCATCAACTCGCGATTCGCATATTGCCCGCCGACGTGATGCCGGACCATGTGCGGCGGCTCGATCTGCATGCGCGGCAATTGCAGCTGTCGGAAATGCTGGAGGGCGCCTCGCGCACCTTCCATGCCGCCTGGCAGATCGCGGACCTGGAGGCGCGAGCGGAAATCGACGCGCTGGTCGCGGGCGCGGCCTTCGCCGACCGCCATGCCGAGCGGCTGTTCCGGCGTCATCTCACCGCCTATTTCGCCGCCGCGCTGATGATGCCCTATGCCCGCTTCCTGCGCGCCTGCGAGGCGAGCGGCTATGACCTGCTGTTGCTGCAACGCCGTTTCGGCGCGAGCTATGAGCAGGTCGCGCACCGGCTGACGACGCTGCAACGGGTGGGCGCGCGCGGCCTGCCTTTCTTCATGATCCGCATCGACCGCGCCGGGCAGTCGTCCAAGCGCTATGCGGGGGCGTCCGCCGCGCCGATCGTCGAGCAGGACAGCCGCTGCCCGCTCTGGGCGTTGCACCGGGCGTTCGGCAATCCGTCAGAAATCCTGCCGCAGCTGGTCGAACTGGAAGATGGCGAGCGCTGGTTCACCCTCAACCGCGCCACCATCGGGCAGGCGGCCGGGTTGCGGCAGGTGCAGGCGACCTTCGCGATCGCTCTGGGGGTGAGGGCAGATTATGCGCGCTCGCTCATCTATGCGCGCGGGCTCGATCTCGACCGGGGCGATGCGCAGCCCATCGGCCTTGGCTGCGCGGCCTGCACCCGTTCGTCCTGCACCCAGCGCAGCACCCCGCCGCGCGGCCGCCCGCTGCGCTTCAACGAACGGGAAAGGGGCCTGTCACCGTTCGATTTTGCGGCTGATTGACATTCGCAACCGACAGGCGACGGCCGAGCGAGGTTCATCATCAATTCATCGTCCATCGCCAACAGGGCGGATGTGGGATCGGCCGTGCCGCATCGGGCATGGCCATCGGCAATAAAGGGTTGCTGTTTCGTGATGTTTTTCCGGGAATTCGCGGCGGAATGCCGCCTGTCTCTGCTTCGTTCCGTTTCGGCAGGCGCGCTGCTGGCCGTGCCGGTCGCGGCATCGGCGCAGGTGCAGGACGGGAATGCGGCAGGGGCGGGGGCTTCCGTGGAGCAGCCGGCGGCGGCGGCCGATGATGCCGCCTATGACGAGGAGGATATCGTCGTCACCGGACGGGCCGTGCCGGGGGCGGTGATCGGCGACATTCCCCCGGAAAACCAGTTGCGCCCCGCCGATATCGCGGCCTTCGGCGTCAGCTCCGTCAGCGAGCTTCTCGACGAGATCGCCGAGCAGACGCAAAGCGCGCAGGGGCGCGGCTCCGGCGGCCCGGTCATATTGGTGAACGGCAAGCGCATTTCCGGCGTCAACGAGGTGGGCGACCTGCCGACCGAGGCCATATTGCGGGTCGACATATTGCCGGAGGAAGTCGCGCTGAAATATGGCTATGGCGCGAGCCAGAAGGTGGTGAACATCATCCTGCGCCGCCGCTTCCGCTCGATGGTCGCGGACGTGCGCGGCGAAATCGCGACCGAGGGGCAGGGCGAGCAGGCGCGGGGGAACTTCACCTATACCCGCATCCAGGACAATGACCGGCTCAACATCGCCGCGCGGGTCAAAACCGAGGCCTCGATCCTCGAAAGCGAGCGGGACATCACGCCTGCCAACCGCAACGCGACCGACCCGACCGGCACCTTCCCGCCCGAAACCCGCTATCGCATGCTGAACCCGAGCGCGCGGGACTATTCGCTCAACACCGTCTATTCCCATGGGGTGAGCAACAAGGTGACGGCGGTGCTGAACGGACGCGCGTCCCTTTCCACCAGCCGCGATCTGCAAGGCTTCGCGTCGGATGAGCTGACCGTCCCGGCGGGCAGCCCCTATGCGCAATCCCCGTCGGGCGAGGTGATCGACCGCTATCTGTCGGACCGGGTGCTGGTGCAGAACAGCCGCACCGCGCAGCTGCATGGCGGCCTTTCGGTCAACGCGACGCTGCCGAAGGACTGGCAGCTTTCGGTCGTGGGCAATTACGACCATGGCGACAGCCGCACCGGCACGGACAGGGGGTATGACATAACCGCTCTCCAGACGGCGATCACCGCCGGGGACCCGGCCGTCAATCCCTATGGGCTGCTGTCCCCGTCGCTGCTGGGCGACGTGCTGCGGGACAAGGCGCGGTCGCGGTCCGACACCGGCGACGCCAGCGCGGTGGCGATGGGCAAGCTGTTCAAGCTGCCCGCGGGCGATGTGCGGACCAGCCTGCGCGTGGGCGGATCGGTGAGCGCCATCGATTCGGAGGTGACGCGCGCCGGGGTGCTCACCAGCGCCAGCGAGATGAGCCGGTCGGAGTTCAACACGCAGGCCAGCCTCGACATTCCCCTCGCCAGCAAGAAGGCCGGTTTTCTGGGCGAGCTGGGCACGCTGACGGCCAATCTCAACGCATCGGCCACGCGGGTCTCGGATTTCGGGACGCTGGGCACCTTCGGCTATGGCCTCAACTGGTCGCCCACCGGCTGGATCAGCCTGATCGCCTCGGTCAACGAGGACAGGAGCGCGCCGAGCCTGTCGCAGCTGAACAGCCCGCTGGTGACGACGGAGAATGTCCGCGTCTACGACTATGTGCGCGGGGAGACGGTCGCCGTCACGCGCATCAGCGGCGGCAATGCGGACCTGCGGGCCGACGACCGGCATGTGCTCAAGCTGGGCGTGACGCTGAAGCCCGCCAGCCGCCTGACGCTGACCGCCAATTATATCGACAGCCGGATCGAGAACGGCGTCGGGTCGCTGCCCGGCATCACCGCCGCGATCGAGGCCGCCTATCCCGACCGCTATGTGCGGAACAGCAGCGGGACGCTGATCCAGATCGACAACCGGCCGATCAATTTCGCCCGGCAGGACCAGCAGCAGCTGCGCTGGGGCATCACCTTCACCAAGGTGCTGCGCGAGCCGGTGCGCCCCGCGCGCCCGCCGCGCGCGCCGGGCGAGGGCGGCGGTGCGTCATGGCGGGCGCGGGCGCAGGGCGGCGAGGCCGGAGCGGGTGCGGAACGGAGCCCCCCGCGCGGCGAGGCGGCGGAGAGCGCATCGCCGCAAGCGCAGGATCGCGACATCGTCGTCAACGGCGACCGGCAGGAGGGCGGCGATTTCGGCCCGCCGCCGCCCGACGGCTTCGGCTTTCCGCGCGGCGAGCGGCGCGACGGCATGGGGCCGCCGGACGGGTTCGGGCCTCGCCCCGGCGGGATGGCGGGCGGCGGTCCGGGCGCGGGCGGTCCGGGCGGTCCCGGCGGCTTCGGTCCGCCGCGCGGCTTCACGCCCGGCGGCAACGGCGCCAATCTGCAATTCTCGCTCTTCCACAACTGGTATCTGCGCGATCGCCTGCTGCTGGCGGATGGCGGCCCGTCGATCGACCTGCTGGACGGCGGTGCGGGGGGCGGCACGGGCGGCGGCCAGCCGCGCCACGTGGTGCAGTTCAACGGCGGGGTCACCGATAACGGCATCGGCCTGCGCCTCAGCGGCGTGTGGCAGAGCGCGACGAAGGTGAGCGCCGACCAGTCCTCCTCCACCGGCACGCTGCATTTCTCGTCCCTGCTGACGATGGACCTGCGCCTCTTCGCCAATCTGGCGAACCGCCTGCCCCGCGAACAATGGGCACGGGGCATGCGCGTCAGCCTCGGCATCGACAATCTGTTTAACCGGCGGCAGACGGTCACCGACGACAGTGGCGCAACGCCGCTCGCCTATCAGAAGGGCTATCTCGACCCGATGGGGAGGACCGTCTCCCTGTCGGTCCGCAAGACGTTCTAGGGTGGATTGACATTCAGCCCATGCGGGCCTGTGAAGCGCGCTATTCTGTGCTTCGGTGCTCATGGACCCTCAAGTCCGCTGTGCTCCGATGCTCGAACAGCACGCTTCTCGGCTCTACCTGAGCTGAATTTCGATCCACCCTGAGATCATCGACATTCGCCCCTGATCGCCGGCTATTTTGCCCTATGGCTTCAAGCGCGCTTTCTTTCCCTTGCGCTTGTTTCGTTCAGATGCGTAAAATATTCCGACATTCTCAACCAAATATTCGTGAATTGGCGCGATAGGGCTAAAGGCGGTTGCGGCCGGCGGACGAAATGTCGGCCATGGCATGCAATGCGGAATAGGCGTGGGGACGGATGGTTCGCGTTTTTAAACATTATGTGCCGCACGCGGTATTGTTTCTGGGGCTGCTCGATTTCATCGTGCTGCTCTGCTCCGCCGAGGCAAGCTGGGTCATCCGCGCGCGCGAAATCGGCATGGATGTCGATTACATCCTCAACCGCGCCATTCCGCTGCTCAGCTTCGCGATCGCCTTTCAGGTCGCGATGATCGCGGTCGGCGTCTACGGCAACGAGGCGCTGCAATCGCGTCGCCACGCGCTGGCGCGGCTGGGCGTCGCGGCCTCGTTGAGCTTCATCTTCCTCGCGATCCTCTATTTCCTCGTGCCCGCTTTCACGCTGTGGCGGTCCCACGCGCTCTACGCGATGCTGATCGCGACCACCGGCCTCGCGCTGGTGCGCCTGCTGCTGGGGTCGATGTTCGGCGGCGAGGTGTTCAAGCGCCGCATCATGGTGCTGGGCGCGGGCAACCGGGCCGACCGCATCCGCAAACTGGAAAAACGCCCCGGCGCCAGCTTCGTCGTGGTCGGCTATATCGGCATGCGGGACAATGAAACCGCCGTGCCCGAAGCGATAAGCCGCGAGGCCATCCACAACCTGTCCGACTATGTGCTGCGCCTGGGCGCGAGCGAGGTGGTGCTGGCGATGGAGGAGCGGCGCAACTCCATCCCGATGGGCGACCTGCTGCGCATCAAGACCACCGGCGTCAACGTCAGCGACTTCTCCACTTTTCTGGAGCGCGAGACGGGCCGCGTCGACCTCGACAGCGTCAACCCGAGCTGGCTGATCTTTTCCGACGGCTTCCTCGCCGGGCGGCGGCTTTCGGGGCTGGCCAAGCGCCTGTTCGACGTGACCGCCAGCCTGATCCTGCTGGTGCTGACGGGGCCGCTGATCCTGCTGGGCGCGATCCTCGTCAAGCTCGACAGCAAGGGCCCCGCCTTCTACCGCCAGCGCCGGGTCGGCCTGTTCGGGGAGGAGTTCTGGATCATCAAGCTGCGCACGATGCGCGTCGATGCGGAGATCGACGGCAAGGCGGTGTGGGCGGAAAAGAACGATCCGCGCGTCACCCGCCTCGGCCATTGGCTGCGCAAGCTGCGCATCGACGAACTGCCGCAAAGCTGGGTGGTGCTGAAAGGCCAGATGAGCTTCGTCGGCCCGCGCCCGGAACGGCGCGAATTCGTCGAGAATCTGGAAAAGGAACTGCGCTATTATGCCGAGCGGCATATGGTGAAGCCGGGCATCACCGGCTGGGCTCAGATCAACTATCCCTATGGCGCGTCGCTGGAGGACGCCCGGCACAAGCTGGAATATGACCTTTATTACGCGAAGAACTATACGCCTTTCCTCGACCTGCTGATCCTCATCCAGACGGTGCGGGTCATCCTCTGGCCGGAAGGCGCGCGCTGACGCCATGAGCGGCCCTGTGCAATTCATCGGCGACTGGGGCCACGCGCTGGGGGCCGCGCTGTTCGCCGTGCTGGCGATCTGGACCGCGCGCCGGGTGGCCGGGCAGCGGATCGGCAAGCTGCTGGTCGCGGCGCTGTCGCTCACCGCCATCTGGTCGCTGGCGATCGCCTTCGACGGGGTGGACGAGACGCATGCGGGCCTGATGGAAGGCCTGCGCAATTGCGGCTGGCTGCTCTGCCTTTCGCTGTTCCCGATGCGCACGCAGATCCGCCATCTGCGCGGCACCTGGCCGCTCTATGTGGTGCTGGCGCTGATGCTGCCCGCCCAATATGCGCTCGACATGGCGAGTGCGATCCTGCCCTTGTCGCGATCGGCGGACGCCGCCGTCGCGGACGGGCGACTGATCCTGCACATATTGTGGGCGCTGGGCGCGCTGGTGCTGACGCAGCGTGTCTACCGGACCTGCGAGGCGAAGGACGCCGCGCAGATGGCCCCGCTTGCCGCCGCGATGGCGGCGATGTGGGGCTATGACCTGCTGCTCTACGCATCCGGCCTGTTTCCGGGCGATGCGATGCCGCTGCTGTTCGCGCTGCGCGGCGTGGCGATGGCGGCGCTGGTCCCGGTCATCGCGCTGACGCTGCGCTGCCGGGGTGGCCAGCCGGTGCGCGCCTCGCGCACGCTGACATGGTATGGGCTGTGGACGGTCGTCGCGGCGGTTTCCACCGTCGCGGTGATGGCGGTGCTGATGACGGTGGAGATGATCGCTTCCCCGCTGGGCCGCGCGATCGTGACCGGCCTGCTGTTCGCGCTGGTCGCGGGCGCGCTGCTGCTGCTGTCGGCGACGCGCTATTCGGCGCTGCTGAAGCTGTGGGTTTCCAAGCATCTCTTCCCCCACCGCTATGATTATCGAGAGCAATGGATGGCCTTTGTCGACACGATCGACAGCGCGGGCGCATCGGGCGCGCCGCTCTACGACCGGTTGCTCAAGGCGATGGCCGACATCACCACCTCGTCGGGCGCGGTGCTGCTGATGCTGGACGAGGACGGGCAGTTTTCCTGCGACGGCGTGTGGAACTGGAAGGGGGAGGCGCCGCAGGGCTTCGCCGCTGATCCCGGCATGCTGGAACTGATGCGCAAGAAGACATGGGTCGTCGATATCGGCCAGGCGAGGCTGGCGAAGGACGGCGCGCTGCCCGCATGGATCGCACAGGACGACACCGCCTGGGCGATGGTGCCGCTGCTGCATTTCGGCAAGCTGCTGGGTGCGATCCTGCTCGGCCGCCCGCCGCTCGTCCGTCCGCTCGATTGGGAAGATTTCGACATGCTGCGCGCCGCCGGGCGGCAGGTGGCGAGCTATATCGCCGAGGCGCGCGGCCAGCAGGAGCTGGAGGAAGCGCGCCGGTTCGAGGAGTTCAACCACCGCTTCGCCTTCATCATGCACGACATCAAGAATCTGGTCAGCCAGATCGCGCTCGTCGCCCGCAATGCGGAGCGCCATGCCGACAACCCGGCCTTCCGCAAGGACATGATCCTGACCCTCACCGAATGCACGGACAAGATGAACATGCTGCTCGCCCGCCTGTCGCGCCACAGCGTGCGGGGCGAGGGCGACCGCGCGCTGTTCGCGCTGGGCGATGCGGTGCGGCAGGCGGTGGCGGGCAAGCGGAAAAGCCATGCGGTGCTGATCGAGGGCGCGCTGGGCGCGGCGGTCGAGACCGATCGCGCCTCGGTCGAGCAGATCATCGCCCATCTCGTCCAGAATGCGATAGAGGCGAGCGCGCCCGACATGCCGGTCATCGTCCGGGTGGAGCGGGCGGGCGCGACGGCGCGGATAGCGGTGATCGATCATGGCTGCGGCATGTCGGCGGAATTTCTGCGCGACCAGCTCTACCGCCCGTTCGCCTCGACCAAGCAGGGCGGCTTCGGCATCGGCGCGTTCGAGGCGCGGGAACTGGCGCAGGCGCTGGGCGGGCAGCTGAAGGTCGAAAGCGTGGTGGGCAAGGGCAGCACCTTCACCCTCGTCCTGCCGCTGGCGGACGGGTTGGCCGACACCCGGCCGGACAAGGAAAGGGCCGCCTGATGACCGCAATGCCGTCGCGCCTCATGCCCAAATTGCTGGTGGTCGAGGACGATCCCGGCCTGCAACGGCAATTGCGCTGGGCCTATGACGATTATGAGGTGCTGTGCGCCAGCACCCGCGCCGAGGCCATCGATTTGTTGCGCGCCGAGGAGCCGGGCGTGGTGACGCTCGACCTCGGTCTGCCGCCCGATCCCGACGGGGTGAGTGAGGGCTTCGCCGCGCTGGAGGAGATACTCTCGCTCAAGCCCGACACCAAGATCATCGTCGCGTCCGGCCATGGCGCGCGGGAAAGCGCGCTGCGGGCGATCGCCGGAGGGGCGTGGGATTTCTACCAGAAGCCGGTCGACATCGACACGCTCGGCATGATCGTCAAGCGCGCCTTCCATGTGCATGCGCTGGAACAGGAAAATGCCCGGCTGGCCGAGCGCGCCACCGACGAGTGGCGCGGCAGCGGTGGGCCGGTGCTGGGGCAGATCATCACCGCCGCGCCCGAAATGCTGAAGATCGCGCGGACGATCGAGCGGCTGGCCGATACCGGCGTTTCGGTGATGCTGCTGGGCGCCAGCGGCACCGGCAAGGAATTGCTGGCGCGCGGCCTGCACGATGCCAGTCCGCGCCGCGACGGGGCCTTCATCGCGATCAACTGCGCAGCCATTCCCGAAACGCTGCTGGAATCGGAGCTGTTCGGCCATGAAAAGGGCGCGTTCACCGGCGCGGTCAAGACCATGCCCGGCAAGATCGAGCTGGCCGAGGGCGGCACGCTGTTCCTCGACGAAGTGGGCGACATACCGCTGCCGTTGCAGGTGAAGCTGCTGCGTTTCCTTCAGGAACGGGTGATCGAGCGGATCGGCGGACGCCAGCCCATCCCGGTCGATACCCGCATCGTCTGCGCGACCCATCGCAATCTCGACGAGATGATCGCGCAGGAAACCTTCCGCGAGGATCTCTATTACCGCCTCGCCGAAATCGTCGTGCGCATTCCGTCGCTGGCCGAGCGGCCCGGTGACGCGGTGCTGCTTGCGCGCCATTTCCTGAAAGTTCACGCCGACGCGATGAACCGTCCGGTCAAGGGTTTCGCCGCCGACGCGCTGGCCGCGATCGACGCGTGGAACTGGCCGGGCAATGTGCGTGAACTGGAGAACCGGGTGAAGCGCGCCGTCATCATGGCCGACGGCAAATATGCGACGGCGGCCGATCTCGACCTTGCGGCGGCGGGCGAGGAGGAGGGCGACATCCTCAACCTCAAGGCTGCGCGGGACATGGCCGACCGCGCCGCCATCCGCCGCGCGCTGGCGCGCAGCCAGGGCAACATAGCGGCCGCCGCGCGCCTGCTCGGCATCAGCCGCCCCACGCTTTACGATCTGCTGAAGAACCATGGCATCCAGATTTAGGGGCAGATTCAGCAGGTTCGTCCTCGTCTTGCTTTCGGGCGGCCTTGCGCTGGCGGCGGTGCCGGTTTCCCCGGTGCATGCCGACGCGCGGGCCGATGCGCGCGCGGCGATGCAACGCGGGCAGGCGGCGATCCTGCGGGGCGACCCCCGCGCGGCACGCGTCGAGCTGATGAACGCGATCAAGGCCGATCCGCAGCTGGCCGAGGCGCGGGTGTTGCAGGCGCGCGCGCTGCTTATGCTGGGCGACGGGCGCGGCGGGCAGCAGGAGCTGGAGCGCGCACAGGCGCTCGGCACCAAGGCCGGGCCGATCCGCCATCTGCTCGCCCATGCGGCGCTGTTGCAGGGGCGCTATGACGAGGCGCTGGCGCAGGCGACCGCGAAGGATGCCGATCCGCGCGAAGCGCCGTTCCTCGCGCGCATGGAGGGGCAGGCGTTGCAGGCGCTGGGCCGCTATGACGAGGCCGTCGCTGCCCTCGCGCGGGCGGAACGGCTGGCGCCGAAGGACGGCGCGGTGCGCGCCGATTCCGCGCGCCTGCACCTCGCGACCGGCAATATGGCCGCCGCCCTGCGCGCGGGCGACGAGGCGCTGGCGCTGGCGCCGCGCAATGCCGATGTGCTGCTGTTGCGCGCGTTGCTGGTGCGGGAGCAATATGGGCCGGAGGCGTCGCGGACGTGGTTCGACCAGGCACTCGGCGTCAGCCCGTCCTATGTCCCCGCGCTGATCGAATATGCCGCGACGCTGGCCGATCTGGGGCAGGCGTCGCAGGCGCTGGCCCTTACCCGCCGGGCGCTGGCGCAGGCACCGGGATATCCGCGCGCTTATTATATCCAGGCGCTGATCGCCGCGCGCGCGGGCGCCTATGATCTGGCGCGCGGCCTGCTGGATCGCACCGGCGGCGCGCTGGACGGGGTGGCGGGCATGCGCCTGCTGCGTGGGGTGCTGCATCTGGAATCGCACAATGCGACGCTGGCCGCCGGGCAACTCGCGCCGCTGCTGGAGAGCCAGCCGCTCAACGTCAGGGTGCGCCTGTTGCTCGCGCGCGCCTATTATGACGACGCGCAATATGCCGAGGCGGAGCGGACGCTGTTCCCGCTGGTGGAGCGCGCCGACGCGGGCAGCTATGCGCTGACGCTCGCCGCCTATATCCACGAAGCGCTCGGCAACCGCCCGCTGGCCGCCGACTTCGCCCGCCGCGCCGCACGTCTGGCGGCCGGATCGTCCGATGTCTATCGCGGCGCGGGCAGGCCGGAGGAGGTCGCCGCCGCGGCCAATGCGGACCCGGCGCGGGCGGGCCCCAATCTGCGTTATATCCGCGCGCTGCTGGAAGCGGGGCAGGGGAATGCCGCCATCGCGCGGGCGCGGACGCTCTCCGCCGCCAATCCGGGCGCGCCCGCCGCGTCGCTGGCGCTGGGGGACAGCCTGATGGCCGCCGAGCGCTATCATGAGGCCGCGCTCGCCTATGCGCGCTCGGCCAATATCCGCTTCCGTCAGGACAATGCGCTGCGGCTGGCCGATGCATGGCGGCGGGCCGGAGAGACGGAGAGCGCCGAGCGGGCACTGGGGCTGTTCGTCGCGCAGAACCCGATGGACGTGGAAGGGCAGCGGCTGGTCGCCTCGCTGCTGCTCGCCGCCGGGGAGCATGACCGCGCCTGGCGCCTGCTGTCGGTGCTGCGCGCGCGGCTGGGCAACCGGGACGCGCTGCTGATGACCGACATGGCGCGCGCGCTGGTCGGCCTGCGCCAGCCGGAGCGCGCCTTGCCCTACGCCGCCCATGCCTATCGCCTCCAGCCGATGAGCGCGGTGACGAGCGACATATTCGGCTGGACGCTGCTGCGCGCGGGGCGCAGCCGGGCGCAGGCGCGCGAGCTGCTGGAAAAGGCGCGGTCGCTCGCGCCCGGCGAGCCGCTGGTCCAGTGGCATCTGGGCCAGCTCTATGCCGCTGCCGGGGAGAAGGATCTGGCGCGCGCCGCCCTTTCCGCCGCCGCCGGCGCACCCGGCTTCCCGGAGCGGGCCGAGGCAAAGGCCGCGCTTGAGGCGCTATAGCGAAGCGACGGGCTTCCAGTCCGAAACGACATCGTCATAGGCCGGGCGGGGGCGTTCCTGAAGCTCCCGCGCGGGCGTGCCGATGAAGATGAACCCGGCGATCCGGTCCTTCTCCGTGCCGAAGGCGTCGCGCACCTGATCGCTATAGGCGGCCCAGCCGGTCAGCCAGCCGCCCGCAAAGCCCATCGCATGGGCCGCGTGCAGCAGGTTCATCGCCGCCGCGCCTGCCGAGAGTTCCTGTTCCCAGACGGGAATGGGCCGTGTCAGGTCGGGGCGCGACAGCAGCACGACGAGGGCGGGGGCCTGCAACGCGAATTCGCGCGCGGCCTCCACATCCTTGTCGGTTGCCTCGGGCTTTTCGGTGCGCAGCGCCTTTTCCAGCAGGCGGGCGAGCGCCTCGCGCTGGTCCTGCCCGACGATGACGAAGCGCCACGGGCCGATCTTGCCGTGATCAGGCGAACGGATCGCGATTTCCAGCATCTCGCGCAGTTGCGCGGCGTCGGGGCCGGGCGCGGCGAGATCGCGCGGCTTGCCGGAACGGCGGGTCCTGAGGAGCGAAAGCGGGGAGGAGAGATCGTTGAACATGAGCGCCCTTTTGGGGGCGGATGCGCGACAAGGCAAGATGCCTGTGGCGTTGGGGTGTTTCGGAGTGGAAGCCCGTCGCGTCGCCGCTTCCTCACTATCGATTTGCGGTCGCGCGTTTTTCCTTTAGGTTCGCTGGCCAATCATGATCGAGCGCATGTCCCTGTGCGCCAACCAAGGGGGTTTCATGTCGGTGTCACCTGCCCAGCAGCCAGCGGAAGGAAAGGGCACTTTGCTCGGCCATCCCAAGGGGCTGTTCATCCTGTTCTTCGCCGAAATGTGGGAGCGCTTCTCCTATTACGGCATGCGGGCGCTGCTCGTCCTGTATCTCACCAAGCATTTCCTGATGTCGGACGGCGAATCCGGCATGGTCTACGGGGCCTATACCAGCCTCGTCTACATCACGCCGGTGATCGGCGGCTATCTGGCCGACCATTATCTGGGGCAGCGCAAGGCGGTGCTGTTCGGCGGCATATTGATCGCGGTCGGTCATATATTGCTCGGCGTCGAAGGAGATGGCGGGCAGGGCGGCTTCGCGATGAACATGTTCTGGCTGGCGCTGGCCTTCATCATCGTCGGCACCGGCTTCCTCAAGGCGAACATCTCCGCCATCGTGGGCCAGCTCTATCCGCGCGACGACATGCGCCGCGACCCGGCCTATACGATCTTCTACATGGGCATCAATGTCGGCGGCATGATGGGGCCGATCATCTGCGGCATATTGGGCGAGACGGTCGGCTGGTCCTGGGGCTTCGGCGCGGCGGCGATCGGGATGATCGCGGGCATCATCGTGTTCGTGCTGGGCAAGCCGCTGCTGCTGGGCAAGGGCGAACCGGCCGAGCCGGAAAAGCTGACCGCGCCCCTCGCAGGGCCGGTGTCGGTGGAATGGGGCATCTATATCCTCTCCGTCGCCTCCGTGTTCGGCGTCGCCTGGCTGGTGCAGAACCATGACGCGGTCGGCTGGCTGCTGATCCTCTGCGGCGCGGGCGCGGTGCTCTATCTGCTGTGGGAAGCCTTTGGCCGCATGGGAAAGATCGACCGCGACCGGATGCTGGCGGCGCTGTTCCTGCTGGCGCTCAATCCGCTGTTCTGGGCGCTGTTCGAGCAGGCCGGGTCGTCGCTCAACCTGTTCACCGACCGCCATGTCGACCGGCATTTCCTGGGGTGGGAAGTGCCCGCTTCCGCCTTCCAGTCGATCAACTCGATGTTCATCATCCTGCTCGCGCCCTTGTTCGCGGCGCTGTGGGTGATGCTGGCGCGGCGCGGGCTGGAGCCTTCCACCCCCGCCAAATTCGGCCTCGCGCTGGTGCAGGTGGGGCTGGGCTTTCTCGCGCTGGTCGCCGGGGCCTATTGGGCCGGGGTCGACAATGCGACGCCTGCGATCTTCATCTTCCTCCTCTACCTGCTGCACACCATGGGCGAACTGTGCCTCTCCCCGGTCGGGCTGTCGGCGATGTCGAAGCTGGCGTTGCCGCGCATGCTGGGGCTGATGATGGGCGTCTGGTTCCTCGCCACGGCGGCGGGGGATTTCATCGCGGGCATGATCGCCGCCAATATCGGCAACCGGGCCGAAGGCGCGACCGATCCCAATCTGGTGACGCTGTCGGTCTATCAGTCGGTGGGCCTGTGGGGCATCGGCATCGGCGTCGTCGTGCTGTTGCTCGCGCCGTTCGTGAAGCGGCTGATGCACCTCGACAAGCTGGCCGATTGAGGCGCGGGAAGGGCGGAGGGCGTCAGGCCGCCCGCCCTTGCTCCCCATCTCCGCGTTCGTCGAGGGTCGCGGTCACGGCCATGTCCATCGTCACATTGGCGAGCGTGCGCATGATGTCGGGGAAGGTCTCGACCGCCACCAGCAGGCCCAGCGGCTCGATCGGCAGGCCCATGGCGAGGCAGATCGGCGCGCGATCGAGCTGATGAAGCTGATCGATCCGGGCAGAAGGAGGTGCTCGACTATCTACTGGACGTGGCGACGCGCGCCTGGGGCATCGATTTCTGATCCGGCCGGGGGGAGGGCGCCATGACCATATATCGCATCGAAGAACTGGTCTTCGGGGTCGAGGACCGTGCCGCCTGCGCCCGGTTCCACGCCGATGCCGGGCTGGACCCGGTCGTGCTGGACGGGGAGGGGCCGGACGGGGAGGGGGACGCGGATGTCTTCACCACCCCCGAAGGCCAGAGGATCATCCTCAAATCCATTGGCGATCCGTCGCTGCCGCCCCCGGCGGAGGCAGGGTCCGGCCTGCGCGAGATCGTCTGGGGCGTGGGCGATCGCGCCGGGCTGGACCGGATCGCCGGGGATCTGGCGCGGGACCGGGCGGTGCAGGTGGATGGGGAAGGCGTCGTCCACAGCCGGGACGAAACCGGTTTCGGCATCGCCTTCCGGCTGCGGCGGGAGCGGCAGGTCGCGACAGAGCCTTTGCCGCGCGTCAACTCCGTCCGGCAGGTCCAGCGCTGGAACGACCCGCCGCTGCTGCCCGGCACGCGGCCGCGCCCGGTGCGGATCGTCCATCTGGCGCTCAACATCCCGAAGGCGGGGCATCGCGAGGCGATCGATTTCTACCTCCGCCGCCTGCGCTTCCGCGCGACCGACGATATCGCGGACACCGGCACCTTCATGCAGTGCGAAGGGGATGTGGAGCATCACAATTTCTTCCTCTGCCACCGGCCGGACAGCGCGGGCATCAACCATTTCGCGCTGGAAATGCGTCATTTCGACCAGCTTATCGAGCGCGGCAACCATATGGTGAGCTGCGGCTGGAGGGAATCGCGCGTGCTGGGGCGGCATCTGCTGGGGTCGAACCTCTACCGCTTCTTCGCCTCGCCAGCGGGCGGGCGGCTGGAATTCGCCTGCGACATGGACCGCATGGACAAGGACTTCCCGACCCGCCGCTGGGATCGCAACCCCGGCCACCATATCTGGACGCTGAAAAGCTCCGGCATCGGCGCGGAGGGGCGGAACGGCTGAGTGCGCGTCCCATCGGCGCGAGCGTCAACATAATGTTCACCGCACGGCCTCTTCCTTCGCCCCCGCGCGCGCGACATAGTCGCTTCCGATAAGAACGAGGGAGAGAGACATGACCACATTCGTCCGCAACAGCTGGTATGCCGCCGCCTGGGTGGACGAGGTGGGCGACGCGATGGTGGCGCGGCGCATATTGGGGGAACCGCTGGTCCTCTTCCGCAGCGCCGACGAGGGCATCGTCGCCCTGCTCGACCAGTGTCCGCATCGCCTGCTGCCCTTGTCGATGGGCGTGGTGGCCGAAGGGCGCATCCAGTGCGGCTATCATGGGATAGAGTTCAACGGCGCCGGACGCTGCGTGCGCGTGCCGGGTCAGGACATGATCCCTCCCACCGCGAAGGTGCGGACATTCCCGGTGGTCGAACGCTTCGGCCTCGTCTGGGTGTGGATGGGCGACGAGGAGGCCGCCGATCCGGCGCTGCTGCCCGTGGTGGAGCGCTATGGCGCGCCGGGCTGGGCGCTGCTCGACGGCGGCTATCAGCATCATGCGTCCAACTATCGCAACATCATCGAAAATCTGATGGACCCGGCGCACACCACCTTCGTGCACAAGGGCACGATCGGCAATCCCGCCGCGACCGACGAGCCGGTGAAGGTCGGCAAGCTGGACGGCGGGCTGGTCGCCTATCGCTGGGTCGAGAATTCGCCGCCTTCGCCATTCGACCGGCTGGTGATGGAGGTGACGGGCAGTGTCGATCGCGGGCAGTTCTTCTATTATTATCTGCCGGGCACCTCCTGCGTCGACATCATCTCCATCCCCGCCGGGACGGAGCGGGAGGACGAGGTGATGGACGCGAAGGGCATGCGGGCGTTCAGCTACAAGTTCCTGACGCCGGAGGACGAGCGCAACACCCATTTCTTCTGGCTGCACCTGCGCAATTACCGACTTGAGGACGAGGAATGGGCGGCGGGGTTGCGCGCCAATCTCGACAAGACCTTTCTGGAGGACGCGGTCATCGTCAAGGCGATCCAGGACGAGCAGGACCGCACCGGCCTGCACCAGCGCACCGCGCTGGCGATCGACCGCGCGCCGGTGATGGCGCTGGCGATGCTCGACAAGATGGTGCGGGAGGAAGGCGCCGCCGTTGCGGCCGAATAATCTCGCCGGGTGAGGAAGAGGGGGAGGGAGGCGCCGCGGCGTTCTTCTCCGTCAGCCTTCAATGCGGTTGCGGGCCGGGCCGCTTTACCTTGCGGATCCGGCGGATGCCTGCCCACACCCCGGCCATGATGACCGGGATCAGCACGATGTCGAGCCAGCCGGGCAGATGCGTACCCTGGTGCTCCGCAGCCTCGCGCAGATGGTGCCAGATGCCCAGCGCATAATAGCTGACCGCGACCACCGACAAGCCCTCGACCGTATGCTGGAGCCGCAGTTGCAGGCCGGTGCGGCGGTCCATCGAGGCGAGCAGGTCGCGGTTGCGGCGGGCCAGTGCGGTGTCGATGCGGGTGCGCAGCAGGTCGCTGGTCCAGGCGGCGCGGCGGGAAAGGTCCTCCAGCCGCCGGGTGAAGGCGTCGCAGGTGCGCATCGCGGGCAGCAGCCGCCGTTCGGTGAAATCGTCGAGCGAGCGATAGCCGCGCACCGGCGCCACCGACAGCCGCCGGATGCGGTCGAGGCACAGCTCCGCATAGGCCTGCGTCGCAGCCATGCGATAGCGGGTGCGCGCGACGATCTGCGCCAGTTCCGCGCTCAGCGCCGACAGGTCGTCCAGCACCGCGTCGTCGTCGCTGTCGCGCGCGGCGATATGGGCGGTGATGCCGGTCAGCCGCTGTTCGAGCGCGGCCAGCAGCGGCGTCGCCTGCTGCGCTTCGGGCAGGCCCAGCAGCGTCATCTTGCGATAATTGCCCAGTTCCTGAAGGCGCTGGACCAGCTGCGCCATCTCCGCTCCTTCCAGCCCCCGGTCCTCGATCAGCAGGCGGCCGAAGCCGTCGCCGTGCAGGCGGAAATCGCTCCAGATGCGGGCATGCCCCTGCGCCACATCGGAGATGATGAGGTCGTCGGTCGCGAAATGCGCGGCGATCTCCGCGTCGGAGGGCGGCCCGGCCACCAGGCTGATCTGGGTGGAGCGGATGATCCGGCCGGGCAGGCGCGCCAGCCATCGCGGCACCTCAGCGAACGGGGAGAGGTCGAACAGCCCGCCGTCGCCGAGCCGCTCGTCACCGGCGGGCTGGCTGGCGATGAAGCTGTAGGTCATGAATTCGGTATGGCGCTCGCAGGCAAAGCCGAGCGCGCCGATGGCGCAGGCGAAGAAGCGCTCGCCGCGGTCGGGCGCGACGCCATGGGGCGCGAGCAGCTCCGCCAGCGCCGCATGGCTCGCCCGCGCTTCCTCCTCGTCCACCAGCAGCACGAATTGCAGCAGTCGGGCCGGGGCGGCAAAGCGCGGTATCGGCCGGGCATGCATTTCCCGCGACAGCGAGGCGCGGAGCGGATGGCTGCGATCCTGCAACCGTGCGAAGGCGTCGTCCATGCTCGCGTCCTCCCTGTTCGATGGCCCCGGCGTGAAAGGACCGGACGCACGGGCGCCCGGTCGCTCTGATGTTATTTACTCGGAGTAATTGTGCAGCGCAACCGGCGTTTCAGACCGCGTCGGCCTTTTGCCGGTAGGCGGTGCGCGCATGCTCGTTATAGGGCGAGGGCGCGACCGTGGCGCGGATGCGGGGGAAGCCCAGATCGGCGTCGGCCGGGGTGCCGGGGCCGGGATGCTCGCCCCACAGCACCTCGACCTGCGTGCCCGGCTCGGCATAACGCTCGTCCACCAGCGACAGCGCCAGCACGGTGCCGACCGGGGTCGATGAAGCCGGTGTAGAAGGTCATGCCCGCCAGCGCGCCGCCCGAGCCCTCGATCCGGTAGCGGGCATAGCTCAGCACATAGCCGGGATCCTCGCCCATCACCCGCTTCACGTCGTCGAGGTCGAACACCAGCGTCACCTTCCTGCGGTGGACGCCCTCGCGCGCCTTTTCCAGCGCGTCGCGGCCGATGAAGTCATGGTTGAACGCGATCGACTTGCCATAGCCCAGTTCGAAGGGGGAGGTGTAGTAATCCTCGATATTCTCGGAAAAATAGCTGCCGTGCAGCGGCTTTTGCCCTTCGAAGGAAAAGAGGCTGATCGACCGGCGATACTCCTCCAGCTCCGGCGCGGAATAGATGGCCGGGGTCGGCGTCGGTATCCAACCGCTTTCGATGCCGTTGGTGAAATAGGCCTTGCCGCCGACATGGACGAGGCCGAACGCTTCGCCCGCTTTCATCAGCGCATCCTTGACCGCCGCGCCGTCTTCCCAGTCGCCGATGAACTCATAGCCCGCCTGTCCCGCCATGCCGTGGCGGAAGGCGCGGAACGACCGGCCCGCCAGCGTCACCGGCGTCGAGTGGAAGAATTTGGTCTGCGGCAGTGGCCCGCCAAAGGCGCGGGCGACCAGATCGAGCGCCAGGGGCCCCTGTATCTGGTAGCGGAACAGCTTCGGCCCGCCTTCCTTGCGGACGCCCGAATCCGGGTCGAAGCTCCAGCTGACGTCATAGCCGCCTTTCTTCGCATGATAGGCGACCCAGTTCTGCGCGGCGGGAACGCCGGAAAGCACATAGCTTTCCTCCCCGCTGCGCATCAGCACGCCGTCGGTGATCAGCAGGCCCTGCTGCGTCACCGGCACGAACTGCTTGGCCTGGCCGACGACGAAATTCTCGTAATTATTGGCGCTGACCTCCATCAGCAGGCGGCGGGCATCGGGCCCTTCGATGAAAAGGTCGGACATATGGTGGGAGAGGTCGGAAATGGCGACCGACGCCCGCCACGCCATCTGCTCCTCGCGCCAGCCGACATATTCCGGTTCCACCACGGGGACGGTCCAGTGCCGGGCATTGGGTTTCCAGAGCAGCCCGATCGGCGAGCCCGCCTTGTCGATACCGTCCTGTAGGCTGGGGGGATTCATCTCTTCTCTCTCCTCATGTCGAATGCTGCCCGGCATTCTTACGCCGAAAGGACGGGGCGCATAGAGGGACGGCGCCCGACCTTATGTTGCAGATTCCGCAATAGCGCGCCGCATCCGGCCCCCGCGCCATTCCCCGCCAATTTCGTGCCCGGTCGAAGCTGCATCTTAGTGTTGACCGAAATGCGCCTTCCGGGCCGCGCCGCTCCGGCGTAGCAGGAAGGGGCCGGACGGAAGGGCGCAAGGCCGCCCCGCCGCCGGTTCGCCGAACCGAGGAAACAGAGAACGCCGAAGGCTGCGCTTCCGGCGGAGGGAGAGCTTGCATCATGGGGAAGGCCGTTGCCCGCTTGCTGGACGACTATTCGCTGGAAGCGACCGCGAAGGATATCGATGCGCTGGAACAGGCGGCGCCCGCGCTGCGGCCGGGAACGCTCGTTTCCGTGCCCTGGCTGCCCGCCGAAACCATGGCGGCGCGGTGCGCGGCGGCGGTCGCCATCCGCCGCCTGGGCTTCACGCCGGTGCCGCACATCGCCGCGCGCCGGGTGAAGTCGCGGCAGGCGTTGCAGGACTTTCTTGCCCGCTGCACCGGCGAGGCGCGGGTCGATCATCTGCTCGTCATCGCCGGGGACAGCGCCGAGCCGGAGGGCCCCTATCGCGATGCGCTCGCGGTGATCGAAAGCGGGCTGCTGGCCGATCATGGCATCGCCGCCGTGACCGTTTCGGGCCATCCCGAAGGGCATCCCGCCATCGGCCGCGAGGCGCTGATGCGCGCGCTTCAGGACAAGAGCGCGGCGCTTGGCGCGCAGGGCATGGACTGCCGGATCGCCACCCAGTTCGCCTTCGACGCCGACGCGATCCTGCGCTGGCTGGCGGAGATACGCGCGGCGGGCATCGGCCATCCGGTCAGGATCGGCGTGCCGGGCCCCGCCTCGATCAAGGCGCTGCTGCGCTTCGCCGCGCTGTGCGGGGTGGAGGCGTCGACCAAGGTGCTCGCCAAATACGGGCTGTCGCTGACGCGCCTGATCGGCACGGCCGGGCCGGACCGGCTGGTCGATGCGCTGGAGGCGCGGCTGGACGGCGATGTGCATGGGCTCGTTCAGGCCCATTTCTACCCCTTCGGCGGCATAGGACGCACCGTGCAGTGGGCCGTGCAATGGGCCGCCGCCCGGCAGTCAGCCGCCGAGACCGCCGCTTGACCCGCGCTGGCTGACCTTTCTCATTTTCGCTGTTTTCAGGATCATCATCATGCCCCAATCCCATATTCTCACCTTGTCCTGCGAAGACCGGCCCGGCATCGTCGCCGAGGTCAGCGGCCTCATCTTCCGCCATGGCGGCAATATCCTGGACGCGCGGCAATTCGACGATCACCAGACCGGCCTGTTCTTCATGCGGGTGCTGTTCGAAAGCGAGGAAACCGGCATCATGCTGCACTCCGCCATCGCCGACATGGCGTGGCGGCGGGAGATGAACTGGCGGCTGTCCCCGGAAAAGAGGCGGCAGAAGGTAATGCTGATGGTCAGCAAATTCGACCATTGCCTCGGCGACCTGCTCTATCGCCACCGCATCGGCGAGCTGGACATGGAGGTCGTCGGCATCCTTTCCAACCATCCGTTGTCGGCGCTGCGCATCACCGATATCGGCGATATTCCCTTTCACCACCTGCCGGTGACGAAGGAAACAAAGCCGCAGCAGGAGGCGCGGATCAAGGCGCTGGTCGAGGAAAGCGGCGCGGACCTCGTCGTGCTGGCGCGCTATATGCAGATATTGTCGGACGACCTGTCCGCCTTCCTCGCCGGGCGCTGCATCAACATCCATCACAGCTTCCTGCCCAGCTTCAAGGGCGCGAAACCCTATCATCAGGCGCATGCGCGCGGGGTGAAGATGATCGGTGCGACCGCCCATTATGTGACCGAGGACCTCGATGAAGGGCCGATCATCCATCAGGATGTCGAGGCGGTCACCCATGCGGATTCGCCGGAGGATCTGGTGCGCAAGGGCCGCAACATCGAACAGCGCGTGCTCGCGCAGGCGGTGCGCCTGCACTTGCAGCAGCGGGTGCTGCTCAACGGCCGCAAGACGGTGGTGTTCAGCGACTGAAGCCGTGGCGTCACCGGTCCGGCTGTTCTATCGTTGCAGGACAGGCGACGATGGAGTGCATTGAACCGGATTCGGCAACGCCGCGCGGCGCCCCGGCAGAGGAGGAAGGACAAGGATGGACAGGCTGGCGACCATGGCGACCTTCGTCCGGGTGGTGCGCAACGGCAGCTTTGCCGGAGCGGGCGGCGAAACCGGCATTTCGCGCGCGCTGGTGTCGCGCCATATTTCCGATCTGGAGGCGCATCTGGGCGTCCGGCTGCTCAACCGCACCACGCGATCGGTGACGCTGACCGAGGCGGGCAAGCATTATTATGAAAGCTGCCTGCGCGTGCTGGACGAGGTGCGCGTCGGCGAGGAAGCGGTGCAGACCATGCAGTCGGCGGTGGAGGGGAATATCTCCATCATCGCGCCCAAATGGGTCGGCTATCTGGAGGTCAGCGCCGCGCTGGCGCAATTCTGCAACCGTTTCCCCAAGGTCAATGTGCATCTGACGCTGGGTGGCCTGTCGACCAAGATGCACGATTTCCTCGATCGCGGCTTCGATGTCGCCTTCCAGACGAAGAAGCTGCCGGATTCGGGCATCCGCGTGAAGAAGATCGCGGACATATCCTACGCCACCTATGCGTCCCCCGGCTATCTGGAGAAGAACGGGGTGCCCGCCAGCCCGCAGGATCTGGAGCATCATGCCTGCCTGATGCAGGCGATGGACGCGATCTGGCGCTTCACCCGCGACAGCGAGGTGTTCACCGTGCGCACCCCGCCGCGCTTTTCGTCGAACAGCTATGCGGTGCTGTGCATGACCGCGCTCAACGATCTGGGCGTGACAGTGGTGCCGCAACGGGTCGCCGACAGCTTTTCCGGCGGCGGCGGGCTGGTGCGCATCATGCAGGACTATGAACTGGAGGACCGCCCGCTCTACGCCGCCTATGCGCCGGGCGGCACCCCGCCGCGCAAGGTACGGGAACTGCTCGGCTTTCTGGGCGAATGGTTTCGCGAGCATCCGCTGAAATAGGGCGGGGGATCAGGAGGCGGTTTTCCGACATCAGCCCCTCCCCTTCAGGGGAGGGGTTGGGGTAGGGTTCGGCCTCGAAATCCGGCATTTGTGCCCTGCGGCACACCCCACCCCTCGGTCTCCTCCCCTGAAGGGGAGGGAAGGATTGATGTCCACAGATATCACCACACAAAAAAAGAGAGGCGGGCGGTCCGTCAAGACCACCCACCCTTTTCGCTTCATCAGAACCGGAAGCCCGCCGTCACGCCATAGGTGCGGGGCGCGGCCTGGACGCCGTTGTCGCTGAAATTACTGGCGCCCAGCTGCTGGAAATAGAAGGCGTTGGTCAGGTTCTTGCCCCAGACGCTGAACGTCAGGCCGCTCTGGGCCCGCCAGCTCAATGAGGCGTCGAGCAGGTCATAGGAACCTTGCGCCACCCGGTTGTCAGGGTCGGCCGCCCAGCCGTCATTATGATAATAGTTGGCGCCGATGGTGAAATCACCGATCGAGGTCGGGATGTCGTAGGTCGCGCCGAGGCTGAGCGTCCAGTCGGGCACGTTCTGCAACCGCTTGCCGCTGGCGTCGCCGATGGTCAGCGTGTTGCCGCCCGCCGCATTGGGGATGGAGATCACCGCCGTATCGAAATTCTTGTAGCGGGCATGGGTGACGTTGACGCCGCCGGTCAGGGTCAGCCCGCCGAACGGGCGGATCTGAAAATCGGCGTCGACGCCGTAAATCTCTGCCCCGTCGGCATTGTAGACCGTCTGGATGCCGTTCTGGATCTGCATGACCTGAACGTTCTTCTGGTCGTAATAATAGCCGGCGACGTTGAAGCGCAGGCGCCGGTCGAACAGGTCGGTCTTCAGACCGACTTCATAGGCGTCGACGATTTCCGGCTTCAGCACCTTGTTTTCCAGCGGGGTGTTGAGCCCGATGTTCTGCGCGACGAAGGCGGCGCTGCGGAAGCCCCGGTTGTAGCTGGCATAGGCCATCATCTCCGGCGAGAAGCGATGGTCGATCGACAGCCGCCACGTCGCGCGAGGGAAGGTCTTGCGGTAGGATTCGATGACCCCCTGTGGGAAGGTCTGCACCGGCAGCGGCTGGCCGGTGGTCGCGCTGTAGGTGATGCGGGAGCCGACCGCGCGGCGCTGGTCGCGGGTATAGCGAATGCCCGCGGTGACGTTGGTGGCCTCGCCGAGGCGATAGGTGCCCTGCGCGAACGCCGCCATGGATTGCAGCGTCTGCTTCACCTCCAGATCGGTGTAGGAGCGCTGCACATTGGTCTGGAACGCGTTGACGTTCCGCGACGGCTCGTAGCGGCCTTCGCCCCACATGTAGAATCCGCCGAGTACCCACTGGAAGCGGCTATCATTGTCGGACAGCAACTGCACCTCATGGGTCAGCTGCGTGTCGATCTGGTTGTTGTCGATGATGAAGCCGTGGGAAAAGCCGAGCGGCGGCGCGTTGGCGGCGGGAACGGCCGCCCAGTCGCCCTCGGTCGTGCCGTCCGGGTCGAAGCTGACGCGCAGCTTCATCTTGCGATAACCGGTCAGGCTCATGAAATCGACGGTGCCGAAATCATGGCGCAGCTCCACGCTGCCGCCATATTGGCGCGAGCGCAGCGTGGGATCGATGTCGGAATCGATGTCGCGGCGCCCGCCGTCGGCGAACTGCCCGCGCACATTGCGGGTGAGCGGACGGAAGGCCGGGCTCGCGGCGTTGACGCGGGAGAAATCGGCCGAGAGGGTCAGCGAGCTGGCGTCGTCTATCTCCCACAGCAGCTTGGCGCGACCCGCATAGGACTTTTCGGTCATTATCTCGTTGCCGGTGTTGACGTTCACGCCATAGCCGTCGCGGCGATTGTCATATTTGAACGCGACGCTGGCGGCCAGATTGCCGGCGAGGCCGCCCGAAAGATAGGCGCTGCCGCCGATGGTGTCGTAATTGCCGTAGCTGGCCTTGAAATCGCCGGTCAGGTCGTAGGACGGCTTCTTCGTCGTGATCTGGATGAGGCCGCCGGTCGCGTTGCGGCCGAACAGCGTGCCCTGCGGCCCCTTCAGCACCGCAACCTGCTCGATATCGTTGAGCGTCATCATCGCGCCGGTGGCCGAGCCGATATAGATGCCGTCGATATAGGTCGCGACCGGGTTCTCGATGCCCGGCCCGGTGCCGGTCGAGCCGACGCCGCGGATGCGCGGCAGGCCGAAGCCGCCGACCGCGGTGTTGAAATTGAGGCTGGGGGCGACCGCCTTCAGGTCGGAGGTGTCGCGCACGCCCGTCGCTTCGAGCGTTTCGGCGTTCAGCGCGGTGACGGCGATCGGCACGTTCTGCATGCTTTCCGCGCGCCGTTGCGCGGTGACGACGATATCCGCGATGCCGATCGGGGCGGCGCTTTCCTGCGGATCGACGGCTTGCGCCCATGCCGGTGTCGAAAGGGCGGACGCCGCGAAAAGGCCGGCCATCACCAGACGCCTGCGCGTGCCGTGTCCGGATGCAATATGGAATGACGCCATCCCCATTTGCCTGTCTCCCATCCTTATGTCTCCCAAAGCCCGCCTGTTTTGCGGTGCTCGTTATTCGATAAAGGCCATCAGTCTCGCCGGGCCGTTAGCGCAGGAGGCCGGGTCGGGAACGGCGCGTCCTTTGCGCAACCGGCTTTCCGTCCAGCCTTCGAACCCGACTATAGGCCGTGTCGATTGGGCGTCGATCCGCAGATAATTGATAGTTATGTTCACCCGGCAAGACTAATGACACCGCCAAACCCCAATATCGGTATCATTTTGCTGCACAATGCGACGCGGCGCCGACGAAGAAGGATCGTCGGCGCCCGCCCGGAATTCTCGATAGGGTGCGAAGGGCGGGTCAATCCTGCCCGTTTGTCTTGAGCATCCAAAGATGATGGGGCGGGCTGGTTTCCCAGTGACGGTGCGGCTCTTCCTTGCGGACCTGATCCATGTCCGCGACATATTCGAACCGCCCGCCCATGGGCGTGGCGAAGAAGCGGAATATGTTGGACCCGACCGTGTGACGGCCCAGCCGCCGGGTTTCCTTCCACCCCTGGCTGACCAGATGGTTGCCGCCTTCCACCACCTCGTCGAAATCGCGCACCTCGAAGGCGACATGGTTGGTGCCCTTGCGGTCGGTGCGGTGGCAGAGGAAGAGCTGGTGATGATCCGTCTCGCCCTCGGCTTGCAGGAAGGTGCCGGTGGGCGCGATGGTCTCCACCGCCTTGAACCCCAGCCGCCCGGTGTAGAAGGCCACCGCCTCGTCCTTGCCCTGCTTCGGTATGTCGAGCGCGACATGGGCGATGCGCAGCGGGCGGGCGCGGCCATAGGTGCCGAGCCGGTCGTTCCAGCGCTCCACCTGTCCGAAGCTGTTGACCGGCCGCCGCTCCGCCGTGGGCGTTTCGACGCTTGCCAGCCGGAAGCCGATGACGAAGCCGGTTTCGTCGCTGGTCAGGAAGCCGCCGTCCGGCTCGTCCACGACCGCGCGGTCGCGTGCCATTTCCGCGCGGATCGCGGCGAGGGCCTGCGCCGTATCGACGCCCCAGACGATGCGGGCGATGCCGCTTTCCTCGCCTTCCCCGGCGGGATCGATGGCGATGACCTGCCCGGTGCCGGTGGCGAAGCGCGCGGCATGGCCGTCCGGCTCCAGCGGCCGCAAGCCGAAATCCGCGCAATAGCGGGCGGGGGCGTCGATATCGGCGACATGGTAGAGGACTTCCTCGGTCCTGATGATGGTCATGGCTCTCTTCTCCCGGCCTTGATCTAGGCCATGGGGCGGGGGGTGGTGTCAATCCGGCCTTGTCCAGCGAGCGCAAACCCTTTGTTCACGAAACGGGGCATTCCGCTCGCGCGCAATCCGATTAGCAGACAAGGGGAGAAGGAGATGAAATATGCGTTTGCCCGATCTGGATTTGACCACCCTCACCGACCGGCAGAAGGAATTGCACGACCGCATCGCCGGAAAGCGCGGCCATGTGCGCGGGCCGTTCCTGCTGTGGCTGCGCAGCCCGGAACTGTGCGACAAGGTGGAGGCGCTCGGCGCCTTCCTCCGCTTCGATTCCGTGCTGCCGCTGCGCATCCGGGAACTCAGCATCCTCGTCACCGCGCGCTTCTGGGATGCGCAATATAGCTGGGCGGCCCATGCGGAAAAGGCCGTCGCCGCCGGAGTGGACGCGCAGGCGGTCAAGGATCTGGCCGAGGGGCGGGTGCCTGCCTTCACCAATGAGGACGAAACCGTTTTCTACAATTTCGCGATGGACCTGTTGCAGAACCACTTCGTCAGCGACGCAAATTTCGACGCCGCGCTCCGCGCCTTCGGGGAGCAGGGGATGATCGACATCATCGGCGCGATGGGCAATTTCTCGATGCTGGCGATGCTGCTCAACACCTTCCAGGTGCCGCTGCGCCCCGGCATCGAGGCGCCGTTCCCGGATATCGAGAATTTCGCCAAGGTGAAATGATGCGGGCGGCGTGGCGGCCCGGCATCAGGCCGCCGCGCCCCGCATCGCCTCGCCCGCGTCGCGCGGCAGGCGCATATAGATGAGTGAGGCCGCCGCCATGAGGATGCTCACCGCCGCGAACGGCATCAGGAAGCTCGATGCGGTCAGCGCGCCGCCGCTGGTTTCCCGCCCCAGATGGATCAGCAGGCCACCCAGGCTCACCCCCATGGCCAGCCCCAGCTGTTGCAGCACCGACGCCATGGTGGCCGCGTCCGACACCTCCGCATCGTCCAGCTCCGAATAGGCGAGCGAGTTGTTCGCGGTGAACTGCATCGACCGGCTGAGCCCGCCGGTGATCAGCACTGCGTACATCAGCAGCAGCGGCGTCGCGTTGCTGAACAGATAGGGGAAGAAGGCCGCCACCGACGCCGCCAGATTGCAGGCGATCAGCGCGTTGCGGAAGCCCAGCCAGCCGATGACGCGCGGCGCGAAGGGCTTGGCGAGGATGACGCCGATGCTGTGGCCGATGATGATGCCGCCCGCTGCCAGCGGCGACCAGCCGAGGCCGATCTGGAAATAGAGCGGCATCAGCAGCGGCCCCGCCCCGAACCCCAGCCGCACCACCGTCCCGGCGATCATGCTGAGGCGGAAGGTGGTGTAGCGGAACAGCTGGAGGTTCAGCACCGGCCGCTCCCGCCGCAGCGCATGGCGGATGTAGCCCGCCATCAGCAGCAGCGCGCCCGCCACCGCGCCTATCGAGAAATAGAGCGGCAGGCCCACGCCGCTCAGCTCGATCGCGCCGATGAACAGGATCATCGCGCTGGCGGTCAGCACGAAGCCCTGCATGTCGAAGGTGCGGATGTTCCGGTCCTCCGCCGTTTCGGGCACCAGCAGGCGGATGGCGACGATCGCCAGCACCGACACCGGCAGGTTGATGAGGAAGATCCAGTGCCAGTTGGCGATCGACAGGATGAAGCCGGACAGCGGCGGCCCGATCAGCGGGCCGAGCAGCCCCGGTATGGTGAACCACGCCATCGCCGACACCAGATTTTCGCGCGGGGTGGAGCGCACGATGATCGTGCGCGCGACCGGCAGCATCAGCGCGCCGCCCAGCCCCTGAAGGAAGCGCGCGGCGACGAGCATGGCAAGGTTGGCGGAAAGCGCGCAGGCGAGCGACCCGGCCATGAAGATGCCGATCGCGATCATGTAGACGCGCCGTGCGCCGAACCGGTCGGACAGCCAGCCGCTCGCCGGGATGAACATGGCAAGCGCCAGTACATAGGTGGTGAGCGCCAGCTTCAACTCTTCCGGCGGAATGCCGAATTCGCGCGACAGTGTGGGCAGGGCGGTCGCCAGCGAGGTGCTGTCGATGAACTCCATCAGCAATCCGCCCGCCACCGCGATGGAGGTCAGCCGCGAGCGCAGCGGGGAAGGGGAAGACGGTGCGGACATGGCGGGCCCTATACGCAAAAAGGACAGGGAACGATAATGCGTTCCCTGCCGTCGGGTGGCGGAGCGGGCATGGCCGTGCCCGGCATGGTGGTCATCGCGGGCGCTCAGTCCACGGCGATGCCCAGCGCGGCGGCGGTCTGGCTGATATCCCCCCAAAGTTTGGGCGCGACGACGATGCCCTTTTGCGCCCGCTCGGCCGCCGCCGCCGCGCCCCGTTCGCCGGGGGCGAGCACCGGCACTGCCTCGTCGGCGCGGGGCAGGGCATGGAGCGCGCCGACCGCCTCCGACACGGCGGCGCGGAAGGCCGCGACGTCCCCGAAGGCGGCGGGATCAACGGCGATCAGCGCAGCGTTCTGGCGATGCTTCTTCGCGCCCTCCGCCCTGGCGTGGAAGGGAGCGAAGGTCGGTACGCCCGCCAGCACGCCGGTCAGTATCTCGAACATGAAGGACATGCCCGATCCCTTGGGCCCGGCCATCGGCGTCGGGATCGCGGCGAGGGCGGGATCGGTCGTCGGCTCGCCCGCCTCGGTCAGCGCCGCGCCTCCGGGCAGCGGCAGGCCCTTCGCCTTGTACTGCTTGATGCGGCCGAGCGCGATGGTCGCGGTCGCCATGTCGAGCAGCACGGCGCCCTTTTCGGAGGGCGCGGCGATGGTGAGCGGGCTGGTCGCGACGGCGGCGCCCTTCACCCCGGCATAGCCCATGTTCGGCATGCCCGCGCAGATGCCGATGCCGACCATCCCCGCTTTCGCGATGCGCTCCGCATAATAGCCGATCGCGCAGATATGCGTCGTCATCGCCACCGACGCCCAGCAGGTGCCGGTTTCGCGCGCGACGGCGATCGCCTCGTCGGCGGCGCGGGTCATCGCCACCGGCCCGGCCGCGCGGTCCGCATGGATGGCGAGCACCGCCGCGCGGGGGCGCTCCACCCGGATGGCGGGCGCGGCCTTGACGATGCCCTTGTCGATCCACTCCATCGTCGGCACCAGGCGGGTGATGCCGTGGGAATCGACGCCGCGCAGGCTGGCCCAGACCAGCACCTCGGCCATGGTCGCGGCATCCTGTTCGGGCATGCCCTTGGCCGCCAGCATCTTCGCGGCGAGGGCCCGGAGCGCGTCGGCGCCGATGGTCTTGCGTTCGGACATGAAAATTCTCCGTTGGAAAGGATGGCTCAGCCGGCGGCGGTGTAGGCCGTCTTGACGCTGGTGTAGAATTCGGCGGCGTAGCGGCCCTGTTCGCGCGGGCCGTAGCTCGACCCCCGGCGGCCGCCGAAGGGCGCGTGATAATCGACGCCCGCCGTGGGCAGGTTCACCATCACCATGCCCGCATTGCTGTTACGCTTGTAATGGCTCGCATATTTGAGGCTGGTGGTGCAGATGCCCGACGACAGGCCGAATTCCGTGTCGTTGGCGACGGCGAGGGCTTCCTCATAATCCTTCACCCGGATCACGGCGGCGAAGGGGCCGAAGGTCTCCTCCCGCGCGATTCTCATGTCGCTGGAAACGTCGGTGAACAGCACCGGCGTCATGTAGAAGCCGGGCGTGCGCGCCTGCGTGCGCTCGCCTCCGAAGGCGAGCGTCGCGCCCGCCTCGCGGCCGAGGCGCACATAGTCGAGATTGCTGTCGAGCTGGCCTTCGCTGACCACCGGGCCGACGATCGTGTCCGGGTCGAGCGCATGGCCGACCTTCATCGCGGAGAGCTTCTCGATCGCGGCGGCGACGAAGCGATCGTGAATGCCTTCGGCCACGATCAGCCGCTCCGGGCTGGTGCAGCGCTGGCCGGTCGAGAGATAGGCGCCGTTCACTGCCACGTCGACCGCGACGACGAGGTCGGCGTCGTCCAGCACGATCAGCGGGTTCTTGCCGCCCATTTCGAGCTGCACCTTCTTCATCGGGCTGGCCGCGACGCAGGCCGCCGCGACCGAACGGCCGGTGCCGACCGAGCCGGTGAAGCTGATCGCGTCGATGCCGGGGTGGGATGTCAGCGCAGTGCCGACGACCCGGCCCTTGCCGAAGACGAGGTTGAACACGCCAGCGGGCACGCCCGCCTCCACCAATATCCGCGCCAGCGCATAGGAGGAGGCCGGGACCATTTCGGCGGGCTTGAACACGACGCAATTGCCGAAGGCGAGCGCCGGGGCGATCTTCCACGCGGGGATGGCGATGGGGAAGTTCCACGGCGCGATGATGCCGACCACGCCCACAGGCTCGCGGGTGATCTCCACGTCCACGCCGTCGCGGATCGAGGGCAGTTTCTCGCCGCCCAGGCGCAGGGCCTCCCCGGCGAAGAAGCCGAAGACATGGGCGGCGCGCACGACCTCGCCGATCGCCTCCGCGATGGGCTTGCCTTCCTCGCGGGCGAGCAGCGTGCCCAGTTCCTCGCGCCGCGCCATGATCGCGTCGGACGCGCGGCGCAATATGTCGTGGCGCAGCTGGATGTTGCTGCGCGCCCAACCGTGCTTCGCGGCCAGCGCGGCCTCGATCGCCGCATTGACCAGCGCTTCGTCGCCGGTCGGGAATTCCCCGACGATCTCGCCGGTGTCGGACGGGTTGATATCGGGGACGAGATCCGTCCCCGCGATCCACTCGCCGCCGATCAGGTGATGCCCCTTCATCGTTTACCTCAGCCTGTGCGAGATGCGCTTGGTGACGAGATAGGCGTCGAGCGCCTCGGCCCCGCCTTCGCGGCCATGTCCGCTTTCCTTGACCCCGCCGGAGGGGGCCTCGCTCACCGACCCGCCGGTGTGGTTGATCGAGAGGATGCCCGCTTCCAGCCGCCGGCCGAGGTCCGCCGCCGTCGCCGCGCTCTCGGTGAAGCCGTAGGCTGCAAGGCCATAGGGCAGGCTGTTGGCGATGGCGAAGGCGTCCTCGATGTCGGAAAAGGCGACGACCGGCGCGACCGGGCCGAACGGTTCCTCCTTCATGATGCGCGCATCGAGCGGCACATCGCGCAGCACGGTGGGCGCGTAGAAATTGCCCGTCTCGCCGATGCGATGCCCGCCGGTGGTCAGCGTCGCGCCCGCCCGCACCGCGTCCTGCACCAACTCGTCGACGGCGGCGAGGCGGCGGGCATTGGCGAGTGGACCCATCTGCACGCCGTCCTTCAGTCCGTTGCCGACCTTCACCGCCTTCGCGGCCTCGGTCAGCGCCTCGACGAAGCGCTCATAGAGGCTTTCATGCACGATGAAGCGGCTGGGCGAGGTGCAGACCTGCCCGGCATTGACGAACTTGCCCGCCGCGCAGGCCTTTGCGGCCTTCACCGGATCGGCATCGGCGCAGATGATCACCGGGGCATGGCCGCCCAGCTCCATCAGCGTCGGCTTCATTTGCGCGGCGGCCATGGCGGCGAGCTGCTTGCCGACCGGGATCGAGCCGGTGAAGGCGACCAGCCGGATGATGGGCGAGGCGATGAGATGTTCCGAAATCGTCGGCGGATTGCCGAAGACGAGGTTGACGACGCCCTTGGGCACGCCCGCCTCGACAAGGCATTCGACGATGGCGACCGCCGTGGCGGGGGTTTCCTCCGAGGGCTTGAGCACCACCGAGCAGCCCGCCGACAATGCTGCGGCAAGCTTGCGCATCGGCGATCCGGCCGGGAAGTTCCACGGCACGAACGCCGCGACCGGGCCGATGGGCTGGCGGATGACGGAAAGCTGCGTGTCCGGGTCGGTCGGGATGATGCGGCCATAGGCGCGGCGGGATTCCTCCGCGTCCCATTCCAGCGTGCCCGCGACGCGCTGCGCCTCGCCGGTCGCTTCCTTGATCGGCTTGCCCTGTTCCAGCGTCATCGCCTCGCCGACACGCGGCGCACGCTCGCGCAGCAGGCGCGCGGCGGTGCGCAGGATGCGGGCGCGCTCCGCCACAGGCGTGTCGCGCCACACGGGGAAGGCGCGCTCGGCGGCGGCGAGCGCGGCGTCGAGATCGGCGATGGTCGCGTGCGGAACCGTGCCGATCGTCTCGCCGGTGACGGGATTGACGACGGGAGAGCTCTCGGTGCCGCTGCCTTTCGTCCATTCCCCGTCGATCAGCAGGCGGATTTCGGGATAGGAAACGCTCATGCCGCCATCTCCGGGTAGATGGTCAGCAGCGCCCGGTGCACCACATGGTTGAACACGTCCGGCATCTCCCAATACATTGAATGCGGGCCGTTGGGGACGATGGTGAGGTGCGATCCGGGCAGCTTTTCATGGGCGCGCCGGACGGTGGAGTTCCACAGCACCGCGTCGCGCTCCCCGGCGATGAAGTGCAGCTTCGGGGCGATCGCCTGCACCTGCTCCAGCGAGGGGCCTTCCGCCGACAGGTTGCGCAGATCCTGCATCGTTGCATGGTTGAACGTGCCCATCTGCCTGAACAGGAAGGTTTCGGCCGGGCGGCCCGACTGGAATTCCTTCGTCAGCAGCCGGTCGATCACCGGCAGCTTTTCCGCCTCGGCACGATTGGCGGCGGCCAGCTGCTTCAGCTCCGGGTCGGAAATGCCGCCCAGCGAATGGGCGAGCAGCACGCCGGACACGCGTTCGGGCTGCTCCACCGCGATGCGCAGCGCCGGGCTGGCGCCGATCGACTGGCCGAGAATGGCGCAGGGGCCGACGCCGCTATGGTCGAGCACGGCGGCGATATCGGCGGTGAAATCGCGCGCATCCGGGCCGCCCTCCACCGGATCGCTGTTGCCGAAGCCGCGCAGGTCGATCGTCAGCACCGTGAACCAGCGCGACAGATAGGCGGTCTGGCGCCACCAGGCGGTATGATGCCCGCCCGACCCGTGGACGAACAGGATGGCGGGGCCGGTGCCGTGGCTTTCATAATAGATATTGACACCACTCGCATTGGTATAGGGCATGAATCTCTCCTGATCCGCAGGTCCGGCGCGGACTTGATGACGCATAATGTCTAGTCGCCGGGATCGCGAAAGGGGAGAGCGCGGACTGTAAAAGCAGTTTTGCCTATTTGTAACCAAAGGACAGGAAACTGGTTACGCTGGTGCAACCAACTGTCCACCCGGCGGCCGCTATACAGGCCCGCCCGCCCGACCTATCCAGAAGGCTGCGAGGAAAGGAGCATTCGGGATGAAGCTGTGTCGGGTGGCCGGTGCGTCCGGCCCTGTTTACGGCATTGTGAAGGAAGAAGACGAGGTGGTCGCCCTTGCCGGCGATCCCTTCGGCGCGCATGGCGAGGGCGAGGTGATCGGGCGGCTGGCCGACCTTACCCTGCTTCCGCCAGTGATACCCAATGTCTTTTACGCGGCGGGCCTCAACTTCTATCATCATATCGAGGAGGCGCGGCGCAAGGGCAACATGAAGGCGGTGGTTCCGCAGCGCCCGGATATCGGCCACCGCGCCAATAATGCGCTGGTCGGCCATGGCGCCGATATCGTCCGTCCCGCCGATTTCGAAGGGCGCCTCGAATATGAGGGCGAGATCGTCGCCGTGGTGGGCAAGACGCTGCGCCGCGCCAGCCGCGAGGAGGCGAGTGACGCCATTTTCGGCTGGACGCTGGGCAATGACGTCAGCGCGCGCGAATGGCAGCATGGCGACCGCACCATGTGGCGCGGCAAGAACAGCGACAGCTTCAAGCCGATGGGCCCGTGGATCGACACCGACGCGCAGCCGATGGGCGAGGACCTGTCCGTCATCATCAACGGCGTGGTGGACAGCGACTATCGGCTGGATGGCATGATCTACGACGCCGAGGATTTCATCGTTGAAATCACCCGATATATCACGCTCACGCCGGGCGACATGATCTGGCTGGGCACCGACCGCACCGCCGGAATGCAGGTGGGCGACCTGGTGGAGGTACATGTTCCCTGCCTCGGCACGCTGTCGAACCGGGTTGTTCATGAAATATTACATGATATATCTTAATTGATTTCAGATATATTCCTATCAGGAGAGCACAGCCCATGAGCCATCTTCCCCATACCATTCACCATGTGAATTTCCCGACCACCGATGCCGAGCGTACCAGGGACTGGTACGGCAAGGTCTTCTCGATGAAATGGGTGGATCCCAAGAGCAATACCGACGTGCTGCTGATGACGCGCGGCAACTGGGACCTGCATTTCACGCCCGTTCCCAAGGACGAGATGCCGCGCATGATGCCGTCCCATTTCGCGATCGAGGTCGAGGATTTCGAAGGCTTTCTCGCGCATCTGAAGGGGCTGGGCATCCGCTATACCAAGCCGGTCGAGCGGCCGCAGAACAACAGCAAATTCTGCTACATCACCGACCCGGACGGCACCGTGATCGAGCTGACCTATCATGGCAAGCTGCACATGGAATCCTCCGTGGACATGAACGCCTGAATCCCGAACCCGAACAAGCCTGAAGGACAGAAAATGGGACCGACCCTTGCCGAGGCAAAAGCCTTGATCGCGGCCGCGCAGAAGGTTGCCGCCGAAATCGACAAGCCGATCACCACCGTGGTGGTCGACAGCGGCGGCTTCATCGTCCCCTGCGAGCGGATGGAGGGCGCGCGCCCGCTGACGCCGAGCATCGCCACCGCCAAGGCCTACACCGCCGCGATCATGCAGCGCCCGGCCAAGATGCTGAAGACCTGGTGCCAGACGCAGCCGGAATTCTTCGCGCAGGTGTCGCGCATGGGGCATCACCCGATCGTCGCGACCGAGGGCGGCGTGACGCTGAAGCGTGAGGGCGTGCTGCTGGGCGGCATCGGCGTTTCCGGCGGCACCGGGGACGAGGATCAGGAAATCTGTGAGAAGGCGCTGGCGGCGACCGGCTATGATATCGATTTCGCCGAGTGGAACCGGGTGAAGAAATAAGGAGGGAGGAGCGCCGCCATGGCCAATCAACTGCGTTTCCGGTCCGACCATGTCGGCCTGCTGATCGCTCCGCCCGATGGCGGGGAAGGGGATGCGCTGCGCCGCAAGCTGATCGCGATGCAGCGCGCGGCCAATTGCTCGGTCGCGACGGACGGGGAGCTGTTCCGTTCCCATTTCATCGAGGCGATCCAGACCGCCGACGCGCCCATCCTCGCGGAGGCGGAGGGCAAGCCGATGGTCGCGCTCGCCAATATGGACGTGAAGGTGTCGCTGCCGTCGGCCTCGGCGCTGATGGAGCGGACCGGCATGACCGAGGGCGCCGCCGTCGGCGCGATCCGGCGCGAGGTCGCGGCGCTGATCGAGGCGGGGGTGCCCTATATCCAGCTCAACGGCACCGCCTACGGCCCGCTGCTCGACGAGGGCAGGGATATCGACGCCCAGCTGGCGGCCGACCGCGCCGTTGTCGATGGGCTGGCGGGCGGGGAGGAGCATCGCCTGGCGCTGCGCATCGGCCGGCAGGGCGCTTCGCCCGAATGGAATGCGGACGATGCGCGGCTGAAGGCGCTGTTCGGCCTCGGCTATGACCGCTATCTGCTCGATTTCGGCACGCAGCCGCGCGGGTTCGAGGTGCTGGCGCTGATCCCCGATCCGGCGATGGTGGTGCTCGGCCTGATCGACCAGAGCGTCGCCGAATTGCAGCCGATCGACCCGATACTCGACCTGATCGACGCGGCGGCGGAGGTGATCGACGGCGACAGGCTGGCGCTCAGCCCGCGCGGGGGCTTTTCCGCCAAATCCGGCCTCAGCTGGGCCGATCAGGACAGGAAGCTGGCGCAGGTGGCCGATGTTTGCGTGCGCTGGTGGGGATTCGCGCGCTGATCCTCCGCCCGATATTTACCACGAAAGCCCGCTGTTCCACGGAATGGCGGGCTTTTTTGATGGCGCGTTGCCGTTGTGGGAAAACCGTTCGGGCTGAACTTGTCGACCGACCGGCTGTCGTTCTTCGTTCAAAGAAGTACAGGGCTTCGGCAGGCTCAGCCCGAACGGTGTGGGGGGCGGGCGATCATCGTCTCCAATCCGCTTGGGGAGCCGAGGCCCGCCCCGCTCGGAGGCGGAGCGGCTTCTGGAGCCCGCCTATTTCTCCAGCATCACGTTCAGGATCGCGGAGCGGCCGCCTTGCACGGCGGCGACCGCGTCGGCCAGCGCCCGTTCCAGTTCGGCGGGGTCGCTCACCGCGGCGCAATGCATGCCGAACGGCTCGCCAAAGGCTTCCAGCGGCGGCTGGCCGGAGAGGTCGACGCCATATTCATAGCCGCCCGCCTTCGTCACCCCGTCCGGGTAGAAGCGCATATGGTTGTAGTGCATCGACAGATATTTGCGGTTGTTGAACACGAGGATCAGCACCGGCAGATCATTGTTCCGCGACGCCGCGAGCGCCTGCACGATCGGGTTGTAGAGCAGCGAGCCGTCGCCCACGGTCAGCACGACGAAGCTCTGCGGCGCGGCGAGCTTCACGCCCAGCGCGACGCCGATGCCCTGTCCGAGCCCGCCCTGCACATAGAAATAGCGATGGGGCTCGTCCCAACTGAGATGCTGCTGCACGATGCGGCTGTGGGTGATGGTTTCATCGACGAAGATCGTGTCGTCCGGCACCGCCTCGCGCAGGGCGGCGACGAGGCCGGGCGCGGTGATGCGCGGGCTGTCCTTCGCGGCGGCTTCCGCCCTGGCGATGCGCTCGCGCTGCGCCTTGTGCGTTTCGGCATGGCGCGCGCGGCGGGACGCATGATCGGCGGGGGCGGCCTGTTCGGCGGCGCGGCGCAGCGTGTCGGCGATCTCGCCCTCGATATAGCGGTCCGCGAACAGCACCTGATAGACCGACTGCGGCCGCTGCGGCACCGGATCGATGACGATGGTGCGCGCCTGCGCGGGCTTGTTCGACGGCGCATACCAGGGCGCGCGGCAGGCGACCAGCAGCACGAGGTCGGCCGTGTCGCGCAGCGCGCCGATCTCATTGCCGAGATAGAGCGGATGCTCCTTCGGGAAATTGCCGCAGACGGTCGACTGGGGCTCGATCACCGGGATGCCGAACGCCTCGGCGAACTGCACCAGCGCGTGGAAGCCTTCGGGATCGCGCCCGGCGGATTCGGTCATGATGACCGGCTCCCTGGCCGCACGGATCGCCTCGACCAGCGCGTCGATATCCTCCTGCGGGCTGATCTTGCGGGCGGGCGGGGCGACCTGCATCGGGAAGGGCGAGGGTTTCCATTCCTCCAGCAGCACCTCGACCGGCGCATTGAGATAGACAGGGCCGCGCGGCTGGCGCTGGCTGATCTCGCCCGCGCGCTTCACCATCTCGTAGAGGGTTTCGATGCCGGGGATCTGGTTCGACCATTTGACGAAGGGCGCGGCGAGCCCGTGCGGCCCGCCGACGATCGACAGGTTGCGATACCATTGCGAGCCGGGATCGACGCTTTCCCGCTCGCCATAGCTGTTGGCCTCGGAGGAGAAGACGAGCATCGGCACCTCGGCCAGCAGCGCGCCATGGATGCCGCAGGCGCCCTGCAACAGCCCCGGCGCGGCATGCAGCAGCACCGCCTGCATCCGCCCGGTGACGAGGCCGTAGCCGATCGCCATGTCCACCGCGAGCGTTTCGTGCCAGAGGTCGATATAGCGCGGGCCGGGCGCGCCCGCCTCGGCCTGGCGCGCGACGGCTTCCCACAGCGGCGCCCATTCGGAACCGGGCGAGGAAAACACATAATCCACCCGGAGGTCGCGAAACGCCTCCAGCAACCCTTCGCCGCCATCCTGATAGATACGCCCCGTCATGCTCGCTCCTCTGGCCGGACCTTCGCCCCGATGCGCGGGACCGATCCCGTTCTTCTCCATTCCGTGAAAAGTCTCAACCGTGCCGGGGAGGGGGGAGAAAGTCCCTCCCCGGTTCCGGTCGCGTCAGGCCGCGGCCTGCTCGGCGGTGACCGGCCAGTCGAGCGCCTTGCAGATGCCCAGGCCCATCACCTGCTCCAGCGCCTCCTGCGACAGGCCCATATGCTTGGTGAAATGCTCGACCGTCTGGAGGTAGGTAAGGCCCTTGGCGTCCATCAGGCGGGTGAGGTCGGTGCCCCAGAAGCAGCGATCCGGCCCCATGCGCTCGATCATCTTACGGACATAGCCGTTGATGTTCTCATAGGGATAGGGGTGGGTCGAATAGCCCGGCACCGCCGACACCTTGACGTGGATGTTCGGGTGGACGTGCAGGTCGGCGGTCTCGTCCATCCAGTAGCCGATCGCGTCGTCCACCGAGCGGGCGAGGATGCCCATGTGGTCGATGATCAGCTTGAGGCCGGGGTGGCGGGCGGCGATCGCGCCCATTTCCGCCTTCCAGATCGGCGCGTGGATCATCAGCGGCAGCTGCAGCTCCTCGGCCAGCGGCCAGATCCAGTCGCAGGTGCCGTCGATCATCCAGTTGCGGTCCTGCGGGCGGTGGAAGGTCAGGCGCAGGCCCTTGATCGCGTCCACGGTGGCGAAATCGCGCATCATCGCCGCGCCTTCGACCGGGTCGTTCTGGACCACGCGGGCCATCACGCAGAAGCGGTCGGGGTGCTTTTCCGACGCCTCGATGCCGTAATCGACGCGATCGCCTTCCCACGAGGGCGGGACGATGCAGACGCGGTTCACGCCCGCGCTGTCCATATGCTCCAGGCATTCCTCATAGGTGAAGGGTTCGAGGCGGTGGCCGTTCAGCACCATGCGCTCGCGCGCGCCGGGGATCCACGGGCGGTCCGGGGTTTCTTCCTTCCAGATGTGAATTTGGGAATCAACGATGAACATGGGTGTTCCTTTTCCTGTGAAAGCTGATTTTGACTATTCCGGTCGATTGGAAATTACATCTGGCCCAATCTTGGCCTTTGCGTTCATGCCCGGTTGACAATGGACCCGGCTCAGGCGGCGCCCTGCGGCGCCTTGGCCGCTTCCCGCGCACCGGCGGCCGCTCCCCCTTCCAGATCGGTCTTGCGCGCGGTGGTGAGGGCGAGGATGAGCAGACCGGCGACCAGCGCGACGGGCGCCATCACCAGCACCGCCTGGTTCTCCGAGGATCCCCTGCCGATGAAGCCGCCGATCAGGATCGGGCCAAGCACCGATCCGATCCGCCCCATCGCCACCGCTATGCCGACGCCCGATCCCCGTCCGGCCAGCGGATAGAGGCGCGGTGCCACGCCGTAGAGCGAGAATTGCGCGCCCAGCACGCCGAAGCCGACCAGCCCCGCGACCAGCAGCAGCGCCGCCGGCGTCTGGGTATGGGCGAAGACGAACAGGCTGGCGGCGGTGGTGAGGTAGAGGCCCAGCATCGGCCAGCGCACGCCGTGCCGGTCGATCAGCCGGCTGATCGCGATGCCGCCGATGATCCCCCCGACATTGAGCGCGATGATCGCGTTGAGACCGACGAACCTGGGCAGGCCCTTGCCCATGACGAGCAGCGGCGTCCAGCTGAGCAGCACCGAGAGCAGCGCCAGCGTCACGATGAAGGCGAGCCAGAGCAGCACGGTTCCGGCCGCGCGCCCGTCGTGGAACAGCGCCTGCGCGGTGGTCAGCGCCTTTGCCCCGCCGCCACCTTGCCCGCGGCCATGCGCCGATCCGCCCGGCTTCGTTTCCGGCAGCCCCCAGACCAGCAGCGGCGCGACCAATATGGTCAGCGCCCCGCCGATCAGGAACAGGCTCTGCCAGCCATAATGGGAGGCGATGGTCTGGCCGACCAGCGCGGAGATGATGCCGCCGGTCGGCTGGCCGCAGATCATCGTGGTGACGGCGCTCGTCGTCTTGCCGCCGCCGGAAACCTCGGCCACCAGCGCGATCAGCGTCGGCATCGCGCCGCCCAGCCCCACGCCCGCGAGGATGCGGATGACCAGCAGGGATTCGAAATTATACGCATAGGCGGTCGCCACCGTGAAGATGCCCAGCGCCAGCACCGATCCGATCAGCGCGGGCTTGCGCCCGAACCGGTCGGCCATCCAGCCCCCGGCGATCGCGCCGAAGGCGAGGCCGATCAGGCTGGCGCTGAAGAACCAGCCGATCTGGCCGGGGCTGAGGTTCATCGCCGCGCGCAGTTGCGGCCCGGCGGAGGAAATGACCTGCAGGTCGTATCCTTCCAGCACGGCGACGAGAAAACAGAGCGGCATGGTAAGCCGCGAAGCGGGCGACGCCGGTGAAGGTCCGGTCCCAGGCTGCATCCGAAAATCTCCTTATCCTGTCGTTCTGATGGCCTAGCATAGTGCGACTTGGCCGGTCCCGAACCCGCGCAATCCGCGAAACTAATGTTCGTGTGGCGTGACCAATCCCGGTGGGTATCAATCAATATATTGAAAATATTCGGATATTTCCGGTTTCAGGGTCAAGCCGGAGGAGCGGGGCGTAATTGACAATCGACGGGGCAAGGCAGACCTCGTCTCCATTCCCATGGAGAACAGAGGCAAAAGGACAATGAGCGAAGAAACCGGCCCCACCATCGTCAAGATAGAGGATGTCCGCGTCCTCGAACGCGGCAGCGGCATCCGCACCTGGCCGCTCATCACCCACCACAATGCGGCAGGCGCGAAGTTCACCACCGGCATGAGCGTCTATCCCAGAGGTGAGGGCGCGCCGATGCACTGCCATAATTGCGACGAGCAGGTGACCTTGCTGGAGGGCGTGGGCGAGGTGGAGATAGACGGCGTGGTGACGCCGCTGGTGCCCTATGATTCCACCTATATTCAAGCCAATAGGCAGCATTGCTTCCGCAATCGCGGCGATGGACCGATGCGCATTCTGTGGATATACGCTTCGCAGAATGTCACGCGCACCTTTGGCGACACCGGCGAGACCGTGGAGCATCTCTCCGCCGCCGACCTCATGGGCGCGCCGGACGAATAAGGCGCCGGGACGGATATCGTCACCGGCAGCAGCGGGGGGAAGAAGATGGACCGTTTCATGACCATGACCACCTTCGTGCAGGTGGTCCGCAAGTCCAGCTTCACCTCCGCGGCGCGCACGCTCGGCATATCGCGGGCGCTGGTGTCTCGGCACATTGCGGAGCTGGAGGCGCATCTGGGCGTGCGCCTGCTCAACCGCACGACGCGCTCGATCAGCATGACGGAGGCAGGGAAGGATTATTTCGATTTCTGCACCCGCATCCTCGACGAGATTTCCAGCGTCGAGGGGCAGATCACCGACCGCAATGACGAGGCGGAAGGCAATTTGTCGGTGATCGTGCCCAAATGGATCGGCAGCATGGATATCGCCGATGCCGTCACCGAATTCTGCCTCGCCTATCCCGGCATCACGATGAACCTGCATCTGGGCGGCATGTCGCAGAAAACCTATGATTTCATCGAGCGCGGCTTCGACGTCGCGCTGCACACGCGCAATATTCCCGACTCGCTGGTGCGGGTGAAGAAGATCGCGACGCTGCATTATGCGATGGTCGCGACGCCCGGCTGCATCGCCCGGCACGGCATGCCGGAGCATCCCCGCGACCTCGCCGAAAAGCCCTGCATCACGCAGGATACCGACCAGAGCTGGCGCTTTCTCGCCGGGGATACGACCCTTACCGTCAAGGGCAAGGTGGCGGCGTCGTCCAACACCTATCTGGTGCTGCGCAAGATGGTGCTGGGCGGGCTGGGCTTCGGCGTCCTCCCGCGCCAGATGGTGCGGGAGGATATCGTCGCGGGCGAGCTGGTCGACGTGCTGCCGGAATATCCGCTGCCCGAACGCCCGCTCTATGCGGTGTTCGCGCCCGGCGGCACGCCGCCCAAGAAAATCCGCGTGTTCAACGAATTCCTGTCGCGCTGGTTCAAAAAGCATCCGATCGAGTGAGTTCCGGCATCGGCTGACTCAATCGGAAAACGCGACGATCTCGCTGTGCTCGACCACCGGGGCGGCGGCGAAATACTGCCCCACCGTCGCCCGCCATGTCTGGAAATCCTCTGACTCGCGGAAGCCGATGATGTGGTCCTCCAGCCTGTCCCATTCGACCAGCAGCTGATAGCGGCCGGGCACCTCGATCACCCGGCGCAGCGACATGGCGCGGCATCCCTTCGCGCGGGCGAACAGCGGCCGGCACCGGCCCACGCCTGCCTCGAACGCGGCTTCCTGGCCCGGCACTATGTCGAAAATCGCAACTTCCAAGATCATGGGACTTCCTCCTTTCCCCCTGCATGGCCGCACCGGGCGGCGGATGCAATTTCGCCGCGCGCCGGATTGGTCATGCTGCGCGTCTTATAGGTTTACCGCTGATCCCGTTGTCATCGGCGCGGGCCGCCCATAGCGTCCCTGTTCATGAACGACTTCATCATCATCGGCGGGGGGATCGTCGGACTGGCGACGGCCCTCGGCATATTGGAACGCTGCCCCGGCGCCTCGCTCGTCCTGATCGAGAAGGAGGGGCAGGTCGCCCGGCACCAGACGGGGCATAACAGCGGCGTCATCCATTCCGGCATCTATTATGCGCCGGGCAGCCTGAAGGCGCAGCTGTGCCGTGAGGGGGCGAGCGCGACCGTCGCCTTCTGCCGCGACAACGGGATCGACCACGAGGTCTGCGGCAAGATGATCGTCGCCACCAACGATCTGGAGCAGGGGCGCATGAACGCGCTCTTCGCCCGCGCGGCGGAGAACGGCATCGAGTGCGAGCGGATCGACGCAGCCGAGCTGAAGCGCCGCGAGCCCAATATCGAGGGGGTGGGCGCGCTCTACATCCCGTCCACCGGCATCGTCGATTATCCGGCGATGTGTCGCGCGATGGCGCGACGGATCGGCGAGCAGGGCGGGGAGATCGTGCTGGGCGCGGGCGTCACGGCGATCGAGGAAGGCCCGGCGGGCGTCACCGTCCGCGCCGGGGAGCGCACATGGCAGGCAAGGCAACTGATCGCCTGCGCCGGGTTGCAGGCCGACCGCATCGCCCGGCTGGGCGGCATCGTGCCCGATTTCCAGATCATCCCGTTCCGGGGCGAATATTATCGCCTGCCGCCGGAAAAATCGGGGATCGCCAAGACGCTGGTCTATCCCGTGCCGGACCCGGACCTGCCGTTCCTCGGCATCCACCTCACCCGCATGATCGACGGCGGCATGACGGTGGGGCCCAATGCGGTGCTGGGCTTCGCGCGGGAGAAATACGCCAAATTTTCGTTCGACCTGCGCGACGTGGCGACCTATGCGCGCTTCCCCGGCTTCTGGCGGGTGATCGGCGCCAATCTTTCCTCCGGCCTTGTCGAGATGCGCAATTCGCTGTCCAAGCGCCATTATCTGGAGGCCTGCCGCAAATATTGCCCGCAGCTGGAACTGGACGACCTCCAGCCGGAAGAAGCGGGCATCCGCGCGCAGGCGGTGATGCGGGACGGGGCGATCGTGCATGATTTCCTCGTCCGCACCACGGCGCGGTCCGTCCATGTCTGCAATGCGCCGTCGCCTGCCGCGACCTCCGCGCTGCCGATCGGGGGGATGATCGCCCGCATGGTGCTGGAGCAGCGGGAAACACTGGGATGAGCGATAGCGACGCGCCCTTCCGCCTCGTCGCCGCCCGGTCGGGCCGTGCGCTGGAAGTGGGCGTGGACCAGAGCATCGCCGAGGCGCTCGCCGCGGTGGGGGTGGAGGCGCGCACCGGCTGCCTGGGCGGCGGCTGCGGCGCCTGCATCACGCGGATCGTGCAGGGAACCGCCGACCATCGCGATGCTTATCTGACGCAAGAGGAACGGGACAGCGGCCTCATCGCGATCTGCGTGTCGCGCGCGCTGGGGCCGGAACTGGTGCTCGACATATGAGGAGAGGAGAAGGCGCGATGGAGGAAGAACGCAGGATCATCCGCATGCGTCATGAAACGAGGCGCCGCACACTGACCGTCGCGGCGCGGGAGCAGGTAACGCCGAACCTGCTTTCGATCCGGTTCACCAGCGACGAACTGCACGATTTCATCTCGGCCTCGGCCGACGATCATGTGAAGCTGTTCGTGCCGGACGCGGCGCGGGAGGGGGAGAGGCCGCCGATGCGCGATTATACGCCCCGGTCCTTCGACGCCGACGAGGGCGAGATCGTGATCGAGTTCGCTCTGCACGACGACCCCGGCCCGGCAACGGCCTGGGCTATGGCGGCGCGGCCGGGCGACAGCATCCAGATCGGCGGGCCGCGCGGGTCGGTGGTGATACCGGACAGCTATGACTGGTATTGGCTGATCGGCGACGAGACGGCGCTGCCCTCCATCGCCCGGCGCATTGGGGAATGGCCCTATTGCAGCATCTATGCGCTGGTCGCGGTGACGGGGGCGGAAGAGGAAATCGCATTCGAGCGGCGTCCGGGCCTGACCGTCGACTGGGCGCATCGCCCGGCCGCCGCCGCGCACGACCCGGCAGCCCTGCTCGACCGGATACGGGACCGGCCCTTCCCGCAAGGGGACGGCTTCATCTGGATCGCGGCCGAGGCGGGCGTCGCCAGGGCGCTGCGCCAGCATGTCCTCGACCGGGGCCATCCCCCCGCGCGGATGAAGGCGGCGGGATATTGGACCCACGGCGCCGCCGATACCACGGAACGTTTCGACTGACACGGGAAAGGACGGGACGCCCGCATTGCAGGGCTTGCCGCGAAAGGGAAAGATATGAACGAGAAACTGGCCGGGCCCGCCGCGCTGGCGCAACGGAGACGTCAGCAGCCGCCCACCGCCTATCCGGCGGCCCGCCCGCGCGTGGCGGGATCGGGCGTGGGGTCGCGTGCGCTGGCGGCGGCGCTGCTCTATGCCGGAAGCGCGGCGGCGCGGCGGAAAGGGGGCTGATCGCTCCCGCCCCGGCAATGCGAAGATGGATAGTGGCAGGATGACAGGTTGACCGGGTCGAGGATTTCGCCCAACCCTGTCGGCCCATGCATAGTCTGCATTTCACTGCTTGTCGGAGCAAATCGAAATGGAAATATCCCGCAGGTTCAACCGTCTGAAACGCGCCTCGGCGCCGCTGGCGCTCGCGCTGGCGATCATGGCCGCGCCGCAAGGGATGGCGCAGACCGGCGACGGCCCGGCCGCCGGCGTCACCACCCAATTGCCGCGCGGCGTCGTACCCGGCCATTATGCGATCCGCGTTACGCCCGATGCGGCCAATCTCCGCTTCACCGGCGAGGTGACCATCGACCTGACGCTGGCGCAGGCGACGAACGCGATCACGCTGAACGCCGCCGACCTCGCTTTCGCCTCCGCCGCCATCGCCCCCGAAGGGAAGGGCAAGGCCGCGAACGGCACGGTGGCGGTGAATGCGGCCGCGCAGACGGCGACGATCCGCTTCGCCAAGGAGCTTGCGCCCGGCAAGTACAAGCTTTCCATCCGCTATTCCGGCGTCATCAACCAGCAGGCCAATGGCCTGTTCGCGCTGGATTACAAGGACGGTTCGGGCGCGGACAAGCGCGCGCTCTTCACCCAGTTCGAGGCGCCCGACGCGCGCCGCTTCGTGCCGAGCTGGGACGAGCCGAGCTACAAGGCGACCTTCGACCTGTCGGTCGTCGTGCCCAAGGGGCAGATGGCGGTCGGCAACATGCCGATTACGCAGAGCACCCCGCAAAAGGATGGCTCCACGCTCGTCACCTTCGGCACCACGCCCAAAATGTCGACCTATCTGCTGTTCCTCGGTCTGGGCGAGTTGGAGCGGATGACGACGAAGGTGGGCGAAACCGAGCTGGGCGTCGTCACCGGCAAGGGCAATGTGAAGAAGGCGCAGCTCGCGCTCGACGCCTCGGCGGAGATATTGCCCTGGTTCAACGACTATTTCGGCGTCCCTTTCCCGCTGCCCAAGCTCGACAATGTGGCCGGGCCGGGACAGAGCCAGTTCTTCTCCGCAATGGAGAATTGGGGCGCGATCTTCACCTTCGAGCGCGCAATGCTGGTCGATCCCAAATCCACGTCCGAGGCGACCCGGCGCACCGTCTATGAAATCGTCGCGCATGAAATGGCGCATCAATGGTTCGGCGATCTCGTCACCATGGCGTGGTGGGACGACCTTTGGCTGAATGAGGGCTTCGCCAGCTGGATGGCCACCAAGGTCACCGACAGGATGAAACCCGAATGGGACATGTTGCTGACCCGCGTCGACGGGCGGGAGCGGGCGATGGGCCTCGATGCCTATGCCACCACCCATCCGGTGATCCAGCAGGTGCGCACCGTGGACGAGGTGAGCCAGGCGTTCGACGCGATCACCTATCAGAAGGGCGAGGCGGTCATCACCATGCTGGAAAGCTTCGCCGGCGAGGATGTGTGGCGTGAGGGCATCCGCGCCTATATGAAGGCCCATGCCTATGGCAACACCGTCACCAACGACCTGTGGACGGCGGTCGAGAATGCGGGGGCGAAGGGGCTGACCGCCATCGCCCACGACTTCACGATGCAGCCGGGCATTCCGCTGGTGAAGGTCGATGCCGCGCAATGCGTGAACGGCACGACGCGGCTCGCCCTGTCGCAGGGCGAGTTCAGCCGCGACGCGAAGGACAAGACGCCGCTGAAATGGCACGTGCCGATAAAGGCGCAGGTGGCGGACGGCGAAACCCGCTCGATGATCCTGGAAGGCAAGGGCACGCTGGAGCTGCCCGGTTGCGGCGCCTATGTGGTCAATCTGGGGCAGGCGGGTTATTATCGCTCGCTCTATCCGGCGGAAAATGTCGCTGCACTGGCGAAGGACTTCACCAAGCTCGCGCCGATCGACCAGAGCGGCCTGCTCGCCGACAACTGGCAGTTGGGCCTCGGCGGCTATCAGCCGATGAGCCGGGCGATGGATCTGGTCGATGCGGTTCCTTCCGACGCCAGCGACATCATCCTCGCCGACCTGCCCGCCTATATGAACGGGCCGCGCGACATCTTCGTGGGCGACGAAGGGACGCAGAAGCGGATATTGGCGTATAGCTCGGCCAAGCTGACGCCGATCCTCACCCGCATCGGCTATGACGCGAAGGAAGGCGAGGGCGCGCAGGTGCCGGTGCTGCGCCAGAGCATCATCGCCACGCTGGGCGGCATGGGTGACGAAGCCGTGCTGGCCGAGGCGCGCCGTCGCTTCGCCGCGCTGGAGGAGAACCCGGCCGCGCTCGACGGGCCGCTCAAGTTCGTGTGGCTGGGCGTCGTCGCCCAATATGCGGACCAGCCGACATGGGACAGGCTGCGCGCGATGGCCAATGCCGCGCCTTCCGCGCTGGAGCGGAGCCAGCTCTTCACGCTGCTGGGCCGCGCGAAGGACCCGGCGCTGGCGGAACAGGCGCTGAAGCTCGCGCTGACCGACGAGCCGGGCAAGACGACCAGCGCCGCCATCATCGCGGCGGTGTCGGTCGATCATGACCGGCGCGCGGTCGATTTCGTGCTCGCCAATCGCGAGAAATATGAGGCGCTGATCGACGTTTCCGCGCGTAGCCAGGCGCTGGCGCGGCTGGGCGGCAATTCGGCCGACCTTGCAATGGCGGACAAGCTGAACGCCTATGCCGACCGCTATCTGACGCCGGAATCGCGCAAGGTGATCGACCGCGCCATCGCTGCGATCCGCACGCGGGTGGTGACCTGGGCGCGGCTGAAGCCGGAGATCATCGCCTGGCTGGACGCGAAGGAGAAAGCGGGCGCGGCGCGCAGGCGCTGACGGCGAGGCGCGGCTTTGCCTCGCTGGACGCGTAACGGCAGGAGGAAAGGGCGGGGCTTTGCGGCCTCGCCTTTTTCCTTTGCGCACATCGCTAAGGAAAATCGTCATGCTGAACTTGTTTCAGCATCCATCAAGCCCAACAGGCCCTTGGTCAGTTCGACGAAATGGACCCTGAGCCGAAGGCCAGCGCAGCTAAACAAGTTCAGGGTGACGATAAGGGGTGAGGCCGACCAATCAGGCGAAAGCAACAACGCCGCCGGCATCTGCTCGACCCACAAGAAAAGGGCGGCCCCATGTGGGTGCCGCCCTCTCTTTTTCGGAAGGATCCGAAAGAACCCGCGTATCGCGGAACCGAATTACTTCAGTTCGACGGTCGCGCCAGCTTCTTCCAGCTTCTTCTTCAGTTCTTCGGCTTCCGCCTTGCTCACGCCTTCCTTGACGGCCTTGGGCGCGCCTTCGACGAGCGCCTTGGCTTCGGTCAGGCCGAGGCCGGTGATCGCGCGGACTTCCTTGATGACGTTGATCTTCTTGCCGCCGTCGCCGGTCAGGATCACGTCGAATTCGGTCTGCTCTTCGGCGGCCGGAGCGGCGCCGCCAGCGGCGGGAGCAGCAGCGACCGCAACGGCGGCGGCAGCCGAAACGCCCCACTTTTCTTCCAGAGCCTTGCTGAGTTCAGCGGCTTCGAGGACGGTGAGAGCCGAAAGCTGTTCGACCAGAGCTTGGATATCAGCCATGTTTAACCATTTACCTTTCTGGGCGGGGCGTGGCCCCTGATACTAGAGTGAAAACAAAGAAATTGGGTATGCTCAGGCGGCTTCTTTTTCCGCATAAGCATTGAAGACCCGCGCCAGCTGCGCGGCGGGAGCCTGGGCGATCTGGGCCAGCTTCGTTGCCGGGGCCTGAATGAGGCCGACAAGCGTAGCGCGCATTTCGTCCAGCGACGGCATCGAGGCGAGCGCCTTGATGCCTTCCGCGTCGAGCAGGGTGCTGCCCATCGCTCCGCCAACGATTTCGATCTTGTCGTTGGTTTTCGCGAACTCGATCGCGACCTTGGCGGCGGCGACCGGATCGGCCGAAGTGGCAAGCGCGATCGGACCAGTCAGCATGTCGCTGAGCTGCTCGTACTGCGTATCCTTCAACGCGATCTTGGCGAGGCGGTTCTTCGTAACCTTGAAGGTAGCGCCGGCATCACGCATCTTCTGCCGCAGGGCCGTCGACTGGGCGACGGTCATGCCGAGGTTGCGCGTCACCACGACGACCCCGATTTCGGCAAAAGTAGCATGCAGCGTGGTCACCACCTCAGATTTCTGGGTACGATCCATGCCATTCTCCAGTTACGTCCTGCCGGACCATCCGGCAGGATGAAGCGGCCATGCCGGGGCATGACTGCGAATTGTCCGAAGGGGGAAGGATCAACCGCGCACTCTGACCCCGAAAGGGCAGGAGAGGCAGGGCCGGAAACGGTGCGCAAGGGCACGCGGCCGGCAAGAAACTTGTCCCCGTCTAGGCCGGGAATTAAGAAGGGCCAATTCCCTTCACCGACTGTCTCGGACGGCGCATCGAGGGGGAAACCCCGCAATGCAGGGCCGCCCTTAGCGGATGGCGGGGCGCTTGTCCAGCCCCCTCGGCTCCGCGCGGGCTCAGCCGGGGTAGCTGATCTCCATCACCTCATATTCCTTTTCCCCGGCGGGCAGGCGGACGGTGCGCAGGTCGCCCGGCCCCGCGCCGCGCAACGCGCGGGCGAGCGGTGCGTCCCAGCCGATGCGCCCGGCGCCGCTGTCCGTCTCGTCATTGCCGACGAGGGTGACGGTGCGCCGGTTGTCGTCCTCGTCCGCGATGGTGACGGTGGCGCCGAAGAAGACGCGGCTCTTGTCCGGCTGCCGCGCGGGGTCGACGATGCGCGCATCCTTCATCTTGCGCGCGAGGCGGCGGAGCTGGCCGTCGATCTCGCGCATGCGCTTGCGGCCGTAGAGATAGTCGCCATTCTCGCTGCGGTCGCCATTGCCCGCCGCCCAGCTGACGATCTCCACGATCTTCGGGCGCTCCTCGCCCAGCAGCCGGTCATATTCGGCGCGCAGCGCGGCGAAGCCCTGAGGCGTGATGTAGTTGGTCTTTCCCTGCATGACGGCGGCGCGTCTATCAGCCCGGCGTGGTCTTGCCCAGATAGAAGCTCAGCGGCGCGGCGGGTAGCTTCGTGCCGTTCTTCTCCGCGCGCATAGCGTCGTAGACGACCGCATTCTCCAGCACCCGCTGGACATAGTTCTTCGTTTCGTAGATCGGGATGTTCTCGATCCAGCGGAGAATGTCGACGCCGGGCTGGCGCGGGTCGCCATTGGCGGCGAGCCATTTGTTCACATTGCCGGGTCCGGCATTATAGGCGGCGACGGCCAGCGGATAGCTGCCCCCATAATAATTGAGCATGCGGCGGAAATAGGTGCTGCCCAGCTGGATGTTGTAGCTGGTGTCGGTGGTGAGGCCGCCCAGATTGTAGGACAGGCCGATCTTGCCCGCCGTTTCCCGCGCGGTGCCGGGCATCAGCTGCATCAGGCCGCGCGCGCCCGCATGGCTGACGGCGGCCTTGTCGAACTGGCTTTCCTGCCGCGATATCGCATGGATCATCGTCCAGTTGCCGCTATGGTCGCCGGGCACGCTGATGCTGGGGAAGCTCGCCGTCGCATAGCTGGTGCTGCCGTCCGGGCGGGCGCGGCGGCCGACCATCACGCCGAGGTCAGGGCGGCCGATCCGCGTCGCCAGCTCATTGGCCAGCACCCGGTCGCTGTCCGTCGTCACATTGGCGGCGATGGCGCGCAGGAAGGTGCTCTGGTCCTGCCAGCGGCCCATCGTGCCGAGCGCGCGCGCGGCCCGGACGAGGGAGTTCCGCTCGAACATGCTGCGTTCCTCGGCGCTGACCTGCACCCGGTCGGCGATCGCGGTCGGCGCGGTGATGCCCTGGCCGAGGCGCTCGCGCGCCAGCTGGCCGTAGAACTGGTCGGGATAGGCCGACGCCATGGCGAGATGGCGGTTGCCCTCGGCCGCGTCTCCGGCGTTGAACGCGGCGCGGCTCGCCCAGTACCAGCCCTTGGTCATGGTCTGGGGCGAGCGGGCGGCGGTGGCGTAGCGATCGAACATCGCCATCGCCTCGCGCGGGCGGTTCAGCTGGTAATAGGCGGTCGTGCCCGCCAGCCAGGCGAGGCTGGTATAATCGTCGCGCTCGCCGATCGGGCGCAGGCTGACGTCGGTGCCGGCGGGATAGGCGTCGTCCAGCTTGCTGGCGATGTCATAGGCCGTGGTCCACTGATTGTCGTTGGCGGCGGCGCGGGCATGGGTCAGCAGCACCTCATACCATTTCTCGACATTGGCGGGACGCACGGCAAGCGGCGGCCGTCCGGCCAGCAGCGAACGGGCGAGGATGCTGTTGCCGCTGTCGCGCAGCCAGGTCGCCTTGTCGGCGAGGAAGCCGGCATGGCCGCGCGCATAGGGTTCCGCCGCCTGCATCTTCGCCGCGGCGTCGGCGGCGTTGCGCTGGAAGGCGATGCGGGCCTCCGCGATCGGGCGCTCGTTGGGCGAGAGGAAGGGCAGCGCCCGTTCCGCCGAGGCGGGGTTGCGCGCCCACAGCGCGGCATCGGCATGGGCGTCCTGATCGGCGGCGGTGAGCGCGGTGCCGAAGAGGGAGAGCAGCTGCATCTCGTCCTGCGGGGCCATCGCGCCCATGCGCCACGCGGCGCGGGCGGCCTCGCGCGCCTCGGCGGCGCGGCCGGTGGCGGACAGGGCGAGCGCGTTGCGCGCCTGCCCCGTAGCGCTGCGGGCCGGATAGCGCTGGAAGAAGGCGACGACGCTCGACGGGCTGTAGCTCATCGGGTTGATCGAGCTTTCGGCGAGGCGGCGCATCCGGTCCTCGGCGGGCCAGCCGGGGTTGGCCATCAGGAAAGAGGCATAGGCGTCGAAGCCCAGGCCGTCGCTCTGTTGCAGCGCCTTCCACCGGTCCACCGTGGCGATGATCGCGCTGTCGCCGGTCTGCGCGATGGTGCTGCGCGCGGCGTTCCAGTCCGATCCGGCCTGCGCCGGGGCGGTGGAGGAGGAAGAGGATGCGGAAGGCGTGACGCCGGGCAGCGGCTGCACAATTTCCTTGCGCCCGCTGTTGATCTGCGCAACTGCAACCGACGCAAGCGATACGACGCCCAGAAGCGGAAGATGGCGAAGCTTTATCCGGTTGGTGAACGTGCTGGACATGGCCCTGATCTGAAGCATCCCTGTTGGCGGTGATCGATTGGAAGATTATGGCATAACGATGCTTATGCCCAGATGAATGATCGGGTTGGAAGGAGTTTTTGCATGTTTTCCGGGTCCATTCCCGCTCTGGTGACGCCTTTTCGGGACGGAGCGCTGGATGAAGAGGCTTTCCGGGCGTTCGTGGACTGGCAGATAGAAGAGGGCAGCAGCGCCCTCGTCCCCTGCGGCACGACGGGCGAGAGCGCGACCATGACGGTCGAGGAGCATAACCGCGTCATCGCCATCTGCGTCGAGCAGGCCGCCGGGCGGGTTCCGGTGATCGCGGGCTGCGGTTCCAACGACACCCGAATCGCGCTGGAGCATATGTTCGCCGCGCAGGCCGCCGGAGCCGACGCCGCGCTGGTGGTCGCGCCTTATTACAACAAGCCGAGCCAGGAAGGCGTCTATCAGCATTTCGCCCATCTGGCGCGCCATTGCGACCTGCCGATCATCCTCTACAACGTGCCCGGCCGCACCATCACCGACATCGGCGTGCCGGTGCAGCACCGGCTGGTGAGCGAGTTCCGCACCATCGTCGGCATCAAGGACGCGACCGGCAATCTCGGCCGGGTCAGCGCGCAGCGGCTCGCCTGCGGGCCGGATTATGTGCAGCTTTCGGGCAATGACGAAACCGCGCTCGGCTTCAACGCGATGGGCGGGCGGGGCTGCATCTCGGTGACGGCGAACGTCGCGCCGGCGTTGTGCGCGCAGTTCCAGGCGCTGCTGGCCGAAGGCAAGTGGGACGAGGCGTTGCTGGTGCAGGACAGGCTTTATCCGCTGCACGATGCGTTGTTCAGCGATTCTTCACCTGGGCCGGTCAAATATGCGCTGTCCCGTGTTCGCCCGGAAATGCCGGTCGAGGTGCGCCTGCCGATTACCTGGCCCAGCGCGTCCTCGCAGGCAGCGGTGGACCGCGCGCTGGAGATTGCGGGACTGGTATAAGGAGCCTGCGCTCCCCATATCGCACCCGCAAGGAGATTGTCGACCGATGGCCCGCCCCCGCCCCGAAACGTTCAAGAAGGTCAAGACCGTGGCCGAGAACCGGCGCGCGCGCTTCGACTATGCGATAGACGAGGTGTTCGAGGCGGGCATCGTGCTTCAGGGGACGGAGGTGAAATCCCTCCGTTTCGGCGAAGGCTCGATCGCGGAAAGCTATGCCGAGGTGAAGGATGAGCAGGTCTGGCTGATCAACAGCAATGTGCCGGAGTTCAGCCACGGCAACCGCTTCAACCATGAACCCAAGCGCCCGCGCAAGCTGCTGCTGCATGAGCGGGAGATCGCCAAGCTGCATGGCGCGGTCGCGCGCAAGGGCATGACGCTGGTGCCGCTGTCGATCTATTTCAACGATCGCGGCCGCGCCAAGGTGGAGCTGGCGCTGGCGCGGGGCAAGAATGCGCAGGACAAGCGCGCCACCACCAAGGAACGCGAATGGAAGCGCGAGCAGGGCCGCCTGCTGAAGGAGCACGGCTAGAGATGAGCAGCCGTATCGTTCGCTGGTTCCGTGACAATGCGCCCAAGCGGGAAACTTTCGAAAACAGCAGGATACTGGCGCCGGTCGCCCACCGGGTGCTGGCGCCGGAGCTGTGGCGCTTCACCCGCCGGTCGGTGCCGCGCGGCGTGGCGCTGGGGCTTCTGGTCGGGATCTTCCTGCTGGTGCCGGGCATCCAGATCGCGGGCGCGGCGCTGTTCGCCCTGCCGTTCCGCGCCAACATCCCGATCGCGGCGGCGATGACCTTCCTCAGCAACCCGGCGACGACGCCGCTGATCCTGTGGGCGTCCGTCTATATCGGCAACTGGACGCTGGGCCGCAATGCCGACATCTCCCGCTTCATGACGCTGGTGCATGAGCATGCCGGGATCGGCGAATGGTGCGGCTGGCTGTTTTCGGAGGCCGCGCCCGCGCTGCTGTTCGGCCTGACGGTGATTTCCGTCGCGGCGGCGGTGGTCGGCTATTTCGCGGCGGACTGGATGTGGAAACTGCATCTTGGGCGGCGGTGGAAAGCGCGCCAGCGCCAGGATTGATCGAGATTTCGTCCATGCGGGCCTGCGAAGCGCGCTATTCTGCGCTTCGGTGCTCACGGACCTTTAAGTCCGCTGCGCTCCGATGCTCGAATAGCACGCCTCTCGGCTCCACCTGAACGAAATCTCGACCAATCCTATCCTGATTATCGCGCGCCGCGCCGGGTCGTCGCGGCAAGATTTCGCTTCATCCCTATCCGCTCTTTGCTAAGCTCCGCCAAAGGTCCATAGAGCGCCGCTATGTTTAGGCATATTGGGTTTGGACGCATCGGGCTCGGACGGATCGCAGGAACGGGGAAATGGCTGCCGGATATGGCGGGGGCGACAGGCAACAGCTACAAGCATGAGATCGTCTCGCTGGCCTCGGACAAGGGCGGGCGGTTCGTTCTGCCGCTGCTGATCGGCGCAGCGCTGCTGAGCGCGGCGCTGATCGTCTGGGCGGTGGGCGACTGGGCGCTGGGCGCCGGATTCGCCGCCACCATCGTCGGCCTAGCCGCGCTGCTCCACCTCGTCCGGCCGCAACGCGCGCCCGCCGCGCTGGTGCGCGAGGTCGCGCCGGACTGGACGGTGACGCGCGCGGCGGCCAATGCGCTGGGCATGGCGGTGGCGGTGACGGACCGCAGCGGGCGGCTCGTCTGCGCGAGCGACCTCTACGGCGAGTGGTTCCCCGGCTATCCCGCCCCGCCGTCGCTGCCGCTCGACCGTGACGGCGCGGCGCTGCTGGCCGAGGCGGGCCGCGCCGCCTGGCGCGACGGCGAGGCGAGTTGCGACACCCTCTCGCGCGGGGCGCTCAAGGCCGAGGCGCGCATCACCCGCACGGGCCGCTCGGACGATTATCTGCTGTGGCATTTCTCGCCGGTCCGGCAGGTCAGCCTGATCGAGCAGTTCACCGCGATGGTTATGGGCGAGATGGGGACGCAGCTGGGCGAGGCGGGGCTGATGGCCGCGATCATCGGCGCGGAAGGGCGCATAAGGGGCGCGAACGAGGCGTTCGTGCTGCGCGCCGCCGGGCGCGGCGACGCCGACCTGACCGGGCGCGACCTCGCCGCCTATTTCCGGCGCGACGAGGAAGGCCGCATCTTCTTCGCGCGAGAGGCGCCGGGCATGCTGCCGATCGCGATCTTCCGCGTGCTGCTGCGCGCCGACCAGCCCGACGGCCCGGCGCTCGTGCTGCTGGTCGACCAGCCCGGCAATGTGGCGGCGGGCGGATCGTCGCTTTCCTATTTCCAGGCGCTGCTGGCGCTGATGCCCTTCGGCCTTGCGATGACCGACCGGGACGGGCGGCTGCTCTTCCTCAACGAAAGCTTCGCCCGCGCCGCCAACGTGCCCGACGGCCACCGCCCTGCCTATCCCGGCGATCTGGTGGTGACGGAGGACCAGGCCGCGCTCGCCGCCGCCGTGCGGCGCTACGCGGTCGGCCCGCAGATGACCGGCGATATTGCGGTGCGCCTGCGCAACCGGCCGGAGGAGCCGGTCGCCCTCTCGCTCGCGGGCGTGCGCGGGCTGGGCGAGGCGGCGGTCATCCTGACGCTGAAGGACAATGACGAGGAAGGGCGCCTCAAGCGCCAGGTCGCGCAGGCGACCAAGATGCAGGCGGTGGGCCAGCTCGCCGGCGGCGTCGCGCATGATTTCAACAATATCCTCACCGCCATCATCGGCCATTGCGACCTGATGCTGATGCGCCACACGCCGGGCGACAGCGATTATGACGACATCCAGCAGATCAAGTCCAACTCCAACCGCGCGGCCAGCCTGACGCGGCAGTTGCTCGCCTTTTCCCGCCAGCAGACGCTGCGCCCGCAGGTGATCCAGCTGCCCGACATCGTCGCTGACGTCTCCAACCTGCTGAAGCGCCTGATCGGCGAGAAGGTGAAGCTGGAGGTCAGCCATGGCCGCAATCTGGGGCTGGTCCGCGCCGATCCGGGGCAGATGGAGCAGGTGATCGTCAACCTTGCCGTCAACGCCCGCGACGCGATGCCGGGCGGGGGGACGCTCACCATCCAGACCTTCTCAATCTCCGCCGCGCAGGTGCGGGAAATGCGCTCGACCGTGCTGCCCGCGGCCGACTATACGGGCCTGCGCGTCTCCGACACCGGCATCGGCATCCCGCCGGACATGGTCACCAAGATATTCGAGCCTTTCTTCACCACCAAGGAGGTGGGCAAGGGCACGGGGCTGGGGCTCTCCACCGTCTATGGCATCGTCAAGCAGTCGGGCGGCTATATCTTCGCGGAATCGGCGCCGGGGCAAGGGACGAGCTTCACCATCTACCTGCCCGTCCATGTCGCCAGCGCGGACGAGAAGCAGGCCGCCACCATCCGCACCCCGCCCTCCCGCAAGGTGAGCTGGGGCACCGGCACCATCCTGCTGGTGGAGGACGAGGACATGGTCCGTGCCGTCGCCGAGCGCGCGCTGACGCGGCAGGGCTATACCGTGCTTACCGCCGCCGACGGGGAACAGGGGCTGGAGGCGCTTTCCGGTGCGGACAGGGTGGACCTGCTGATATCCGACGTGGTGATGCCCAATATGGACGGCCCCGCCATGGTGCGGGAAGCGCGCCGGTCCATGCCCGCGCTGCCGGTGCTGTTCATGTCCGGCTATGCCGAGGAGCAACTGCGCAAGTCGATCGACATCGCCAATGTCGCCTTCCTGCCCAAGCCCTTTTCGGTGGCCCAGCTGTCGGAGGCGGTGGCCGATGCTTTCGCCCGGACCCAGCCCGACGGCGACGCGCCGGATAATGGCGAATCATCGCCCTGGCGCGACGGCATGGCATAGTTTCGCTTGCCGAAACTCTGTTTTTGGGCAAGTTTCCGCCGCATGGCGGGACAGCCGCCGGGATGACGCCCGGCGGACTATACAGGATTGGCTTCCTTCTTGATGACATTTGCGACTTCACCGGCGCGGCGCTCCATCCTGATCGTGGAGGATGAGGCGATGATCGCGATGATGCTGGAGGAATTTCTCGAAACGCTGGGGCATCAGGTGCGCGGGGTGGCCGCCACGCTGACCGAGGCGCGCGACAGGGTGCGCGACGGCGGCTTCGACCTCGCCATACTGGATTGCCATCTGGACGGAGAGGAAGTCTGGCCGATCGCGGAGATGCTGGACCGGGCGGACATTCCCTTCATCCTGAGCTCCGGCGGCGCGATGGATGAGGTTCCCGCACCCTTTGCCGGGCGTCCGATGCTGGCCAAACCCTATACGATCGGCACGATTTCCGACATTCTGGCGGCCAGCGGGGAAAAATGACCTCGATATTTGTTCCCCTCTTGTTCTTTTGGAACAAATAGGGTACATGGGCCTTCGTTCCAGTGCCGTGTTGCACTTGGCAGGAGACAGGCCCATGACCGCAATGCTCAAGCTTATCGATTCCGACAAGAAGACGGGGACTATGGACAGACAGAAGGCATTGGAGGCGGCGCTCTCCCAGATCGATCGCGCATTCGGCAAGGGCAGCGCGATGAAGCTGGGCAGCCGGGAGAAGATCGAGATAGAGGCGATTTCCTCCGGTTCGCTGGGACTGGATATCGCGCTGGGCATCGGCGGCCTGCCGCGCGGGCGCATCGTGGAAATTTACGGGCCGGAAAGCTCCGGCAAGACGACGCTGGCGCTGCACGCCATCGCCGAGGCGCAGAAGGCGGGCGGTACGGCGGCGTTCGTCGACGCCGAGCATGCGCTCGACCCGGTCTATGCGAAGAAGCTGGGCGTGGATATCGATGAACTGATCGTCTCCCAGCCCGACACCGGCGAGCAGGCGCTGGAGATCGTGGATACGCTGGTGCGCTCCAACGCGATCGACGTGCTGGTGGTGGACTCGGTCGCCGCGCTGGTGCCGCGCGCCGAAATCGAGGGCGAGATGGGCGACAGCCATGTCGGCCTTCAGGCCCGCCTGATGAGCCAGGCGCTGCGCAAGCTGACCGGCTCCATCTCCCGCTCGCGCTGCCTGGTGATCTTCATCAACCAGGTGCGCATGAAGATCGGCGTGATGTACGGCAACCCGGAAACGACGACGGGCGGCAACGCGCTCAAATTCTACGCGTCGGTGCGCCTCGACATTCGCCGCACCGGCCAGATCAAGGATCGCGAGGACATCATCGGCAACACCACCCGCGTCAAGGTGGTGAAGAACAAGGTGGCGCCGCCGTTCAAGCAGGTCGAATTCGACATCATGTACGGCGAAGGCATCTCCAAGATCGGCGAGATTCTCGATCTGGGCGTCAAGGCCGGGATCGTCGAGAAATCCGGTTCCTGGTTCTCCTATGATTCGGTGCGGATCGGCCAGGGCCGGGAAAATGCGAAGACCTTCCTCAAGGAAAACCCGGAACTGATGGACCGGCTGGAACAGGCCATTCGCGGCAAGACGGATGCGGTCGCGGAAGGCATGATGACCGGCCCGGAGGAAGGGGACGACCTCTAGGGGCCAAGGATGAGGCGACCGCCGCGCGGCCCTTTGCGACAAGGGCACGCGGCGTCCCGCCTCCATCCGCTGCGCGCGGGACATGGTGTCTTTCGCATGACCCGGCCGGGCCTCGTTCCGGTGAAGAGAATAGAGGGAAGGCGTTGATCGTTTTTGTGACAGGTCGGGCTTGTTGTTACAGCATATTGCCGCTTGTCTCGGATCAACGCCTCGCTTAAGCGGCATCTGTCATGACATCCACAAACGATATCCGCCGCTCCTTTCTGGATTATTTCGTGGCTCAGGGCCATGAGCAGGTGCCGTCCGCGCCGCTGGTGCCGCATAATGATCCGACGCTCATGTTCACCAATGCGGGCATGGTGCCGTTCAAGAATGTGTTCACCGGCCTGGAAAGCCGCCCCTACAGCACCGCGACCTCCGCGCAGAAATGCGTGCGCGCCGGGGGCAAGCACAACGATCTCGACAATGTCGGCTATACCGCGCGGCATCATACTTTCTTCGAAATGCTGGGCAATTTCAGCTTCGGCGATTATTTCAAGGAACAGGCGATCCATCATGCGTGGACGCTGATCACCCGCGAATGGGGCATATCCCCCGACCGCCTGACGGTGACTGTCTATCACGACGATGACGAGGCCTTCGGCTTCTGGCGCAAGATCGCGGGCCTGCCGGAGGAGCGGATCATCCGCATCGCCACCTCCGACAATTTCTGGTCGATGGGCGATACCGGCCCCTGCGGCCCCTGTTCGGAGATTTTCTACGATCATGGCGACCATATCTTCGGCGGCCCGCCCGGATCGCCGGACGAGGATGGCGACCGGTTCGTGGAGATCTGGAACCTGGTCTTCATGCAGTTCGACCAGTCTGTCGACGGCACGCGCGTCGACCTGCCGCGTCCCAGCATCGACACCGGCATGGGGCTGGAGCGCATCGCGGCGGTGCTTCAGGGCGTGCACGACAATTACGACACCGACACCTTCAGGGCGCTGATCGCGGAATCGGGGTCGCTGACCCACAGCGCGACCGACGGCGCTCACAAGGCGAGCCATCGCGTGATCGCGGACCATCTGCGCTCCTCCGGTTTCCTGATCGCCGACGGCGTGCTGCCCGCCAATGAAGGGCGCGGCTATGTGCTGCGCCGGATCATGCGGCGGGCGATGCGCCATGCCCATTTGCTGGGCGCGGCCGAGCCGCTGATGCACCGGCTGGTCGGCGCGCTGGTGCGTGAGATGGGCGGCGCCTATCCCGAACTGCTGCGCGCGCAGCCGCTGATCGAGGATACGCTGCTGCGCGAGGAAACCCGTTTCCGCCAGACGCTCGACAAGGGGCTGAAGCTGCTCGACGAGGCGACCGGCGGCATGAAGACGGGCGACGTGCTGCCCGGCGAGACGGCCTTTCGCCTCTACGACACCTACGGCTTCCCCTATGACCTGACCGAGGATGCGCTGCGGGCGCAGGGGCTGGGCGTCGACCGCGCCGGCTTCGAGGCCGCGATGGCCGAGCAGAAGGCCGCCGCCCGCGCCGCCTGGAAGGGTTCGGGCGAAAAGGCGTCGGACGAGATCTGGTTCGATCTGGCCGAGGAACTGGGCGCGACCGAATTCACCGGCTATGGCGCGAACAGCGGCGACGGGCAGGTGGTCGCGATCGTGCGCGACGGCGCGCGGGTCGACAGCGCGGGCGCCGGGGAAACGGTGACGTTGCTGACCAACCAGACGCCCTTTTACGGGGAAAGCGGCGGCCAGACCGGCGACAGCGGCCGCGTGACCAGCCTTGACGGGCTCTCCGCCACCGTCAGCGATACCGGCAAGGCGCTGGGGCGTCTCCATACCCATCAGCTGACGATCGAAAGCGGCACGGTCCGCGTGGGCGACACGGTGCATCTGGTCGTCGACACGGCGCGGCGCGATCGCATCCGCGCCAATCACAGCGCGACCCACCTGCTGCACGCGGCGTTGCGCGAGCGGCTCGGCAAGCATGTGACGCAGAAGGGCAGCCTTGTCGCGGAGGAGCGTCTGCGCTTCGACTTTTCGCATCCCGACGCGCTGACGCCTGCGCAGATCGCGCAGATCGAGGCGGACGTGAACGCGCAGATCCGCGCCAACGAGCCGGTGCTGACCCGGCTGATGACGCCGGACGACGCGATCGCGGCGGGCGCGATGGCGCTGTTCGGCGAGAAATATGGCGACGAGGTCCGTGTGCTGTCCATGGGGCAGGATCAGGACCGCAGCTATTCGGTCGAGCTGTGCGGCGGCACCCATGTCCGGGCGCTCGGTGATATCGGCCTGTTCAAGATCATCGGCGAAAGCGCGGTTGCCAGCGGCGTGCGCCGTATCGAGGCGCTGACCGGTGAAGCGGCGCGGCTCTGGCTGGCGGAGCGCGAGGAGGCGCTCAGGACGGCCGCCGCCACGCTGCGGACGACGCCGGAGGAGGTGCCCGCGCGCGTGACCGCGCTGGTCGACCAGGCGCGCAAGCTGGAGCGGGAGCTGGCCGAGGCGAAGAAGGCGCTCGCGCTGGGCGGCGGCGGGGCCGCCGTGGCGGACAAGGGGCCGGAGACGATCGGCGACGTCGCCTTCATCGGTCAGGTGATCGAAGGGCTGGACCCGAAGGAATTGCGGGGCCTTGTCGACGAGAACAAGAAGCGCATGGGCAGCGGCATCTCCGCGGTGATCGCGGTGACGGATGGCCGCGCGTCGATTGCGGCGGGCGTCACCGACGATCTGACCGGCCGCTTCAACGCGGTCGATCTGGTCCGCGCCGGTGTCGAGAAGCTGGGCGGCAAGGGCGGCGGCGGCCGTCCCGACATGGCCCAGGGCGGTGGCCCGGATGGCGGCGAGGCGGCCGCGGCGCTCGACGCCGTGCGTGCGTTGATCGCGGGCTGACTTCTCCTTCCTTCGGGAGGACGGGTGATGACGGGCGATTGCCGGTGATTGACTGTCGCCGCCGGAGGTGAGGGCTGCTTTGGGCCTGCAATGAAGTTGCCGATAGGGTCGCCGGCAGGCTGCGTATTGGGTTCAACCCGTTCTTTGAAGCCGACCGATCAGGGAGAGAGAGCGATTGATCTATATTTTTCCCCATTTCAGGGAAAGACGGGCTGCGGCGAACTCGGTCCGACGGTCGGATGATGTGGATTGGCGGTTATGGAGTTTGCAAATCTCCTTGTGGAGTAACGGCTTTGGGGTGGTTGGCAGTCTTTCCTGAACCGTCATGCTAACCAAGTTCAGGGTGATGATAAGGGTTATGTCCGCCTTTGGCCGCAACCCGCATCGGGCAGGCGCCGGGTTCGCAAGCGCTCCGGATCGGTTCATCACGCGCGCTAATCCCCGATCGAGGAGCGCTGCCGCCTTCTCAACGTTTTTCGCCGGTCAGCCCGATTTCGCGCAGCCGCTCGTGGAGATAGTCGTCCGCGGTGATCGGCTCATGGCGGCGCGGATTGGCGGCGGTGACGCAGCCGGGCAGCGGGTCGATCAGGAAGTCCGGGCGCAGGTGCAGGAAAAAGGGCATCGAATAGCGCGACAGCCCCTGCCGCTCCGGCGCAGGGTTCACCACGCGATGAGTGGTGGAGGGCAGCACATGATTGGTCAGCCGTTGCAGCATGTCGCCGATATTGACCACCAGCGCGCCCTCCGGCGGGCGGATGGCGCGCCAGCGGCCCGTCCGGTCGAGCAGTTGCAGCCCGGCTTCCTCCGCGCCCAGCAACAGGGTGATGAGGTTGATATCCTCATGCGCGCCCGCGCGCACCGCGCCTGCTTCCGTCCGGTCGGCATCGGCGATCGGCGGATAATGGAGCAGGCGCAGGATGCTGTTCCCCTGCCGGGTCGGCCCCACGAACCAGTCCGGGTCGAGCGCGAGGTCGAGCGCGATGGCGCGCAGCAGCCGGGCGCCCAGGCGGTCGAACTGGTCGAACAATCGGGTGAAGCAGGCGCGAAAACCGGGCAGCGCCTCGTCGGGCCAGACATTGGCGGGCATGCCGTCGGGCAGGGGGAGACCGCCCTGCGGTTCGCGCCCCACATGCCAGAATTCCTTGAGGTCGTGCGCCTTTGCATTTTTGGCGATTTCCCGGCCGAACGGGGTGTAGCCGCGCTGTCCCCCGCCGCCTTCGACCAGATAGCGCCGCTTCTCCGCCTCCGGCAGCGCGAAGAAGCGGGCCGTGAGGTTCCAGCCTTGCGCGACCAGATCGGGCGGGATGCCGTGGTCGGCGACGATCGCGAAGCCATAGTCGCGGAAGCTCCGGCCGAGCGCGGCGGCGAACGCCCCGGCGGGCATCTGTTCGATGGAAAGGGCGGGAATCGGGGCGTCGTTCTCGGTCATGCCGGGGGTGTAGAATATATGCGATGATGAGGCGAGAGGGGCGGGCCGGCCTTCTCCGCTTGATCTGCGCGCCGCCGCTGTGCATGGCGACAGAAAGGATCGCAACTTGGACCCGTGAACCGGGCCGGAAAGGACGCGCATGAACTACTGGCTGATGAAATCCGAACCCGATGCCTTTTCCTGGGACGATCTGGTCAGGCAGAAAAAGGCGGAGTGGGATGGCGTGCGCAATCACCTTGCCCAGCGCCACATGAAGGAGATGAAGAAGGGGGACCGCGCCCTTTTCTACCACAGCAATATCGGGCTGGAGGTCGTCGGCATCATGGAGATCGTCGAGGAGGCGGCGCCCGACAGCACCGATGAGACCGGCCGCTGGATCGCGGTGCATGTGTCGCCGGTGGAAAAGCTGCCCCATCCGGTGACGCTCAAGACGATGAAGGCCGATCCGGCGCTGGCGGACATGGTGATGATCCGTCAGTCGCGCCTGTCCGTTTCTCCGGTCACGCAGGCGGAATATCGCCACATCCTGAAACTGGGCGGGCTGAAGTAACCGTGCGGCTTTCGCGCAGTAACGGATAAGGAAAAGAAGCCCTTGCTGTCCCGATGGAACGGCAAGGGCTGTCAAGTTTCGATAGAGAGGGGGGTGTTCGTCAAAATAATCGTCAAGTTCAGCCGAAGAGGCTGAGATACGCCATTGCGGGCGCGCTGAGCGAGATCACACCAGCGAAAACGGTGAAGCCGATCTGCGAGAGGTTCGTCATTGCCTTTACTCCTGTGAAAGCCTTCACGGCTCCTCTTCGTTTGTGTTCGTTGTTGAGCGCGCATATGGTTTGGGGTGTCCCGATCCTCAAACGCAAAAGACACAGTGCCGATTGCATTTTTTGCAATGCAACATGAAGTGAGCGGTTGCGATATGGGCTTTGCGGGCCCTGCCGCACCCGAAAAAGCAAAGGATTTGCGCCCTGAACAGACTGCAACAGGCCATGGAAGCGCTCTGTGACAAATATGTTACAGCAGGCCCGTTATCGCACCTGCACCTGTTTCTGGCGCGCGATGGCGAGGTTCTGGTGGACCTGCGCCGGGGCATGGCGCGGGCCGAGGGCTCGCTGCTGGCGCCCGACTCGCTCTACCGCATCGCCTCCATGAGCAAGCCGCTCACCATCGCGGTGGCGTTGACGTTGGTCGAGGAAGGGCGACTGTCGCTGGAAATGCCGGTCGCCGATATCCTTCCGGAATTCACCGGCATCGGCGTGTGGACCGGCGAGATGGACGGCGAGGGCGTATTCGTCAGTACGCCCTGCCGCAGGCCGATGACGGTCCTTGACCTGATGCGCCACACCGCCGGGTTCAGCTATTCCATCCACGCCGCCTCGCCGCTGGACGCGGCCTATGCCGAGCGCAGCCTCGACACCTTCCGGCAGCGCCGCTCCGGCGCGGACTATGCCGCCGCGCTCGCCGAACTGCCGCTGCTGCATCAGCCGGGCGAGCGGTTCCACTATTCCGTCTCCATCGACGTGCTCGGCCTCGTGATGGAGCGGGCGACCGGGCAGCGGATCGAGGAACTGATGCAACGGCGCCTGTTCGACCCGCTCGGCATGAAGGACAGCTTCTTCGTCGTGCCGCCCGATCATATCGACCGACTGACCGATGCCTGGCTGGTGGAGCGGGAGGGGAGCGCCCCCATCCTCTACGACCGCGGCGCGCACAGCCGCTGGCGGATGCAGCCGCACTGCGCCTCGGCGGGCGGCGGGCTGGTGTCGAGCGTGGGCGATTATCACCGCTTTCTCCACATGATGATGCAGGGCGGGGAACTGGACGGCGCGCGGATCCTGTCGGCGGAAAACGTCGCGCTGATGATGCGCAACCAGCTGCCGGGCAATGCGGATCTCGCGCAGATGGGCGCGGCGCCGCTTTCCGAAACGGGCCTGCACGGGGTCGGCATGGGGCTGGGCGCGGCGGTGCTGCTCGATCCCGCGCGCGCCGGCATGGCGGGTTCGGCGGGACTGTGGTTCTGGGGCGGGCTGCTGTCGACCGGCTTTTTTCTCGACCCCGCGCGGCGCTTGATCGGCCTTGTGATGACACAGCTGATGCCTTCGGGCACGACGCGATTGCGGGAAGATTTCCGGTGCGCTGTATATGAAGCGATCATGGAGGAACGGCATGGATGAGAAACAGGACGGCAAGGCCGGCATGACGCACGCGGAACTGGTGCAGGAACTGCTGACGCTGCTGGATGTCGAGCAGCTTGGCGAGCATCGCTTCCGGGGGATGCGCAAGCGCGGCGGCGTCGGCCGCGTCTATGGGGGGCAGGTGGTGGCGCAGGCGCTGGCCGCCGCGGTCAAGACGGTCGATCCCGCGCGGGCCGTGCATTCGCTGCATTCCTATTTCCTGCGCGGCGGCAGCGAGGATCATGAAATAGAATATCGCGTCGAGGCCGATTTCGACGGGGGCAGCTTTTCCAATCGCCGCGTCGTCGCCAGCCAGGAGGGCAGGGTGATCTTCAACCTCGCCGCCTCCTTCCATCACGCCGAGCCGGGGCACAGCCACCAGCCGGACATGCCCGACGTGCCCGCGCCCGAGGACCTGCCGACGGTGCTGGAATATCTGGAGCAGCATCCCGAACATCCGCCCCGTATCCCGAACCGCCTTTACCGCACCGCCTCGCCGATCGAGGTGCGTTGCGTCGGCGTGCCGCCCTTTTGCGAGGCCACGCCGGTGGAGCCCAGCCTTTCCATGTGGTTCCGCGCGGCGGCGCCGGTCGAGGCGCCGCAGTGGATGCATCGCGCGCTGGTCGCCTATGCCAGCGACTTCGCGATGATCACCACGGCGCTGCGCCCCCATGGCCGGTTCGAGGTGCAGGCGGCGAGCCTCGACCACAGCCTCTGGTTCCATGACGATGCCGATGCGGGCGACTGGCTGCTCTACACGACGGAAAGCCCGTGGACGGGGCATGCGCGCGGCTTGACCTTCGGCCGTATATTCGACCGGTCGGGCAGGCTGGTCGCCAGCGTCGCGCAGGAAGGGCTGATCCGCGATCGCAGCCTGAAATGAGGCGCTGAATGAGGCGCCCGCGCTCGTCGAGCCGGGCCGCCGGGGGCGGGGCGTGGGGATTGCCGGGTGGATTGCCGGAGAGGCGCTTGCCAAATGGCGTCTCGCAGGTTATTATTGCGAATAATTATCAATAAGAGGGGTCGAGCATATTAGAGGACTGGACGATGACCTTTGAATTTTCCCCGCCGATCGGCCGCACGGCCACCGCCTATCCGGCCCTGCTGGTGAACGCCGCGCGCTGCTGGCGGGGAGCGAGGGATGATCGTCAGCCGATCCAGCCGCTTCTGGTCTCGCTCCTCTCCCGGCAGGGATGCGCGATCCTCGCGCCCGTGCTCGACAGCCTGATGCATTGCTATGAAACCGCGCTGGGCAGGCCGCTCGCGGTCGGCGCGGACGGCGAACTGACCGACGACGAGCGGTTGCTGGTCGCGCTGGTCAGCGGCTCCGCGCGCCGCGCCGCCTGCCTCGATTGTCCGAAGGAGGCCGCGCTCACCCTCGATTGCGCGCTCTGTTCGGCGCGGATCATGCTGGCGCTGGAGCAGATGATGGCGCCGCCGGAGGCCGCGTCCCTGACCCTGCAATAGATAGCGGGCCATCGGAGGCCGCGCTGGGAGATGCGTCCGATCCCTGTTATGCCCTCCCTTGCACAATGAGTCGGCGCCGGAAGGCCAGAAACGGAGAGCGGGCAGGAATGAGCGGAATCGCGCAGGAACAGAACGTTCATTTCGAGGACATGCGCCATAAGGGCATGCGCCGTCTTTCGGGCGGGACCTTCTCCATGGGGTCGGAGCGTTTCTACCCTGAGGAGGCGCCCGTGCGGCAGGTGCGGGTCGATCCGTTCTGGATCGATGAGGCGCCGGTGACCAACCGCGATTTTCAGCGCTTCGTCGAGGCGACCGGCTATGTGACCTTCGCGGAGATCGCGCCCGATCCGAAGGATTATCCCGGCCTGCTGCCCGAACTGGCGCAGCCCGGATCGCTGGTGTTCCGCCGCACGCGCGGCCCGGTGGCGATGGACGATTTCAGTCAGTGGTGGAGCTTCGAGCTGGGGGCGGACTGGCGCCATCCCTGGGGGCCGGAAAGCTCGATCGAAGGGCTGGAGGATCACCCCGTCGTGCAGATCGCGTGGCAGGATGCGGAGGCCTATGCGCAGTGGGCGGGCAAGCAGCTGCCGACCGAGGCGGAATGGGAATATGCCGCGCGCGGCGGGCTGGTACGGGCGGAATTCGCCTGGGGCGACGAACTGGCGCCGGGCGGGCAGATGCTCGCCAATTACTGGCAGGGCAATTTTCCTTACGCCAACCAGATGCTGGACGGGTGGGAGCGGACCTCGCCGGTGCGGACTTATCCTGCCAACGGCCATGGGCTGTTCGACATGATCGGCAATGTGTGGGAGTGGACGGTCGACTGGTGGTCGCTGCCTTCCCCGATGAAGAAGGCGAGCAAGGGCGCCTGCTGCATCCCGGCCAATCCGCGCGGCGGCAAGGAACGGGAGAGCTACGATCCGTGCTCCCCCGATGTCCGCATCGCGCGCAAGGTGCTGAAGGGCGGGTCGCATCTGTGCGCGCCCAATTATTGCCAGCGCTATCGCCCGGCGGCGCGCCATCCCCAGCCGGTGGACAGCCCGACCAGCCATATCGGCTTTCGCTGCATCGTGCGGGAAACGGTCGAAAAGGGCTGAGCACCCCGCTTTTACGATTGGATAAATGCGTCATCGCACTGGTGCCGGAAGGGCCGGCGCGGCCGGGCGGGCCTGTGCGCATCCCGTGCTCCAGATCAATCATATTATTGATCGAAAAACATACAGATTAAAAATTTGATTTATGACGCCGGGCCTGCGAGCAGAGGCAGGGTCGAATGCGTCCTGCCTCTTGCACCGCCTTTTCGCGTGCCGGGGCCGACCGTTCCTTCGGATCGAATATGAGAGGATTATGAAGACAGCGGAAATTCTGGTCATCGGCGGCGGCATCGGCGGCCTTACCTCCGCCATCGCGTTGCGCGAGCGCGGCTTTTCGGTGGAGGTGATAGAGCGCGACCCCGACTGGTCCGTCTATGGCGTGGGCATCATCCAGCAGGCCAATGTCGTGCGGGCGGTGGCGGACCTCGGCATATTGGAGGATTATCTGGCCGCCGGGGTCGAATTCGACGCGGTGGAGATTTTCGCGCCCGACGGCACGAAGGTCGCCCGCATTCCCTCGCCCCGTCTGGCGGAAGGCTATCCGCCCTGCGTCGGCATCGGCCGCCCCGCGCTGCACAAGGTGCTGGGGGACAAGACGCTGGCCGCGGGCGCGCGGGTGCATCTGGGCATCACCGCCGACAGCATCGAGGATGACGGGACGAAGGTGCATGTCCGCTTCTCCGATGGGCGGGAGGGCGACTATGACCTCGTCATCGGCGCGGACGGCGTCTATTCGCAGACCCGGTCGATGATCCTGCCCGACGCGGAAAAGCCCGAATATACCGGGCAGGCGGTGTGGCGATACAATTTCCCCCGCCCGGAAGGGATGGACAGCCTCCAGGTGTTCAACGGCCCGACCGGCATCGGGCTGGTGCCGATCAGCGCCGATCTGATGTATATGTATGTGACGACGCCGGAGCCGGGCAATCCCCGCTATCCGCGCGAGGGGCTGGCGGCGGCGATGCGCGGCAAGCTGGAGCATGCCGCGCCCGCGATCCGCGCGCTGGCCGGGCAGATCACCGACGATGACGGCGTCGTCTATCGCCCGCTCGAAGGGATGCTGGTCGAGGGGCCATGGCACAGGGGGCGCGTCGTTCTGCTGGGCGATGCCGTCCATGCGACGACGCCGCATCTGGGGCAGGGCGCAGGGATGGCGATCGAGGACAGCCTCGTGCTCGCCGACGAACTGGCCCGCCATGACGATATCGAGGAGGCGTTCGCCGCCTATCGCGCCCGGCGGTTCGACCGCTGCGCCTATATCGTCCGCTCCAGCCTCGCGATCTGCGACGGCCAGCTGGGCAAGGGGCCGCCGGTCGACAATGCGAAGGCGACGGCAGACATGTTCGCGGTTATCGCGCAACCCATCTGAAGGAAGAAGGCAATGAGCAGAGTGACCGAAATCCGCTATGTCGGCTATGGCGTGGCGGATTATGAGGCCGAGAAGGCCTTTTACGAGGAAATCTGGGGGCTGGAGCCGGTGCCGAGTCCCGTTCCGAGCGATGACGGCATGGCGTGGTTCAAGGCGCCGGGGCATGACGAGCATCATGTCGTGCGGCTGCGCAAGGCGGAGGAAAACCGCATCGACCTGATCGCGCTGGCCGCCGAGAGCCGCGCCGATGTCGAGGCGCTGTACGAGAAGGTGCGCGCGGCGGGCGCGAGGATCGTCAGCGAGCCGCAGGACATGACGACGCCGGGCGGCGGCTACGGCTTCCGCTTCTTCTCGCCCGACGGCCTGCAATTCGAGATTTCGAGCGACGTTGCGCGCGGCGCCAAGCGGGAAATCGGGCGCTGGGAAGGCGTGCCGGTGAAGATCAGCCATATCGTGCTCCATTCGCCGGATCATCAGGCGCTGGTGACGTTCTTCACCGACGTGCTGGGGTTCAAGGTCTCCGACTGGCTGGGCGACTTCATGTGCTTCCTGCGCTGCAACGAGGCGCATCATCGCATCGCCGTGCTGCCGGGGCCGCCCTGCCTCAACCATGTCGCCTATGACATGGAGGGCGTTGACGGCATGATGCGTGGCGCGCACCGGCTGAAGATCAAGGGCATCGACATCGGCTGGGGGCCGGGCCGCCATACGGCAGGCAACAACACCTTCAGCTATTTCGTGACGCCGGGCGGCTTCGTCACCGAATATACCTCCGACCTGGAGGAGGTGGATTTCGAGGCGCACCAGCCGACCGTCTACACCCCGGCGCCGATGGTCATGGACCAGTGGGGCATCGGCACCGGCGGGCCGCAGACGCTGCCCCATCCGCACCCCAACCCCGGCCTGTTCGTGGCCGTGGAGGCATAGACATGGCGCTATTCGAATATTTCCCCAATTATATCTGGAACCTCTCGGTCGCGATCGCGCTGGAAAGCGGCGGGCGGATCGGCGAGATCGTCGATATGTGCCAGCCGATCCGGGATGCGGCGGCCAATGGCGCGGATGCGGGCACGCCGCAGTTCATGGCGCAATGGGTGGCGATGGCCGACAAGCTGATCGAGCTGGCCGCCGAGGATGAGGCGCGGGGGCGCGCCTTTTCCGCGTCGGACAAGCTGGAACGCGCGGCGCTCTACATGTTCACCGGCGAGCGCATGCAGGGCCATGGCCATCCGGGCCGCAAGGAAACCTATGCCAAGGCCCGCGCGGCGTTCGACAAATCGACGGCGCTGGGCAGGATCAACCGCGAGCGGGTGGAGATTCCGCTGGAAAAGGGCACCATGCCCGCGCTCTTCACCCGCGCACTCGGTGAGGGGCGCAAGCCGGTGGTGGTGTATTGCAACGGCCTCGACAGCTGCAAGGAGCTGCTCTACTGGTCGCGCCTGCCCGAAGCGCTGGCCCGGCGCGGCATCTCGACCCTGTGCGTCGATCAACCGGGCAGCGGCGAGGCGCTGCGCCTTCAGAACCTGCCGATCGATCCGCACAGCGAGAGCTGGGCGTCGAAGGCGGTGGACTGGCTCGAAGCGCAGCCCGAGATCGACCCTGCCCGCATCGGCATGACCGGCATTTCGCTGGGCGGCCATTTCGCGCCGCGCGCGGTCGCCTATGAGCCGCGCTTCGCCTCCGGCGCCTGCTGGGGCGCGAACCATAATTGGGCCGAGGTGCAGCAGAAGCGTCTGAAGCGCGAGGGCGAGAACCCGGTGCCGCATTACTGGGCGCATGTGATGTGGGCGTTCGGCGCGAGCGACATGGACGATTTCCTCAGCCGATCCGCCGACATGAACCTCAACGGCCATATGGACCGCATCACGGTGCCGTTCCTCGTCACCCATGGCGCGCAGGACCGGCAGATCAGCGTCGATTACGCCCATCAGGCCTTCGAGCAGCTGGTGAACAGCCCCCGGAAGGAACTGAAGCTCTTCACCCCGCGCGAGGGCGGGGTCGAGCATGTCGGCGCCGACAACATGGCCTATGGCCGCGACTATATCGCCGACTGGTTCGCCGATACGCTGGGAGGGCACATCGCATGAGCCGCCGTTTCGTCGATCTTTCGATCTATCTCGAAAATGACGTGATCACCGATCCGCCGTTCCTGCGCCCGCATATCGACTATCAGAAGCATGGCGAGACGATGGCGGAGCTGCAGCATTTCTTCCCCGGCGTGACCGCGCAGGACACGCCCGACGAAGCGGGCTTCGCGGCGGCGGAGTGGGTGAAGCTGACGACGCATAACGGCACGCATCTCGACGCGCCGTGGCATTATCACCCGACGATGGACGGCGGCAAACCGGCGATGACGATCGACGAGGTGCCGCTCGAATGGTGCTTCCAGCCGGGCGTGAAGCTGGATTTCCGCCATTTCGCGGACGGCTATGTCGTGACCGCCGCCGATGTCGAGGCGGAGCTGAAGCGCATCGGCCATGAGCTGAAGCCGCTGGAGATCGTGCTGGTCAACACGGCGGCGGGCGGCGCGCTGGGCAACCCAAACTTCGTCAATATCGGTTGCGGCATGGGCTATGAGGCGACCATGTACCTGCTGGAACGCGGCATCCGGGTAACCGGCACCGACGCGTGGAGCTGGGACGCGCCGTTCAGCTATACCGCCGAAAAGGTGAAGGAAACCGGCGACATGTCGCTGATCTGGGAAGGGCATAAGGCGGGGCGGGACATAGGCTATTGCCACCTCGAAAAGCTGCACAATCTGGAGGCGCTGCCGGGCGACGGCTTTCTCGTTTCCTGCTTCCCGCACAAGATCAAGGGCGCGTCGGCGGGGTGGACCCGCGCGGTCGCGATTTTCGAAGACGGGGCCGTCGCCGCATGAGGCTGGCGACCTTGCGCGACGGCACGCCGGACGGCGCGCTGCTGGTGGTGGGGAGCGGGGGCGACAGGGCCGCGCCCGCCGCCGCCGTTGCTACGACGCTGCAACAGGCGATGGAGAACTGGGCGGCCGTCGAGCCGGCGCTGCGGGCGATCGCCGCGCAGGTCGAGGCGGGCACCGCGCCGGGCCTCTTCGCGCTGGCCGAAGGAACGCCGCTCGCCGCGCCGTTGACCCGTGCGTGGCAATGGCTCGACGGCTCGGCCTATCTCCAGCATGGCGAGCGGATGCAGCAGGCGTTCAACCTGCCGCCGATCGAAACCGACCGACCGTTGATGTATCAGGGCCTGTCCGATCGCTTTTACGGCCCCGCCGACGACATTCCCTTTCCGGCGGAAGAGGATGGCGTGGATTTCGAGGGCGAACTGGGCGTGATCGTCGACGCCGTGCCGATGGGCACGAGCGCAGAAGAGGCGCTGGCGCATATCCGCCTGATCGTGCAGATCAACGACTGGTCGCTGCGCACGATCGCGCCGGTGGAGATGAAGACCGGCTTCGGCTGGGTGCAGGCCAAGCCCGCCTGCTCGATGGCGCCTTTCGCGGCGACGCCGGACGAACTGGGCAATGCGTGGCGTGACGGGCGTGTCCATGGGCGGATGCGGGTCGAGTTGAACGGCGAGCGCTTCGGCGATGTCGAATCCGGTGAGGAAATGGCCTTCGGTTTCCACGAACTCGTCGCCCACGCCGCCCGCACCCGCGATCTGGTCGCCGGGACGATCATCGGATCGGGCACGATATCCTCGCGCCATTATGCCGAAATGGGCTCCACCTGCATTTCCGAGCGGCGCGCGATCGATATCGTCGCGGGCAGAGAGCCGACGCCGTTCCTGCGTTTCGGCGACGAGGTGGCGATGGAGGCGCGCGTCGGCGGTGAGGCGCTGTTCGGGGCCATCCGGCAGAAGGTGGTGAAGGGCTGAGAACGTCGCCTTGTTCCGTCACCCCAGCGCAGGCTGGGGGCGCAGGTCCAGAGTCTCAGGCCCAGAGTCTCAGGCCCAGAGGCCCAGACATGTCGCGCGCTACCTCCTGAGATGCCAGCCTGCGCTGGCATGACGGGGAATCAGACAGGCCAGCCCTCGCGGCGATAGGCCGAATCCCAGAACATCCACTCGTAGCGCGTGGCGGTGCGGAAGGCGCGGTCCATTGCGGCGCGGGTGGTGGCGCCCGCGTCCGCGGCGGCCTTGTCGACCAGCGCGCGCACACGGTCCGTCGCCTCGCCGAAGGCCGGGGCGGCATAGGTGTCGATCCACGCCGCATAGGGGTTGGGCGAGGCCGCGCGCGGCTTGATGTCGCAGCCGACCTCCCAATAGACCCAGAAGCAGGGCAATATGCCCGCGATCAGTTCCTCATAGCTGCGGGTCGCGGCCAGGCCGGAAAGATAGCTGGTATAGCCGAGGCAGGCCGGGGTCGGTTCCGTCGCATGGGCGAGGTCCGCGCTCACTCCGAACTGCGCGAAGAAGGACTGGTGCAGCGCTTCCTCGACCTGCACCGCCACTTTCGCCCCGTCCGAGAATTCGAGGCGGCCCGCGCCGTCGGGCGCCTTGGCCGCGGCGATCGCCAGCGCCCGCGCATATTCGGCGAGGTAAAGGCTGTCCTGCACGATATAATGGCGGAAGCTCTCCATCGGCAGAGAGCCGTCCGCCAGCTCGCCGAGGAAGGGATGGGCGAGGATCGCGCGGCGGAGCGGGGCGATATCCTCCCAGATGGCGTCGCAGAAACTCATCTTGCTCTACTCCCTTCCGTCAGAAGCGCCAGCCCGCCGTCGCGCCGAACTGGCGGCCGGTGTTGATGGTGAAGCTGTCGAACGGGCCGTTCGGGCCCAGCCCCAGCAACAGCGGCAATTGCTGCTGGCCGAAGGCGGAGATTGCCCAGCGCTTGTCGAACAGGTTCTTCGCCCACAGCTCCAGCGACCATGGCCCGCGCGTCAGGCCGATGCGGCTGTCGACCGACGCATAGCCGGGCGAATGGAGGATATTGTCGATCTCGAAATCGACGCGCGAGACATAGGCGACGCTCGCCCGCGCGCTGATGGCGACCGGCCCGGCCTCGCCCTGCCAGCCGAGGCCGCCATTGACCGTCCAGTCCGGCGCATTGGGCGTGCGCTTGCCCCTGAGGTCGAGGATGAGCGGTTCGCCCGGCTCCGGCGTCGGGTTGGGCGTGGTGTAGCGGCCGACGCGGCTGCGTGTCCACGCCAGCCCGCCATCGACGCGGAAGCCCGCGCCGAGATCCGCCTGCGCCGAGGCCTCCACCCCGTGCACATCGACCTGCGGCACCGACAGCACCACCGAATTGCCGAGGAACACGGTGTTCTGGAAATTCTCATAATCGGTGACGAACCCGGCGAGCGACAGCCGCACCCGGCCATCGGCAAGGCGCGCCTTCACCCCGGCCTCGACCGAGCGGGTGGTTTCGGCGGCGAAATCGGCCTGCCAGAGGTCGGACGGGCCGGGCAGCGGGTTGAAACCGCCCGCCTTGAAGCCGATCGCGCCGGTCACATAGGCGGTGAAATCGCCGGTCGGCCGCCATGCCAGCGATACCTTGGGCTGCCATTTGTCGAAAGTATGGGCGCGCCGGGCGAAGATCGCGCCGCTTTGCGTGCCGACCGTGTCCTCCTTGCGCCGGTCGCTGTCATAGCGCAGCGCCAGCGTCGCCTCGATCTGCGGCGTCAGGTCATAGCTCGCCTGCGCGAAGAGGCCGATCTGGTTGGAGCGGGTTTCCGCCCTGGGCGCTTCGGCGCCGAAGAGGAGCGGGCCGAAATCGTCGGTGCGGTCGCGCTCCAGCCGCTGGAAGAAGAAGCCGGCATGCCAGCGCAATGGGCCGGGATCGCGCGAGACGAGGCGCAACTCGCTGGTCCAGGCGCGGATATCGACCGGTTGGGCGATGGGCTGGAGGCCGCCGGGAAAGGGGAAGCCGTCCACGGTCACGACGGGATCGTTGCGGAAGTCGAGTTCCTCGACGAAATCCTTGTGATAATCGTCATGGCCGCCGGTCCAGATCAGGCGCAGGCTTTCCCCGATATCCTGCTCATAGGTGGCCTGCGCGCCCCACCATGTGCGCGAGGCGCGGCCCTCGAAATCGCCGAACGGATCGGTCAGCGCCGCGCCCGACAGCCTGCCGCCATATAGGCCGGTGACATTGCCGGACGAGATATAGGCCGCGCCGCCCTCTTCGTTCGCCCAGCCGAGCCGAAACCTGAGCGTGCCCGTTTCGGACAGCGCGACCTTCGCCTTCAGGCGCAGGTTGCGGCTGATGCTGCCGTCGACCTTCCTGTCGAGGAAACTGTTGCGGATGAAGCCTTCGCTGTTGCGATAGGACCCGGCGAGGCGCAGCTGCACCTGCTCCGAAACCGGCGCGTTGACCACGCCGTCGGCGGTCCAGGTGAAGCCGTTTCCGGCGCCGACAGAGGCTTCCCCACCCCAGTCCGGGCCGGGGTCGCCGGTCGTCATGTTGATCGCCCCGCCGGAGGCCGAGCGGCCGAAGAGGGCGCCTTGCGGCCCCTTCAATATCTCGACGCCCGCAATGTCATAGGGGCGCAGCGTGAACAGCTCCGCATCTGGCAGCGCCAGCCCATCGACGATATAGGCGATGGACGGCGACTGGTTGCGGTTGGTCGAAACGCCGCGCACGGAAATGAGGTTGGTGCCGGGGTCCTGATCGTGGATCATGAAGATGCCGGGCGTGGCGGCGATGAACTCGTCTATGGTGGTGAGCTTGCGCGCGGCGATATCGGCCGGGGTGTAGACGGCGATGCTGTCCGGCACCGCGATCTCCGCCTCGGCGCGGCCGCGCGCGGTGACGATGATCCCGTCCTCCGCGTCGGCGCCCGAAAGCGCACCGGCATGGGCGCTCGTGACGGACAGCGCATAGAGCCCCGCCCCGGCGAGGATGCCGCAAAGGGTCGAGACAGCAGACATGAAGGTGGTGGCGTTCTGGCGCATAATCCCTATTCCTCCGCCGGTGTGAGCCGGATCAGGTTCGCGGGTTTGCGGACTAGACGCGCCTGTCGCGCCCGATCCGCCTCTCAGCCCTGGCCGCGCCAGAACACCCCGTGGGTTGAAATCGGCCTCCCTCTAGGAAGAGTCGCCGCCGCCGTCAAATGATGAAGGGCGGGGCGCCGTTTTTTGTCCTGCTCGCCCCGTGCCCGGTCAGGCGGCGGCGGGGTGGTAATGGCTCGGCGCGACGCCGACCAGCCGCTTGAACATGGTGGTGAAGGCGGCGGGGCTTTCATAGCCGAGGTCGAGCGCGACCGTCGTCACCGCTTCCCCCGCCGCCAGCCGGGGCAGCGCGACGAGCAGGCAGGCCTGCTGACGCCACATGCCGAAGCTCAGCCCGGTTTCCCGCCGGAACGCGCGGGTGAAGGCGCGCCGTCCCATGCCCAGCTCGTCGCTCCACCGGTCGATCGTGTCGTGCGGGCTCGGCCGTTCGAGGAAACGCTGGCAGCGGCGGGCGATGTCGGGGCGCTTGGGAAAGGGCACCGCCAGCGGCACGGTCGGCGCGCGGGTGAGCTCTTCCAGCAGCAGCGCCATCACCATGCCGTCGCGCCCCGCCACATCATATTCCGGCTCGATCCCGCTCGCCGCCTCCAGCAGCGCGCGGAGCAGCGGGGACACCTGGATGACCTTGGTGCGCAGGCCGAGCGCGCCATAGGCGGCGGGTTCGACCAGCAGGCTGCGGGTGCTGACCGCGCCCACCATCCGCACCGAATGGCTGCATCCGCCGGGCGTCCAGACGGCGCGTTCGGGCGGCGCGACCCATGCGCCGGCGGGCGTGCTCAGCACGACGACGCCCCGCGCCGCGTAGAGAAGCTGCCCGCGCCGGTGGCTGTGCCAGTCCAGCTCGAAATCGGACGGATAATCGTTGCGTATCGCGACGATGGGCCGGTCGACATTTTCCATCAGCGTAACATCGTTGAGAAGCATGCAACTGTCCCACTCTCGAAATCGTTCGACCCATATAGGAAAGCGGGTCGGCGGGGAAAGCCCTATGGGCGCTCGATCGGACAATCAACGCGACGGACCGGACAGGATGAACGCAACCAAGGCCGAAAGGCCGACCCATGGCACCGAAACCACCGTGTTCGGCATCATTCTGGCGATCAGCTTCTGCCACCTTCTCAATGACATGATGCAGTCGCTGCTGCCGTCCATCTACCCCAATCTGAAGCAGGAACTGGGCCTGTCGTTCAGCCAGATCGGGCTGGTGACGCTGGTCTATCAGATGACCGCCTCGATCCTGCAACCGCTGGTCGGCCTCTATGCCGACAAGCGGCCGACGCCGATGGCGCTGCCGGGGGGCACGCTGTTCTCGCTGGCCGGGCTGATGGTGCTGTCCACCGCACACAGCTATGGCCGGCTGCTGGTGGGGGCGGCCCTGCTGGGCATGGGATCGTCGGTGTTCCACCCCGAATCCTCGCGCGTGGCGCGGATGGCGGCGGGCAGGCGGCATGGCCTTGCGCAGTCGCTGTTTCAGGTCGGCGGCAATGCCGGGTCGGCGCTCGGCCCGCTGGCGGCGGCGGTGGTCGTCGTGCAATGGGGCCAGTCCAGCCTCGCCTTCTTCGCGATGCTGGCGCTGCTGTCGGGCGGGATATTGTGGAACGTGGCGATCTGGTACCGCCACCACGGCCTGCCGCGCCTTCACCGCGCGCGGTCCTCGGCCACGGCGGCGCTGTCGCTGCCGCGCGGCAAGGTGCTGGGCGGCATCGCCATACTGCTCGCGCTGATCTTCTCCAAATATGTCTATCTGGCCAGCCTGACGAGCTATTTCACCTTCTATCTGATCCACCGTTTCGGCGTATCGGTGGAGGCCGCGCAGCTGCACCTGTTCGCCTTTCTGGCGGCGGTCGCGGTGGGCACGGTGGCGGGCGGGCCGCTGGGGGACCGGTTCGGCCGCAAATATGTGATCTGGTTCTCGATCGTGGGCGCGTTGCCGTTCACCCTGCTGCTGCCATATGCCAGCCTGTTCTGGACGGGGCCGCTCAGCGTCGTGATCGGCCTGATCCTCGCCTCCGCCTTTCCGGCGATCGTGGTGTTCGCGCAGGATCTGGTGCCGGGCAAGATCGGCATGATCTCCGGCCTGTTCTTCGGCTTCTCGTTCGGCATGGGCGGGCTGGGCGCGGCGATATTGGGCGAGGTCGCGGATCGCGCGGGGATAGAGACGGTCTACGGCATATGCGCGTTCCTGCCCGCGATCGGCCTGCTCGCGATATTGCTGCCCGATCCGCGCCGGGCATCCGCCGCCTGAGTACGGGCCGGCCGCTTTTTGAATTCAGGCGGAATGCGGGTAAGCTCGCCCTGTTTTTCACGACAGGAAGGCAGCGATATGGCGATCACCGGACCGCAGGCGCGCGCCGCGCGCGCATTGGTGCAATGGCCGCGCGACCATGTGGCGAAGCTGGCGCGGCTGGACGAGGCCGCGCTCGCCGCGTTCGAGGGCGGGCAGGCCGATCTGGATGAGGAAGAGCGGGCGCGGCTGATCCATGCGCTGGAACAGGGCGGCGCGATATTCCTGGCCGAGGACCGGAAGGCCGGCGCGGGCGTGCGCCTCAAGTTCACGAAGAGGGACGTGCGGGCGATCAACCGGCTGGAGGGAGAAGGCGGCCCTGTCGGCACCGACGATGTCTGATGGGGACGGACGGGATGCCGCCCATGGCCGACGCTGATCTGCGGCGCGCAGATTGAATGTGCGATCGCCAACAAGCCATTGAAATATGGGGATTTTTTGAATGGCTCCCCGAGTAGGATTCGAACCTACGGCCGTTCGATTAACAGTCGAATGCTCTACCGCTGAGCTATCGGGGAGTGGCCCCAGCACCGCTGGGGTGGAGCGCCTATAGCAGCGCTGTTCGAGAGATGACAAGGGGGATTATGCAATAAATTGTTCCGCTGCGATACGATCGTCCAAAGTATGTTCCGGATCGAACAGCAGCGTCAACGGGGAGGCGCGGTCCACCGCCACCTCCACGCAGTTAACGTCGCGCACCTCGCGATGATCGGCGACGGCGCTGACCGGGCGCTTCTGCGCGTCGAGCACGCGAAAGCGGATGCGCGTCTTTTCCGGCAATATCGCCCCCCGCCAGCGGCGCGGGCGGAACGGGCTGATCGGCGTCAGTGCGATCAGGCCGGATCCCAGGGGCAGGATCGGGCCGTGGGCCGAGAGATTATAGGCGGTCGATCCGGCGGGCGTGGCGACCAGCACCCCGTCGCACACCAGTTCGGGCAAGGCGGCGCGATCGTTGACCATCACCTCGATCTTCGCGGTCTGGCGCGTTTCGCGCAGCAGCGAAACCTCGTTGATCGCGGGCAGGGAGATATCCTCGCCGTCGATGGTGGTGACGTCCATGCGCAGCGGGTTCACCTTGAACGCCTTGGCGGCCTGTATCCGCTGGTCGAGCCGTTCCAGCCGCCATTCGTTCATCAGGAAGCCGACCGTGCCGAGGTTCATCCCGAACACGGGAATCCGGTGGCGGCGGGTTTCCAGCAGCGTGTGGAGCGTTTGCAGCATGAAGCCGTCGCCGCCCAGCGCGACGATCAGGTCGGCGTCGGCCGGGTCCACGAAATCATAATTGGCGCGCAGCCGCTCCTCCGCCGCGCGGGCGGCAGGGGTAGGGGAAGCGACGAGCGCCCGCCTTGTCTCCGGTGCGTTCATCCGCCGGTCACGCTCATGTGACGGCGCGTGACGCCGGTGACCCGATCCGGCCCGATGGCGAAATCATGGGCGAGCGGCTTGGCGATCAGCGCCCGGTCCAGCGCCGCGTCCACCGCCGCGATGCCGCCGGTGCGATAGGCGGTCTTGAGGTCGACATGATCCTCATGGCCGAGGCACATGAATATCTTCCCCTCACAGGTCAGGCGCATGCGGTTGCACCCGGCGCAGAAATTGTCGCTGAGCGGCGTGATCAGGCCCAGCCGGATGCCCGGCAGCCCCGCCGCCTCATAATAGCGCGCCGGGCCGCCGCTGCTGTAGCGCGAGGGCGTCAGCGGGTGGGCGGCCTCGATCTGCCGCACGGCCTCGGACAGCGGCAGATAGCGGTCCGTCCGGTCTTCCTCCACCTCGCCCAGCGGCATGGTTTCGATCAGCGTCAGGTCGTGGCCTTCGCCCGCGCACCAGCGCAGCATCGGCAGATAGTCGCGGTCGTTCAGCCCCTTGAGCGCGACCATGTTGATCTTGACGCGGATTCCGGCCGCGCTCGCCGCCCTTATCCCCTCCAGCACAGTGTCGAGCCGCCCGCCCCTGGTGACGAAGGCGTAGGTTTCGGGATCGAGGCTGTCGATGCTGACATTGATGCGGCCCACCCCGGCGGCGGCGAGGTCGTCGGCATGCCGGGCGAGGCGCGTGCCGTTGGTGGTCAGCGTCAGTTCCCAGAGCGTGCCGTCATCCAGATGGCGCCCGATGCGCCGCACCAGATCGCCGAAATCGCGCCGCACCAGCGGCTCGCCGCCGCTCAGGCGGATCTTGCGCACCCCGCGCGCGATGAAGCGATCGGCGATGATCGCGATCTCCTCCAGCGTCAGCACCTCGTTGCGCGGCAGGAAGCTCATCTTCTCCGCCATGCAGTAGCGGCAGCGCAGGTCGCAGCGGTCCGTCACCGAAATGCGCAGATATTCGATGCGGCGGCCAAAGCCGTCGATCATCGGCGCGGCGGGGACGGAATGAACCGGTGTCATATCCCCTAGCTATGTCATGCAGGCCCCCCGCGCAAGGGACAGCGCCGATGTCCCACGTCGGGAAAGGGAGGGAGAAAGAAGAAGATGTCGCCGATTGCGGTTGTCCTAAGGCATCGGTAACGTCCGCGCCTTAAAGATGGGCCGAACGCATGCGACAGGGTGGGGACCAAATGCCGGACAGGGCGGAATGACAGGACAGGACGAGCGGATCGTGCATATCGTCGCCCCCTGCCCGCCGGAGCGGGACGATGGGGGCGACCCCGTTTCGCGGCTGCCGTCGATCGGGTGGAAGGTCGTTCCGGCGGGGGATGCGCCGCGCGGAACCGGGGATGCGCTCCGCCTTTTCCTGCTGGATGCGCGCCTGCCCGATGCGCTGGAAAAATGGGAGGAACTGGCGGACGGCGAGGCCGCGGCCTGCCTCGCGCTGGTCGGGCGGGAGCAGGAAGCGGGCGACGGGCTGGTTGCGGCGCTGATCGCCGCCGGCATCACCCATTTGCTGCCCTGGCCCGCCGACGACCGGGAACTGGCGCTGGCGCTGGAGGCGGCGCGGGGGCTCGCCCTGCGGCGGGGGGCGGAACTGGCCGAGGCGGGAGGCGAGGGCGAGGAAAGCCTGCTCGCGCCGCTGCCCCATGATGCCCTGACCGGCCTTGTCAGCCGCGCCGCCGCGCGCCGCCGCCTCGCGCAGGAGCTTTCCGCGCCCGACGAGCCGGGACGAAACGGCGTCACCATTTGCCTGTTGATCGGCATCAGCCAGTTCGACAGCGTGAACGCCGCCTATGGCAAGCCGGTCGGCGATGCGGTGCTGGTGCAGATCGCGCGGCGCATCAGCCGCTGCGTGGAGCAGGTCGCGGGGCCGGAGGCGCTGGTCGCGCGCATGGGCGGCACCGAATATCTGGTCGCCTTCCGCAGCCGGGGCGGCCGTCTGGTCGAGGGCGAGGCGCGGGATCTCGCCCGGCTGATCCTGACCGACGTGGCGCGCCCCTTCTGCGCGGACGACAACATGATCCGCCTGACCGCGCGCTGCGGCATCGCCGAATGCGCGCCGGGCGACGACGCCGCGCGCCTGCTGCGGCGGGCGAGCGCGGCGCTGGCCGATGCGCGGCGATCGGGGACGAGCGACATCTGGTTCCGGTCGGGCAGGCGGCATGGCGGCGAGGGCGCCAGCGGCGACCCGGACCGGCTCGATGCCGACCTGCGCCTCGCGCTGGACCGCAACGAGATCGCGATCGTCTACCAGCCGCAATATGACAGCCTGAAGGACGTGATCGTCGGCGTCGAGGCGCTGGCGCGGTGGAACCACCCCGCGCTGGGGCAGCTCGACGCGGGCACGCTGTTCGCGGCGGCCGACCGGTCCGACTATCTGCTGCCGCTCTCCCTCCATATCCAGCAGATGGCGCTCAAGGAGGCGGGGCAATGGCCAGAGGCGCTGAACCGGCTGCGCCTGTCGATCAACGTCACCTCGGTCGACCTGGCGCAGGACGATTTCGTGGAGCGCCTGCTCGCGATGGTCGGGGAAAGCGGCTTTCCGCCCGGCAGGCTGACGGTGGAGATCACCGAAAGCGGCCTCATCGAGAATATCGAGCGCGCGGCGGCGATTCTGCGGGACTTGCGCGGCCGGGGCATCCGCGTCGCCATCGACGATTTCGGCACCGGCTATTCCAGCCTCGCCTATCTGAAGGCGCTCTATCCCGATTATCTGAAGATCGACCACAGCCTCAGCCGCGACATATTGGGCACCTCGCGCGACCGCATCATCCTGCGCGCGATCATCGCGATGGCGCGCTCGCTGGCGCTGACGGTGATCGCCGAAGGGGTGGAGAGCGAGGAGCAACTGACCCTGCTGGCGCGCGAGGGGTGCGAAATCTATCAGGGCTTTTTGCGTTCGGCGGCGGTGACGTCGGCCGGATTGGCGGAGCTGGTGGCAAAGGCCTGAAGGAGTTCTGAAGGCCCGGCCGCTATAGCTCCAGCGCGATGCAGGCGATGAGGCGCGGGCCGCCATGGGCGGCGGCATCCCTGTCGATGCTGCTGTCGGCATAGCGCAGCCCCGCCGACCAGCGCCCGCGATGATAGTCGAGCGCGACGCCGTGATCCCAATAGGTGCCGTCCGGGCGCAGGCGGCGCGAGCGAGCCGGGTCGTCGCTCTTGCCTGAGGAGCGCGCCAGATGGGCGGACAGGGTGAGCGGTGTGCGCGGGATGCCGATGGACAGGGCCGAGCCGAGCACCAGATTGTCCCCGCCCAGCGCGGATTGATCCGGCGCATAGCGGGCGAACAGGTCGAGCGCCGCCGGGCCGAACTGATAGCCGATGCCCCCGCCGATTTCGCCATAGCCCATGCCGGATGCGCCGGGGAAGGCGTGATAGCCGCCCAGCACCTGCCCCCGGAAAGCGCCCACCTGCCTGGCGTAGCGCGCGCCGACGTCGATCGCCGCATCGGCCCCGCCATGCCGCCCGCTGCCCCATAGCGACGTGGCCGCGATGTCGAAGGCCAGCGCGGAGCCCACCGGCAGGCTGGCCGAAGCCTTGAGGACGGGGGCGCCGTCGCTCCAGCTGAGCCCCCGGCGCCGCTCGTCGCCGGCCGCTTCCAGCTGGAGGGAGGGGCCACCGTCCATGCCTTGCGCGAGGGCGGGGAGCGGGGCGCTCCAGATCAGGCCGCCCCCCGCCAGAAGGAGGGGAGCCGCCCCCTTCATGCCTAGTTGGTTCCCCGGTGCCGGACCACGTCCAGCTCTGCCAGCAGCGGAGTGCGATCCCGCTCCGCCACCGCGAGCAGATGCGCGGTGATGGCGTCGTCGCGATTGGCGACTTCCTGCTCTATCGAGCGGCGCTTGCCTTCGGTGCATGCGCCCGCGCGGCTGCCCGACAGCTCGCGGTCGCTGGAAATGACGCGCGGCGTGGCGGGATGGCCGCCGAGCTGGCGTTCCACGACCAGCGTGGCCTTCCACAGGCAGCGGCGCATGTCGGCGCGGTTCGGCACATAGGCGCCGACGGTGCGCGTCTCTATGTCCGCGCGGGCGGTATAGACCGCCTCGACCGGCGACCCGGCATGCTGGATTTCGACATGATGCGTCGCGGCCGCAGCCGCGAGGAGGACGAGGCTAAAGGTCATGATAATCTCCTGCTCGACGCCGGGCTATCATGCCCGATCATCGGAGCCGGAATTAGGGCTCCACTGTTGCTCGACCATGTCTGAAGGGTGAAAAAGTCGGGCCGGGTTCAGCCCGCCACTTTCGCCAGCCCCTTGGAGAGTTGCAGCGCCGCGTGCAGTCGCGCCGCGCCGTCTTTCCATGCGCGGGTGATGACCAGCTTGTTGTCCGGGCGCAGCTTGGCCGTGCCCGCGAGGCGCTGGACATAGCCGATGAGGCCCGCCGGATTGGCGAACTGGTCGTTGTGGAAGCCCACCAATGCGCCCTTCGGCCCGACATCGAGGCGGGCGATTCCCGCCTTCACGCAATTCTGCTTGATCTGGATGAGGGTGAGCAGGTTCTGCGTCGCGGGCGGCAGCTTGCCGAAGCGGTCGATCAGTTCGGCGGCGAAGGCCTCCACCTCCTGTGCGCCGTCCAGCTCGTTGAGGCGGCGATAGAGGCCCATGCGCAGGTCGAGGTCCGGCACATAGTCCTCCGGTATCTGCACCGGCGCGTCGATGGTGATCTGCGGCGAGAAGGCGTCCTTGGGCACGAAATCGGTGCTGCCGCCGGATTTCGCCTCCAATATCGCTTCCTCCAGCATCGACTGGTACAGCTCGAAGCCGACTTCCTTGATGTGGCCGGACTGTTCGTCGCCCACCAGATTGCCCGCGCCGCGAATGTCGAGATCGTGGCTCGCCAATTGGAAACCCGCGCCCAGCGTGTCGAGATCGGACAGCACCTTCAGGCGCTTTTCCGCCGTTTCGGTGATGATGCGGTCGGCGGGCGTGGTGAAATAGGCGTAGGCGCGCGTCTTGGACCGGCCCACGCGCCCGCGAAGCTGGTAAAGCTGCGCCAGCCCGAAGCGGTCGGCGCGGTGGATGATGAGGGTGTTGGCGCTCGGAATGTCGAGGCCGCTCTCGACGATGGTGGTAGAGAGCAGCACGTCATATTTCCTGTCGTAGAAAGCCGACATGCGCTCCTCGACCTCGGAGGCCGCCATCTGGCCATGGGCGACGACCGGGCGGACCTCCGGCACCTGATCGCGCAGAAATTCCTCGATATCGGTTATGTCGGTGATGCGCGGCACGACGAAGAAGCTCTGCCCGCCGCGATAATGCTCTCGCAGCAGCGCCTCGCGGATGACGACGCCGTCCCACGGCATCACATAGGTGCGCACCGCGAGGCGATCGACCGGAGGTGTCTGGATGACGGAGAGCTCGCGCAGGCCCGACATCGCCATTTGCAGCGTGCGCGGGATCGGTGTCGCGGTCAGCGTCAGCACGTGCACATCGGTGCGAAGCTGCTTCAGCCGTTCCTTGTGGACGACGCCGAAGCGCTGTTCCTCGTCCACGATGACGAGGCCGAGGCGCTTGAACTCCAGCCCCTTGGCGAGCAGCGCATGGGTACCGACGACGATATCGATGGTGCCCGCCGCGAGCCCTTCCTTGGTCGCCTTGGCCTCGGCGGCGGGGACGAGGCGGGAAAGGCGGCCGATGTTGAGCGGGAAGCCGGCGAAGCGCTCCACGAAATTGCAATGATGCTGGCGGGCGAGCAGGGTGGTGGGGCAGATCACCACCACCTGCAACCCCGCCATCGCCGCGACGAAGGCGGCGCGCAGCGCGACTTCCGTCTTGCCGAAGCCGACATCGCCGCAGACGAGCCGGTCCATCGGGCGGCCCGCGCCCAGATCCTCGATCACGTCGCTGATCGCGCGGTCCTGATCCTCGGTCTCGTCATAGGGGAAGCGGTCGACGAAGGCCGGGTAGCCGCCGCTGTCCGGTTCCGCCACGGGCGCGGGGCGCAGTGCGCGCGCGGCGGCGACCTTCAGCAGTTCACCCGCGATCTCGCGGATACGCTCCTTCATCTTCGCCTTGCGCCGCTGCCATGCCTCGCCGCCGAGGCGATCGAGCGCCGCGCCTTCCTCCGCGCCATAGCGGGAGAGCACGTCGATATTCTCGACCGGCACATAAAGCTTGTCGCCGCCCGCATATTCGAGCGCGACGCAATCATGGGGCGCATTGCCGACCGGGATCGACATCAGCCCTTCATATTTGCCGATGCCATGATCGGCATGGACGACCAGATCGCCCGGCGTCAGCGTCGCCAGTTCGGCAAGGAAGGCGTCGGCGCTCTTCTTGCGTCGGGCGCGGCGGACGAGCCGGTCGCCGAGCATGTCCTGCTCGGTCAGCAGCGCGATATCGGCGCTGCTATAGCCATGGTCGAGCGGCAGCACGACGAGCGCGGCGCTGCCCTTCGCCGCCAGCCCCTGCGCCTCCTGCCAGCTGTCGGCGAGCGCGAGGCGGCTTGCCTTATGGTCGCTCAGCAGGCCGGAGAGGCGTTCGCGCGCGCCCGCCGAATAGCTGGCGACGATGACCTTGCGGGCTTTCTTGCGCTCATTGTCGATGTGGACGGCAACCGCGTCGTAGATGTTCGCGCCCTGCGTGCGTTCAGGCGCGAAATCGCGGGCGGCGTCGACCTCCAGATCGAGCACGGTCGCGCTTTCCGGTTCGTGGAAGGGCGAGGTGATGTGGATCGGGTGCGCAGCGACCTGCGCCGCCCATTCGTCGGCCGTCAGATAAAGTTGATCGGGGGCGAGCGGGCGATAGCTGCCGGGGTCGGACCCGCGCGAGGCGACGCGGTTGGCATGATAATCGGTGATCGCCTCGAACCGCGTCTGCGCCGCGCCGGTGACGCCGCCGTCGCGCAGGATCAGCGCATCCTCGCCGAAATGGTCGAGCAGCGGCACGAGGCGCTCCTCGAACAGCGGCAGCCAATGCTCCATGCCCGCCAGCCGTCGCCCGTCGCTCACCGCCTGATAGAGCGGGTCGCCGGTCGCGGTCGCGCCGAACAGGTCGCGATAGCGCGTGCGGAAGCGCTTGATCGTATCCTCGTCCAGCAGCGCCTCGGACGCGGGGAGCAGGGTGAAGCTCGCAACGTCGCCGGTCGAGCGCTGGGTGCCGGGGTCGAAGCTGCGCAGCGTCTCTATCTCGTCGCCGAAGAAGTCGAGCCGCATCGGTTCGGGCGCGCCGCCGGGGAACAGGTCGACGATGCCGCCGCGCACCGCGAACTCGCCCGCGTCATGCACGGTGTCGGTGCGCACATAGCCGTTTGCCTGCAACAGCGCGGTCAGCCGGTTGATGTCGATCCGCTCGCCCGGCGCGAGCCGAGCCACCAACTGCCGCACGCGGAAAGGCGTCAGCGTGCGCTGGGTGATCGCCGCCGCCGTGGTCAGCACCAGCTGCGGCGCCTTGACCGGCCCCTGCACGCCATGGAGGCCCGCCAGCCGCTGCGCCGCCGACCGCAGCGAGGGCGAGGCGCGGTCATAGGGCAGGCAATCCCATGCCGGGATGAGGACGATCTCCAGCTCCGGCGCGAACCAGGGCGCGGTGTCGGCGATCGCCTGCATCGCCTGCTCGTCGGGCGCGACGAAGACGGTGCGCGCGGGCTTGCCGCTCCCCGCACTGGCCCGCGCGAGGTCCGCCAGCAGCACCGGCAGGAAGCCGGTCGGCGTCCCCGACAGGGTAAGGGGCTGACGGGCGGAAAGGATGCGCTGGGGGTCGATCATCGGGACTGGCGTTCGGGCCTCAGTTGCGGATCTTGATGAAATCGAGCTTTTTGAAAGCGTCCATCATCGGGCCTTTGAACCGTTCGGGCACCTCCGCCGTTCCCATGCCCCATGCCATGATGTCGACATCCTGCTCATCCAGCAGCGTTTCGAACCACTGGAACTCCTCCTCATTCCATGTCGAGGCGTAGCGGTCGAAAAAGCCGCCGACCATATAATCGGCCTCTCTTGTGCCTCTGTGCCATGCCTGGAAATAGAGGCGGCGCAGGCGGGGGTCTTCGTACATGATCGTGTCTGTCCTGTCCGGGTCTGCCCCTTCGCATTTGATCGCGGCGGGGCACTGGGCTATCGGTCAGGCCATAGCCATGCGACCCGAACTTCTCAATCCGCTCTTTGCCGAAATCTCCGTGCTGAAAGGCGTGGGCAATGCGCTGTCGAAACCGCTCGACCGGCTCGGCCTTTCGCGCATGGTGGACCTTGCCTTCCATCTGCCGACGGGGTGGGTGGAGCGCAAAAGGGTGACGCGGCTCGACCCCGCCGATGTAGGGCAGACGATCATCGTCACGCTGACCCCGGTGGAGTATCGGGCGAGCGGCGGCGCGCGCGCGCCTTTCCGGGTGGTGGCGGAGGATGAGGCGGGAAACAGCGTCAGCCTCATCTATTTCGGCCGGAACAGCGGCTGGCCGAGGAAGCTGCTGCCCCTCAATGAACCGAAGGTGATTTCGGGCAAGCTGGAGGCATGGGGCGACTTTCTCCAGATCGTCCACCCCGATCATGTCTCCGAACCGCGCGAGGCCGCCGCCATTCAGGTGCGCGAGGCCGTCTATCCCCTGTCCGAAGGGATCAGCGGGGCGCGGATGCGCGACCTTGTCGGGCAGGCGCTGGAACGTGCGCCGGAGTTGCCCGAATGGATCGAACCATCGGTGCTGGCGCGGCGGGGGTGGAAGGACTGGCGCGCCTCGTTGCTCTCCGTCCATGCGACGCCCGACAGCCGCGATGCGCGCCGCCGTATCGCCTATGACGAGATATTCTCCGGCCAGCTTGCGCTGATGCTGGTGCGCGCCGCCGCCCGCAAGAGGAAGGCCGATCCGCTGCATCCCACCGGCAAGTTGCGCGATCTGGTGAAGCTGCCCTTTGCGCCGACCGGCGCGCAGCTGCGCTCGCTGGGCGAGATCGACGGCGATATCCAGCAATCCGCGCCGATGCTGCGCCTGCTGCAAGGGGATGTCGGCGCGGGCAAGACATGGGTGGCGCTGATGGCGCTGCTGGGTGCGGTGGAATCGGGGATGCAGGGCGCGATGCTGGCGCCCACTGAGATCCTCGCGCGCCAGCATTATGAGACGCTGCGGCGGATGCTCGCCGGGGTGCCGGTCAACATCGCGGTGCTGACCGGGCGCGACAAGGGCAAGGCGCGCGAGGCGACGCTGATGGGGCTGGCGGACGGCAGCATCGACATTCTGGTGGGCACCCATGCGATCTTTCAGGAGGCGGTGAGCTACAAGCATCTGGGGCTTGCCGTGATCGACGAGCAGCACCGCTTCGGTGTGGTGCAGCGGATGATGCTGACGGCGAAGGCGCGGCTCAATCCGCATGTGCTGGTGATGACGGCGACGCCGATCCCGCGCACGCTGACGCTGACCTATTATGGCGACATGGAGGTCAGCCGCCTCGACGAGATGCCGCCCGGCCGCCAGTCGATCAAGACGCTGGTGATGTCGGTGGACCGCCTCGATGAGGTGATCGAGGCGCTGGGCCGCCACATATCGGGCGGGGAGCAGGCCTATTGGGTCTGCCCGCTGGTCGAGGAAAGCGAGGCCAGCGATCAGGCGGCGGCCGAGGCGCGGGCCGAGGCGCTGCGCATGCGCTTCGGCGCGGACAAGGTCGCGCTGGTCCATGGGCGTATGAAGGGGCCGGAGAAGGACGCGGTGATGGAGCGCTTTGCAACCGGTCAGGCGAGCGTGCTGGTCGCGACCACGGTGATCGAGGTCGGCGTCGATGTGCCCAATGCCTCGCTGATGATCATCGAGGGCGCGGACCGCTTCGGCCTTGCCCAGCTGCACCAGCTGCGCGGGCGGGTGGGGCGCGGGGACAAGGCATCCACCTGCCTGCTGTTGCGCGGCAACGGCCTGTCGGAGACGGCGCGGGCGCGGCTGGCCCTGATGCGGGAGAGCAATGACGGCTTCCGCATCGCCGAGGAGGATCTGAAGCTGCGCGGCGCGGGCGATTATCTCGGCACGCGCCAGTCGGGCGACCAGAGCTTCCGCCTCGCCACGCCGGAGGATATCGGCGAACTGATCGACATGGCGCGCGACGATGCGAGGCTGCTGGTCGAGCGGGACGGCGGACTGGCCTCCGAACGCGGGCAGGCGGCGCGGATCTGCCTCTATCTGTTCGAGCGGGACGCGGCGGTGGGGTTGCTCAAGGCCGGATAAATAGGTTGGATCGTACGGATAGGGTGGAAAAGACAGCGATTAAAACCGTTCGGGCTGTCGAGCGAGTCACTCGCCTCGCTTCGATGTCGAAGCCCTGTACTTTCTTGGCCCAAGAGAAAAGCAGCCGTTGGGCTTTGCCCGCCCTATGGGTCGACAGGCTCAGGGCGAACGGAAGTGGGCCGTTCGATAAGTACCGAAAATAATATTACATTCCCCGTCATGCCAGCGCAGGCTGGCATCTCAGGAGGCTGCGCGCGACGTGGCCCACGACCCCAGCCTGCACTGGGGTGACGGCAAAGTCGAGGGGGCAGCTAACCTCCCGATCCGCATCCTCCCATCCCATCCACCAAAGACAACCGCCGCTGGAAAAGGCCGAATATCGGGAACATAATCTCCGCTTGCCCCTTTTATCCGCCATGCAGCCATCGCAATTCCATATCGCCCTGGGTCATGCGGACTGGCGTGCGCTGGCCGGTCTTGCCATTGGCGTCGCCGTCGCGCTGGTCGTCCATTTCCTGGTTTTCCACCTGATCCGCCGCCTGTCCGGGCGCACCAAGACGAGTGGGGACGACCTGTTGTTGCAGGCCATCTACCAGCCGTCCCGCTGGTTACTCGCGCTGCTGGTGCTGATGGCGGGCATGGAGGGGGTGTCGCTCGGCCCGCAGGTCGCGCGATGGTGGGCGATCGGATCGGCGATGGCGCTCGCCGCCCTTGCCGGATGGCTCGCTCTGCGCGTCGCGGCGGCGGTGCAGCGGGTGATCGAGCTGCATTCCGACATCACGGTGGAGGATAATCTCGCCGCCCGCCGCCGCACGACGCGGGTGCGCATCCTGCACCGCATCGCCCAGGTGGGAATCCTGTTCCTCACCATCGCCTTCATGCTGCTGGCGATACCGGGGGTGCGGGCGATCGGCGTGACGCTGGTGGCGTCGGCGGGGCTGGCCGCGCTCGCGGTCGGCGCGGCGGCGCAGCCCGCGCTCAAGAACCTGATCTCCGGCATGCAGATGGCCTTCACCGAGCCGATCCGGCTGGACGACATCGTCGTGGTCGAAGGGGAATGGGGCCGGATCGAGGATATTCGCCTGACCTATGTGGTGATGCGCCTGTGGGATGACCGGCGCATGGTGGTGCCGGTCTCCTATTTCCTCGAACGGCCGTTCCAGAACTGGACGCGGGAGCGGGCGGACCTGCTCGGCACCGTGCTGTTCCATGTCCATGCCTCGGCCGATATAGAGCGCATTCGCAAGGCGTTCGTGGAGGCCGTACAGACGAACCGGCATTGGGACGGGCGCGTCGCGCTCCTTCAGGTGACGGAGCAGCGGCCCGGCGCGCTGGAACTGCGCGGCCTGTTGAGCGCGCGTTATGCGGGCGTGGTTTTCGACCTGCGCTGCGAGGTGCGCGAGGCCGTGGTGGCGTTCATCCGCCGGGAAATGCCCGACGCCTTCGCCTGAGGCGAAGGCGAAGGCGTCGGGTGGTTCAGCCCTCCGCCACGATGCCGTGCTTCTTCGCGCCGAAGCTCAGCTTGTCGCCCGCCTTCAGCGCGAAATGGGGATCTTTCACCACCTCCCCGTTCACGCGGATCGCGCCTTCCTCCAGCTTGCGGCGGACCTCCTTGTTGGAGGCGGCGAAGCCCAGTGCGGTGGTCGCCGCCAGCACCGTGCCCGCCTGCGACAGCGCAACGCTCGGCAGGTCCGCGCCTGCGCCGCCCGCGAAGGTCGCCGCGGCGGTCCTTTCGGCGGTTTCGGCGGCCTCGCGCCCCCGGCACAGCGCGGTCGCCTCATTGGCGAGGATGCGCTTCGCCTCGTTGATTTCGGAGCCTTGCAGCGCGGAAAGGCGCTTCACCTCGTCCATCGGCAGGTCGGTGAACAGCCGCAGCCGGTTATACACATCGGCGTCGGCGGTGTTGCGCCAGAATTGCCAATAATCATAGCTCGGCAGCTGATCCTCGTTGAGCCAGACCGCGCCGCCGACCGTCTTGCCCATCTTGCTGCCGTCCGCATTGGTGAGCAGCGGCGTCGTCAGGCCGAACACATGGGTGCCGTCGACCCGGCGGGCGAGCTCGATGCCGTTGACGATATTGCCCCATTGATCCGACCCGCCCATTTGCAGGCGGCACGCCGACCGGCGCGACAATTCCAGGAAATCATAGGCTTGCAGGATCATGTAGTTGAATTCGAGGAAGCTGAGCGACTGCTCGCGGTCGAGCCGCATCTTCACCGAATCGAAGCTCAGCATCCGGTTGACCGAGAAATGCTGGCCGATATCGCGCAGGAACGGGATATATTCGAGGGCATCGAGCCATTCGGCATTGTCGAGCATGATGGCGTCGGTCGGGCCGTCGCCGAAGGTCAGGAAGCGGGCAAAGACGCGCTTGATGCTGGCGACATTCTCCGCGATCAGCTCGGTGGTGAGCAGCTTGCGCGCCTCGTCCTTGAAGCTGGGGTCGCCGATCTTGCCGGTGCCGCCGCCCATCAGCACGATGGGCTTGTGCCCGGCGCGCTGCAACTGGCGCAGCATCATGATCGACACCAGATGCCCGACATGCAGCGACGGCGCGGTCGGATCGAAGCCGATATAGCCGGGCACCACCTCTTTCGCGGCGAGCGCATCCAGCCCTTCCGCATCGGTCAACTGGTGGATATAGCCCCGCTCATCGAGCAGGCGCAGCAGATCGGATGTGTAGTTGGTCATGGGCGGCGCCCTTAGCATGGAGAAAAGCGGTTGAGTAGGGTTTTGGAACTGACTTGCCATCCGCAGACCCCTGCCAATGCCATCCGCAGGGTCCGGGTGGAATTGGGCCAGTCCTTCGATGGGCTGCTGCTGAGCTATTTTGTGGAAGGGAAGGAAGCGCTTTCCCTCGCCGCAGGGGCGCCATCGGAGCGAACCGCGAACCTCTGGCAGACCACCTGCTTCGAAATGTTCCTGCGGCCTGCCGGGGCGAGGGGCTATCATGAATATAATTTCTCGCCGTCCACCCAATGGGCGGCCTATGCGTTCGATGGCTATCGTGAAGGCATGACCGATTTGCCTTGCCCGGTCCCGCCATCCGTAGAGCGGGGGGAAGAGACGGGAGAGCCTTATGTCGTCCGCATCCATGTCGATCTGAACGATATTGCCAAAGGTCCCCTCCGGATCGGCCTCTCCGCCGTGATCGAGGAGAAGGACGGCACGAAAAGCTATTGGGCGCTCGCGCATCCGCCCGGCAAGCCCGATTTCCATCATCCGGCTTGCTTTGCGCTCGAACTCCCGGCACCTAGCGCATCATGAAGAACGGTATCGACCGGCTGATCGCCGACCCTTCCCTGCGCGCGCCTCTCGTCGGCAAGCGCGTCGCCCTGCTCGCCCATCCCGCTTCCGTCACGGCGGAGCTGACGCACAGCCTCGATGCGCTGGCGGCGCTGCCCGATATCCGCCTCTCTTCCGCCTTCGGGCCGCAACACGGGCTGCGCGGCGACAAGCAGGACAATATGATGGAAAGCCCGGATTTCACCGATCCGGCGCTCGGCATCCCGGTGTTCAGCCTTTATGGCGAGGTGCGCCGCCCCACGGCCGCGATGATGGACAGCTTCGACGTGCTGCTGTTCGATCTTCAGGACCTGGGCTGCCGCATCTACACCTTCGTCACCACGCTGCTCTATGTGCTGGAGGAAAGCGCGAAGCACGGCAAGTCGGTCTGGGTGCTCGACCGCCCCAACCCGGCGGGCCGCCCGGTCGAGGGGCTGAGCCTGCGTCCCGGCTGGGAAAGCTTCGTCGGCGCCGGTCCGATGCCGATGCGGCACGGGCTGACGCTGGGCGAGCTGGGCCATTGGTTCATCGCCCATTATGGCCTCGATGTGAACTATCGCGTGATCGCGATGGAGGGGTGGGAGCCGGAGGCGGCGCCCGGCTTCGGCTGGCCTGTCGATCGTCTCTGGATCAACCCCAGCCCCAATGCGCCCAATCTCAACATGGCACGGGCCTATTCCGGCACGGTGATGCTGGAGGGCGCGACGCTGAGCGAGGGCAGGGGGACGACGCGCCCGCTCGAACTGTTCGGCGCGCCGGATATTGATGCGCGGGCGGTGATCGCGGAAATGCGCGCGCTCGCACCGCAATGGCTTGAAGGCTGCGCGCTGCGCGAATGCTGGTTCGAGCCGACCTTCCACAAGCATGTGGGGCGGCAATGCGCGGGCGTGCATATCCATGCCGAGGGCGGTTTCTACGATCATGCGGCTTTCCGGCCATGGCGGTTGCAGGCGCTGGCGTTCAAGGCGATCCGGCGGCTGTACCCCGATTATGAGCTGTGGCGCGATTTCCCCTATGAATATGAATTCGGAAAGCTGCCGATCGACGTCATCAACGGCTCCCCATTGCTGCGGGAATGGGTGGACGATGCCGCCGCCACGCCCGCCGATCTCGATGCGCTGACCGCGCCGGATGAACGGGCGTGGAAGGAGGAACGCGGGGCGCATCTGCTCTATCGGTGATGGGGCGGGGGACCGCTTGCGGCCATGAGCTGACGCGGCCAGCCACGCATATATAATCACGCGGAGACGCGGAGGCGCGGAGATAATAATCGCGAAGCATTCTTTCCCATGCCGACGGTTGGGACCGAAGGCGAAATGGGCACAAAGAGCCTGCGGCTCATCCCCTCTCCGCGTCTCCGCGCCTCCGCGTGAACTTATTGCTTAAACGGTCGATGCCGCTCTCACGTCATGCCAGCGCAGGCTGGCATCGTTCTCGATCGTACGGAACATGGCCGTCAACGATACTGGCCGGTGCCGGAATGACGGAATTTTTCCCAATCACCGCTTCCGGCTCAGCTCCCGCATCGCCTCGTCCAGCCCGTCGAGCGTCAGCGGGTACATGCGGTCGTCCATCAGCTGCCGAATTATCCGGTTGGACTGGCTGTAGTCCCAGCTCTCCCGCCGGTCCGGGTTGATCCACACGGTCGCGGGATAGGTGTTCGTCACCCGTTCCAGCCAGAGCGCGCCCGGTTCCTCGTTATGATGTTCCACGCTGCCGCCCGCATGGGTCAGCTCATAGGGAGACATCGCCGCGTCGCCGACGAATATCACCTTATAATCATGGCCATATTTGTGGAGGATATCCCAGGTCGGCAGGCGCTCGGCGAAGCGGCGGCGGTTGTCCTTCCACACGCCTTCGTACAGGCAATTGTGGAAATAGAAGAATTCCAGATTCTTGAACTCGCTCACCGCCGCGCTGAACAGCTCCTCGGTCATGGTCACATAAGGGTCCATCGATCCGCCGACGTCGAGGAACAGCAGCAGTTTCACCGCATTGCGCCGCTCCGGCCGCATCCGCACGTCGAGGAAACCGCGCCGCGCGGTGCCGGATATGGTTGCGTCGAGGTCCAGTTCCTCGGCCGCGCCTTCGCGGGCGAAGCGGCGCAGGCGGCGCAGTGCGACCTTGATCGTGCGCGTGCCCAACTCGCGCGTGCTGTCGAGATTTGCGAACTCGCGCTTTTCCCACACCTTGACGGCGCGCCTGTGGCGGCTTTCCCCGCCGATGCGCACGCCCGCCGGATTATAGCCGCTGTTGCCGAAGGGCGAGGTGCCGCCGGTGCCGATCCATTTATTGCCGCCCTGATGCCGCCCCTGCTGTTCCTCCAGCCGCTGGCGCAGCGTTTCCATTATCTCTTCCCAGCTGCCCGGCGCCTCGATCTTCGCCATTTCCTCCGGCGTCAGGAATTTCTCCGCGACCGCGCGCAGCCACTCTTCCGGCAGGGAGGCCGCCTCTTCCCCCTCCGGACCGAGCGCGCCCCGGAAATGTTGCTGGAACACGCGGTCGAAGCGGTCGATCAGCCCTTCGTCCTTCACATAGATGGTGCGGGCGAGATAATAGAAATCTTCGGGCCTGTGCCCGGCCACGTCGCGGTCGAGCGCTTCGAGCAGAGTCAGATGCTCCTTGATGCCGACCGGCAGGCCCGCTGCGCGCAGAGCGTCGAGGAAAGACAGAAACATCGCCCCCGCTTACAGCAAGCCGGGCCTTCCCGCCAGAGCAAGGCTGTCGCCGGATGGTGGAGAAGTATCTTGCATCGCAACAAAATTGTTGCACTATGTCATTTCCGGCAACGGCAGGAAATAATATGGAAAACAATATTTTGCTTTCCGAGATCGGGGAAAGATGCGGCGATGTTTCATTGCAGTGCAGCGATATCGCGGGCTATCTCAACCAGCTGAACGCCAACATACAGGGGGACGTGTCGCGCCTGATCGACCTGCGGCAGGTGATGGCGGCCCTTTCCCGTACCCAGGCGGAAAACAGCAATGCCGCCCGCCATCTCCAGGACACGTCGCTCAGCGCCGAGGATATTATCGGCCAATGCCGCGCGGCCATCGCGGAATCGCTCGATCATGTGACCAGCCTCGTCCAGCGCGTGACGGGGCTGGAAAGCCGGTTGCGGGATTTCCTGCCGATCATCGAAACGGTCGGCGGCATTTCGGAACAGTTGCGAGAGATTGCGCGCAAGACGCGGATGCTGGGCCTCAATGCCTCGATCGAGGCCGCGCGCGGCGGCGAGGCGACGCGCAGCTTCACGGTGGTGGCCGACGAGATCCGCTTCCTTGCCGAACGGGCGGATCATTCGGCCGCGTCCGTGGGCGAGCAGCTGGGCGAACTGGACAAGCGCGCGCGCGCGCTGATCGGCGGGGTCGAGGAGAATATCCGGCAGGGGCAGAGCACCGGTATCCATATCGACGAACTGCGCACCGCGATGGACAGGATCGGCGGGCTGGTCACGGCATTCCGTGCCCGGTCCTCCGACATCGCGGACAGCACGGCCGAAGCCAGCCATGACGTCCGCCAGCTGTCGCAAGGGCTGGACCATTTCAGCACCGCCTCGATGGAGCATGCCCGGCAGCTCGATGAGGTGGTGGAGCGCGTCAACCGGCTGGAAGGTTATGCCAACGACATGTTCAACAGCGCCGCCCATGCGGGCCTCGAATCGCGCAACAGCCGGTTTATCGCGCTGGGGCTGGAAGGCGCGGCGGAGGTCGTCCGCGCGATCGAGGACGGCCTTGCGCGCGGGCTGCTGGGCCGGGCCGCGCTGTTCGATACCGACTATCAGCCGCTGCCGGGGACGGACCCGGTGCAATATCGCAACCGCTTCGTGCCCTTCGCCGACACGGCGATCCGCCCGCTGCTCGACGCGCAGACGGTCCGCGACCAGGCGATCGTCGGCTGTTGCCTGATCGACCGCAACGGCTTCCTGCCTACCCATATCAGCGAGAAGAGCCAGCCGCAGCGGCAGGGGCAGCGCAAGTGGAATCTGGAAAATGCGCGCAACCGGCAGATATTCATGGATTCCCAGACCCGTCGCGCGCTGGACGCTGAAGGGGATTTCTTCCTCTACAGCTATCGGCAGGATTTCGGCGACGGCCATTATCGCGCGCTGCGCAGCGTGTTCGTGCCGCTGCGCTTCGACGGACAGCGCTGGGGGCTATATGAGCTGGGCTATCTGATCTGAGAGCGGGCGGGCGGGCCGCCGGCTTCCCGTCCTTCGCGCCTTCACCGCTCCCGGCGGGCCATGAAGGCGAGGCGCTCGAACAGCATCACGTCCTGCTCGTTCTTCAGCAGTGCGCCGTGCAGCGGGGGGATCGCCTTGCGCACGTCGCGCGATTGCAGCACGTCGAGCGGCATGTCCTCGGCCAGCAGCAGCTTCAGCCAGTCGAGCAGTTCCGAGGTCGAGGGCTTCTTGCGCAGGCCCGGCACGTCGCGCACCTCGTAGAAGATGTCGAGCGCCCGGCTGACCAGCACCTTCTGGATGCCGGGGAAATGCACGTCGATGATCGCCTGCATCGTCTCCCGGTCGGGGAAGCGGATATAGTGGAAGAAGCAGCGGCGCAGGAAGGCGTCGGGCAGCTCCTTCTCGTTGTTGGAGGTGATGACGACGATGGGCCGCTCCTGCGCCTTCACCGTCTCGCCGGTTTCATAGACGTGGAATTCCATCCGGTCGAGTTCCTGCAGCAGGTCGTTGGGGAATTCGATATCGGCCTTGTCGATCTCGTCGATCAGCAGCACCGGCAGGCGCGGGGAGGTGAACGCCTCCCACAGCTTGCCCTTGCGGATATAGTTGCGGATGTCGTGCACCCGCTCGTCGCCCAGCTGGCCGTCGCGCAGGCGGGCGACCGCGTCATATTCGTACAGGCCCTGATGCGCCTTGGTGGTGGACTTGATGTTCCATTCGATCAGCGGCGCGTCCATGGCGGCGGCGATCTGCTGCGCCAGCACCGTCTTGCCGGTGCCGGGCTCCCCCTTCACCAGCAGCGGACGGCGCAGCATGACGGCGGCATTGACCGCGACCTTCAGATCATCGGTGGCGACATAATCGGCGGTGCCTTCAAAACGCACGGCGCAAATCCTCCTGTTGCGATACAGGAGCGGTAGAGGGCTTCGCGGATCGACGCAAGGCGCGGCGGGCGGTTATTGCTCCGCGCGCGTTTCCGCCCGGCTTTCGAGCATCGACCACAGGCTGTTGTGCTGGTGCAGCAGCTGGCGCCCGCCGAAGCGGATCGCGCGGGTCGTCAGTTCGGTCGCATCCAGCGCGCGCAGCAAATGCAGCGTCTCCACCTTGTTCGGCAGGGCGGACTGCACCGGTTCCAGCCCGGTGCGGATCGCCGCATGGTCGAGCAGGCGGCGGATCGCGATCCAGTCGATCGCCAGCGTCGTCGCGGCGCCGAGCGCGCAGCCATGCCGTTCCGACTGCGCCAGCATCTCGACCGCATGGCGCAGTTGCAGCACCGTCGCGTCGCTGTTGTGATGGCCCGGCGTGCTGGGCACCGGCCCAAGCTCCACCGCCAGGCGGGCGATATAGGCGCGTTCCTGCGCGAAGGCGTCGCAGGCGTCGATCAGCCACTGGCGCGCGGCATTGTCGATGATGTGGGTCGCGGCATAATCCATGACCGCGGGGAACTGCCCATGCAACAGGCCGAGATAATGAACGGCGTCGGCCAGCAGCGGCAGCGGCTGGGCCATGGGATCGGCGGCAAGGGCCATCAGCGTCCGCACATGGGCATGGGCTTCCGATCCGTCCTTCACGACGAGCAGATCGACGATCGAAGCGCCATCCTGAAAACTGACCTCGAAATTATGTGCCTGGTGCATGATATGCCTCTTTTATTCCTGCGATCGACCCGTCGAAGGTGCAGCCGAACTTATAGCGGAAACGGGGTAAACGGGCCGTTTATGAGCCACTCGGTTCGTCGCGTTTTCCTGTATCCCCTGTTCCAATATGAGGCAGGAAAACGATAAATAGGGTTAAGGGCGTGCTAGGTAAAAGCGGGGTGGATGGGGCGAGGGGCTTCGTCCGTTTCGCTAGCCCGGCGCGGGGCAGGGGACTGGGGCGATGGCGGGCGCTGCCTCCTGAGATGTCAGCTTGCGCTGGCATGAAGGGGAAATAATGGCTGGTTTGGGTAGGTTAGCGGACATATCGTGCTGGAGTAGAAAGTTCACGCGGAGACGCGGAGGCGCGGAGAAGGACGTTCCGGGCCGCAGGCCCCATTTCATTCTCCTTGCGTCGGTTGCCGGGGTGAATGACGAGGGAAAGCGCTTCGCGCTACCATCTCTCCGCGTCTCCGCGCCTCCGCGTGAAACCAATCTTTTACGTCCGCTTCTGGCCGAAAGCGCTTGTTCACCCCTGACCTGTCGGCAGAGGATATAATTGCTTTGCAGACGCCAACCCGCGCGGGCAGTCCGGCGGACGAGGAGGCGGAAAGCGGGAAGAGCCAAGAACCGCAAGAGGCCGGATCGGGGTGTTCCGATCCGGCCTCTTGCATCGTGCCGATGGCGCGGGGGCTTACTGGTCGAGGAAGCTGCGCATCTTGCGGCTGCGGCTGGGGTGTTTCAGCTTGCGCAGCGCCTTCGCCTCGATCTGGCGGATGCGCTCGCGCGTCACGCTGAACTGCTGGCCCACTTCCTCCAGCGTATGGTCGGTGTTCATGCCGATGCCGAAGCGCATGCGCAGCACGCGCTCCTCGCGCGGGGTCAGGCTGGCGAGGACGCGGGTGACCGTTTCCTTGAGGTTCGCCTGAATCGCGGCGTCCACCGGGATGATCGCGTTCTTGTCCTCGATGAAATCGCCCAGATGGCTGTCCTCCTCGTCGCCGATCGGCGTTTCGAGCGAGATCGGCTCCTTGGCGATCTTCATCACCTTGCGCACTTTTTCCAGCGGCATGGACAGGCGCTCGGCCATTTCCTCCGGCGTCGGCTCGCGGCCCTGCTCGTGCAGGAACTGGCGGGATGTGCGCACCAGCTTGTTGATCGTCTCGATCATGTGCACCGGAATGCGGATGGTGCGCGCCTGATCGGCGATCGAGCGGGTGATCGCCTGCCGGATCCACCAGGTCGCATAGGTGCTGAACTTGTAGCCGCGGCGATATTCGAACTTGTCCACCGCCTTCATCAGGCCGATATTGCCTTCCTGAATAAGATCAAGGAATTGCAGGCCACGGTTCGTATATTTTTTAGCAATGGAGATGACGAGACGCAGGTTCGCCTCGACCATTTCCTTCTTCGCGATGCGCGCCTCGCGCTCGCCTTTCTGCACCATGTTGACGATGCGGCGGAATTCGGACAGCGACATGCCGGTCGCCTGCGCGATCTCCGCGACCTCGCCCCGGATGCGGTCGACGGCGGCGACTTCGCTCTCCGCGAACTTCGCCCATTTCTTGTCGAGGCCCGCGACCTTGTCCAGCCAGCCTTCGTCAAGCTCATGATTGATATACTGGTCGAGGAAATCCTTGCGGGCCACCTTGTGGCGCTCGGCCAGGCGCAGCATCTGCCCGCCCAGCGTGGTGAGCCGGCGATTGTAGCTGTAGAGCTGGTCGACCAGATATTCGATCTTCTGCTGGTGAAACTGGACGCTCTCGACCTCGGCGGTCAGGTCCTCGCGCAGCTTCTGATAGTCTTCCTCGGCGGCGTCGCTGATCGTCTGGCCGCTGGCCATCGCGTCGAGGCGCGCGGCCTGCGCGGCGGCGAACTTGTGGAAGATTTCGGTGATGGCGGCGAACTTCTCCAGCGCCATCGGCTTGAGCGTCTCTTCCATCTGGGCGAGCGAGAGGGTGTTGTCGTCCTCATCCTCCTCCTCGACGCGGCGCGCACGGCGCTCGACCATCGAATCCTCGTCGTCCTCCTCGGTCTCTTCCTCGACCTCGTCCTCATCCTTGAAGGAAGGGCCAGCGGTCTTTTCGGAGATTTCGCCGTCATCGTCGCTGTCGTCGTCCGACAGGCTTTCGGGCGCGGGGTCCTTGGAAAGCATCGCGTCGAGATCGAGTATCTCGCGCAGCTGCATCTCGCCATTGTTGAGCGCGGTCGACCATTCGATGATCGCGTGGAAGGTCGTCGGGCTTTCGCACAGCCCCAGGATCATCGTATCGCGGCCCGCCTCGATGCGCTTGGCGATGGCGATCTCGCCCTCGCGCGAGAGCAGCTCGACCGCGCCCATCTCGCGCAGGTACATGCGCACCGGATCGTCGGTGCGATCGGTGGTTTCCTTCTTCTTCTCGATGGTGATGCGCTCGCCCATGCCGTCGTCGGCGGTGTCGATCGCCTCGACGTCATCGTCGCGATTGTCCTCGCCGTCCTCGCCGGCTTCCTCATTCTCGACGATGTTGACGCCCATGTCGTTGAGCGCGGACATCACATCCTCGATCTGTTCGGAGGACATCTGGTCCTGCGGCAGAGCGGCGTTCAGCTCATCATAGGTGATGTACCCGCGCTTGGTCGCCCGCGCGATCAGCTTCTTGACCGATGCTTCATTCAGGTCGAGCAGCGGCGCGTCGCCGCTTTCCATATCCTCGCCCTGACCTTTGTTCGCCTTGCTCGCCATTCGTTCGCCTTAGTCAAATCGGTGATGCGGCCTCAGGCGGCCATCATCTGTTCCTCGATATTCGCCTTCAATTCCCGCAGGCGCTCATCATTCCGCTGTTTCAGGGTGATAAGCGAGAGATGTTCCTGCCAGCGGGCCTCGTCCATTCCATCGTCGCCGTGCGCATAGAGATCAGCCTTCAATCGTTCAAGCTTTGGCGTGAATTCCTGCTCGAACAAAAGAATGTTTATGACTTCGCCCAGATCAGTTTCCGCCATGCTCCTGTCCGCGTCCGCTCTGAAGAACGAAAAACGCAGGTCATGCTTAATACTGCGGCGTTCCGGTTCAGGCAGGGAAGCATCCTGCAATATGGCGTCGATCAGGCTTTCTTCAAGGGCCGGACGCTGGAAAGACGCCGCGATCAGCAGCCGCGTCCACTGCCTCAGCGCGTCGGTCGGCATGGTCAGCGCGGCGAGCTGTTCGCGGTGGGTGTAGAGGATCGACGGATAGCGGCACAGGCCCAGCAGCACCGCCCGCTTCACCATGCGCTCGATCCGCTCCGCCATGTTGGTGAGCGCGGCGGTATCGGACCGGGTTTCCTCTCGCGTGCGGGCGATGAAGCCCCGGACGGCGGTGCGTTCCTGCTTCTTCCACCCGAATTCGTCCCAGAACAGCGAGCGGAACGCGCGTTCATATTCCTTGCGGACCAGCGGGTCGGCGATGGTCGCGGCTTGTTCCGCGACGCGGCTCTGCAATCCGGCGCGCCCTTCGGGGGAGGAGGTGTCGCCCTGTGCGCGCTCCTGCCGCCAGACCTGCTCGACCAGCGGGCGGGGGGAGGCGATGGCGGCCTCAAACCCGGCGGCGCCCTTGGCCTTGATGAGGTCGTCCGGATCCTGCCCGTTCGGCAGCGTCACGAAATGGAGCGACTGGCCGGGCTTCAGCAAGGGGAGCGCGCGCAGGGCGGCGCGGTCGGCGGCCTTCTGGCCCGCGCCGTCGCCGTCGAAGCAGAGGACCGGCACATCGACCATCTTCCACAGCCGTTCGAGCTGATGCTCGGTCAGCGCGGTGCCGAGCGGCGCGACGGCTTCCTCTATTCCCGCCTGCGCCAGCGCGACGACGTCCATATAGCCTTCGACGACGATCACGCGGTCCGTCTTGCGCGCGGCGGCGAGCGCCTTGTCGAGATTGTAGAGGGTGCGCCCCTTGTCGAACAGCGGCGTGTCGGGGGAGTTGAGATATTTGGGCTCGCCCTCGCCGATGATGCGGCCGCCGAACGCGATCACCCGCCCGCGCGCATCCCGGATCGGCAGCATCAGGCGGCCGCGGAAACGGTCATAGGGCTCGCGGTCGGTGCGGCCCGGCTCGTCGGGGGGCTGGATCAGCAGCCCGGCCTCGACCAGCATTTCCTGCGGGAAATCCTTGAGCGCCGTCTTGAGCTTGCCGCGCGAATCCGGCGCGAAGCCGAAGCCGAAGGCACGGCGGGTGGCGTCGGTGATGCCGCGCTTCGCCAGATAGGCGCGGGCCTGCGCGCCCTCGACCCCGGCAAGCTGCTGCTCGAACCAGTCCTGCGCGGCCTGGCAGGCGTCGTGAAGCCCCTTGGCCTGCTCCGCCTTGCGCGCGGCGCGCGGATCGGGCGCGGGCATGTCGAGCCCGGCGGCGTCGGCCAGTTCCTTCACCGCGTCGATGAAGGGAAGGCCGCGCTGCTCCGTCATCCAGCGGATCGCATCGCCATGCGCGCCGCATCCGAAGCAATGGTAGAAGCCCTTCTCGTCGTTGATCGTGAAGCTGGGCGTTTTTTCGTTATGGAAGGGGCAGCAGGCCTTATATTCCCGGCCTGCCTTCTGCACCTTGATGCTCTTGCCGATCAGTGTCGACAAGGTGGTACGGGCACGCAACTCGTCAAGGAACTGGGGCGAAAGCGACATGGCTCTATTATACCGACCCTAGCGCGAGTCGGGGCGAATTCAAATAGCGATGTTACGTAATTTTTCAGGTGCCGGGATCTGTGAGCGACCCTTCACCTCATATCGTCGCCCCAGCGTAGGCTGGGGCCGCAAGCCATGTCGCGCGCCGCCTCCTAGATGCCAGCCTGCGCTGGCATGACGGGAAATCCCCTTCGCCTCAGCCCAGCGCCGCCTTCACCAGCCCGCTGGCCTTGCTCATGTCGATGACGGTGCCGTGGCGTTCCTTCAGCACGGCCATCACCTTGCCCATGTCCTTGACGCTTTCCGCGCCCGTTTCCGCCTTGATCGCCTCGATCGCGGCCTTCGTCTCCTCCTCGCTCAGCTGGCGGGGGAGGAAGGTCTCGATCACGTCCAGCTCCGCCTGCTCCCTGGCGGCGAGTTCGGTGCGGCCGCCCTGTTCGTACATGCTGATCGATTCGCGGCGCTGCTTCACCATTTTCTGGAGCACGTCGACCACCACCGCGTCGTCGTCGGGGGTGGAGGAGGCGGTGCGCAGCTCGATGTCGCGATCCTTGATCTTGGCGAGGATCAGGCGCACGGCGGCCAGCCGATCCTTGTCTCCGGCCTTCATCGCCTCGATTTGCGCGGATTTGATGGCGTCACGGATCATGACGGTGCGAATCCTTCTTCACGGGTTTGGGAAAGGAACAGATATAGCGGCAAAACTAATTTTTAACAGTCATTGACCGCACGGTCGCAAAGGCATAGGTGGCGGGCCGTTTAGCCTGCGCTCTGTCGGACGGATGGAGCGTGGCCGGCCCAAAGCAAAACAGAAGGAACAAAGCCATGGCGACCGCCACATACCCCACCGTGCCCAAAGGAGCGACAGGGGTATTGGTTCTGGCGGACGGCACATGCGTGTTCGGCCATGGCTTCGGCGCGGTGGGCGAGGCGGTGGGCGAGGTGTGCTTCAACACCGCGATCACCGGTTATCAGGAGATCATGACCGACCCCAGCTATGCCGGGCAGATCGTCACCTTCACCTTCCCCCATATCGGCAATGTCGGCACCAATGCCGAGGATGTCGAGGCGGCTGCGCCGCATGCGCTGGGCTGCATCGTGCGCCAGAGCGTGACCGAGCCGAGCAATTTCCGCAACGCCCAGCCCTTTGACGAATGGATGAAGGTAAACGGCCGCATCGGCCTGTCGGGCGTCGACACCCGCGCGTTGACCCGCCGCATCCGCCTGCAGGGCGCGCCCAATGCGGTGATCGCCCATCATCCCGACGGCAGGTTCGACCTTCCCGCGCTGCACAGGCAGGCGCAGGCGTGGCCGGGGCTGGAGGGTATGGACCTCGCCAAGGTCGTGACCGGGGAGCGGCGCGAATGGAAGGACGGCGCCTGGGCGCTGGGCGTCGGCTATCATCTGGAAGCGACGCGGGCCGACGCGCCGCATGTCGTCGCGCTGGATTTCGGCGCGAAGAACAACATCTTCCGCAACCTCGTCAAGGCGGGTGCGAAGGTCACGGTGCTGCCCGCGACGGCGAGCTACGACGAGATAGCGGCGCTCTCGCCCGATGGCGTGTTCCTGTCCAACGGCCCCGGCGATCCTGCCGCGACCGGCGAATATGCGGTGCCGGTGGTCCGCCGCCTGCTGGACGAGGGCGTGCCGATCTTCGGCATCTGCCTCGGCCATCAGATATTGGCGCTGGCCGCGGGCGCGCGCACGATCAAGATGCATCAGGGCCATCGCGGCGCCAATCACCCGGTCAAGCGGCTGGAGGACGGGTTGGTCGAGATCACCAGCATGAACCACGGCTTCGCGGTCGACGCCGCCACGCTGCCCGCCCATGTGAAGGCGACCCATGTGTCGCTCTTCGACGGTAGCAACTGTGGCATAGAGATCATTGATAAAAATGCCTTTTCTGTGCAGTACCACCCGGAAGCCTCGCCGGGCCCGCAGGACAGCTTCTACCTTTTCCAGAAATTCGTTGACGGGTTGAAAAAATAAGATGCCGAAACGCACTGACATCTCCTCCATCCTCATCATCGGTGCGGGTCCGATCATCATCGGGCAGGCGTGCGAGTTCGACTATTCGGGAACTCAGGCCTGCAAGGCATTGAAAGAGGAGGGGTATCGCATCATCCTCGTCAATTCCAACCCGGCCACGATCATGACCGACCCGGACATGGCCGACGCGACCTATATCGAGCCGATCACGCCCGAAGTGGTGGCGAAGATCATCGAGAAGGAGCGCCCGGATGCGGTACTGCCGACCATGGGCGGCCAGACCGCGCTCAACACCGCGCTGGCGCTGTTCGAGGACGGCACGCTGGAAAAATATGGCGTGCAGATGATCGGCGCCGATGCCGAGGCGATCGACAAGGCCGAGGACCGCCAGAAGTTCCGTGACGCGATGGACAAGATCGGCCTTGAATCCGCGCGGTCCCGCGTCGCGCACAGCATGGACGAGGCGATGGCGGCGCTGGAGTTCATCGGCCTGCCCGCGATCATCCGCCCCAGCTTCACCATGGGCGGCACCGGCGGCGGCGTCGCCTATAATCGCGACGAGTTCGTCACCATCGTCACCTCCGGCCTCGACGCTTCGCCGACGACCGAGGTGCTGATCGAGGAGTCGCTGCTCGGCTGGAAGGAATATGAGATGGAAGTCGTGCGCGACCGCGCCGACAACGCCATCATCATCTGCTCGATCGAGAATGTCGATCCGATGGGCGTCCATACCGGCGATTCCATTACCGTCGCACCCGCGCTGACGCTGACCGACAAGGAATATCAGATCATGCGCAGCGCCTCGATCGCGGTGCTGCGGGAAATCGGCGTGGAAACAGGCGGTTCGAACGTGCAGTTCGCAGTCAATCCCAAGGACGGTCGCCTGATCGTTATCGAGATGAACCCGCGCGTGTCGCGCTCCTCGGCGCTGGCGTCGAAGGCGACCGGCTTCCCGATCGCCAAGGTCGCGGCGAAGCTGGCGGTCGGCTACACGCTCGACGAGATCACCAACGACATCACCGGCGCGACGCCCGCGAGCTTCGAGCCGACCATCGACTATGTGGTGACGAAGATCCCGCGCTTCGCCTTCGAGAAGTTCAAGGGCGCGGAGCCGATCCTCGGCACGGCGATGAAGTCGGTGGGCGAGGTGATGGCGATCGGCCGCTCGATTCATGAATCGATGCAGAAGGCGCTGCGCGGCCTGGAAACCGGGCTTTCCGGCTTCAACCAGGTCGATGCGCTGGTAGGCGCCACGCGCGACGAGATCGTCTCTGCGCTCGGCCGCCCGACGCCCGACCGGCTGCTGATCGCCGCGCAGGCGCTGCGCGAAGGACTCAGCGTCGCGGAAATCAACGCGGTCGCGAAGTTCGACCCGTGGTTCCTCGAACGGCTCAAGGAAATCATCGACGCCGAGGGCGAGGTGCTGGAAAACGGCCTGCCGCAGGACGCCGAGGGCATGCGCCGCCTCAAGGCGATGGGCTTTTCCGACAAGCGGCTCGCGTGGCTGGCGTTGCAATCCGCGCATTTGAAGCCCGGCATGGAAAATGCGATCCGCCACGGCTCCGGCCTGATCCGCGAGGCGGTGGTGGCGATGACCGGCGGCGTGACCGAGGACGAGGTGCGCGCGCTGCGCCACAAGCTCGGCGTGCGTCCGGTGTTCAAGCGCATCGACACCTGCGCGGCGGAGTTCGAGGCGAAGACGCCCTATATGTACTCCACCTATGAGGCGCCGAGCTTCGGCGAGCCGGAATGCGAAAGCCAGCCGACCGACCGCAAGAAGGTCGTTATTCTCGGCGGCGGTCCGAACCGGATCGGGCAGGGGATCGAGTTCGACTATTGCTGCTGCCATGCCTGCTTCGCGCTGGAGGATGCGGGCTATGAGACGATCATGGTCAACTGCAACCCGGAAACGGTGTCGACCGACTATGACACGTCCGACCGCCTCTATTTCGAGCCGCTGACCGCCGAGGACGTGCTGGAGATCCTGCATACCGAAAAGCAGAACGGCACGCTGGCGGGCGTGATCGTGCAGTTCGGCGGGCAGACGCCGCTCAAGCTGGCGCAGGCGCTGGAGGATGCGGGCATCCCGATCCTCGGCACCTCGCCCGATGCGATCGACCTTGCGGAGGACCGCGAGCGCTTCGCCGCGTTGGTCGAGCGGCTTGGCCTGAAGCAGCCCGCCAACGGCATCGCCCGCAGCCGGGAAGAGGCGATCGCGGTCGCCAACCGCATCGGCTATCCGGTGCTGATGCGCCCCAGCTATGTGCTGGGCGGCCGGGCGATGGAGATCGTCGACGGGCAGGCGCAGCTGGAGGAATATATCGCGACGGCCGTGCAGGTGTCGGGCGATTCCCCGGTGCTGATCGACCAGTATCTGCGCGACGCGACCGAGGTGGACGTGGACGCGCTGTGCGACGGCGACGATGTGGTGGTCGCGGGCGTGCTCCAGCATATCGAGGAGGCGGGCGTCCATTCGGGCGACAGCGCCTGCTCGCTGCCGCCCTACAGCCTGCCCGACGCGGTGATCGCGGAGATCGAGCGTCAGGCGGACCTGCTCGCCCGCGCATTGAAGGTGCGCGGCCTGATGAACGTGCAGTTCGCGGTCAAGGATGGCGTCGTCTACCTGATCGAGGTCAACCCGCGCGCCAGCCGCACCGTGCCCTTCGTCGCCAAGGCGATCGGCGCGCCCATCGCCAAGATCGCCGCGCGGGTGATGGCGGGGGAGAAGCTGGCCGACCTGCCGAAGATCGACCGCAACGCGATCGCCCATATCGCGGTGAAGGAGGCGGTGTTCCCGTTCAACCGCTTCCCCGGCGTCGATCCGGTGCTTTCGCCGGAAATGAAGTCCACCGGCGAAGTCATGGGAATCGACAGCAATTTTGCCACCGCCTTCGCCAAGGCGCAGATCGGCGCGGGCACCAGCCTGCCGCGCTCCGGCGCGATCTTCGTGTCGGTGAAGGACAGCGACAAGCCGGTCGTGCTGCCCGCCGTGAAGAAGGCGCGCGAGCTGGGCTTCACCATCGTCGCGACCGGCGGCACCGCCCGCTATCTGGAAGAGCATGGCCTCGCGGTCGAGACGGTCAACAAGGTGGCGCAGGGGCGGCCGCATATCGTCGACCGCATCACCGACGGCGATATCGCGATGATCTTCAACACGACCGAAGGCTGGCAGTCGCTGAAGGACAGCCATTCCATCCGCGCCAGCGCGCTGCGGTTCAAGGTTCCGAGCTTCACCACGGCGGCGGCCAGCGTCGCGGCGGTGGATGCGATCGAGGCTTTGCAATCGCATCCTCTTGAAGTGAAGGCGCTGCAATCCTATTATACCTGATCCAGTCTCTTGAGTTCCGGTCAGGGATGAAAGGTTCGATCCGGGTCGCGATGGCGAGCCGGTAGAGGAAAATATTGGGGATTTACGGATGGCAACTGTTGAAAAAATGCCGATGCTCGCCATTGGGTATGAAAAGCTGAACGATCAGCTTCGCGCCCTGAAGGCGGAGCGCCCCCAGATCGTCGACGCGATCGAGGAAGCGCGCGCGCATGGCGACCTTTCCGAAAATGCCGAATATCACGCCGCCAAGGAACGCCAGGGCCAGGTCGAGGCGAGCATCGCCGATCTGGAGGACAAGCTGTCCCGCGCGCAGGTGATCGACCCCACGACCCTTTCCGGCGACAAGATCGTCTTCGGCGCGACCGTGACGCTGCTGGACGAGGACGACAAGCCCGTCCGCTACCAGATCGTGGGACAGGCCGAGGCGGATGCCAAGGCCGGGATGATCTCCTACAACAGCCCGCTGGGCCGTGCGCTGATCGGCAAGCAGGTGGGCGACGATGTGGAAGTGGTCGTCCCCTCCGGCGAAAAATATTACAGCGTCGACAAGATCGAGTTCATCTGAGATCGCCGTGACCATAACGGATGGGCGGGCCTGATGCCGGCGATACAGGGTTCCGGCGGGCGCTATACCCATTTTCTGGCCGGCATCACCGCGCTCGTCTTCCTCTTCCTGTCGTTCAGCGGCTGGGGTGATCTGCTGGTCTATGCCGGCGGATTCATTCCGGCGCGGTTCGATCATCCGGGCCTGCTTGACGATGCCGGGCTGGGCATTCCGGTCGTTCCCTTCCTGCTGACCCCGCTCAGTTCCGCGCTGCTGCACGGCGGCTGGCTGCATCTCGGCTTCAACCTGTTGATCCTGTTGTTCTGCGGACGGCAGGTGGAAATGGTGCTCGGTGGCAGGCTGCTTCTGCTGCTCTATGCGGCGGGCGCCTATGCCGCCGCGCTGGGGCAGTGGCTGATCGAGCCGGATGCCGTGGTGCCGATGATCGGCGCGAGCGGCGCCATATCCGCGGTCCTCGGCGCCTATGCCCTGCTGTTCAGCAATCGCGAGGTGAAGCCGCTGGGGCCGATCCCCGCCAACATCGTGCGCATGGCGTGGCTGGGCGCGGGCTGGATCATGCTCCAGTTTCTGGTCGGCCTCGCTTCGGGGCTGGATAGTCAGGCGCTGGGGGCGGGGAACGGCGCGATCGCGATCGGCGCGCATATCGGCGGCTTTCTCGCCGGCATGGTGCTGACCCGGCCTTTGCTCAAGCTGAGGTTCGGACGTGCGGGCGCCCGCGCGCTGCATTAAGGGCGCGCGCAAGCGGGCGAAGCGTTCCCGGAGCGCCATGCGCAATAACTTCCGCAAAGACGACGCAGCGCAGGAATAACGCGCGTATATCGCTGCGGAAGCGCCCCGCATGGTGCGAAGCCCGCAAAGGTAAATGCCGTGGCGCGTCGGCGCTTATGCGTCGGCGGGAGGCGCGTCCTGTTCCGGATCGAGCAACCGGTGCAGGTGCACGATCACATATTTCATCTCGGCATCGTCGACGGTGCGCTGGGCCGCGCCGCGCCATGCCTTTTCCGCCGAGGCATAGTCAGGAAAGACGCCGACGAATTCGATCGCGTTGAGGTCGTCGAAGTCGGTGGTTCGGGGGTCGGAAACGCGTCCGCCCATGACGAGGTGCAGCTTGCTCATGGAGGTTTCCTCTACGGCAAGGCGGGCTTTGAAATCAACCGCCGACAGTCGATACTTTGGTCTGAGGCCGAAAAAAGGCGCGTGCCGCCCGGCCTCAGGCGTGGAAAGGCCGCTCAGTCCCCGTTCGTGTCGCGGCGCGCATGGTCGCGCACCCTGGAGGCCATTTTCGAAGCCGCCTCGCTGGCCGCGTCGAGCAGCTTGCCCGCGCGCTCTTCCAGTTCCGCCTTGCGGGCCGCCTCCATCGCGAAGGCGCGGGCGGTTTCAAGGCCGCTCCTCGCCGCGTCGACCGCATTGCCGGGGGCCTTACGGGCGGCGTCGCCGAATTTTTCGAGCAGATGATGTCCGGTTTCCTCGACCGGCAACTGCGCCTTGCTCTTCGCCTGCTCGGCCAGCGTCCGGGTGACCTTCTGCCCGGCGGCCGCAGCGGCGCTCAGCAATTTGGGAGCGGCCGCGCGCAGCTTGCGGCTGCTCTTCGGGAACATATAGGCGGCCATCGCGCCCACGGCGACAGCCGCCGCTGCCGCCGCCAGGGGATGCTCGGTGATGATGCGGTTGGCGTGTCCCGCCGCCCGGCCGGCCTGCTCCCGTGCCTTGCCGAGGGTTTCCCCGGCGCCGCTGCCGGCGGCACGGGCGCGTTCGCCCACACGTTCGGCGCCTTCGCGCACGCGCTCTGCGCCTTCGCGAATGCCTTCCGTTGCCCGCTTCACATTTTCGGTCGCGATGGCCCGTGCACGGTCAAGCTTGTCGTGAATGTCCTGTTCCATCTCAATCCTCACTTGTTGCGGCCGAAGGAGCGCTGTTCCGGTCATCCGGCCTGAATCTCTCGCGCAGGCGGCGATAGCCGGACACGGACAGCCGCCACAGCGGCTTGCGCGCGATCACTGCGCCGACCGCCGCGACCAGGCCCACCGTCCTTACCGGGTGGGCGCGGGCCATCGTCCGGGCCTTGTCTATCGCATCCAACCCCAGATCGAGCGCGCGGTTCCGTGCATCCTGCGCAATACGGGCCGGGCGGAGCCGCTCGGCGGTCAGCCCGGCGAGGCGGCGGATGCGCGTCCGCTGGTCCTCGGTGATGGCATCCAGCGCGGCGAGCTGCTCGGCGGGTGTCTCGTGCGGGCCGTTCATTCCGTTGTCTCCCGGCGGAAGGACTGGCGGAGGGCGCGCTTCACCCGCGCCCTGGCGATCAGCAGCAGGATGAGGATCAGCAGCAGCGTGGAACCGACCACGATCCCGGTCGCGGCCAGCGCCCCGCCGACCAGCGGCGCCAGCGCCAGGACGAGGCCGACCAGCCCGGCGATCAGCGCGCCCATCAGCAGGAACAGCGCGACGACGCCCAATATCGCCGCATCGCGCGCCGCCTTGCCCATTATGGCGGCGCGCAGCTTCTGCCGCTGGACCTCATGGGCGGCATAATCGCGCCCCTCGGCGATCAGCAGCCGGACGACCTCTATGGTGGAAAGATCTTCCTCCGATGCGGAAGGGGAGGAGGACGCCGCGCGATCGCCGCCGGGCGAATCCTCCCGATCGAAAGGCCGTTCGGCTTCCTGTTCCAGCCCCTGTTCCGGTTGCCAGCCGGTCTTGTCTGTCACGCTATGCGCTCCCCCGATTGTTTTTGTGGAGTGGCGGGCGGGCGTGGGCCGTGGGCGGACAGGCGCCGCCCCGCCGGCTTATTCGCCGCTGGTGTCGGTCCCGCCGCCCTTGGCGAGGCGCATCAGCACATAACCGGCGACGGCGGCCGCGCCGATGGCGACGGCGGGGCTCTTGCGCACGAAATCGCGCGCTTCGCCGAGCAGCTGGTCCACATCCTTGTCGTCCAGCGTCTTGGCCGCACTGGCGACCGCACTCGCGGCTTGCCGGGCATAGTCGCCATATTGCGGGCCGAGCTTGGTATCCACCGTCTCGGCGGTTTCCTGGATCAGGCGGGCGAGGCTCTGCATCGCGGTGCCGGTGTGGGACTTGGCGCTGTCGGCGGTTTCGTGCGCCACCTTGCCTGCCTTTTCGCGGAGCTGGCCGCTCTGCGCCTTCACCTTCTCGCCCTGGGCCTTCCAGTCCGTCGACGCCTTTTCGGTGAGTTCCTTCACCTTGGCGCGCGCGGCGGCGGTCGCGGTGTTGAGCGCGGCGCGGGCCTGATTGGCGGACTCGGCGAAGGTGGGCGCGGATGCCTGCGCAGCGGCGGCGCGGCTTCTGGCGGGGGTCTTGGCCGCTGTGGCCGCCTTGCTCCTGGTTGCCGCCTTGCCGGCCGATGCCTTGCTCTCCGTAGCCTTGCGCGCCGGGGTTCTGCGCGCCTTCTTCGCGGGCGTGGTGGTGAGATCGGGGGTGTCGGCCATGGCGGTTCCCTTTGCTTTTGACGTTCGAAGACATGCCTCTTGGAGGACAATGCTTCAGGCTAGATAACAGTTCCCGTCGTCGATTTCACCCTGCGGGCGCGAAATTTTACGTAACGAAAGATTGCGCCGCGGATCGAGCCGCGGATTGGAGATCGCGCCGTCTTATCCGTTGCCTTATGCCCGCGCGCTGGCTAAGCGGGCGCCGAACATCAGGCATTCCCCCGGTGCCAATATTCCGTGCAGACAGAAGGAAGTGATGATGACCGCCATTCTCGATATTCATGCCCGCCAGATCCTCGACAGCCGGGGCAACCCCACGGTCGAAGTGGACGTTCTGCTGGAAGACGGCAGCTTCGGCCGCGCCGCCGTGCCTTCGGGCGCCTCGACCGGCGCCTATGAGGCGGTGGAGAAGCGCGATGGCGACAAGAGCGTCTATCTGGGCAAGGGCGTGCTGCAGGCGGTCGAGGCCGTCAACAGCGACATAGCCGAGGCCGTGGTCGGCCTGGATGCCGAGGATCAGGCCGAAATCGACGCGGTGATGATCGACCTCGACGGCACCGAGAACAAGGGCAAGCTTGGCGCCAATGCGATCCTCGGCGTCAGCCTCGCGGTGGCGAAGGCGGCTGCGGACGCGCGCGGCCTGCCGCTCTATCGCTATGTCGGCGGCGTGTCGGCGCATGTGTTGCCGGTGCCGATGATGAACATCATCAACGGCGGCGAGCATGCCGACAACCCGATCGACTTCCAGGAATTCATGATCATGCCGGTCGGCGCGGAGAGCATCGCCGACGCGGTGCGCGTGGGCGCGGAGATCTTCCACACGCTGAAGAAGGGCCTGCACGACAAGGGGCTCGCCACCTCGGTCGGCGACGAAGGCGGCTTTGCTCCGGCGCTCGCCTCGACCACCGACGCGCTGGACTTCATCATGGCCTCGATCGAGAAGGCCGGGTACAAGCCGGGCGACGACGTGGTGCTGGCGCTCGACTGCGCCTCGACCGAATTCTTCAAGAACGGCAAATATGAGATGGTGGGCGAGGGCAAGAGCCTGACCCCCGCCGAGATGGCCGACTATCTCGCCGACCTCGTCGCGCGCTATCCGATCAAGTCGATCGAGGACGGCATGAGCGAGGACGATTTCGAGGGCTGGAAGATCCTCACCGACAAGATCGGCAGCCGCTGCCAGCTGGTCGGCGACGATCTGTTCGTCACCAATCCGAAGCGTCTGGCGATGGGCATCGAGCAGGGCCTCGCCAATTCGCTGCTGGTCAAGGTTAACCAGATAGGTTCGCTGACGGAGACTCTGGCCGCCGTCGATCTGGCCCATCGCGCGCGCTATACGGCGGTGATGTCGCACCGTTCGGGCGAGACGGAGGATGCCACCATCGCCGACCTCGCGGTCGCCACCAATTGCGGGCAGATCAAGACGGGATCGCTGGCGCGCTCCGACCGGCTCGCCAAATATAACCAGCTCATCCGCATCGAGGAGGAACTGGGTGACGTGGCGGTCTACGCCGGGCGCGGCATCTTCCGCTGATCGCCTGACGGCATTGCAGGGCCCCGGAAGCTGCGGCGAGTGAAAATTCGTCGCAAATTCCGGGGTTTTTCCATTTTTCTGTTGCGTCCCCGAATCGAACGTGATTCAAAGGCTTCATGGCTCATATCGCTAAGCTTCGGATGTTGTTCGCATCGGCCTTCGGCCCGGCGATCGCGGTGCTGCTGTTCGCGCTGCTGATCGGCTATGCGATTCTGGGGCCGAACGGCATATTGGCGTGGGGCGACTACACGCATCAGCTGCGCGACAGCAAGGCGGAGCTGAAGGTCGTGCAGGCGGAGCGGGCGAGAATCGCCAACCGTGTGAACCTGCTCAATCCGCGTCATGCGGACCCGGACATGGCCGACGAAATGATCCGCAAGGAACTGAATGTGGGGCACCCGGATGAGGTCGTCGTCCCGCTGAAGTGATCCGGCCCGCCATCGGCCGACCGAAAAACCGGAAATCATCATATAGGTTCGTTTGCGCGTCCCTTTTCATTGGCTTTTGGCAGGCGTCTGTCTATATTCGGCGCTCCTCCCTGTGAAACCAAAGAAGGATGCGCTCTTGGTAAAACCAGCAACGCCGCGGACGAGAGGGAAGTCGTCCGCCCGTAGCGCGGCCGCCCCGGCCCGGCCCGATCATAACGAGGCCAAGCCCGTACTGCCGACGAAGGATTATGACGCGAGCAAGGACGAATTGCTCGAATTCTACCGGCAGATGACCTTGATCCGCCGTTTCGAGGAAAAGGCGGGCCAGCTTTACGGCCTCGGCCTGATCGGCGGTTTCTGCCACCTCTATATCGGTCAGGAAGCCGTCGCCGTCGGCATCCAGTCGGCGCTCACCCCCGGCAAGGACAGCGTGATCACCGGCTATCGCGACCATGGCCACATGCTCGCCTACGGCATCGACCCCAAGCTCATCATGGCGGAACTGACCGGCCGCGCCGCCGGCATCTCCAAGGGCAAGGGCGGTTCGATGCACATGTTCAGCGTCGAGCATAAATTCTACGGCGGCCACGGCATCGTCGGCGCGCAGGTCTCGCTCGGCACCGGCCTCGGCTTCGCGCACAAGTACAATAACGACGGCGGCGTGTGCGTCGCCTATTTCGGCGACGGCGCCAGCAACCAGGGCCAGGTTTACGAGAGCTTCAACATGGCCGAGCTGTGGAAGCTGCCGATCATCTACGTGATCGAGAACAACCAATATGCGATGGGCACCTCGGTCAACCGCTCGTCCGCCGAGGACCAGCTGTTCCGCCGCGGCGAATCCTTCCGCATCCCCGGCCTGCAGGTGAACGGCATGGACGTGCTCGCCGTGCGCGCCGCGACCGAGGAAGCGCTGAAATGGGTGAAATCCGGCAAGGGACCGATCCTGCTGGAGATGAAGACCTACCGCTATCGCGGCCACTCCATGTCCGACCCGGCCAAATACCGCTCGCGCGAGGAAGTGCAGGAGATGCGCGAGAAATCCGATCCCATCGAGGGCATCAGGAAGCATCTGGAAGCCGCCGGCATCAGCGCCGACGAGATCAAGGCCATCGATCAGGACATCCGCAAGATCGTCAACGAAAGCGCCGATTTCGCGGAAACCTCCCCCGAACCGGAGGGGGCTGAACTCTATACCGACGTGCTGGTGGAGCAATATTGATGGCAGTTGAAATCAAGATGCCCGCGCTGTCTCCGACGATGGAGGAAGGCACGCTGGCCAAGTGGCTCGTCAAGGAAGGCGACGAAGTGAAATCCGGCGATCTCCTCGCCGAGATCGAAACCGACAAGGCGACGATGGAATTCGAGGCGGTGGACGAAGGCGTCATCGGCAAGATCCTCGTGCCCGAAGGCAGCGAGAATGTGAAGGTCGGCGCCGTCATCGCGACGATGGCGGGTGAGGGGGCCGGAGACGGAGCCGGCGCTGCCGCCGGTAACGGAGCAGGCGAGGGCGGCGAGGCCGAGGCGGCCGCGCCCGCACCGGCGGCCGAGGCGCCTGCCGCCGTGGCGGCGAAGGCGGAGGCTCCGCTCGCAAAGCCTGCCCCGGCCGAAGTGAAGATCGCGGCCGATCCGGCTATCCCGGAGGGCACGGAGTTCACGAAGCTCACTGTCCGCGAGGCGCTGCGCGACGCGATGGCCGAGGAGATGCGCAAGGACGAGCGCGTGTTCGTGATGGGCGAGGAAGTCGCCGAATATCAGGGCGCCTACAAGGTCACGCAAGGGTTGTTGCAGGAATTCGGCGACAAGCGCGTCATCGACACGCCGATCACCGAGCATGGCTTTGCGGGCGTCGGCGCGGGCGCGGCGATGGGCGGGCTGCGCCCGGTCATCGAATTCATGACCTTCAACTTCGCGATGCAGGCGATCGACCAGATCATCAACTCGGCGGCCAAGACCAATTACATGTCCGGCGGCCAGATGCGCTGCCCGATCGTGTTCCGTGGCCCCAATGGCGCGGCGAGCCGCGTCGCGGCCCAGCACAGCCAGAATTACGGCCCCTGGTATGCGGCGGTGCCGGGCCTGATCGTCATCTCGCCCTATGACGCGGCGGATGCGAAGGGCCTGCTGAAGGCGGCGATCCGCTCGACCGATCCGGTCGTGTTCCTGGAGAACGAACTGCTCTACGGCCGCAGCTTCGACGTGCCGGTGCTCGACGATTATGTGCTGCCGATCGGCAAAGCGCGGATCATGCGCGAGGGCAAGGACGTGACGCTGGTCAGCTATTCGATCGGCGTCGGCGTGGCGCTCGACGCGGCGGAGCAGCTTGCGGCCGACGGCGTGGAGGCGGAGGTCATCGACCTGCGCACGCTGCGCCCGCTCGACACCGCCACGGTGCTGGAGAGCCTCAGGAAGACCAACCGCCTCGTGGTGGTCGAGGAAGGCTGGCCGGTCTGCTCGATCGCGAGCGAGATCGCGGCGGTGGTGATGGAGCAGGGCTTCGACGATCTCGACGCCCCGGTGCTGCGCGTGACCAACGAGGACGTGCCGCTGCCCTATGCCGCCAATCTCGAAAAGGCGGCGCTGGTCGACGCGGCGAAGGTCGTCGCGGCGGTCCGCAAGGTCTGCTATCGTTAAGGCTGCCCGATCCGCCCCCCAAGGCGGGGGAAAAGAAAAGAGGGGCGCGCCAGTCCGTCATGGCGCGCCCTTTTTTGCGGTATATCTTTTTGCGGATCACCGCCGCTGGATGGTGGGTGGCGGCCCATGGCGGATATCCGCCTTTATCGTCCCCCTGCATTCGCTCAGCATGACGGTCGGGCTATGCCGCGTTCCGCCCGTGCGCTCAGGCTGAATAAGTGGAGCAAGCCGAAGCGGTGCCGGTCGTGCCGAGCGAATTGCTCTCCCGCTCTCGCACCATCATTGCCGAAAGGGCGGTCAGCGTGCGCGGGCCGAACAGGTTGCTGCTGATGATCGGCTGATAATCGTACCGCACCTCGACCACGATCGCATAGCTGTTGGCGGCCAACCTGATCCTTTTGCCGTCAGGCCCCATGCCCGTCGCGCCTACTTCCTGACCGGCGGTGCCGTAGCTGCTGTTCTGATGCAGCGCGCCGGAGCAGCGTTGCCAGTTGATCTTGTGGTTGATGACGGCGTTGCTGCTGTCCAGCACCGGTTCCAGCCCGGAGATGATGATCCGGCCGTTCTGGGCGAATTGCAGCCGCGTGCCCATCGATTTCACGCCGTAGAGGATGTCCGTCACGTCCTTTTCGCTGATGCTGGTGCGCACCCGCGCGACGGAATCCGCCGTCTGGACCGCGATGTCGGAGACGATCTGGGCGGCATAGGCCATGTTTGCGGCCTCTATGCCGTAGACCGTGACCCCGGCCAGCAACGGCAGGGCCATCGCGAACTCTATCATCGCCACGCCCGAACGGTCCCGGACGAGCCGGGCGGCGTTGCGGCGGAAGCGGGCGGAAAGGATCATGTCTTGCATCTTTCGGGCGGATTGGACTGGCCGGCATAGGGCTGGCGCTTGACCAGCGTGACGGCCGAAACGGTCGCGACGTCATCGACGCCGATGAAATGATAGATGGGCAGCAGCCGGGTATAGCTGGCCGACACATTATAGCGGACGACATCATCCGCGCCGCCGATGCCGGATTTCCCGGTGGTGACGACATTGCGCGTGCCGTCATCGTCTATGTCTTCCCAGCAATCGCCATTATCGAGCTGGTTGTTGCCATTGCTGTCCTTGGTCAGCCGTTCCAGCGTGTTGATCTGGGCATAGCTGTAGAAGCTGCCCTTCTGGATATGGACGGTGGCGTGCGGCATCACCTTCAGCACGGCGTCTTCCAGTACGGCTTCGATAGTCGTGCTGTCGGCGCTTTCGACGGTGGTGGAGCGGGCGGCGGCTTCCAGCGCCCCGGCCACGACGGTGCGGACATAGACCTGATAGCCCACGTCCATGCCTCCCATCAGCAGGATGCAGAAGGGTATGAACAAAAGGCCGAATTCCATCACGGTCGCCCCGCTTTGGTCGCGGCGCAAGGTCAGGAGGCGTGCCGTCATTGCGACAGCCTCAGCGAACCGATGGTGTTGCCGATATCCCGGAACGCGCGTTGCAGCGCGGCTTCGTCGGCGGCGCGGAAATTATACCCGTCGCCGGAGGAGCAGTTGATCATGTCCGAAGTCAGGGTCGATCCGCCGCTGAAGGATATGGCGAAGATCTTCGCGTCCATATTCTTGATCGCGGTACAGATCATCAGCCAGCGTGCCGTGTGGTTTTCATTGCTGGTGGTCGCGTTGCCGTTGGTGGTGATGCGCCTGTAGGTGTTTTCCGGGCGGTAGGCGCCATAGCCGGTGCTGCCGGTGTCCATTTCGCCGTCGGTCATGAAGATCACATAGCGGCTTACCGGCCATCCGTTGTGAATCGTCGGGTTGTCGGCCGACCACAGGCCGTTGCGGGACAGCAGGCGCGCCGCCCAGAGCATGCCGATGTCGAGATAGGTGCCGCCATTGGCGACGAAGCCGTTGCTGAACGCGAAATAATTGTTGAAGTCCGTATTGGACATCGGCTGCAATTCGAGCATCGCGCGCGGGCAGGCATATTGAGCGGAACCGAAATAGCTCTTGTCCGCCATCGTCCAGCGCGTTGCTGTGCTGGTGGGTGTCTCATCGATCTGCAAGTCATGCGCGCCCGCCGGCAGATTCTTCGATGGTCCGACCATCGAATAGGTGTTGGTCGGCGTGATGGTGTTGATGGTGGCGCGCTCTTCCACGCAGCCGTCCCATGTGTTGTTGATCCAGTTGCTGTTGTGGCTTGCCGTCACGGTGCAGCTATAGGTGTTCCTTCCGGAACCGCAGGTGGAATTATAGCTCAGGTCCGAATTGAACCATCCCGGCTGGCGCGAATAGAGGGTCGTGCCGTTGCTGCCGATGGAAAGACCCGCATTCACCATCTGCGAGAAAGGCACCACGGCGTAGCGGATGCGCTTGCGCGTGTTCTCGCTGGCATTGGCGAACTGCGTTTCGATGATCGACATCTGCGTCTTGAACGAAGCCAGAGCATTCCGCAGCACCTGCATGCGCGAAATATTGACGGAATTCTCGACTTCTTCCCCGACATAGGTGACGGTCTTGCCCCCCACCGTCATCGTCTTGTTGCTGTTGCTGTTCGCATAGCTGCTGCACTGGCTGGAGGTGCGCGCCGCCTTGCACGCCATCGACCCGGTAGTGTCGAGCACCAACACGATGTCGATATTGGAATAGTCGTTGCGCGCCGAGCAATCGACCGAAAGCGCGAAATCCTGCTTGCCGAACAACTGCATCACCGTGGTGTCGAGATGGGTCGACAGGGTGAGGCTGAGTTCGTCATTGGTCCCCAAAGTGGGGTTGATCGTGCTGTCGTCGGTGAAGGCGGGCGCCACGTCCGTCGGCAGGTTGAAGCGCACATAGTCGCGGACGGCAGTGCTGACGGCGGTGTTGATCTGCCCCGTCGATCCCATCACCTTGCGACCGGCCAGCACGCCCGCGTCGCACGCCTGTTGCAGGCGGGTGCGGGTGAGATAGGCGCGGCTCATGTCCACGCCCGAACCGATAACGGCGGTCAGAGGGATCAGGGCCGCCGCGCTGATGGCGAGCATGTTGCCGGTCCTGTCCCGTAACAAGCTGCTCAACAGGCCGTTTCGCGCCGCTCGTTCCAATGACATTCCCGTTCCCACTTCCCTAAATATCGTGTCCGGTGTACCCGCGCTCCCACAAGCGCTTGCGATTGGACAGAGGCCGTCCGGCCCTGCATGTTTAGGTGGAAGACATTAACAAAATGGAAAAACGGCCTCTCTCGCCGGGGCGGAGACATGATGGAAACGCCTGAAAATACGCCGGTCCAGCGCCTTGTGCTGTCCGCCGCGGGCAGGCGCGCGAGGCGGGCGGAATTGCTGTTCGCGCTCGACAATGAATGCGCGCGGATCGCGCGGGCGGCGCGGGAGCCGATGATGGCGCAGATTCGCCTCGCCTGGTGGCGCGACGGGCTGGCCTCGGCCGATGCGCTGCCCGCCCATCGCTCGCCGATGATGGACGCGCTGCGGGCGATGGAGGGCTTTCCGGCGGCGCGGGACGGGCTGATCGCGCTGATCGACGGCTGGGAGGAACTGATCCTCTGGGACGGGGAAGAGCCGGATGCGATGCTGCGGGCCTATGCCTCCGGCCGGGGCGGCGGCCTGTTCGAGGCCTTTGCGCCGGAACGGGGGGAGGAAGCGCGGCGCTGGGGCAGGCTCTGGGCGCTGTGGGATCTGGCCGGTCATCTGGATGAAGCCGAGCTTGCGCGCGCGGCGATACGGCAGGGCGGCGAACTGGCGCGCGGCCTTCCGGCGCGTCCGCTTTTGCCGCGCGCGCTTGCCATGCTGGGCGGCGCGGCGCGGCGCGATCTGGCGCGGGGCGGGGCGATGCCCGCCGCGCTGACGCCGGGGCTTTACATGCGGCTGCTGCGGCTCCAGATTTTCGGACGCTAACGGGGGCCAATGGGGGGAGACGTGCTGCTATGAATCGGTTTGTGGCGGGAGCGGCAGCGTGTCTGCTGCTGGTGACGGCGGGGCTGTTCTGGTGGCAGATCCGCGCGGAAAAGGCGGGCCCGGCGGCCACGCCGCAGCCGCCGGTCGCGGCGCAGGCGGATGAGAAACTGCCCGAAGGCGACGGGAATGCGATGGGCGCCGCGCCGCCGATGCCGCCCGAAGCCTCCGAGAAGGACCGGGAGGCGAAGCGGTTCGACCGCTACGACCGCAACCGCGACGGCATCATCACCCGCACGGAAATGATGGCGAGCCGCACCAAGGCGTTCAAGAAGCTCGATACCGACGGCAACAACCTGTTGTCCTTCGAGGAATGGGCGGTGGCGACGTCGGACAGGTTCGCGGGCGCGGACGGCAATGGCGACGGCAAGCTGACCCGCGCCGAGTTCGCGGCGACCGCGCCCAAGCCCGCCGCCAAGCCGAAGTGCAAATGCTGAGCGGTGCGCTCAGGCGGGGAGGGCTGTCTGCTCCGCCAGCCCTTCCTCCCGCATCCAGGCGGTGAGATCGGCGCGGGCGCGGGCGGTGTAGGCTTCCTTGCGGTCTTTCTTCTTCACCCGCTCGTCGGGCGGCGGGAACAGGCCGAAATTGACGTTCATCGGCTGGAAGCTTTCCGCATCCGCGCCGCCCGTCACATGCGAGAGCAGGGCGCCCAGCGCGGTCGTCACCGGCGGCGGGCGCAGCGGCCGCCCGCTCAGATCGCCGAGCAGGAAGCGCGCGGCGAGCAGGCCGATCGCGCCGCTTTCGACATAGCCCTCGCAGCCGGTCATCTGCCCCGCGAAGCGGATATGCGGCGCGGATTGGAGGCGCAGGGTCGGGTCGAGCAGCTTAGGGCTCTGGATGAAGGTGTTGCGGTGCAGGCCGCCGAGGCGGGCGAATTCCGCCTTCTCCAGCCCCGGTATGGTGCGGAACAGCTCGACCTGCGCGGCGTGGCGCAGCTTGGTCTGGAAACCGACCATGTTCCAGAGCGTGCCGAGCGCATTGTCCTGCCGCAGCTGCACCACCGCATAGGGCCAGCGCCCGGTGCGCGGATCGTCGAGCCCCATCGGCTTCATCGGCCCATGGCGCAGCGTCTCGCGCCCGCGCGCGGCCATGACCTCGATCGGCATGCAGCCCTCGAAATAGGGGGTGTCCTTCTCCCACTCCTTGAACTCGGTCTTGGGGCCGTCGAGCAGCCCCTGGACGAAGGCTTCATATTGCTCGCGGTTCATCGGGCAGTTGATATAATCCTTGCCGTCGCCTTCCGGACCGACCTTGTTCCAGCGCGACTGCATCCAGCAAATGTCCATGTCGATGCTGTCGCGATAGAGGATGGGCGCGATCGCGTCGAAAAAGGCGAGGCGTTCCATGCCGGTGGCCGCGCCGATGCTTTCGGCCAGCGGCCCGGCGGTGAGCGGGCCGGTCGCGACGATGGTCATGCCCTCGGCGGGCAGCGTGTCGATGCGCTCGCGCACGAGGGTGATGTTGGGATGCTCCGCGATCGCGCGGGTGACGCCTGCCGAGAACAGGTCGCGGTCCACCGCCAGCGCGGACCCGGCGGGAACCTTCGCGATCGCCGCCTGCGCCATCAGCAGCGAGCCGAGGTCGCGCATTTCCTGATGCAGCAGGCCGACCGCATTCTTCGCCGCGTCGTCGGAGCGGAAGCTGTTGGAGCAGACCAGTTCGGCGAGGCCGTCGGTCTGATGGGCAGGGGTGGTGTCGCCACCGCCGCGCATTTCCGAAAGGCGGACTTTCACGCCCGCCTGCGCCAGCTGCCAGGCGGCTTCCGAACCGGCCATGCCGCCGCCGATGATGTGAACCTGATATGTCATGGGCGCGGCATAAAGCGGCTTGCCCCAAAAGGCGAGGGGCTGGACTGGAAAAGAGGCGGGGCAGGCGGCGCCGAAAGCGGGCCGCCTGCCCCTCGATCATCGGCGGTAAGCCGAACGCCGGCGGCAGGTCGCGTCAGTCCGCGATCGTGCCGACCACCGCGCCCGCCGCGCCGCCGATGAGCGCGCCGTCCTTCACATCCTCGCCGGTCGCCGCGGCCACGCCCGCGCCGCCCGCCGCGCCGACACCGGCGCCGGTCAGCGTGGAACATCCGGCGATCATCGCCGCACTGGCGAGGATCAGCAGCGAAGCCATTGTCTTGCGCATTGCCATTCTCCTCAGGGTAATGTCCTCAACAGAACCAATGCGGCAGCAGGTAAAGGGTTCCGATTCAGCCGGCGTCAAATCCCGCGGGCAGCACATGTCGTCCCGTTTCGTCGAGGCGCAGCTTCGCCTTGGTGGTCACCGCCTCCATCGGCAGCGGGCCGTAGACATGGGGGAACAGCGCGCCGCCGCGCGATTCCTCCCATTTCACCGTGTCGCCCAGCGCGGCGAGATCGACCATGGCGAGGATCAGGTCGTCCTGCCCGGCGAAATGCTTCTCCAGCGTTCCGGCGACCTGATCCCGCGCCGACAGGTGGATATAGCCATCGGCGATATCCACCGGCGCGCCTTCGAACAGGCCGTCGGCGCGAAACCGGTCCCATTGATCGCGGGTCAGGATCTTGAAGGCGAAGAGATCGGCCATGCGGCGTTCCGCGCGGGTTATTCCCGCGCGTCCGCTCCATTGCCCTCGGGCGCGGTGGCGCCGCTCTCCTCGCCATCCTCCTCATTGTCCTCGATCTTCGCGGCGGAGACGACATGCTCCTCGTCCGCCACGTTGAACAGGCGCACGCCCGCGCTGCCCCGGCCGATCACGCGCATGCTGTCGAGGCTCATGCGGATCAGCTTCGCCTGATCGGTGACGAGCATCAGATGATCGTCCTTCTTCGCCGGGAAGCTGGCGACCACCGCGCCGTTGCGGGCGATGTTGTCGATATTGGTGATGCCCTGGCCGCCCCGGCCGGTGCGGCGATATTCATAGGCCGAGGACAGCTTGCCATAGCCGTTGGCGCAGACGGTGAGGATGAACTGCTCCCGCCCGGCCAGCTCGGCGAAGCGTTCCGCGCTCATCTGCGGCTCGCCTTCCTTCTCGGCCTTCCACGGGGCGTAGCGCAGATAATCCTCGCGCTCGTCCTGATCGCGCATGCCGCCGCGATGGAGGATGGAGAGCGAGATCACCTCGTCCCCGTCCTTCAGGCTCATGCCGCGCACGCCGGTCGACGAGCGGCTCTGGAACACGCGGACGTCCTCGCCCTGGAAACGGATCGCCTTGCCCTGGCGGGAGGCGAGCAGCACGTCGTCGCCCTCGGTCAGCAGCGCGACGCCGACCAGCCGGTCGTCGGCATCCTCGCCCTCGAACTTGATCGCGATCTTGCCGTTGGACGGGATGTTGGCGAACGCATCCATGCTGTTGCGGCGGACATTGCCCTTCGCCGTCGCGAACATGACGTGCAGGTTCGCCCATTCATTCTCATCCTCCGGCAGCGGCAGCACGGTCTGGATGACCTCGCCCTCGGCCAGCGGCAGCAGGTTGACCATCGGCCGGCCGCGCGTCGCCGGGCTGCCTTCGGGCAGGCGCCACACCTTCATGCGATAGACCTTGCCAAGCGTCGAGAAGAACAGCACCGGCGTGTGGGTGGAGGTGACGAACAGCTCCGTCACCGCATCCTCATCCTTGGTCGCCATGCCTGCGCGGCCCTTGCCGCCGCGCCCCTGCGCGCGGAAGCTGTCGAGCGGGGTGCGCTTGATATAGCCTTGCATGGTCACGGTGACGACCATGTCCTCGCGCTCGATCAGGTCCTCGTCCTCGATGCCGTCGGCGGCGGGCGCGATGGTCGAGCGGCGGGGGGTGGAGAATTCCTTCTCGATCGCCTCGAACTCCTCGCGCATCACAGCGTAGAGCTTCGCGCGGTCGGCGAGGATCGCCAGATATTCGGCGATGCTGGCGGCCAGTTGCGCCAGCTCGTTGCCGATCTCGTCGCGGCCCAGCGCGGTCAGGCGGTGCAGGCGCAGGTCGAGGATCGCGCGCACCTGCGTTTCCGACATCCTGTAGGTGTCGCCGCTGATCTCGCTCTCGATCGCCTCGACCAGGCGGATATAGGGCGCGATCTCGGCGATCGGCCATTCGCGGGCGAGCAGTTTTTCGCGGGCCTCGGCCGGGCTGGACGACCCGCGGATGATCCGCACCACCTCATCGAGATTGGTGACGGCGAGGACGAGGCCGAGCAAGATATGCGCCCGCTCGCGCGCCTTGTTGAGCTCGAACTTGGTGCGGCGGGTGATCACCTCCTCGCGGAAGCGGATGAAGGCGTCGATGATGTCCTTGAGGTTGAGCAGCTCCGGCCGCCCGCCGCGAATGGCGAGCATGTTGGCGGGGAAGCTCGACTGCGCCGGGGTGTGCCGCCACAGCTGGTTGAGCACCACGTCCGGCGTCGCGTCGCGCTTCAGGTCGATGACGATGCGCACGCCCTCGCGATTCGATTCGTCGCGAATGTCGCTGACGCCCTCGATCCGCTTGTCCTTGGCGGCTTCGGCGATCTTCTCGACCAGCCCCGCCTTGCCGACCTGGAACGGGATCTCGGTCAGCACGATGGAGCGGCGGTCGCCGCGCCCTTCCTCTATCTCATGGCGCGAGCGCATGATGATGGAGCCGCGTCCGGTCGCATAGGCGCTGCGCGCGCCCGACTGGCCGAGGATCAGCGCGCCGGTCGGGAAATCCGGCCCCGGCACGATCTCCATCAGTTCCTCAAGGCTCATCACCGGATTGTCGAGCGTCGCGATGCAGGCGCGCAGCACCTCGCCCAGATTGTGCGGCGGCACGTTGGTCGCCATGCCGACCGCGATGCCGCCCGCGCCGTTGACCAGCAGGTTGGGGAAGCGCGCGGGCAGAACCTGCGGCTCTCGCTCCGACCCGTCATAGTTCGGCGTGAAGTCGACCGTGTCCTTGTCCAGATCGTCCAGCAGCGCGTTGGCGACCTTGGCGAGGCGCGCCTCGGTATAGCGCATCGCCGCCGGGCTGTCCGGGTCCATCGAACCGAAATTGCCCTGACCGTCGATCAGCGGCACGCGCATCGACCAGTCCTGCGTCATGCGCGCCAGGGCGTCGTAGATGGAGGAGTCGCCGTGCGGGTGATATTTACCCATCACGTCGCCGACGATGCGGGCCGACTTGCGATAGGGCTTGCCCGCGACGAAGCCCTGTTCGTGCGCGCCGAACAGGATGCGGCGGTGGACGGGCTTCAGGCCGTCCCGCACGTCGGGCAGCGCTCGGCTGACGATAACCGACATCGCATAGTCGAGATAGCTCGACTTCATCTCATCGACGATGTCGATAGGGCTGATATCGGAAGGTTCGGCGAGCGCTGTCGCGTCGGTCAAGGCGATTCTCTTTTCGGCTTGTGGTTGGTACTGGTCGGTCGCACGTCCTAGCCCCTTGGCGCGCGCCTGTCACCCCTTGGAGTCACCCGTCGGGAACCATGGGCGCGACAGATAATTATGGCGGTGCGGGCGATCGCGGGTCGAAAAGAACGGATCGGCGCTTTCGGCCCGTCATGACATTTGACGAGCGAAGGGGTAATGCCCTACGCCGTTCAACGCTCATTCACGCCTTTCCTGATAGCCGTGTCCCCCGCGGTCAGGAAAGACCCCCGCCGGCCAGACCGGTTCGATAGGAGATAGGATATGCGTTTTGTTTCGCCGGTTGCTCTTGGACTCATGCTCGCCGTCGGCGGCGCATCGGTCGGAGTGTCCGCTCCGGCTCTCGCGAAGGAAGCGAAGAAGGAAGCTTCCGACGCCCCCAAGCTGAAGCTGTCCAAGGATTTCGTCCCCGCGATCACCAAAGCGAACGAGGCCGTCGCCAAGAAGGACGTCGAAGGCGCCAAGGCGGCGATGGCGGCCGCCCTTCCGCTCGCCACGACCAATGACGACAAATATCAATATTACGCCATCCTCCTCAACCTCAGCATCACCGCCAACGACGCGGCGATGCAGGGCGAGGCGCTGAAGGGCATGCTCGACACCGGGCTTGTGCCGCAGTTGCAGCAGGGCCAGTTCAACACCGTCGTCGCCAACAACGCGCTCGGCGCGAAGGATTACGACACCGCGATCGCCTATGCCACCAAGGCGCAGCAACTCGGCTACAAGCCGGATCAGGTGAGCCCGGTGCTCGCGCAGGCGATCTGGGGCAAGGGCGGCAACAACCCGCAGGAAATCTCGCGCGGGCTCGCCGTGTTCAAGCAGGGCATCGACGCGATGAAGGCTTCCGGGCAGGAGGTCCCCGCCCAATGGTATCAGGTCGGCGTGTCGAAGGCCGCCGCGGTCAACGCGCCGGAGCTGAAGGACTGGGCCAACATGGCCTATGAATCGGCGCCCACCGGTGAAAATCTGCGTACCGTGCTGCGCGTGTTCCAGCGCGAGAATCCGACGATGAGCAATCGCGAGAATCTCGACCTGCTGCGCCTGATGAACGTTTCCGGCGGTCTGGCCGTGAAGCCCGACTATCTCGAATATGCCGAAATGGCGTTCAAGGGCGGCCTTTACGGCGAGGTGAAGTCGTCGATCGACGCGGGCCGCGCCAAGGGCGTGCTGTCGGCGGCCGACGGCACCGAATATTATTCGGTCGCCACCCAGCGCATGGCATCGGACAAGGCCTCGCTCGCCTCCGCCGCCGCCGATGCGGCCAAGGCCGCCAACGGCAAGGTCGCCAGCGCCACCGCCGACGCCTATATGGGCTATGGCGATTATGCCAAGGCGATCCCGCTGTTCGAAACCGCGCTTCAGAAGGGCGGCATCGACGTGGCCGAGGTCAACACCCGCCTGGGCATCGCGAAGGCGCTGAGCGGCGACAATGCCGGGGCGCTGGCCGCGTTCGGCAAGGTGACGACCGGCAGCCGCGCGGGCATCGCTCAGGCGTGGTCGAAGTGGGTGCAGAACAAGTCCCGCGCCACGACTGCGGCCGCGCCCGCGAGCTGAGCGACCGGCTGCGACGGATGGAACGGAGGACTCTCTTGGAGAGTCCTCCGTTTTCCCCTAGAATGAAGCTGGAAATTCCGGGATGTGAATCCCGTCGGTGGTGAGGGAATGAAATGAAGAAGATGTGGCGATCGTCCATCGGCGCGGTTGTTCTGCTGGCCGGGATGATGGCGGCCGGTCAGGCTGCCGCGAAGAAGGAACCGGAAACCGGCCTGCGCGCCGCCGCCGCCTTTCGAGAGACCGTCCAGCGGACCGAGGCCAGCCTGAAGAGCGGGGACCTGACCGGCGCGGGCGGGCTGATCGCTTCCCTCAATGCGACGACCCCGTTCGAGAAATATCTGAAGGCCGGCCTGTCGATGGAACTGGCCGTGAAGCGCAACGACGTGGTCGCGCAGCGCAAGGCGATCGCCGAGCTGCTGGAAAGCGGGGCGGTGCCGCAGGCGCAGCTGGGCCATCTCAACCATGTCGCGGGTTTTCTTTCCTACCAGACCGGCGCGATCGACAACGCGGTCGTCTACCTCACCCGTGCGCGTGAGCTGGGCGTGACCGATCCGAAGGCGGCGCTGCTGCTGGTCGAATCCTATGTCCGCCAGCGCAAGATGGATGCCGCCGCGCAACTGCTCGACCAGACCATCGCCGCGCAGAAGCAGGCGGGGCAGGCGGTTCCGGCGAGCTGGTACGACCGTGCCGGAACGATCGCCGTCGCGCGCAAGGACTGGGCGGCGCTGGCGCGCTACAGCGGCGAGCGGCTGGCCGCCGGGCCGATTGCCGCGCCGACGTGGCGCACCGCGCTCGCCATCTACATGGAAGGCGCGCGGCCGGACAAGGAGGCGCAGCTCGACCTCTACCGGCTTCAGGCCGCGACCGGCTCGCTCGCCAGCGAGCGCGACTATCAGGGCTATGCGACGCTTGCCGCCGCGCAGGGCTATGCGGCCGAGGCCAAGAGCGTGCTCGACGCGGGCCTCAGCGGCGGGAAATTGCAGAGCAACGATCCGGTCGCCACGCCGCTGCTCAAGACGCTCAAGCCCCGCGCCGTCACCTATCTCGCGGCCATCAAGGGCCTGCCCGGAAAGGCGGGCAGCGCGGCGAGCGGCGCCAAGGCCGAGCAGGACGGGGACAAGCTGCTGGCGAACAGCCAGTTCGCGGAAGCCGTGCCCTATTATCGCACCGCGCTGGAAAAGGGCGTGCAGGATCGGGATCGCGCCGCGACCCGCCTCGGCATCGCGCTTGCGCGGTCGGGCGACTTCAACGGCGCGCGCGCGGCGCTGGCCGAGGTGAAGGGCAATGGCGCCTGGGCGCAGGTCGCGACCTTCTGGGCGGCCTGGGTGGACGCGCGCGCGGGCGCCAACGCCGCCTCCGCCACGCCGCCCGCCGTGACGCGGACGGCCGCCAACTGATATGAGCGATTGATCGCCGGAAGGATAAGGCGGTCGGCCATTGCGCGGCCGCCTTTTTTCCCGGCGATATGCCTTGCTATCCCTTCCTGGTCACCTCAGCGAAGGCTGGGGGCGCAGGCCAAGTCGCGCTCCGCATCCACAGATGCCAGCCTGCGCTGGCATGACGAAGAGATGAATGGCTGATTTAGGTTGGTTAGCTGCCGCTAGCCCCATTGTCATGCTGAGCTTGGTTAGCTGCGCTGGCCTTCGGCTCAGCATCCATGAAGCCCCACGAATCTGCGCTCGATCCGGTGAAATGGACCCTGAACCAGGTTCAGGGGTGACGATGCAGGCGAAGGCCCGCAATTAGCCAAAAACAGTCGATCCCCCGCAATCACCGCACCGGAACCCCCGGCTCGTTTTTCGAGGTGCGGATGGTGAGTGAGGTCTTGACGCTCTCCACATTCGGGGCCGAGGTCAGGTGCGTCGTCAGGAAGGTCTGGAAGCTTTGCAGGTCGCGCGCCACCACCTTCAGGATGAAATCGATCTCGCCGTTAAGCATATGGCATTCGCGCACTTCGGGCAGGGTGGCGACATGATCCTCGAAGGTCTTGAGGTCGTGCTCGGCCTGGCTCTTCAGGCTGACCATCGCGAAGACGGTGATCGTATAGCCCAGCGCCGGGCCGTTGAGCGCCGCGTGATAGGCCGAGATCAGCCCCTGATCCTCCAGCGCGCGCACCCGCCGCAGGCAGGGCGGCGCGGTCAGGCCGACCCTGCGGGCAAGCTCGACATTGCTCATGCGGCCATCTTCCTGCAACAGTGCCAATATGGCACGGTCGATGTCGTCAAGCGCTGACAGGCTCATACGGAAACAATATCCTTTCGCGAAATATGCTAAGCTTATAATAATATTTCAAAACTTTGCAAGCGTCCCACATTGCTACGTTTACCATCATTTCCGCCCTTTCGGCCCTTTTCCTGAGGTGCGGGAAGACCTAAGCTCTCGCCGGTCCCGATGATGATTCATCCCGATATCTTGCTGGAGTTGGCTGGTTGCGCTTTAACGATCTGACGCAGACCATATTGGCCGTCGAGGAACGGACAGGTCTTGCCGCCACGACGCTGTGGCGGCAGTGCGTCGATATGCTCGCCCAATATGACCAGCCGGGCCGGGCGCTGCTGCCGCAGGAGGACCGCGTCGCGCTGGTCGCAAGGCTCAACGACCTGCGCGGGGAATTGAGCGAGGCGCAGCGGATCGCCAGCGTCGTCGAGCTCGGTACCCGGCTGCGCTCCCCCGCGCTCGTCGAATTCTTCGCCAGCGACCGCCCCGCCGTCTGCGCCGCCGCCATGGCGCGCGCCTGCCTGCCCGACGCGGTGTGGCCGGTGCTGCTGTCCCGCCTCGGCCCGACCGCGCGCGGCGTCCTGCGCGGGCGCCGCGACATAGGCGAACGCACCCGCCTCGCGCTGGAAAGCTTCGGGTCGACCGATCTGGTTCTGGGCACCCGCCCGTCGCTGGTTTCCAACGATCTGGGCGAGGCGGTCGTCACCGATGTCGCCGCGCAGGCGGCGGAACAGGATGGCGCCGACGAAGCGATATTGGTGCTGGAAGAGGGCGTCGGCCCCGTCGAGCTGCCCGCCGGATCCGATGGCGGCCCCGACGCTGCCATGGCGGGCGCGGACGAGCGCAACCAGATCCGCCTGCTGGTCGAGAGGATCGAGCGCTTCACCAGCGCCGCGCGCGAACGCAACCGCATGGCCGCGAGCGAGGAGGCGGTAGAGGCGCTGGCCGCCTCCGCATTCCAGCCGCTGGATCATTTCCCGTTCGAAACCGATGCGGAAGGCACGCTGATTTGGGTCGGCGAGGCCAGCCGGACCGCGCTGGTCGGCCTGTCCATCGCGCAGCCCGCCACGCCGGGGGATACCGGGCCGGACGGGCATGTCGCGGGCGCCTTCGCCCGGCGCAGCAGCTTCCAGCACGGCCGCCTGTTCATCGGCGAGGGGCTGTACAGCGGCGAATGGCGGCTGTCGGCGGTTCCCTTTTTCGATCCGGCGACAGGGCGCTTCCAGGGCTATCGCGGGCAGGCGCGCCGCCCGCTGGTGCATGAGGTGCCGCATCAGGTGCGCTCTTCGGTCAGGGAGGCTACCCGCCAGCCCTCGCTCGATTCCATGCGGCAGGTCATTCACGAGTTGCGCACCCCGCTCAACGCGATCCTCGGCTTCGCGGAGATCATCGAGCAGCAGCTTTTCGGCCCCGCCGGCGTCCATTATCGCGAAATGGCGGGCAATATCCTGTCCGATGCGCGGCGCCTGATGGCGGCGTTCGACGATATCGACCTCGCCGCCCGCTCCGCCGCCTCGCTGGAGGAGGAGCCGGCCTCGCGCGCCCATGCCGATGCGGTCGATATGGAAGCGCTGATGGAGAAGGTCGCGTCGCTCTACGAAGAGCAGGGCGATCCCCCGGCCGCGCCGGTGCGCGTCACCGCGTCCGCCAACATCCCGCCCGCGCTGATCGAGCCGGTGCAGGGGGAGAGGATGATCCAGCATCTCGTCCGCACGCTCGTCTCGATCGCGGGCGAGGGCGAGCAGGTGAAGGGTGCCGTCTGGTTCCAGCCCGAAGGCCATAACGGCAAGCTGGTGATCGGCTTCGATCGCCCCGCGCGCCTCGCCGGGCTGGAGGAGCAGGATATTCTCGATCCCGGCTATGGCGCCGATGGGGACTGGCCCGACGGCCCGCTGCTGGGGCTGGGCTTTTCGATCCGCCTGGTGCGCAGCCTCGCGCAGGGGCAGGGCGGGGCGCTACGCATCGAGAATGAACGCATCCTGCTGGAGCTGCCGGTGGCCGACCGGGGCGTCGATCACGAAGCAGGGTGATTGGGCGGATGATCGCGCCGGGTGATTGGGCCGGGGCGCGGGAATAAAAGCATATCGCAACCTTTCTGCTATAAGGCCGCGATATGACCGCACCGCCATCCAGCCGGGAAACCCTTCTCGCGCCGCCATCTCCCGGCGATTTCATCGACCTGCCGGAAAGCTTCGGCACCCGCTTCATGCTGGTGGTCGACACCGAGGAAGAGTTCGACTGGGACGCCCCCTTCGACCGGGAAAGCCGCGCGGTCACGATCACCGATGCGATGGAGCGCGGGCAGGCGTATTTCGCCGCCGCCGGGGTGCGCCCGCTCTATGTGACCGATTATCCGGTGATCGACGATCCCGTCGCCGGGCCGATGCTGGCGCGCTGGGTCGCGCAGGGGCAGGCCGACGTCGGCGCCCATTGCCACCCGTGGGTCAACCCGCCCCATGTCGAGGAAGTGAATGCATTCAACAGCTTCGCGGGCAATCTTCCCGAAGCGTTGGAGCGGGCCAAGATCGCCGCGCTGCGCGACCGGCTGACCGAGGTGATCGGCAAGCCGCCGCTGGCGTTCCGCGCGGGGCGCTATGGCGTGGGGCCGAACAGCGGCGCGATCCTGCGCGACCTGGGCTTTCGCGTCGACAGCTCGATCCGCGGCCGCTTCGATTATGCCGCCCAGCATGGCCCGGATTTCGGCGGCCTGCCGCTGCTCCCCTATCGTGCCGGACCGGACGGAGGCTTGATCGAACTGCCGCTTTCCACCGCCTTTGTCGGGGGATTGCATGCTCTGGGCGATCGCCTGCCGGGCGTCGCGAGGGGCAGGGGGCTGGCGGCGGGCCTGCTGGCGCGAGCGGGCCTGCTGCAGCGCGTCCCGCTGACGCCGGAGGGCATCGACGCGCGCGACGCCGGGCGGGCGATCGACCGGCTGCTGGCCGACGGGTTGCGCCTGCTGATGTTCAGCTTCCACTCCCCCACGCTCGCGCCCGGCCACACCCCCTATGTGCGCACGCAGGCCGATCTCGACGCCTTTTACGGCTGGTGGGACAGAATATTCTCCCACCTCGCCCATCGCGGTGTCATGCCTGCGGGGCTGGAGGATGTGCTGGCTGCTGCGGATGGGGCGGGCTGACTGGCGGATATGGTCGGGGAGACAGGATTCGAACCTGCGACCCTCTGCTCCCAAAGGAGTTGGCCATCTACCATATTTTCGTTGTATTGCATAGGTTAAGCTGCCTCCTGAGAGCTGGTCCGGGATTTTTTCCGGGAGTTTTCCCTAGATTTCGCGGTCCGGCTCATTGCCTCGGCCAGATCGTCATCCGTGACATGAGCGTAACGCGCCGTAGTGGTGATGCTGGTATGGTTCAGTAAGCGTGAGACCAACTTCAGGCTGCCGGTGACGCGCAACACCCGTGTCGCTGTGTCGTGCCGGAAATCATGGAACCTGAAATCGGACAGCTTGGCCTTCGACCGCATGCGTTTCCACTGGCTGAGGGCGCCGGACTTGGTGATCGGATACCGCTTCCCCTTGACCCTGCCATCCCGTGTCCGGGTGGCGATATAGGTAAAGACCCATTCGCGATGATCGTCCTTTACGGATTTCAGGAGCACCTCCAGTTCCTCGCTGATCGGTGTGGTGACTTTGCGCCCACCCTTGCCGATCGTCACGATGGTCTTGGAAAACCAGTTGACGTTTTCCCAGCGGATCAGCGTTTCATTCAGGCGACGGCCTGACAGCCTGACGAACTCGACCCAAGGACGATAATCATCACGGATAGCGGCATCCAGGGCATCTTCCTCGTGATCGTGCAACTCGCGCACCCGTTCGGTCGGCTCCTTCAGCCAATGGTCTTTCCAGATGGGTTCCTGCGGAAAGCTATAACGCCACGTGCGACGGGCGCGGCTGAACAGGGCCTTCAGGACTTGCGTGGCTGTGCGGTTCACGGTGGCAGGGGTGACGGGCCGCACCGGCTTCTTTACAAGATCGCCAGCCTCGTTCCGAACCATGACGGTGGCCTGATGACCGCTCCGCCATGCCACCATCGCCGCAACATCGGCATCGGTGATTTCGTCAAGTCGCTTGTCTGCGCCGAAGAACTCCACGAGCCGGGCTAGGTTGCGGTAGGTGTCGCCGCTGTTGGCGTGGCGCTCTCCGACCTCAGACCAATACCGACCACAGGCAACATCAAGGGTGAGTGGGCCGTTGCCGGTGCGCTTCTCGGCTTCAATGTCCGCCTTCGCCTTCGCCTTTATCTGGCGTTCGACAAGTTCGGCATCTTTTTTGTTCCGGGCTTTTGTAGAGCCGTAAAAGCGACGACCTTGGATGCGGAAATCATAGCTGTAGAACGGGCTTTTGGGTGGCTTATAGACGGACATTTCGGGGTCTCCCTGACCTTCTGATTTTGCTTGAAGGTTTCGAGGTTCTTGTCGGTGAAGCGGTGGACTTTCCGCGTCGCGGTGCCGATGTTGATGAAGCGGAGCCGTCCGGCCTCGACGTGTTTCATCAGTGTCTTGACCGACATGGCCAGCTTCGCGGCGGCCTCCTTCGGGAGCATCATTCGCTCCCCGGTGGGGAGTTCGTGCCTCATGCATCGACCTCCCGATCACTGGCCATCGCGCGTTCCAGAATAGCGACAAGTTCGCTGTTGGCACTGCGATGATTGGTCTTTGCTCTGTCCGTCAGCCACGCCTTCAACTCAGGCGGCACACGAAAAATGACCTTCGGCAGTTCTCTGCTCGGCATGCTGATGCTCCTTGCCTCATTTTAATATGGCCATGGGCCATACATGGTCTATAAGGTCGGATGAAGCGCCGCAAGAAAAATATGGCCACTGGCCATAGGGAAGGGATCGACGTTATGACCAAGGCTCCCAGCCGTCAGTTGGACAAGTTCATCGTACGTCTGCCGGACGGGATGCGGGCTAGGATCGACGAGGCATCGAAGGTGTCGAAAAGAACGATGAACGCGGAAATCGTGGCGCGGTTAGAAGCAAGCTTCAAAGCCGAGGAAGATACGAGAGGACTGGCGTTCGTGAGGAGCGTCAAGGATCACGCGACCCAGACCGAACCGGACACCACTATCGACGCTCGTCTGACGGCCATCGAAAAACAGCTTGTCGTGCTCAACGAAAAGCTGTTGGGCAAAGCATAGCGAAACACCGCCGTCGTCGGCCCGCATCATCCAAGCCTGCAACTTCGATCAGGGTTCCCAGACGAAGTGGGCGACGTATCCCCAATAGGAATGGCTGCCATCTCGCGTGTCGAACATGATCTCTTGCACATTGCCAACCTGCTGCATGCGGACGCCTTGCTCTCCGGGTCGCAGATAGCGGCAGCCGAGGGCAAGCGCCTGATCGGGCCGCTTCGCGTTGTGCAGGTTCAGGCCACGCTCCAGATCGAAGACGCTGGGGCAGACGATCGCAAGATGCTTCGATGTTACCCGGTTCCGGGCCACACCGATGGGGAGTGGGTTAACCCCCTTCGGATCAGGCGAGACGGCGCTCGTGGTTGCCTCGACCTCACGATGTATTTTCCCCTGAGCACGGATCAGCGCGGCGGTCCCTTCCATCACCTGCTCATTCGTGGGCTGGGGTAGCTTCTCTTCATTGGACGCTCCCACCATGAACTTGAAGGCCAAGCCGACCGCTATCGCACCTAGCGCAACTTTCGTTGACAAGTTCATGTTCACTTCTCGTCCGTTTTCCAGATTGCAATTAATTGCACACGATCAAAGTGGCCCTTCAGGTCCATTTTTAGGCTCTGATAAGTAAGGATTATCGGAGGTTAGAAGGTGCTCGCCCTTCATCCCGTCACGTCCACAAGATGACCGCTCCGCAGGGTCAAACGGTGCTTGCAGGTCGGGCAATTCATCGAAGCGTCCTCGACGTTTCGGATCAGCACCGGGCCTTCGCAGTGAGGGCACCGGCCCGACCGGGCTGCATCCTTCTCGCCGACCAGCGCCTGCCATGATGCCTTCAGACACAGATAGGCGAAGGCGAGCACTCCAATGGTCAAGCCCACCGGACCTGCGATGACGCTGCCAATCGGTATGCCGATTAACAGTACGAGCAACGCTTTGCCGAACGTGCCCATGCCGCTGCCGAGTGTTACAGCCTGCTGAGACAGGGTGGGACTGCTCTGGAACTTCTGCCCGGTCCGTTGGCCGGTCGTTGCTTCCGCCGCTTCCCCCTGTGCTCTGATCCTCTGACGGATGCCTGATCCCTGATCGGCCATCATTGCCCCTCAATGTAACGCGATTGATGCTTCAGGCCGTAAGCTAATTACGAAAAGTTGCCGGTTACTTACTGATACATATCAAAATCGAAATAGCGTCCCTCATGGCGAGATCGGCACCCGGTTACGCATTGACCGGGAGGCACCATGGTCGATTTGCGGACGAGATTTGGCAGGCTGGTAAAGGCGCATCGCACGCGCATGGGGCTGACACAGGAGGCGCTGGCCGAGCGCGCCAACATCAGCACCGACATGGTTTCCAAGATCGAGGGCGGAAGCAGCGGCGCGCGCTTCGGCGTGATCGCGCAACTTGCCGACGCGCTGCAAGTCGATCCTGCTGAACTGTTTACGCCTAATCTCCCTTCAGGCCAACTTCAGCGGATGACATTGACGGACATTGTCAGTCGGCTTGGAAGCCTCAGCGATGGTGAGTTGCGTTGGCTGAACGGGATTATTGACGCGGCGCTACGGCCCAAGGGTTAGAGCGAACCGCGTTTAGGCTTTGCGAATAGCGATCGCGGACAGATCGGTTACAGGATCGACCGTCACGTCCGCCGCCTTGCGCTCGGAATAACGATCCACAAGCTGCGCGGCATGGGGGCGCAGCAGCACCGTGAACCGCACCAGTTCCTCCATCACGTCAACGATGCGGTCATAATAGCTGGACGGCTTCATGCGCCCGGCTTCATCGAACTCTTTGTAGGCTGTCGCCACGCTCGACTGGTTGGGAATGGTGAACATCCGCATCCAGCGACCGAGCAGGCGCAGCGTGTTGACCGCGTTGAACGATTGCGAGCCGCCCGATACCTGCATGACCGCGAGCGTGCGGCCTTGCGTCGGTCGCATCCCCTTCATTTCCAACGGAAGGTGGTCGATCTGTGCCTTCATGATGCCGGTGATCTGGCCATGCCGTTCCGGGCTGCACCAGACCATACCTTCGGACCAGAAAGCATGTTCGCGCAATTCGTGGACTGCGGGATGATCGTCCCCCTTCACCTGATCGGGCAAGGGCAGATCGGACGGATCGAAGATGCGGGTTTCCGCGCCGAATAGTTGCAGCAGGCGCGCAGCTTCTTCGACCGCGAAGCGCGAGAAAGAGCGTTCGCGCAACGACCCGTAGAGCAGAAGGATGCGCGGCGGCGGATCGCTCGCACCAAGCCCCGATGCGGGCCGCTCATGCACATAGCGGGGATCGAGCGCGGGCAGATAATCTAGGTCGGGAAGATGTCGGATACGGGTCAAGCAGTCGTTCCCCTTTCATACCAGCCGCGCGTGCGCTTCACGATGGCCACCACCGACAGCATTACCGGCACCTCGACGAGCACGCCGACCACGGTGGCGAGCGCAGCGCCGGATGTGATGCCGAACAGGCTGATCGCGGCCGCCACGGCCAGCTCGAAGAAATTGGACGCGCCGATCAGCGCCGAGGGCGCCGCCACGCACCATGCGACACCGAATTTACGGCTCAGCCAGTAGGCCAGCCCGGCGTTGAAATAGACCTGTATCAATATCGGCACCGCGATGAGCGCGATCACCAGAGGCTGTGCAAGGATCGCCTCGCCCTGAAAGCCGAACAGCAATACCAGCGTGGCCAGCAATGCGGTGAGGGACACCGGACCAAGCCCGGCGAGCAACCTGTCAAGCGCGGCCTGCCCACCAGAGGCCAGCACAGTTCGCCGGAGGAATTGCGCGACGACGACCGGCACGACGATATACAGGCCGACCGACAGCGCCAGCGTATCCCAAGGCACGGTGATCGAGGCGACGCCGAGCAGCAGGCCGACCAGCGGTGCGAAGGCGAACACCATGATGAGATCATTGAGCGCCACCTGGCTCAGTGTGAAATTGGGTTCGCCGTCGCACAGGTTCGACCAGACGAACACCATCGCCGTACAAGGTGCGGCGGCGAGCAGGATCAGCCCGGCGATATAGGAGGGTGCCTGTCCCTCGGGCAGCAGCGGCGCGAACAGATAGCCTAGGAAAAAAGTGCCAAGCAGCGCCATCGAGAAGGGTTTGACCGCCCAGTTGATGAACAGGGTGACGCCGACACCCTTCCAGTGCTGGCGGACGGACCCTAATGCGCCGAAGTCGATCTTGAGCAGCATCGGCACGATCATCAGCCAGATCAGCACCGCGACGACGAGATTGACGTTGGCGACCTCTGCCGATGCGATCACACCGAACAGGTTGGGCAGCGCATGGCCGAGCGCGATACCCACTACGATGCAGAGCGCCACCCAGAGGCTCAGATACCGCTCGAAGAAGGAAATGCCCGGACGAGGCGGCACCGAGGCCGCAAGGGGAGCCGTTGACATAGCTACCTCAAGCGACCCGCTGACCGTGTTCGTCCACGACCCGCTCGCCATCTTCCTTAGCGAATGCACCTTGCTGCGAAGGCAGCAGGTCCAGCACGGTTTCCGAAGGGCGACACAGCCTAACACCGAGCGGCGAGACGACCAGCGGTCGGTTGATAAGGATCGGATGCGCCATCATCGCGTCAAGCAAGGCCGCATCGCTCAGGCTTTCATCGCTCAAGCCGAGTTCGCCATAGGGCGTGCCTTTCTCGCGCAGCAGATCGCGCGGCGTGATCCCGGCGCGTTCGATGAGTTGGACGAGCAGTTCGCGGGTTGGCGGTGTCTTGAGATATTCGATGATATGCGGCTCAGTCCCCGCATTGCGGATCAGGCCCAGCACATTGCGCGAAGTGCCGCACTCCGGGTTGTGGTATATGACGATGTCGATCACGCAGCATCTCCGCGCCGCGTGGTCGATCCTTCAACATGACCAATCTCTCGTAGCTTCGCAGCGAGCGCCTTGGCTTCGAGGGCTTCAAGGGGCAGCGCAAGGAACAGTTTAAGCCGGTTTTCCAGATAGCGGAGCGCCGTCACGAAGGCGCGCTCACGCTCTATATCCGTCCCTTCAACATGGCTGGGGTCTTCGATGCCCCAATGCGCGGTTATCGGATGGCCCGGCCAAACCGGGCAGGTTTCACCGGCTGCATCGTCGCAAACGGTGAACACGAAATCCATGTGCGGCGCATCCGGCCGGGAAAACTCCTCCCAGCTTTTCGAGCGCAGTCCTTTGGTCGGATAGCCGATCCGCTCAAGCAATCTTAGCGCGTCCAGGTTGATCGTCCCTTTGGGAAAGCTCCCTGCCGAGAAACCACGGAAACGGCCTTCGCCCAGCTTGTTAAGCGCGCTTTCGGCAAGGATCGAGCGGGCTGAATTACCAGTGCATAGGAACAGGACATTGAACACGCGACTGGTGGGCATGGCGGTATCCTTCAACAGCAGGTCAGTTCAGCCAACAGCGGCTCGCAAAGCTCGGCGCGGCCTTGGCAGCAGTCTTTGGCCAGAAAGAGCATCAGATCGCGCAGGGCGCTGATGTTCGCGCGTTGGATCATCTGCCGCCCACGCTTCTCCGACATGATGAGACCCGCTTTCACCAACACTGCCAAATGCGTGGAAAAGGTGCTTTGGGTCAGGCCGAAATCTTCAGCCAGTTGTCCGGTTGATAGGCCGCCCGGCTCATGTTGAACGAGGAGGCGAAATGCCGCGAGGCGTGTGGGGTGCGCCAGAGCCGCCAAGGCGACGAGAGCATCATCGGTTCTCATGCATCGGGATTATCCGATGCAATGGCGGAGGTCAATAAGCATCGTGAATAACCGATGGAAGCGCCAACAATCAAAGGACCGCGCCAGCGGCGTTGTCGGTGAACAAGCTCCCATCGCGGACGTAGCGGCCCAACATGGCGTCGCTCTTGTGGCCCGTTTGCGCCCTGACCTTGAACGTGGATGCCCCCGCTATTACGGCGCTAGTCGCGAAACCAGCGCGCAGGGAGTGACCGGAGAAAGTGGCGGGGTCAAAGCCCGCCGCCGCCACGCGCTTCTTCGTGATCGTCGATACTGCTTCCCCGGATAGGCGATCGGGGGCGATATGCCCGTGCCGGTCGATGCTGCGGAAGATCGGTCCCTGTTCGATCCCGGCATGGGCGAGCCAGTCGGTCAGGTGACGCACCGGACACCAACGTGTGCGCCCATGCGGGATGGCGATCTTACGGCCTTGTCCGTCCTGATCGGTTTTCGACCTGCGGAGATGCAACACGATCCCTTGCCGGACATGCTCGACATCACCGCAGTCCAACCCAACCAGTTCTGAGCGACGGAAGGCGGCGGCAAAGCCGAGCAACAAGAGGGCACGGTCGCGCACGTCGATGGTGCGATCCCCCATCTTCTCCAACACCATGAACAGATCATCGCGTTGCAGGGCTTGGGCCTCGCGCTGAGCTACGCCCCTGATCCGCCTGATCCCTCGCATCGTCGCCTTCACGATTTCGGCCCGGCAAGGATCGCCATGACCAGAGGCCCGATGTGCTTTGGCGATGGCCGCGAGCCTTCGTTGGATCGTCGCGACGCCGAAGGCGTCGGCGATCTCGGCAAGGTAGGCTGCGACAACTTCCGGTGAGCAAGGAATATCCCTGCCAGATGCCCGGAAATGGGCCAGATCGGCCGCGTAGGCACGTTTGCTGTTGGCGGATAGGGAATGGGTTAGAAGGCGACGGATCGGCTCTGAGAGCGGCCCTGCGGGCTGATGCTGCCAATCCGAGGAAGTGCCAGAATTGCAATTAATTGCACAACTCGCACCGCTTTCATTTTGTACAATTATTTGTTTTTGCATATCGCAATTTATCCTGTGATTTCAAAATCATATTCCAAAGTCGCTATGCCCAAAAAAGGGGGTCTAAGGATCGCGAAATTTCAGCCCAATTTCCGCTCCTGACGGGCGTAGGCTTCAGCCAGTCGCTGATCGCGATCCGACAGCAGATCGTCGGACAGCTTGTGCAGGGCGAGCAAGCGTTCCTCGGCGGCGGCGTGGCTTTCCAGCGTGCCATCGTGGCGAATGTGCGCGATCCTGACATCCGGCAGCCTGTAGAGGTGACGGGCGATCAGCGAGAAGCGATGACATTGCAGCGGGTCGCGTTCGGCACACAGGAGAGCGGGCGTGCATCTAGCAGCTATGGCCAGAACGCTCTCGATCCCTGTGGAGAAGGCAGCAGTCGTGCGTCGGGTTGCGTAGTCGGTGGGACCGCTCATCGGCATCCCGCCCAGATCATCGCCCAGGTGGACGTAGGCGATGCCAACCCGGTTCAGCCGGACCCGCAGTTGCGGCTTGTTGAAGTGTTGCCAGCGCGACCGGGGCGATGATCGCACGTCGATGACGCAGCCGATGTTGAATTGGTCGAGAGCGTAGCTGAACTCGTCCCAGCCAGCATTAGAGTGTCCGAGAGATAGGATGTCCTTCACGATGAACCTTTCAAAACAAGGATCATCCTATTGAAATGCCTACATAAATACAGTTATTTCAACATCTTATGTGCATTTTGACTGTACGTCGCTGGCCCATTGCCCCCGCTGCATCATCCCAGCGCGTTCGATGCCTTATCGCGTCGTTGCTCGGTGGCTGACTGCCAAGCGCACAAGGGCATCCTCCTTGCCGATCAGCCCTCTGCCTTTCCGTTCTGCGCCACATGCGATCAGCGCGGCCTCGACATCGGCATATTGCTCGGCAGGCAGACGCAAGAGGACTGAACGGAATGATCCTTCTGATGGCGTGTCTTGCCTCTCTAGGGCGGCTGGGAGCGCGTGTGCGGGCGTTCGGGTCGCGATCCCTAGCTTCGTCTGCATGGCGCGCTGACTGATCCTCGCCGGTTGGTTCGCGGCATGGCGTGCGACGATCTGGAGCTTCGTCCAGCCGATCCTCTCGGCCTGCTCCTCGGTGATGCTGTATTCGGCAAGAAACCCGCCGACGTTCAACAGGTAGAACAGCGCCCGGCGTTTGATCCCCGCCACCCGCTCGACCTCATGCAGGAAGGTGGGGTCATTGCTATGCGCCGCCCACAGGGCACGTGCGAAGGCGTGGAAGCTCTTCGTGGGTTTGATCGCGAGTGCCAGCGCCTCCTGCTTGAGGTGATCGACATCGGGCGTGGCCTGAACCGAGGTCATGGGTGCTCCTGCATCTTGAATGCACCCGGACATATCGTCTCGATCCTAACGGACGGCTGATTGCAATTAATTCCAATAACGATCGGATGCTGAACCTGAGTGCCACCGCCTCCGACGCTCCCTGACGAGAGCATTCAACAATCACGGAAGCATGACGATTGGGTATTGTTTGCTTTGTTCCTGTTTCGGGAGAGATGCCAGCATCGTAACATGGCGTCCCGTAGGAGCGGAGCGAGTGCGGGATCGCCCTACTATTCCTACCGTAAGGTAGGAGTAGTAGGTAGCCTCTCCTATTTACACCTCTTACCATATATATACGTCATGCTTCCGTGACACTTAACCGTAATTTCGGGGCTGTTTCAGGCGAACAGCGACATGCCCTCATTCGCCATGACCTTGATCTCGTAGCCCTCGGTTTGCATCGCCTCAGCGAAGGCGTCGCTGTCGAAATAGACGCAAAGCTTTTTGCCTGCGCCGATACCTTCCGGTTTGATCGTCACGATGTGCGCCGCATATTCGCGCAGGCGCTTCAGGGCGGTGTTGATCTCGCCCGGCCCCAAGCCCGCCGATGTCGCCCAATGCGCCTTCAACATGGCGAGGCACGGCCCGTCATTACCCTTCCACTTCGGATTGATGGTCCGCCAGAGGTAGGCGATCCGGTAGAGCAACACCGCTGCTGGCCAGTGGCACCCCACGACAGCTTGGCAACGCGCCAGATGGCCGGGGCTGGACATCTTTAATTCGCGCTTGGCCGCTTCCTTGATCTTCTTGGCCTGCTTCAGCTTGCTCGGCGGGGCCTTGGCATCTTTCGCCTTGGTCTTGCCCTTTGCGAGCAACTTGCCCAACTCGGCCTTGGCTTTCTCCTTAGGGAGGAACGGGACAATTTCGGACATCGGTATTCTCCTTCTCGGTTGCACCGAAGGAGCGCCGGGCTTAGGAATGCTGTTGCACATCAGCGTCGTCCCGGCGCTCCTGAAGGCCCTCGCCCTGCAAGGCGAGGGTTTTCTCGTTTCAGGGTTGCTGCGGGAGACAGTGCTTGTCCCTCACCTCACTAGATCGGAACGCGGGACACGACTTCCGGCACTGATCCATTCCGGGATTATTCCGGGAGTTGCGGTGCCCATTCCGGGATTTCCGGGGGTTTTTGTTCCCTTCAAGGTGTGAGAGGTGGACCTGATCGTTCGCCTCAATCACCTGAAAAATATAGGGAAAATTGGTCGGGGAGACAGGATTTGAACCTGCGACCCTCTGCTCCCAAATTAGAAAAATGGGCATTTCGCGACATTCCGGCATATAGCAAAAATGCCAGTTCTCCCTAGATTTACGAGACTCTTGCGCTCGCTGAAATTCCGCGTGATAAGGCGAAATTCCGGTTCGGTGGCGACCCGGTGGCGACCCGAGAGACATTATGGCAAAGCTCACGAAGTCCGAAATCGACAAGGCGGAAGCCAGGACGACCCGCTACACACTATGGGATGACGAGGTGCGCGGCTTCGGCGTGCGCGTGTTTCCGAGCGGTCAAAAGAGCTTCGTGCTGGAGTATCGGCCAGGGGCGGGCGGCCGGGGCGTTGCAAAGAAGCGGGTGACGATCGGCGTCTATGGGCGCGACCTGACACCTGACGCGGCCCGCAAGCTCGCGCGCGAGATGCTGGCCGATATTCGTCGCGGCGATGATCCTGCCGCCAGCCGTCGCCGTTCGCGGGCCATGCCGACCTTCCGCGACTTCGCCGAAGAGTATCTGGCGGAAGGCAAGGCGTTGGGCTTGAGCCCCAACACCATCGTGAATTACGGCGTGTGGCTTCGGCGTCATGCGATGCCGGCGCTCGGTGGCACGCGCCTTGATAGCGTCCAGCCGGCCGACGTGCGCCGATTGCACCGGGCGATCGGGAAGACTAAGCCGGTCACGGCCAACCGCGTCGTCGTGGCGGTGCGCGCCGTGTTCAACTATGCGGCCGCCGAAGAGTTGCTGGCCAAAGAGCAGAACCCGGTGCGGGAAGTCCGCCTGTTCGACGAACAGGCCGTGGAGCGTTTTCTGACGATCGAAGAGTTGGAACGGCTCGGGACAACGCTTCGGCTGGCCGAAACGGAGGGGCTTCCGTGGACGGCACCGCCTCGCGCCGATCGGAAGGCAAAGCACCGGCGGAAGCCGGAGAATCAACGGACAATTCTCGGGCATGACGAGACGGCGGCCATTCGGCTCTTGCTCTTCACGGGGCTACGGCTCCGCGAAATCCTTCATGCCCGGTGGGCCGACGTCGACATGGAACGGGGAATCCTCACGCTCCCCGACAGCAAGACGGGGAGACGTCCCGTCATTTTGAGCGAAGCCGCGCTGGAAATCCTGCGAACGCACCCGCGCTCCAGCGACTACATCATTGCCGGGCTCGATCCCGAAAAACCCCGCGCCGATCTGAACCGGCCGTGGAAAGCCGTTCGAACGCACGCCGAGCTTGAAGGTCTTCGCCTCCACGATCTGCGGCACAGCTTCGCCTCTGTCGGTGCTGCTGGCGGCATGGGACTCCAGATTGTCGGTCGCCTTCTCGGCCACCGGCACGCCTCCACAACGCAGCGCTACGCCCACTTGGCCGACGACCCGCAGCGGCGGGCGGCCGATATGATCGCCGGAAGCATCGCCGCTGCGCTGGCGGGGAAGGCGAAAGCAGCATGACTGGCGAGCGGAAGCCGGGTCGCCCCAAGGGCTCGGGGAATCCCGCCTACGCTGCTGTTGAGGTTCTCGCGCGGGAACTCGCGCCATATTGTGCTTCGAACACTGAGGCCGTTCGACTTGCAGTCGAAATGCATCTCAACTTTGGCGACATTTCTTACGAGGGCGAGGATACTCAGGGGTTGCAGATACTTGGCAAGAAGGAGCGCCCGACCGAAGGTTTGTTGCCGATCGACCCCCACGACGACAAACGGCGGCTTAGCGCGGATGAATCCCGCCACAAAGCCGCAATGGCTCGGTGGCAAGCAAGGCTTAAAGCCCATGTTATCGGCCCGGATGAACCACCTCCCTGGCCTCGGTTTACTCTCGCTTCGACTGATACGGTAGTCGACCAAATCGCGCGCAAACTTCCTCCACACCCTGCGCAGCGGAAAAATTCGATCGGCTGACTTTCTCACGGAATATTCGGCATCAGTTCCATGCGACCTCTGGCGACGCGGTGACATTCCGCGACGATCCACGGAGGAAAGAATGACCGATTCCGATCGACTTATCCGCCGCGCTGAAGCGGCGGCATATCTCCAAGAGCGCTACGGACTACGCACCTCGACGCAAACTCTCGCGCGCCGCGCTGTTGAAGGCACCGGCCCGACGTACCGGCTCGCAGGCCGCACACCGCTATACAGCGTTAGCGACCTTAACGACTGGGCCGCTCAGCAGATTTCCGCGCCCCGTCGCAGCACCAGCGACCGCGCCGCCGCCTAACCCCCAAAGAAATGACCGGCATAGCGGTTGCAGCCGCCAGCCGGTCGAGAAAGGTTGTCAAAATGTCCTCTACCAAAAAATCAAACCTGAGTGAATCCTGCATCGTAAACATACAGACGGGAAAGCCGCTGTCGCCTGAGGCGAACCCTGGCCCGATCTACACCGATCAGAACCCTGCTTTTCGGATCGACGACGGTCTTGACCATATCTTCGGGCCGATCGACCTCGACGCTGCCGGCGAAGCTGAGCGCGGCCAAGTTGCCAAGGCTCGTCACGAACTGGACGAGCGCATCGCCGCATCGCAGGATCGGAAGAACTCAATCTCCGAATATTCCGATGCGGACTGGGCCGCAAGCGGAAGTCGCGTGCGGCCGCCACATGCGGCGGACCTGATCGGCGTTGACCTCAAACCCGGCGAGGCGCTGCTGGTAGTCGTCAAGCGACTGCCAGGCGGAAGATCGAAGCGCTTTCGCGTTGCGGGGCCTGCGCACCTTGTCGAGCGCGCGCTGAACGAAGCGAAGCATCCGCTTTTCGATCCCGCCGAGCACTATTCCCATATGGCGACGATCTCGGGCAGTGGATGGAGGCGGCTTTGACCGGGCGGGGCTCTCTCGCGCTTTGCCATGTGGTGCGGGTGTCGTTTCGGCGACCCCGCCCACATGAGCGCTTCGCCGTTCCCTCAGGTTGCCGCGCGGTGATCGCCATCGCCGCCACGCCGGACGGCCCGGAAGAACAACCTTGGGCCGCCCCCGCACGCCAGGCGAAGGGTGCGCTAAATCCCCGCCGTCGTGATTTTGCGCGAGCGCTAGAGGCGGGCGAGACGCCCGAGGGCTGGCATCGCATTTAACGACCGAAATTTCATGCGCCGCGAGGCGCACTCGCTGCCCGGCTAGGCCCGGATAACGGCGTGGTCGAACCGAGAAACGATCATGACCGCTACTGTTATTGATATTCGCGATCCTGCGCCGCACGACGTCGCCGAGGCCAAAGAGGCCGCCGCGCTCATATTCGGCGGCCGACCCCGCCACCTGTTCCGGATCAACCCGCACGACGGCAAGGACGTCGAAGGCGCATCATTCGCCGCCGACGATGATGCGGGTTTGGCGGCTTGGCTCTCGGGGCCGGCGCATGGGCACAACATCTACTTCGCGCATGGGGAACGAAAGGCGGGAGCGACGCGCCGGACTAAGGCTGATCTGGTCGCGGTTCATTGGTTGCACGCCGACGTCGACCCTCGAAAGGGGGAAGACGTCGACGCCGAGCGTCGCCGCATCCATGCCTTGCTGACAACCAATCTCCCCGATGACGTCTCCCCGCCGTCCATCATCATTGACAGCGGTCGCGGCTATGTCGGCCTCTGGCGGCTTGAAGCCCCCATGTCGAATTTCATGGAAGCCGAGCAGCGCAACGCCTGGCTGCGCGACCGGCTCGGCGGTGATAATGCGCAGGACGCCACGCGGTTGCTGCGAATGCCGGGCTCCGTCAATCATAAGCCCGAGGCGCGCGGGCGTCGTGCCCGGATGCTCGCCCATGAAGTCGACGCGATCTATTCCCCTGATCGGTTCGGCACCGTGCCTGTTGGCGATCGTGGCGGCTCCGATCGAGACGACGCGATCGAGGACAAGGCGATCGGCGGCCCGCTCGATGGGCCCGAGGATGTCGGTCGCGCCGTCGAGCTATGCCTGAAGCACCGACCCGCTGATGGTGGTGGCGAGGGCCGCACGGCCGCGTTCACCCTCGGGAAGTTGCTGAAGGAAGCCGGCCTATCGCACGAGAAGGCACAGGAGACGGCCCTGCTCTACTACGACCCGCGCGGCATCTCCGATCCGCCTTGGCTACGCGAGCGCATCGACAAGGGCTATTTCGAGACGGCGAGCTTGCCGGGCAGCGGCCGGCCAGGCGTGAAAGCTGCTCAGGATTTCGCGGGTGTCGTCGTCGTCGACCCTGTCACTGCATCGACCGCGCCCGCGCCGCCGATCAGTTGGGCCGATGATCCCGAGGCCGACAAGCCGATCGAGTGGCTGCTCAAAGAGCTTTTGCCCCGCACCGGCGTCGCCATCATGTTCGGTGCGGCGAAGAGCGGTAAGAGTTTCCTCGCTTTCGATCTCGCCGCCCGGCTCGGCTGCGGAATGCCGTGGTTCAATGTCCGAACCCCCAAGGAGCCCGTGGGCGTCTTGATGCTGCTCGGCGAAGGCCGGGGCACGGTGCGGACACGCCTCAGCGCCTTTCGCCGCGCAACCGGCTCCGGACATCCGGCGCTGGCGTGGGCGGGCATTTCAGACCTTAAGACGGAAGCAGGTCGAGAGGCGGCACGGCGGATCATCACGGAAACGAAAGCCGGAATGGCGGCTCGGGGCGTTCGCCTCGCGCTCGTCATGCTCGACACGCTCAGCACGACGCTTGGGCTGGAAAGCGAGAACGATTCGAGCGAGGCGGCCCCGGTGCTTAAGGCGCTCGCTGCCATGTCCGAGCAATTCGACGTCGCGCTGCTCGGGCTGCACCACGCAGGCAAGAACGGCCAGGATCGCGGCACGACGGCCTTTCGCGACCAGTGCGATATCATGCTGGAGGTGCAGAAACCCGACGAAGGGCCGCGCAAACTATCCGTGAAGCTGAACCGGAATGGCCGCGAGGATTGGGAGGCGAATTTCGACCTCGACATCGTCACGCTCGGCATCGACGCTGACGGCGACCCGATCACATCATGCACAGTGCGGGCGATCGGCGAGAGCCCCGTCATCCGCGATCAGCGCGAACTGCTGATGATGCAGTTCGAGCCGGCGAACCTCTATGTCTACGGGCACCGTCTCCCGCCCGGTGACCGCATGGGCATGACGCGCGACATGCTCAGGGACAGGTGCAAGCTGGTGTGGGGAGAAATGTCGAAAGACACTCTGCGCAACGCCTTCAACCGCCACGTTCGGGAGCTTCTGAAGTCGAAGCGCCTCGCCGAACTAAGAGACGCGGACGGAATATATCTGGTCGCCGTCCAGCAAGAGAGGGAGGCTGACATTGCGCCCGCTGATCTTTTCTAGCTGGGCACGGGCGGGGCATGGCGGGGCATTGTCGCCGCGACCACCGCGAAATGTCCGGAAATCCGCCGATTTTTTGCGGGGCATGGACTGGTGCGCGCCGGGGCAACAGCTCGAACGGCCCGCCAAGCCTACCCCTATTGCGCCGCCCTTGGGCGCAAGGGGTGGGGCATGGAATGTTTCTCTAGGGGGGGCTTTGCCCCACCCGCCTAACTATACTGAAATTAAAGGATATTCTCGGCCGCCCAAAATGGCGTGCCCCGGTCCATGCCCCGCTTTGGAGAAATGATGATGAGTGCCATTCCCGATCCGGCTTCGGCCTTCGCGCCGGAATATAGCAAAGGTGCTAGTAGCAATAATGCCAGCGACGGCCGCGATCCCGTAAGTGGCAGAAATGCCATAGACGGCCGCGATCCGAAGACGGGCCAATTCCTGAAGGGCGTCAAAGGCGTTGGTGGACGCAAGAAAGGCTCGCGCGCAAAGTTGAGCGAGGAGTTCTTCGCGGCGCTGCATGCCGACTTCCTCGAACACGGGCCGCAGACGATCGCTCAAGTCCGGTTCCGGCATCCCGGCATTTACCTTCAGGTGGTCGCCAAGCTCATGCCGCAGAAGATCGAAATCACTAATCCGCTCGACGAGATTTCGGACGAACTGCTCTCGATCATGCTGGAGCAGGCAGAGCAAATCGCCGCGTCGAAAATGGGCCTGCTGGGTGACGACGCAAAACCTGTCACCGTGATTGACGCCCATCCCGCGCCGCTCCCGGCTCCAGCCGTCACGATCGAGGCTCTGACCGTTCCCCCGTCTCGGAGCCCCAGCCGCGATGCAGCAGCGGCGGCGAGGCGTGCCGATCTAGAGGATCAGGCGGCCGCAGTGCAGCGCCATGAGCCGGTGCTGCCGTCGCAATCTCTCCCGTATCCCGTGGGCCGCGCCGTGCCGCCTTCCGAGCGGGAGGCAGAGCGCCGCAACGTCGCCAAGCTTCATGACGATGGCGACGAGATTGATCCTGCAAGCCTGTTCTGAAGGGGAAGTGCAATGGACGAAGACTACATCGCGATGCGTCTGCTCGACATCGTAGGCGAGGCCGCCAAAGATCATGGCTGGATCGGAGCGTGGAAGCTCCTGCTCACCTGCAACGTGGATGGCTGTCTTGAACTGGCCGCGTGGATCGAGCGCCAGTCGCCTGAATGGCGTGCGGAAACCTGCCTGGCGATGACCGGGCATGAGCTTTATCCCACCGACCTTACGTCTTAATTAAGTATACCTAGGCGAGACGTCTCATGTTGAGCGCTGGGCGACGTATTTTCTAGTCTTAAAAGGTCGATTGACATTTACGAGACAATCAGACAGAAGGGTCTAGAACTAAATGAGACAGGATAGGCACCCCATGCTGATCGGATATGCCCGCGTCTCGTCGACCGGCCAGAGCCTCGACGTGCAACGCACCGCCCTGGCCGATGCCGGCTGCGAAGAGATATTCGAGGAAAAGCGATCGGGACGCACAGCCTCTGATCGTGCCGAGCTTCAGCGCGCCCTCCAGATGCTCCGCAAGGGCGACGCGCTTGTCATCACTCGCCTAGACCGCCTCGCCCGGTCGGTGGGCGATCTGCACCAGCTTGTCGAGCAGGTGACGGCCAAGGGCTCGGGCCTGCGCGTATTGCAGCAGGTGGGCATCGACACGACCACCAGCACGGGCAAGCTCATGCTGGCGATGCTTGCGGCCGTGGCTGAGTTCGAGAACGATATTCGCCGCGAACGCCAGCGCGACGGGATCGAGGCGGCGCGGGAGCGCGGCGTCTACAAGGGCAGGCCGAAGGAGATCGACGTCGATCAGGTGCGCGCATTGAAGGCTGAAGGGCTCGGTGCTGCCGAGATCGCCAGGCGCGTCGGCATCGGCCGCGCCAGCGTCTATCGCGTGCTGGCGCAGTGAAGTTACGGAGCAACTTGCAGACTCAGCAATCCCATTCGGCTCCGTGCGCGTAGCAGGGCTCGCTCGTCTGTCCGGAAACTGCCTTCGGCCACAGGACCGGCCGCATTATCCAGAATGCGGCCATCATCGCCGCACCCGTCAAGCCGATGGCCCATCGTTTCCAGCGTGGAAACATGAACTCCGCACCGAAAAGCGCATAGCCGAGGAGATAGGTGCCAATGATTCCGCCCAATCCGACAGCATAGTCCATTGCAGCCCCCCCATGCGGGGCTACCCGAACGGGGCTAGTGGGGCAATTACTTCCGGGCGCTACCCTGCCGCCTTGCGCAGCGCCTCATTGATCCGCGACTGCCAGCCTGCCCCCGTCGCCTTGAACTTGTCGAGCACGTCGTTGTCGAGCCGGAGCGATACCAGCGTCTTGTTAGACGTAGTGGAGCCCTTCGGCCGGCCGGGTGTGCGCTTGAACGCCTTCAGAAACTCCGGCGGCAACACTTCGCTTCCCTGCCTGGCACGGGCGAAATCCTCCTTCGTCCATTCGGGGTTGTCGTCATCGAAGACGACAGGCTTATTTGCCATAGCGCTTCATCTCCTTCTCGTGGGCGCGGCGAAAGCTGATCGGCCGCAGCACCGTTCCGCGCAGCGTGAAGGCCAGGCAATAGCCTTCGCCCTCGATCCTGCCGAACGCACGATACCGCACCTCACCATAGTCGCTGCGCTCGTCGACGATCACCGCCGCCTCAGGAAGATCGAGCATCCCCGCGTCGGCCAGCGACACGCCATGCTTGGCGATATTCGCTGCGTCCTTCTCGGGATCGAACTCAATCTTCATGTGAATATCATGTAGCTACAAACAATGAGGTGCGCAAGGGTTTGCTGTAGATACAGATAACCCTCGACTCCGTTCAGGATGATAGCTCATCCCGCTCTTGGCTTTTGTTGCCGCCCTGCCTGTCTGCCGTTGCGATACCAGCGCACAAGTTGACCGACGAAAACGCGATTTCCCCTGTTTCGCCCAAGGGGGCGGGGCGGGGGCCGAATGCGCGCTCGATAGGATAGGAAAGAGAGTTCCGACACACAATTGAAGCGCGCAGCCGGAGCGGCCGAGCAGCCCGAAGAGGCATAACTTGTTAGTAGTTTTAACGCGTTAAATCAGTATTTTAGGTGATGTTTTTCCCTTGACGACTGATTTCCATTGATTCACGTTCGCCTCCCAAAAGTAGCGGAGGTCGACATGGGCGGAGTTGTTGCCGTCAGGATTTCAGAGCCGATCCGATCTGCACTCGAACAGGCCGCTAAAGCCGATTTCACCACACCAGCAGCTTTGGCACGCTAGGCGATCGTCACCGAATTGCGCCGGCGTGGCCGCCTTCCCGATCCGAATGCAGGAGAAAAGGCATGAACAAATCGAATGAGCCCGCCGATCTTGAAGCGATCATCGCCGACGAGACGGCGGCGATCGAGGCGTGCCGTGCGCGGCGCGGCGAAGCCCTGGCCGCCGGCCGGATCGACGAGGCCGACGATTGGTCTCGGGAGATCGCGCAGCGGCGCGCGCGGATCGAAGGGCTCGAAGACGCGCTCCGCTCTGCACGAAAGGCGCAGGCCGACGCCGCCACGGCCGAAGAGGCGAAGCAGGCGCAGAAGGACCGCTCCCGGCTCCAGAACCTCGCCCGCAAGGTCCGCAAGCTGGCCGCTGCGGAAGACGAGGCCCTGTCGGCTGTCGTGGCAGCGCGCCGCGCTCTGCTCGAAGCGATCGCGGAGCTTTGGCTTGCGGCGGACGGCCCGACGCAGAGCCGCGAGCTTGGCGACCTTCCAACCACGAAGAACAATCTGCCCCTGATCGCGCTCGAACGTCTCGCGCACGGCGACGTCATGGCCAGCCGTTCGCCGATGCTCGATCGCTCGGCACCCGCCCCAAGCGTGCGGGAGCATCTCGACAAGGTGCTCGATCTGATCGCGCCCGGTCCCGGCCGACCGCCGAAGTCCGGTGGCGAAGACGCGCAGCGGGAGGCGGCATAATGTCCGATTTCACTCCCGCCCCGGCTCCGGCCGCAGCGCCTGCCGCTCCCGCGACGGATATCGGCGCGCTCGTGCAACAGGCGGCCAATCCCGATCTGACGCCGCAGGCCCGCGCCAAGCTCGTCGACGAGATCGAGCGCTATCACCAGAACGGCGCGGCGGCCGCTCCGGGCGGCCAGGGAGACAGCGCCGAAGTGCCCGAAGGCTTCGAGCCTCCGTCTTCCCCGCTGGCCTACACGCTCGAAAACGCGCTCCCGCCGGGTGCCGATATCGTCGATCAGGCCGGGCTCGGCGCGCTGAAGAGCGGCCTGCACGCCATGGGCGTGCCGGCGGAGATCGCGGCCGCCGGCTTCGCGGAGATCGCGCACCTCCACGCGCAAGGCACCTTCGCGAGCGAAGCGGCCTACGATCAGCAGGTGCACCTTTGCCGCAACGCCATGCACAAGGTGCACGGGGAGAACGCGCCCGCCATGATCCGCGATGGCCTGGCCGCCGTCGACGCTGCGGTGCGCGCCGGCCACCTTACCGAATCTGCCGCCGAAGCAATCATCGCCAGCCCAATGGCGCTGTCCAAGGCCGCAGAGTTCCGCCGCTTCGGCGGGAAAGCCCGCAAGTAGCAGAAAGGGAAAAGCCCATGGCCAAGCAATACGATTACGTGCGCGGCAACGATAAAGTTGCCCTCGCGAAGTCCACTGTCGGCGCGATCGGCGGCGGCATTGGCGCTCGCGTCATCATCGACGACACGGTGGTTTCGTCGAAGGAGCAAGCGGCGATCGGGCTCGAAATCGCCATGCAGAAGATCATGGAAGACACGTGGCCGCCGGCATGACGATCGGCGTCACGCTCTATAGCTGGAACGGCCGTCCCGCGCTTGAAAGCCAGGACGGCCAGGTCCGCTACATCGCGTCGCCCGGCACCGATTGGACCGGCGACACGCCCCTAACTGCGGTCACGGTGGCCACCCTGCGGGCTCAAGCCATCACGATCGGCCGCGACGAGTTCGACGCCCGTTTCGCCGGAGCCCCGTGGAACGTGCCCGATCTGGACGGCTGGTTTCAGCGCCGCGATCCGGCCCGCCCCTTTGACAGCTACGCCAAAGCCCGCGCGTGGGCGAATAGATAGGACCGGGAAATACCGGACCGCCCCCGCCCACAACAGCGTTCTCGGCTTCACGGGCCGAGCAACAAGGTTCTAATGCGCCTCTCGGCGTCGACGATTTTTCGAGCCACCGAGCGGCACCGATGTGCAATTAGCAGCGCTGAGCCAATGAAAATGATGATCGGGATCGCCAGATAGAAAAGGAAAATAAACCACACCCCGTCAACGCCCGCATCGGCGTTCTGCCACACCGTGCAGTAAGCAAAATAGGCCACGCTGATCGAAAACAGTAGAAAGACGATGCACAGCAGGCGACGATTCAGATTGTGAAAGCCTATCTCCAGCCCGCTTACCTCTCCGCTTAACCGCCTTACATTTGCGCTTTCGACTGAGCCGAGGCGCGCACTGGATACACCATTTCGTAATGTCGCTACTCGTCGAGAGAGGCCAGCAACACCCGTAGTTGATACCGCTTGAATAACAGCAAGCGCGAGATACAGTCCAATGCCGACGGTTTGGACATTCGCCAACTGGCCGAACGTCAGACCCGCCGCAGGGCTATTCCAAGGTAAGAGATTGAAGCACACGTGAAGATTCCTGCCGCCGCCATCAACAACGTTCTTAGCGCAAGAGGGCTTGGTGCCGCCACCCTCGCGAGCCGGACGGGCGTGTCTCGGGCAGCGCTACAACGCGTTCTGCGCGATGAAGGCGAACTCGACGACGAGGATATCCAAGCCATCGCGGAAGAGTTGGCTGTCCCCGTTCAGGCGCTTTTCGCCCGCGAGACCCTACCGCTTTTCCCTGCCGTAGATTTCCGGTCTGCCAACCCCGGTGTGGGTGAATTCGCCAAAGGAACTTTGCAGGCGATCGGCTTTGTTGAGCGCCTATCAACCACGTTTGGGGCGCTCGGCTTGGACGTCGGGCTTGATCCAAGCGTGAAGGAGTTCAAGACCTCAACCTATTCTCTGAAGGAGGCCGTCGACCTCGCGGCCGAATGGCGCAAGAATTGGGGGATTTCAGACGACGAGCAGCTAGATTGGCAGGACGCCAACAAGCTCTACGTGAGCCTGCGCAGCTATGTTGAAGGGCTAGGGGTTCTCGTCCTTCACCGGCAATTCAAGACAGACGAAGCGGCGGGGATCTACATCCACGTGGATGACGGGCCGCACACGATCGTCATCAACACCACTGGCAGCAGCAAGGCCCGGAAGCTGTTCACCTTAGCGCATGAGTTCGGGCATGTCCTGTTGCGCGCGGAGGGCGCGTCCAATCCATCGGTGCTCAAGAACCGGATCGAGAAATTCTGTAATCGCTTCGCTGCCTGCCTGCTCGCTCCTAAGCGCCTCATCAAAAAAGCGCTCACGCGCTTCGGCTACACGCCGATTGCCGATGACGACTGGATAAGGCTCTTCGCCAAGAAAATCGGGCTCAGCCAGGAAGCGACCTACCTCCGTCTGGTGGAAACCGATTATCTCGACCGATCATCGTACGAGCGGTGGAAAGCCAAATTCAATAACACGAACCACGTTCCCACTGGCGACCAAGGGGATGGCGGAGGCGGCGGAAGCGCAAATCCGATCAGGGACAAGCAGACGCAGTATGGATCGGCGCTGCTCGGCCTGCTTGCCCGCGCCCGTTCGTCAGGCGCGCTGGACGAAATCGACATCTACCGGCTTTGCGGGCTCAAGCCCAAATACCAAGATCAACTGTTCGGGGCCGCTTAGCGGATGGCGGCTCAACCCAAGAGCAAGCCTCAGCCGAAGTGGATCATCGATCTGCACGGCATCAAGGACGCCCTCACCACTCGCAGCAACGCCAAGGCGCAAATCCTCGACGCGATACAGAGCGGCGAGATGCTGGTAATGCGCTCTGTGCAGGATGAACTGAAAAACCTCTACGAGCACCTTTGGGCTGACTTCGTTGCCATCAAGGGCAAGAAGTACGTGGACACAACAGTAGCTGTGTCGGCGGTCGCCGCCCAGCTTCAAGAGGCGCACGGGTCGTCATTGCTCGGCGGCGTTCCTTCCTTTGCTCACTTTGAAGCTGTTGCGCTCGCCCGTACCAAGAAGCTGAAGCTGGTGTCGGCAGGAAAAGGGCTCAGCGACTGCAAGCAAATCGCGAGCAAGTGTGGGCTGCCGGCGACTGACATTATCGACATTTCCGGGGTCTAGCCCCAGGGCACCCCTCGCGCTGCATAGGTGAAAGACCATCTGCGTGACACCGAGCGACGACGACATTGAGCTAAGTGCCAGCGACTTCCGCGAGGCTATCGACCGAGCGGGCCTCGCGCCATGGCGCGCGAAGAATATCATGTTCCCGCGCGGTGCTTGTGGTCACACCTCAGAATTGCTGGCGTACTACCTGCGGCAACGATTCGGCATAGCCCCGGTTCTCGTGTGCCAGGACGCGGGCGGTTTAGGCGGCTGGCATGGCGGCCATGCCTGGCTGGAGTGGAACGGGTTGACGATTGACGTAACGGGCGATCAGTTCGGGTGGACCCCCGTCATCGTAACACGCGCCCCGGAATTCCACGGCCAGGGCGTCGATCAGAATCGCGGCCCGGCTTTGGCCGATATGCGCTGGTGGGCGCTCGAATGCGGCAGTTTATGGGCTTCGATCGCACCATTTCTGCCGATCCAGCATAGCCAGGCGCAATGACGCCAGCGGCCATATGGGTGTGAATGATCCGGTGGCGACCCCGTGGCGACCCAGGCCTTTTGAGCCGTTATGGAAAACCGTCTAAGTCATTGAAAAAGTTGGTCGGGGAGACAGGATTCGAACCTGCGACCCTCTGCTCCCAAAGCAGATGCGCTACCAGACTGCGCTACTCCCCGAATGTGGTGGGCCCGGCAGGACTCGAACCCGCAACCTAGCCGTTATGAGCGGCCAGCTCTAACCAATTGAGCTACAGGCCCCACCTTCCGCGCGGATAGCCAGCATTGTCCGGCTTGGCAAGCATATTGGAGGACTATTTGCGGTCCGCTCCACCTTCGCTGCCCGCCCCCAAACACTCCCGCCCGCCAACGATCAATGCGGCTGGCGGTGGTGGTGGCGGAAGCGCAACGGGGGCATGCCGGCGTGGCGCTGGAAGAAGCGCGAAAAATAGGCCGGATCGTTGAAGCCGATGGAATAGCCGATCTGCGCCACCGTCATGTCGGTGTACAGCAGCGCCCGCCGCGCCTCCAGCAACGCGCGCTCGTCCAGGATCGCGGCGGGGGACTTGCGCGCTATGCGGGTGCAGGCCGCGCGCAGGCTGCTCTCGCTGACGTGCAGCGCCTCGGCATGGTCGCTCACCTTTTCCCTGAGGTGGAAGCGCGCCTCCACCCGTTCGCGGTAGCGGGCGACCAGCGCCGCCGCGGCGGACGGTTCCATGGCGAGATGCGCCTCCTGCAGGCTGACGGCGCGCAGGCTGAGCACCAGCAGCTGCAGGATCGTCGCATCGACGATCGCGCCATGCCCCTTGACCGACCAGCCCAGCTCCCGCTTCAGCGTGGCCATATGCTCCTCCACCGCGTCGGCCTCATGCTCTTCCAACTGGAGCAGGCGGGGCTGCGCCATCTGCCCCGCAAGGTCGGCATGGCGGCGGGTGAGGGCGTCGAAATAGCCGCGCGCCATCGTCGCCACCCAGCCGGTCGATTCATGATGCCAGTCAAACCCGTGCACCACCGTCGCGGGCACGAGCATCATCACCGGGCAGACGAAGGGCAGGCGCTGGTCCTCCACCCGCATGACGCCGCCGCCCTCGCGGATCAGGAAGCAATGGTGCAGGTCGGCATGGGCATGCGGTTGAATCGTCCATTCGCTCGGCCGCGACCGGTCGTCAAGCTGCTCGGCGTGTACGAAGTCGTCCCACACGGCCTGATGCGGCTCGCCATAGAGATAGAAGGACGGGACGAGGACGGAGGCCATCCCATATCCTCTACAGCATATTGTTGAATCGTCCAATAAATTGCGCAGTTCTCCTATGGAGGACAGGCGCGCTTTCGCGACAATGGGGCGTAGGCAGCGGCGTTCCCCGCCGCCCGTTTAGGGAGTCCTGAAAGATGAAGACACAGGTTGCCATCATTGGCGCCGGCCCGGCCGGCATGTTCCTCGCCCATATGCTGCGCACCGAAGGCATCGATTCCGTGGTGCTGGAACGGCGCGACCGCGACTATGTCGAGGGGCGCGTGCGCGCCGGCGTGCTGGAGCAGATCGCGGTCGACGTGATGCGCAAGCTCGGCCTTGCCGACCGGCTGGACCGCGAAGGGCTGGTCCATGGCGGCACCAACCTGTCGCTCGACGGCGAGATCTTCCATATCGACATGGAAAAGCTGACCGGCGGGTCGACCGTCACCGTCTACGGCCAGCAGGAAGTGATGTTCGATCTGTTCGAGGCGGCGGGGCCGCGCGGCGTGAACATTGTCTGGAACGCCGACAATGTCTCGCTGCACGGGCTGGACAGCGACAAGCCCAGCGTCCGCTGGACGGAGGAGGGCGCGCAAAAGGAACTGCAATGCGACTTCGTCGTCGGCTGCGACGGCTTCCACGGCGTCAGCCGCCAGTCCATCCCCGACACGGTGCTGCGCAATTTCGAGCGGGTCTATCCGTTCGGCTGGCTCGGCATCCTCGCCGACGTGCCGCCGTGCAATGACGAGCTGATCTACGCCAATCATGAGCGTGGCTTCGCGCTCGCCTCGATGCGCTCGCCTACGCGCAGCCGCTATTATATCCAGTGCGCGCTGGACGACAGGCTGGAGGATTGGTCGGACGATCGCGTGTGGGACGAAGTCTGCCTGCGCCTCGGCCCCACGGCGGCGGCGAAGGTGGTGCGCGGGCCGAGCTTCGAGAAGAGCATCGCGCCGCTGCGCTCCTTCGTGGCGGAGCCGATGCGCTGGGGCCGTCTGTTCCTGGCCGGAGACGCCGCGCATATCGTGCCGCCGACCGGCGCTAAGGGCCTGAACCTCGCCGTTTCCGACGTGACCTATCTCAGCGAGGCGCTGGTCGAGCATTATAGGGAGCGTTCGGCGGCGGGGCTGGACAATTATTCGGCCCGTGCGCTGGCCCGCGTATGGAAGGCGGAGCGCTTCTCCTGGTGGTTCACCTCGATCACCCACCGCTTCCCCAATATGGACGGCTTCGACCGGCGCATCCAGATGGCGGAGCTGGACTATATTCGCGGTTCCGAAAACGCGCAGCGCGTGCTGGCCGAAAATTATGTGGGCCTGCCGCTGGACTAAGCGGCTCCAGACCGCCCCGTTTCCTGCCGATCCGGCGGGAGGCGGGGTGCCGAAGGTCCTTCGGGAGCTCAGGAAAACAGGCCGGGGGAGCAGAAAATTCCGCTTCCCGGCCTTTTATATTTGATATTGAGACTAATTCTCATTAATTCGGATTGGGCATGCAGTCAGCGATTCGCACTCCTTCGGAAAGATGGCTGCTGTATGCGACCCCGTTCTCCTCTCTGGCCAGGGCCGGTTCGTCCGGTCCTGGCTTCTTTTTGCGGGGGATATGCTTTGCGACAGGTGTGTCGAGGATCAGGTTGGGGTGGAGAGCGGACTTCCGCCTTTGCCGTCACCCCAGCGAAGGCTGGGGTCGCAGGCCATGCTGCGCGCCGCCTCGTGAGATGCCAGCCTTCGCTGGCATGACGGGATAGGAATGGCAAGGATTGGCCGAAAGCAGACGCCCGGATGCGCTACCGGCTGCGGTTCGGGGAAAGGCGCGGGTCGCCTTCCGCCTGCCGCTTGTCCCGCCGCAGCAGCGCGGTGACCAGTCGCTTTCCCGGCAGTTCGACCAGATGATAGAGCGCGCTCGACACGGCCAGCGTCAGCAGCAGGAACAGGCCGATCTTCCACGGCGCGACATGGGCCGCATCGGTGACCAGCGCGATCTTGAACCAGGTAAACAGCATGTAATGGGAAAGATAGGTCGCATAGCTGATCTCGCCCAGATAGCGCAACGCCTGCATCGGCGGGGAAGGGCGGTGCCCGTTCGCCTCGGCGCGGCGCGCATAGTCTGCCAGCAGGAAGATGAGCGCGGCCGCCATCGCCGGGAACGCCCATAGCTCCGCCCGTGGATTCAGATACCAGAGCAGCGCCGCGCCGCCGAAGATCGCGGCGGCGACGGTGAGCGGCCCGGTATGCCGCGCGGTCCCGGATTGCAGCCAGAGCGCGCACAGCATCGAGCCCGTCACGAATTCGAACAGGCAGCGGACAAGGCCGTAGCGGACGATATGCTGGCCGAGATTGTCCAGCCCGGCCGCGTAAAGCCACAGCCCCATGGCCGCGATGAGGATCGCCATGCCCGCGAGCAGCGCGGCGCGCGGCGCGCGGGCGATCGGCGTCGCCAGGATGAGCAGCGGGAAGAGCAGATAGGCGGCCATTTCCGTGCTGATCGACCAGGCCGGGTGGTTCCAGCTCAGCGCGTCGGTGAAGCCCCAATTCTGCATCATCGCGATATGCAGCGGCAATTCGGCCCAGGGGTAGCCGGGCGCCGCCCGCCCGCTTAGCGCCAGCAGCGCGGCAAAGGCGATGGTGAGCAGCAGCATCACCGCGTAGAGCGGATAGATGCGCGCGAGCCTGCGGCAGAGGAACGGCCTTATCCCCGCCGCCCCCTGATCCAGCATCGCGCGATGGGACGAGAAATAGATGACGAAGCCCGACAGCAGGAAGAAGAAGTCGACCGCCAGATAGCCCTTGGCGAAGACCGCCCGCACACCGTCGGGCAGCCAGGGCATGGTGCCCCGGATGTGGTAGAACACCACCAGCCACGCCGCGATGCCGCGCGCGCTGGTGAGGGCGTGCAGATAGGTGGTGGCGGGCTTCCCCGTCATGCCGCCGCCTCGCCCTGGCGCGAGGACGGACCGGCCGCGCCCGCGCCGGGGAACAGCGTGGTTTCCCCCTGCTGCTTCTCCACGCGCGCGAGATAGGTCGCCAGCCCGATCTGCAGCGCGATCAGCATGAAGACGAAGGGCTGATAGGCGACGCCGATGAAGGCCGCGCCCAGCAGGTAGACGATGTGCCCCTGCTGCAGCGCCAGCGCGAGCGGGGAGATCCACGCCCGCTCGGGGTCATCCGCATCGCCCTTGTAGCGCCGGTAGATGCGGTGGATGGTGGTCAGCGAGAGGATGTGGATCAGCGCCCACATCAGGAAACCCGGATAGCCCTGTTCGCCCAGCACCTCGAAATAGGCGCTGTGATAGGCGCGGCCTTCCTCGGTGATCCTGCTGCGCACCATGCGCGCGGCATCGCCGGTGCCCTGCACCTCGTTGATGTAATAGGTGAACTTGTTGGACCTGTAGGCATCGAAACCGCCCCCCGCCGGGTGGGTTTTCACATAATCCCATGTCCATTTCCAGACCTGAACGCGGGTCGAGGCGCTCTGATCACCCTGATAGTTGCGGATCGTGCCCATGCGCTCGGTGAAGGCGGAGGGCAGGAAGGGGACGGAGACGAGCGCCAGCCCGGCGATGACCGTGCCGATCATCAGCCGCCGCTCGCTGCGCCAGAGCACCAGCAGGCCGAGCAGGATGATGCACAGGAGGCCGGTGCGGGTCGAGGTGCCGATCGGGATCAGCAGGCACGCGCCCGCCAGCGCGATGCCGTAGAGGCGCACCCGCCAGTCGGGCCGGAAGACGGTGCCGTGCCGCGCCAGCCAGAAGATCAGCGGGATGATCGCGATGGCGACGGTGGAGATGGTCGATCCCTCGTAAAGGCCGCTGTTGTTGTCCACCATCAGGTTGAGTTCGCCATAGCCGCCGCCCGACAGCACCGTCTTGATCCCGCCGGTGACGACGATCGCGCTTGCGCACAGGATCATCACCAGAATCAGCGCCTCTATCCGCAGCCGTGTGCGCAGCGTCAGCGGCAGGAAGATCGCGAAGATCAGCGATTTCCACACCCAGGACCATTTATGCGCGGCGTCGATCGGGAAATCCGCGTGCATCGTCGTCCACGCGCACCAGCCCAGCAGCATCACCATCAGCGCCTGCCGCCAGGAAAAGCGGCTGTCCCGCTTGTCGTCGGCGATCAGCCAGCCGCCGAACGCGAACAGGAAGGCAATGGCCGAAATCGGTATGCTGTTCAGCAATATATAGGTCAGCCGCTGCGGCGAGACGATGTCGATATAGCAATAGGCCAGCACGAACAGGAACGGGCGCTTGAACGCCATCGCGAACAGGCAGGCCAGAAAGGCGAGGAAGAACAGGTCACGCATCGGGGAAGATCGTCCTTCCCCCGGCGGTGGAATCGGGATCGGGCGCCGCATCCTCATCGTCGAGGTCCGGGCGTGCCAGCAGCCGCCAGAAGGCGACGAGCAGCAGCCCGTGACTGAGCAAGATGGAGAAGGTGTCGATCATCCCTGTTCCCATGGCCTTAGTGGCCTGACTATATCCCGGCCGGGGACGATGGCCCCCCGCTTTCTCCTATGGCATAGCGTGCAGCGGTTGACGTGGCGTTAAGAAAGAATGGCGGAAATCTGCCATATTTCCGAATTCCTCCGAAAAACCCGACCGAAACATATCAAATAGATAGCGCGGTGCCGGAAAACTTTTCCACCGCCATTTCAGGAGGGCGGTGATGGGCTGGGAACCGATCGAGACAAAGCCGCGATATGGTGATGGCTGCTATCTCGCATGGTGCCCAGATGCAGGAGATGGATATGGCGCGTGGCTCGTCGTTCATACTCCGCGCAAGAGAACACGCAGTGATCCGACCGTCACAACCATAATCACTGGACGGAACTTCAAAGCCTCTCACTGGATGCCTCTGCCCGCGCCTCCATCGGACACCCCCGCATGACGCCCCGCGACGTGAAGCCGCCAGAGGAACAGCGCGCGTTCCTGCTCTACTATGCCCGTGTGAGGATAGCTCAGGCCCGTTCACGCCGGTGCAGCCGTTGGAAGGCATGGCACCTCGAATGCGCCGCCAGAGCAAGGCGTGAGGCGATGACTATCCAGCCCGCCGCCAAGCAGATGGAGATGTTTTGATGACCAGCCCGCGAGCACGAAGAGGCCGGACATATGCCAGCGAACGATACCCGTGGAGCTATCGATCATGGGCGGAGGAAACGCCGGGTGGAGGCATGGCTTTCTGGGGTGAAAGCAACCCGCACTATCCGAAAGATATGCGCATGATCGCGCGAAGGAGGATGCTATGACCCCCGACCTGATCGAGAAGATGGCGCGGGCGATTAGCTACCGAGACATCGGTTTGCACTGG
>NZ_JACIDT010000011.1 GCF_014196495.1 Sphingobium jiangsuense
CATCGGAACCCTTCTCGATGCCTTCACGCCCGACGAATGCGCCAATTACCTCAAAAACTCCGGATATGCGTCAATCTAATCGCAGAACGCTCTAGGATCGCCCTTTCCCTTGCCCCTGCTCTTCTTTTCCCCGCGCTTCTTCGGCGGTTTCGAGAACATGCCCTCGATCATCCGATAATGCTTTTCCATCTCCTCGGTCCAGCCAATGTCCTCGTCCTCTTCGGCAGCCCGTTCGGCCTCGCTCCGCTTTTCCTCCAAGGCCTTGAAGAGGCCCAGGCTTTTGAGCAGGGAAATAGTGCGCGCGCATTCATAGCCCTTCGACTTCAGGGATCGTTCATCATCTTGCGGATAATGAGCTCGATCATCGAGATCCTTGCCGGCTTGCCGTTGATGGATACCTCCCTCTCTTCAAGCGCGATCTCGACAAGGGCAGAAAGGAGATCGGGAGGAATCGGCACCTCCTTCTTCTTGCTGGGCCTACCCGTAGGATTCCCCGATTTGCCGGGCACAAAGCGGCCCCTTCCGTCCCGCGTCTTCCTCTTTGCCCCGCGATCCGCGGGGCGTCGCACAGATATATTGGCCATCTTATCCCCCTTTTGTGACACTGCTATTCGCTGTCGGTTTCCGCCCGCTCGATCGCGATGTCGGAAAAGCTGCGCCCGGTTTCGGCATGGATGGCCTGCCTGCCCGTCAGGTCCTGCCAGCGCCGGATGGCCCGATCCACGAACAGCGGTTCGATCTCGACGCCGCAGGCCCGCCGGTCGCACCGTTCCGCCGCGATGATGGTGGTTCCCGACCCCATGAACGGGTCGAGAATGATGCTGCCCGGCGCGAGGCATCCATGATGAAATCCTCGACCAGTTCCACGGGCTTGGGCGTGGCGTGCATCCGAATCGATCAGGATCGGCACAAAAGCCCATCGCCAAAATGGAGCGACTCACTTCCTCTACATGGACAGGGTTGGCTTTACGGGTGCGCCGGGAGGCAGGCCTGAGATCGGCGGGCGGGCGCTGCTCGATCTCCAGGTCGCACCCTATCTCGTTGCGGATGGCCACAATGGTCCCGGAAGGCTTCTTCGCCACGTGGACCCGGCGCTGCCGCGCCTTGTGGTTGACCCCCTGCTTGACGGACTTCTTGCCCGAACTGACAATCTTGAACGCCATGACTATACCCTCCACTTCTTCTCCGGAAGGGCTGCGCCCTTCTGGAAACCAACGAAATGGCCGGGATGGGAAAACGGAAAGGCCAACGCACATCCATCCTCCCGGTCTCCGACCGGACGAACTTGTGTGAGCTACCTTCCTTGGTTTCTGCTCTCCGAACAGCCGCAGCAACCCGGACCGGGCAGAGAGATAAGTCTCGATCCGCTACCGATGAATAAGGGATCTCATGCGTTGTGGGTCCGTTCCAAGCTCTTTTTTTATTCCGCTCCTATTTTTTGTTCCGCGCCCTGCACGGTCATGGAGAGGGCCTGATCTGCCTCCTGCCGTCCGCCTGTTCCCTACCTGTTATGGCTCCTGTTTCTCACCTGTTATGCGTCCTGATAAATATTCCCCGCTTCCCGATGTCGAGACAGCCATATCCAGCGGAAATCAGGGGGCAATAGGCTTGCAGGCCGTCATGGACGGCACCCCGGAAGGAGGCATTTTCCTACTTAACAGGTGAAACAGGCTTGGAAGCGTAAAGCGTAGTGCGACAAAATCAGCAGAGAAAATCGGGGAGAGTTGCCTGCTTCTCCGGCGCGGATTGATTCTCCGACACAGAAATTGCGTGCGAAAAGCTGCGGAACCGCGGCCTTTTCGACGCAAGAACCATGATCATGCAGACATGAAGCTGACTGAGTGGCGGAGCGGGAGGGATTCGAACCCTCGATACGCTTTTGACGTATACTCACTTTCCAGGCGAGCGCCTTCGACCACTCGGCCACCGCTCCGCACGTGCTGGAATGGCGGCCTCTAGCCGGTCGGGCCGGTTCTGGCAACACCCAGAATGAAGCGCGGCCGAAAGAAAACCGGCCGCCGCCCTTCCGCTTCACCGGCGCACCCCCAACCGCCCCCTCACGGGTTCAAAATGGTTTCCACCAGCACCAGGCCCGGCTCGCCCTCCACCGGGCGGGCGGTGAAGCCCATTTCGCGCTCCAGCTCGATCGCCGCATGGTTCTCGCGGCTCTCGATCGACTGGAGACGGCGGATGCCCCGCGCCCTCGCATAGGCCGCGACATGCTCCAGCAGCATCCAGCCGATGCCGCGCCCCTTGTAATCCTTGTGGATGGAGATCGCGACCTCGGCGGTGTCCAGCCGGTCGTCCGCCGCCACCATCGCGCTGCCCACCAGCGATCCGTCGGAATCGATCGCGAGGAAATTCTCGGTCTTGCGGTGGTCGACGCGGACCATGGAGGTGATGATCTCCTCCGGCACATGCGACACGCCGGTCAGGAAGCGGAAACGCAGGTCGGCCGGCGCGACATTGGCGAAAAAGCCCTCCAGCGCCTGCACGTCCAGATCCATCGCCGGGCGGACGTGAAAGCGATAGCCGCTGCGCGTGACGAGTTCCCGCTCCCAACCGTCGGAAACCTTGATCGTCTGAATTCCACTGTCCATGCCGAAGATCCTTTTTCAAAAAGGGCAGGCGGACGGCCTGCCTCCGCGTGGCTGCATAAGGACCCCTGCCGCCGATGCCTTGACCCGGATCAACAGGAAAGCCGGGCGCAGCCTATCATCCCGCCCGCCGCGCCGACAAGCCGCGCGGACCGGATATGCGGCCAATACCAGGGGCATGAGGACGGTCCGGCCGGTGGCGGGGGTTTTCGGGAAGGGCAGGCTGCGACGGGCTCGGCCCGAACGGGTAGCGGGGTCGGCGTCTATCCGGCCAGCGCCTTCTGCCGCCGCCGCTGCACCGAGGAGCCGATGCCCATCGATTCGCGATATTTGGCGACGGTGCGCCGGGCGATGTCGAAGCCTTCGGCGCGCAGCAGGTCGACCAGCGTGTCGTCGGAGAGGATCTTGCGCGGGTCCTCCGCCGCGATCAGCGCCTTGATGCGGCTCTTGACCGCCTCGGCCGACACCGCCTCGCCGCCCGCCGCCGAGGCGATCGCGCTGGTGAAGAAATATTTCAGCTCGAACAGCCCGCGCGGGCAGGAGAGATATTTGTTGCTCGTCACCCGGCTGACGGTCGATTCGTGCATGCCGATCGCCTCGGCGACGGAGCGCAGCGTCATCGGGCGCAGATGGGCGATGCCGTGGCGGAAGAATTCCTCCTGCTGGCGCACGATCTCGGTCGCCACCTTGATGATCGTGCGCTGCCGCTGGTCGAGCGCGCGGATCAGCCAGTTGGCGCTGGCGAGGCAATCGGCGAGCCACGCCTTCGACGCCTTGTCCTGCACCCCGCCCGACAGCTCGGCATAATAGACCCGGTTGACGAGCAGGCGCGGCAGGGTGGCGCCGTTGATCTCGATTCCCCAGCCCTTGCCGCGCGGCGTCACGAAGATGTCGGGGATCACCGCCTGCCCCGCGCCGGGCGCGGCGAAGCGCAGGCCGGGCTTGGGATCATAGGCGCGCAGCTCGCGGATCATGTCGGCGAGGTCTTCCTCATCGACGCCGCAGATGCGGCGCAGCTGCGGCAGCGCCCCCCTGGCCAGCAGGTCGAGATTGGCGAGCAGCGCCGCCATCGCCGGGTCGTAGCGGTCGGCCTCCTTCGCCTGCAACGCAAGGCATTCGGACAGCGAGCGGGCGGCGACGCCGACCGGATCGAACCCCTGGATGACCGCCAGCACCGCCTCCACCTCGATGAGCGGCACCTGCAACGCATAGGCGATCGGCAGCAGCTCCGCCTCCAGATAGCCGGCCTCGTCGATCTGGCCGATGATCTGGCTGGCGATCAGCAGCTCGCGGCCGGAAAAGCGCAGCCGCGCCTGATCCATCAGATGTTCGTAGAGGCCCGTCTCGCCGCTGGCGAAGCTGTCGAAATCCGGCCCGTCCTCGCCGAAGCCGCCGGAGAGCGGATAATCGTCCGACAGGCCGCCCGCGCCGGAAAGCCCCGCCCCGCCCGCCATGTCGGGATCGGCAAGGCCGCGATCGGCGCCCTCCTCCGGCCCACTTTCCACATCGAGCGGGCTTTCGGCCATCACCGCATCGTCGCGCATCATCGCGTCGCTGCCCGCCTCGGCGGAGGAGACGGCGGCGCCCTCCCTCTCCGGCACGGCATCGGCGGGGGCGCCTTCACCGTCGCTCCCGTCGCCGCGCGCCAGTTCGAGCAGCGGGTTGCGCTCCAGCTCGCCGGCCAGCCAGGCCTCGATCTCGATATTCGACAGCGCCAACAGCTTGATCGCCTGCTGTAGCTGCGGCGTCATCACCAGCGACTGGCTTTGCCGCAGGTCGAGGCGCGGTGCCAATGCCATTATCGCGTCCTCATGCCGCCATGCCCCTACATCGAGAAGCTTTCGCCCAGATAGAGGCGACGCACATCGGCATTGGCCACCAGCTCTTCCGGGTTGCCGGCGAACAGCACCTTGCCGTCATAGATGATGCAGGCGCGGTCGACGATCTCCAGCGTTTCGCGCACATTGTGATCGGTGATGAGCACGCCGATGCCGCGCGTGCGCAGCTGCTTCACCAGATCGCGAATGTCGGCGATGGAAAGCGGGTCGATGCCCGCGAAGGGCTCGTCCAGCAGCACGATCGACGGGTTGGCCGCCAGCGCGCGGGCGATCTCGCAGCGGCGGCGCTCGCCGCCCGACAGCGCCATGGCGGAGCTGTCGCGCAGGCGGGTGAGGCCGAATTCGCCCAGCAGCTCCTCCAGCCGGGTGGCGCGGGCGGAGGCGTCGGGCTCGGCCAGCTCCAGCACGGCGAGGATGTTCTGCTCCACCGTCATGCCACGGAAGATCGAGGTTTCCTGCGGCAGATAGCCCAGGCCCAGGATCGCGCGGCGGTACATGGGCAGGCCGGTGATGTCGTGGCCGTCCAATGCGATACGGCCGCTGTCGGGCCGCACCAGCCCCATGATCGAATAGAAGCAGGTCGTCTTGCCCGCGCCATTGGGGCCGAGCAGGCCGACCACCTCGCCCTTGGCGACGGTCAGCGACACGTCGGTCAGCACCGGGCGGCGGTCGTAGCTCTTGGCGATGGAGACGACCTCCAGCCCGCCGGAGCGGGCGAGCGCGGCGGCGCCATCGTCGCCATTCGGGCCGGGCCGATCCATTATCGCGATGTCGTCCATCACATATCCTCGCTGAAAAAACCCTCGCGGACAGGGGCAGATTGGGACGGGCCGTCAAACGGCAAGCTTTTTGCATGGCCGCAACCCGACGGCCTGCTTATGCATGAGCGAAAGCCGTCCGCCTAGAGGAAAGATGGCCGATACGCCCGATTTCTCGCACGAATCGCGGTTGGATGGTTCCAACATATGGAACCGTTCGGGCTGGGCTTGTCGAAGGGCTCAGGGCGAACGGGGGTAGGGAGAGCGGTAACCAAACGCCCAATCCCGGAAAACCTGCGCTCAGTTGTCGCCGTCGCGCCTGGGCACCGTGAAGGTGCCGGTGACGCGCCCGCCCGACCCCTGCGTCACGCCCGCGCCGGAGGAGGAGGCCTGGCCGTCGACGGTGGAGCGCCCGCTTTGCAAGTCCATCACCAGCCGGCCGCCGGTCAGGCGGTTGGCGCCCTGCGTCAGCTCGACATTGCCGACCATGGTGATGATCCGCCGGTTGAGGTCGTATATCGCGGTGTCGCCGCGCGCGCGCTCATTGCCGCGCGTCACGCGGACATTGCCCGCCGCGTCGATGCGGTCGATCTCTATGCTGCCGGTGTTGCGATAGGCGACGGTCATCCGCGCCGAATCGAGCGTCAGATTGCCCTGCGTCACATGGACGTTGCCGGAAACCACCACGCGGTCGGCGCGGTCCTGCACCTCTATGCGGTCGGCGGCGAAATTGACCGGCGCGCTGCTGTCATGCCCGCGCAATATCTGCGCTTGCGCGGGCTGCCCCACGGAGCCGTAGAGGAAGGCGCCGGAGAGACCGGCCGCCAGCGACAGGGAAGCAAGGAAGAACGGCCGCACCATGATTATCGCCCCTTGACGGCATTTTGCTCTATACGCAAGCGCGCATTGCCGACCAGCGTGACCGTCCGTTCATTGAGGTCGGCCTGCAAATGGTCCGCATCGAACGGCCCCATCGGTATGCGCCCGTAGACGCGGCCCGCGCTGCGCATGTTGCGCGTTTTCAGATCGATGTTCACGTCGCGCGTCGTCAGGCGATAGCCCTGCGCCGAATCGAACTGCACCGGGCCGACGACCATCATCTGCTCATTGTCCAGATTGTAGCGGCCCCGGTCTGCCTTCAGCACCGCCGCGCCGTCGCTCATCAACAGGCGGGCGGACAGGTCCTTCATCTCGACGATCGGCTCGCGCGAGGTTTTCTGCACCGCCGAGCCCGCGCGCAGCGAAAAGGGCCGCCCCTTGCTGTCGGTGCCGCGATAGAGCGCCTCGCGCACCTTCATCCGCTCGCTGGCAATGTCGACGCCCTTCTTGTCGAGCACGAAGCTCACCTCGTTCTGGCTGGTGAAGGGCGCGGCGGCGAGGAAGGCCGCCAGCGCGCCCACGCCCATCGGCAGCAGGTTCTTGAGCAGCCGCACCATCCGGTCGTGCGCGCCGCCGGGCATCGCCCAGTGCTGGCGCGCGGTGCGTTGGGTATCTGCCAGTTGCGACATGGGGCGGCGTCCTCCCGTCCGGTGTCAGACGTGCGAGAATATATCGATTTCGGGCCAGCCCGCCAGATCGAGCAGCGCCCGGTGCGGCAGGAAATCGAAGCAGGCCTGAGCCAGCTCCATGCGCCCTTCCCGCTCCAGCCTGCGGTCCAGCTCCTCCTTCAGCCGGTGGAGATAGCGCACGTCGGACGCGGCATAGTCGCGCTGCGCCTCCGACAGCACCGGCCCGCCCCAGTCGGAGCTTTGCTGCTGCTTGCTGATCTCCTGCCCCAGCAGCTCGCGCACCAGCTCCTTGAGGCCGTGGCGGTCGGTATAGGTGCGCACGAGGCGCGAGGCGATCTTGGTGCAATAGGCCGGCGTCGCCAGCACGCCCAGATAATGCTGGAGCGCGGCGATGTCGAAGCGGCCGAAATGAAAGAGCTTCAGCCGCGCCGGGTCGGCGACGACCGCCTTCAGATTGGGCGCGTCATAGGCGCTGCCGGGCGAAAAGCGCACCAGATGCTCGTCGCCCCTGCCGTCGCTGATCTGCACCACGCACAGCCGGTCGCGCGGGGTGATGAGGCCCATGGTTTCGGTGTCGATGGCGACGGGACCGTCGGCCAGCACGCCGGCGGGCAGGTCTTCCTCGTGAAAATAGATGGTCATGCGGTTCCCCTTATCGGTCCGCGCGGCAAAGCTCAACGCCGCAATGGAGGCATCGCCTCCGTCCATCGCGCTTTCCTACACGGCGCCATCATGATAGAGCGCCTCAACCGGCCAGATACAAACCGAACAGTCAGCGGACCCCTTTAGACCCCATGAACGATATGACCCAGACCCCCGAAATGCTGATCGCGGCGATGGCCGCGCGGGCGCGCAAGGCCAGCCACGCCCTTTCCCTGGCCAGCGACGCGCAGAAGGCGCGCGGGCTGGAACTGGCCGCGCAGGCGCTGCGCGACCATGGCGACGCGATCTGCCGCGCCAATGCGCAGGACATGGACAATGCAGCCGAGCGCGGCCTTTCCCCGGCGCTGCTCGACCGGCTGAAGCTCGACACCGCGCGGATCGAGGGGACCGCCGCCGGGGTGGAGCAGGTCGCCCGCCTGCCCAATCCGCTGGGCGAGACGATCAGCGAGACGACCCGCCCCAACGGCATGGTGCTGCAACGGGTGCGCGTGCCGCTGGGCGTGATCGGCATCATCTACGAAAGCCGCCCCAATGTGACGGCGGACGCGGCCGCGCTCTGCCTGCGCGCCGGCAATGCCGCGATTCTGCGCGGCGGCAGCGAGGCGGTGGAGAGCAACCGCGCGATCCATGCGGCGATGGCCGAGGGCATCGCCGCGGCGGACCTGCCGGTCGACGCGATCCAGATCGTCCCCACCACCGATCGCGCGGCGGTGGGCGCGATGCTGCGCGCCTCGGGCCTGATCGACCTGATCGTGCCGCGCGGCGGCAAGTCGCTGGTCGCCCGCGTGCAGGAGGAGGCGCGTGTGCCGGTGCTCGCCCATCTCGACGGCATGAACACCAGCTATGTGCACGGATCGGCCGACCCGCAGATGGCGCGCGAGCTGATTCTCAACGCCAAGATGCGGCGCACCGGCATTTGCGGCGCGACCGAGACGGTGCTGTTCGACGCCGCCTTCCCGGCGACGAAAGACGTGCTCGCCGCGCTGATCGACGCGGGCTGCGCGGTGCGGGGGGACGAGGCGATTCGCGCGCTCGACCCGCGCGTGACCCCGGCCACGGACGAGGATTGGGACACCGAATATCTCGACGCCATCGTCGCGGCCGCGCAGGTGAACGGACTCGACGAGGCGCTGGACCATATCGCCGCCCATTCGAGCCACCATACCGATGCGATCGTCGCGGAGGATGCGGAGGCGGCGGAGCGATTCCTCAACGCCGTCGACAGCGCGATCGTGATGTGGAACGCCTCCACCCAGTTCGCGGACGGCGGGGAATTCGGACTGGGCGCGGAAATCGGCATCTCCACCGGACGGCTGCACGCGCGCGGCCCGGTCGCTCTGGAAGGGCTTACTACCTACAAATGGGTGGTGCGCGGCACCGGCCAGACCCGGCCCTGAACGGGCGCGAATTGCTGTCCCGCAATTGTATCAGATGCCGCGAAGAAAAGATTAGCCCTGCGCTACAAAGCTGATATAGTGCGGAACTGACCGTACTGCGCGGCGGATAATGCATGTCTTTCGTCCGGCATGTTCATCCGAGATGAGAGCGGGCGAAGTGAAAGTGACTAACAGGGCATGAGTTTTGATAGAGGTCGCCGCGGACGCGGCAGGGACAAACGGGATAATTTCGGCGGCGACGATTTTGGCGGTTTTCCGGATCGCGGCGGTTTCGGCGGCGGTTTCGGCGATCGTGGCGGTTTCGGCAATGATCGCGGCGGCTTCGGCGGCGGTGGCGGCTTCGGTGACCGTGGCGGTTTCGGCGGCGGCGATCGCGGCGGCTTCGGCGGTGGCCGGGGCGGCGGTGGCGGTGGCGGCGGGTTCCGCGGCATGCCGGCCCAGGTCGTCGGCGAAGGCACCGGCGTCGTCAAATTCTTCAACGGGCAGAAGGGCTTCGGCTTCATCGTTCGCGATGACGGCGGCGAGGACGTGTTCGTCCACATCAGCGCGGTGGAACAGGCCGGTCTGACGGGGCTTGCCGAAGGGCAGCCGCTCGGTTTCACGCTGGTGGATCGCGGCGGCAAGGTTTCCGCGACCGATCTCAAGATCGAGGGCGAGCCCCTGCCGGTGGAAGACCGCCCGCAGCGGTCGGATCGTCCGGAACGGTCGGATCGCGGCGGCCCCCAGCGCCAGCTGACCGGCGAGCGCGCCAGCGGCACCGTCAAATTCTTCAACGCGATGAAGGGCTTCGGCTTCATTCAGCGCGACGACGGCCAGCCCGACGCCTTCGTGCACATCAGCGCGGTCGAACGCGCGGGCCTGCCCGGCCTGCAGGAAGGCGACCGGCTCGATTTCGAGATCGAGATCGACCGCCGCGGCAAATATGCCGCCGTGAATCTCCAGTCCAAGGCGGACTGATTCGCGGCGGGAGGAGCCCGATATCCTCCCGGTAGTTTATGAAAAAGGCCACTTTCCTTCGGGGAAGCGGCCTTTTTTGCGGTTATGGGGTTTGCCGAGCGGTTGGCGCAATGGCTGCTTGGGGTGGGAAGCGGGACCTCCGCCAATCGTCACCCCAGCGAACGCCGGGGTCGCGGGCCATATCGCGCGCCACCTTTTGAGAGGCCGGCCTGCACAGGCATGACGGGAATATATGGCTGATTTTGGTGGGAAGCGGACATATCGTGCTGGAGTAGAAAGCTCACGCGGAGACGCGGAGGCGCGGAGAAGGACGTTCCGGGCCGCAGGCCCCATTTCATTCTCCTTGCGTCGGTTGCCGGGGTGAATGACGAGGGAAAGCGCTTCGCGCTACTATCTCTCCGCGTCTCCGCGCCTCCGCGTGAAACCAATCTTCTACGTCCGCTCCTGACCGAAAGCAGACATCGGCCCAAAGCCCGTTTGCAAAGGATAATCCCGCCCCATGCGAAGCGGCGCCCCCGCCACACGGAAGCGCCGCCCATAAGCCTCATCGGCTTTCGAAAATACGAAGATCAGCCCTGACGGCCCGCCTCGAACAGGAACCAGGCGCGTTCCTCGGCCTGGTCGGTCCAGTCGTCGACAATACCCTCGGTCGCATTGTCGCCCGCCTGCGTCGCGGCTTCCTTCACCGCGCGGAACGTCTGCACCAGCGAGAGATTATCCTCGCGCAGCTCGTCCAGCATATCCTTGGGGCTGACGAAATCGGCGTCATTGTCCTTGATCGTCTGATGCCGCGCAATGTCGCCGATGGAACGGAGGGTCGTATTGCCCGTCTTACGCACGCGCTCGGCGATCGCGTCGGTCACCGCGTGAATCTGCGCCGCCTGCGCGTCGAACAGCAGATGATAGTCGCGGAAGTGCGGGCCGGAGACGTGCCAGTGGAAATTCTTCGTCTTGAAATAGAGCGCATAGCTGTCCGCCAGTGCCTTGTTCAGCGCCTCCGCGACGCTCAGGGTCGCATTGCTCGCAAGGTCGGTCGGCGTGTTGAGCGCCGCAGGGGATGCTTTTTGCTTTTTCGATGCCATGAATACCCTCCTTATCGAGTCCATCATCCAAACGTCTTATCGCGCAATTTGTGCCAAAAAGCCCGTGGAATATTGCGGTATCACTAATCGCTTTTGCCGATCACACAAGCCGCAGCGCCGTCATGGCGATGGGGAAGGCGCCGATCAGGAACAGGATGCCCACGCCCTTGCGGAAGGCGGCGATGGCGCGGCGGGGCAGCGCATCGCCCGCCGCCGCGATCAGCAGGCAGGCCGCGATGCCGCCTGCCGCGCCACCGATTCCCGCCATCCACGGATCGGCGCGGGCGGCCGCGACGCCCGCCGTCAGGAAGGCCGGGCCCTCCCCGAAGCCGAGCAGGGCCAGGCCCAGCGCGGCGGTGAGCAGCGGCCCCAGCCGCCAGCCGGAAAGATCGTCCGTCCCCCGCCCGGTCCACAGCAGCCCGATCCCCGCCCCCGCGAGGGTGAGCGCCTGAAACAGGCTGCGCGCCTCGGGCGTCAGCATCCCGGCGATCATGCCGCCCGCCACCGCGCCCGCCGCCGCATTGGCCGTCAGCGCCGCGACCATGCCCGTCACGACCAGCGCGGTTGCGCGATAACGGCCCAGCAGCGCGCGATAGACCGAAGGAACCCGCCCTCCCGCCTCGGCGAGAAGGTTGAGGAAAAAGGCGATCAGCAAGGCATCCATGGCCGCCCTTATGGAACGGGAAGCCCGAATCCGCCAGAGCAGCGACTCGGATGAGGCACCCGGCCACCAAACCGGTCGAAATTCAGTCCAGGTGGAGCCGAGAAGCGTGATTTGCGGGCATCGGAGCGCAGCGGACTTGAGGTCCGTGAGCACCGAAGCGCGCTTCGCAGGCCCGCATGGGCTGAATTTCGACCGGTTTAATGCCCGAAGCGGGAGGTCAGCGCGGCGATATAAACGGCGCCGCTTTCCGGGCCGTTATCCTCGCACTCCAGCGCGTCGCGCATCAGGTCGAAGGAGGAGGCGACGGCCCAGCCCAGCGTGCCCGCCGCCAGCATCTCGCCCAGCGTCGCGGCCAGTTGCGCGGCGGGCAGCAGCCCGTGCCGGTGCGCGTCCCGGCGAATCCGGTCCAGCTGTTCGCGCAGGGCCGGGAGAGTGTCCCGCCCCTCACCGGTGGCCAGCGCATCGATTCGCGCCCTGAGGCCGGACCGGACGGAAGATATGCCTGCCTGTTGCATTTCCGAGTCTCTCCCTCCCGCAATTTCCGCCATGGTGACGGAAAACCGTTAATAGCCAGCTTAGATGACGCTGTTTTTACGGCCGGGGCGGGCGCGAAGGCGCGGATCGCCGCACTGTCCTGTTGACAAGCGGGGCAAACTGCCCCATGAGCGCCCGCTGAAACGGGGCGGCATCGGCCGCCTTATTTTTTCAACGGTTTTTTGAAGGAACGGGCCATGGCAAAGCCAGCCACTGTGAAAATCCGGCTTGTGAGCAGCGCCGACACCGGTTTTTTCTATGTCACCAAGAAAAATCCGCGCACCAAGACCGAGAAGCTGAGCTTCCGCAAATATGATCCGGTCGCGCGCAAGCATGTCGAGTTCAAGGAAGCCAAGATCAAGTAAGGCTTCCGTCCCCCTCCGCCGGAGGGAGACATGGGCGAAAAGGATGAGGCCCGGCCGCTATGGTCCGGGCTTTTTCCGTTCGTCCCGCGCGGGAAGGCCGGCCGCGCGCCTGCGCCGCGGCGCGTCACAGCAGGCTGTTCACCACCTCGATGAACTTCATCACCGATATCGGCTTCGACACATAGGCTTCCGCCCCGGCCTCGCGGATGCGTTCCTCGTCGCCCTTGCCCGCATAGGCGGTCACCGCCATGACCGGCACGCTCGCCAGCGCCGGGTCCGCCTTCAGCGCGATGATGAGGTCGAGGCCGCTGACATGGGGCAGGTGGATGTCCATGATGACCAGCTCCGGCTGGAATGCGCCCGCCTGTTGCAGCACCTCCCGCCCGTCGGACACGGCCAGCGTTTCGTGACCATGCGCCCGCAGCAGGTCACAAAAGAGCTTGAGATTAAGCTCATTGTCCTCGACAACCAGTATGCGCTTCGCCACCTGTCACCCCGTTTCGGCGCTTGACCGAAATCCTCGCATATTCGAAGGAACCTCATGCTCTCCCCCGATCAAAATGGCAATGGCGCCCCCGCTGCCAAGGCCCCGGATGACAGCGCCCCGGATGTCATTGCATTGCAGGCCCTCGGCTGGATCGTGAGCGAGGAGGCGCGGGCGCGGCGGCTGCTGGACCTCACCGGGCTCGACGCGGACCAGTTGCGCGCGCGAGCGGCCGACCCCGCGCTGTGGCGAGCCGCGTTCGAATTCCTCGCCGCGCATGAGCCGGATCTGCTCGCCTGCGCCGACGCGCTCGGCCTGCCGCCCGAACGGCTGGTGCAGGCAGGCAGGGAGATCGGGCGGGAGGCCGGGCGATGAGCCGCCCGCTGCTGATCACCGATTGCGACGAGGTGCTGCTGCACATGGTCGTGCCGTTCCGCCAATGGGTGGACGAAACCCACGGCGTGGAGTTCAGCTTCGCCCATCGCGACTTCACGCGCGCGCTGCGCTACAAGGAAACCGGCCTCGTGCTGGAAGCGGGCGAGGTCTGGACGCTGCTGCGCGCCTTTTTCGAGACGGAGATGCACCGCCAATATCCGATCGACGGCGCGCTGCCCACGCTTATGGAGCTGTCGGCGCTGGCCGATGTCGTCATCCTCACCAATATCAGCGAGGAGGATCATGAACGCCGCATCGACCAGCTGCGCGCGGTCGGCGTGCCGTTCCCGATCCACTGGAATCAGGGCGGCAAGGGCAGGCCGGTGCGGCGGCTGATCGACGAATACCGGCCCAGCGCGACGTTGTTCGTCGACGATCTCGGCGCTCATCATGATTCGGTCTCCCGCCACGCGCCTGAGGTCTGGCGGCTGCACATGGTCGGCGAGCCGGAACTGGCCGGCCATATCGAGCCGTCGCCCCACGCCCATGCGCGGATCGACAGCTGGCGCGAGGCGGAGCAGTGGATCAGGGCCCGCCTGCTGCACGGACCGGCGCCGTTTCCGCCGGGGGACGGCGACCCGCGCGGATGAGGACGGGATGAAAACGGGATGCGGATGGGGGTGTGCATGACGGCGCGGGGGCCGGCCGATCCTTCCCGCCTCGCCTTTCTCGCGGGCCGGTCCTATGCCCATCGCGGGCTGCATAGCCCCGACGGGCCGCCCGAGAACAGCCTGCCCGCCTTCGCCGCCGCGCTCGATGCGGGCCACGGCATGGAATGCGACGTGCGCCTGTCCGCCGACGGCATCGCCCATGTCTTTCACGACGCGATGCTGAACCGGATGACCGGGCAGCCGGGCGCGCTCGCCGCCCTCGACGCCGCCCGGCTCGCCGCGATCGAGCTGAGGGACGGCGGCGGTCCGATCCCGCGCCTGTCCGCGCTGCTCGATCTGGTGGCGGGCCGTGCGCCGCTGCTGATCGAGCTGAAGGTCGACCGATTGCGCGACACCCGCCCGCTGTGCGAGGCGGTGCGGCGCGATCTGGCGGACTATGAGGGGGAAGTGGCGGTGATGTCCTTCTCCCCCCGCGTGTCGCGCTGGTTCCATTTCCACGCACCGCACATCGTCCACGGCCTCGTCATGACCGAGGAGCGGCGCAAGGGCATGCGCGGGCGGATCGCGCGGCATCTTGCAATAGCCCACGCCCATCCCGATTTCCTCGCCTATGACATACGCGACCTGCCCAGCCCCCTCGTCCGGACCCTGCGCGAAAGAGGCTATAGGGTGCTGAGCTGGACGGTGCGGGACGAACGGCAATGGCGGCTGGTGGAGGCGGAGGCGGACGCGGCGATCTTCGAAGGCCCGCTGCCCGCATCCGCCGTGAAAGGGCCGGGCCGGTGAGCGGTCCGCCCGTCATGCGGCTGGGCGAGGGCATCGGCTCGGTCAATGCCGCCGCATGGGACCGCTGCGCCGGGGACGGCGACCCGTTCCTGACCCATGATTTCCTCGCCGCGCTGGAGGAATCGGGCAGCGTCGGCCCCGGCACCGGCTGGCAGGCCGCGCCGCTGCTGATCGAGGCGGGGGAGCAGGATGACCAGTTGCTCGCCTGCGCGCCCGCCTATTTCAAGTCGCACAGCCAGGGCGAATATGTGTTCGACCATAGCTGGGCCGACGCCTGGACGCGCGCGGGCAAGCGCTATTATCCCAAGCTCCAGATCGCCGTGCCCTTCTCTCCGGTGACCGGCAACCGGCTGCTGCTGGCCGACGGCGCGGCGGCGGAACTGGCGACGGTGCTGATCCGCGGCGCCGAGGCGGTGGTGGAGCAGAACGGCCTCAGCTCCGCCCACGCGACCTTCATCGCGCCGGAGCAGGTGCCGCTGTTCGAACAGGCCGGGTGGCTGATTCGCGAGGACAGCCAGTTCCACTGGGAAAATGACGGCTATGCCGATTTCGACGATTTCCTCAGCGCGCTGTCCAGCGCGAAACGCAAGACGCTGCGCAAGGAACGCCAGCGCGCGCGCAAGGGGCTGGAGATCGTCCACCTGACCGGGGATGCGATCGGACCGGAGCATTGGGACGCGTTCTGGACCTTCTATCAGGATACCGGCGCGCGCAAATGGGGCCGGCCCTATCTGACCCGCGCCTTTTTCGACCTGATCGGCCAGCGCATGGCCGAGCGCGTACTGCTGGTCTTCGCGCTGCGCGACGGGCGGCCGATCGCGGGCGCGCTCAACCTGATCGGCGCCGACACCCTCTACGGCCGCTATTGGGGCTGCGTCGAGGACGTGCCGTTCCTGCATTTCGAGCTATGCTATTATCAGGCGATCGATTTCGCCATCGCCCATGGGCTGCGCCGGGTCGAGGCGGGCGCGCAGGGCGGGCACAAGCTGGTGCGCGGCTATCGCCCGGTCGCGACATGGTCGGCCCATTATATCGCCAATCCGGATTTCCGGTCAGCGGTCGCGCATTTTCTCGATCAGGAGCGGCGGGCGGTAGCGCAGGATCGCGCCTGGCTCGACGAACGGACGCCCTTCCGCAAGCCGGACAGCTAGTCAGTTCAGCGAGGCGCCACGGCCCGAAAGCCATGCCCGCGCCTGCCGCTGCGCCTCGGATATCTGCTGCGGGGTCATTTCCTCCGCAACCTCGGCCCGCAGCGCCTGTCCTTCCGCATTGCCCCCCAGCGCCGCGAGATTGAACCATTTATGCGCCTGCACGAGATCGACATCGACCCCGCCGGTGCCGCAGCTATAGGCGATCCCCAATTCGTAGCAGGCCTCGCTGTTGCCCCGCGAGGCATCGGCCAACCTGCTCTCCATCAGGAACTGCGCACTTCGCAGACTGTTCCCCATGATCAAAACCCCCACTTGGTTCCATGCCGGTGGAGATTTGCGAATCATGGCTAATATTTGGTTAATCCGCCCGCCAGCGGCCGAAATGTGACGCCAATTTACAATTTTCCGCCCGGAAAGACCGGGAAATTGTCGATCAGCCGGGTCTTGCCCAGCCGCGCGGCGACCAGCAGCCGGGCCTCGGCGGAGAGGCTGCGCACCGGCGCCAGCGACGCCGCGTCGCACAGCTCGACATAATCGATCGGATCGAAGCCCGCCCGTTCCAGCGCGGCGCGGATATCGATCAGCACCGCTCCGGCATCCTCCCCCGCCTCCAGCCGGGCGACCCCGGCCTGCATCGCGCGCGGCAGCTCGGCGGCCCGCCCGCGCTCGTCCGCGCTCAGATAGGCGTTGCGCGAGGAAAGGGCGAGGCCGTCCTGCGCCCGCGCGGTGGGCACGCCGACAATCTCCAGCGGCTGGTCGAGGTCGGCGACGAAGCGGCGGATCACGGCGAGTTGCTGATAATCCTTCTCCCCGAACAGCGCGACGTCGGGCCGCACCTGATTGAACAGCTTCGTCACCACCGTCGCCACGCCGTCGAAATGGCCGGGCCGGGCCGCGCCGCACAGCCCCTCGGAAACCCCGCTGACGGAAATGGAGGTGGCGAAGCCCGCCGGATACATCACATCGACCGTGGGCGCCCACAGGATCGCCACGCCCTCCTGCTCCAGCAGCGCGGCGTCCTGCGCCTCCTGCCGGGGATAGGCGTCGAGATCCTCATTGGGGCCGAACTGCATCGGGTTGACGAAGATCGACACCACGACATGATCGGCATGGGTCCTGGCCGCGCGCACGAGGCTGACATGCCCTTCATGCAAGGCGCCCATGGTGGGCACGAGGGCGATCCTTCCCCCCTGACCGCGCAGGGAAAAAACGGCGTCGCGAAGCGGGGCGAGGTCACGGATTATTTGCACGGCGGTTGAGGCTCCGGTAAGGCACGGTTGATGCCCCGCGCCGAGCGGGCGGGGCAGCGGGTCATGCCCGCATCTATACGGTTTTCGGGGAGTTCAAAAGTCTTCTATGGCTGGCCAGCAAACGCATATTATCGTTTTCGCCAATGAAAAGGGCGGCACCGGCAAATCGACCACGGCTGTCCACACCGCCGTCGCGCTGACGATGATGGGCCACGAGGTCGGCCTGATCGATCTCGACCCGCGCCAGCGCACGGTGACGCGCTATATGGAGAATCGCGCCGACACCGCGCGGCGGCGCGAGATCGACCTGCCAACGCCGGATTTCCGCGTGTTCACCGGCTCGACCGAGGCGGAGCTGGACGCCGACTATCGGGCGCTGGCGGACGGCAAGGATTTCCTGATCGTCGACACGCCCGGCCGCGACGACGCCTTCGCCCGCCACATGGCCGCCCGCGCCAACACGCTGGTCACGCCGATGAACGACAGCTTCGTCGATTTCGACCTGATCGGGCAGGTCGATGCCGAAAGCTTCAAGGTGAAGCGCCTTTCCTTCTATTCCGAGCTGATCTTCGAGGCGCGCAAGAGCCGCGCCAAGGCGGACGGCGTGTCGATCGACTGGGTGGTGCTGCGCAACCGCGTGCAGCATCATGACGCGCGCAACAAGAAGCGCGTCGGCGATGCCCTCAACGAACTCTCCAAACGCGTCGGCTTCCGCGTGATTCCGGGCCTGTCCGAACGCGTGATCTTCCGCGAGCTGTTCCCGTCCGGCCTGACCCTGCTCGACAAGGGGCATCTGGGCGACCTCGGCTTCAGCCACCTGACCGCGCGGCAGGAGCTGCGCGAGATGGTGGCGGGCCTCGCGCTGCCGCTGGTGTCCGAGGCCGACCGGGACAAGATCGAGCAGAGCGCCGCCTGATGGGCCTGCTCGTGCTGCTGCTGCTCGCTCTGGCGGGCTGGCTGATCCTGACCGGGCGGTTGCAGCGCATGACGATGACGGACGGGCTGATGCTGGGGCTGGCGATCGTCGGCGCGATCATGGCCGCCAAGGGGCAAGGCCTGCCGGGCGGCGGCGCGCTCGCCATCGCCGCGCTGCACGGCTGGCGGCGGCTCGCGGGGAAGGCGCGCACCCGGCGCGGAGCGGCCTCGGCCTCGCCCGGCTCACCTCCGCCCGAATTCGACCAACGCCGCACCGCACCGTCGCTGCCCCCCCCGGCGGAACCGGCCGGACTGGCCGAGGCCCGCGCGCTGCTGGGCCTCAATGAGGACGCCGATGAGGAGGCGATCCGCGCCGCGCACCGGCGGCTGATCGCAAAAAACCATCCGGATGTCGGCGGCACCCAGGCCCTGGCCGAGAAAATCAATGACGCGCGCACTATCTTGCTGCGTCATGCCGCTGAAAACAAAAGGTCGCACCTATCGCCTTCTGGCTTCCCTCAAGAACCGACAGGACCCTCATGACCCACCAATTCCACCCTACTTCCCTGCGTGAATATGACATTCGAGGCATCATCGGCGAAACCCTCGGCACCGAAGACGCCTACGCCATCGGCCGGGGCTTCGGCACGCTGATCGCCCGCGCGGGCGGAACGAAGGTCGCGGTGGGCTATGACGGGCGCACCAGTTCGCCGGTGCTGGAGGAAGCGCTGGTGCGCGGCCTCAACGACAGCGGCATCCATGCGCTGTGCATCGGCCTGGGGCCCACGCCGATGCTATATTATGCCGAGGCGACGGAGGATGTCGATGGCGGCATCCAGATAACCGGCAGCCATAACCCCGCCAATTACAACGGCTTCAAGATGGTTTTCCAGGGCCGGCCCTTTTTCGGCGCGGACATCCAGCAGCTCGGCGCGATGGCGGCGGCGGGCGACTGGGTCGAGGGCAGCGCGGGCAGCGAGCGCATCGATATCATGGATCGCTACGTCGCGCGGCTGGTCGAGGGTTTCGACGGCGGCGCGTTCCGCATCGGCTGGGACGCGGGCAACGGCGCGGCGGGCCCGGTGGTGGAGAAGCTGGTCAAGCTCCTCCCCGGCGAGCATCACACATTGTTCACCGATGTCGACGGCAATTTTCCCAACCATCATCCCGACCCCACGGAAGAGAAGAATCTGGCCGACCTGCGCGCCCTTGTCGCGGAGAAGAAGCTCGATTTCGGCGTGGCCTTCGACGGCGACGGCGATCGCATCGGCGCGATCGACGGCGAGGGGCGGGTGATCTGGGGCGACCAGCTGCTGATGATCTATGCCGAGGCGGTGCTGAAGGAAGAGCCGGGCGCGACCGTGATCGCCGACGTGAAGGCCAGCCAGGCGCTCTATGACCGCATCGCCGAACTGGGCGGCCAGCCGCTGATGTGGAAGACCGGGCACAGCCTGATCAAGTCCAAAATGAAGGAAACGGGCAGCCCGCTCGCCGGCGAGATGAGCGGCCACATCTTCTTCAAGCATCAATATTACGGCTTCGACGATGCGCTCTATGCCGCCATCCGCCTGATTCGCGCGGCGACGCTGCTGGGCAAGAGCGTCACGCAGCTGCGTTCCGACATGCCGGACATGATCAACACGCCGGAAATGCGCTTTCAGGTCGACGAGAGCCGCAAGTTCGCGGTGATCGACGAGGTGCTCGCCCGGCTCCACGCGTCCGGCGCGAAGGTGGACGCGACCGACGGCGCGCGGGTCAGCACATCCGAAGGCTGGTGGCTGCTGCGCGCGTCCAACACGCAGGACGTTCTGGTCGCGCGCGCCGAGGCGAAGGACCTGCCCGCGCTGCACGGGCTGATGTCCGAAATCGATTCGCAGCTCGCTGCCTCCGGCCTGCAACGGGGAGAGCAGGCGGCGCATTGAGCGAAGATCATGGAAAAAACGGAAAAATAGTGGCGATCTGCGTAGAATTGACGCTACGGAAAGCGGGGCTGTCTCTGTGAGTTGCAATTAATGCAACTGTGACAATTTCTTCGCACTTGCGGGATTCCGGCCGCAACCGCAAAAGGGACCTGCCTTTCAGGCATCCTCTCCTAGAACTTTCAAGCCGCCCTTCGGGGCGGTTTTTTTTTGGGTTGTTGCAGGGACATAGCCCCATCGTCATGCTGAACTTGTTTCAGCATCCACAAGGCCCCAATAGCCTCCGCTCAATCCGGTGAAATGGACCCTGAAACGAGTTCAGGGTGACGGTAAAGGCCAAGATCCCCCATTGGGCCAAAGCGACCCACCCTATTCCCCCGCCGGACAGACATGCTCCCCGTCCGGCCCACGGGCATGGCCGCAGGCGCGGCACATACGGTCCTGCGTCGGCGCGAGGCCGTGGCCCACCGACACGCGCTCGTCGAAGACGAAGCAATTGCCCTGCCACAGACTCCGTTCGGCGGGCACCTCCTCCAGATATTTGAGGATGCCGCCCTTCAGATGATAGACCTCCTCGCAACCGATGGAGCGGGCGAAGGCGGTGGATTTCTCGCATCGTATCCCGCCGGTGCAGAACATCGCGACGGCGGGCGGGGCGCGGCCTTCCCGCTCCCACTGCGCCTTCTGCTCCGCGAACCAGCCGGGAAACTGGCGGAAGGTGCGGATGTCCGGGTTGATCGCCCCGGCGAAGCTGCCGATCGCCACCTCATAATCGTTGCGCGTGTCGATCAGCACCACATCGGGCCGGGCCAGCAGCGCGTTCCAGTCGCACGGCTCGACATAGAGGCCCGCGTCGCGCGCCGGGTCCACGCCCTCCACCCCCATTGTGACGATTTCCCGCTTCAGCTTCACCTTCATCCGGCCGAAGGGGCGCTCGGATGCGGTCGAATATTTGATGTCCATCTCCGCGCAGCCCGGCAGCGCGCGCAGCCAGCTGACCAGCCGCTCCACCGCGTCGCCCATGCCCGCGACCGTGCCGTTCAGCCCCTCCGCCGCAAGCAGCAGCGTGCCGCATATGTCGAGCGCGCGGCACTGCTCCATCACCGGCCCGCGCAGCGCGGCGGGATCGTCGAAACGGGTGAAGTGATAGAGCGCCGCCATGCGAAAAGGCGCGGCGCTTTCAGCTTGAACGCGGGGCGATGACATGAAACGGCGCTATAGCTTCGCCGCGCCCCGGAAGATAGGGGGCCGGGACAAATGAAAAAGAATGAAAAAAGAAGGGCGAACCCCCTATTCCTTCTCTGGCAGGGGCTCCATTCTTTTGTTAGCCTGTCCTTACAAAACAGAAATAAATGCCGTGCCATAATGTCGGGTAAACAGGAGAAGGATGCACTATGAAAAGGGGCAATCTGCTTTGGGAAGGCGTGGCCGTTCTGGCGCTGGCTATTCCCATGTCCATCCAGGCGCAAACCACCCCCGCCGGGGAAAATGCACAGGCGGCGGCGGACGAGAACGACCCGATGGTCATCATCGTCACCGCCACCCAGCGCGCCAGCCCGCTGTCGAGCGTGCCGGTCGCCGTGTCGGCGGTATCGGCCGCCAGCCTTCAGAACAGCGGCGCCAATGACATCAGGCAACTCAACCAGCTCGCGCCGTCGCTGCTCGTTTCGTCGAGCGGCAGCGAGGCGAACGGCGCCGCCCGCATTCGCGGCGTCGGCACGGTGGGCGACAATCCCGGCCTCGAAAGCTCGGTCGCGGTGTTCATCGACGGCGTCTACCGCTCCCGCACCGGCGCGGGGCTGACCGATCTGGGCGAGATCGAGCGGGTCGAGGTGCTGCGCGGGCCGCAGGGCACGCTGTTCGGCCGCAACGCGTCGGCGGGCCTCATCAACATCGTCACCCAGTCGCCCGAATTCACCTTCGGCGCGAAGGGCGAAGTCACCTACGGCAACTATGATTTCTGGCGCCTGTCGGGCAGCGTCACCGGCCCGCTGAGCGAAACGGTCGCACTGCGGCTCGACGGCGTCTGGTCGCAACGCGACGGCTTCATGAAGCTGGTCGACCGCACCGGGGCGAAGGTCGGGGAAACCAACGATCGCGACCGTTGGTTCCTGCGCGGGCAGGCGCTGCTGGAGCCGAACGACTCGCTCTCCATCCGGTTGATCGGCGATTATACCCGCCGCGACGAAAGCTGCTGCGGCGCGGTCTATATCTCGACGCGCGAGGTCGTCGACCCGACGCCGGGTGTGCCGGGCGACTATGCCGAAAACGGCACCAGCCGCATCGCCACCATATTGGGCACGATCAGCGGCCAGCCGATCACCGTCGATCCCTACAGCCGCCGCACCAGCATCACGCCGGGCCGCGATTATGTCAGCAAGCTGCGCGACTGGGGCGTTTCGGGCCAGATCGAATATGATTTCGGCGGGGCGAAGCTGACCAGCATTACCGCCTATCGCGACTATAAGTCGCGCGACTATGGCGATTACGACTATAACGCCGCCGACATCCTCTATCGCGACCCCAACACCTATCGCCAGTTCAAGACCTTCACGCAGGAGCTGCGCTTGCAGGGCGCGGCGTTCGACGACAGGCTCGACTGGCTGGTCGGCGGCTATTATTCGAACGAGAAGCTGACGCTGGTCGACAATATCCGCTTCGGCAATGATTACGGACTGTTCGCGGCCTGCCGCATTCTCGCGACCTCGCCGCAGGTGGCGGCGGCGCTGCCGTGCAACAACCGCGCGGCGATGAGCGCCTTCGTGATCGATCCGCAGGTGACCAACCCGATCCTGAACAGCGCGATGAAGACGCTGCTCAATATCGGTGCAAATGGCACCACGGCGGGCGATCAGGACGCGCGGTACCGGCAGAAGAGCGAGAGCTTCGCCGCCTTCACGCATAATATAGTGCACATTACAGATAAGCTCGATCTGACGCTGGGCCTGCGCTATACCCATGAAAAGAAGAGCCTGCGCGCGAGCTTCGTCAACGACAATGCGGCCTGCGCCGCGCTGCAGGCGCGCAATCCGGGGGCGGTCGACGATCTGGTCGATCTCGCGCTCGGCTCGTTCGGCACGGGCACCGCGCTGGCGCAGGGCATATTGTCGCTAGGCTGCCTCGGCAACAGCAGCACCGGCCTCAACGCGTTGCAGCTCTCCGACAGCTTCAGCGACGACGAACTGTCCGGCACCGCGGTCCTCTCCTACAAGCCGACGCCGGAAACGCTGGTCTATGCCAGCTATTCGCGCGGCTACAAGGCGGGCGGATACAATCTCGACCGGTTCGAGCTGGGCAATACCGGCCTGTCGGCCCTGACCTCGTCCCCGGCCACCTATTTCTTCCCGCGCAGCGCCGCCGACGCGCCGTCGCTGCGGTTCGCGGCGGAGAAGGTGGATGCGTTCGAGATCGGCCTCAAATACGCCACCCGCCGGTTCAGTGCCAATATCGCCGCGTTCCGGCAGGAATTCAGCGATTTCCAGCTGAACACCTTCAACGGCACCAGCTTCGTCGTGCAGAACATCAACGGCTGCGACGAGGCGCTGACGGCGGGCCGGACCTGCGACGACGTGACCGCGGGCCTCATCAGCCAGGGCATCGAGGTGGAACTGAGCGCCTCGCCCATTTCCTATGTGCGGGTGGGCGCGGGCATGACCTATGCGCGGGCGAAGTTCCGCAGCCGACTGGTGGGCAGCGGCGACGGCAACACGCCGCTCGACACCGCGCTGTTCCTGCTGCCCGGCAGCATCAACAGCAATGCGCCCGAATATGTGGCGACGGTCAGCTTCGCCTGGACCCCGCCGCTGGGGTCGAGCGGCCTTTCCGGCCTCGTCTATTTCGACGGGCGCATGACCGGCGACTACAACACCGGGTCCGACCTGTTCCCGGAGAAGATCCAGGACGGCTACAGCATCTGGAACGCCCGCGTCGGCGTGCGCGGCCCGGACGAGCGCTGGGCGGTGGAGTTCTGGGGCCAGAACGTCTTCAACACCAAATATACGCAGGTGGCGTTCAACACCCCGCTGCAAGGCGCGGGCTCGGTGGCGCAGGTGCAGGCGATCGGAGCGCCGAGCTTCGCGGCGGGAACCCAGCTTTTCTCCGCCTATCTGGCCGAACCGCGTACCTATGGCATCACGCTGCGCGGCAAGTTCTGAAGCGTAAACTACAGAATATGAGGCGCCCCTGCATGATCGGGGGCGCCTTTTTCTTTTGGGATGATTCCCGTTCTGCGGATGGATCGCATTTGGTTCGCGCGAAGGCGCGGAGGCGCGGAGATATTGGCGCCCAGCCGAAAAGAAACACCCTGCTCTCTCTTGGCCAAGCCCATGCAAGGTACGCAGAGCCTGAGGCTCAGTCCTTCTCCTCCGCGCCTCCGCGTCTCCGCGTGAAAATTTTCGACCAATATGGGAGGCGCTCCACCCGCCCCGCTTACCCGAGGCAACCTTTATTTATCAGGCGCTATAATTCCGCGCACCGAACAGCGCGGTGCCGACGCGCACATGGGTCGCGCCCAGCATGATCGCCGTTTCATAGTCGCCGGACATGCCCATGGAGAGGCCGGAAAGCCCCTCGTCCCGCGCCATCTTGGCGAGCAGCGCGAAATAGGGCGCGGCCTCGACATCGGCGGGCGGCACGCACATCAGGCCGAGAACCGGGATATCGGCATCCCGCGCGGCGGCGAGCAGCGCGGGGACATCGGCGATGGCGCAGCCGCCCTTTTGCGGCTCCTCGCCGATATTCACCTGCACGAAGCAGGGGATGCGCCGCCCCGCCGCATCCATCGCGTGCGCCAGCGCCTTGAGCAGCGACGGACGGTCGAGCGAATGGATGCAATCGAACAGCGCGACGGCATCGGCCGCCTTGTTGCTCTGCAACTGGCCGACGCCGTGCAACACGATATCGGGATGCTCCGCCTTGAGCGCGGGCCATTTGGATTGCGCTTCCTGCACGCGGTTTTCCCCGAATTCGCGATGCCCTGTCGCCAGCAGCGGGCGGATCGCCTCGACCGGCTGGGTTTTGGAAACCGCGACCAGATGCACGTCCGCAGGCGAACGCCCCGCGATCCGCGCGGCACGGGCGATGGCGGCATGCACTTCCTCCAGCGGCGTGGAGGGGGCGGTATCGGGGCTGGCACTCGTCATGGAGGACGCTATAGAAAAGCCGATGGCCCGGTTCCACCGAAAAGACAGGCTTTCCCGAACCGGGCGCCCCCTGCCCCGTCTGTGGCTGTTCACCGACGAGCGGGTGGACGAGGACGCGCTGTTCGACGCGCTCGCGCGATTACCCGGAGGCAGCGGCGTCGTCTTCCGCCATTATCGCCTGCCTTCCGACCGTCGCCGGGCGCTGCTGCGCCGGATCGGCAACGTGGCGCGGCGGCGCGGCCTGCTGCTGTTCGACGCGGGAAGCGACGGGGAGCGATCCCCGCTGCAATTGGATGGCGTGCACCGGCCCGGCTGGGCGGGGGCGGGGGGAAGCCGGACGCTCCGCCGTGCGGGCCTGCTGTTGTCGATGCCCGCCCATGACCGGCGCGATCTGGTCGCCGCGCGGCGGGCCGGGGCCGATATCGTCTTTCTCTCCCCGGTTTTCTCGACCCGCTCCCATCCCGGCGCCGCCGCACTCGGCCCGATCCGCTTCGGCCTGCTGACGCAGGGGGCCGGGTTGCCCGTCATCGCGCTGGGCGGAATGGACGCCGCGCGCTTTCGGCGGGTGCGGCCGTTCGGCGCCCATGGCTGGGCTGCTATCGATGCGCTGAGCAAAGGCGGGGCCACACGATCCAAAAGGCGTGACCCCAATACCGAAGAAGGGCTGGGCTTCGACAGGCCCAGCCCGAACGGAAATCAGGTTCGGCACAAACGGGGGTTCAGCCTGAACGGAGGCGGATGAAGCTGGCGAGCCTGCTCCAGCCTGCCACTGCGACTCAGGACCGGCAGGCGTGGCCGTCAGGCTCCGAAGCCAGCCATCAAAATCAGAATTTGAAGATCGTGCCGATATAGACGGCCTGGTTGTCCTGCCGCTGATCGGTGATCGGACCGAGGCGATTGTCCGGCCCGCCATAGCGGACGCCCGCCGTCACGTTGAGGTTGCGCGTCAGCGAATAGCTGCTGCCCAGATCGACGCTGTACGGCAGTTCCGGCGCAAGCGTCGGCGTCACGCCGGTATCGCGGCGCGCCTCAAGCTGCACATTCGCCTTCAGGCGCGAACCGCCCTTGCTCTCCAGCGAGAAATTATGCGCGCCACCGGCCAGCTCGGTCGAAACCGGGTCGAGCGGCTTGCGCCCGACCGCTTCGGGCAGCGCAAACTTGCGCCAGCCGCGCGAGGCGTCGAGGTTGAAGGCCAGCGGTTCGATATTGAGCGGCGACGCGCCCCGCTCGGCGGCGCGCACCATCGCGCTGTCGGCGCGCACCAGCACGGTGATCGAGCGGCGGCCGCTCATCGATCCGCTGGTCGGGGTAAACCGGAAATTGCGCGCATTGCGGCTGAGGCTGGCCTTCGCATAGGCCGAGGACAGCTTTTCGTCGCGAATGGTGGGTGTGAAGGAGGTGATGCTGCCCAGTTCGTTGAGCGATACGGGGGCGATGGCGGCCTGTTTCAGCAGGTCGCTCGCGGCGCCGATCGCAGGCGCGGCGACAAGTGCGGAAACACTGCCCGCCAGCGCGATCGCTGTGATATACCCCCTTAGCCCAACCATGACTCCAGCCCGACTCTTCGCAAGTCCATTTATATGTCTGACATGAGGATAGGCGAACGGCTCGCAAAAGACCAGAACCGGACTCGGTTATTTTTTCCCTTGTTGCGAAAAACACACAGCCCGCCCGCCGATGCACGGCGAATCGCGCGCTCGCATCTGGCTCGCATCCGCGCGCGATACTTGCGCGACGGGCGGCTCCATGCCATCAGGCAGGCTTGCCGATCGGGCCAGTGCGGCTATAGATGCGGCAAGCGATCATCAAGGGATCGGGCGTCCCCCGTTCCGCCAGTTGAAGAAAGTGCCCCATGACCGTGCGGTTATCGTCCAGCCTTCTCACCCGACTCTGCGTGCTTGCCCTGGTGGGCGCGCTCGCCGCCTGCGGCGGCAAGAGCAGGCCGAAGGCCGATCTCGCCGCCTCCAAGGTGACGACCATCGGCGTCAACAGCTATTTGTGGCGGGCGACGCTCGACACCCTGTCGTTCATGCCGCTGGTGCAGACCGATTCCAACGGCGGGGTCATCGTCACCGACTGGTATGCCAACCCGTCCGCGCCCAATGAGCGGATGAAGCTGACCGTGTCGATCCTGGATCAGGATCTGCGCGCCGACGCGCTGCGCGTCGCCGCCAGCCGCCAGGTGCTGCAGAACGGCCAGTGGGTCGACGCGCCGGTCAAGGCCGCCACCGTGCAGAAGCTGGAGGAGATCATCCTCACCCGCGCGCGCAGCCTGCGCCACATGGCGCTCGGCCAGGGCTGATCGCCCGTCCTGATTTTCGATTGAACAGGTCGGGGCCGCCCTTGGCGCAGCCCCGTCAGGGAGCTGTAGACATGCAAAGGCGCTTCAATCCGCTGGAGGCGGATGCCAAATGGCAGCGCATCTGGGACGAGAAGCAGAGCTTCCGCGCGGACGATGCCTCGACCAAGCCCCGGTCCTATGTGCTGGAGATGTTCCCCTATCCGTCCGGGCGCATCCATATCGGCCATGTGCGCAACTATACGATGGGCGACGTGCTGGCGCGCTATCGCCGGATGATCGGCCATGAGGTGCTGCACCCGATGGGCTGGGACGCGTTCGGCATGCCCGCCGAAAACGCGGCGATGGAAAAGAAGGTGCACCCCGGCGACTGGACCCGCTCCAACATCGCCAACATGAAGGCGCAGTTGAAGAAGCTGGGCTTCGCACTGGACTGGAGCCGCGAGATCGCGACCTGCGAGCCGGACTATTACGGGCACGAACAGGCGCTGTTCCTCGACCTCTATGAGGCGGGCCTCGTCTATCGCAAGGAAAGCGCGGTCAACTGGGACCCGGTCGACATGACGGTGCTCGCCAATGAGCAGGTGATCGACGGGCGCGGCTGGCGCTCCGGCGCGCTGGTGGAAAAGCGCAAGCTCAACCAGTGGTTCCTGAAGATCACCCAGTTCGCCGACGATCTGCTGGAAGGGCTGAAGGGGCTGGACCAGTGGCCCGACAAGGTGAAGCTGATGCAGGAAAACTGGATCGGCAAGAGCCAGGGCCTGCAATTCCGCTTCCGGCTGGACGCCCCAGTGGGCGACATCACGGAACTGGAGGTGTTCTCCACCCGGCCCGACACGATCTTCGGCGCGAGCTTCGCCGCGATCGCCGCCGATCACCCGATCGCGCTGGCGCTGGCGGAAAAGGACGCGCAGCTCGCCGCCTTCGCCGAGGAATGCCGCCGCACCGGCACCGCCGCCGCCGAAGTGGAGACGCAGGAGAAGAAGGGCTACGACACCGGCCTCAGCGTGATCCACCCGTTCCTGCCGGATCGCAGGCTGCCGCTGTTCGTCGCCAATTTCGTGCTGATGGAATACGGCACCGGCGCGGTGATGGCAGTGCCCGCGCACGACCAGCGCGACCTCGATTTCGCGCGCAAGTACATGCTGCCCACGCCGCGCGTGGTGGCCGCGCCCGGCGATGAGGACAAGCCGATCGGCGAGGAAGCCTATACCGGGCCGGGCAGGCTCATCAACAGCGGCTTCATCGACGGCATGGACGTGGAAGCCGCCAAGGCCGCCGTCATCGCCCGCGCCGAAGCCGAAGGCTGGGGGCTGGGGACGACGATCTGGCGCCTGCGCGACTGGGGCGTGTCGCGCCAGCGTTATTGGGGCACGCCGATCCCGTTCATCCATTGCGACGGCTGCGGCGTGGTGCCGGTGCCCAAGGACCAGCTGCCGGTGAAGCTGCCGGAGGATGTGAGCTTCGACATACCCGGCAACCCGCTGGAGCGCCACCCGACCTGGCGGCATGTCGACTGCCCGCAATGCGGCCAGCCGGCGCGGCGGGAAACGGACACGCTCGACACCTTCGTCGATTCGAGCTGGTATTTCATCCGCTTCGCCAGCCAGCCCGACGACAGGCCGTTCGACAAGGCGGAGGCGGAGCGCTGGCTGCCGGTCGGGCAATATATCGGCGGCGTCGAGCATGCGATCCTGCACCTGCTCTATGCGCGCTTCTGGACGCGGGCGCTCAGCCATATCGGCCTCATTGACGTGAAGGAGCCGTTTGCGGGCCTGTTCACGCAGGGCATGGTCACGCACGAAACCTACAAGGCGCCCGACGGCCGCTGGCTCGCCCCGCAGGAGATCGAGAAGCGCGGCGATGTTTTTGTAGTGAGCGATACAGGCGAGCCGGTGACGCTCGGCCGTGTCGAGAAGATGTCGAAATCGAAGAAGAATGTCGTCGATCCCGACGACATCATCGATCAATATGGCGCCGACGCGGTGCGCTGGTTCATGCTCAGCGACAGCCCGCCGGAGCGCGACCTGCCATGGACGGCGAGCGGCATCGAAGGGTCGTGGCGCTTCGTCAATCGCCTCTGGAGGCTGTTCGGCGAGGCGGGCGAGCGGGGCGAGGACGGTTCCGACAAGGCGCTCGACCGCAAGCTGCACCAGACCATCGACGGCATCGCCAAGGATATCGAGGCGCTGTCCTTCAACAAGGCGGTGGCGAAGATCTACGAGCTGGCCAATGTGATCGAGAAGGCCGCGCCTTCGGCCAGCCGCGCGGAGGCGATCCGCGCGCTCGCGCTGCTGGTCGCGCCGATGGTGCCGCATCTGGCCGAGGAGGCATGGGCGGACATGGGCGGCGAGGGGCTGATCGCCGACGCCGCCTGGCCGCCGGTCGACCCGGCGCTGCTGGTCGATGACGAGGTGACTATCGCCGTGCAGGTGATGGGCAAGCTGCGCGACACCATCACCGTCGCCAAGGGCCTGCCCAAGGCGGAGGTGGAGGCGCTGGCGCTCGCCGCGCCCAATGTCGCGCGCACGCTGGATGGGGCGGTGCCGAAGAAAATCATTGTGGTTCCCGACCGTCTGGTCAATCTGGTGGTATGACTCGCCTGATCGCCCGCACCGTTCCGCACCGGGCCGCGCTGCTGTTGCTGGCCCTGACGCCGCTGCTGGCGGGCTGCGGGCTGCGGCCGCTCTATGCGGGCGGCACCAGCGGCGCGGTCGCGCGCACGCTCGGCAGCGTCGAGATCGCGCCGATCGAGGGGAAGGGCGGCTGGCTGGTCCGCAATGCGCTGCATGACCGGCTGGCGGCGATTTCCGGCGGCAACGGCCCGCATTACCGGCTGGTGGTGAAGCTGGACGACGAGATCATGGGCATCGGCGTCCGCCCCGACGATGCGGTGACGCGCGAGCGCAGGACGCTGCGCGCCCGCTATCAGCTGTTCGACGTGGCGACCGGGGCGGTGGTGATGGACGCGACCGCCGGGTCCGATGTCGGCATCGACGTCGCCAGCAGCGAATATGCGACCATCGCGGCGGAAGACACCGCGCTCGAACGCCTGTCGCAGATCGTCGCGGACCAGATCATCACCCATATGGCGCGGAAGGTCACGGCCGATCCCGCCGTCGCTTCCGGCACCCGCTAGGCCCGCGCCATGAAGGCGGCGAGGCTTCCCCAGATGGAAAAGGCGATGGACGCACCCTCGCCGGACGTCCGCCTCTTCCTGCTCTACGGCCCCGATGAGGCGGGCAGCATGGCGCTGGTCAAGCGGCTGGAACGCGCGATGGGCGATCAGGCGGAGCGGATCGACCTCGACGGCGCGACGCTGCGCGGCGACCCGGCGCGGCTGGCCGACGAAGCCGCCTCGCTTTCGATGTTCGGCGACCGGCGGTGGATCAGGGTCAGCGGCGCGGGGGAAGAGAGCGTCGCCGCGGTGGAGGCGCTGCTGACCGCCCCGCAGGCAGGCAATCCCGTGGTAATTGTAGCAGGCGCTATAAAAGCGACGTCGAAGCTGGCGAAGCTGTGCCTCGATCATCCTGCCGCGCTGGCCTATGCCAGCTATGCCCCGGACGACAAGGATGCCGCGCAGATCGTCGCGGGACTCGCGCGGGAGCGGGGGTTGCGGCTGACGCCCGATCTCGTCCGCCGCATCGCCGAGGCAGCCGGAAACGACCGCGCGCTGATGGCGGGGGAGGTGGAGAAGCTGGCGCTCTATTGCGACGCCACGCCCGAACAGCCCGCCAACGCCAGCGCCGAGGCCTTCGATGCGCTGTCGGCCGAGGCGGTGGAGGCCGATGTCGGCCCACTGGTCAATGCGGTGTTCGGCGGCGATATCGACACGCTGCATCATGAACTGTCGATGATGGCGGCGAGCGGCACCGCGCTCGCTTCCGTCACCCGCCCGCTGATCGCCCGCGCGACGCTGATCGGCCAGATCCACGCGGAGGCGGAACGCAGCGGCCTCGACCGCGCGATCGAGGCGATGGGCAGGGCGATCTTCTGGAAGGACAAGCCGGCGGTCCAGCGGCAGGCCCGCGCCTGGCCGCTCGACAGCGTCGCCCGGCTGATGCACCGGCTGCTGGAAGCCGAGCGGGCGACGCGCGATTCCCGCGGCCCCGGCGATATCGCGGTGCGGCAGACACTGCTCGCCATCGCCCGGCAGGCGGCGCGGTCGCGGGGATGACCCGCGCCCTCTTGCATGAGCGGGGGCCACGCAACATATATCCGGCATGGCTGACAAACTGAACCTGAGCGACGCTGAATGGCGCGAGCGGCTGACGCCGGAGCAATTTCATGTCCTGCGCGAGGCGGGGACGGAGCGCGCCTTCACCGGCGCCTATGAAAAGCTGAAGGCCGACGGCGTCTATCTGTGCGCCGGATGCGGGGCGGAGCTGTTCGATTCCGCGCGCAAATATAATAGCGGGTCGGGCTGGCCCAGCTTCACCGATCCGGTCGCGCAGGAGGCGGTCGACGAGCATGTCGACACCAGCCACGGCATGCGCCGGGTCGAGGTGCGCTGCGCCCGCTGCGACGGGCATCTTGGCCATGTCTTTCCCGACGGCCCCGGCGAGAACGGCCTGCGCTATTGCATCAACAGCGCGTCGATGGAATTCAGGCCGCGCTGATCCGTTCAGCGGCGATTAAACCCCGGCATGGCTTTGGAGGAACGGCCCGCAAGAAAAGGCGGGGCGTGGGCCTGCGGCCTTGCGGCGGATATTCCGTCAGGCTAAGCCGCTGGAGAACCAAGAAGGCGGACTGAATACAGCATGGCACTGCCGCAAAAGGCGAAACTCTGGCTCGTGCGTTTCCTCAAGCTGGGCATATTCACCGCACTGGGCGGCCTGATCGCGCTGGTGGCGGCGGTTTTCGTCGCCATGCAGTCGCTGCCCAGCTTCGAAAGCCTCAAATCCTCGCCCAATGGACAGATGATCCGCGTGCACGCCGCCGACGGCTCGGTCATCGTCTCGCTGGGGCCGAGCTTCGGCCGCTGGCTGGCCCATGACCAGATTCCCGACGTGATGAAAAAGGCGATGGTGTCGGTGGAGGACAAGCGCTTCTACCACCATCCCGGCGTCGATCCGGTCGGCATGGCGCGCGCCGCGTGGTTCGCGGTCGAGCATCGCGGCACCGGCCGCCGCATGCAGGGCGCGTCGACGATCACCCAGCAGCTGACCCGCAACGTCTTCCTCAACAACAGCTATTCCTTTGGCCGCAAGGCTCGCGAAATGATCCTCGCGCTGGCGATGGAGCGGAAATTCTCCAAGCAGCAGATATTGGAGCTGTACCTCAACAAGGTCTATTTCGGCGGCGGCGCCTATGGCATCGATGCGGCCAGCCGCAAATTCTTCGGCCACCCGGCGACGAAGCTCAGCCTGCCGGAGGCGGCGATCATTGCCGGGCTGGTGAAGGCGCCGTCGAGCTACAGCCCCACCGCCGACGTGGAGGCCGCGCTGGGCCGCGCGGGCGTCGTGCTCGACGTGATGGCGGCCAATGGCGACATCACGCGGGCGGAGCGGGAGGCGGCCAATCTCGACAATGTGACGATGGCGCCGGAACCGCCGCAGAACAGCGTGCGCTATTTCACCGACTGGGCGCTGCCGCAGCTCGACACGCTGATCGACGAGCAGAACGAGCCGCTGGAGGTCTACACCACCATCGACCTCAACATGCAGAAGGCGGCGGCGGCGGCGCTGCGGGCCAATGCGCCGAAGGGCGCGCAGGCCGCACTCGTCTCGCTGGACCGCGACGGGGCGGTGCGCGCGATGGTAGGCGGCCTCGATTATGTAACGTCCAACTACAACCGCGCGACCACCGCGATGCGCCAGCCGGGCTCGGCGTTCAAGCTGTTCGTCTATCTCGCCGCGCTGGAGGGGGGTTATACGCCCGAAACCAAGGTGGTGGACGAGCCGGTCGACATTAACGGCTGGAGCCCGCGCAACAGCAGCGGCCGCTATTCGGGCGAGATCAACATCCGCACCGCCTTCGCCTATTCGATCAACACCGTTGCGGCGAAGATCGGGCAGGATGTGGGCTTCGGCACCATCGCCGACATGGCGCGGCGCTTCGGCATATCGACGCCGGTCAACACCCATCCGTCGATGGTGCTCGGCTCGTCCGACGTGCGGCTGATCGACATGACCCGCGCCTTCGCCTCGGTCGCGCGCAAGGGGGTGGCGGTGGCGCCCTATGGCATCACCAAGGTGACGACGGCGGACGGGCGCCTGCTCTACAGCCATGAGGACGACACCAGCCGCGTGCTGGTCGCGCCCTGGGTGGCGGCGGGGATCACCGACCTGCTGCAAACCGCCGTCAACACCGGCACCGGCCGCGCGGCGCAGATCGGCCGCCCGGTGGCGGGCAAGACCGGCACCACCAACAGCAACAAGGACGGCTGGTTCCTCGGCTTTTCGAGCGGCATCACCACCGGCGTGTGGATGGGCCGCGACGATGCGAAGCCGGTCGGCGGCCTGCAAGGCGGCCGCGCGCCCGCGCAGGCGTTCGCCAGCTATATGAAGGTCGCCGTCGCCCGCCGCCCGGCCGAGAAGTTCGAAACCGAGGTGACGCTGCCCGAATGGCAGCTGGAACCGGACAACGAGGCCTATTATGGCGACCCGGACGAGGGGCCGCTGGTCGACGAGGATGGCAACCCGATTCCCGGCGCCGCCCGCGACAGCCCCTATCCGACCACGCCCGACGAGAGCGACGGGACACCCCCGGCCGAACCGCCGCCGCCCGGTGGCAGGCTCGACCAGCAATGGATCGACAATGTGCTGGGGCGCGATCCCAATCGCACCGGCAATGGCGGAGGAGGGGGCGCGCGGCCCGCGGGCGGCAATGGCGGCCGCCCCGCCGAGCCGCCCACCACCGCCGTTCCCGTCAGGCCCTGACCCGGTGCAGCGCCGCGCCATGGGCGCGAAGCCAGCGCCGGGCGGGGGCGGGATCGCTGCCCAATAGCCGCGCATGGGCCGCGTGGAAGGCGGGGCTGTGGTCCATGTGGAGAAGATGCGCGACCTCATGCGCGACCGTCGCCAGCCGCACCTCCGGCGGGGCGAGGATCAGCCGCCAGCTGTAGCGGATCGTCCCGTCCGTCGCGCAACTGCCCCAGCGGCTGCGCGGATCGCCGATCTTCACCGACGCGACGCGCAGCGCCTCGCGCGCGGCGATCACCAGCGTCTCGCGCGTCAGCACGTCGAGTGCATGGGCGCGCAGCCAGCGCAGCAGGCGCGGGCCGACCTGTTCCTCCGGCCCGCCCACGCGCAGCTCCCCGCCGTCGAGCCGGGGCGTGCGCGCAAAGGCCCGGTCCCAGCGGACGAGACGCTCCACCCCCTCGACCGGCACCAGCGCGCCCGGTTGCAGGAACAAAAGGTCGGGCGCCTTGCCGATCTGGCCGCGCACCCAGCCCTCCTGCGTCTGCGCCCAGCTGAGCGCAGCCTTCAGCCCGCCCCGCGCCGGAACCGACAGCAGCAAGCGGCCATGGGTGGGGTCATAGCGCAGGCGATAGCCGCGCGCCTGCGCATAGCGGCGGACCAGCACCGGCACCGGCGCGCCGTCCACGGTCAGAAAGGCTTCAGATTTCGCGCTCGACAAGATGTTCTTCCCAATCCAGCGACTCGTCCTCGTCCACCGTCCAGCCGCGCACCGATTCCCCGGCGCGATGCACCGCTTCCCGGTCGCCGCAGACCAGATAGTGCCAGGCGGGCAGGGGCCGCCCCTCGTTGCGCAGGCGATAGGCGCAGCTTTTCGGCAGCCATGGTATGTCGTCCAGCGTTTCCGGGGTCAGCCGCACGCAATCGGGCACATAGGCGTGGCGCGTTTCATACCGGGTGCAGCAGCCCTTGTCCTTGTCGAGCAGGCGGCAGCAGATATTGGTGAAATAGATGCGGCCGCTATCCTCGTCCTCCGCCTTGTGCAGACAGCATTTGCCGCAGCCGTCGCACAGCGCCTCCCATTCCTCCCCGCTCAGCGCGTCGAGCGGCAATTCCCAGAAATGCGGACGCAGCCCGGTCACTTTGCCCGGCCCTTCATCTATTTCACCCAGCGGTCCAGCACCCTGGTGATCTCGGCGGCGGTGCCTTCGTCCTTATTGGGCGTGGCCGGATCGTCGACCGGCACCAGAGCGATCGGCGCACCGTCGGGCCCGAACAGATAGGGGGTGCGGCTGTGGCTGACGAGATAGTCGGTCGAACCCTTGGGCGTATCCTTCATATAGACGACGACGAAGGATTTCGCGACGGCGGCGATCTCGTCGGGCGTGCCGGTCAGGCCGACGAGGCGCGGGTGAAAGGCCGATACATAATTTTTCAGCACCTCGGGCGTATCCCGTTCGGGGTCGAGCGTGATGAAGATCGGCTGCACTTTCGCCGCGCGGTCGGGCGCCTGTTTCTCGAACGCGGCATAGCCCTGCGCGATGCGCTGGAGATCGACGGGGCAGACGTCCGGGCAATAGCTGTAGCCGAAATAGACGAGGCGATAGCTGCCCTCGAAATCGCTCCAGCTGCGCTTGCGGCCATCCTGGTCGGTCAGCGTGAACGGGCCGCCGATCCGCGCCCCCGCAAGGCTGCCCTGCTCGATGGGGGAGAACGGACCGCCGCCCGAAGATCCGCACCCTGCCAGCGCCAGCGCGCCGCCGCCCAGCATCGCAAGAAGAAATGTCCTGACCATCGCCCTGCCATGCCGCGAAGCGCCGGCTTTGGCAATTGCTAATCCCCTGCAAATTCGCTTTGAAAACGGGCGGGGCAGCGCCATATTCGGCGCATCCTTTCCTGTTTCGGACCCGTATCATGAAATTGCGCGTTCTTTCCTCCGCTCTCGTCGCCCTCTCGCTCTGGCCCGCCGTCGCCATGGCCCAGTTTTCCGACAGCTACAACTTTCTGAAGGCGGTGCGGGACAAGGACGGCGCGAAAGTGACGGAGATCATCAGCAAGCCCGGCTCCACCATCATCAACACGCGCGACATATCGAACGGGCAGACCGCGCTGCATATCGTGGTGGAACGGCGCGACGCGGCCTGGCTCGGCTTCCTGCTCGGCAAGGGGGCCAACCCCAATATGACGGACGGGCAGGGCAGCACCCCGCTGATGGTGGCGACGCGGCTGCGCTTTCTGGAAGGGGCGCAGGTCCTGCTGGACAATGGCGCGCAGGTGGACAAGGCCAATGACAGCGGCGAGACGCCGTTGATCCGCGCGGTGCAGCTGCGCGACCTGCCGCTGATCCGCCTGCTGGTCAGCAAGGGCGCGAACCCCGACAAGGCCGACACGCTGGCCGGCATGACCGCCCGCGACTATGCGCGGCGCGACGGGCGCAGCCAGGCGATACTCGACATATTGGACAGCGGCAAACCGGCGGCGGGCAGCGCCGCCACCCGCAAGAGCGGGCCGGTGCAGGGGCCGATGTTCTGAAATATATTCGCTTGAGCGACTCACCCAGGAGGCGTATGCTGGTCTTGCATCCAGAGTTGAGTTGATCTCAGTATCGACGAAAACCCATTGGACGTAGCAACGCCGCCGCTCATTTTCAGGACAAGCTTCAGAGCAAAATCCTGATAAATCGAGCGGCGACGCCATTTTTGCGGCAGCTTGTGCCGTCTTTTCCCAAATCTCTCGGTATCTCGGCGCGGCCGGAGGCAGGGTTTCCCCGCCGTCCGTGCATCAGCGATAGAAGATGTGGTTGTCGATCACCGCGACACGGGCGCGGCGCCAGGAAGGGGAAACCCGGCGGGCATGGAAATAGAGCGCGCCTTCGGCCTTGCTGGCCCATGCATTTTCCTGGGCGATGCGGGCGATCGCGATCGCGGTCTTCCACGCCGGGCGGCTCGCATTGGGCGCGGGGATCACGCCGCCGCGAACGAAGCTGAACTGGCCGGGCTGGGCGACGACGTCGCACATATCCTCGCCGAAGCGATTCGATTCGGCGCGGTTGATGATGACCCGCGCGACCGCGAGCTGGCCTTCCAGGCTCTCGCTGCGCGATTCATAGAACACCGCCGTGGCGAGGCAGCGCGTCTCTTCATCGAGCGAGGCCGAGGTGTCGACTTCGCGAACCATCGCGGCGAGCGAGGAATAATTCTTGTCCGGCACGGCAATCATTTCGTCGGCGCGCGGCGCCGCGGATGCCATATCGCCGGCCTTGCGCGCGCCCTGCATCGTGCCGAGCGGCTGGACCACTTCCTTCCGGGGCGCGAAACGGATCTGACCGGACGCGGCGGTGGCAACGGAAGGACGGGACGTATCGATCATGACGGGCTGCGTGCCCGTGACGGAGGGGGCTTCATCGGCCCTCGAAACACCGCTGGCCACCGCCGCGGTGAAGGAACATAGCGTCAGCGCCGCGACGAACGCGGACTTCACCGGAAAACTCATACCAATCCAAAAACATGCGGTTGGTCGGCCCGAAACGTCGCATCCTTTATCTTTTGTTATAGGACGCCGCGCCGCCCCCCGTCTGCGTGTTTACCGCGTTCCGTCCCCCGTGAACGACAATCGGCAACCTGCGCATGGGTGCTAAAACTCGCGCCCTCATAAGGGGCGGGGCCGCTATGTCAATCGCCGGTCAAAATGGCGGCGGCGAGACGTTCCCCATTTGGGACGTCCAGTTCGATCACCCACAGGTCGGGGTCCGACCGGCGGCGACGCTCAATATATTGGGTTATCGCCTCTTCATCGCCCCAATGGGGCTGCGCCACGGGCAAGATATCATAGCCCCGCGAAAGGTCCGGCACGCGCTCGAAAAGGCGGGGCCGATGGTCGGAATCCGGGCAGGAAAGCAGGATCGCCCCGCTGATCGAATCGCCCCGGTGCAGCACTGCGGCAAAGCCGCCCTCGGCCTGCGTCCGGCGGATCAGCGCCTGCGCCAGCATCTGGCTGGTCAGCCGCGCGCTCACTACCCGCGCCCCGGCGGCAGGAGGCTCATCCCTTTTCCGGATTGTAGCCGGGCAGGCCGGACAGTTCGTGCTGCGAGCGCATGAAAGTGCCGGTGCCCCGGCCGATTTCCTCGCCGCTGCCGTCGACCAGACTCGCCTCCGCCACGAACACGCGGCGGTGCCCGCTGATCCAGCGGCCCATCGCCCGCACCTTGCCCGTCCGCAGCGGGCGGGTGAAGAGCAGGTTGAATGCGGTTGTCAGCAGGAAACGGTCGTTCACCAGGCTGTTGGCGGCATAGAAGGCCGCATCGTCCAGCATCTTGAAATAGACGGTGCCGTGGACCGCGCCCGCCGCATGATAGAGCGATTCGTCGACAGTAAAGTCGATCACCGCATGGCCGGCTTCGGCTATGCTGAGTCGGGAGGTGAACAGGCGGTTGATCGGCGCGGAGGCGTAAAGCCGCTCCAGCGCGCGGAAATGGGCCTGTTCCCCGCTGGGAACGGATGCGCCCCCGGCCGCACCTTCGGTATCAGGCGGCGTCACGGGCCTCTGCCCCGGCGAGCAGGGCCAGCAGCGCCTCGTCCGACCCGGCGCCCCGGATGCGCGTGGCGTTCTGCCCACTGCGCAGATGGCGGGACACGCGCGCCAGCGTCTTGAGATGCTCGGCGCCGCTGTCGACCGGGGACAGCAGGGAAAAGACGATGTCGACCGGCGCTTCGTCCACCGCCTCGAACGCCATCGGCGGGTCGAGCAGCAGGACGAGGCCGTGCACCTTTTCCAGCCCCTCTATCTTCGCGTGGGGAATGGCGATGCCGCCGCCGAAGCCGGTGGATCCCAGCCGTTCCCGCTCCATCAGCCGCTCATAGACGAGGTCGGGCGACAGGCCATAGGCCTGCGCCGCCATATCCGCGAGTTTCTGGAACAACTGCTTCTTGCTGTTTACCGAAAGCCTGCTGCAAACCGCCTTCGGCACCAGGAGATCATGAAAATCTGTCATCAAAATGCTCTGGCTGTGCGGCGGGTCGGCCCCGCTGCCCGGCACCGCTGCTCCCTTGTCACTACAGGCGCCGCATTGATCCTCAGGCCCGGCGCATAGTCGCAGCGGCGCGCAACGTCAACCGCAACGCTATGAGCGAAGGGCCCGAGGATGGCGAATATCGCTGTCAGCGCGGCTCTACCCAACCGATCGAGCCGTCCTGCCGCCGATAGACCATATTATAGGTCGAGGTGCCGGCATTGACGAACAGCAGCGCGTTGGTGTTGCGCAGGTCGAGCATCATCACCGCGTCGGAAACGCTGGCTTCCGGTATGTCCACGCGGGTTTCGGCGATGATGACGGGCGCCTCGGCCGGCTCCTCCTCCTCCGGCGTGGAGGCGAAGATGGTGTAGGCGGCGTTGTCGAGGCCGTTTTCCGGGTCGCGCGCGGCCTCGGCCGCGGCGGTCTGGAGCTGGCGGCTCTTCAGGCGGCGCATGTAGCGGCGCAGCTGCTTCTCGATCCGCCCGGCGGCGACGTCGAAGCAGACATGCGCGTCCTGCGCCTCGCCCGCGCCCTTGAGGATCAGCCCCGACATCACATGATAGACGATGTCGCAGTGAAAGGCGCCGTGCGGCGCGGGACGGAAGGTCACATTGGCGGAAAGGGTGCGGGAGAAATATTTATCGGCGATGGCATCCAATCGGGTCGTAACATGCTCCTTGAGCGCATCGCCAGTATCGACCTGATGACCGGAAATACGAATGTCCATCTGAAGTTTCTCCTTTGCTTCTTGCGAAACCGGCAGAGCCGGTTCCGATGTTCGGAACGGCTCAGGCCGTTTCCGCGACCGGGGTTTCGACACCCCAGAGCGGATTGGTCAGCGTTCGGATGAACGCCCTGTGCCGTTCCAATTCCTCCGGCGGGACGGCGAAATGCCGGGGTTCCCGCCTGATGCGCGGCGCTGTGGCGACCAGCGCCGCCGCCTCCACCGCCACGACCGGCCCTGTGGCGGGCAGGTCGGCCAGACCGAGGCCGATCTGCCGCCCGCCGGTCAGCTCGATATAGACCTGCGCCAGCAGTTCGGCGTCGAGCAGCGCGCCGTGCTTCACCCGGTGGCTGCGATCGATGCCATAGCGCGAGCAGAGCGCGTCGAGCGTATGCTTGGCGCCGGGATGGGCGGTGCGGGCCAGCGTCATCGTGTCGATCATCCGGTCGAGCGAGATCGCGGTGCGGCCGCAGCGGCCCAGTTCGTGATTGAGAAAGCCGAAATCGAACCGCGCATTATGCGCGACCAGCATGGAATCGCCCAGAAACTCCAGCAATTCCTCCACCTTGTCGACAAACAGCGGCTTGTCGGCGAGGAACCGCTCCGACAGGCCGTGGATCGCCTCGGCCGACGCGGGCATCGACCGTTGCGGGTTGAAATAGCAATGATAGGTCGCGCCCGTCGGAACGCGATTGACCATCTCAATGCAGCCGATTTCAACAAGCCGATCCCCCGTCTGGGGGTCGAAGCCGGTCGTTTCCGTGTCGAAGATAATCTCTCGCATCGACTCTAGTGACCCTCTGATTCCCACTATCGCCCCGCCTTGCGGAGAAGGCAAGCAAGCAACGCACGAACCTGGCCGCGCGTCCGATGAAATGTGGTGCCGGTGTGGATGATATGATCGGCCCTGCGCCGTTTCAATGCGTCGGGCATTTGCAGCGCGAGGATCGCGCGGAATTTCCCCTCCGTCATTCCCGGCCGGGCCAGCACCCGGCGGCGCTGTTTCCACGGCGGCGCGGTGACGACGATCACGCCGTCCAGCTGCCGTTCCGCGTGAGTCTCGTAGAGCAGCGGAATGTCGAGGATGACCAGCGGCCGCGCGGCGTGGCGGCGCAGGAATGTCCGCCGTTCCTGCTGCACCATCGGGTGGATGATCCCCTCCAGCATCTTGCGCGCGCGCGGATCGGCGAGGATGATCGCGGCGAGCTTCGCCCGGTCGAGGCCCTGCGGCCCGGTCGTGCCGGGGAAATGCGCCTCGATCGCCGGCAGCGCCCGCCCGCCGGGGCGTTGCAGCGCGTGCACTGTCGCATCGGCATCGAACACCGGCACGCCTTCGCGCACGAACATCGCGGCGACGGCGCTTTTTCCCATGCCGATGGAGCCGGTCAGGCCATATCGCTTCGCCATGCCGCCCCGCGCCCCGTCAGTCCGCCGCCACGAGCAGCGCCTTCAGCTCCGCATCATGTTCGCGCGGCGCGGGCGCATCGAAGAAGATATCAAACGCCAGCGCCGCCTGGCCGATCAGCATTTCCAACCCGTCTATCGTGCGCAGACCCCGCGCGCGCGCATCCAGCAGCAATTGCGTATCGAGCGGTACATAAACGATGTCGTAGACCACCGCATGGTCGGGCAGCGGCGCGAGGTCGAGGGTCAGCGGCGGCTTTCCGGCCATGCCGAGCGGGCTGCAATTGACCAGCAGGTCGACCGGCGGCACCGGATCGTCCATGCCGATGACGCGGCCTTTCACCCCGGCGCGGTCGAGCAGTTCCCGCCCCTTGGCCGCGTCGCGCGCCATGATGGTGATATCGTCCGTCCCCGTCTGCGTCAGCGCATAGAGGATCGCCCGCGCCGCGCCGCCCGCGCCGACGAGAAGTGCGCTGCGGCCCTTCCACCCCATCGCCTGCAACGGCGCCAGGAAGCCGCCTGCATCGGTGTTGGTGCCGATCAGCGGCCCGGCGGTCTCGCAGGCGATGGTGTTCATTGCTCCGATCAGCCGGCCGACCTCGCCGGGATCGCTCGCATAGTCCATCACCGCCACCTTGTGCGGTATGGTGACGTTGCAACCCAGCCAGTCGGGATCGGCGCGGCGCTTGAGGAAATAGGCGGAGAGTTCGTCGGGCCGCACATGGGTCTTGCGGTAATCGGCCTCTATCCCCAGCTTGCGCAGCCAGAAGCCGTGGATGAGCGGCGATTTGCTGTGGGCGATCGGGTCGCCGATCACCTCGGCATAAGGCAATGGGGCATAAGGCAGCGAGGCGTCGGAAGGGAGGTCTGCGTTCGTCATTGCGCCAAAACGCCGCGCGCGCGCAAAAAGTCAAGCAAGGCGAGCAAGGGCAGTCCCTGAATCGCGAAATGCGTGCCCCTTATGTCGCTGAACAGCTGCGCGCCCGCCCCCTCGATGCGATAGCAGCCGACGCACCAGCGCACCTGCTCCCACTCGGCATCGAGATAGGTTTCGATGAACGCATCGGAGAGCGGCCGCACCGTCATCCGCGCCTTTTCGATATGGCGCCAGACCGGCTGGCCGCCTTCGCAGATCACCGCCGCGCTGTGGAGGATATGGCTTCGCCCCGACAGGCGGCGCAGGATCGCGGCGGCGGCGGCCCGGTCGACCGCCTTGTCGATCATCGAGCCGTCGTCCAGCTCCAGCGTCTGGTCGCAGCCCAGCACCAGCCCGCCCGGCACGCGCGAGGAGAGGCGCAGCGCCTTGATCTCCGCCAGCGCGTCGGCGATGTGGCGCGCGTCGAGGCCGCGCGCGCGGAAATCCTCCTTGAACGCATCCTCGTCCACATTGGGCGACAGCGCCTCGAACGGGACGCCCGCAGCCTTGAGCATCGCCCGGCGGCTGGAGCTTTGCGAGGCGAGAAGAATGGGGTCGGGGCCGCTCATGCGCTCGCCTCGCTCCATTCCGACCGGCCCATCAACCGGTCGTTGAACAGGTTGATGATCGCCGCCGTCGCTTCCTCGATCGAACGGCGGGTGACGTCGATGGTCGGCCAGCCATTGTCGGCGATCATGCGCCGGGCGAAGGCGACCTCCTGCTGCACCCGCTCCAGGTCCACATAGGCGGTTTCCGGCGCCTGGTTGAGCGAGAGCAGGCGGTTGCGGCGGATCTGGATCAGCCGGTCCGGACTGATGGTGAGGCCGACGATCATCGGATGCTTCAGATGATAGAGGCTGGACGGCGGCGGGGATTCCGGCACGACCGGGACGTTCGCCGTCTTGTATCCGCGATTGGCGAGATAGATGGAGGTAGGCGTCTTGGACGTGCGCGACACGCCGACCAGGATGATGTCGGCTTCCTCCCAATTCTCCTCGCCGACGCCGTCGTCATGGGCGATGGTATATTGAATCGCCTCGATCCGCGCGAAATAGGCTTCGTCCAATATATGCTTGCGGCCCGGCCGGTTGCGGGTTTCCTGCCCCAATATGTTGGACATGGAATCAGTGACGCTGTCGAGCGGCGCGGCATGGGGCAGGCCCAGCGCCCGGCATTGATGTTCCAGCTTGCGCCGCAGCACCGGGTTGAACAGGGTGAAGAGCACGAGGCCCGGATTGCCCGAAATTTCCCGCAGGATGCGCTGGAGATGATCCTCCGACCGGACCATCGGCCAGAAATGGCGGATCGCCTCGACATCCTCGAACTGGGCGATCGCCGCCTTGACGATGCTTTCCAGCGTTTCGCCGGTGGAATCCGATATCAGATGGAGGTGGAGACGGTTCATGGGAGGACTGTGTTGGCGACCTGTGGATAAATCAAGGGACAGCTTCGGGGATAAACCGGCCGCCTGCTTCCATCCCCAATGCCAGACCTGTTATCCACAGTCGATCCAGAGGTGCGTAAAATTATCGACAGCCTGTGGAAAATGGGGACAAATCGCCTCACCCCCTCCATTTTGGGGGTCCGGGCAACCCTTATCCTGTTGGCAAAATCGGGGACAACGCATAAACCCCGGCTTCAACGAGACAACATATTCAACAATAGACTCTTAATAATCAGGATATTTGTAAAGCCATGTCCTCGGCGCCGGTCAAACCTCTCCTCGCCGTCCTTCGGGGCGAACGCCCTTCGCCCGCGCCGCGCTGGATGATGCGCCAGGCGGGGCGCTATCTGCCCGAATATCGCGCGCTCCGGGCCGACAAGGGCGGCTTTCTGGAACTGGTCTATGACAGCAGAGCGGCGGCCGACATCACGCTGCAACCGCTCGAACGCTTCGGCACCGGCGCGACCGGCCTGCACGGCGCGATCCTCTTTTCCGATATCCTGATCGTTCCCTATGCGATGGGCCAGAAGCTCTGGTTCGAGACGGGGGAGGGACCGCGCCTCGCCCCGCCGCTGGCGGAAAGCGATATCGGCGCGCTGGTGCCGGACTGGTCGCGCTACGAGCCGGTCTATGAAACGGTGCGGCAGGTGAAGGCGCGGCTGCGGCCGGAAACCACCTTCCTCGGCTTTGCAGGCAGCCCATGGACCATCGCCACCTATATGGTGGCCGGGCAGGGCAGCAAGGACCAGGCCCCCGCGCGCCGCCTCGCCTATGCCGATCCGGCACGCTTCCAGGCGATCATCGACGCGATCGTCGAGGCGACTCTGCCCTATCTCATCGGCCAGATCGACGCCGGGGTGGAGGCGGTGCAGCTGTTCGACAGCTGGGCCGGCAGCCTTTCGCCCCAACAGTTCGAACGCTGGGTGATCGCGCCCAACCGCGCGATCGTCGAGCGGCTGCGCGCGGCGAGGCCGGGCATTCCGATCATCGGCTTTCCCAAGGGGGCGGGGGCGAAGCTGGTCGACTATGCGCGGGAAACCGGGGTCGATGCGGTGGGCCTCGATGAAACGGTCGATCCGCGCTGGGCCGACGCCCATCTGCCCGCCGGCCTGCCGGTGCAGGGCAATCTCGATCCGCTGGCGCTGGTGGCCGGCGGGCAGGCGCTCGACGAGGCGATCGACCGCATCCTTGCCGCCTTCCCGACGCGGCCCCATATCTTCAACCTTGGCCACGGCATCGTGCCCGATACGCCGATCGCCCATGTGGAACAGATGCTCGGCAGGCTGGGAGGCGGGAAATGAGCTGGTTTCTCGGCGGCGCCTATCTGTGGGTGAAGGCCGCCCATATCATCTTCGCCATCTTCCTGATGGCCGGGCTGTTCATGATGCCGCGCTTCTTCGTCTATCATCAGGAAACACCGGTCGGGTCGGACGAGGACCGCAAATGGATAGAGCGGGAGGACAAGCTGCGGCGGATCATCCTCAACCCGTCGATCGTCATCCTGTGGATATTGGGGCTGATGCTGATGGTGAACATAGAGGCATGGACGATGCCCTGGTTCCACCTGAAGCTGCTGCTGGTGCTGGTGCTTTCCGGCTATCATGGCTGGATGGTCGGCTATGCGAAGAAGCTCGCGCGCGGGCAGCGCGCCCTTTCCGACAAGCAGTTGCGGATGATCAACGAAGTGCCGGGGATATTGGCCGCCGTCGTCGTCATATTGGCGGTCGTGAAACCCTTCTGACCGGGAAAGGGAACGGCCCCCGCGCAGTCGCTTGACTTGCCCGGCGGCTGGCTATAACGCGAATCCCGTCCTTATCGCCGCGCGGCCTCGCATGGTCGTCCTTCCCATGATATCGTGCGGCCTTCTTTCCTATCGAAATCCACTCCATTCGCATCCCGGATTCTTCCCATGCACCTTAAAGACCTCAAGAAACACACGCCCGCCGAACTCGTCACCATGGCCGAAGAGCTGGGGGTCGAGGGCGCGTCCACGCTGCGCAAGCAGGACCTGATGTTCGCCATTCTGAAGGCCGAGGCCGAAAATGGCGAACAGATCATGGGCGTGGGCACGATCGAGGTGCTGCCGGACGGCTTCGGTTTCCTGCGTTCGCCGGAGGCGAACTTCCTCGCCGGGCCGGACGATATTTATGTATCGCCCAATCAAGTAAGGAAATATGGCCTCCGCACCGGCGACACGGTGGAAGGCGAGATCCGCGCCCCCAAGGATGGGGAGCGCTATTTTGCCCTCACAAGGCTTATCAGCGTCAATTTCGACGATCCGGAGGCCGTGCGCCACCGGGTCAATTTCGACAACCTGACGCCGCTCTATCCGACCGAGAAGCTGCGTCTCGACACGCTCGACCCGACGGTCAAGGACAAGTCGGCCCGCGTCATCGACATCATCTCGCCGCAGGGCAAGGGCCAGCGCGCGCTGATCGTCGCGCCGCCGCGCACCGGCAAGACGGTGCTGCTCCAGAATATCGCCAAGGCGATCACCGACAATCATCCCGAAGTGTTCCTGATCGTGCTGCTGATCGACGAGCGGCCGGAGGAAGTGACCGACATGCAGCGATCGGTGAAGGGCGAGGTCGTGTCCTCGACCTTTGACGAACCGGCCGCGCGTCACGTGCAAGTCGCTGAAATGGTTATCGAAAAGGCGAAGCGTCTGGTCGAGCACAAGAAGGATGTGGTGATCCTGCTCGACTCGATCACCCGTCTGGGCCGCGCCTACAACACCGTGGTGCCCTCGTCGGGCAAGGTGCTGACCGGCGGCGTCGACGCCAACGCGCTGCAACGGCCGAAGCGCTTCTTCGGCGCGGCGCGCAATATCGAGGAAGGCGGCTCGCTCTCCATCATCGCCACCGCGCTGATCGACACCGGCAGCCGCATGGACGAGGTGATCTTCGAGGAATTCAAGGGCACCGGCAATTCGGAAATCGTGCTCGATCGCAAGGTGGCCGACAAGCGCATCTTCCCGGCGCTGGATGTCGGCAAGTCGGGCACCCGCAAGGAAGAATTGCTGGTCGGCAAGGCCAATCTTTCCAAGATGTGGGTGCTGCGCCGCATCCTGATGCAGATGGGCACGGTCGATGCTATGGAATTCCTGCTCGACAAGATGAAGGATTCGAAGACCAACGAGGATTTCTTCGATTCCATGAACCAGTAGAGCGAAGTTCTTTTCCATCAGGGCGTTGATCACCCATGCTTGAAATATTGGCCTCCGTTGCCGCCACCGCCGCCGCGTCTTCCACGAATTTCGCGGATACCTGGACCCATATCGTGGCCGATTTTTCCAATATCGGTTCCCCCAGCGCGATGGCGGCCTTTGCGCAGGTGCTGATGATCGACATCCTGCTCGCTGGCGACAATGCGATCGTGGTCGGCGCGCTGGCGGCGGGCCTGCCGGATGCGCAGCGCAAGCGGGTCATCATGATCGGCATCCTCGCCGCGCTGGTGCTGCGCATCGGCTTTGCGCTGGTGGTCAGTGAGCTGATGCAGATCGTCGGTCTCATTCTCGCGGGCGGGTTGCTGCTGCTGTGGGTGAGCTGGAAAATGTATCGCGAGCTGCGCCATGACGCGGTCAATGCCGGGTCGCCGGAAATCGTCGGCGACGAAAGCAGCGGCCTGCGCCCGGCCAAGAGCTTCGCCAGCGCCGCCTGGTCGGTCGCGGTCGCGGACGTTTCGATGAGCCTCGACAATGTGCTGGCGGTCGCGGGCGCCGCGCGCGAACATCCCGGCATCCTGATCGTCGGCCTGATCCTCTCGGTCGCGCTGATGGGCGTCGCCGCCAATCTGATCGCCAAATATATCGAGCGTTATCGCTGGATCGCCTATCTCGGTCTGGTCGTCATTCTCTATGTCGCCGGGTCGATGATCTATGAGGGCATTGTCGACCATAATGTCGGCATCTTGACGCTGATCGGATAAGGGGGGACAGTCTCCCTTCCCGGCCACAGGACGAGTGAGCGACGCTATGCAGGTTACAGTGAATGTCGATTGCACGCCGGAGGAGGCGCGTAGCTTTCTCGGTCTGCCGGACCTCAGCCCCGTTCATGAGAAATATGTGGCCTCGCTGCTCGGCGCGATGGACGGCGCGGGCAGCCTGGAGCAGATGGAAAAGATGATGCGCGCCTTTGCCCCGATGGGCGATGCCGGGATGCGGCTGTTCCAGCAGATGATGGACATCGGCCTCAGCGGCGCGGCCGCGGCGACCGGCGGCAAGGGCAAGGGCTGAACCGCCTCCTGCCTTTCGCGGTCTGACATGGCGAGCGACACCATCTATGCGCTGTCGAGCGGGCGCCCGCCCGCCGGGATCGCGGTCATCAGGATCAGCGGGCCGGATGCCTTCGCGCTCACCGCACGCTTTCTGAAGGGCGGGCGCTTGCCGACGCCCCGTGCCGCTTCGTTGCGGACTCTCCATAACCCTGCCGACGGCGATGTGCTGGACCAGGCGGTGGTCCTGCTCTTTCCCGGCCCCGGCAGCGTCACCGGTGAGGATCTCGCCGAATGGCATTGCCATGGCGGGCAGGCGGTGATCCGTGCAGTGCTGGGCGCGCTGGAGGAGCAGGGGCGCGGCGGTGGCCTTGCGGTGCGCGAGGCGGTGGCGGGGGAGTTCACCCGGCGCGGCTTCGAAAACGGCCGCATGGACCTGAACGAGGCGGAGGGGCTGGCCGATCTTCTCGCCGCCGAAACCGAGAGCCAGCGCCGCGCCGCGATGATGATGGCGGACGGGCATTTTTCTCGGCGGCTGGAGGGCTGGCGATCCCGCCTGCTCGCCTGTTCGGCGCAGGTGGAATCACTGCTCGACTTTTCCGACGAGGATGACGTGCCCGACAGCGGCATGGAGCGCGCATTGGCCGACGCGTTGGCGGCGCTGCGCGAGGATATGGCCGCCCAGCTGGCCGCGCCCTCGGCGGAACGGCTGCGGGACGGCATTCATCTGGTGCTGGCAGGGCCGCCCAATGCGGGCAAGTCGACCTTGCTCAACGCGCTGGCCGGTCGCGAGGCGGCGATCGTTTCCGACATTGCCGGGACGACGCGCGACCGGATCGAGGTGCCGGTCAATCTCGGCGGCGTGGCGTTCGTCCTCACCGACACGGCGGGGCTGGCCGATCGCAGCGAGGACCGCATCGAGCTGATCGGCATCGACCGCGCGCGGCAGGCAATCGAGGCGGCGGATATCCTGCTCTGGCTGGGCGAGGCCAACGTCTGTCCGCGCGCCGATGCCATTCGGGTTGCCGCGCAAAAGGATCGCACGGGCTGGAGGATGCCTGCGGGCGTCGATATTGCGGTTTCGGCGCTGACCGGTGAGAATATATATGCGCTGGTGCAGATGATTCTCGACCGGGCGAAAAGCTTTCTTCCGACCGAGGGAAGCTATGCGCTGCACGAGCGGCAGCGCAAGGCCGTGGCCGCGATGGTCGAGGCGCTGACCGCCGCGCAGGTGAACTCCGACCTGCTGATCGTCGCGGAATATCTGCGGCTGGCGCGCGAGGAGATGGACCGCCTGATCGGTCGCAGCGGTGTGGAGGATATGCTGGACAGCCTCTTCTCCCGCTTCTGCATCGGCAAATAGCGGGCGTCTGTTTCACGTGAAACAGGACGGCGCATAAGCGGCTTTGACGACCGCGCCGGGCCGGTCTAGAGGCTGGAGGCCGAGCGGGCTTTTGGCTTGGCCGCTTCGATTGCGGCGGTCGTCCGTCGGGCAATATCTTGAGGATTTCAGCATGAGCCGGGATTTCGATGTGATAGTCGTGGGTGGAGGCCATGCCGGCGCCGAGGCGGCGGCGGCGGCCGCGCGCAAGGGCGCGCGCACCGCGCTCGTCACCTTCGATCCGGCTGTGATTGGCGCGATGTCCTGCAACCCGGCGATCGGCGGATTGGGCAAGGGACATCTGGTGCGCGAGGTGGACGCGTTTGACGGCATCCTCGCGCGCGCGGCCGATGCGGCGGCGATCCATCACCGCATGCTCAACGCCAGCAAGGGCCGCGCGGTGCAGGGGCCGCGCATCCAGGCCGACCGCGCGCTGTTCCGTACCTCGGTACAGCGGCAGATCGCCGCCCAGCGCGACCTTGCCGTTCTGGCGGGCGAGGTGGCGGATCTTCGCACCGGCCCCTCCGGCGAGGTGACGGGCGTCGAGCTTTTGGATGGCTCGGTATTGGGTGCGCGGGCGGTGGTGCTGGCGACCGGCACCTTCCTCGGCGGCAAGCTGTTCCGGGGTGAGGAGGTGTCCGTCGGCGGCCGGGTGGAGGAGCGCGCGGCAACGCGGCTGGGCGAAAGATTGCGCGCGCTGGGCCTGCCGCTCGCCCGCTTGAAGACCGGCACCCCGCCGCGGCTGGATGGGCGGACGATCGACTGGGCGATATTGGAGGAGCAGCCTTCCGATACCGACGAATGGACGATGGGCGCGATGGCTGGTGGCCGTCTGTTGCCGCAATTGTCCTGCGCGATCACCCGCACCAATGACGATACCCATGCGATCATCCGCTCCGGTCTCGATCGTTCGCCGTTGTTCAGCGGCGCGATCGAAGGCAGGGGGCCGCGCTATTGCCCGTCGATCGAGGACAAGATTTTCCGTTTCGGCGACCGGGACGGGCATCAGGTTTTTCTGGAGCCGGAAGGACTGGACAGCCCGCTCGTCTATCCGAACGGGATCAGCACCTCCTTGCCGGTCGATGTGCAATGGGCGATGGTGCGTTCGATGCGCGGGCTGGAGCAGGTCGAGATGACGGTGCCCGGCTATGCGGTCGAGTATGATTATGTCGATCCGCGCGCGCTCGGCCGCACCCTGGGGCTGCTGGCGATGCCGGGCCTCTATTGCGCGGGACAGATCAACGGAACCACCGGCTATGAGGAAGCGTCGGCGCAGGGGCTGGTGGCGGGCGCGAATGCGGCCGCCCATGCGCTGGAGCAGGAGCCGCTGATGCTGGACCGGACCGACAGCTATATCGGCGTGATGATCGACGACCTGATCCTGCACGGAGTGACGGAGCCCTATCGCATGTTGACCGCGCGTGCCGAATATCGCCTTCGCCTGCGCGCGGACAATGCAACGACGCGCCTTACCGGCATCGCCATCAGCCATGGCCTTGTCGGCGAGGAGCGGCGAAGCTGGTATGAATTCCGCGAGCGTACCCGTAGCGCGGCGATGGAGGAATTGAGGGCGGAGAGGTCCCCCGCCGAACTCGCGCGTCATGGCATGATGGTGCGGCAGGACGGCGCGCGGCGCAGTCTGTTCGAATGGGCCCGCTTCCCGGAGGTGGGGGACGCGATCGTCGAGCTGGCGCCCTTGCTCGCGACGATCGAATCGGACCTGCGCGAGGAGATATTGGAGGACGCCCATTATGCGCCCTATCTGGAGCGGCAGGCGGCGGAGATAGAGGAATTGCGGCGCAATGAAGCGATACGGATTCCGGCCGCAATGGACTATGACGGAGTAGGGGGATTGTCGCTCGAAATGCGGGAACGGTTGAAGGCGGCGCGTCCGGAAACGCTCGCCGCCGCCTCTCGCGTCGCGGGGATAACCCCGGCGGCGCTGGCGGCGATACTCGTCCATTTGCGGCGGCAGGCGGCGGCATGACCGAGGACGAGGCGCGGCGGTGGCTGGAACGCAGCTTTCCTGTTTCACGTGAAACATGGGACCGGCTGGAGCGCTATGCGGCGCTGCTGCTGGCCGGGATGAAGGAGCAGAATCTGATCGCGGAATCGACCCGCGACCATATATGGGCGCGGCATATCGTCGACAGCGCGCAGCTCATTCCGCTCGTGCCGCCAGCGGCGGAGGATGATCTGTGGATCGATCTGGGTGCGGGCGCAGGCCTGCCCGGCATCGTCGTCGCGATCCTCAGTGGCTATCGCGTGATGATGATCGAGATGCGCCGCAAGCGGGTCCAGTTTCTGGAACAGGTGATCGACGCGCTCGGCTTGACCAACGCCTCGGTTTTCGCGGGCAAGGTCGAGCGCGCCGCGACGTCGGCTCCGCCCCCCGCTGCCGTCATCAGTGCGCGCGCCTATGCGCCGATGGAAAGATTGATCGCATCCGCGCTTCCACTGGCCGGAAAGAACACGGTCTGGGTCTTGCCAAAAGGGCAAAATTTTCAAAATGAGTTGGATATCGCCCAATCGCTGTGGCAGAGTGACGCGCGGGTCGAACCGAGCCTGACTGCGCCGGAAAGCGCGATCCTGGTTCTGAAAAATGTACGAAAAAGGGGTGGTAAAGCATGATACGCATCGCGATTGCCAACCAGAAGGGCGGCGTTGGCAAGACGACGACGGCCATCAATCTGGCGACGGCTCTGGCGGCGACGGGGCAGCGTACCCTGCTTATCGATCTGGATCCGCAAGGCAATGCCTCGACCGGCCTCGGCATCGACCATGCCGCGCGCGACTATTCCAGCTATGACCTGCTGATCGGCGCCGCACCCTTGTCGGATGCGGTATTGCACACCAAGGTGCCGAAGCTCGATATCGTCCCCGCGACGCAGGATCTTTCCGGCGCGGAGATAGAACTGATCGAGGTGGCCGAGCGCACCCATCGGCTCAAGCGCAGCCTCGATGAAAGCGCGGCCCGCTGGGATATCTGCCTGATCGATTGCCCACCCTCGCTCGGCCTGCTGACGGTCAACGCGCTGGTCGCCGCGCAATCGCTGCTGGTGCCGCTGCAATGCGAATTCTTCGCGCTGGAGGGGCTGTCGCAACTGCTCACCACGGTGGAGCGGATTCAGGGCCGGTTCAATCCCACCCTTTCGATCATGGGCGTGGCGCTCACCATGTATGACCGCCGCAACCGGCTGACCGATCAGGTCGCCGACGATGTACGCGCCTGCCTGGGGCGGATCGTGTTCGACACGGTGATCCCCCGCAATGTGCGCCTGTCCGAAGCGCCGAGCCATGGCCTGCCCGCGCTGATCTACGACCATCGCTGCGTCGGATCGGAGGCCTATATGCAATTGGCGCGGGAATTGATCGATCGTCTGCCGCGACCGGACATGGCCGCATGACGATGAAGGAAGAAGGCGAGAGCGCGGTGAGCGAGACGACGGATGGCGCGAACGAACGGGAAGAGCGGGCGGTGCGGCCGCAGCGTCGCGCCCATGGGCTGGGCCGGGGCCTTTCGGCGCTGCTGGGCGAAAGCCTGAAGGAAGAGCCGGTCGCGCGCGCCGATGGAACGCCGGGCGAGACCGCGTCGGCGGCCAATGGCCGGTCGGTGCAGCATATCGATATTTCCACTATCTATCCGCACCCGGATCAGCCCCGCAAGCAGTTCGACGAGACGGCGTTGCAGGAACTGGCGGACAGCATCGCCGAGCGCGGCGTGATCCAGCCGATCATCGTCCGCGCGCTGGCGCGGGGCGGTTATCAGATCGTCGCGGGCGAGCGGCGCTGGCGCGCGGCGCAGCGGGCACGGCTGCACCAGATTCCCGCGATCGTCCGCGACTTCACCGATGCCGAGACGATGGAAATCGCGCTCATCGAGAATGTGCAGCGGCAGGATCTCAACCCGGTCGAGGAGGCGGAGGCCTATTCCCGCCTGATCGCGCAGTTCGGCCATAGCCAGGAGGTGCTCGGCAAGCTGGTGGGCAAGTCGCGCAGCCATGTCGCCAACATGATGCGTCTGCTCGACCTGCCCGGCACCGTGCTGGACGTGGTGCGGGAGGGGAGGCTCTCCATGGGCCATGCCCGCGCGCTGATCGGGGTGGAGGATGCGCCGCAACTCGCGCAACGCATCATCGACAAGGGGCTTTCGGTGCGCCAGACCGAGAAGCTGGCGCAACAGGCGAAGGGCAAGACCGGCAAGGCCGCATCCTCGCCCCGTAGCCAGCGGTCGCGCGCCGAGGCGCAGCCCGATGCCGACATTCAGGCGCTGGAGCAGCATCTGGCCGATATGCTCGGCCTCAAGGTGACGATCGATCATGGCGACAATGGCGCGGGCACGCTGACCTTGCGCTATTCGACCCTCGATCAGCTCGATATGTTGTGCCAGCGGCTGTCCGGCGAACTGATCTAGGTTTCGGCTGCCCGTCCATCCCGATCTGGCCCGGCCAGAGGAGTTATTCGACATGACAGAGCGCGTCGCCGATCATGAGATCCTGCCGATCTTCATCGAGCGCTGGTCGCCGCGCGCCTTCGATCCCCGCCCGATCGAAAGGGAGCTTCTGCTGTCCGTGTTCGAGGCCGCCCGCTGGGCGCCTTCCAGCCTGAACATCCAGCCCTGGCGTTTCGCCTATGCGTTGCGTCAGGACGATTGCTGGGACGATTATGTCTCCGCGCTGATGCCCGGCAACCAGCTCTGGGCGAAGAACGCCTCGGCACTGATATTTGTACTGTCCGATACAATGATGGAATATAGGGGCGAGTTGCGCCCGTCCCATAGCCACAGCTTTGACGCGGGCGCGGCGTGGATGGCGCTGGCGTTGCAGGCGGCCAGTCGCGGATTGATAACGCATGGCATGGCCGGGGTGGACTTCGACCGCGCCCGCGCCATCGTCAAGGCGCCGGAGCATTTTCGCATGGAGGCGGCTGTCGCGCTGGGTTATCCCGGCCGGAAATCCGACTTGCCGGAGGAATTGCGGCAGCGCGAAACGCCCAGTTCCCGCCGCCCGATAGAGCAGAGCATTTTCCACGGCGTGATGACCGAAGGCTGAGGCGCTCCAGAGGCGCGCAGCCCGTTGCGCGCCCGCTTCTTCCGCGTTTCCGGCCTCTGAGCCTATCCGGCGATTGCCGCCCGCAGGCGCTCAATCGCCCGCTCGCGTCCGATCAGCGGCAGAAGCTGCTTCATGTCCGGCCCATGATCAAAGCCCGTCAGCGCGCGGCGGAGGGGCAGGAACAGCGCCTTTCCCTTGCGGCCGCTTTCCTGCTTGAGGGCGTCGGTCAGCTTCTGCCAGATTGCCTCGTCAAAGACCTGCATTTCCGCAAGCGCGAGCGCGCAGGCGAGGAAATCCCTATCCTCCGCCTCTGTGGGAACGGGGGCGATCGGCCCGGTGACCACGCGCCACCAGTCGGCGGCCTGGGAAACCGTCTCGATATTGGGTCGGATGGCCAGCCATGCCGCCTCGTCCATCCCGCCGGGCAGGCGAGACTGGACGGCAGCGAAATCGAGCTGGTGGACGATCTTCTGGTTGAGCAGCGCCAGTTCCTGCTCGTCGAACCGCGCGGGCGCGCGGCCGAAATGGGCGAAGTCGAAACTCTCCACCAGCGGCGCTGCATCCGTCACCGCGATCACCGGATCGCTGGTGCCGATCCGCGCCAGCAGCGCGATCAGGCTGATCGGCTCGATCCCGCTGTCGCGAAAGGCGGAGATGCCGAGCGAGCCCAGGCGCTTGGACAATTTCCCCTCGCTGCCGGTCAGCAACGCCTCATGCGCGAAGGCCGGAGGCTGCGCGCCGAGTGCAGTGAACATCTGCAACTGCGTCGCGGTGTTGGAGACATGGTCTTCCCCGCGCACGACATGGGTGATGCCCATTTCCATATCGTCGATTACAGAAGGCAGCATGTAGAGCCAGCTGCCGTCCGCGCGGCGCACCACCGGATCGGACAACAGCGCGGGGTCGAAATGCTGTTCGCCCCGCACCAGATCGGTCCAGCCGATCAGGCTGTCATGATCGAGCCGGAAGCGCCAATGCGGTTTCACGCCGTCCGCCTCCAGCGCGGCCTTCTCCGCCTCGGAAAGGCGCAGCGCGGCGCGGTCGTAGACCGGCGGCAGGCCCCGGCCCAGCTGCACCTTGCGCTTCAGGTCCAACTCCTGCGCCGTCTCGTAGCAGGGATAGAGCCGCCCCGCCGCGACCAGCTCCGCGAAACGCGCTTCATAGAGGGCGAAGCGATCCGATTGCTTCACCTCGCCATCGGGGTGAAGGCCCAACCAGGCCAGATCGGCGCGGATGCCCTCGGCATATTCCGCTGTCGACCGCTCCGCGTCGGTGTCGTCCATGCGCAGCAGGAACCGGCCGCCATGGCGCCGCGCCCATAGCCAGTTGTGCAGCGCGGTGCGCAGATTGCCGACATGCAGCTGCCCCGTGGGCGAGGGCGCGAAACGGGTGACGACGGAGGCGACTGGGGGAAGGGAAGGGCTGGTCATGAGGTTCGGAAGGCGTTGGTGATCGGATAGCGGCGGTCGCGGCCGAAATTGCGGCTGCCCAGCTTCACGCCCGGCGGCGACTGGCGCCTTTTATATTCGGCGATGTAGAGCAGCCGCTCGATCCGCGCGACGACATCCCGCTCGAAGCCGCGCGCGACCAGCTCATCGACGGAAAGCTCGCTTTCGACCAGACCGTGCAGGATCGGGTCGAGCACCTCATAGGGCGGCAGGCTGTCCTCGTCCTTCTGGTTCTCGCGCAGCTCGGCGGTGGGCGGCTTAGTGATGACGCGCTCCGGCATCACCGGGCCGTCGGGGCCGAGGCCGAGCGCGGGCTTCGCCTCGTTGCGCCAGCGGGACAGGTCGAACACCGTGGTCTTGTAGGCGTCCTTCAGCACCGAATAGCCGCCCGCCATGTCGCCATAGATGGTCGCATAGCCAACCGACATCTCGCTTTTGTTGCCGGTGGTCAGCAGCATATGGCCGAATTTGTTGCTGATCGCCATCAGCGTGACACCGCGAATGCGCGACTGGATATTCTCCTCGGTGATGTCGCGTCCGCGCTCTGTGAAGATCTCGGCCAGCATGGTGTCGAACGCGCCGACCGCCGGTTCGATCGCCACCGTATCGAGACGCACGCCCAGCATGCGCGCGCAGGCTTCGGCATCCTCCAGGCTTTCCTCGCTGGTGAAGCGCGACGGCATCATCACGCACCACACCTTGTCCGCGCCCAGCGCGTCGACCGCGACGGCGGCGGACAGGGCGCTGTCGATGCCACCCGACAGGCCCAGCACCACGCCGGGAAAGCGGTTGCGCTCCACATAGTCGCGCAGCCCGACCACCATCGCGCTGTAGACGTCCTCAGGATAGGGGGCTAGCGGGGCGAGGGCGCCGGGCGTGCAGCGCCAGCGGCCGTCCTCCTGCTTCTCCCAATGGGTGAGGCGCAGCTCCTCGCGCCAGTCGGCCAACTGATGGACTAGCACGCCGTCGCCGTTCATCACGAAGGAGGCGCCGTCGAAGGCCAGTTCGTCCTGCCCCCCGATGCGGTTGAGATAGGCGACGGGCAGCCCGGTTTCCCGCACCCGCGCGGCGCAGACCTGCGCGATGCGCCGCTCGTCCTTGTCGATCTCATAGGGGCTGCCATTGGGCGTCAGCAGGATTTCCGCGCCCTGGCTCGCCAGATGGGCGCAGACGAACGGATACCAGATATCCTCGCAGATCGGCACGCCGATCTTCACGCCGCGAAAGTCGATCGGGTCGGGCAGCGGGCCGGGCGCGAACAGGCGCTTCTCATCGAAGGTGCCGTAATTGGGCAGTTCCCGCTTCAGCCGCACCGCCTTGATCTCGCCTTCGTCCAGCAGCGCGACGGCGTTGAACAATATGCCGCGATTGGCGATCACCGTGCCGACCAGCATCGCCGGGCCGCCATCCTTGGTGGCGTCGGCGAGGCGCAGCAATTCCTGCCCCGCCCGCTCGACCAGCGCGGGCTTCAGCACCAGATCCTCGGGCGGATAGCCGATCAGCTGCAATTCGGGAAAGACGATGAGGTCGGCCTGCCCCGCTTTTTCGCGCCAGCGCAGCATCGCGTCGGCATTGCCCGCAAGGTCGCCGACCGCCTGCGTCGTCTGGGCCAATGCTATGGTGAGAGCCGTGGAGAAGGACTGGGTCATCCGCAGGCTGGTAGAATATTTTCGGTCCGCGCAAAAGCTTTCTTGGCGGGTTCAGGCCGATGCGAGGGAAGATTCGGCCAAAAGCGTTGCACTTTGCGCCATGAACGCTAAAGGGACGCCCATATCCGGCGTCACTGAAGCGGTACAAAGGGCATTTTCATGAAATTGATGACTGGCAACAGCAACCTGCCTTTGGCCAGGGCGATCGCTGAATATCTGGAAATGCCGCTGACCAATGCCAGCGTGCGCCGCTTTGCCGACGAGGAGGTGTTCGTCGAGGTGCATGAGAATGTGCGCGGCGAGGACGTGTTCCTGATCCAGTCGACGAGCTATCCGACCAACGACAATCTGATGGAACTGTTGATCTGCATCGACGCGCTGAAACGCGCCTCGGCCAAGCGGATCACTGCGGTGCTGCCCTATTTCGGCTATGCCCGGCAGGATCGCAAGCCCGGCCCGCGCACGCCGATCTCGGCCAAGCTGGTGGCGAACCTGATCACCGTCGCGGGCGCCGACCGCGTGCTCTGCGTCGATCTGCATGCCGGGCAGATCCAGGGCTTTTTCGACATTCCGACCGATAATCTGTTCGCTGCGCCGGTGATGTCGGCCGATATCCAGGCGCGCTTCGGCGATCGCAACATGATGGTGGTGTCGCCCGACGTCGGCGGCGTGGTGCGCGCGCGGGCGCTGGCCAAGCGGCTCGACAACGCGCCGCTCGCCATCGTCGACAAGCGTCGCGAGCGGGCCGGCGAATCCGAGGTGATGAACATCATCGGCGATGTGAAGGGGCGCTTTTGCATCCTGATCGACGATATCGTCGATTCGGCGGGCACGCTGTGCAACGCCGCCGCCGCGCTGCGGGAAGCGGGCGCGGAAGAGGTGGTCGCCTATGTCACCCACGGCGTGCTGTCGGGCGGGGCGGTGGCGCGGGTCGAGGCGTCGCAGCTCAAGGAACTGGTCATCACCGATTCCATCCTCGGCACCGACGCGGTGCAGGCGGCGGAGAAGATCCGCCATCTGCCGATCTCGCCGCTGCTGGGCGAGGCGATCAAGCGCATCGCCGACGAAAGCTCGGTTTCCAGCCTGTTCGACTGACGGGATCGCTCCGATGTTCCACGTGGAACATCGGGCGGCGAGAGACTCAGCCTGCCGGGATCAGCGCGAGCGGCAGCGTTAGCAACAGCGCAAGGCAGGCCATCGCCCGCATGCGTCCCGTAAGCCAATCGGCCAGCGTCGGAATGCGCCAGAGCACCGGGCAGGTCAGCAGGCTTGCGCCCAGCAGCATCAGCGCCAGATTTCCGGCGACGGGCGAGGGCAGGTCGTGCTGCGCGGCGAGCCCGCCCAGAAATGTGCCGATCGCGATGATCCAGCTTAGCGCCGTCATGGTCCCATTCCCCTTCCGCTTGGAAGAACGGCCGGAAAGCGCGGATATTTAGCGCGGCCCCCTTGCGCGCCGCGCGCGCCTCGCCCAAGGAAGCGGCATGAGCCTCCACGATGATCTCCTGCTTGCCCAGCGCCTGGCCGATGCCGCCGGCGACGCGATTCGGCCCTTTTTCCGCGCCCGCTACGAAACGGATTTCAAATCCGACGATTCGCCCGTCACCCAGGCGGACCGCGCGGCCGAAGCGGCAATGCGCGCGATATTGGAGAAGGAGCGTCCCGCCGACGGCATCATCGGTGAAGAATATGGCGCGACGCGCGAGCAGGCCGAACGGGTCTGGGTGCTCGACCCGATCGACGGCACGCGCAGCTTCATCGCCGGGCGGCCGATCTTCGGCACGCTGATCGGGCTGACGCAGGCGAGCTGGCCGGTGCTGGGCATCATCGACCAGCCGATCACCAAGGAGCGCTGGGCCGGGCTGACCGGGCAGGAGACCACGCTCAACGGCCGCCCGGTGCGCACCCGCCGCTGCCGCCAGCTGGCCGACGCGATCGTGGCGAGCACCGGGCCGCAATATTTCCCCGGCTGCACCGGCGAGCATTTCTCGATGCTGGCGCGGGATTGCCGCGACACCCTGTGGGGCGGCGACTGCTATAATTATGCGCTGCTGGCGAGCGGCCATGTCGATCTGGTGATCGAGGCCGGGCTGAAGCTGCACGATCTCGCCGCGCTGGTGCCGGTGGTGGAGGGGGCTGGCGGCCGCATGTGCGACTGGAACGGCGACCCGCTGACCCATGACAGCGACGGCAATGTGGTGGCGCTGGGCGACCCCGCGCGCCTCGACGACGTGCTGGAGGCGCTGCACGCCGGGCATGAGGGGCATTGAGAGGGAGGCGCTACGCTCCCTTCTCCAGTTCCGCGAACAGGCGCTCTATATCCTGCGGATGGCACAGGTCGTTGCCCGGCGTCAGCACCGCCGCCGTGCCCGCCGCCATGCCGTAGAGAAAGGCGCGCTCCGGCGTCCAGCCCTGCGCCAGCCGGTGGGTCATGCCCGCGACGAAGCTGTCCCCGGCGCCGACCGCGCTCTGCACCTCGACCTGCGGCGGCTTGCGGCAGAGTGTGCCGCCCGCATGGGCGAGCAGCGCGCCTTCATGGCCGAGGGTGACGACGATGATTTCCGCCGCCCCTCGCGCGACCAGCCCCTGCGCAGTCCGGCCCATATCGTCGATATCGGTACATTTGCGCCCGATCAGCGCCTCGAACTCGCCCCGGCTCGGCTTCATCATCCAGAGGCCGCCCGCCATTACCGCGCGCTCCAGCGCCGGGCCGGAGCTGTCGAGCACCATCCGAACGCCCTTTTGCTCGGTAATATCCTGTAATCGGGCGTAAAAATCCTCCGGCAATTCCGGCGCGAGCGATCCGCTGGCGACCAGGATCGAGAAATCGGCCTCGCCTATCCGGTCCAGCGCCGCGCGCCATTCGCCTTCCCGGATATGCGGCCCTTCGGGGACGAAGCGATATTCGCGGCCGGTCGAGCGCTCATAGACGGCATGGGAAATGCGCGTGGCATCGCCGATGGGGATCGACAGATGCGGTATTTCCGCCGCCTCGATCAGCTGGTCGAGCAGCTGCCCGGTGAAGCCGCCCGCGAGATAGCAGGCGATCGTCGGGCTGCCCAGCCGCGCCAGCACGCGCGAGACGTTGATGCCGCCGCCGCCCGCGTCATAGCGCTCGTTGCTGGTGCGCAGCTTGTGCGTGTGGCGCACCACATCGGTTTCGCACGCCCCGTCGATCGCGGGGTTGAGGGTGAGGGTAAGGATGGGCTGGCTCATGCGGTTCCCGTGCGGTTGGTTCGTTCCGGATCGGGGCCAGCATCGCCAAAAGCCGGAGCTGTGGCAACATCGGGAGCCAATATCGGGCTTTTCGCGTCGCTTGCGCTTGCTTTCCCGCGCCTTCCGCCCTATAGGCGCGCCTTCGCGATGCGCAAGCGGTGCGAGTCTGTGAGGGACGGGCCGGCCAAAAGGGCTGCCGAGTCTGTCCGCAACGTCCAGATCAAGGAGACGAAAATGCCCAAGCTCAAGACCAAGAGCGGTGTGAAGAAGCGCTTCAAATTCACCGCTTCCGGCAAGGTCAAGCACGGCGTCGCTGGCAAGCGTCACCGCCTGATCAGCCACAATGCGAAATATATCCGCCAGAACCGTGGCACCTCGGTCATGTCCGATGCCGACGTCGCGCACGTCCGCCTCTGGGCGCCCTACGGCCTGAAATAAGGAGGACACGGAACCATGGCACGCGTCAAACGGGGTACCACCACCCGCGCCAAGCATAATCGCATTCTGAAGGCGGCGAAGGGCTATTATGGCCGCCGCAAGAATACGATCCGCATCGCCCGTCAGGCCGTCGAGAAGGCCGGCCAGTACGCCTATCGCGACCGCAAGGTGAAGAAGCGGAGCTTCCGCGCCCTGTGGATCCAGCGCATCAACGCCGCCGTCCGTCTGGAAGGGCTGACCTATGGCCAGTTCATGCATGGGCTGAAGCTGGCGGGTGTCGAGCTGGACCGCAAGGTGCTGGCCGACATTGCGATGCACGAAGGCGAAGCGTTCAAGGGCATCGTCGCCCAGGCCCGCGCGGCTCTCCCCGCCGCCTGATCGCAGGCATGTTTTTCGGGAAGGGCGCCGGGGGCAACTCCGGCGCCCTTTTCTTTTGCGGTTTGGGGTGGCGGATGGGCTGCCGCTTTTGGGCAGAACTGACATCAACAACCGTTCGCCCTGAGCTTGTCGAAGGGCCGCTTTTCTCTTGGAGCTAGAAGAAAGGACAGGGCTTCGACAAGCTCAGCCCGAACGGTTGAGGCTAGGGCGGTACCCCAACCAGAGCGACGCTTCGACACCCATTTGCAAGCTGGAAGGACAGGCAATGGCTCTCTCTGCATGGTGGCTTTATGTGACGCTGGTGTTCGCGATTTCCGCGACGCCGGGGCCGAACATGCTGCATGTGATGGTGCAGAGCCTGCATTACGGCCCGCGCCGCGCCACCGCGACGATGGGCGGGCTGCTGAGCGCGGTGCTGCTGTGCCTGCTCGCTTCCGCCATGGGGCTGGGGGCGCTGCTCCGGGCCTGGCCGCATCTGTTCGACCTGCTGCGCTATGCCGGGGTCGCCTATCTGCTGGGACTGGGGGTGAAGGCGTGGCGCGCCGAGGTCGCGCCCGATGGGGCAATGGCGCCGCCGCCGCGTCGCTCGCGGCGCGCGCTTTACGGCGCCGGCCTCGTCACCGGCCTGTCCAATCCGAAGCTGATCGTCTTCGCCGCCGCGCTGTTCCCGCAGTTCATCGATCCCGCCCGCGCCTTCGCGCCGCAACTGGCGATCCTGATCGGCAGCTTCCTGCTGATCGAATGCTTCTGGTACGCGGCCTATGCGCTGGGCGGCCGCTCGCTGGCCCGCTGGCTGGCGCCCGCGAACCGGCGGCGGCTGTTCAACCGGCTGACCGGCGCGCTGTTCGTCGGTTTCGGCGGCGCGCTGCTTGGCGCGCGCGTCTAGGGCATGCGGCGGCCCTTTTCACAGGCCCTTTTCACGCGCCGGTCCTCTCGTTAGAGGAGAGCGCGAACCTTTCCTCCCCAAAGCCATGGGAAGAGCATGACCGAGATTACAGCATTGAAGGCCGGATTGCTGGCCGATATCGAACGGGCCGACACGCTGGAGCGGGTCGAGGAACTGCGCGTCGGCGCGCTGGGCAAGCAGGGGGTGATCACCGCGCTGCTCAAGACGCTGGGCGCGATGAAGCCGGAGGAGCGGCAGCAGCGCGGCCCGGCGATCCATGACCTGCGGCAGGGCGTGACCGACGCCATCGCCACGCGCAAGGCGGCGCTGGAACAGGCGGCGCTCGACGCGCGGCTGGCGAGCGAGCGGCTCGACATGACGTTGCCCGTCGATGCGGTGCCGCAGGGGTCGGTGCATCCGGTCAGCCAGGTGATGGACGAGCTGGCGGAAATCTTCGCCGACCTCGGCTTCGCGGTCGCCAGCGGGCCGGAGGTCGAGGACGACTGGCGCAACTTCACTGCGCTCAACATCCCGGAAACCCACCCGGCGCGCGCGATGCACGACACCTTCTATTTCCCGGACGCGGATGCCGAAGGCCGGGCAATGCTGCTGCGCACCCATACCTCTCCGGTGCAGATCCGCACGATGGAGTCTGTGGTTTCTTCCGGGCAGGAACCGCCGATCCGCATCATCGCGCCGGGCCGCGTCTATCGCAGCGACAGCGACGCGACGCACACGCCGATGTTCCACCAGATCGAGGGGCTGGTGATCGACAAGGGCATCCATATGGGCCACCTCAAATGGACGCTGGAAACCTTCCTCAAGGCGTTTTTCGAGCGCGACGACATCGTGCTGCGCCTGCGCCCCAGCTATTTCCCGTTCACCGAACCGTCGGTCGAGGTCGATGTCGGCTATACGCTGGTGAATGGCCAGCGCGTGATCGGCGGCAGCGGCGATGACGCGAATGGCGGCTGGCTGGAGGTGCTGGGCAGCGGCATGGTCAACCGCAAGGTGATCGAGGCGTGCGGGCTGGATCCGGAAAAATGGCAGGGCTTCGCCTTCGGCACCGGCGTCGACCGGCTGGCGATGCTGAAATATGGGATGAACGATTTGCGCGCTTTCTTCGACGGCGACCTGCGCTGGTTGCGCCATTACGGCTTCTCCGCACTCGATATTCCGACGCTTTCGGGGGGAGTGGGCGCATGAAGTTCACGCTGGGCTGGCTCAAGGAGCATCTGGAGACCGAGGCGAGTCTCGAAACCATTCTCGCCGCGCTCAACGATATCGGGCTGGAGGTCGAGGGCGTCGAGAATCCGGCGGAGAAGCTCGAAGGCTTCTTCGTCGCGAAGGTGTTGACCGCCGATCCCCATCCGCAGGCGGACAAGCTTCAGGTGCTGACGGTGGACGCCGGGAATGGTGCGCTTCAGGTCGTCTGCGGCGCGCCCAATGCGCGCGCGGGCCTGATCGGCGTGTTCGGCGTCGAGGGCGCGACGGTGCCCGCCAACGGCATGGTGCTGCGCAAGGCGGCGATTCGCGGCGTCGAATCGAACGGCATGATGTGCTCGACCCGCGAGCTGGAACTGGGCGAGGATCATGACGGCATCATCGAGCTGCCCGCCGACGCGCCGGTCGGCACGAAATTCGCCGATTATGCGCGGCTCGACGATCCGGTGATCGATCTGTCGATCACGCCCAACCGGCAGGATTGCATGGGCGTGCGCGGCATCGCCCGCGATCTCGCCGCCAAGGGGCTGGGCCGGTTGCGTCCGCTCGACGAGGTGGTCGCGCATCTGCCCGCGCTGGCGCCGCAGGGCGCGGGTCCGGACGTGCGCGTCGAGGATGAAGAGGGCTGCCCCGCTTTCTATGCGCGCGCGGTGCGCGGCGTGAAGAATGGCCCGTCGCCCGAATGGCTGCAACAGCGGTTGCAGGCGGTCGGGCAGAAGCCGATCAGCGCGCTGGTCGACATCACCAATTTCGTGATGCTGGGCCTCGGCCGCCCGCTCCATGTCTATGACATGGCGAGCCTCAGGGGCGCTCTGGTGGCGCGCAAGGCCAGGGCGGGCGAGGAGGTGCTGGCGCTCAACGGCAAGAGCTACACGCTCGACCCGACGATGACGGTGATCGCCGACGAGGTTGGCGCGCACGATATCGGCGGTATCATGGGCGGCGAGCATTCGGGCGCGCAGGACGGCACTACCGACGTGCTGATCGAATGCGCCTGGTTCACGCCGGAAAGCATCGCCCGCACCGGGCAGAAGCTGAACCTCACCTCCGACGCGCGCGCGCGGTTCGAGCGCGGCGTCGATCCGGCGTTCCTCGACGAGGGGCTGGATATCGCGACGCGCCTTGTGGTCGCGCTGTGCGGCGGCAGCCCAAGCGAGGCGACGCGGGCGGGCCGGCCGCCGGTCGAGCGGAAGATCGTCGCCTATGATCCGGCGCGCTGCCTGTCGCTCGCCGGGGTCGATGTGAGCGCGGACGCGCAGAAGGCGATCCTCGAAAAGCTGGGTTTCGCGGTCGCTGCCGACTGGTCGGTCACCGTGCCGAGCTGGCGCCGCGATATCGACGGCCCGGCCGATCTGGTCGAGGAGGTGGTGCGCATCCATGGCCTCGCCAATGTGCCCTCGACGCCGCTGCCGCGCGCGCCGGGCGTTGCGAAGCCGATTGCGACGCCGGAGCAGCTGATGGAGCGCCGGGTGCGCCGCATGGCGGCCTCGCGCGGGCTCAATGAGGCGATCAACTGGTCGTTCATCTCCGAAAAGGAAGCCGAGACCGTGGGCGGGGGCGACTGGACGCTCGCCAACCCGATCAGCGAGGACTTGAAGGTGATGCGGCCCTCGCTGCTGCCCGGCCTGCTCTCGGCGGCACGGCGCAATGCCGATCGCGGCGCGCCCTCGATCCGCCTGTTCGAGGTCGGCCGCCGCTATTTCCGCCGCGCCGACGGCAGCAGCGACGAGCGGCTGACGGTCGGCATCGTGCTGGCCGGCGACAGGACGCCGCGCGGCTGGGCGACCGGCAAGGCGCAGCCCTTCACCGCCTATGACGCCAAGGCCGAGGCGCTGGCGCTGCTCGCGGCGGCGGGCGCGCCGGTGGCGAACCTCCAGATGATGGGCGAGGCGGGCGCGAGCTTCCACCCCGGCCAGTCCGGCACGTTGCGGCTCGGCCCCAAGGCGGTGCTGGCCGAATATGGCGTGCTGCATCCGGCGCTGGCGAAGCGGTTCGACCTCTCCGGCACGGTGGTCGCGGTGCAGATCTTCCTCGACGCGATCCCGCAGAAGCGCAGGAGCGGCTTCATGCGCGCGCCCTATGCGCCGCCCGCGCTGCAATCGGTGACGCGCGACTTCGCTTTCCTCGTGCCCGAAGGGGTGGAGGGCGATGCGCTGGTCCGGGCCGTGCGCGGCGCGGACAAGAAGGCCATCGTCGATGCGCGCCTGTTCGACGTCTTCACCGGCGCGGGCGTCGAGCCGGGGATGAAGTCGCTCGCCGTCGAGGTGACGCTGCAGCCGGGCGAGAAGAGTTTCACCGAAGAGGAGCTGTCGGCGATCAGCGCGGCGGTCGTGAAGGCGGCCGGGAAGCTGGGCGGCACCCTGCGCGGGTGAGAATAAGGGGCGGGCCAATGCGGCCCGTCCTTTCCCTTATGCCTCAGGCAGCTTGCAGCGGCGCGATTCGGCGAGGCCGCGCAGATAGCCGCGCCGGGCGATGCCCGCGCTGACCGCCGCCTGCAACCGCCGTTCCGCCGGGGCCGCGCCGGTCACTTCGCGCACCAGCCCGCGAAACGGGATCAGCGAGTTGACGATCATCTTGCCGCTCGCCTCGGCGATCTTGCCCGCGCGATTCTCGTTTTCCTGCTCGTTGGCGCTGAAATCCTGCCCCAATATCTCGTTGAGCGCGCCGATATCGGCGATGAGCGCCGCGCATTTCTTGCCGCTCGGCGGGGCATAGGGATTCTTCGCCGCCTCGCCCAGCAGCGGCGGGATCTTGGTGCGGGCGATGCCGACGTCGCGGACGGGCTGGCTGGCGATCGAACCCGCCTTGTCCAGCGTGTCGTCCTGCTTCTTCTCGTCCTTCTTCTCCTGCTGCTGTTGGGCCTTTTCCTCCTGCTGGGCATAGGCCGGTCCCGCCGCCGTCGACCCGGCGAGAAGCGCGAAGGCCGCCCAGAGGCCCCTCTGTGCCGTCATCTTCCTTTTCCTTCCCAAAATACCGGCCAAAAATGCCGGCCGTCATCAGGAAAACTTGCGAAAGGCGGTTCCCGTTCCCTATAGGCCGCGATGCGGCGGACGCCGACCATCGCCCCGCCGCCTTCATCCAGGAAAGCCAGATCCGTGACCACAGCCTCCCGCCGCACCTTTGCGATCATCTCCCACCCGGACGCGGGCAAGACGACGCTGACCGAAAAGCTGCTGCTGGAAGGCGGCGCGATCCATCTGGCGGGCGAGGTGAAGGCGCGCGGGGCCAATCGCCGCGCCCGGTCCGACTGGATGAAGATAGAGCAGCAGCGCGGCATTTCCGTCACCTCCTCGGTGATGACGTTCGAGCGCGCCGACCGCGACGGAAACGTCATCATGTTCAACCTGCTCGACACGCCGGGGCACGAGGATTTTTCGGAGGACACCTATCGCACGCTGACCGCCGTCGATTCGGCGGTGATGGTGATCGACGCCGCCAAGGGCATAGAGCCGCAGACGCGCAAGCTGTTCGAGGTGTGCCGCCTGCGCAACGTGCCGATCATCACCTTCGTCAACAAGGTGGACCGCGAAGGGCGCGATCCCTTCGCGCTGCTGGACGAGGTCGCCGACGCGCTGGCGCTCGACGTGTGCCCGATGAACTGGCCGGTCGGCATGGGCGGCCAGTTCGAGGGTATATTCGACTTCGCCACCGGCACGCTGCGCCAGCCGAGCGGCCCGTCGAAGGAATATGAGGGCAAGAGCGCGACCTTTTCCGGCCTTGACGACCCGAAGCTGGCCGACGCGATCTCCGCCGAGGGGCTGGCGCGGCTGCGCGAGGAAGGGGAGCTGGCGCAGGCGGGCTATGAGCCGTTCGACCTCGCCGCCTATCGCCATGGCGACCTGACGCCGGTGTTCTTCGGTTCCGCGCTCAAGCTGTTCGGCGTGACAGAGCTGATCGACGCGATCTCCGCCCATGCGCCGCCCCCGCGCGAGCAGCCTGCCGAGCCCGCGCCGATCTCGCCCGACCGGTCCGACGTCACCGGCTTCATCTTCAAGGTGCAGGCGAACATGGACCCGCAGCACCGCGACCGCATCGCCTTCATGCGGCTGTGTTCGGGCAAGTTCCGGCGCGGCATGAAGCTCACCCCGTCGGGCACCGGCAAGCCGATTGCGGTGCACTCGCCGATCCTGTTCTTCGCGCAGGACCGCGAACTGGCCGACGAGGCGTTTCCCGGCGACATCATCGGCATCCCCAACCACGGCACGCTGCGGGTCGGCGACACGCTGAGCGAGAAGGCGGATGTGCGCATCACCGGCCTGCCCAATTTCGCGCCGGAAATATTGCGCCGCGTCGCGCTTCGCGACCCGACCAAGACGAAGCAGCTGCGCAAGGCGCTGGACGACCTGTCGGAAGAGGGCGTGATCCAGGTCTTCTATCCGGAGATCGGCAGCCAGTCGATCATCGGTGTGGTCGGCCAGTTGCAGCTCGACGTGCTGATCTCGCGGCTGGAGGCCGAATATAAGGTCGAGGCGGTGCTGGAAGCCTCGCCCTTCGACACCGCGCGCTGGCTGACGGGCAGCGAGGCCGCGCTGCGCAACTTCGCCGACTATAACCGGGGCAATCTGGCGAAGGACCGCGACGGCAACCCCGTCTATATGGCGAAGAGCGCGTGGGATGTCGGCTATCAGCAGGATAAGAACCCGGACCTGACCTTCAGCGCCACCAAGGAACGCTGAAGGCGCAAGGCCGGGTCGGGCGGGGAAGCCGCCCTGTCAGAGCTTGGGCTGGTGCGTTTCCAGCCAGCGGGCCAGTTCGGAAAAGCCCATCGGCATGTCGAAATGCAGGCCGGTCATGCCGTTGCGGACCCAGCGGACGGTGCCGCGCCGGGCGGGCAGGCCGTCGACCCGCGCGACCACCACATCGTCGATCCGCGCGACTTCCTGCGTTTCGAGGCAGAGGCCGTGCAGCGAGATGTTGACGATCGAGCCGCCGATGCTGCCGCCGCCTTCCAGCTCCAGCAGCACCCGGCCCGCCGCCAGAAAGCGGGGCGCGCGCGGCAATTTGCGCAGCACGCTGCGGGTCGGGCGGCTCTGGAGCATGTCCTGCACGTCGACCGGCTCGTCGAATTCGATGCCCGCGACATGATCGCCGGTCCAGCGCACGGTGCCGGTCACGACCTTGTCGGACCGCAGCTCGATCATGATCTTCTGGTCGGTCCGCACCGTGCCGCGCAGGTCCAGCTTGGCGCCGTCGCGGGACATGTTGCGCACCAGGCACAGCTGGTCCTGTCCGTCCACCACGGCGCGGCCCACCTTGAGCACGGTGACGTAGCGCTGCGAGGCGCGTCGGTCCTCGACCTGCCCCTCGGCGACGGGCGTTGCCTCTTCCTGCGTGATTTTGCTGTGCAGCATGACTTCCCCTGGAAAACCTTTTTCCGAATCCTCGCTCAGTCCCAGGGCAGAGCTTGCGCCCAAAAGTTGCCGGACTGGTTTGCGGACAGGGTAAAAATGGGATTAATCTGCTTTTTTCCAGCCGATACAGCAGGATAGGCGGCGGCATTCGTGGGCCGCCTCTTCCTTTGCGTTGGGGCGAGGAAAATTGTAAGGGGGCGCGATGAACGCTCCCCAGTCCGATACAGGTCCGGCGCCCAAGAGCTGGATCGCCGCCATCGCCCCCTATGTTCCCGGCAAGGCCGCCAGCGACGACGGCCGGCCGGTCGTCAAGCTGTCCGCCAATGAGAATCCGCTCGGCACCAGCCCGGCGGCGCGCGCCGCCTTCGCCGAGGGCAGCGCGGATCTGGCGACCTATCCCGATCCCGGCGCGGCGAAGCTGCGCGAGGCGATCGCGCGGGTGCACGGCCTCGATCCGGCGCGGATCATCTACGGCGCCGGGTCGGATGAGCTGCTGCACATCGCCGCGAGCGCCTATGCCGGGCCGGGGGACGAGGTGCTCTATGTGCGCTACGGCTTCTCGGTCTACGATATCGCCGCGCGGCGCGTCGGCGCGACGCCGGTGGTGGCGCCGGACAAGGACTATGGAACCGACGTCGATGCGCTGCTGGCGCTGGTGAGCGAGCGGACGCGGGTGGTGTTCCTTGCCAATCCCAACAACCCGACCGGCACGATGACGCCGCGTGGCGAAATCGCGCGGCTGCACGCGGCGCTGCCCACGGACGTGCTGCTGGTGATCGACCAGGCCTATGCCGAATATCTCGACGCGGAGGATGACGACGGCGCGCTGGAGCTGGCGAAGACCGCATCCAACGTGCTGGTGACGCGCACCTTCTCCAAGATATACGGGCTGGCGGCGGAGCGCATCGGCTGGGGTTATGCCGCGCCGCCGATCGTCGAGGCGCTGCACCGCATCCGTGCGCCGTTCAACATCACCACCGCCGGGCAGGCCGCCGCCGCCGCCGCCATCGCCGACGCGCAATGGGTGGAGGCGAGTCGCACCCACAACAGCCGCTGGCGGCAATGGCTGACCGAGCAGGTGGAGGGCATGGGCAATCACGGCCTGTCGGCGGTGCCGAGCAAGGCCAATTTCCTCCTCGTGCTGTTCAAGGGCAGGCTGACGGCCGAGCGCGCTTTTCAGGGGCTGATGCAGGCGGGCTATGCGACGCGCTGGCTGCCGGGGCAGGGCCTGCCCGACGCGCTGCGCATCACCATCGGCACCGAGGCGCAGATGCGCGACGTGGCGCGGCTGTTGCGGGACATGGCCGAGACAGTCTGAGGCTGTCGCGCTTCAATCTGTCTGCGGCTTTTCCCCATGCACCTGCGCCAGCAGGTCCGCCGCGCGGGTGACGAACTCTCCGGCGATCTCGTGCGCATAGGGATTGAGCGTCTGGATCGCGGTGAACAACTCGAAGCTGTCGCCGCCGATCAGCCCGGTCAGGTCGAGCAGATGCTGGTAGGTCTGCGTCTTCAGCATCTCGTCGGGAATGTTCATGCCGACCAGCGTGCGGCCGATCAAATGGGTCAGCGCCTGCACGAACGCCATTTCGCGGTCGTGCTCCTCCGCCGTGGTGATGCGCACGCGCAGGCCCATTTCCCGGCCCAGCGCGGCGACCTTCAGATGCTGGTCGCCGCGCAGCGGGCAGATGACGAACTGGCGCCCGGCAAGGCCGTCGCGCGCGACGCTCTGCGGCCCGAACAGCGGGTGGGTGGGCACCACATGCACGGTCTCGGGCAGATGTTGCGCCAGCCATTGGCCCGGCAGCATCTTGACCGACGCGACGTCGACCACGGTGGCGCCGGGGCGCACCAGCGGCGCGATGCGGCGGATCACCTCCTCCATCGCCTGCACCGGCACGGCCAGCACCACCACGTCGCTGCGCGCGGCGTCTTCCAGCGAGAGCGGGCGGAAGCCCTGCGCGGCGATGGCGGCGGCGTCCTTATGGGGGTCATGCACGCCGATGTCGAACCGGCCGGCCAGCTCCGTCGCCGCCAGCCTGCCGAATTCGCCGAACCCGATGATCGCGAGGCTTTTCATGGCGGCCGGGCCTATCATGCTGGCGTGGAATGTCCATCCCCGCCCGCTTCCTCGCCGGGCAGGGGAGGGTTGAGCGCGTTGATCGCCGCATGAGCCAGCGCCTCGGCCTGCGCGCGGGGCAGGCCGGGCGGGATGACCGGGCCGATGCGATAGGTGACCGTGCCGGGGCGCTTGAGGAAGCTCTGGCGCGGGGACACCCGGCCGCTGTCCACCGCCACCGGCACCACCGGCAGGCCGAGCAGCTGATACATGGCGGCGAACCCGGCCTTCAGCGGCGGCCGCTCGCCATGGGGCACCCGCGTCCCTTCCGGGAACAGGCAGATCGGCCGCCCGCCGGCGAGCGCCTCCTTCGTCTGGCGCTGGAGATGGCGCAGCGCCGCCGCGCCCGTCGCCCGCCGGATGCCGATCATGCCGAAGCGCTGGCCGAGCTTGCCCCAGCCGGGAATGTCGAGCAGCTCCTGCTTGGCGACGATCACCGGCCGCTCGACCAGTTGCAGCAGGTCGATCGTCTCGAACATCGATTCATGCTTGAACACATAGAAATATTGCCCCTGTGGCACCGCGCCCTCGACGCGGACCTTCTGGCCGAGAATCCAGCGGCACAGCAGCCGATGGGTGGCGGACCAGCTCAGCACGATGCGGCGCAGCGGCCCGCCGCCCAAGGGCGTCAGCGCCAGCGCGGTCAGCACATGCAGTACCGACGACGTATAGAAAGCGACGGCGAACAGCGACGAGCGGAGAAAGACGAGCAGGGTGGCCATGGCGGGGATCAGATGCCGACCAGCGCGGCGACGCGGCGCAGCAGATATTTATTATATTCCTTGAACAGCATGGCGAGGCTGGGGCGCGTGGGAACCGCGTCATAGACCAGCACGATGTCCTCCGGCAGCGCCTGGCGCAGCTCGAAGGCGGCGCGGCGCATGTGCCAGTCGCTGGTGATCAGGCGCACCGTGTCGTAGCCGCGCTTTTCCAGCCAGTGCGCCGTCTCTATGCCGTTGGAGCGGGTGTCGATCGCCTCCCGCCCCAGCGTGACGCAGCAGTCGAACAGCGTGTCGGGCGCCTTGTAGCGCACCGCCAGCTCATGCGGGCGGACGGAGCGGTCGACGCCGGAAATCAGCATCTTCTTCGCCGCGCCGTCGCGCAGCAGCGTCAGCCCCCGGTCGATCCGCCCCGCGCCGCCGGTCAGCACGACGATGGCGTCCGTGGTCCGCAGGTCGAGCGGCTGCGGCAGCCAGATCGAGAACCAGGCGAAGCCGAGGGCGTAGAGCAGCAGCAGGAAGGCGACGAAGCGCGAGATCATAGCGTGCGCTCCAGCGCGCGGCGCACCGTGATGCGCGCGGTCAGCATCGCCAGCAGCGCGCCGCCCAGCGGAATGAGGGGAAGCAGCAGCATCAGCGGCAGCGGCAGGCGCACCAGCCCCGCCAGCTCCGCGTCGATGGCGCTCATCCGCGTGCCGAGCAGCCACAGCATCGCCCCGGCGGCGGCGAGGCCGATCGTCCCGCCGAAGATCGCGTCCATGCCCATGCGCCGCTGGAACAGCCGCGCGATCTGTATGTCGGTCGCGCCGAGCAGGTGCATGATGTCGATCGTCGCCCGATGGGTGGCATGGGCGCTGCGCGCGGCGAGCATCACCACCGCCGCCGTCACCCCGACCATCAGCGCGACCAGCCCGGCGGCCAGCCACATCAGCGCGCGCATAAGCCGCTCGACCGGGCCGAGATAGCGCTCATGCGCGTCGATCCGCGCGGACGGGGCGATGGCGGCGATCCGGCGGGCCAGCGCGTCGATCCGCGCGGGCGGCGTGCCGGGCGCGGCCTCCATGTCGATCATCGCCGGGATCGGCAGCTCTTCGGGCGGGCTGTCGGTGCCGATCCACGGTTCGAGCTGTGCGCGAAGCTGCGCCTCCGGCACGACGGCGACGCCGCCTATGCCCTTTTCCGCGCGCAGCATCGCCGCGACGCGCCGCGTCTGGTCGGCCCGCAGCGCCGGGTTCGCCTCGACGATCTGCACCGTATAGCCGCCGCGCAGCTCGCCATGCATCTGCCGCAGCGCATGGGACAGCGACAGCACGGCGGCGGCGGCGAGGATGGTCAGGAACATCATGATCGCGATGATCCACGGCATCGGCCCGCGCCGCCCTTCGGGCAGCCAGCGGCTGCGCGCCGCCCTTGCCGCCCGGTCGGACCAGCGCCCGGCCTCCCGCATCTGCCGCGCCTCCTCCGTCACAGCGGCTTGCCCAGGGCGCGGCCGAGCAGCGCCGCCGGTTCGTTGCGCGGGGGAAAGCGCAGCGACCCGGTCGGGTCGATCAGCCGTCCCTTGTCCAGCCGCATCATCTGCGCATGGCCGATCATCGAGATCAGCGGCAGGTCGTGGGTGGCGATGACGATCGTGGTGCCGAGCCGGTTCAGCGCCTCGAACAGGCCGAGCAGCCGCTTCGCCATTTCCGGGTCGACGTTGCCGGTCGGCTCGTCGGCGACCAATATGTCCGGCCGGCCGATCACCGCGCGGGCGATGGCGACCCGCTGCTGCTCCCCGCCCGACAGCGATTCCGGCAGTGCGTCGGCGCGCTCGCCCAGGCCCACCCAGGCCAGCATCTCCTCGACCGGGCCGCCGATCTCCTGCTCGTCCATGCCCGCGAGGCGCAGCGGCAGCGCGACATTGTCGTGCGCGGACAGGTGAGGCACCAGCCGGAAATCCTGGAACACCACGCCGATGCGGCGGCGGAAGCCGGGCAGGCGGTTGCGGTGCATCATCACCACATCCTCCCCGAACAGCTTGAGCACGCCGCGCGTCGGCCGCTGCGACAGATAGAGCAGGCGCAGCAGCGACGTCTTGCCCGCGCCCGATGCACCGGTCAGGAAATAGAAACCGCCCGCCGAGAGGGAGAAGCTGATATCGGACAGCACCTCCTCATCAGCCCCGTAGCGCAGGCCGATATTCTCGAACTCGATAATGGCGTTCATATCCGTTAAGAGCCGGCCCCGCTTTGTCCCTTGCCGTCCATCGCACAAGGCCCGCCGCCCGTAAAGACCCGTAGATGCGGGCGGTTGGCGGCGGTTCGCGTCCCGCGCGACGTTAATCCGCTCGTGGTGGCTTGCGCCGGAGTCGCGAGCGCGCTTAATAGATGGCATGATCCTCGTGTGCCCCAATTGCGCGACGCGCTACATCGTCCCGGATGAGGCCATCGGCGTCAACGGCCGTCAGGTGCGTTGCGCCGCCTGCAAGCATAGCTGGTTCCAGCAGGGCGCCGCGCTGCCCCCGCGCGAGGAAAGCGTTCCGCCGACGCCGCCCGCCCCGGCGGTGGCCGCGCCCGCCTCGCGCGAGGAACATGCCACCCCGGCCGACGAGACGGCGGCCTCCGCTGCGCCCGCCGATCCCATCGCCGCCGCAGCCGAGGAACAGGGCTATGACGCGGGCAGCGGCGGCGGGAACCCCCCGCCCGCCGGGCAGGCGCGGGCGGTGGACATATCCCAGGTCCGGCCTCCCCACCGGTCCGACTGGCGTGACGCCCCTGTCGGCGTGGAGGACGACGACAGCCTGATCGCGCCTTCGCCGTCGCGCAAGCCCCGGCGCAACCCGGCGCGGCTGTGGACCTATGCGGCGCTGGTCTTCTGCCTCGTCATCGTGGGGGCGGGCACGGCGCTCTATCTGTTCGGGCCGCCGCAATGGGCGGTGAAGGCGGGCCTGCTTTCCGACGCGCGGGAGCCGGATCTGCTGTTCTACCTCGCCAAGCCCGCCGAGCGCCGCAGCCTGCCCAGCGGGCAGGAATATTTCGCGTTCAGCGCCCGCATCGTGAACAGCGGCGCGCGCACCCTGTCGGTGCCGCCGGTCGAGGTCCAGCTACGCGACCGGCAGGACCGGCTGGTGTTCAGCTGGACGACCAAGGCCGACAAGGCCGAGCTGAAGCCGGGGGAGGAGGCGAGCATCAGCGAAAGCCGCCTCGACATCCCCAAGAACGCGGAAAATCTCTCGCTCACCTTCGTCGAGGACGGCCGCTGATCCTTCCGGCATCGGCGGGCGTGGGACGGGCGGCGCGAAAAAGCGAATAATCGCGCAAAACGGATAAGGGCGCTTGCAACCCCCTCCACCCTTTGCTAAGGGCCAGCGCCTGCCAGGTGCCGGGTCGACCGGCTTCCTACTCTGATGTGCGGTCGTGGCGGAACTGGTAGACGCGCAACGTTGAGGTCGTTGTGGCCGAAAGGCCGTGGAAGTTCGAGTCTTCTCGACCGCACCACAGAGTCCGGCATGTGCCGGACGATATTTTCCAGATAAAACAGAGGTATGAAGAACCGCGCGGTTCTGCGCGATTTCGGGGTATGCGTAGATGCCGGAACGCCCGGTTGGGTGACCTCTATCGCGATGGCGGATCATCCGCCGAGCGAAGCAGCAGGTCGTCGGTGACGGTCATGGTGAATATGGGGTCGGCATCGGCGGGCACTTCGGCGATCGCATCCAGAAACGCCGCGCGGGTCGCGGGGTCGTCATAGACCATTTTCCGGTCGAATGCGGCGCGCCAGGTCGCTTCGTCCGGCCATTCGGCATAGCCGACAAAGCGGCCGTCGGCGTCCCGGTGCAGGCGGGAGCCATAGCTGCCGTAGCGTTCCCGGATGAGCTGCATGCCGCGCCGCCACGCCTTGCGGAACTGCTCTTCCTTGCCCGGATGGACGCGCCACCAATATACGGCAACAAACATGGCTGTCTCCTCAGATGCACCTCCTGAACGCCTGTAAGGCGGGGATCGTTTCGTCGGAGGCCGGATCGCCGGCCGATCGGGATCAGAGCGCGCGCAAGGCGCGGGCCGGGCGCACGGACAGCAGCGGTATCGATCCCAGCAGGCCGATCCCCAGCGTCAGCACCGCGCCCGCGCCCAATGTCATGAGCACCAGCAGCCAGTCGGGCGACCAGTGGAATTCGAAGATCTGCACGATCACGAACCACGCCGCCGCCGACCCCAGCGCCAGCGCAACCAGCGCCAGCACCGCCGCCAGCAGCGCATATTCGATCGCCTGGCTGCCCAGAATCTGCCAGCGGCTCGCGCCCAGCATCTTCAGCACCACGCTGTCATAGGCGCGCGCCTGCCGGGATGCCGCGATGGCGCCGATCAGCACCGCGATGCCCGCCAGAATGGCGACCGACCCGGCCAGCACGATGGCGGTGGCCATCTGCCCCAGCAGCACCGTCACCTGCCCCACCACCTCGCTGGTGGCGATGATGGAGATGGGTGGGAAGGCCGCCAGCAAGGCGCGGGAGAGCTGCCCCTCCGACCCCCTCGACGCCAGCGTGACGGTCGCCGCCAGACTATGCGGCGCGTCGCGCAGGCTGTTGGGAGAAAAAACCATGATATAGTTGAAGCCCATCGTCTCCCATTTGACCTGCCGCAGCGAGGCGATCCGCGCCTCGATCTCGCGGCCCAGCACGGAAACGACCAGAGTGTCGCCGATGCCGACCCGCATCGTCTTCGCCGCGTCGCGATCCAGCGAGATCAGCGGCGGCCCGGCATAATCCTTCGGCCACCAGGCGCCCTCCACCAGATCGGACCCTTCGGGCAGGGTGTCGCTGTAGGTGACGCCACGCTCGCCGCGCAGGAACCACGCATCCCTGGGCAGTTCCGCAAGGTCGGCGACGCGGGTGCCGCCATAGGCGATGATGGTCCCGCGCAGGGTAGGGACGATGTTGAGCGACGCCCCCGGCGCCTCGCGCGCGACGATCTGCTGAAACTGGCGCTGCTGCGCGATGGGGATGTCGAGCACGAACTGGTCCGGCGCGGTCTGTGGCACGGTGTTGCGAATCTCGGCGCTCAGGCTGGACTGGATCGCCGCCAGCGTGACGAAGAGGGTGAGGCCCAGCCCCAGCGCCACCACCAGCGCGGAGGTCTGCGCGCCGGGGCGGTGCAGATTGGCGATGGCCAGCCGGGCGAGAGGCGCGCGCGGCGACGGCATCCGGCGCGCCAGCCGCCGCACCAGCAGGCCGATGCCGAACAGGATGGCGAGAACGGCGCCTACTCCGCCCAGCACCGATGCGGCGAAGAGCGGTTCCCGCGCCGTCCCCAGCGCGAGCGCGATCGCGGCCAGCGAAGCGAGCCCCACGGCGATCAGGCTCGTCCGGTCGATCCCCGGCTGCCGGTCGACGGTTTCGCGGAACAGCGCAGCGGCGGGCAGGACGCGCGCATGGGCGAGCGGCGGCATGATGAAGATGAAGGCGATCAGCAGGCCATAGGCCGCGCTGATCAGGAGCGGCCCCGGCGTCAGCGCGAAGGTGGGCTGCACCGGCAGTATGTCGCGCGCGCCCGCGACCAGCGCCATCGGCAGCAGCACGCCCACCGCCAGACCGCAGGCCGTGGCCAGTACCGCCACCGCGCCGATCTGCATCAGGTAGATGCGGGAAATGTCGCCCGCCGACGCACCCAATATCTTGAGCGTGGCGATGCCGTTGCGCTTGATCGCGAGATAGGAGGTGACGCCATTGCCCACCCCGATCCCTGCAATGGCGAGCGCCGCCAGCCCGATCAGCGTCAGGAACTGGCCCATGCGCTCGAAGAAGCGGCTGGTCCCCGGCGCGGCGCGATCGCGATCCTTGACCTCGAACCCGGCGGCGGGGAAGGCGCGCTTCAGCGCGTCGCCCGCCGCGCGCGCATCGGCGCCGGGCGCGATGCGGATGCGATATTTGCTTTCATAAAGGCTGCCCGGCTGGATCAGGCCGGTGCGGCGCACCCCCTCCAGCGAGGTGATCGCCACCGGCCCCAGGGTGAAGCCTTCCCCCACCCGGTCCGGCTCGTCGGCGATGATATCGCGGATACGGAAATCCGCCTCGCCATAGCGCAGATGCTGTCCGGGCCGCAGATCGAGCCGGTCGGCCAGCGCCTGGCCGACCACCACCTCGTCGGCGGTCATCGCCCCGGCGGGGCCGCCGTTGAGCAGCAGCGTGCCGTAGAGCGGATAGGCGCCGTCCACGCCCTTCAATTCGGTCAGCACGGCGGAGGCGCCCCCGTTCGCGCCATCGCGGCCGCGTGGATGCTGCGCCATCGCCCGCAGCCGGATGGTCTCGCTCAGCTGCCCGGTGCGGCGGAAGGCGGCCTTTTCCAGCTCGCTCGCCTCGCGCTGCGCCATCGCGATCTCGACATCGCCGCCCAGCAGGATCCGGCCCTTGCCGGCGATCTCTCCGGTGATGGCGGTCGTCAGGTTGCCGATCGTCGCCAGCGTTGCCACCCCCAGAAACAGGCAGATAAACAGCAGGCGCAGGCCGCGCAGGCCGCGATGCAGGTCGCGGCGCGCGATCCGCCAGCATCCGCGCCAGCCCAGCCCCGTCATCATGGCCGCCGGTCCGCCACGATCCGCCCGTCGCGTATCTCGATGATGCGGTCGCACCGTTCGGCAAGGGCGGGGTCGTGGGTGATGATGACCAGCGTGGTCCGGTTGGCCGCGTGCCGGGCGAACAGCAAGTCGACGATCGTGCCGCTGGTCCCGCCATCGAGATTTCCGGTCGGCTCGTCGGCGAAAATGATATCCGGCCCCGGCGCCACCGCGCGGGCGATGGCGACGCGCTGCTGCTCGCCGCCGGAAAGCTGCGCGGGGTAATGGTCCAGCCTGTGGCCCAGCCCTACCGCCTCCAGCTCCGCCGCGGCGCGGGCGAAGGCGTCGGCCAGCCCCGCAATCTCCAACGGCACCGCGACATTTTCAAGCGCGGTCATCGTCGGCAGCAGGTGGAAGCTTTGTAGGACGATGCCCACGCGCCCGCGCCGCGCCCACGCCAGCCCATCTTCATCCAGCGGGCCATAATCGATCCCGGCGACCCGAACCTCTCCGCCGCTGGCGCGTTCGAGGCCGGAGAGGATCGCCATCAGCGAGGACTTTCCCGAACCCGACGGACCCAATATGGCAAGGCTCTCGCCCTGCGCGATCGACAGGTCGATGCCCTTGAGAATCTCCGTCGTGCCAAGCGACAGCGTGACATTGCGCGCTTCGACGGCGATAGGAAGGGGACTGGACGAACCGTGCATGAATGAAGGAAACCTCGATGGCGCGAAACTGGCTGTCTTATGCGGGCTATATGGCCGCCGCGCAATTGCTTGCGGCCTGTTCGGGTGATCCGGCGCGGAATACCGTCGCCGATTCCGTCGTTCAGGACCAGAATGCCACGGCGCCGAATGCCACGGCGCCGATGGCGGAGCGCAAGCTGGTGCTCGCCTTCGGCGACAGCCTCTATGCGGGCTATGGCGTGGCGCAGAACGAAAGCTTCCCGCGCCAGCTGGAAAAGGCCTTGCAGGCGCGCGGCGAGGCGGTCGAGGTGCGCAATGCGGGCGTTTCCGGGGAAACGACGCAGGGCGGGTTGCAGCGTCTGGCCTTCACGCTCGACGGCCTTCCCCGCAAGCCCGATCTCGTGCTTCTCGGCCTCGGCGGCAACGACATGCTGCGCGGCCTCGACCCGGCCCAGAGCGAGAAGAATCTGCGGGAGATGCTCGATATGCTGAAGGCGCGCCAGGTGCCGGTCCTGCTGACGGGCATGCTGGCGGCGCCGAATATGGGCGCCGAATATGCGGCGCGGTTCAACGCCATCTATCCCGCCTTGGCCAAGGAGTACGGCCTGCCCCTCTATCCCTTCTTTCTTGAAGGCGTGATCGGCAACCCCGATTATATGCAGGCCGATTCCATCCACCCCAATCCCGCCGGCGTGGATATCGTCGCGGGAAAAATCGCGCCGCTTGTCGCCGGGGCTTTGCGGGCGGAATCAGCTCCTGACGGCGGCTAGAACTTCCGTCATTCAACCGCATTTCATTGCCGCCAGCGGCAAAAATCATCCTGCATCGCCCGGTCGAGGATGCCGCGGCACTCGGCATATTCCGGGCGGGCCGGTTCGATCACGCCCATCGGAACGCCCGGCATCTGCATCTGCGGCACGAAAGCGATCGGGCAGGCAACGGGAACGAGCTGCGATCCCGCGCCGACCTGCAAGGTCGTCAGCAGGCCGAACATCCGCCCCTCGCGCGTGGGGCGGCCAAGGATGACGAGCCGGTGCTGCCCCTGTTCGTTGGTCGACAGATAGATGTGCCCCGACAGATTGGGCATCGACACATGGCCCGACTGGGCGAAGGCGCCGTCCGCCCGGTCCGCTTCGGCGAAGCGCAGATAGCCCGCCGCTTCGTCCCATTCCATGCGCGTGCGATAGGCGATGACCGCGCCCGGCGTGCCGAAGCTGGCCCGCAGCGTCACATAATCCTGCTCGATCCAGCGGATCGCCGCGCGGCTGTAGGCGCCCATATGATCGGGCGCGAGATCGCGCGCCGCGCCCGGATCGGTTCGCGGGCCGCCGCGCAAGGGCGTGCCCAGCGCCTCCTCGATCCGCACCACCGTCGCCAGGGTGAAGGGGCGGCTGCCCGACAGCGCCTTTTCGAGCGTGGAGAGGCTGATCCGCGCCATGTCCGCCAGCGCCTGCCGCGACATGCGCCGCCGCGCCAGTTCCTCGCGCAGCCGCTCGGCAAAGCTGTCGTCCACGTCCTGCATCGGCCCCACCCCTGAATAGATACCGGACAATTCCGCACAAAACCGCACAAGCCGTCAAGCCTCTTCGCGCGCGCCGCACATCTCCGCCCGCTCCGGCAAAAAGCGGCATGGCTTGCCGATGGCTGTCCGGCATGGCGCGGGCCTAATGGAAAGGCTCCGCTTTTTCAGGGAGTGCACCATGCCCGTTTTTCTCTTCCCCCGCCGGTCGCGCAGCCGACTGGCGCTCGGCCTCTCGCTGCTTCTGGGCCTTGTCGCCCTTATTTTCCTGACCGGCCGCCTCACCGCCGCCGATGCGGAGGCGGACCCCGACGCCATCGGCAGCGGCACGCTGATGCTGCGCGGAAAGGGCGTCGCCACCGCCATGCCCGCCCTGCGGCTGGGCACCGACATGGACGTGACCGTCAGCGGCCAGACCGCCCGCATCCGTGTGACACAGGCCTTCCGCAACACCGGCGACCGGTGGATGGAGGCGGCCTATCTCTACCCGCTGCCCGATGACGGCGCGGTCGACAGCCTGAAGATGGTGGTCGGCCAGCGCGTCATCATCGGTCATATCAAGCGCCGCGAGGAAGCCCGCGCGATCTACGATAAAGCCCGCGACGAAGGAAAGAAGGCGGGCCTCGTCGAAGCCGAGCGCCCCAATATGTTCCGCACCAGCGTCGCCAATGTGGGGCCGGGCGAAACCGTGCTGATCGCCATCGAATATCAGGCCCCCGTCCGCCAGCTCGGCGGCGAATTCGCGCTGCGCCTGCCGCTGGTCGTCGGCCCGCGCTACACCCCGGCGCAGGTCCCCGCCGCCGACGCGCAGGCCGTCACCGCTCCGCTCGCGCATCCCGCTCTGGGCAAGGGGCTGAACCCGGTGTCGATCACCGTCCGCCTCGCCCCCGGCTTCAGGCCCGCCAATCTCATCAGCCCCTATCACCGCATTGCGGTCGAGCAGGAGGGCGAGCAGAACCGCATCATCCGCCTCGCCGATGGGGAGGTGCCCGCCGACCGCGATTTCGAGCTGCGCTGGCGCTCGGCCGACGCCGATCCGACTGTCGGCCTGTTTCGCCAGAACCTCGACGGCGAGGACTATCTCATGGCCGCCATCACCCCGCCGACGCAGGAGCGCCAGCCCGCCGCCACGCCCCGCGAGATGGTGTTCGTCATCGACAACAGCGGCTCGATGGGCGGCAGCTCGATGGACGCGGCCAAGGACAGCCTGCTCTATGCGCTCGACACGCTGCGCCCGCAGGACCGCTTCAACATCATCCGCTTCGACGACACCATGACCCGCCTGTTCGACGACAGCGTCCCCGCCACGCCCGAACAGATCGCGCTGGCCAGGCGCTTCACCAGGGGGCTGGAGGCCAATGGCGGCACCGAAATGCTGCCCGCGCTGCAATCGGCGCTGATCGACAGCCGTCCCGACGATTCGGAAACCGTCCGCCAGATCGTCTTCCTGACCGACGGCAATATCGCGAACGAAAAGGAGATGATGGCCGCCATCGCGGCGAAGGCGGGCCGCAGCCGCATCTTCATGGTCGGCATCGGCTCCGCGCCCAACCAGTATCTGATGCGCCGCATGGCCGAGGCGGGCCGGGGCGCCTTCACCAATGTCGGCACCGGCAACGAGGTCGCCGCGAAGATGACCGCGCTGCTCGACCGCCTGACCGCTCCGGTGGTCCGCGACCTTAAGGTCGGCGTCGAGGGCGCGTCTCTCGACCTCACCCCGCGCAAGCTGCCGGATCTTTATGCGGGAGAGCCGCTGGTGCTGCTGGGCAAGGGCAAGGCGTCCGGCGGCAGGCTGACCGTCAGCGGCACGATCGGCGGCAGGCGCTGGTCGCAGACCGTCGATCTGGGCGAGGCCATCGACAGCCCCGCCGTCGCGAAGCTCTGGGCCAATCGCCGCATCGCCGATGTCGAGGCCGCCCGCTGGGCAAGGGAGACCGACGCGGCCACCGCCGACGAGGCCATCGCGCAGCTCGGCCTCGCCTATGGCATCGTGACTTCGCAAACGAGCCTCGTCGCGGTCGACGAAACCCCGGCGCGGCCCGAAGGCGCGACGCTGACGCGCGAGGAACTGCCGCTGCTGCTCCCCGCGGGCTGGGATTTCGATGTTCTCTTCGGCGGCCGGACGGCGGGCGCGGGCGGGGGCGGCGCCATCCGGCCCGCCGATCAGGCCGAGGCCATGGACCTGCCCGAAACCGCAGCCGGCTATACCGCGCTGATCGGCCAGGGCGCGGCATTGCTGCTCATCGGCCTCGCCGGTCTCGGTTTCCGGCGCCGGAGGGCCCGCGCATGACCGCCATCGCCATCCGCAAGGGGGGACGCGCCATCGGGCGCGTCCTTCCGACGCTGTTCCTGGCCCTGCTCTGCGCGGCCGGCCTCGTCCTGATGGCGAGGGGCGCGGCCATCCCCGCCAAGGCGTGGGTCGCGCAAATCCTGCTCGACCGCGCCTTCGAGCGCAGTCTGGCCGGGCACCGGCCGGTCAAGCCATGGCCCTGGGCCGATACCGCCCCTGTCGCCCGCATCACCCTGCCACGCCTGGGCGTCAGCGAGGTGGTGCTGTCGGGCGGATCGGGGCAGGCCATGGCCTTCGGCCCCACGCTGCTGCCCGGCAAGCCGCTGGTCACGATCATGGCCGCCCACCGCGACACCCATTTCGCCTTCCTGAAACGGGCCCGGCCCGGCGATGTGGTCGAGGTCCGATCGATCAGCGGCGCAATCAGCCGGTACCGGATCACCGGCGCGGCCATCGCCCGCTGGGACCGCTTCGCCTATCCGGCCAACCCGTCCCGCCCGCTATTGGCGCTCACCACCTGCTATCCTTTCGACGCGATCGAGCGGGGGCCGCTCCGCTATATCGTCTGGGCCGAGCGGCAGATGCCGGATGGTGTCCCCGTTCGATGAAACCGTGTCCAACCGGCTTCGGCGGCGGCCCCGGAGGCCGGACAGGCCAAAGCCTTTTTTGACAGCCGCCGCCGATCGGCGCATGGGCGGGGGATGAAGCTCGCCCATTTCGACGCCGGCCTTTTCCTGAACGGCTATTGGCAGAAGCGCCCTCTGCTGATCCGCAATCCGTGGGACGTATGGCGCAATCCGCTGGAGCCCGACGAACTGGCGGGCCTCGCCTGTGAGGAGGGCGTGGAAGCGCGCCTTGTCACGCGCGACGGGGATCGTCTGGCGATGGAATCCGGTCCGCTGCCCGAAGCCCGTTTCGGCGAACTGGGCGACGGACCGTGGACGCTGCTGGTGCAGGCGGTCGATCATCATGCGTCCGATGTCGCGGCGCTGATCGAGCCGTTCCGCTTCGTGCCGGACTGGCGCATCGACGATGTGATGGTCAGCTACGCCACCGACGGGGGCGGGGTCGGGCCGCATTACGATCAATATGACGTGTTCCTTGTGCAGGGGCTGGGCAGGCGGCGCTGGCGCGTGGGGCCGCGATGCGATGCCGCGACGCCGCTGGTGCCGCATGAGGATCTGCGCCTGATCGGCGATTTCGAGGCGACCGGCGACTGGATCCTCGAACCGGGCGACATTCTCTACGTGCCGCCCGGCTTCGCGCATGACGGCATCGCGGTCGGCGACGACTGCATGACCTATTCGATCGGCTTCCGCGCGCCCTCCCGCGCGGAGCTGGTCGAGGGCTGGTGCGGGCATCAGGCCGACGCGCTGGCCGAGGACGACCGCTATGCCGACCCCGACCTGACGATACAGGCCCACCCCGGCGAGATCGCCGCGCCCGCGCTCGACCGGCTGCATGCGATGGTGATGGAGGCGCTGTCCGACCGGGATGCCTTCGCCCGCTGGTTCGGCCTCCATGCCAGCCAGCCCAAATATGCCGAGGCGGACTGGCGGCCGGAAGAGCCGATCGGGCGGCAGGAGGTGCGCGCGTTGCTGGCCGAACGAGTGGCGCTGGTTCGCAATCCGGCCAGCCGCTTTGCCTTCATCCGCCAGCGGGAGGATGCGATCCTGCTGTTCGTGGATGGCCATTGCTTCGACTGCGCGGGCGATGCCGCCTCGCTGGCCGAGCAACTGTGCGCAGGCCCGGCCCTGACGGTCGATCCCGCCCTTGCCGCATCGCCCGCCGTCCTCGCCCTGATCGCCGCGCTGATCGATCAGGGCAGCCTGGCGTTCGACGACGGAGAGTGAGCGGCGATGGTCCTCCTCCTCTTCAACAAGCCTTATGGCGTCCTCTGCCAGTTCACCGATGAAAGCACCGGCCCGACCCGTCCGACGCTGGCGTCGTTCATCGACAGGCCCGGCGTCTACCCGGCCGGGCGGCTGGACCTCGACAGCGAAGGGCTGCTGCTGCTGACCGATGACGGCCGGTTGCAGGCGCGGATCGCCGACCCGCGTTTCAAGATGCCGAAAACCTATCTGGTGCAGGTCGAGGGCGATCCCGACGAGGCCGCGCTGGAGCGGTTGCGGCGCGGGGTACGCCTGAAGGACGGCCCGACCCTGCCCGCGCGGGTCGAGCGCATCGAGGCGCCGGCGCTCTGGCCGCGCGATCCGCCGGTCCGCTTCCGCAAGAGCGTGCCCGACTGCTGGCTGCGGCTGACGATCAGCGAGGGGCGCAACCGGCAGGTGCGGCGGATGACGGCGGCGGTGGGGCACCCGACGCTGCGGCTGGTGCGCTGGCGCATCGGCGACTGGACGCTGGACGGCCTCGCGCCGGGCGAGTCGCGCGTGGCGGCGGAGACAAGCGGCCCGAAAGGCGCGCGCTGATCACGCCCTTTTGGTGGCGAACCAGATGACGTGCCTCGGCCCCTTGCCGTTGCTGCGCGCCCGCACTGCGACTTCCTCGACGATCAAGCCGGCGCGGGCAAGGCGGCGGGCGAAGGCGGCGTCCGGCGCGGCGGACCATATCGCCATTATGCCGCCGGGCTTGAGCGCCGCCATCGCCGCCGCGATGCCCTGCGCCGAATAGAGCCGGTCGTTCGCCTGACGCACCAGCCCGTCCGGCCCGTTGTCCACATCGAGCAGTATCGCGTCATAGCTTTCCCGCGCCGCGCCGATCACATCGGCCACATCCGCCTGCACGAGGTGCACGCGCGGATCGTCGAGGCAGCCCGCCGCCAGCTCGGCCATCGGCCCGCGCGCCCAGTCGATGATTTCCGGCACCAGCTCCGCGACGGTGACCTGCCCGTCGCCGCCGAGCCGGGCCAGCGCGGCGCGCAGCGTGAAGCCCATGCCATAGCCGCCGATCAGCAGATGCGGGCGCGCCCTGCCGTGCAGCCGGTCGCAGGTGAGAGTGGCGAGCGCCTCCTCCGATCCGCTCATCCGGCTGCTCATCAGCTCGTTGCGGTCGAGGACGATCATGAAGTCCCTGCCGCGACGATAGAGGGTGAGTTCCGCCCCGCCGGGTACCCTGGCCGATCCGATATATTCGCGCGCCTGCATATGATTTCCCCTGCCGGCCGTTCGTCGCAACCGGCCCTTCGCCAGCGGCCTTCCGCCGCCCGCGAGGGTTTACGGCAAGCAGGGGCGGTGTCAAAGGAGGAAAGATGCGCTATTTCCTCGATACCGAATTCAACGGCTTTGGCGGCGACCTCATCAGCCTTGCGCTCATCCCGGAGTTTGGCGACCAGGAATTCTACGTCTCGCTTCCCCTGCCGGCGGAAATCCACCCCTGGGTGGCGCAGAATGTGATCCCCTATCTCCGCTTCGTGCCGCCGGGGGTCGATCATCAGCTGAGCCGTCTCGATGCGGCGCGGCATCTGGAGGCCTATCTGGCGAATGACCGCGATCCGCTGATCGTGGCGGATTGGCCGGACGACCTCGCCCATTTCTGCGGCCTGCTGGTGACCGGTCCGGGCGAGATGATCGCGCTCGACGGGCTGCGGCTGGAGCTGTTCAACGGCGTGGGGTTCAGCGCCGCCGCCAACAGCCGGATGCCGCACAACGCCCTGCACGATGCGCGCGCGCTGAAGGATTTTTACCTGAACGCGATCTGACCGCCCCAGGGAGGACGGACCGGGGAACGATTCGCGACGCGGCTTGTTGATCGATGGAACGTCCAAGGAGGGCGACATGGAACAGCAGGACAAGCGCGAGGATCGCGCGCAGGATCCGGCGGAAGGCCGGAACGATATTCCCCCGCCGGAAAAAGGCTCGCCGGGCGGCGATGAAAGCGCGGTTTCCGACGAGGCCGCGGAGCATGTCGAAAAGGGCAAGGACAAGGACGCCAATCCCCTTGCGCCGCCCATCAACATCCAGGGCGGAAGCTGAGGCGCTCCACGGCATTGCCCACGGAATTGCAGGACGCGCCGCCGCCGCGCGAGGCCCGGCGGGATGTTTCACGGGAAACGGAAATGGCGAAACAGGAAGATCATGACCGGGAAGCGGCCGAGAATCGCGGCAAGCGGGCGGTGCCCGGTTCCGGCGAGGTGAAGGGCAGCGGCGCGGGCGCCGGAGGCGGCGGCAATCCTGAGGATTTCGACAGCGACGCGGCGGCAGGCGGCGACGGCCCGCAACCGGATTCCCTGAAAGGGCGATAGCCGCCGGTAACCGCTTCCCTGTCCACAGGATATGCGCCCGGCGGTTTCTTCATTCCTCACGATTCATCGATCGGTCGTCCCCGAAGAGGGCGGGGGTTTTCTCCCGCCCTCGTCCGGTTGTTCCTGCGGGCGGCTCAGGCGGGGATGAGGTTCACCGCATTGGGCTTGGCCATCGGCAGGCCGGCGGCCTTGGCCTGACGCAGAAGTTCTTCCTTGCGCGCCATCATCCGGTCGCGCAATTCGACCAGATCGACGCCCGTCTCGCGGCATTGGGCGAACATGCCCTCCGACGGCATCTCCTCCTCGCGCACATGATGCTTGATCTCCTCGGACAGCACCTTGACCTTCGCATCGTAGAAATCGTCGGCGGGCGATCCCGCCTCGATATCGTTGATCAGCACCTTGGCGCCGTCATGCTCGACATAGGCCTCGTCGAGCGTGTGGTCCTCTATCTTGCCGCGAAAGGCCGGATAGAAGATTTCTTCCTCTATCGTCGTGTGGATTTTCAGCTCGGTGCAGATTTCATGGGCGATATCCTGCTTCCGGCCCGCGGACCGCGCCTTTTCGAACTGCTCGAACAATTGCTCGACCTTGCGATGATCCGCCTTCAGCAGCGCGATCGCGTCGGTAAACCCGTTCGTCTTCATGATGCTCTCCTCTTTCGCTTTCCTGTCTCCGGTTCCTCAGCAACCGTCCATGGGAGGCGCCGGTTCCCTGCGAACCGCTCGCAACGGGACGGATGGAGCGGCGGGGGATCGAAACCGCGCCTTCGGCCGTTGGTCCCCTCGCACAAGGTCCGCCGCATCAGGGCCCGCAGCATCAGGAAAGGGAGGATATGCGCTCGATCCACTGGCCCCGGCAGCTCATCATCGTGCGGCACGGGCAGAGCGCGGGCAATGTCGCCCGCGATGCCGCGACCCAGTCCGCGATCGACCGCATACCCCTTTCCGAACGCGATGCCGACGTGCCGCTGAGCGAGGCCGGGCGGCGGCAGGCGACCGCGCTCGGCCACTGGTTCGCCAGCGGCCGGGAGGAGGACCGGCCGGAGGTGCTGCTGTCCTCTCCCTACAGGCGCACCTGCCAGACGGCGGAGCTGTTCCGCGCGGCGGGCGGCTGCGCGCCGGATATCCCGATCTGCTTCGACGAGCGGCTGCGGGAGAAGGAGTTCGGCATCCTCGACGGCCTCACCGTCACCGGCATCCGCAATCTCCAGCCCGAACAGGCGGCGCTGCGCCAGCTGCTCGGCAAATTCTATCACCGGCCGCCGGGCGGCGAGAGCTGGTGCGACGTCATCCTCCGCCTGCGCTCGGTGCTCGATACGATCGCGCTGCACCATGCCGACCGCCGGGTGATCCTCTTCACCCATCAGGTAGTCGTGCTGTGCATGCGCTATATCATCGAAGGCATGACCGAGGCCGAGATATTGGCGATCGACCGTGCGCAGGACGTCGCCAATTGCGCGATCACCGACTATCGGCTCGATTCCGAGGGCGGCGACGGTGGCGCGCTGGTGCTGCACCGCTACAACGTCACCGCGCCGATGCGCGAGGAGGCCGCGCCGGTCACCCGCGCACCCGACGCGATCCAGGGCGTGCGGGGATGAGCGACATGCTGATCGACCGCGACTGGCTCGCCGCGCACCCGTTGCCCGTGATCGACGACGGCTGCGACAAGAACGGCCGGGGACGCGTGCTGGTCGCGGGCGGGGCGGAGTTCGTGCCCGGCGCGCTGCGCCTCACCGGCGAGGCGGCGCTGCGCGCGGGCGCGGGCAAGCTCCAGATGGCGACGGTGCGCCCCGCCGCCCTGCCGCTGGGCGTGCTCGTGCCCGAAGCCGCGATGATCGCGCTGCCCGCGCAGGACGATGGAGAGATTGCGGCGGGCGCGGCCGAGCTGCTGATCGAGCGGGCCAGCCGCTGCGACATGCTGATCCTGGGGCCGGGGATGAGCGCCAGCACCCGCACCGACGAACTGGTCGCGCGCGTGCTCGAAGGGGTGGAGGCGCCGCTGGCGATCCTGCTCGACGCCGCCGCGCTGACCGCCGCGCGCGATCTCCGCCCGTTGATCGCGCGCCATGACGGGCGGGTGATCCTGACGCCGCATCATGGCGAAATGGCCATATTGGCCGACCTGCCGCCCGAAGACGTGGCGCGCGACGCTCCGGCGGTTGCAGCCGCCATCGCCGCCGAATTCGGCGCGGTGGTGCTGCTCAAGGGCGAGGAAAGCGTGCTCGCCGGTCCGGCGGGCGAGCGGCTGCGCTATGCGGGCGGCGGCGCGGGGCTGGCCACCGGCGGATCGGGCGACGTGCTGGCCGGAATCATCGGCGGGCTGGCGGCGCGGGGCGCGTCCCCGTTGCACGCGGCGGCCTGGGGCGCGTGGGTCCATGGCGAGGCGGGACGCAGGCTGGAAAGCGCGATGGGCGGCGTCGGCTTCCTCGCGCGCGAACTGCTGCCCCTCATTCCCCGGCTGCTGAACGGCCATGCCGACGAAGGATCGAAATGCCCGTGAAATTCGCGGGTGCAGGAACAAAGGGCGGCCGGGGCCATTCTATTTCCATGCCGCCAGAGCAACTGCCGTGAGGAGAAGATGGCGATACCCGATCACCCCCTGCATTCCGCCGGTTCGATATCGAGCGAACCCGTTCCCTCGCCGCTGGGCATCAGCTTCGGGGAGTTTCTCAAGCACCCGCTGAAGGTCGGTTCGGCTTTTCCGGCGTCCGACAGGATGGTTCGCCGCATGCTGGCGCCGATCAAATGGGGCGCGGTCGGTCTGTGCATCGAATATGGGCCGGGCACCGGGGTGTTCACCCGCGCGATCCTCTCCCGCCTGCCGCGCTCCGCCACGTTGCTGGCCGTGGATACCAGCCGGGAATTCACCCGCCATCTCCAGCGGCATATCGACGACCCGCGCCTGCGCGCGGTCACCGGGACGGCGGCGGACATAGAGCAGATCGCCGCGCGGCTCGGCCTTGGGCAGGCGGACGCCATCCTGTCCGGCCTGCCCTTTTCCACCCTGCCGCAGGAAACCGCAGCCGCTATCGTCGCATCGAGCGCGCAGCTGCTGCGGCCGGGCGGGCATTTCCTGGCCTATCAGATGCGCGCGGCCGTCCACCCCCATCTCACGCGGCATTTCGCCCGCGTGGACAAGGGGTTCGAATGGTGGAACATCCCCCCTTGCCACCTTTATTGGGCTACAGGTCCGCGCCGTTCCCGCTGATGCGCCGAAAGGCAGCTGACGACGCTGAGCACGACGAGGACGAAGGCGGCGGCCTCGGTCGCCGTCGGCAGGCGCTGTTCCCATAAGAAGGCGTAGAGCAGCGCGAAGAGCGTTTCGAACAGGATCATCTGCCCGACCAGCGTCAGCGGCAGCAGCCGGCTCATCCGGTTCCACAGCGTGTTCCCGGCGAGCGAGGCGAAGATCGCGACGCCGATCGAAACGCCCGCAAAGGTCGCCCAGTCGCCCGCCGCGCGGTTCCAGTCGTCGAGCGCCAGCGTCGCCGGGATCAGCAGCAGCGCCTGCGCGCCCGTGACGATGCCGATCAGCAGGTTCCAGTCGTGGACGGACACCCGGTCGAGGCGTGCGAGGCATCGGCTGTTGCTGACCGCGAAGGCCGTCCATGAGGCGAGCGCGCCGATCGCGCAGGCAAGGCCGATCAGTTGATCCCGCACCGAGCCGGAGGCGGGCGCGGCGATCGCCTGCCAGCCGATGCAGACCGCGCCCGCCGCGCACAGCAGCAGCGATGGGGTGAGGCGCGCAAGCGGCACCGCGCCCCGGTCGCGGCTGCCGATAATGGTGACGGCGACCGGCAGGAAGCCGATCACCAGCGAGGTCATCGCGATGCCGCCGGTCTGCACCGCGGTCGCCAGCAGCACATAATAGAGCGTGTTTCCGGCAAGGGCGAGCCAGCCCAGCGCCAGCCAGTCGCGGCGCGACAGCAGCGCGACCAGCCGCCGCCGGCGCGGCGCGACCAGCAGCGCGGAGAGCAGGCCATAGGCGAGATAGCGGCCGACCGTCAGCTGAAGCGGGCTGAACGCGCGCGCCAGTTCCGGCGCGAGGAACACCAGCCCCCACAGCGCCCCCGCGCCCATGCCGCACAGCACGCCCATCGGGGTCGATCCGGCATGGGGAGCATGTCCCAACAGGCTTGTCCGCACCGCTTTCCCTTTCGTGCTTGAATGACCGGGTGAGACATATCAGCGCATATGTGGGTTGTGCGCTCTTGATTGGCGGGCAAAATGCAACAAAAACTCGCTGATGGCCAAGCGACCTCTTCCTTCCGCCCGCCCGCTCGATTCGTTCGACCGCGAAATCCTCCGCATCGTCCAGCAGGACAACAAGACGCCGCAGCGGATGATCGCCGAGGCCGTCCATCTTTCCGCCGCCGCCGTGCAGCGGCGCATCGCGGCGATGGAGCAGGCCGGGGTGATCCGCCGCAATGTGGCGCTGGTCGATCCCGATGCGCTGGCGGTGAGCGTTACCGCGATCGTGGAGGTTTTCCTGCGCGACGAGCGCACGGCGAGCATCGACCGCGCCAAGGCGCTGTTCCGCGCCACGCCGGAGGTGCAGCAATGCTATTACACCACCGGCGGCACCAGCTTCGTGCTGGTGATCCTGACGCAGGACATGCGCTCCTACGAAGCGCTGACCCGCAGCCTCTTTTCCGACCATGAATGGGTGGCGAGCTTCCGCACGCTGGTCGCGCTGGACCGGGTGAAGGCCGACACGTCGATCGTCATTCCCTGACTGGGGTGCCGCTGCCGGCCCTGATCCTGCCTGTCCGCCGGGGGGATGGACAGCAGTCGGAAAAATGCCTACAAAATATTATCCTATTTATCGGAGGTGAGAGGATGAGGAAAGAGGATGACGCGGCCCCCAGGGGGCAGGAAACCGGGATCAGCCGCCGGCATCTGGCCGCGCTGCCGCTGGGCGCGGCCGCACTGGCGGCGATGGCGGGCAGCGCCCCGGCGCGGGAAACGCTCGAAGGCCCCTCGCTGGCGGAGCGGGCGGCGATCGAGGATCTCTTCACCAGCTATGTCTGGTCCTATGATTGCAGCGACGTCGCGCTCTTCCTCTCGCTGTTCGTCGAGGACGACCCGCTCGTCGTCGGCATGGGCAAGCCGCATCGCGGCAAGAAGGCGATGGCCGACTGGTTCGCCTATCTGCTGGACATAAGGGAGAGGGAAAACGGGCTGTGGCTGCATCAGGCGGCGCATCATCACTATCGCTGCCACGGCGCGAACTGGCTGGTCTACAGCTATGCGACGCATTTCGCCTATGACCTCGGCGCGAAGGGCTATGCGGTGCGCAGCCTGGGCTATTTCGTCAGCGAACTGGTCCGCGCCGGGCAGGGCTTCCGCTTCCGCCGGTTCAGCATCGCCCATTGGGACAAGACCGCGCTGCCATGGTCGAAGCCGCTGCCCTGGGCCGAAGCCGACGGCCTGAAGTCATGATCGGGCGGCTGCGGGGCCTCGTGCCGGGGCTTGCGTTGGCGGCGCTGGCGGTCGGGGCGGCGGCCGTGCCGCTCCTGCCCCTCCACGCGCAAGCCGGGGCGGAGAGCGACCATCGCGCGCGGACCGAGGCGACCCGCGCTGTCGCGACGCAATTCCTGCGCCGCATGTTCGTGGACCGCGATGTCCGCCGCGCCTATGACGATTTCGCCGCGCCGGATCTGATCCAGCACAACCCGATGATGGCGGACGGGCTGGCGGGGCATCGCGCCTATTTCGCGCAGCTGGAGCAGCGCGCGGGAAGCAGCGCGGGCTGGGCCAATGTCAACAACATGATCCTGGTCGACGGCGATCTGTTCGCCCTGCATCACCATGCCTTTACCGGGCCGGACGACAGGGGCCGGGTGTTCGTCGATATCTGGCGCGTGGCGAACGGCAGGATCGTCGAGCATTGGGACGTGATCCAGCCCATTCCCGCCGAAATGGCGCATGACAACGGCATGGGATGCGGCAAGGGCGAGGATCATGCCGCCGCGCTTGCGCTGCGCGACACGATCGCCGCGCCCGCCTGCGGCCTGCCCGACAGCGCCGCCTCCCGCAGCCGGAGCCTGGAGGTGGTGGACGCCTATGACCGCATGCTGCGCGGCGGACAGGTGAGGGAGGCGGTCGACCGGATGCTGACGGACGACTACCGGCAGCACAGCCCGCTCATAGCGGACGGAAAAGCGGGCGCGCTGGCCTTTCTGGAACGGCTGCTCGACAAGGACGCCGCTGCCAAACTGGTGATGGGGCCGGTGCGGATCATCGCGGAAGGGGACTTCGTGCTGATGCACCGGCTGACGCGCTATGCCGATGGGATGCGCACCGCCAATGTGGAAATCTTCCGGGTGCGGGACGGCCGGATCAGCGCCCATTGGGACGTGAAGCAGCCGATTCCCGAAACGGCCGCCAACGGCAACGGCATGTGGTGAGACGGTCGGAAGCCCTGCCGATGGCCTGATCGCCGCGCCCTTCGCACCCCGTTCAACAGAGGGGGTGACATTTCCGCATCATACGGATATAGTATCCAATATAGTCTAACAATAATGAGTCCGGATGCCCGTGCGGCGCTGGACGGCGTGTCGGGAGAGGGCCAGCGCGAGACGGGAAATACCGGTCGGAACTGGCCCATGCTTGTGAACGAGAAGGGATGGCCCGCCGGGGAGCGGCGGCGCGGTTCCGCAATGGAGGGATGATCGCATGTATTTACGCAATTGCTGGTATCTTGCCGGTTGGCGGAGCGACTTCGCCGATGGGCAAGTCCATGCCGTTACCATCTTGAACGAGCCGCTGGCGGTGTATGTGACCGGCCACGGCAAGGCCGTCGCGCTCGAGGACCGCTGCCCCCATCGGGCCGCGCCGCTGTCCAAGGGGCGGCGCGAGGGCGACGACATACGCTGCATGTATCATGGCATCATGTTCGGCCCCGACGGCGCCTGCACCGAACTGCCCGGCCAGCCGGTCATCCCGCCGTCGGTGTGCGTGCGCAGCTATCTGGTGGAGGAACGCCATGGCGGCGTCTGGGTCTGGATGGGCGACGCCGCGCTGGCCGACCCGTCGCTGATCCCCGATTTCATCGGCCCCGACAGCGAGGAGTTCGCGATCACCGCGTCGCATCTGGACATCGCGGCCGAGGGGCAACTGCTGATCGACAATCTGCTCGACGTGTCGCACGCGCCCTATGTGCATGAGGCGACCTTCGGCGCCGGGGACCGCAAGACCATCCAGATGCAGATCGAGGGCGAGCATCAGGCGGTGACCACCCGCCTGGCGCGCGGCGTGCACATCGAACGCTGGCATGTGGGGCGGCAGAAGAACCCCTATGTGCCGGACATGCCGTCCGACGATCTGGTCATCAACGAGGTGAACGTGCCGGGCGTGTTCACGCTGCGGACCCGCTGCTACGCGCCGGGCGTGCAGCAGCGCTGCGGCGCCGACGGCATCCCCGCCGAGGATCCGATTCTGGAACGCTCGGTCGGGCAGGTCGTCACCCCGGTGGCGCCGGGCCGCTGCAAGCTGTTCTTCGCGGTGGGGCCATGGGCGCGCCGCGCCGAGCTGAAGCAGCGCGTGTTCGACATCGCCTGCGAGGCGTTCCAGGAGGACGAGGCGATCATCGAGGCGCAGCAGCAGATCATCGACAAGACCCCCGACCGGCCGATGATGACGCTGGGGATGGACGGGCCGCTGGTGCGCTACATGAACATCGTGCGGCGGCTGAAGAAGGAAGAGGAAGGCGAGGCGGTGGCCGCCTGACGGCCGGGCCATGCATCGATGCGGCGGGGAAGGGCGGGGCGCGGCGGCGATCCCGCCCTTTCCTCATTCGGCGGGCTGGGGATCGGGCTCGCGCGCGACCAGCCGGAAGGTCGCGAGCGCCGAGCCGACGAGGCAGAAGGCGACGACGACCGCAAGCCCGCCGCCGTCGCCCCGATAGGCGAGGCCCGCGATCCACGAGGCGATCGCGCCCGCGGTGAAGGTCGTCGCCCCGAACAGGGCGGCGGTGGAGCCGCTGCGCAGAGGATCGACGCCCAATCCCCCCGCCATCGTGTTCGCCTGCACCGGCGCGATGCTGGCGACGACGAGGAAGAGCAGGCCGACCAGCACCGGCAGGCCGCCCGCACCGGTTGCGGCGAACAGCAGCAGCGCGGAGGCGAAGACCAGCGCGTTGCGGGCCGACAGGCGCAGCACCTGCGCGGGCATGCGCGTGCGGAGCAGCCTCCGGTTGATCTGGTTGGCGCAGACGAGGCCGACCGAATTGGCGGCGAAGAGGATGCTGAAGGCGCGCGGCGTCATGCCGTATCCGTCGATCAGCACCGTCGCGGAATTGGCGACATAGGTGAAGAAGGCCGCGCTGTTGCATGCCGCCGTGGCGAGATAGCCGAGCAGCTGGCGGTTGCGCAGCAGCGCGACATAGCTGCGGAAAGGATGCTCGAACCGAGCATTGGCGGCGGTGGCGGCGGAGCGGCTTTCGGTGAGGACGGGAAAGGCGAACAGCAGCGTCAGCAGGCTGAACGCGGCCATGACGAGGAAGATGAGGCGCCATTCGCCGAACTGGATGATCCCCGCGCCGATCATCGGCGCCAGCACCGGCGCCATGCCGCCGATCAGCGCGAGCAGGGAAAAGAGGCGCGCCGATTCGCGCGCGTCGAGCCGGTCCCGCACCACCGCCCGGCCCGATACCATCACCGCGCAGGCGCCCAGCGCCTGGAACAGGCGGGCGGCGAGCAGCACGGGGAAGGCGGTCGCCATCGCGGCGACCAGCGAGGCGAGGGTGAACAACGCCAGCCCGGAGAGGATCATCGGCCGCCGCCCCAGCCGGTCCGACAGCGGACCCGTCACCAGTTGCCCCGCCGCTATGCCGATCAGGAACACCGAGACGCTCTGCCCGGCCAGCCGCGCCGAAATGCCCAGATTGGCCGCCAAAGCGGGCATGGCGGGCAGGTACATGTCGATGGCCAGCGGCGCGATCGCGCCGAAGGTGGCCAGCAGGATGATTTCTTTACGGGTCAGCATCGGGCCTCTGGCTGGTTGGGGGTTGCGCCGGGGAAAAAGCGATATACAATAAATCGTATAACATGATGGTATACTAAATATGCCGAGAGGTTCAAGGAGAGAAGCCGTGAGTCATGCTGACGCCGGTTCCGGCCGCGCCCGCTGGACGCCCAAGCAGGTTCAGCTGCTGGTGCTGTTGCAGCTCATCTTCATATTCGACGGGGTCGACATGCAGATCATTGCCGTCGCGCTGCCCGCGATCGTCGGCGACTGGAACTTGCCGCTGTCGGCGTTCGGGCTGGCGATGGCGGCCGGGCATGCCGGGTCCTTCGTCGGCGCGCCGGTGGTGGGGATGCTGGCGGACCGCTGGGGGCGGAAACCGGTCATCATCGCCGGGGCGCTGCTGTTCGGGACGATGACGATGCTGCTGGCGCTGGCACGCGACCCGCAACAACTGGTGCTGTTGCGCTTCATCGCCGGGCTGGGGCTGGGCGGGTGCGTGCCGCCCGCGCTCGCGCTGGTGACCGAAAGCATGCCCGCCCAGCGGCGCGGCCTGTGCGTCGCGCTGTCGATGGTGTGCCCGCCGATCGGCATCGCGCTGGCCGGGTTGCTGGCGAAATGGCTGATTCCGGCGATCGGCTGGGAAGGGCTGTTCCTGACCTGCGGGCTGGCGCCGATCGCCATCGTGCTCCTGCTGGTCTTCTTCCTGCCCGAATCCCCGGCCTTCCTCGCGTTGCGCGGCGGCAACGAGCAGAAGCTCGCCGCGCTGCTCAAGGCGCTGGCGCTGGAGGCGCCCTCGTTCCGGTCGCGGCAGGGAGACGTGCCGTTCTTCGCCGCCTTCGGCACCATCTTCGCGGCGGAGCGGCGGGTCGCGGTCGCGGGCCTGTTCGCCGCCTTCTTCTTCGGCTATCTGACGATGAGCCTGGTGCTCGGCTGGCTGCCCTCGATGTTCACCGCGTCGGGCTATCCCCATGCGCTGGCCGCCACCTCCATCTCCATCTTCAGCCTGGCGGGCATCGCCGGGGTGCTGGCCACCGGCTGGCTGATCATGAACTGCGGCGAGAGGCTGACGACCAACATCCTGATCGGCGGCGGGATAGTGGTCGCGCTGCTGCTGGGCCTGACGCTGCCCGCGCCCGACCTGCTCCAGTCCCTTCCGCTGGTCAGCATCATGCTGCTGTCCTTGCTGGGCATGACGATGAACGGCTTGGTCACCGCCCTTTATACCGGCGCGTCGAGCCTGTTCCCGCCCCATGTCCGGTCCAGCGGCATTGGGCTGGGCAGCATGGTCGGCCGATCCGGTGCGATGTTCGGCGGGTTCGTCGGGCCGTTCGCCATCGGCCAGCATGGGCCATGGGGCTTCTTCCTCGTCGGCGCGATTTTGCTGGGGCTGGCGATGCTCGGTTTCAATCTCCGGCGCCAGCGGCTGGCGCCCTCGCCCCTGTCGTGACGTGCCGGGCCATCCCGGCCTTGCATTGCCGCGCGGGCCGGGCTTTTCTGCATTCCGGCCGGGCTTGCGTCCCGCATCGATATCGTATACTCATATAATATTCAATATGTGATAACAGTCTGACGATAACAGTCTGACCGGGTGAGCGCGGGTGAAGCGACCGGCGCGCCGGGGGACATGAGGAGAGGAACGAATGACGGACATGACCATGGGGGCAGGCGCCCGGCAACCGGGCGCGCGGCGCGAGGGGCGGGCCTTCACCATCTTCATCTATGCGGTGCAGTTCTTCTTCGGCGGCTGGTTCCTCGCCCATGGCGCCAATCACTGGCTCGAATTCTTCCCCCGGCCGTCGGGGTCGTCGTCCACCTCGCATGAGCTGATCGCCGCGCTCAACCATTCGGGCCTGTTCGTGATGGTGAAGGCGCTGGAGATCGTGACCGGCGTGCTGCTGCTTGCCAACCGCTTCGTGCCGCTGGCAGCGGTCGCGGCCTTTCCCGTCACCCTGTCGATCGCGCATCTCAACCTCGTCGCCAATGACGATGCGATGAGCCATGCGGTCGGGGTTATCATCATCCTGCTCAACGGTCTGATCGCGCTCGGCCATCTCGACAAGTTCCTGCCGATGCTGGTGATGAACAATGGCGACCCGACCGATCGGGGGCTGCGCCAGCTGTTCGGCCGCCGCCGCGACGAGCGCTGATCCGGCCGATCTCCCAATCGAATAAAAGGAAAAGACGATGCGAGCATGGGTGCATGGCTTGTGCATAGCGGCGGGCATCGCGGCGCCGGTCGCGCTGACCTTCTGGTTCACGTCCGACTATGGACCGCGCAGCAAGGCGCATTATGCCGCGGTGGAGGAAAGCCAGGCGACACCGAAGGAGGTCGTGATGGCGTTCGAGAAGATGGGCATCGACGAACGCAGGCCGAAAGAGGCGGTGGAGCGCTATTTCTCGCCCGACGTGATCGACCATGATCCCAATGTCGCGGGCGACCGGCAGTCGATCATCGATCATCTTTCCGCCCTCGACTGGGACAAGGCGGGGCCGACGCGCACGATCAAGCATGTTATCGCCGAGGGCGACATGGTGGCGGTGCATCATCATCTCGTCCGCCAGCCGGGAACGAAGGGGATCGCGGCGGTCGACATGTTCCGCGTGAAGGAGGGCAAGATCGTCGAGCATTGGAGCGTGCTCCAGCCGCTGCCCGAAACCTCGCCCAACCGCCATGGAGCCTTCTGATGTCTGACGCGGCGCGCATCGCGCATATCGACGGCGCGCGGGCGGTGGTCATCGTCCGCTGGGTGCTGGGGGTGCAGTGCCTGCTGTCGGGGTTGAACTGGTGGTTTCGGATATTGCCCTTCCCCAACATCCTCGATCCGGTCGGCGGGCCGATGAAGCATCAGGTGATCGCCGCGATGATCGCGACCGGATGGATGTTCAGCGCCGCCAAGATCGTCGAGATTCTGGTCGGGGTGGCGCTGCTCGCGAACCGGTTCGCGGTGCTGATCCTCGTCGTGGCCTTCCCGATCCTGATGACGACCTTCCTGCTCGACGCCATTCCGTTCGGCCGCGCGGCGGTGGGGTTCGCGGCAGGGCAGGTGACGGGCGCCAATTTGTGGGCGGCCTTTCTCGACATGATCTTCTTCGGCGGCGCGGTGTTCCTGATGCAGGGCCATCTGATGATCGAATGGTTCGGCAATTACCGGCAGCTCTTCACCCCCACGCCGGACGCGGCGGTGCCGGATCGCGGCTGGTCCTGCCCGCGCGCGATGGCGGTGCTGCGCTGGGCGTCGATCCTGATCGGCGGCGCGTCGACGGTCTGGATCGTCGGCATGGTCGGGCAATGGCTGATCCCGTGGAGCAGCCTCGCGGTACTGGCGCCGCGCTGAGGCGCGTGAAGGAACGTTGCCCGTGTGGGCGGTGTGGGGAAGGGCTGATATAGCCCCGATCGTCACCCTGAGCCTGGTTGGCTGCGCTGGCCTTCGGCTCAGCGGCCATTTCCCCGGATTGAGCAGCTTGATGGAGCTGAAACAAGTTCAGCATGACGATTGAAGGCGAAGGTCCACTTCTGCCCACCGTCACTCATTGCGGCGAGTTCACAAAACAGCATGACCGCCCAAAAAGAACGGCGGCCCGCAAGGACCGCCGCTCCATGATCCCGCCGCTTCGCGTCAGAAGCGGTAGTTCAGTTCCAGCCCGACCTCGCGCGGCCGCCCCAGATCCAGCATCTCGAACCCGAACACCGCATCGTGCCTGCCCGCGCCCAGGCCGGGGGAATCGAGCGAGGCGGGGCCCGCCGGGTCGAAGCCGCCGGTGAGATAATATTTGTCCAGCAGGTTGTTGCCGGTCAGCGCGATGCTCCATCCCGCCTTGGATCGATATTCGATCCGGCCGTTGAGCAGCCCGTAGGACGGCAGCATCACCATGTTGGTCGGCGAGGCGGTGCTGGCCTGGCTGTCCTTCCACCCCCAGTTCAGGTCGAACGAGGCTTCGCCGGCGTCGGATACCGGTACGCTATAGCTCGCGCCGAGACTGTACGACCATTTCGGGCTGCGGAAATAGGGCGTGGTCCGGGCGATCTGCACGATGCCGGAATTGATGCCCAATATGTCGTCATTATAGCGGGTGTGGACATAGCCGCCGCTCGCCCGCAACAGCAGGCCGCCGATGGGCGCGGCCATCAGCTCCACCTCCACGCCCTTGACCGTGGCGTCGCCGTTGACGGTGAACTGCGTGGGCGGCGGCGCGGAATCGATATACTGGATCTGCTGGTCCTTGTAATCGGTGTAGAAGCCGGTGATGTTGAAGCGCAGCTTGCGGTCGAACAGATCCGAGCGCAGGCCGACCTCATAGGTCCACAGATTTTCCGGCGCGAAGCTGGACAGCCCGCAGACCTGCGGATCGACGCAGTTGGTTTCCACCGTGTCGTTGAAGCCGCCGCCCTTGAAGCCCTTGGCCGCCGACACATAGGTCATCACATCGTCGTTCCAGTGATATTCGAGGCCGAAGCGCGGCGACAGGTTGGACCAGCTGTCCTTCACCGTATGCGCCATCGCGACCCCGCCGATGCGGCCGCGGCCCTCGCGGAAGGCGGTATATTCCTTGGTGTCGCGGTTCCAGCGCAGGCCCAGCGTCGCGACCAGCCCGTCCGTTATGGAAAAGCTGCCCTGCCCGAACAGCGCGATGCTCTTCGTCGTGATGAACTTCTGCTCCAACTCGCCCAGCCCGATCCCGTCGGCCGGATTGACGAAGAGCGAGCCGTCGTCGGCATAGGCGCTGTTGCTGTTGGAGCCGGACCCCAGCCGCCGCCGGTAATCCTCCGCCTTGTCCCAATAATAGAAGGCGCCGACCACCCATTTCAGCCGGTCGGCGAAGGACTGGCCGGTGAACTGGAATTCCTGCGTGAAATATTCGATCCCGATCCGCTCGTTAAGGCCATAGAGCGGCAGCGGCGAACGGTCGAAATCCTGGTTCTGGGTCTGGTCGAGATCGCGGTAGCCGGTCAGCGACTTGGCCGTCACCGTGTCGCTCAGCTCATAGGCGATGGTGCCCGCCAGCCCGTAGGACTTGAACCGGTTGGTGTCGGGCACCAGCCCGCCATAGACCTCGTAGCGGCCGCCCGCCTGGCCGAGGAAATAGGCGAGGTCGGCCGCCGCGTTGGTATATCCCGACGGCGATGCGCCGGCGGGTGCCAGCGCGCGCGCCTGCGCGCCCCGCGTCACGTTGGATGCGCTGCAGGTCGGGCTGACCGCGACGCAATAGAGCGCCGTCGGGTAGAGGTCGGTCGGCTCATAGCGGGCAATGACCGTCGGCGATCCGTCGTCATGCGTGCGGATGGTGTCGGCCGACAGTTCGATATCGAGGCGCGGCGTCGGCTGCCAGCGCGCCTGCGCCCGCATCACGGTCGAGTTCCGGTCGCCCAGCCGGTCGCCGTCGATGATGCGCGTGACATAGCCGTCCTGGTTCTTCTGCGAGGCGGAGAAGCGGACCGCCAGCGTATCCGCCAGCGGCAGGTTGAGGTTGGCCGACAGGTCGCGGCGCTGATAGCTGCCGATCGCGGCGCGCACATTGCCCGACACGGCGGCGAAATCCGGCCGCTTGGTGACGTAGCGGATCGCGCCGCCCGCCGTATTGCGGCCGAACAGCGTGCCCTGCGGCCCGCGCAGCACCTCGACCCGCTCCACATCCAGCAGGTCGAGCAGCGCGCCGTTGGGGCGGGCGAACAATATGTCGTCGACATAGACGCCGACCGAGCCTTCCTGCGTGACGAAGCCCGACGGCGCGCCGCCGATGCCGCGAATGGCGAAGGAGGCGATCGCGTTGCCCTGCGCCATCGTGCCGCCGATGCTGACATTGGGAATGAAGGTGTCGAACTTGTCGAGGCTGTCCACGCCTGCGGCGGCGAGTTGGTCGCCATTGAGCGCGACGACCGACAGCGGCGTGTCCTGCAGGCTCTGTTCATAGCGCTGCGCGGTGACGATGATGTCGGCTATTCCGCCCCTGGCGGAAGGATCGGCCAGTGCGGTTTCGTCCTGCGCGAAGGCGCCGGTGGCGATGATGGCGGTGGCAAGGCCGAATGTCGCGGCGCCCGTTTTCAGGCTGGCGCGGATAGGGGTTTTCAACGATCGCATATCAACTTCCTCTCCCCGTGATTGCTTCGTTTGGCCCGGCACGGCCGCTCAGCAGACGGTGCGGGCAGGTGTCTACTCTAATAGTATCCAATATAGTTAGTCAATAATGTTTAAAAATCCGCATTTCCGGCTGTTTTCCGTGCCATTCGGTCTATCCGTTTCCCGGATTTCGGCCGCATGGATGGGGAGGTCCCGCGCCTCCTTCCGTATCGCCAGCCCTGCTTTTCGCTTGCGTGGCCGATTATAGTATTCAATATAATATGCAATTATCGCGCAATCGAATCGGTCGAACCGCCTGGAGGGAACGCCGGCGAAAAGGCGAGGAGGGGAGAAAGAGGATGTGGGATTTCTTCGGAACGGACGGGGGCAGGTCCGGCTGGACCGCCTATGCGATCCTGTGGCTGCGCATCGCCTTCGGCGTCCATTCGCTGGTGTCGGGGCTCAACTATTTCTTTCACCTCGTGCCCCCGGCGGCGATCCACCTGTCGCCCGCCGCGCCCTTCGTCGCCGCGCTGGACGATGTGGGATTGTTCTTCTGGATCAAGCTGGTCGAGGTGGCGGTGGGCGTGCTGCTGCTGCTCAACCTCTATGTGCCGCTCGCGCTGGTGATGGAGATGCCGACCACCTTGTCGATCTTCTACCTCAACACCTTCGTCGATGCGATGCCGCGCCAGCTCTACACCGGGCCGAAGGAGCTTTTCCTCAACCTGATCCTGATCGCTGCCTATTCGGCCTATTTCCTGCCGCTGCTGACGGCGAAGGCCGAATATACGCCGATCTGGCGCAAGGCGCGCAACGCGGCGGGGCGAAACCCCGTATCCGGCCCCGTATCCGGCCCCGTGTCCGGCGTGGCGCAAGCGGAGTCCGACGCATGAACATGTTCGATGCCATCCCCTTCGCGGCGGCCACGCTGATGGTCCTTGTCGCGCTGCTGCACGACCGGCGCAAGCAGCGATAGCGGGCGCCTTCGCTCAGGGCCGCCGCAGCGGCGCGCGGCTGAGGTCGTTGCCCGCGTCGGTCGTCTTGCGCAGCAGGGCGTGGAAGGTGCGGCGCTCCTCCTCCGACAGGCAGGCGACGATATCCTCCTGCACCCGCTCCACCCAGGGGGTGGCGGATTCCAACACCCTTTCCCCCTCGGCGGTCAGCGTCAGGATGCGCGCGCGCCGGTCCTTCGCGCTGGTTTCGCGCAGCACCAGCCCCTTCTGCGCCAGCCGGTCGACCACGCCGCCGATGGTTGCGCGATCATAGGCGATCAGTCCGGCGAGCGTCCCCTGGTCCAGCCCCGGATGGTCGTGAAGCGTTGCCATCGCGGCATATTGCACCGATGTGAGGTCCAGCCCCGCCTCGGCCATCCGTGCGGCGAAAAGCGATACGGATATCTGTTGCAGGCGGCGGATCAGGTGGCCGGGCATGATGTGCAGGCTGCTCATCCCCCTAACTAGCGTCCCTCTGCCGCACTTCTCAAGCGGATTGCGCGCACCGGTTTAGGTCTTTCCTTCGGCGTCACAATTGTATATTATATCGTCATTCAATATAATATTACATCAAGAGGGAGGCCGCGATGGCGGAGCAGGGCAAGATTCTGGTTACCGGCGCATCATCGGGAATTGGCGCGGCCTATGCGGAGGAACTGGCGCGGCGCGGGCGGGACCTGCTGCTGGTCGCGCGCCGCGTCGACCGGCTGCGGGCGCTGGCGGCGCGGCTGGAGGAGGCGCACGGCGTCGCTGTGGAGCTGTTTCCCGCCGATCTCGCCGACCCTGCCGACCTGCGCCGGGTGGAGGCGCGGATCGAGGCGGGCGGCGACGTCGATTTCCTCATCAACAATGCCGGGATCGGCGACATTTCGCTGTTCGTCGAGCAGCAGCGCGACACGCATGAGCGGATGATCGCGGTGAACGTGCTCGCGCTGACGCGCCTCACCCATGCCGCCATCCCGGCGATGCTGGCGCGCGGGGGCGGCACGGTCATCAACATCGCGTCGGGCTTCGCCTTCGACTTCATGCCGGGCGCGAGCGTCTATGCGGCGACCAAGGCGTTCGTCGTCCAGTTCACCCATGTGCTCGACGCGGAACTGGCCTCGCAGGGGCTGCGCTTCCAGGCGCTGGTGCCGGGGCTGACGAGGACCGGGCTGGGCGGCGCGGAGGAAAGCGGCTTTTTCGACCAGTTCCCGCCGGAAATGGTCATGGACCCGGCGGTGCTGGTCAAGGCGTCGCTGGCGGGGCTGGAGCTGTCGGAACTGGTCTGCCTTCCCCGGCTGGCCGACCCCGCCGATCACGACCGCGCCCATGCGGCGATGCGCGCCGTGGGCAAGACTCCGCCCCACAATCATGTCGCGGAGCGCTACCAGTTGGACGCCGAAAACGCCTGAACAGTGCTAAAAACGGCGGCCTTCCGGCGTCGCCGCGCCCCGTGGCGCGTCTCTCTACGGAGCAATGTTAGCGAAAAATGTACTCAAATTTGTATAATTTTTTTGTAGACAATCTTTGCCGGTGCGGGCATTTGTACCATGGAGCAACAAAGCGGGGAATCGGATGTCCGGCAAGGATGGCGTTCCCGTAGTTCTGCCTTGTTCGGCACGGTTTTCGACCTGTTTTCATGGATATGAAGCGATGAGGGAAATATCCGGGAAGCAGACCGACAGGCCAAAGCAGGGCCGGCAAGTCAATCGATAACAGATAATTGAGATGGATTGCGGAGAGGGGATATAATGTCCAAAATCTATAAGGCTTCAACACTGGTTTCTTCGGTCGCGATGGCGTTGGCCCTGACGGGCGGCGCGGCTTTCGCCCAGTCGGCGGAGAGCGGCGCCCCGGCGGCCGCATCCGGCGCGCAGGGGTTGCAGGACATCATCGTCACCGCGTCCCGCCGTGCGGTCAGCGTGCAGAAGGAATCGCGGGCGATCACCGCGATTTCCGCCGACGAACTGGTCCGCAGCGGGGTGGACAATGCGGCGGCGATCCAGAATCTGGCGCCCGGCCTCACCATCGCGACGAACGGCCCGCAGTTGCAGATCTCCATTCGCGGCGTCGGCGACCGCACGATCAACTCGGCGACCGACCCGGCGGTGGCGATCAACGTCGACGGCGTCTATTTCCCCAAATCCTACGAGGCGTCGGGCGCCTTCTTCGACCTCGACCGCATCGAGGTGCTGAAGGGGCCGCAGGGCACGCTCTACGGCCGCAACGCGTCGTCCGGCGCGATCAACCTCGTCACCGCCAAGCCCCGGTTCGACACCAGCGGCTATGGCGAGGTCGAGATCGGCAATTACGGCAACCAGCGCGTCACCGGCGCGTTCAACGTCGCGCTCAGCGATGTGGTCGCGTTGCGCGTCGCCGGTCAGGTGACGGACCGGCAGGGCTATCTTTCCGACGGCTATGGCGACGACATCAAGCAGAGCGTCCGTGCCCATCTGCTGATCGCCAGCGGCGACACGTCGATGCTGGTGACGGCGGGCTATTCGCATCTCGGCGGCAAGAGCGACGCGGGCGTCATCGCGCGGCGGTTCGGCGACACCCCGCCGCTGACCAGCGTTCCCGTGCCATCCGACCCGTGGGCCGGGCCGACCGATCCGCAAACGCTGGCGCGCATCGCCGCGACCAACCCCGACGGCGTGACGCAGCCCCGGACCGACGGGTTCCAGGATATCGACATCTTCAACCTGTCGGTCAATTTCGAGCATCGCTTCGACTGGGGCACGCTGACGCTGATCCCCAGCTATGTCGGCGCCCGGTTCGAGAACCTCGCCTATGCGGCGCTGGTCGTGCCGACCTGGAACAAGATGAAGAGCGACCAATATGCGATAGAGGGGCGGCTCTCCTCCGCGGACGGCGCGGCGGTGCGCTGGGTCGTCGGCGCCTTCGCCTCGCGCGAGGATGCCGACGACAAATATCAGAGCAAGATCCTGCCGACCTTCGCGCTGCCGACCTATGCGCCGGAGCGCAACGACGATACCTGGGCGGTGTTCGGCGAGGCCAATGCCAGCCTCAGCGACAGCTTCCGGCTGATCGGCGGCGTCCGCTACACCTGGGAGAAGAAGACCGTGAGCGGGGCGACCGCGCCGGTGTTCGGGCCGATCCCGGAATTCCCGCTGCCCATCACCGGATCGATCGCGGACCTGCCGGGCGCGTCCGACATCAGCGGGCGGCGGATCGACAAGGCGGTGAATTTCCGCGCCGGGGCCGAATATGACGTCGCCCCGCAGGTCATGGTGTATGCGACGGTCGCGACCGGCTTCAAGGCGGGCGGCTTCTACAACGACATCGCGCCCAGCAACAGCTACAAGCCCGAAAAGCTCACCGCCTATACCGCCGGGCTCAAGAGCCGCTTCATGGACAACCGGCTGCAGCTGAACATCGAGGGCTTCTACTGGGATTATACCGACAAGCAGGAAACCTTCCTCGGCTTCGGCTCCGTTCCGGGCAGCGTCATCCTGCTGACCAAGAACGCGGCGAGTGCGCGGCTCTATGGCGCGGACGTCTCCGTCGCGGCGCAGATCACGCCGACGACGCAGCTTTCCGCCGAGGTCGAATATAACGACAACAAGTACAACACCTATATCGTGGACACGCTGGCGGGGCCGATCGACAATAGCGGGGAGCAACTGGTCCGCGCGCCCAAATGGTCCGGCCATGTGTCGTTCGACCAGGCGATACCGCTGGCGGATTCGATGGGCGAGCTGAGCTTCAACGCGCAGATGCGCTTCACCTCCAGCTATTGGCTGACCAACGACTTCGTGCCGATCGAGCGGCAGACGGCCTATCAGGTCTATGACGCGTCGCTGCAATGGGTGTCGCCGGGCAAGGCGGTCACGCTGACCGGCTATGTCAAGAATATCGGCAACAAGGTCTATTATTCGGGCGGCGTCGTGTCGGATAACCTGCGCGACGCGGTGGTGGGGCAGATCGGCGCGCCGCGCACCTATGGCGCCCGGCTGCGGCTGACCTTCTGATCGGCCTTCCGCCTGTCCCGGCCCGCCCCGCGGGCGGCGGCCGGGACAGGCGGAGCAGGGGAGTGAGGGGCATGGCATGACGGAGAAAATGGCTGTCGCCGCGCGGCTGTTGATGGGGATCATCTACACGCTGAACGGCCTCAACTGGTGGTTCAAGATCATCACCCCCTATCCCAGCATCTCGGACTTCGCCCATATGGCGCCGCCGCCCGATGTGGTGGGGGCGATGATAGAGAACGGCATCATGTTCCACATGGTCAAGGGCATAGAACTGTTGACCGGCATCGCGCTGCTGCTCAACCTGCTGACGCCCCTGATGCTGGTGGCGGTGCTGCCGATCACCATTTCCGTTTTCATCGTCGACGTGTTCTTCGTCGCCCATCTGCGCGGCATGGTGATGGGCGCTGGGTCGCTGGCGCTCAACCTCTATCTGCTGCTCGTCCATCTGGAGAGCTATCGTCCGATGCTGGTGCTGCGCGCCGCCGACGGGGCGCCGCTGCCGCCCGACGCGCCCAATCTGGCCGACAGGCTCCAGTCGATCGTCCGGCCGGTCCGGCCAGTGATCGGCGTGGCGGCAATCCTGCTGGGCGCGGTCATGCTCGGCTGGATGCTGGTGATGATCGGCCAGTATATCGCCCATCCGCTGCCCTTCGGCGCGGGCCTGCCGCCCCGCCCCTGATCCGTTTCGGGAGGATTAGCCATGACCAGCCCTTCATCCTTCACCCGCCGGGACCTGGCGCTGGGCGCCACCGGACTGCCGCTGATCGGCCTCGCCGCCTCGGCCGATGCCGCTGCCCCCGCCGTCCCGGCGGGCGGACGGGCGCGGGCCTCCGTTCCGGCGGAGGACCGGCTGGACATGATCGAACTGATGGCCCGCTATGCCTGGGCCTATGACACCGGCATGGCAGATGCGCTGGCGGCGACCTTCACGCCCGACGGCGTGCTGGAGGTTTTCGGCAAGACGCTCGCCACCGGCCGCACCGGCTTCGCGGCATTCCTCGCCACGGCGGCGGAGATGCGCGGGGACAGCGGCTGGCAGCATCTGTCGGACCATCATGTGTTCCGCGACTATGACGGCGAGCGGTGCCGCATCTACAGCTATTATCTGATGCCGGAAAGCGACGCGGCGGGCGGCAATGTCCATCTGCGCGCGATGGGATATTATGTCAGCCATTGCGTGCGCACCGGCGCGGGCTGGCTGTTCGAGAAGCGCGAGGTGGTGCGCTGGAACGGCAGGCAGCCTTTCTGATCCCCTATTCCGGCAGGAAACGGAAGCGGAAGGCATCGCCGTCGCGCTCCACATGGCCCGCCGAGCGCCCGCGGAAGTGGGCGGGCAGCAGCACCGTGTCGCTGTCCGCGATCTCGTTCAGCAAGGCGGTGCGGACTTGGGCTGCCAGCGCGCCGTCCCAGTCGGCGAAGAAGGGAAGGTCGGGCCGCACCAGCTGCACCGGATGATGGAGGACGTCGCCGGAAAACAGCGCGGAAGGGCCGCCCTGCCGCGCCTCTACCATGCAGCAGCCGGGCGAATGACCGAAGGCCGGGCGCAGCCAGAGGCCGTTGCCGATCTCGCCGTGCACCAGGCTGTCCTCATCGACGATATCGGCCTGCCCGGCCTCCACCACCGGCAGCACCGAATCGAGATAGGCCTCGCGGTGGAACGCCTCATGCTCCTGCTCGCTGAAGAAGGCATGGTCCCTGCGCCCCAATATGTAGCGGGCATTGGAGAAGGTCGGCACCCAGCGGTCGCCCTCGCGCCGGGTGTTCCAGCCGACATGGTCGGCGTGCAGATGGGTGCACATCACCATGTCGACATCCTCCGGTTCCACCCCCAGCGCGCGCAGCCGGTCGAGCCAGGACGTGTCCAGCCGGTGGGCGAAGGGGATCGACCGGTCCTTGCCGTTGCCGTTGCAGCTGTCGATCAGCACCGTCTTGCCGCCGATGCGGAGCAGATAGCTGTGCACGCTGAGCGTGAAGGCGGACGCGGCCGGGTTCGCCGTCAGGCTCTCGTCCCGATACCAGCCGCGCAACCGGGCGAGGTCGGCCGTGGTGACGCCGGGCAGCGCCATCGCCATGGGAAGCCCGCTTTCCATCTCGACGATCTTGTGGATGGTGAGATCGCCGAGGGTTATCGCCGTCATGTCCGCTGCATCCTTGTTGCGCGCGCCTCAATGCTTCGCATGGCCGCCGTCCACGACGAGGGTCTGGCCGCTGACGAAGGCGGCGCCCTCGCTGGCGAAGAAGGACACGACCGGCGCGCTGTGCTCCGGGTAGCTGATCTGCTTCACCGCCTGATCCTTCACGAAGCCTTGCATGAAGGCAAGGAAGCTTTCCTCGTCGGGGAAGGCGCCGCGCGTGGTGCCGGTGACGGTCGGGCCGGGGGCGATGGCGTTGACGGTGATGCCATATTGGCCCAACTCCCCCGCCAGCGCGCGGACATAACCGATGCTCGCGCTCTTGGAGGCGACATAGGCGGTCAGGCCGGCGGGCGGAATGAAGCAGCTGTTCGACGCGACGTTGATGATGCGGCCCCAGCCCTTCGTCTTCATGCCGGGGATGACCGCCTGTGTCATCAGGAACATGCCGTCGACGTTGAGCGACATGATGCGCCGCCACAGTTCCAGATCGACGCTTTCGTGCGGCGTGAAATCATAGACGCCCGCATTGTTCACCAGCACGTCGCCGCCGCCCATCTCGGCATCGATCGCCTCGACCGTCGCGGCGATCCGCGCGGGATCGCGCAGGTCGCAGGCATAGCCGCGCGCCTTGCCCCCCGCCGCCTCTATCTGCGCGGCGACGGCGTCGGTCGGGCCGATGTCGACCAGGGCGACGCGAAAGCCGTCCTGCGCCAGCCGCCGCGCATAGGCGGCGCCGAGCCCGGTCGCCGCGCCGGTGACGATGGCGGTTTTCTGCATTGCGGTCATCACTCCCCGTCCATATCCCTGTTTTAATGGCCTTGTCTCAGGCAGGGCTATAATCTGCAAAATGGTTAGTCAATATGATAGTGGATCAATCGCCGCTTCTTGACAATGTTATACGATTTAATATAACAATCTGGCGCGAGAAGAAACGGGAAAAGGACAGGAATCGGGTGCGAAGATGCTGAAATATCTGCGGAACTGCTGGTACGCGGCGGCCTATGCGGACGAGGTGGGCGACACTCCGCTCGAACGGCAGCTGCTCGGCCATCATGTCGTGCTGTTCCGCGACGAGGCGGGCCGGGCCGCGATATTGGAGGATCGCTGCCCCCACCGTTTCGCGCCGCTTTCCTCCGGGCAGGTGGTGGGCGATACCATCCAGTGCCCCTATCACGGCCTGCGCTTCGACCGCACCGGCGCCTGCACGCACAATCCGCACATGAAGGGCGGCGGCCCGCTGAAGGCCGCGTCGGTGCGGTCCTGGCCGGTGCTGGAGAAATACGGCATCCTCTGGCTTTGGCCGGGCGACCCGGAACTGGCCCGGCCGGAGGCGCTGCCGCGCGTCGAGTTTCTCGAACGGCCGGAAGAATATAGCGTCGTCAAGGGCCTGCTGCATGTGCGCGGCCATTATGAACTGGTGGTCGACAATCTGCTGGACCTCAGCCATGCCGCCTATATCCACCCGCAATTCGCGGGCGGGCAGTACAGCATCGAGGAATTGCTGGCCGCGACGACGCAGAAGCTGGAGCGGCGGGACCGGTCGATCGTCAACCACCGGATGCGGAGCGGACTGGCCGCCCCCGCCGCCAGCCAGGCGCTGTTCGGCTTCGATGCGGATATGCCGGTGCACACCGAATCCACGATGACCTGGCATCCGCCCGCGATGCTGGATTTCGCGGCGGGCAGCTGGGTCGTGGATACGCCGAAGGAGGAAGGCGCGCATATCCCGCAGCTGCATTTCATCACGCCGGAAACCGAATTCACCTCGCATTATTTCTTCGTCAACGGCCGCAACCGGCGTCGCGACGATCCCGAGGTCGACAAGGCGCTGCTCGATTTCTTCGACCTCGCCTTCGCGCGGCAGGACGAGCCGATGATCGAGAAGGTACAGCGGCGCATGGGGGCGGTGAGCGACATCAACGAGCTGCACCCGATCCTGCTGGCGACCGACGCGGCGCCGGTTTCGGCCCGCCGCCTGCTGGCGCAGCTGATCGCGGAAGAGGAAAGGGCGGCCGGGCAGGGCGGACCGGGCGGGCCGGACAGGGCGACCGTCGCGGCCGAATAGCGCCGGTGCATGGCCCCGCTGGCGGCTTGCATCTCGCAAAATAGTATAATTTTTCTGTAGACAATTTTCGGAGGTGGATGATATCCCGCTCCGATAGAAAACGGGTGGAGAGACCATGAAATCGCTGGAAGGAAAAGTCGCTGTCGTCACCGGGGCAGCCAGGGGCATCGGCGCGGAGATGGTGCGCGCGCTCGCCGCCGAGGGCGCGGCGGTGGTCGCGGCCGATATCCTGCCCTGCGACGAGACGGCGGCCAGCGTGACCGCGGCGGGCGGACGGGCGATCGGCGTCGTCGGCGACATCAGCGCGGACGATCATGTCGCCGCGCTCGCCCAGGCCTGCCGCGAGGCGTTCGGGCCCGCGCATATCCTGGTCAACAATGCCGGGCTGCACCCCGACCCGATGCCGTTCGAACAGCTCAGCCTCGCCTATTGGCGCAAGACCATGGCGGTCAATCTCGACGCGATGTTCCTGACGATGCAGGCGTTCCTGCCGCAGCTGAAGGAAAATGGCTGGGGCCGGATCGTCAACATCTCCTCCTCCTCGGCAAACACCGCGCCGCCCAACGGCGCGCCCTATGTGGCGAGCAAGGCCGGGGTGGTGGGGCTGACGCGCGCGGCGGCGACCGAGTTCGGCAAATATAACATCACCGTCAACGCCATCGCCCCCAATCCGGTGCGCACGCCGGGCGCCGACGGCGCGATCAGCGAGGAGATGTTCCAGATGATCGCGCAGATGCAGCCCATCCCCCACGTGATGGAGCCGCGCCACCTGACCGGCGCGCTGCTGTTCCTGTGCACCGACGGCGCGGAATTCATCACCGGGCAGAATCTGCATGTCGACGGCGGCATGGTCCGTGCGGGGTGAGGGGAAACTGACTTAAAGGACGGAGAAAATCATGCGGACCGGCACCCATCTGCTCGCGATCATGGCCGGCATCGCCGCGCCGGTCGCGCTTACCTTCTGGACGACCTCCTCGGCCGGCCCGCGCAGCGCCGCCCATTATGCGGCGGTGGAACAGCGCGCGCTCGGCACCCGCGAGGTGATCGAAGCCTTCGAGAAAATGGGGATAGACGAGCGCAAGCCGAAGGAAGCGGTGCTCGCCTATTTCAGCCCGGACGTGATCGACCATGATCCCAATGTGGCGGGCGACCGCCAGTCGATCATCGACTATCTCGACAAGCGCGACTGGTCGAGCGGCGTTCCCAGGCGCACCATCCGCAACATCATCGTCGAGGGCGAGCTGGGCGTGGTCCATCATCATATCGTCCGCAAGCCGGGGGAGAAGGGGATCGCCGCGGTCGACATCTTCCGGGTGCGGGACGGCAAGGTGATCGAGCATTGGGACGTGTTGCAGCCGGTGCCGGAAGAAAGCGCGAACCGGCACGGCATGTTCTGAGCCTCCCTCCATTGCGGCGACGCGGCGGGCCGGTTAGGGGGAGGCCGACGGCAGGGAGCGGAAGAGAGTGCGGGAAGGCGGCGTCAGCGGAAACAGTGCACGGGACGCGCCGCCCGAAGGGCAGGAGGGCCTGCCCGTTCCCCGGCGCTACTGGGCGATAGCCGGGCTCTGCCTTTCCACCGCCGCGATCGTTCTCGACGGGGCGGTCGTCGCCGTCGCGCTGCCGACCATCACCCGCGATCTGGGCATCAGCCCGTCCAGCTCCGTGCATGTCGTCACCATCTACCAGCTCGTCGCCGTCGTCAGCCTGATCCCGATGGCGGCGCTGGGCGACCGGCTCGGCTATCGCGCGGTCTACCGCTTCGGCCTGTCGCTGCTGACGGTTTCGGTGCTGCTCTGCTTCTTCGTCAAGGGGCTGATCCCGCTGCTGATGCTGCGGTTCGCGCAGGCGATCGGCGCCTCCCTCTCGCTCAGCGTGTCCTCCGCCCTGCTGCGGGAGGTGTATCCGGCGCGGATATTGGGGCGCGGCCTCGCGCTCAACAGCATGATCGTATCGGTCTTCACCTCGGTCGCGCCGACGCTGGGCGGGGCCATCCTCGCCTATGCGCGCTGGCCGATGGTCTTTGCGAGCGCGGTACCTTTTGCGCTCGCCGCGCTGCTGCTGTCGCGCAGCATGCCCGATCCGGTCCGGCGCAGCGGCAGCTTCGATTTCGGCGCCGCGCTGCTCTACGGCTGCACCATGGCGATGCTGTTCGGGGCGATGGACGGCAATGTCGGCTTCGATCCGGTCGCGCGGGTCGCGCTGCTCGCCGGGGCGATCCTGCTCGGCCTGAACCTCTATCGCCGCGAAAGCCGCAGGGAACGGCCCGTCATCCCCGTCGACCTGCTGCGCCAGCCGGTGCTGGGCCTGTCCGCGCTGGGATCGGTGCTGTGCTTCATGGCGAGCATGGCGGTGATCGTCATGCTGCCCTTCCGGCTGGAGATGCTGCACGGCTTCACCACGCCGCAGATCGGGCTCATCATGTCGATCTGGCCGCTGACCACGCTGGTGGTGGCGCCGGTCGTGGGCCTGCTCAGCGACCGGATACCGGCGCGGCTGATCGGCACGGTGGGCATGGCGGTGGCGACGCTCGCGCTGTGCCTGCTGGCGGAGATGGACCGGGGCGGCGCGGCCGATTTCTACTGGCGGCTGGCGCTGTGCGCGTTCGGCTTCGCCTGCTTCACCGCGTCGAACGCGCGGCTCATCCTCGCCCATTCGCCGCGCGACCGCGCCGCCTCGGCCGGCAGCCTGATCTCGACCGCGCGGCTGACCGGGCAGAGCATGGGCGCGATCCTCGCCGGGACGGTATTGTCGGCCGGGGCGATCGCCAGCGGCGGCTCCTTCTATCTGCTGGCCGCACTCACCGCGCTGACCGGCCTGTGCAGCGTCAGCCGGGGCGCGAAGCCCGGCGGTCAGTCGGCGGCCCAGTAGCCCGGCATCATGTCGAACATCTCGCTCAGCAGCTGCTCGATCCTGTCGCGGTCCTTCTCATAGGCGGCGAGCAGCGCGTCGCGATCCTGCGCGACGAGCGCGTCGTACATCGCCTTCTCGCCGGTCACCGACGCATCGTCGGGCAGCAGCGCCCGGAACCGGTCGGTCAGCGTCCACAGCCGCATCGCCTCGCGCAGCAGCGTCTTGTGCGGCGACAGGCCGAACATCAGCTCCCGCGCCTGGGTGAGGGCCTCCATCCAGTTTTCCCGATTGGCGAGGGTGCGGGGCCGGGAAATGATGTCGAAGCAGCCCTTGATGCGCTTCAGCTCCGCCTTGGTGGGCCAGCGCGCGGTGCGGAGCAGCTCTCCCTCCAGCCAGCGGCGCATCCGGTACAGCTCCATCGCCTCCGAGCGGGAGAGCTTCGCGACGAAATAGCCCCGGTTGCGGTCGTGCTGGAGCAGCCCTTCGGCGTGCAGCTGCTTGAGCGCTTCGCGCACCGGCACCTTGCTGATCGCATAGTCCTCCGCAAGGCCGGTCTGGGTCAGGTGCTGGCCGGGCAGCATCATGCCGCGCAGGATAGACCGGCGGATGATGTCCACGATGCGGTCGGACAAGGCCCCTTCCGGGGCGGGAGCGGCGGCGATGCTGGCGTGCGATGTCATGCGACGTTCACACCGAAAAGCTGGGCATGTGTCAAGCGTCTCGCCATGGGCTGACGGTGACGTGGATCGCGCCCTCCATGCCGCGCCCGGCGGTGGCGAGAATCGCGTCGTGGACCTGGTCGAGGCCGAAATCGTGGCTGCACAGCAGGTCGACCGGCCAGCGGCCCGACCCGATCAGCTGCAACGCCAGCTCCACCGAGCGATAGCTGTGGCCGCGCGGCGCGCGCACCGTCAGATAGCGTTTCTTGATCTCGCCGATCGGGATCTGCTGGCGCAGGCCGTTGAGGTTGAGCCACGCCCCCTTGGCCGCGAGGGCGACGGCCTGCGCGGCGATCGCGCCGGTCGGGTCGCCGGTGGTGTCCACCACCACGTCGACGCCCCGGCCGCCGGTTTCGCGCATGACGATCGCTTCCAGATCCTCCTGCTCCACATCGACCGCGATATCGGCGCCGAGGCGCGGCGCGAGGTCGAGCCGGGCGCGGTCGCGCGTCATGCCGCAGAGGATGACCTTCGCCGCGCCCGCCGCCTTGGCCGCCAGCGCGCAGCCCAGTCCCTGCTGGCCGGGGCCGTAGACCAGCACCGTCTTGCCCAGCCCCGCGCCGCCGTCCAGCACCGCCCATTGCACGCCATTGCCCAGCGGCACGGCCAGCGTCGCATGGCGCGCGTCCATGTCGGCGGGGATCCTGTGGATGACGGCATTGGGCGCGAGATACATATAGTGCGCATTGCCGCCCCAGAGATGCGGCGCATGATCGGCGTTGCAGGTGCCGTAGCGCAGCGTGTTGAACTGGTCCTTCACGTTGAAGAAGTCCGCCTCCATGCACAGGCGGAAATCGCCCTGGCGGCACCAGTGGCAGTGCCAGCAGGGCAGATATTCGTGCAGGGCGATGCGGTCGCCCGGCTTCAGCCCCCAGCGGCGGGCGGCGTTCTCGCCCAATGCCTCGACCATGCCGACATTCTCATGCCCCATGATGCAGGGCGCGCTGTCGGGCTTGCGGTACATTTCCGGGTCGCTGCCGCCCACGCCGGACGCCTCCACCCGCAGCAGACCGTCGTCCGCGCCGATGCGGGGGCGTTCGAATTCGCGGATCTCGGTTTTCTCCACGTCCACCTTGACGGCGGCGCGTACCGGTAAATCTCCCATATCAGGCCTCCCTGGGCTTCAAGGTGACGGCGGGCCTGATCCGCCCGCTCAAGAGGATGAACGCGACCAGCAGCGGCGGTATCGCGAACAGCAGGTAGAGGCCGGAGCGCCCGGCGCCGAATTGCAGCGCCAGCCCCGCGAGGATCGGCCCGGCGGTGGCGCCCAGCCGCCCGATGCCGATGGCCAGGCCGGTGCCCGCCGCGCGCACCTCCGCCGGGAACAGCAGCGGCGTGCTGGCATAGAGGCTGGTCATCGCGCCCGCCATCACCAGCCCGACGAGGGCGGAGGCGGCGTAGATCGTCCACAGGGCGTCGGTCGTCCCGGCGAACAGCGCGATCGCGAGGCTGAAGGCGAGGAAATAGACGCTGGCGATGCGCACGAGGCCGAGCCGGTCGGCCAGCAGCCCGAACAGCAGCGGCCCTATCAGGCTGCCGATGTTGACGATGGTCATCGCCGTCGCCCCGACCTGTTCCGGCACCGCGAGCGAGACGGTGAGGCGCGCGGTCCACAGCAGGATGAAATAGAAGCTGATCATGTTGAGGAAGAAGGCGAGGCAGATGGCGATGGTGTTGCCGCGCTGCGTCTCGCCGAACAATTGGGCGCGCATGGTGGCTGGCGGGCGCGGCCCGGCCGCGCCGTTTTCCCGCGCCGCCGGTTCCGGCAGGGTGAAGAGGTTGACGAGGAACACCAGCAGCGCCAGCGCGCCGCCGAGCAGGAAGACGATCTGCCAGCCATGCGTCATCATCAGGCCGATGGCGAGGCCGCCCGCCAGCGTCGAGCCGAGCGGATAGCCCGCCGAGAAGATCGCCATCACCGTGTTGCGCCGGTCGGGCGGCGCGATTTCGGCCACCACCGTGTTGAGCGTGGCGAGCACGCCGCCGATGCCGAGGCCGGTCAGCAGCAGCATCGCCAGCAGTTGCGTGACATTGGCCGCCGCCGCCGCGCCGAACATGCCGAGCGCCACCAGCAGCAGCGAGGCGAGCGTGACCTTGCGCCGCCCGAACCGGTCGGCGAAGGGCGATATGACAAGCGAACCGAGCATCATCCCCGCCGGGCCGGAAGCGAAGACCAGCCCCAGCATTGCGGGATCGAGGTTCCACACCCGCTCGATCGCCTTGCCGATGAAGGCGACGGCGACGACGCCGTAGCCGTCGACGAGATTGCCCAATATTGCCCCGCCGATGGCGAGCGACCGCGTCGTGGACGGCACCTTTGATCCCCTCAGTTTGCTATGACTATAATGCCTAACAATTTAATATTCAGCATTTCCGCTCTTCGCTGACAAGCCCAAAAGGGGCGGCGGCGGGACGGAGGCTGAAAAATGCCGGTACCATGCGGGTTTTGCCTCCCCTCGGAAAAGAATCATTCACTATTGTATAACAATAATGAATACCATAATAGAAAAGCAGGTTGAAGGACAAGGGGGTAGGCTCAATGTATGATTCCCACGCGCATGTGATTTCGGACGATCTGGCGGCGTTTCCGGCCATGGACGCCGCCGATCCCGCGGTCGCGGCGCGGTTGCGGGATCCGTTCACGGCGGAAAGGCTGTTGCGCGAAATGGACGGCGCGGGGGTGGGCAAGGCGCTGCTGGTGCAGCGCGGCCAGATCTATGGTTTCGACAATCGCTATATCCTCGCCGCCGCCGGGGCCAGCGGCGGCAGGCTGAAGGCGGTGTGCGGCGTCGATGCCGCCGATCCCGGCTGCGGCGCCGCCGTCCGGCGGCTGCGCGAGGAAGGCGCGGCGGGCGTCCGGCTGATGGCGCGGCTGGGCGAGCGGAGCTTCGGCTGGCTGGACGGCGAGCATGCCGGCGGCTTCTGGCGGGCGGCGGTGGACTGCGCGCTGCCGGTCTGCGTCCACTTTTTCGGCTGGAATCGCGAGGAGGGGCTGGAGCGGCTGGAAAGCCTGCTGGATCGCCACCCGGTCGCCCATCTGGTCATCGACCATCTGACCAACGCGCCGATTCAGAGCGCGACCGAGTGCGGCATCGATGCGCCGGTGCGGCGGATCAGCGAGCGTGGCTCAGTTGCGCTGAAATTCACCGCCATCCCGCTCAACGATCTGGCCGAGCGGGGGATCGACGCGGGGCGAGTGCTGGACGCCTATCTCGCGCTGTTCGGGGCGGACCGGCTGCTGTGGGGATCGGACGTCACCCAGTCCAGGGGCGGCTATGAGGATCTGGCGGCGAGCGGCCGGGCCGCCGTCGCCGGCTTCCCCGCCGACATCCGCGAGCGGCTGCTTCAGGCCAATGTCGCGCGCATCTACGGCCTGTAGGGGGCGCTTACAGTCCCCGGTCCTCCAGGATGGACAGCACCTCCTCCTCGAAGGCGCGCCGCCTGTTGGCCCGGACCTTCAGCAGCTTCTTGGTGTCCTGCTGCGCCAGCGCGGCGACGAGGTCGGCCTTGTTGACGATGGTGCGCGCGGTCGAGGCGCGGCGCGGCAGCGGCACCAGCGCGCGGTAGCGATCCGTCAGCGACCAGTAGCGCATCGCCTCGCGCACCATGATCTTGTTGGGCGAAAGGTCGAACAGCGCATGATGGAAATCCTGATGCCTCGACCACCATTCCGCCCGGTTGCCCTCGTTGAGCAGGCGCTCCAGCTCCTCGGCGCGGGCCCTGAAATCGTCCAGCTCGGCCTCGGTCGGCCAGCGGATCGTCTTCAACAGCTCATCCTCCACCATGTCGCGCAGGCGGAAATATTGGCGGGCTTCGCTGGCGGAAAAGCGGGCGACGAAGAAGCCGCGATTGGGGTCATGCTCGACCACGCCCTCGGCGGAGAGCAGCTTCAGCGCCTCGCGCACCGGCACGCGGCTCGCCGAGAATTGCTCGGCCAGTTCGGTCTGCCCCAGCCGGATGCCGGGGGAATAATGGCCGCAGGCGATCAGGGTGCGCAATTTGCCGGCGATGACCGAGGGAACGGCGTCTGCGGGCTGCTTTTCCAATTTGGTTGCCACTTTCAGTCTCTATATGGTGTTGTATGACAATGATGTAGGCAAAATTCCTCAATTTGGAAAGCGGGAACAGAAAAAGGGCGAAAATCCGGCGTATCCGGTGCCGCCCCTTCCGCGCCGCGCCGCTGCTATTTGCGCCGGTTGCGCAGCGTGAACTCGGACGGCTTGAGGCCGCAGGCGGCGCGGCCGAAGCTCGCCATCGCCGTGTCCCAGGTGAAGGCGAAATGCTGCGCGGCGCTGTTGACGTCGCGCCACACCCGCTGGAGCGCATGGCCGTCATAGATGCCGGTGCCGCCCGATGCCTCGAAGATGCGCGACGCGGCATAGCGCGAGGTCTGCGCCGCCCATGCCCAGTCGCGCGGGATGCGCGCCCGTTCCAGCGGGGTGATGTCCGCCGGGGTGCGCGCGCGGTCGATCGCCTCGGCATCGCTGACGACCAGCGCCAGCGCCGCGTCCACATCCGCCGCCGCCTCGGCGATGCGCGCATAGGTCGCCGCCTGCTCGCCGATCTCGACATCGCCCGCGCCGTCGAGCCGTTCGCCCAGCTGCCGGGCGAAGGCGGCGATCGCGCCCTTCGCCATGCCGATCGGCGCGCCGATGATGGAGAAGGGCGCGATGTCGGCGAAGGGCATGTGATAGACGGCGCGTTCGTGCCGCTGCGCGCCGGGGGAATTGCCGCTCAGCATGTCGGCGAGCGCCACCGAGCGATGGGCCGGGATGAACGCGTCGGCGATGCGGATGGTGCGGCTGCCGGTGCCGCGCATGCCGATGGTGAACCAGTCGTCCACCACCTCTATGTCGGACCGGGGCACGACGAAGAAGCGCGGTTCGAAGCTGCCGTCGGCGCGCGTCACCCCGTTGCCGATGATCACCCAGTCGGCGAAGTCGATGCCGGAACAGAAGCGGCCGTCCCCGCCGGTCAGGCGATAGCCGCCCTCGACCGCCTCCACCGTGCCGCCCAGCCGGAACACGGTGGCGATCAGCGCGTCGGGATCGGCGAACACATCCTCCTGCGCCTGTGCCGGGAACAGGTTGAGCAGCCAGCTGTGCCCCGCCAGCACGCCATAGACCCAGCCGGTCGAGCCGCACACGGCGGCGATCTCGGCGGTGACGCGCACCAGATCGGCGAAGCCCAGCTCGCTGCCGCCCAGTTCGCGCGGGGTGACGATGTTGAACAGGCCGGTCGCCTTGATTTCGGCGATGGTCTCTTCCGGCACGCGGCGGTCCGCATCGACGCCTCGCGCCCGTTCGGCGATGCCGGGCAGCAGCGCGCGGATGTGGGCCAGCGCGTCGGCGCTGCTTTCGATTCGGGGGCGATCCGCGCCGATTTTCAGATTCGTAGCCATGATGATCCTTTTCCTGCCGCTCAGCCTTGCGCGGCGATTTCCTGCTGCTTCAGCTCCGCCTCGATCTCGGCCCGCCGCTCGTCCGACAGGAACCAGCGATAATGCCCGCCCTTGGAAATGGGCGGCAGCCGATCGGCCAGCAGCGACCAGTGCGCGCCGCAATCGTCGCTGTGGAATATCTCGCCGGTGGCGGTCCCGGCATAGAGGCTGAAGCCATCGGGCCGCACATGCATGCCCATCGCCTCGATATTGCCGGTGATCTTCGGCAGGCCGGTGCCGAGCGGCGCCCATGTCTCGCCGCCATCCGCGCTGTAGAGCACGGTCGGGTCGGCCATCGGCACATCCTGCTCGCGCCATTTGCGCGGCGCATTCTGGGGCCCGCCCATGATGACGCCGTTTTCGTCGCGCGGGTCGAGGAACATCGCGTCGGGATAGCCGATGCGATCGTCGCGCGTGGTCAGGTGCGTCCATTGCCCATGGCGGCAGCGATACAGCCCCTCGCCTCCGTTCATCAGGAAATCGTCGGGGTCGGACGGGCGGAAGAGCACGCGATGATTGTCGTTGTAGAAGAAATCCTCGCCCGATTCATAGCCGGTGACCTCGTCCCAGCTCTCGCCGCCGTCGGCCGATTTCAGCAGCGCGCCCTGCTCGATGCAGATATAGATGTCGTCGGGACGGGCCGGGTGGAAGGCGATGTTCTTCACATGGGCGACATGGGGCGGGGGCGGGAAGGTCCATTTATCGGTGTTCTTCACCTTCAGCATGCCGGGCAGCGCCTGCCAGCTGCGGCCGAGATCGGTGGATTTGTAGAGCACCGGCGGTTCGGTACCGAGCCAGAGCACCGCGCCTTCGGGCCGCTGCTGCACGGCGAGCGTATAGATGTGGCGGCTTTCCAGCCCCTCGTTGCACGGCGCCCAGCTCTCTCCCCGGTCGTCGCTGACCCATAGGCCCGCATCATAATGGCCGCCCGCGAACAGCAGGCCGGAGCGCGGTTCCAGCGCCAGCGCGCTGATATGATGGTCGATCAGCTTGCGGCCGGTCAGCCGCCAGTCCCCGCCGGGCGCGCGCTCGAAAATATGGATGCCGTGAAGCGTCGCGGCCAGCAGGCGCGTCGGCGGGCCGTCGCCTTCCGTCACCACGCCGCCGTTGCAAGACAATAACGCAAGCATCAAAAACCCTCCCTCTCCGCGCCGAATGCCGGTGGACCGAGGCGAATATTATCGGCGAAGCGGATATTGACCTCTTAGGCAAGATTGTTATACATTTATGTATCCAATGCAAGAGGGGAAATTCAAGCATGCCAGCAGACGCCGTGCCCGGAGACGCCGCGAATCCGTCGCCCGATCCCTTGGCCGATCCCTTGATCGTCGATTGTCACGGCCATGTCAGCGCGCCGGATGCGCTCTGGGTCTATAAATCGCTGCTGCTGTCGCACCGGGGCGAACATGGCCGCAAATTTCCGGAGGTGAGCGACGAGGAACTGCTCCATTTCGCGAACAAGAAGGAAATGGCGCCCTGCGGCCATCTGGACATGCTCGACAGGGCGGGCACGCACCGCCAGCTGCTTTCGCCCCGGCCGTTCCAGCAGATGCATTCGGAAAAGCCGGGCAAGCTGGTCCACTGGTTCACCGAGGAAACCAACAACATCATCGCCCGCACGGTGAAGCTGCTTCCCGACCGTTTCTTCGGCGTCGCGGGCCTGCCGCAGGTCGCGGGCGATCCGGTCGAGGTGGTGCTGCCGGAGCTGGAGCGCGCGGTCAGGACGCTGGGATTCAAGGGCTGTCTGCTCAACCCCGACCCGTTCGAGAACCGCCCCGGCACCGAGCCGCCCGCGATGGGCGACCGCTACTGGTATCCTCTCTACGAGAAATTGTGCGAGCTGGACGTCCCCGCGCATATCCACAGCGCCACCTCCCATTCGGAACGCTCCCCCTATACGCTCAACTTCCTGCTCGATGAGACGACCGCCGTCTACGGCCTCATCCATTCCGACGTGTTCAAGGATTTTCCGACGCTCAAGATCGTCGTCAGCCATGGCGGCGGGGCGATTCCCTATCATGCCGGGCGCTTCCACGCATCGGCGCTGCGGCGGGGCGAGAATTTCTACGAGCAGCTGCGCCAGCTCTATTTCGACACCGCGCTCTACAGCGAGGAGGCGCTGCGCCTGCTGATCAAGACCGTGGGCGTCGACAATTGCCTGTTCGGCGCCGAATGCCCCGGCGTCGGGTCCGCCGTCGACCCGGAAACCGGCGACACGCTTGATCATATCGCGCCTTTCATCAAGGGCTTCGACTGGCTGAGCGACGAGGACAAGCGCAAGATACTCTCCGGCAACGCGATCCGGGTCTTCAATCTGGAGGGGCTGGAATAATGGCGCGGATCGTCATGGGCATCGGCACCAGCCATGGGCCGATGCTGGTCACCAGTCCGGAGCAATGGGCCTCGCGCCTCGCCTTCGACAAGGCGGTGGACCATGCCTGGCGCGGCGGCAGCTGGCGGTTCGAGCAGCTCGTCGCCGAGCGCGCCGGGCAGGGCTTCGACCGGCAGGTGACGCCGGAGGCGATGGCCGCGCATCAGGCGCGTTGCCAGGCGGCGCTGGACGAACTGGCGCGTCTCTTCGCCGAGGCGCGGATCGACGTCGCCGTCATCATCGGCAACGACCAGATGGAGATATTCGACGAAAGGCTGATCCCGGCCTTCGCCGTCTTCCACGGCGAGGCGATCACCAATTACGAATTCCCGCCCGAACGCCTCGCGCAACTGCCGCCCGGCATCGAGCAGTCGCTGCCCGGCTACATCCCCAGCGGCGGCGCGGTCTATGCGGGGCAACCCGATCTGGCGCGCGCGATCATCGGCCGGGCGATGCGGGACGGCTTCGACGTCGCCGCGATGAAGGCGCTGCCCAAGCCGGAGACGCCGCATGCCTTCGGCTTCGTCTATCGCCGGATCATGCGCGACCGGCCGGTGCCGAGCGTGCCGGTGCTGGTCAACACCTTCTACCCGCCCAACCAGCCGACCGTGCGGCGCTGCTATGATTTCGGCAAGTCTATCCTGCGCGGGATAGAGGAATGGGACAGCGACGCCCGCGTCGCCGTGTTCGCGTCGGGCGGCCTCACCCATTTCGTCATCGACGAGGAGATCGACCGCCTGTTCCTCGACGCGATCCGCGCGCGCGACATCGGCCGGGTCGCCGATCTGGGCGAGGCGGTGTTTCAGGACGGCACGTCGGAGCTGAAGAACTGGATCCCGCTCGCCGGCATGATGGCCGATCTGGGGCTGGAGCCGGAAATCCTCGATTATGTCCCCTGCTATCGCAGCGAGGCGGGCACCGGCAACGCGATGGGCTTCGTCTGCTGGCGCTGAGCGGCCGGGGGCGACAAGGAACAAGGAAAAGACGAATGACCGCTGACCCTCAAGTGACACGGCTGCGCAGGCTGGATTGCTGCGCGGTTTCCGATGCGATGGACAGGCTGAAGATAAGGGGGCAGGTCACGACCCTGCGGCAGCGTTCCGGCAGCGGACGCATCGCCGGCAGGGCCGTGACCGTGCGGCTGGGCACCGGCGATCCGCCGCCGGGGCCGCCTCGCCATCTGGGCACCACCGCGATCGAGCTGGCCGGTCCCGACAGCGTGATCGTGGTCGAGCAGCGCACCGGCGTGGAGGCGGGCTGCTGGGGCGGCCTGCTGACGCTGGGCGCCAAGGTGCGCGGCGTCGCCGGGGTGATCGCCGACGGCCCGGTGCGCGATATCGACGAGGCGCAGGGCTATGACTTCCCGATCTTCACCAACCGCACCACCTGCCTGACCGCGCGGGGCCGGGTGGTTGAGAAGGAAACCAACGGCCCGGTCGCCATCGGCGAGTTGACGGTCGAGCCGGGCGATTATGTCGTCGCCGACGGCAGCGCCTGCCTGTTCATCCACCCCGCCGACATCGACCGGGTGCTCGACGCGGCGGAGGAGATCGTCGCGCGCGAGGCGGCGATGGCCAAGGCGATCCTCGCCGGCACGCCGATCAGCGAGGTGATGGGCGGCAATTACGAACATATGCTTCAGCAGTGAGAGAATGAGAATGATGGAAGGCCCCCCTAAAGACACCAACGTCGCACGCGCCGCGCGGCTCGACACCGCGACGATCAGCGACGCGCTCGACCGGCTCGGCATCGTCGGCCAATGCTATGAGATCAAGGGCCGCGACCCTTCCTTCCGTTTTGCCGGGCGCGCGTTCACCATGCGCTGCGGCCCAGCCGCCAATCCGCCCGGAACGGTCGGCGACTATATCGACGACGTGCCGGAAGGGCATGTCGTGGTGATCGACAATGGCGGGCGCACCGACGCGACCATCTGGGGCGACATATTGACCGAGATCGCCCACCGGCGCGGGCTGGCGGGCACGGTGATCGACGGCATCAACCGCGACGTCGCCCTCTGCCGCGAGCTGGGCTATCCGGTCTTTTCGAAGGACCATTGGATGCGCACCGGCAAGGACCGGGTGCAGGTCGAGGAGATGAACTGCGTCGTCACCATAGGCGGCGCGCGCGTCGGCCCCGGCGACCTGCTGCGCGGCGATGCCGACGGCGTGCTGGTGATCCCGCGCGGGCATGAGGAGGCGGTGCTCGCCGCCGCCGAGGAGATTCACGCGGCGGAGGAGCATATCCGCGCCGCCGTGCGCGGCGGCATGCGGCTGGACGAGGCGCGGCGCCAGTTCAAATATCACCAGCTCCAGACGCGGCGGGATTGAGCGCGATGGCGGGGATCGATCCCACATCGCGCATCCGCGCCGACGGCTTCGACCGGGTCGCGCCGGATCTGGTCGAGCGGGCGCGCGCGCTTTCCGCCGCCACCGTGCACGAGGCAGGCGGCAAGATCGGCGTGATGCCGCCGCAGATAAAGCCGGTGCACCCGCATTTCCGCGTCTGCGGCCCCGCGCTCACCGTCCATTCGCCGCCCGGCGACAATCTGTGGCTGCACCATGCGATCTGCGCCGCGCGGCCGGGCGACGTGCTGGTCGTCCACTGCAACGGCGCGTTCGACCATGGCTATTGGGGCGAGGTGATGTCGACGGCGGCGAAGGCGCGGGGCTTGGGCGGGCTGGTGATCGACGGTGGCGTGCGCGATTATCTGCTGCTCGGCGAGGTGGGCTTCCCCGTCTTCGCGCGCGGCCAGTGCATTCGCGGCACCGGCAAGGACAGGGACGCGATCGGCTGGATCAACGCGCCGCTGCTGTTCGGGTCGCTGGTGGTGCATCCCGGCGATCTGGTGATCGGCGACAATGACGGCGTCGTCATCGTCCCGCAGGCGCGGGCGGGCGAGGTGATCCTCGCCTCCGAGCGGCGCGATGCGGACGAACTGGCAATATGCGCGCGGCTGATGGCCGGGGAAACCACGCTCGACATCTACGGGCTGCGCTGACGGCTCCCTTCTTTCATCAACTTTTGGCGGCAGGCGGACGACCTATGACCCACTATTTCCTGATCCAGTACCGGCAGACCGGCAGCAACGAACTGCGCGAGGAGAAGAGGGGCGAGCATATCGCCTATCGCAAGGGGCTGGGCGCGGCGCTGGCGCTGGCCGGGCCGCTGCTGGACGAGGAGGGGCGGCCGGTCGGCAGCGTCATCATCCTGCGCGCGGAGGATCGCGGCGCGGCGGAGCGGATCGCGACCAGCGATCCCTTCGTCGCGGCCGGGCTGCTGGAACTGGAGTCGATACAGGCGATGCGCATCGCGGCGATGGCGCCGCCCGCCTGAAGGACGGGCGGCGCCATCGTCCTATCTTCCGAGCGCGCGCAGCAGCCGGGCGGCGTCCATCGGCTTGCCCTCCATGCCGACGAGATCGTGCGCGCGCATGATCGCCTCCTTGAGGACGAGCAGCGCCGCCCGCTCCTCTCCTTCGGCCTGTATCAGCCGGATGTCCACGAGCCGCCACATCTCGTCCAGCTCGGTTTCGCGATAGATGAACTGTTCCTCGGTGGTGGAGCGCTCCAGCCGGTCGATCATCGCCCGAAGGGTGGCGTCCGAATAATCGTCGACATCGTGAATATCGTCCAGGTCCACGCTTTTCTCCTGCATTTGCGGCCCTTCCGGCCTTCCCTCAAGGCGTTGTTTCCCGTGATTTCCGAGTCAGCAGGCGATTCCGCCTGCTTCGCAATCACTCTAGTGACAAGTCATTCGCCTACTGTTATAGAATACATAATTGACTAACAAAAGGAGATTCGTCGGTGCTCTCGCATGAAGATAATGAGACGCTGGTGCGCATTGGCCCCGGAACCGCGATGGGCAATCTCATGCGCCGCTTCTGGATGCCCGCGCTGCTGGAAAGCGAACTGCCGGAAAAGGACGGCAAGCCGGTGCGCATCCGCCTGCTGGGCGAGGATCTGGTCGCGTTCCGCGACAGCGAGGGGCGGATCGGCCTGCTCGACGAGCATTGCCCGCATCGCGGATCCTCGCTGGCGCTCGGCGTCAACGGCGAATGCGGGTTGCGCTGCCTGTTCCACGGCTGGAAATTCGACGTGACCGGCCAGTGCACCGATACCCCGGCCGAGCCGGAAGGCGCGACGCTGGCGAAGGCGATGCGGGTGAAAGCCTATCCCACGCGCGTCGCGGGCGGCATGATCTGGACCTATATGGGGCCGAAGGAAGAGGAACCGGCCTTTCCGCATTTCCCGTGGTTCGACATGCCGGAGGGGCATTGCGAGGCGTTCAAGGTCATCTACGAATGCAATTATGCGCAGGCGATCGAGGGCGCGATCGATTCCGCCCATGCGGGCGTGCTGCACCGGGAAAGCCCCTGGGGCGAGGAAGCGAAATATCCGCATGAGCGCGACCTGCGGCCCAAGCTGGAGGTGGAATTCACCAATTACGGCCTGCGCTATTGCGCGGTGCGCAAGGACGAGGGGCTGGGCCATGCGCGCATCACGCAGGTGCCGCTGCCCTTCTGGACCTTCATCCCGCCCGACGGCGGCAACGCGCCGGTCTTCCGCCGCAACCGCCGCCTCATCAACGCCTTCGTGCCGCGCGACGACGTGACGACCTGGCATATCCAGTTCTTCTACGACGAGACCCACCCGATCGACCGTGAGCACCGCATCGCCGAGGCGGGCACCCGGCATGACGAGAATTTCTTCAAGCTCGTCGGCATGAAGCAATGGTATAATCAGGATCGCGAGATGATGCGCACCACCAACATGTCCGGCATCGTCGGCATCGCCGCGCAGGACCATGCGGTCAGCGAGACGATGGGCAGGATCGCCGACCGGACGAAGGAGCATCTGGGCCGCACCGACATGGCGGTGGTCGCCTGGCGGCGGCTGATGCTGAAGGCCGCGCGGGAAATCGAGGCGACCGGCAAGCTGACCCAGATCCCGCAGGCCAATCTCGACTGGAACGCCATCACCGCGGAAACCTTCGTCTTTCCGATGCAGGAGAAAAGCTGGAAGGACGTGATGCCGCTGCCCGCCGAGTTGCAGCCGCATCTGTCCAGCGCCGCCTGATCCTGAGGACGGCAGGCGCGCCATGATGGTGGTCGATACCCATTGCCACGCCTCGTCCCGCTGGTACGAGCCGGTCGACACCCTGCTGTTCGCCATGGACCGGTGCGGCGTCGACAAGGCCGTGCTGGTGCAGATGCTGGGCAGCACCGACAGCGCCGAGATGCAGGCGGCGTGCCGGGCGCATGCGGACCGCTTCGTCTTCGTCGGCGCCGTCGATCCGCGGGCGGCCGACCCGGTGGGGGCGGTGGAGCGGGCGGCCGAAAGCGGCGCGGCCGGGCTGCGCCTGCGCGCGGCATGGCGCGCCGCGGGCGAGGACCCGCTGGCGCCGTGGCGCGCGGCCGAGCGGGCCGGGCTGCGCGTGTCGCTGGTCGGCCCGGTGGCCGGCTTCATCGACGGCAAGCTGGCCGAGGTCGCCGCCGCCTGCCCCCGGCTGCCGATCCTCCTCGAACATCTGGGCGGGCTGGCGCGGCCCGATGCGGGCGACCGCGACGCCGCGCTGCCCGCGCTGTGCGATCTGGCGCGCCATCCCAATATCGCGGTGAAGCTGCCGGGGCTGGGGCAACTCGCGCCGCGCCTGCCCGATCTCGACGCTGCGCCGGTGCCGCTCGACCTCGACGGGGTGCGGCCGCTGCTCGATGCGGTGCTGCGCGCTTTCACGCCGCAACGGCTGATGTGGGGCAGCGATTTCCCCCCGGTCGCCGCGCGCGAGGGCTATGCCAATGCGCTGGAATGGACCCGCGCTTTCCTCGCCGAGTATTGGCCCGATGCGGTCGGCCCCTGCATGGGCGAGACGGCGCGGACGATCTTCCGCTTGTAGCAGCCGCCGATTCGTCGTTATCCCACCGGGAAAATGGATGCATTGGCGGACTGAATGGGGCAGATATTCGCCAATAATAGATAAATTGGATCCAATTATTGCGATCCGCCCTTTCCCTCGCTATGGTCGGCGCACCACCGGCAACAGCGAAGGAGAGGATGCCCATGACCAGCCTGCAGGAGAAAATGGATCGCGCCGGAGGGGCGCTGGAGATGCTCCGGACATCGCCGATCGGCCAATATGTCTTCCCTGTCGCGCCCGAATTCTCCAACTGGCGGGACGAGCAGGAGGCATGGACGCGTTCCGCCGTGCTGCTCGACCAGTCGCACCATATGACCGACCTCTATATCGAGGGCCTCGACACCATCCGCCTGTTCGCGGATTTCGGTATCAACAATTTCCGCACTTTCCGGCGCAACAAGGCGAAGCAGTTCGTCGCCTGCAACCATGACGGCCATGTCATCGGCGATGCGATCCTGTTCGGGCTCGACGATTTCCGCGTCAACCTGGTCGGCCGTCCGCATGTGCCGAACTGGATCCAATATAACGCGCTGAACTGGGGCTATGACGTGGTGGTGGAGCGCGACGAGCGCAGCCTCGACAATGGGCGCGGCCGCCGCAGCTACCGCTTCGAGGTGCAGGGGCCGAACGCCTGGGCGCTACTGGAAAAGCTGAACGGCGGGCCGATCGACGACATCCGCTTCTTTTCCATGGGGCAGATCACCATCGCCGGACGCCGCGTGCGCGCGCTCAAGCACGGTATGGCGGCCGCGCCCGGCCTCGAACTCTGGGGCCCAGCGCCGGAGGCGGAGGAAGTCCGCGCCGCGATACTGGAGGCGGGGCGCGACCTCGGCCTGGTGCAGGGCGGCGGCCGCGCCTATTCGACCGCGAGCACGGAATCGGGCTGGTTCGCCTCCGTCCTGCCCGCCATCTACAACGACCCGAAGCTCGCCGGCTATCGCGAATGGCTGCCCGCCGCCTCGTTCGAGGGCAATGCGTCGCTAGGCGGCAGCTACGTTTCGGACAGGATCGAGGACTATTACGTCACCCCGTGGGACTGCGGCTATGACTTCGTGGATTTCGACCATGAGTTCGTCGGCCGCGACGCGCTGCTCGCCCGGCGGGACGAACCCCGGCTGCGCAAGGTCACGCTGGTCTGGGACATCGAGGATGTCGTCGCCATCTTCCGCTCGCAATTCGAGGAGGGCGACGCGCGGTGCAAGTTCATGGAGGCCCCGGCGGCCTATTATGCGACCTTCCCGTTCGACGCGGTGATGCTGAACGGCGAGCGGATCGGCTTTTCCACCTATGTGGTCTACAGCTCCAACCTGCGCCGCTGGATTTCGCTGGCGCTGATCGACGAGCGCCATGCGCAGACGGGCGGCGAGGTCGAGGTGATCTGGGGCGAGCCGGACGGCGGAACGCGCCGTCCGCTGGTCGAGCGGCACCGGCAGGCGATAGTGCGCGCGCGCATCGCCCCCAGCCCGGTGGAGGCGCATGTCCGCGAGGGCTATCGCCCGCAGTCCGCCCGCCCGGCCTCTCCGCCCCGCGTCCCGGCCTGACGGGCGCGCGCATTGAGCATTGACTTCGCCGGGCCGAGCCTGTCCATCTGCGCGGGATGAACAACGGATCGCTGGAAAACATCCTCAAGGAGATGATCCTCCGCGAGGAACTGGCCCCCGGAGAGCGGGTGACCGAGATCGGGCTGTCGGAACGGCTGGGCGTGTCGCGCACGCCCATCCGCACCCTGCTGCCCCGGCTGGCGTCGGAAGGCTTCCTGACGCCGGTGGGCAAGCGCGGTTTCGCGGTCGCCCGGTTCAGCGACAAGGAGATCTTCAACGCGCTCGACCTGCGCGCGCTGCTGGAAGGATGGGCCGCGCGCAAGCTGGCCGAGCAGGGCGCCGACCCGGAGGTGCTGGCGGCGCTGGACGACTGCCTTGCCGAGGGCGACAGGCTGTTCGAAAAGCGCCATCTCGATCTGGAGGACGAGCATCAATATGGGCTGATGAACGCCCGGTTCCATCGCATCATCGTGGAGGCGTGCGGCATCCCGATGCTCGCCCAGTTCATTGAGCGGCTGAACGTCGTGCCGTTCGTCGCGCCGTCGGTGATCGTGTTCGACCGCATCGGCCTGAGGCGCGCCTTCGACCTGCTGCACCGCGCCCATGGCTGCCATCATGCGGTCGTCGAGGCGATCCGCAACCGGGATGCGTTCCGCGCCGAGTTCCTGCTGCGCGACCATGCCAACCACCAACGCGTCAGCATGTTCGAGCGCCGCAAGGGCAGCGACGAGGGGAACGCGCCGCCGCCTGCCCGCAAAAGGGGCAAGCGGCCGGAAAAGCGGGGCTGAGGCAGGTCGGGGCGCAGGCGAGCCGCCCGCCGCGCCGCGTCCTCCGCTTGACAGACTTCCTCCGGACGGAAAGAACGTCCGCTCCCTTCGGAGGCCCCGCGAGTATTTCCATGGACGCACCCCGCTTCACCCCCGCCGAGCGCAGGATCACGATGGCCGCCGTGCTGATCGTCTTCCTGCTGTCCGCGCTCGACAACACGATCGTCGCCACCGCGATGCCGCGCATCATCGCCGATCTGCACGGGCTGGCCTTCTATTCCTGGGTGACGACCGCCTATCTGCTCACCTCCACCGTGTCGGTGCCGATCTGGGGCAAGCTGGGCGACCTTTACGGGCGCAGGCCGATGCTGCTCGCCAGCATCGCGATCTTCCTTATCGGCTCGTGGCTTTCCGGCCTTTCCGGCGAGTTCGGCTCGCTGCCCGTGGTGGGCGACGGGATGACGCAGCTCATCCTCTTCCGCGCGATACAGGGGGTGGGCGGCGGTGGCCTGTTCACCACCGCCTTCGCGATCATCGGCGACGTCTATTCCCCGCGCGAGCGGGCGAAGCTGGGCGGGCTGTTCGGATCGGTGTTCGCGCTGGCGAGCGCCATCGGCCCGGTGATCGGCGGCTTCTTCACCGACCATGGCACGGTGGAGATCGCCGGGCATGTGGTGGCGGGCTGGCGCTGGGTGTTCTACGTGAACCTGCCGCTCAGCCTCGTCTCGCTGTTCCTGGTGCTGACCAGGATGCCGCATCTGGCGCATCAGGCGAAGGGCAGGATCGACCTCATCGGCGCGGTGCTGATCGTCGCGGCGGTGGTGCCGCTGCTGCTGGCGCTGACCTTCGGCGGGCATGACCATGCCTGGGATTCGCCGCTGATCCTGTCGCTGTTCGGCGCCGCCGCCGCCGGCCTCGTGCTCTACATCGTCGCGGAGCGGTTCGCGGCGGATCCGATATTGCCGCTCAGCCTGTTCCGCAATCGCACCTTCACCACCGCCAATTTCGCCAGCTTCTTCCTCGCCATGGCGTTCATGAGCACGATCGCCTTCCTGCCGCTGTTCATGCAGCTGGGGCAAGGCGTTCCAGCCACCACCAGCGGCCTTGCGACCCTGCCGCTGATGATCGGCCTGATCGTCAGCTCCTCGCTCGCGGGGCGGATGGTGAGCAAGACCGGCATCTACAAGCCGGTCATCCTGTCGGGCATGGCGCTGACCTTCATCGGCATCTGGCTGCTCAGCCGGATGGATGCGTCCACCGGCGGGGTCGATCTGTCGCTGCGCATGCTGGTGCTGGGCATTGGCCTGGGGCCGGGGCAGAGCCTGTTCAACCTCGCGGTGCAGAATGCGGTGCCGCGCGAGGTGCTGGGCGTGGCGACCAGCTCCAGCCAGTTCTTCCGCCAGATCGGCTCGACCATCGGCGTCGCGCTGTTCGGCACGGCGCTGACCAACCGGCTCAGCACCGGGCTGGCGCAGGTGATGCCCGGCGCCAGCCTCGACCAGTTGCAGGCCGTGGCGGCGGAGGGCGGGAACGGCGGCGCGCTGGTGCTGCCCGCGCCGGTGCAGGATATCGTCGCCGCCGCCGTCACCCACGGTTTCACGCTGGCGTTGCTGGTGGTGGGCACGGGCTTCGCCATCGCGCTGATGATGCCGCAGGTGCGCCTGCGCGATCACCCGCCGCACGGATAGCGGCCCGGACGTTAGTCTTCCTGCGGCTGGATGATCAGCATCAGCGTCGCGCGCAGTTCGGCGATGTCGTGCCCGGCCAGCATCGCCTCGAACCGGGCCTCGTGCCGGTCCATCGTCTCTTCGACCGCGCGGTGGCTGCTTTCCCCGGCGGCGGTCAGCCGCAGCGCACTGGAGCGGCCGTTCATCGGCGTCTTTTCCACCAGCCCCTCGGCGCCTAGGCGCGCGATGATCGGCACCATATTGGCGCGCTTGATGCCGAGCAGCCGGGCGATGTCGCTTTGCGTGCAGCCGGGATTGGCGCCGATCACCGCCAGCACCGTCGCCTCGACCGGGCTGACCCCGAACGGCGTCAGCGCGCCGCCCAGATCGGCCATCATCGTCGAGGAGGCGCGGCGCAGCAAATAGCCCAGCCGATGCGCCATGGGATCGGCCAGCGGGGCCGAAGAGGCGGGTGTGTCCATCGTCATCTCCCATATCCGTCGCTGACGGGCCGATCAATTTCATATTGCAACGCGTCGGCTTGATAGTTATGTATCATAACAATAATCGGGAGATTGGCAATGTCTGGTATCAGTATTTCTCTTTCCATCGGCGGCGAAGCGCGCGAGTCGGGCGCGCATTTCGAGCGGGTGAACCCGGTGACGGGCGCGGTCGCCACCCGCGCCGTCGCGGCGAGCGTGGCCGATGCGGTGGCGGCGGTCGATGCCGCGCAGGCCGCCTTCCCCGGCTGGGCGACGCAGGGGCCCAATGCCCGCCGCGCGCTGCTGATGAAGGCGGCCGACGCGCTCGATGCGAAGGCCGATGCGTTCATCGACGCGATGATGGAGGAAATCGGCGCGACCGAGGGCTGGGCGCGCTTCAACCTGATGCTGTCCAGCTCCATGGTGCGCGAGGCGGCCGGCCTCACCACCCAGATAGGCGGCGAGGTGATCCCGTCCGACAAGCCGGGCTGCCTCGCCATGGCGATCCGCGAGCCGGCGGGCGTGGTGCTGTCGATGGCGCCGTGGAACGCGCCGATCATCCTCGCGACCCGCGCGATCGCGGTGCCGCTCGCCTGCGGCAACACCGTGGTGCTGAAGGCGTCGGAGCAATGCCCGCGCACCCATGGCCTCATCGTCGAGGCCTTCGTCGAGGCCGGTTTCGGCGGCGGCATCGTCAACCTGATCACCAATGCGCCGCAGGATGCGGGCGAGGTGGTCGGCGCGATGATCGACCATAAGGCGGTGCGCCGGGTCAACTTCACCGGATCGACCGCCGTGGGCCGGATCATCGCGAAGCGCTGCGCCGAGAATCTGAAGCCGGTGGTGCTGGAGCTGGGCGGCAAGGCGCCGCTGATCGTGCTGGACGACGCCGATCTCGACGAGGCGGTGAAGGCGGCGGCGTTCGGCGCGTTCATGAACCAGGGCCAGATCTGCATGTCGACCGAGCGCATCATCGTCGTCGATGCGGTCGCCGACGCCTTTGTCGAGAAGTTCCGCGCCAAGGTCGCGACCATGGCGGTGGGCGACCCGCGCGAGGGCAAGACGCCGCTGGGCGCGGTGGTCGATCTCAAGACCGTCGGCCATGTGCAGGGGCTGGTCGAGGATGCGGTGGCGTCCGGTGCGGTGCTCGCCAATGGGGGCGAGGCGAACGGCGTGCTGATGCCCGCCCATGTGGTCGACAAGGTCACGCCCGACATGAAGCTGTTCCGCGAGGAAAGCTTCGGCCCGGTGGTCGCGGTGGTGCGCGCGCGGGACGAGGCGCATGCGATCGAGCTGGCCAACGACACCGAATATGGCCTTTCCGCCTCGGTCTTCACCCGCGACACCGCGCGCGGCCTGCGCGTCGCGCGGCAGATCCAGTCCGGCATCTGCCACATCAACGGCCCGACCGTGCATGACGAGGCGCAGATGCCCTTCGGCGGCGTCAAGGCATCCGGCTACGGCAAGTTCGGCGGCAAGGCCGGGATCGAGAGCTTCACCGAACTGCGCTGGATCACGATGGAGACCGAGCCGGGCCACTATCCAATCTGATTTTTCCATTACCTCCCCGTTCGGGCTGAGCCTGTCGAAGCCCTGTTCTTCTTTGAAAAGAAGGGCAGCCTTTCGACGAGCCCAGGGCGAACGGTTCAAAAAGGACAATTTGCATGACCCAATTTCTGCATGTGGACGGTGTCGATCCCGTCGAAATCGAAACCGTCGCCTATACCGTGGAAGACGGTGTCGCATGGGTGAGCCTGAACCGCCCCGACAAGCGCAACTGCATGTCGCCGCGCCTCAACCGCCAGATGATGCGCGTGCTCGACGAGCTGGAGTTTCGCGAGGATGTCGGCGTGCTGGTGCTGACCGGCGAGGGCACCGCGTGGACGGCGGGCATGGACCTCAAGGAATATTTCCGCGAGACCGAGGCGCAGGGCCTCAAGGGCACGCGCGGCGCGCAGCGGGAAAGCTATGGCTGGTGGCGCCGCCTGCGCTGGTACCAGAAGCCGACCATCGCGATGGTCAACGGCTGGTGCTTCGGCGGCGGCTATGGCCCACTGTTCGCCTGCGACCTCGCTTTCGCGGCGGAAGAGGCGCAATTCGGCCTCAGCGAAATCAACTGGGGCATCCTGCCCGGCGGCGGTGCGGCCAAGGTGGCGACCGAGCTGACCAACTTCCGCAACGCCATGTATCATTCGCTGATGGGCGAGAATGTCGACGGCAGGAAAGCCGCCGAATGGGGCTTCGTCAACGAGGCGCTGCCGCTCGACAGGCTGAAGGATCGCGTGACCGAGGTGGCGAAGGTGCTGCTGACCAAGAACCCGGTCGCGCTGAAGGCCACCAAGGACGCCATCCGCCGCGTGCGCGAAATGACCTACGACAATGCCGAGGATTTCCTCGTCCGCGCGCAGGAAGCGGCCAACAGCTTCGACAATGAGGGCCGCAAGGAAGGCATCAAGCAGTTCATCGACGACAAGAGCTACAAGCCCGGTCTTGGCGCCTACGACAAGACCAAGCAGAAGGCGTAAGGCGCGGCGCGGGCGCGTCCGCCTCACCGGATCGACAGGCCCCGTCTTCGTCATGCGAAGGCGGGGCTTCGTCCCTGGAAGCAGAGCAGGAGCAGGACCGTTGGGTTTCGATAATGCGGTGGAGTCGATCGGCGCGCATCTGGCGGCGCTTCCCGGCTGGGATCGGCTGAATGAACTGATGCCGGATGCCGGGCTGGACGAGGCGACGGTCGGCGAAATCCTCTCCGCCGCAGGCGTCTTCGCGCAGGAGGTGATCGAGCCATTCGGCCGCGCCGCCGATGCCGCCGGGTGCCGGATGGAAGAGGGCCGGGTACGCACCGCGCCGGGGCACAAGGCGGTGTGGGACGCTTTTGTCGAGGGCGGCTGGCCGACGCTCAACGCGCCTGCCGAATTCGGCGGCGCGGGCCTGCCGCTGGTGCTGCACAGCGCCTGCGAGGAGCTGTTCAACCGCGCTTCGCCTGCCTTCGGCATGCTGGCGACGTCCTCGCGCTGCGCCGCGCGGCTGCTGGAGGATCATGCCGACGAGGCGATGAAGGCGGAATGGCTGGCGCCGATCGTCTCCGGCCAATGGGGCGCGACCATCTGCATTTCGGAGGCCGACGCCGGGTCCGACGTCGCGCGCATCCGCACCGTCGCCCGGCCGGGCGAGGACGGCTGGTGGCGCGTCACCGGCGAGAAGATGTGGATTACCTTCGGCGATCAGGACCTGACCGGCCGGATCGGCCATATGCTGCTCGCCCGCACGCCCGACGCCCCGCCGGGGACGCGGGGGCTCAGCCTGTTCCTCGTGCCGTCCGCCATCGATGGTCAGCCCAACGGCGTCGTCGTGCGCCGGATCGAGGAGAAGCTGGGCCTGCACGCCTCGCCCACCTGCTGCCTCGGTTTCGAGGAGGCGCGGGCGCAGCTGATCGGCACGCTGCATCGCGGCCTGCCGCAGCTGTTCACGATGATCATTCGCATGCGCATCTCGGTGGGCAGTCAGGGCGCGGCGCTGGCCAATGCGGCGAGCGATCTCGCCTGGGGCTATGCGGCCGAGCGCAGGCAGGGCGGCAGGCCCGACCAGCCGCCGGTGACGATCGACCATCATGCCGATGTGCGGCGCCAGCTGATGGAGCTGGCCGCGCGGGGCGAGGTGGTGCGCGGGCTGACGCTGCTGGTGTCGCTGCTGACCGATCTGGCCGACCGGGAGGAGGATGCGGCGGCGCGGGCGGAGGCCGGCGCGCTGCTCGGCTGGCTGCTGCCGATCACCAAGAATTTCGCCGCCGAGGCTGCCTTCGCCTCCGCCAGTGAGGCGATTCAGGTGCTGGGCGGCGCGGGCTATACCCGCGAATGGGCGGCGGAGCAGCATCTGCGTGATGCCCGCGTGCTGTCCATCTATGAAGGGACGAGCGGGATGCAGGCGCAGGACCTGCTGTACCGCCGCCTGCTGCGCGACGAGACGGGCGCGCTCGACGCCTTCGTTCGCGCCGCGCGCGCGGACATCGCCGCCTCGCCCGACGCCGCTTCCGCCGCGTCGCTGGAGGAGGCGGTCGCCGAATTGCTGCGCGTGTCGGGCTGGATGAAGGAGGCCGCGCCCGCCGATGCGGAGGCGGGCGCCTATGCCTATCTGCAACTGGCCTCGCTCGCCGCCACCGGCTGGGTCGCGCTGCGGCTGGCGGGGCTGTCGGGCGACCCGGCGGGCGATCCGGTGCGCGAGCGGCTGGCGGCGCGCGGGCGCTATTGGCTCCGCACCCTGCCCGCGCGGGCGGCGCTGGAAGCGCGCAGGGCGAGCGCGGGCGCGGCGCTGCTGGACGATTTCGCACGGGCGGGCTGAGGCTTTCCCTGACGATTCCGTTCCGCGCGGACCGCGAATTTAACAGGGGAAGCAGATTCTCACTCCGTTCGGGCTGAGCTTGTCGAAGCCCTGTCCTTCTTTGCTCCAAGAGAAAGGCAACCCTTCGACAGGCCCGGTCCGAACGGTTTTCCTGGGTCCGCTTCCGATCAAGCCCATGGTCCCGCCACGGGCTTTTTCCTTTTTCCCATGCCCTTGACAAAGCTCTCCGCCGATGGAACTATAACGATCGTTAATAAAATCAGGCGGCCGCGATGCGCGGCGCGGCAGAGGTGCGATGGAACCGAGGGGCAAGAGGGCGATAATCACGGGCGGTGCATCCGGCCTGGGCGAGGCGGTAGCGCTGGCGCTCGCCGCTGCGGGCGCGCGGGTCGCGGTGCTGGATCGCCAGCGCGCGCGCCATGAGGGCCTGCTCTCCCTCCCCTGCGACATCACGCGGGATGCCGAGGTCGAGGCCGCGATCGACAGTGCTACCGCCGCGCTGGGCGGCATCGACATCTGCGTCAATTGCGCCGGGATCGGTGGCATCGAACCCATCGCCACGCCGGAGGGGCCGGGCGACATGGCCGCCTTTCGCCATGTGATCGACGTCAACCTGCTGGGCGCGGTCAATGTGACGCGCCTTGCCGCCCATCGCATGATGGCGAACGCGCCCGACGGGCCGGATGGCGAGCGCGGCATCATCCTCAACGCCGTCTCCATCGCCTCGTTCGAGGGGCAGGAGGGCATGGGGCCCTATGCGGCCTCCAAGGCGGCGCTGGCGGCGCTCACGCTCGTCTGGGCGCGCGACCTTTCCCGCCACGCCATCCGCTGCATGGCGATAGCGCCCGGCTTTTTCGAAACGCCGCTGACCGCCACCATCCCCCCGGCGCTGGTCGACGAACTACTCGAAACCGTGGAGTTTCCGCGCCGTCCGGGCAGGCCGGAGGAATTCGCGGACCTCGCGCTGACGATCATCGGCAGCCCGATGCTGAACGGCGAGGTCATCCGCATGGACGGGGCCACGCGGCCCCCGGCCCGCACCCGCTGGAGCGCGGGCGGCGCCCTTTGACGAAGATGTGAGACATGGCAACAGAAACCACCCCTTCCCCCATTGCCGCCGCCGCGCTGGCCGCCGCCCGCCGCAGCTTTGAAAGCCTGCTCGGCGCGCAGAACGTGTTTTTCACCGAAGAGGATCAGGCGAGCTATCAGGACAAGTTCGCCGTCCGCGACGAAGGCCATCATCCCGCTGGCGCGGTCGCGCCCGCGACGGTCGAGGAGATTCAGGGCATCGTGCGCATCGCGCGCGAGAACAAGGTGCCGCTCTGGCCGATCAGCCGGGGCAAGAATCTGGGCTATGGCGGCTCCGCGCCGGTGCTGGCGGGGTCGGTCATCCTCGACCTCTCGCGCATGCAGAAGATCGAATATGACGAGGAAAACGGCACCGTGCTGCTGGAACCGGGCGTCAGCTTCTACGATCTCTATGATTTCCTGAAGTCGAAGGGGATGAAGCACTGGCTGTCGGTGCCGGGCAACAGCTGGGGGTCGGTGGTCGGCAACGCGCTCGACCGGGGCGTCGGCTATACCCCCTATGGCGAGCACACCTCCCGCATCTGCGGCATGGAGGTGGTGATGCCCGACGCCATGGTCGTGCGCACCGGCATGGGCGCGCTCAGCAATTCGCCGACATGGCAGCTTTACCGCTACGGCTTCGGCCCGTGCTGGGACCAGCTGTTCGTCCAGTCCAATTTCGGCATCGTCACCAAGATGGGCCTGTGGCTGATGCCGGAGCCGGAATCGCTGATGGGCATGGACCTGGAATTCGACAAGCCGGAGGATCTCGGCCCGCTGATCGACGCGATCGCGCCGCTGCGGCGCGAGGGGCTGTTGCAGCAGTCGCCCACCATCGGCAACTGGCTGCGCGCCGCCGCCGTGGTGACGACGCGCGACCAGTGGACGGACAAGCCCGGCGCCCTCTCCGACGATGTGATCGCTGCGATCCGCAAGAAGTTCAACGTCGGCTGGTGGGGCGTGAGCCTGCGCCTCTACGGGCGGGAATCGGTGAACAAGGCCGCCTATGCGATCCTTGAGGAGGCGATGAACCGGCTGAAGCCGATGAGCGTCGTGCCGACCACATGGAAGCGCGGCGAGCCGCTGGAGGCGACCGGCTGGACCGGCACGCCGCTGACCTTCCCGATGCAGAACGCCAATTGGCATGGCGGGCGCGGCGGGCATATCGGCTTTTCCCCGGTGCTGCCGCAATCCGGTTCCGCCGCGATGGCGCAGTTCAGGCGCACCTATGACCGCTACAAGGAATATGGGATGGATTATCAGGCCAGCTTCGCCTTCGGCGAGCGGCACCTCATCAACGTCAACGCGATCCTGCTCGACAAGGACGACCCGGAAATGATGCAGCGCGTCGATCCGTTCATCCGCACGCTGATCGCCGATGCGAAGGCGCAGGGCTATGGCGAGTATCGCACCCATCTCGATTATATGGACGCGGTCGAGGCGACCTATGATTTCAACGGCCATGCGCTGCGCCGCCTCAACGAGCAGGTGAAGAACGCGCTGGACCCGGACGGCATATTGGCGCCGGGCAAGAGCGGCATCTGGCCCGGCCGCTATGCGAAGGAGCGTGCGGCATGACGCACCGGCTTTTCCTCTCCCTGGCGCTGGGCGCGGCGATGGCGCTGGCGGCCTGTTCGGGCGGCAAGGGCGATGCGCCCGCGGCGCCGAAGCGGGAAGGCCCTCCGCCGCCGCCCGCGCCGGAAACCGTCTCCTCCCGCCCCGATGCCGGGCCGGGCGAGAAGCTGTTCCTCGCCAAATGCGCGATGTGCCATGGCCCCGGCGGCATGGGCGCGGGCCTGCTCGCCCGCCGCAGCGACGAGCCGCTGCTGGAAAAGCGCACCGACCTGACGCCCGAACTGGTCATTCAGGCCGCGCGCATGGGCATCGGCAACATGCCCGCCGTCCCGCGCGGCGAGGTGAGCGACGCCGATCTCCAGCAGATCGCGGACTATCTTTCCAAGGGCAATGCCCAGGATAACGGAGGCGCGCAATGACCGCGATTTCCCGGCGCACTTTCGTGATGGGCGCGGCTGGCGCGGCGGCGCTGCCGCTGTTGGCGGGCGCGGGTCTTTCCGTCCCGGCGCGGGCGACGGCGGGGACGGTGCTGCTCCATGACCCCTCGCTGGCGGCGGGCCGCCGTTTCGCCGCCCATGCCGCGCGGCTGGAAGGGCGCGCGATCGCGCTGGAGGGGGACCGGATCCGTTTCATGCGCGCGCTGCTGACCGGGCAACCGGCGGCGCTCTACGGCGTCACCCGGCACAGCGACCAGCTGCTGCTGGGCGAGGTCGCGCGCGAAGCGGGCTATCGCGCCATCGCGCTCATCCAGCATCGCGCCGATGGCGGCATCACCCCGGACTGCCAGCCCGGCGCGGCGGCGATCGCCACTGTGGCGGGCATCGCGGGCAGCCGCTGGCCGGAAGCCTTTGCCGAATTGGCGATCGGTGGCGTGGAACGCTGCGGCGCGGAGAAGGGACGGGGTGCCGTCGAGCCTGCGATGAGCTGGGTACTGACCAAGCGGGGGTGAAGGGGCTGCCGCCGCGTTTTTTGGCGACAAATTAGGCAGGAAGCCGGCATCAAGCCCCCCTTCAGGGGAGGGTTGGGGCGGGGTCTCGCTTCGAAATCCGGCATTTGCGTCCAGCGGCGCCACCCTACCCCTCGGTCCCCTCCCCTGAAGGAGAGGGGAGGATTGATGACCCAAAGAAAAGGCCGCCCGATCCCACGATCCGGCGGCCCTGTCTTTTTCACCGCTTGATGATCAGCGACTCCGGGCGCTTGCGCGGCACCCATTGGCCGCGGCCGGGGAAGTTCTTCAGCACCTCGCCGTCCCACAGGCGCACGGTGCGGCGGTGGAAGCGCCACTGGCCGTCCTCGCCCTTCACCGCATGGTCGTCATACCAGCCGGTGAAGCGCAGCAGATAGGGCGGCTCGCCCTCGCATTCGGTGACGAAGGCGAAGCTGCGCATCTTGCAGCTGCCGTCCGGCTGCGGCATGAACTGGATCTGCGTCACATGATGCTGGCGGCCGGGGAAGCCCGCCGCGTTGCGATAATGTTCGGCGATGCCGCGAATGCCCTCATGCCCTTCCCAGATGTCCGGGTCGTCGAACACTTCCTCGACCATGCGGGCGTCGGGCGTGAAACAGGCGACCAGCCCCTCCACGTCGCCGGTATCCAGCGCCCAGCTATAGGCGGCGATCAGGTCTTGCAGGGCGAGACGGTCTTCGATGGGCAGGGTCACTTCTTATCCTCTTCCGACAGGGTGTCTATTGACGCAATAGTAACAGTCGTTATTATTTTCGGCAAGCCGGCGATGCAAGGGCCGGGGACATTTGACGAGAGGATGGCATGGGAAAGATCATCGTAACAGGCGCGTCGGGTTCGTTCGGCCGTGCCGCCGCCGAAATGCTGCTGGAGCGGTGCGCCCCGCAGGACCTGATCTTCCTGTCGCGCACGCCCGCGAAATTGCAGGCCTTCGCCGAGCGCGGGGCACAGGTGCGCGCCGCCGATTTCGACGATCCCGCCACCCTCGCCGCCGCGATGGAAGGCGGGGAGCGCATGCTGCTCATCAGCACCGCGCGGGTCGGATCGCGCGTCGGCCAGCATCGCAACGCGGTGGAGGCGGCGGTGGCGCAGGGCGTGCGCCACATCGTCTACACCTCGCTGATCGCCGCCGACGAGCCGGGCAACCCCGCCATCGTCAAGCACGACCATCGCGCGACCGAGGAGATCATCGAGGCGTCGGGCGCGGAATGGACGCATCTGCGCGACAGCCAATATGCCGAGGCGATCGCGCTCGCCATGGCGATCCCGGCGATCCAGATGGGGCATAAGCCCGACAATTGCGGCGACGGCAAGGTCGGCTTCGTCAGCCGCGACGATTGCGTCGCGACGGCGGTGGGCGTGCTGACGCAGGACGGGCACGGCAACACAGCCTATACGCTGACCGGGCCGGAACTGATCTCCATCCCCGAAGCGATGGCGATGGTGACGGAGCTGTCCGGCAAGCCGATCACCGTCGAGCAGGTCGATGACGAGGGGATGATCGCCTATTTCGATTCGCTCGGCGTGCCGCGCCATGCGTCCGACATCGTGCCCGACGGGCCGATCCCGTGGTCGAGCGACGACATGGTGACCTTCGGCCAGTCGATCCGCGAGGGCTATTTCAACCGGCTGTCCGACGCGGTCGAGCGCATCACCGGCAACAGGCCCGTGTCGCTGCGCGAGGTGATGATCCGGCACAAGGCGGCGTGGCCGCTGTGAAGAAGGCGTTTCGTTTTAAAAGGATAATGACCCTCCTGCTGGCCCCCGCCGCCCTCTGCGGCTGCTCGCTGGCGGGCGGGGGGCAGGCGGGCGACGCGGGCGCGGGCGACGACTGGCCCTATCGCGGCGGCGACGTACAGGGCAGCCATTTTTCGCGCCTGACCGATATCGACAAGGGCAATGTCGGCAGGCTCGGCCTCGCCTGGTCCCATGACCTCGGCACCAATCGGGTGCAGGAGGCGACGCCGATCGTCGTCGACGGCGTGATGTACACCAGCGGCAATCTCGGCCGCGTCTACGCGCTCGACGCCGCGACCGGCGCGCCGCTCTGGACCTTCGAGCCGGAGGTCGACATGCAGGCCAACCGCGCCGCCTGCTGCGACCAGGCGAACCGGGGCGTCGCCGTCAGCCGGGGCAAGGTGCTGGTCGGCACGCTCGACGGCTGGCTCTATGCGCTCGACGCGAAGACCGGCAAGGTCGCGTGGAAGGCGGACACGATCACCGATCGCACGCGCGGCTACACCATCACCGGCGCGCCGGAGGTGGCGGGCGACGTGGTGGTGATCGGCAATGCCGGGGCGGAATATGACGTGCGCGGCTATGTGACCGCCTATCGCCTGTCCGACGGTGGGCAGGCGTGGCGCTTCTTCACCGTGCCCCGCGACCCGAAGCTCGGCCCGCAGGAAACGCCGGAACTGGAGCAGGCGGTCGGGACATGGGATGCGAACAGCCGATGGGACATCGGCGGCGGCGGATCGGTGTGGGATGCGATCAATTACGACCCGCGCTTCGGCACCGTCTATATCGGCGTCGGCAATGGCGGCCCCTATTCGGTCGGCACCCGCTCGCCCGGCGGCGGGGACAATCTCTATCTCTCCTCGATCGTCGCGCTCGACGCGAAGACGGGGCGGATGAAATGGCATTATCAGGAAACGCCGCAGGACGGGTGGGACTATACCGCGACCCAGCCGATGGTGCTGGCCGATATCGAGGTCGACGGCGCCCGCCGCCCGGTGATCCTGCACGCGCCGAAGAACGGCTTCCTCTTCGTGATCGACCGCGAAACCGGCAAGCCGCTGCGCATCAACCCGCTGGTGCGGACGAGCTGGACCGACGGCTATGACCTGAAGACCGGCCGCCCCCGCATGAATCCCAAGGGCTCCGACTATTGGAACGACGGGCCGAAGATCGTCTTTCCCGGCTCGCCCGGCGCGCGCAACTGGTATCCGCCCGCCTATGATCCGGGCCGCAACCTCTATTATGCGGCGGTGCTGGACATGGGCAATCTGATGTTCGTGCCGCCGTCGGACGGCACGCCCGACACGCGGCGGCCCAAGGCGCTCAACATCCGTACCAGCCTCATCTTCACGCCGGATCTGGAGGCCGCGCTGCCGACCCTGCCGCCGCCGGTGCAGGAGCAGGTGAAGAAACTGCGCGAATGGCAATGGGTGAAGGAAAAGCCCTACAGCTCCGAAATCCGGGCGATCGATCCGCTGACCGGCAAGGCGCGCTGGTCGGTTTCGGCCGAGGGCTGGCAGGACCGGATGGGGATGCTGGCGACGCAATCGGGCCTGCTGTTCCACGGCACCATCGGCGGCAAGCTGGTCGTGCGCGATGCCGACAACGGCAAGCTGCTGAAGGAAATCGACACCGGCAGCTCGATCATGGCCGCGCCGATGACCTATCGCGTCAAGGGCGTGCAATATGTGGCGGTCGCGACCGGCTTCGGCGGCGGCGGCTGGGCCTATGTGCCGCGCTATTCGGCGGCCTATAGCCATGGCAACGCCAACCGCATCCTCGTCTTCCGCCTCGACGGCGGACCGGTGGCGAAGCCCGACCCGCTGCCGCCGCTGGAGGTCGCCGCTGCCCCGCCGCCGCCGCTGCCGGGCGCCACCCCGGCGACGATCGCGAAGGGGCAGGGGCTGTTCTTCGCCAATTGCGCGATCTGCCATGCGAACCAGTTGCGCTCGGCCACGCCCGACCTGCGGCGGATGGAGCCGGGCACGCATCAGGCATTCCGCCAGATCGTGCTGGAAGGGCTGCTGCTGCCCAACGGCATGCCGCGCTGGGACGACCTGCTCTCTCCCGCCGACGCCGATGCGATCCACGCCTGGCTGATCGACGAGCAGGGCAGACTGCGCGCGCGCGAACTGAAGCTCAAGGCCGAGGGCAAGCCGCTCGATGCGCCCAGCCTCGCCATATTGTCCAATTTCTGACCGGGGAATCCCTTTAATGCCCGAAATTTCCGATACCCCCGAAACGCCCGACATCATCGTCATCGGCGGCGGGTCCGCCGGGGCCGCCATGGCCGGGCGCCTCGCCGAGGCGGGCGTGCGCGTCACGCTGGTCGAGGCGGGGCGGACCGACCGCCATTACCGCTCGCGCATTCCGGCGCTCACCAGCGCGGTGGTGCAGAACCCCGATTTCGACTGGTGCTATCAGGTCGAGCCGGACCCGTCGCTGGGCGGCCGCGCCGACATCTGGCCCGCGGGCAAGCTGCTGGGCGGGGGCAGCGCGCTCAATGGCATGATGTTCATTCGCGGCCATCGCTGGGATTACGACCATTGGGCGGAGCTGGGCGCGAAAGGCTGGGAGTATCAGTCGGTCCTCCCCTATTTCCGCCGCATGGAGGATAATGAGCGCGGCGCCGATGCGTGGCGCGGCACCGGCGGACCGGTCGCGGTTTCCGAAGGGCGCGCGCGCTACCCGATCACCGAAAGCTGGATCGAGGCCGCGCAGGCGGCGGGCATCGAGCGCTCGCCCGACCTCAACGGCGAGCGGGCCGAGGGCGTCGATTATGTGCAGGTGTCGCAGCGCGGCGGCCTGCGCTGCTCGACCGCGCGCGGCTATCTGGAGGGGCGCAAGGGCGGGAATGCGCCACAGATCCTGCTGGAGGCGCAGGTGACGCGCATCCTGATCGAGGACGGCAAGGCGACCGGCATCGCCTATCGCCAGGACGGGCAGGACAGGGTGCTGCGCGCGAAGCAGGGCGTGGTGCTGAGCGCGGGGGCGATGAACACGCCACGCCTGCTGATGCTCTCCGGCATCGGCCCGGCGGCGCATCTGCGCGACAAGGGCGTGGCGGTGGTGCACGACCTGCCCGGCGTCGGTCGCAACCTTCAGGATCATGTCGGCACCCATCTGGTCAACGGCATCAGGGACACGCACACGCTCAACAACGACGCGCACGGGCTGCGCGGGGCGTGGCAGGTGCTGCAATTCGCCCTGGCGCGCAAGGGCGCGCTGACCACCTCCATCGGCCATGCGCAGGCGTTCGTGCGCGGGCGGCCGGGCCTGCCCGCGCCCAATCTCCAGATCAGCTTCGCCGCCTTCGCCTTCGATTTCGACGAGCGGGGCCGGCTGGTGCTGCGCAACGATGCCGCCGTCTCGACGCTGATCGGGCTGATGCGGCCGGGCCATCGCGGCCATATCGAGCTGCGCTCCAACGATCCGTTCGCGCCGCCCGCCATCTTCCACCAGCAGCTCTCGCACGAGGAGGATGTCGAGCAGATCGTCGAGGGCATCGGCATCGCGCGCGGCATCATGGCGCAATCGCCGATCGCCCGCTTCGTCAAGAGCGAGGTGCGCCCCGGCGCGGCCCTCTCCACGCCGGAGCAGCTGCGCGACTATGTGCGGATGGCGTCGATTCCGCTCTATCATCCGGTCGGCACCGCGAAGATCGGCGGCGCGGACGATCCGATGGCGGTGGTCGATCCCGACCTCAAGGTTATCGGCCTCGACGGGCTGTGGGTGGCGGACGCCTCCGTCATGCCCAGCCTGCCGCAGGGCAACACCAATGCGACCGCGATCATGATCGGCGACAAGGGCGCCGACCATGTGCTGAAAGCCCTTCGCCGCAATTGAGCCATGCGGTCGAAGGGCGGGGGCGGGTCTCAGGTTCCACAGGCCCGCCCCCGATCCGCCTCAGGCGGGCGCGCGTTCGGCGTCCATCATCTGTTGCAGCATCCGTCGCCCCTCGACGGCGTTGCGGTCGCTCCTGAGCAGCAGCTCCTCCGGGTTTTCGCCGACGATCGCCAGCATCTTCTCGATCTCCTCGGTGGCGAACTTGTCCTCGGCGATGACGGGGCGCAGATAGGCGTCCATCCGGTCCAGCCCGGCCTCGTCCTCCGCCGCCATCGCGAAGAAATAATGGCAGCTGGTCGGCGTTTCCGGCGTCACCGCATGATAGACGCGGCTGCGGTTGAGCTGCTCGCCCCCGCGTACCGGGTTGCTGCGCGATACCGCCATGTCGCCGATGCCGGCGTGAAAGCCGGGCAGGTAGAAATCCATGCCGACCACCCGGTCGATCCGCTCGATATCCTCGCCATGGAAGGTCCGCACCACCGGCGGCGGCGCGGCGTCGCGGATGTGGCGGCGGCTGCGCAGCACGCCCGGCTCGCGTGTCAGCTCCTCCGGCACCGACGCATTGTCCTCGGTGCCGATGCTGGACGCATGCAGATAGGCGAGATGGGTGAGGTCGAGCAGATTGTCGTTGAGCAGCTGATAGCGGCCCTTCACATGCTCGGAATAGAAGGGCCGCAGGATCATGCCGCCGCCGTCCGCGCCGATTTCCGCGAGGTCGGGCAGCAGCGCGGGGTCGGCGCGGTCGGGCTCGCCCATCCAGATGAACATCCATATCCCATGCTCGACCAGCGGATAGGTGGGGATGCGGTAGCTGCGCGGCACATGGGCCTGCGACGGCACCTTCGTGCACTGGCCGTCCGGGCCGAAGGCGATGCCGTGATAGCCGCATTCGATGCTGTCGCCCTTCAGGCAGCTTTCACCCAGCGGATAATGACGGTGGGGGCAGCGCCCGCCCACGGCGACGGCGGTGCCGTCCTGCTTGCGGTAGAGCACCACCGGCTGGCCGAGGATCGTGCGCGCCAGCAGATCGCGCGTCACGTCCCGCGCGAAGGCGGCCACATACCAGCCGTTGCGCACCGCGAACGACCCCTGGGTGAATGGATACATCGATTCGTCTCCTCTCTTCTTCCGCAGAAACTTACACTGTAAGCTTTTTGATGCAAGAGGGGCTGGAAACATCGCCGCCGCCTTGCGACAAGGGGCGCCATGAAACTGAATCGGGAGATGATCGTCGCGGAGGCCATCGCCATCCTGCGCGAGGAAGGGCTGGAGGCGGTGTCGCTGCGCCGCGTCGCCGCCCGGCTGGATGCGAAGGCGCCGTCGCTGGCCCGCCATGTCGGCGACAAGCAGATGCTGCTCGCTTTGATGTCCAACCGCCTGTTCCGCGACGCGCTGGAAGCCGTGCCGGACGGGGCGGACTGGCGGCGCTGGATGCTCGACTTCGGCCGGGCGCTCTGGCGCAAGCAGCGGGAAACGCGCGATATCGCGAAGCTGATCGCCTATGCGCCGCCGCAGGAGGAGGTGCAGGACAGCACCGTCGCCTCCCTGACGGAGCGGCTGGCGGCGATGGGGCTGCCGGTCGATCGCGGCATGATCGTGCAGTCGGCGGTGCAGGCGCTGGTGACCGGCTGGACGGGGTTCGTCACCGGCCCCAAGGGCGCGGCGATCGAGGCGCTGATTCCGGTCGAACAGGCGGTGGAGGCCAGCCTCGCCGCGATGGTGGATGGCTTTGTGCGGGAGATGGAACCTCCCGGCTAAACCCGATTGCGACATTTCCGCCGCACTTTCCGGCAAATGACGCTCCTTTTCCGCATCGGCCTCTTGGCAATAACAATAACGATTGTTACTATTGCGGCCAATGAATGAGGAGAGGAGCGAGAAATGCCCAATTTCCCCCGGACCATTCACTTCACCGGCCTCAATACGCCGGTGGGCATCGAATGGTCCGCGCGCAATCTGGATGTCGTCGGCGAAATTCCGGCGGAGATAGACGGCGCCTTTTTCCGCGCCGTGCCCGATCCCGCGCATGCGCCGATGTTCGATGACGACATCGTCCTGTCCGGCGACGGCATGGTCGCCAAATTCTCGATCCACGGCGGCACGGTCGATTATGCGATCCGCTATGTCGAGACGGAGCGCTACCGGCTGGAGAAGGAGGCGCGCCGCGCGCTGTTCGGCCAATATCGCAACCCGTTCACCGACGATCCCGCCGTCGCGGGCAAGGATCGCACCGTCGCCAACACCACGCCGGTCTGGCACGGCGGCCGCCTGTTCATGACCAAGGAGGACGGCCTCGCCTATGAGATCGACCCCGAAACGCTCGAAACCATCGGGCGGTGGGATTATTATGGCGCGCTGAAATCCGAAACCTTCACCGCCCATCCGCGCGTCGACCCGGAGACTGGGGAGATGTTCTTCTTCGGCTATGAGGCGGGGGGCCTCGCCACCACCGACGTCGCCTATTGCATCGCCGACCGGAACGGCAATCTGGTGTCGGAGCAATGGTTCCGGCAGCCCTATTGCTCGACCATCCACGATTTCGCGATCACCGAGCATTATGCGCTGTTCCCGATCTTCCCGACCACCGCCGATCTCGACCGGCTGAAGGCGGGCGGACCGCACTGGGCGCATCAGCAGGATCTGGAAAGCTGGGTCGGCATCATGCCGCGCTACGGCAAGGTCGAGGAGATGCGCTGGTTCAAGGGGCCGAAGGGCGTTTCCGCCTTCCATCTGGTCAACGCCTATGATGACGGCGATTTCATCCATCTCGACCTCTGCCTGTCCGACACCAACGCCTTCGGTTTCATGCGCGAGGCGGGCGGTGTGCAGCGCGCGCAACAGGAGATACAGGGCGGCCTCACCCGCTGGACTTTCGACATGTCGAAGGAAGGGGAGAGCTTCGAGTCGCGCATTATCGGCCCGCCGGGCGACATGCCGCGCCTGCGCGACGCCGATCAGGGGCGCGCCTATCGCGCCGCCTGGTATCTGTCGATGAACCCGCAGGGCGGGCCGCCGCTGCCGGGCGGGCCGGTCGGCGTGGCGTTCAACGCGCTCTTCCGGGTCGAGCCGGGCAATGGCCGGCTCGACATGATGGCGCTGGAGCCGGAGATGGCGATCAACGAGCCGGTGCATGTCCCCTCCTCCGCGCCGGACCATGACGGCTGGCTGCTCGCCATGGTCGATCGCCGCGCGGGCGAGGATGGCTTTCGCTCCGAACTCTGGGTGGTGGAGGCGGGCGACATCGGCAAGGGGCCGATCGCCCGCGTGCCGATGCCGCTGCCGATGCGGGCGCAGGTCCATGGCGCGTGGGTTTCCGCCGACCAGCTGGCCCGCGCCCGCGCACGGCAAAAAGAAGTCGCGGCCTGATCGATGATGCATCGAGACGGCTTGACACAGTTGTAACGATCGTTAGGATCGAAGGGAGAAGAGGGCGCCGTCAACCATGGCGTCCTCCTCCAAAGACAAGGGCTCGACGGGAGCCGCTATCAGGCCATTTCGGCTGAACGGAGAGGGGCCGGGGGTATCCTCCTGTCCCAGGATCGGGGGTCTTGCGAAGCGGTTCGCAAGGCATGGGTCCGCTCGTTCCGCGCAGCCCGTTTCGTGGTGGGAGGATAAGATACAATGAATGCCGGTCTAAAGACTTATTTCGGACGGAGCGTCGCAGGGGCGGCGGTCGCGTTCGCCCTTGTTTCCATGCAGGCTCATGCGCAGGAGGAAGCCGCGCAGGCCGATGACGCGGCGGCTTCGGCCGTCGGCATGCAGGATATCGTCGTTACCGCGCAGTTCCGCGGCCAGCGCCTTCAGGACACGCCGATCGCGATCACCGCGACCACCGGCGAAACGCTGGAGGCGAAGAACCTGCAAAGCGTCACCGACCTCACCGGCGTGGCGCCCAACGTCAACCTGACGGCGGCGACCGGCCTCAACGGCAGCGCGGTGCAGGCCTATATTCGCGGCGTCGGCCAGAACGACTCCAACTTCGCGCTGGAGCCGGGCGTCGGCATCTATATCGACGATGTCTATTACGGCACCACCTTCGGCGCCATTCTCGACCTGACCGACCTCGACCGCGTCGAGGTGCTGCGCGGGCCGCAGGGCACGCTGGCGGGCAAGAACAGCATCGGCGGCTCGGTCAAGCTGTTCAGCCGCAAGCCGGACGAGAATGGCGGCGGCTTCGTCGAGGCGAGCACCGGCTCCTATGACCGGCTCGACCTGCGCGCCAGCGCGGGCTTCACCATCGCCGACGGCCTTTATGCGCGTATTTCAGGCGTTTCGAAGCGTACCGACGGCTTTATGAAGCTGCTCGATTATGGCTGCGTCAATCCGGGCGAAGGTATTGCGTCGACGCGCGGCGGCACCGATTGCCAGACCGGCACCGAGGGCGGCATCGACGTGCAGGGCATCCGCGCCGCGTTGCGCTATGCGCCCGCCGGCTCGCCGCTGGAAATCAACCTGATCGGCGACTATGCGCAGAATAATTCGGAACAGGTCGCGACCAAGCTGATCTACGCCAACAACCCGGCGGTGCGCAGCTATGACGCGGCCGATCCCAATGGCGGCGTGCCGATGGACAGCCGCTTCATCACTGGATCGAAGAGCTATACCAGCTATGCCAGCTATGTTTCGGGCGGCAATTACACGACCGTGTTCGGCACCCCCTATCAGGTGCAGCCCGGCGACTTCGTGTCCAGCCCCCGCAGCACGGCCAAGAGCTACGGCATTTCCGGCTCCATCGACTATGCGCTGTCGGATACGCTCAGCCTGAAGTCGATCACCTCCTATCGCAAGGCGAGCGGCACCAGCGGCATCGATCTCGACGGTTCGCCGCTCAACGTCGTGCTTCAGCAGTTCAGCTACAGCCACAAGCAGTTCACGCAGGAACTGCGGCTGAGCGGCAAGGTGGGCGATTTCGCCGATTACACCGTGGGCGGCTATTATTATGACGCCGACGATCTCCAGACCGGCCGCAACCAGATCATTTCGCCGCTGTTCGACTTCCTGCTCAACGATCCGGTGACGAACAGGAGCAAGTCCGTCTTCGCCCATGTCGAACTGCATCCGGCGCCCGATTTCAACATCATCGGCGGCATCCGCTACACCGACGACAAGAAGACCTATCAATTCTCCCGCCGCAATCTGGACGGCTCGCTGCCGTCGGGCATCCCGCTGACCATGAACTGGCTGCTGGCGGGTCTGGACGGCGAGACCGGCACCTACAAGGGCGACCGGGTCGATTACCGTATCGGCGCCAATTACCGTTTCAGCCCGGAACTGATGGTCTATGCGCAGTTCTCCACCGGCTACAAGGGTGGCGGCATCAACCCGCGTCCCTATACGGTGGACCAGATCACCACCTTCGACCCGGAAACGCTGAACGCCTATGAGGCCGGGTTCAAGGCCGACCTGCTGGACCGCAAGGTCCGCCTCAACGGCGCTGTGTTCTTCAACGATTACAAGAACCTTCAGATCAACCGCTATTTCTGCCCGGAAACGGCGAGCTCGACCTGCTCCATGCCCGCCAATGCGGGCAATGCCGAGGTCTTCGGGTTCGAAGCGGAACTGAGCGCCCAGCCGGTCGATGGCCTGATGTTCGACGCGTCGGTCGGCTATCTGGACTTCAAATATACCGATGTCGATCCCACCACCGGCGTCACGCTGGACATGGTGGCCCCGTTCAATCCGAGCTGGCAGGCTTCGGCCGGCCTGCAATACAGGGTCGATCTGGGCAATGCCGGTTCGATCACACCGCGTCTGGACTGGAACTATCAGTCGAGCTTCTATTTCAACTCGGTCAACAATGCGGACAACCAGATCGAGGCGCGCAGCCTGTTCAACCTGCGTGTCAGCTATCGCGATGTCGAGAGCAGTTGGGAGCTGAGCGCGGGCGCGACGAACCTGTTCGACAAATTCTATTATGTCGGCAAGAGCGAGAATGTCGGCAATTACGGCCTCAACACCGGTGCTCTGGGCCGTCCGCGCGAATGGTTCGTGACCCTGAAGCGCAATTTCTGATCGCAATCACCTGTCGTCCAATGCCCCGGAGCCCGTGCTTCGGGGCATTTTCATTTTCGAGACACAAATCGGGGATCGGGACCATGAAGCCACTCTATCATGTCAGCCGCATCGTCTATGGCGGCTGGTATCTGTTTTCGGGCATCGAATATTTCCTGCCCTATAATCTCCAGCCGCTGGGCAACACGCCGCTGGGGCAGGAATTCACGCTGGCGCTGATCCACAGCGGCCTGTTCGCCTGGATCAAGGTCGCCGAGATCGCCATCGCGGTGGCGGTGCTGGCCGACCGGGCGATGCCGCTGGCGGCGGCGGCCTCGGTACCGCTCACCATCGTCATCGCCTATTGGAATTTCGTGCTGGAATGGGGCGTGGTGGAGGTCGTGTTCGGCACGCTGACCATCCTGTTCAACGCGGCGCTGCTCTGGCCCTATCGCGCCTATTACTGGCCGATGCTGACGGCGTGGAAGGGGCGACGCGATTTCGGATATCGCCTCATGCCGGAAAGCCCGGCACCGGACAGCGGCGACTGACTTTCGGCGAGGAAGGATGGAAAAAGGCCGGTCCGGCGATGGTCGGACCGGCTTTTTTCATGCGGCGGCGCGGCCGTATCGCTGCGCCACCGGGATCAGCGCCGTCATCGCCAGGCAGGCGAGGGCGGGCATGGCGGCGATCAGGAAGAAGGCGGGCACGCTCATCCCCGCGCCGATGATCGCCCCGCCCAGCAGCGGCCCGCCGATCGCCCCGATCCGCGCCACCGCGACGCCGAAACCGATGGCGGTGGAGAGCAGCTCGCGCGGGAAAAAGCCCGTCGCCACCGCCAATATCGCCAGATGCGCGCCGCTGATGCCGCCGCCCGCGATCAGGATCAGCGCGCCCCAGCCGATCGCGTCCGGCTTCACCACGCCGAACAGCGTGAAGGCGACGGCGATCAGCGCATAGGTGCCCGCCAGCGCCTTCACCGCATGGCCGCGGTCGAGCAGCCGGGCGAGGATCAGGCCGATGACGAAGCCGCCGAACTGCTGGAGCGAGAGATAGCGCGCGGCGGCATCCACCGCGAAGCCCGCCTGCGGCAGCAGCGTGGGCAGCCAGCTCGTCACCAGATAGAGCGCGAAGGCGTTGATGCCGTAGAGCAAAGCGAAGACCGCCGCCGGCCAGAGCAGCGGCGGGCGCAGCAGCCGGGCGAGCGGGATCGCGCCTTTGCCGGGGCTGGCGGGCCGCTCCCCGCGCGGGGCGTCGGCGGGCAGCCACAGGCGCAGCGCCACCGCCAGCAGCAGCGTCAGCGCGCCGGGAATGGTGAAGATCGCGCGCCAGCCCGCCAGCGCGACCAGCGGCGGCACGATGAGCCCGGCGAGGATCGCGCCGACCGAGATACCGAGCGACACCACCGTCAGCGTGCTGGCGCGCCGGTCGGCGGGCGCCAGCTCGGCGGTCAGCGCGGTGACATTGGGCAGACAGGCGCCGAGCGCCATGCCGTTGACCAGCCGCCACAGCGCGAATTCCGCGACCGTCGTGCCGCTCGCCGCGCCGAGGATCGTCAGCCCCAGCACCGCCGCGCCCAGCACGATCACGCGCCGCCTGCCGAGTCGGTCGCCCAGCGGCGCGAGCAGCACCGCGCCCAGCCCCAGGCCCAGCAGCACGGCGGACAGGGCGAGGCCGAAATCGGCGGGCGGCAGATCGAAAGCCCTGGTCACATGCGGCACGGCGAGCGGCATCGCCGCCAGATCATAGCCGTCGATCACCATCACCAGCGCGCAGAGCAGAAGGCTGAGCAGCGTGCGCGGGGTGAAGCGCTCCGCCGCGCCGGACGCCGGGAGGGCGGTGGCGGTCACGCCTCGCCGCCTTCCGCCGCCAGCAGCGCGGGCAGATCCCAGTCGACGTCGAGATAGCGCCCGGCGAGCGCGTCGAAGCGCCCGCTCGCCAGATCGACGGTCAGCGCCTGCAACTTGCGCATCGCCGCCTCGCTCGCCTCCGGCGTCACGTTTTCGAGCAGCGCGACGAGCGGCGCGGCATGGCTGCGCGCATCGGGGGAGGATAGCGTCTGCGCCGACATGTCGGTCAGGATCGTGCCGGGCTGGATCGCGAAGGCGCGGATCCCTGCCGCCCGCCGCTCGGCATCGACATGTTCGGTCAGGCGGATCAGCGCCGCCTTGGCGATCGCATAGGCCGATGCATTGGGCGCGACGAAGGTCCCCGCCTGCGAGGCGACGGTGATGACGCGCCCGCGCCCGGCCGCCAGCATCGCGGGCAGCGCGGCGGTGATGCAGTGGAGCGCGCCCAGCACATGCACCTGCTGCGCGGCCCACCAGCCGGCGGGGTCGACATCGCCGATCGGGCCGAGCGGCCCCTGCACCCCGGCATTGTTGACCAGCAGCGTCGGCGCGCTCAACTGCTCGCGCGTGCGCGCGAAGGCGGCCTCGACGCTGGCGCGGTCGGTGACGTCGCAGCGGATGGCGATGGCGCGGCCGCCCGCCGCCTCGATCGCCGCCGCCGTCGCCTCGATCTCGCCGACGGAGCGGGCGGTGACCGCGACCGCCGCCCCGGCCTGCGCCAGCGCCTCAGCCATGCCGCGCCCCAGCCCCCGCCCGCCGCCGGTGACGAAGGCGACCTCGCCGTCCAGGCGCGCGCTCATGCCCGCCACTCCGGCGCGTCCCAGGGGGAGGGCATATGATAGGGCACGGTGATGAAATCGGCCTCGATCTGCCGGATCGCGCCCCGCTCGATCTTGAACAGTTCCGACAGGTAGAAGCTGTGCGGGCGGCGGATATGCGATTCGACGCGCGTGCCGTCGGTCAGCTCATAATCGGTGAGCGCGCCCCTGTGATCGATGAAGCCGTGCGCCAGCACCAGCCCACGCTCCACATCCACCAGCGGGAAACGGCGGCCGCGCAGCCGGTCGTCATAGCGATACCAGCCGGTGCGGAACTGCTCCTCGCAGCCCAGCTTCGCGATGGGCAGCATGAAATCCGGGTTGTTGGTCGTCTGCGTGCCGTTCTCGACCCGGTTGCAGTCGGGGTGGAAGCGGGTGAAGAGCTGGCCGTCATTCCGCTCCAGCGTCGAAAAATAGCCATTGGCGACGCTGATGAGGCGCTCGCGGCTCATGCGCTCTTCGGGCGGGACGATCTCCTCCAGCACCGGTTTGCGGTAGAAGCGCGGGTTCGGAAATTTGAGCGCCTCGTCCGCCTGGCGCACGATCACCAGCTCGACCTCGGCGATCGCGCCGCCCGCATCGACGCCGAGGCGCACCGCCGCGCCCGATTCGTCGTTCGTCTCGATGAAGCTGGTGAAGAGGCCGACCTGCCCGGTCAGCGGGTCGGCGAAGCGCAGGTCATAGTCCCCGCGCCCGGTGACGGTGTTCCAGAGCCCGTCGCCGACATGCAGCGCGACATTGTTCTCGCTGTTGCGCACCACCGGCGCCCAGCGCGCGCGGGAGGGATCGCGGGCGAGCAGCGCGTCGAGCCAGCCGTCGAGCGCGGCATAGAGGCTTTCCCGGCTGTGCGGGGCGGGGCGGGCGTTGCGCATCGCGGTCATCGGCCCGCCCCCCGTGTCGGGTGTTCATAATGGAAGGGCGGGATGAATACCTCCGGAAAGGCTTCATAGTCATGGGTCGGCGGCAGGTCCGGCTCCAGCCCGTCTGTGCGGCGCAGCAGCGGCACGCCGCCATGGTTCAGCCCCTTGTCATACTCGCAATAATAGGTGACGAAGCCTTGCAGCTTCGCGATGTGCCAGGTGCCGTCGATGCGGCGATAGGCGTTCTCATAGGTCGCTTCGCCCCAGCGCGCTTCCTTGCCGAGAAAGGCGATGTGGATGAAGGTGCGCCAGCGCGCCTGCGCCGTCTCGCCGTCCGGGGCGATATGGATCACGGGCTGCAACTGCATATGGTTGAACAGCGTGCCCCGGCCATGGGCGGGCAGCGCATGGAGATAGCGCCGCACCCGCTCGCGCCCGATATAGACGCCGCGCCCGGCGATCTCCAGCGTGCCGTCCGGCGCGAACAGGTCCGCCGCATCGTCCCACAGGCCCTTGTCGACATAATAGCCATAGGCGGCCTGAAGGTTGCAGATCGCGATATGGTCGCTCGCGGCGCGGGCTTCGCTGTGCAGCGCGGCGACTTCCCGCCGCAGCGCGTCCAGTTCCTGTTCCATCGGCATGTTCTCTCCTCGGCCGGATGATGGTGAGATGGTGTCCGTATTGTGTCGGATCGCGGCTTGATCGTAACACATGTTATAAATGACGGAGCCGGATCGTAAAGCCGCCCGCACAAAATTTTGCCGCGGGACGTTGCGCATAATAGTAACGGACGTTAATATGATGGTCATGAAGGAAGCAGGGACCGGCCGCGCCGTCCCGTCTCGCAGCAAGAGAGGATATATAGGATGACGCCATCAGGGATAGAGGTTGGTCATGCGGATCGGCTTTACATAGGGGGTTTGTGGGTTGAGGCCGCGAGCGGACGCATGATCGAGCTGGTATCGCCTAACAGCGAGGAAGTGATCGGCCATGTGGCCGAGGCGGACGAGCAGGACATGGACCGGGCGGTGGCGGCGGCGCG
>NZ_JACIDT010000012.1 GCF_014196495.1 Sphingobium jiangsuense
AGCGGACGGAGCGATAGCCTTCCTCCTTCGACAGGGCGTCGGCTATTTCCCGCATTTTGGTCAGCTTTTCCGCGCTTTCCGGCTTGTCCTCTCCGGCGGGGGCCGCATCGGCGGGCGGCGCTTCCCCGTCGCTCAGGGCGATTGGCCGGTAATAGGCGCTGGTCTGCCCCTCGTCGGTGGCGTCGCCGCCTTCCTCGCCATCGCCGCCTTCCTTGCCGCCGCTTTCGCCCAGTCCCTTGGACATGTCGTCCATGTCGGTGACGATGACCTCGCCCTTATAGGCGAAGGTGAAACTGCGGTCCGCCCGGATGTCGAGGGTCGAGACGAACTTGCCCGGACTCATGAGACAGGCCCCCAGCGTCAGCAGGGCGAGCGCGGCAAAGACCGCCTTCTTCATCCGTCCGCTCATATCCTTCATGATGGCGCCCCCCTTGCCGTGATTTCTATCGACCGGATGCCGCGTACAGCGCGATGGCCGCCGCGTTCGATACGTTGAGGCTTTCCATGCGCGGGCTGATCGGCAGCTTCGCGATGATGTCGCAATGGGCGATGCTGTTGTGGCGCAGTCCGTCGCCCTCGGCGCCCAGCACCAGCGCGACCTTGCCCACGCCTTCCAATGCTTCGCCGAGCGTCGCCCGCGCCTCGCCGTCGAGGCCGATTCGCCAATAGCCTGCCTCGGCGATCTCATCGAGCGCGCGGGCGAGGTTGACGACGCGCACCCACGGCATGATCTCCAGCGCGCCGCTCGCCGCGCGGGCGAGCACGCCCGATTCGGGCGGGGCGTGCCGGTCCTGCGTCACGATCGCCAGCGCATCGAACGCGGCGGCGGAGCGGAAGATGGCGCCGACATTGTGCGGATCCGTCACCTGGTCGAGCACGAGAATCGGGCGCGTCCTGCCGGGCGCGTCGTCGGCCCCTTCCTCCAGCACGTCGCCCAGCCAGACATCGGCCAGCGGCTCCACCTCCGCGACGATGCCCTGGTGCGGGGCGTCGGAGGGCACCATGCGGCCAAGATCGGCCACATCGGCATAGACGATCGGCAGAACCGGCGGCAATTCCAGCGAATTCAACGTCTCGCGCGTGCCCCAGATCTTGCGGATCACCCGATCCGGGTTGGCGAGAGCGGCCGTGACCGCGTGCCTTCCGTAAAGCCTGGGGTAGCCGCCTTTGGGTTTGCCGGTGCGATGTCCTCTTTTCATGTGCGCCTCTTTTCAGAAGAAGCATTGACAGGCAAGCCTCCTTTCGCCAATAGGCCCCCTCCAGCCGGTTGGCGACGCAAAGTCATCCGGTAAGGCGCTGGACAGGTGGCCGAGTGGTTAAAGGCAGCAGACTGTAAATCTGCCCGGGTTTCCCGTACGCTGGTTCGAATCCAGCCCTGTCCACCACCGCCCTTTCGGGTGGTTTTCGAGAGGGCGCGGCCCTCCTCCGCCAGATCCTTCCGGCATGCCGCCTCTTTCGGGTTTCCGGCCCGCATGCCCCGTTTCCGAGCCCGGCACAGGAAGAAGGAGCGCTGCATGGCGTGGCTTATCCTTGGGATCGCCGTTTTCACCGAAATCTGCTGGGCGCTCAGCCTCAAATGGGCCGCCACCGTCGGCAGCTGGCAGGCGTCGGCCGTTCCGATCGCCCTCAGCTTCGTGAACATGGCGCTGCTGGCGCTGGCGATGCGCGGGCTGCCCGCCGGGACGGCCTATGCGATCTGGACGGGGCTGGGGGCTGTCGGCGTCATCATCGGCGGCGCCATTCTGTTCGGGGACAAGGTCTCGCCGGTCCAGACAGGGTTCATGGCGCTCATCATCGTCGGGGTCGTCGGAACGAAGCTGTTCGCATCGTCCTGACAGGGGCCATCGCCTTTTCGCGATGACTTTTCAGCGCGATAGCCAAAGGCGGTTAATGGATCCTTTAGCTTTACCTGCCATTTTCCGGGGAAAGGTCGAATTGGAAGTCAGGAAGGGACCGGTCGCCTGTCGCGTCCGGCCCTGCGTGACCGGCCATAGCAGGATGAACAACATGCAGTCCGTGGGCGGCGAAACCACCAATCAACGTAAAGACAAGCCTTTCATCACCCTTTCACAGGCCAATTACCGGGCATTTCCGGGGGTCAAGCAGCTGATCGGGAAATATGCCGACCAGGCGCTCGAAAAGCTGTACGCGCAGATCGCGGCGCATGAGGATACCTCGCGCATCCTTTCCAACGACGAGCAACGCGCCCATGCCCGCTCGGCGCAGAAGAAGCATTGGGTGGAGCTGTTCTCCGGCCCGTTCGACGCGGCCACGGCCGCGCGGTCGGAACGGGTGGGCGAGGTCCATGCGCGGATCGGCCTGCCGCCCCATCTCTATATCGGCGGCTATGCGATGGTGCTGGAAGACATCATCATGAAGACGATGAGCCGCAGCGTGGTCGCCCGATTGAGCGGGAAACAGGCGGGCGCGCTGATCGGCACGCTGGTCAAGACCGCGCTCCTGGACATGGCGTCCGCGCTGTCCGCCTATTTCGCGGCGGAGGAAAGGGCGCGGCGTGAAACGATCGACATGGTCGGCGAGGCGCTGGCCAAGGTGTCGACCGGCGATCTGCGTGCGCAGCTCAGCGGCCTGCCCGAAGGCTTCAGCCGCATGACGGCGGATTTCCACGACATGCGCCGGCAGTTCAGCGACCTCATCTCTCAGCTGTCCAACGCTGCCGACAATATCGACACCGGCGTCGGCGAAATCAGCGCGGCGGCGAGCGATCTTGCCTCCCGCACCGAGCGGCAGGCGGAAATGCTGGCGCGCACCTCGGAGGTGATGCGGCAGATCACGCAGGGCGTCCAGACGACCGCCGCCAACGCCAAGCAGGTCGACGAAAGCGTGTCGGAAGCGAACCAGCAGGCGAAGCAGGGCGGCGAGATCGTCGATCACGCGGTCGCGGCCATGCACAAGATCAAGACCTCTTCCGAGGAGATCGCCCAGATCACCGAGGTGATCGAGGCGATCGCATTCCAGACCAACCTGCTCGCGCTCAACGCGGGCGTGGAGGCCGCGCGCGCGGGCGAGGCGGGCAAGGGCTTCGCCGTCGTCGCCAGCGAGGTGCGGGCACTGGCGCACCGTACCACGGAATCGGCCAAGGACATCAAGAGCCTGATCGGCAAGTCGAGCGAGGATGTGAAGCAGGGGGTCGATCTGGTCGACCGCACCGGCCAGGCGCTGGAACAGATCATCCGCAAGGTCAGCCAGGCGACGTCGCAGGCGCGGGAAATCGCCACGCTGGCGGACGAGCAGGCCAATGGCCTCAAGGACATCAGCGCCGACATAGAGCAGATGGACGTCACCACCCAGCAGAATGCGGCGATGGTCGAGGAATCCAACGCGGCGGCGCGCGCCCTTTCCGGCGAGGCGAGGCTGCTGACCCGGATCGTCGGGCGCTTCTCGCTGGAGCGGCGCGGCCTGCACCGGGTGTTGCAGGACCAGCGGGATAAGGAAGCGGCCGACGCCGCCGCCGAGGAGACGAGGCGGCATCCGCAGCCCCAGTCGCAGCCGCTGCGCCGGGTCGCCAACGGGCGCTGAGTGTCCTGCGGGTCTCGTTAAAGCGCCCGCATCCAGAATTGCATCGGATGCGGGGTTTCCCGCCGCTGGTCGATATCCTTCCAGTCGAAGGTGGTGACCAGCCCCTCCACCGCGCCATAGCCGCGCGCGCGCCAGAAGGGATGCAGGTCGCGCGCGCCTGCGGGCCGCAGCGGATGATCGGCGGGGCGGACCACCGCGCAGAAGCAGGCATGGCTGGCGCCGCCCTGCCGCGCCGCTTCCTCCCGCGCGTCGAAGAAGCCGTGGCCGATGCCCAGCCCTCGCCAGCCGGGCAGCAGCACGGATTCGCCGAAATAGAAAAGCCGGTCGATATCGAAGCCCCTGGCGACGAACGGGGCCTTGAACGCCTCCTTCTGCCCCCGCATCGGCGAGGCCGTGGCCGCGCCGACGATCGCGCCGTTCACCTCGGCCGTCACCAGCACCGCGCCGGGCTCGGCGATGAACTCCTCCAGATATTCCGCCTCGTAGCTTTCCGTCCCTTCGTAGAGATAGGGCCATTCCCGGAACACCTCGATGCGCAGGCGCGCGAGGGCGGGGAGGGCGGCGCGGCGTTCCTCCGGGTCGGTCAGGCTGCGGATGGTCGCGTTCATCGCACCTCCTTTCAGGAAACCTGCGCGATCCAGTCGGCAAGATTGTAATAGGTGGAAACCCGCGCGATGCGGCCGTCCTTCACCTCCAGAAAGGCGCCGGCGGGCAGCACATAGCTCTGGCCATGGGCGGGCGGCAGGCCTTCGTCGGCGCGCTTGTAGACGCCATGGACGGTGAACTCCGCCGCGACGCGCGTGCCGTCCGGATTGGCCATCAACACGATGTCGCGCAGCTGCTCTGAATAGGCCTCGTCCATCCGCGCCATGAACGCGCGAAAGGCCGGCTTGCCGGTCTCGCGCCCGCCCTGGTTGATGTCGTGGGCGATATCCTCGCTCAGGCAGCCGAGCATGGTCTCGACATCGCCGGCGTTGAACGCCGCATAATAGCGATCCGCAAGGGCGAGCGAGTCTTCATAAGGGTTCGGCATGATGGTCCACGGGCCTCTTGTTGTTTCGCCCGCGATAAAGGCAGATCGCCGCCTTTGTCCAGCGTGAGGATCGAGGCGGACGCGGAAACCGTCCCTGAAATCAAGGGGCCGGAAATTTATATTCGCACTTGCAGCAAAAAATGCAGAATCCATATTGCACAAAAGCTGCATATTGGTGACTATGCCTGTCATGGCGGGTGACAAGAGCTTCTTCGATGAGATGTTTGACGAGGCCGGCGTCCCCCGACATCCTTTCCGCTCCTATCACCGCTGGTTCGCCGATCAGGAGCCTGCCAAGCTGCTGAAGAAGGCGGCGGAGGCGGAGGATCTTTTCCGCAAGACCGGCATCACCTTCGCCGTCTACGGACAGGAGGACGCCGAGGAACGGCTGATCCCGTTCGACATTGTGCCGCGCATCATTTCCGCTTCCGAATGGACCCGCCTGTCGCGGGGCATCGAACAGCGGGTGCGGGCGATCAACGCCTTTCTCCACGACATCTACCACCGGCAGGAAATCGTCCGCGCGGGCCGCCTGCCCGAACATATGGTCAGCCGCAACACGGCCTTTCTCGACAGGATGATCGGGTTCACGCCGCCCGGCGGGGTGTACAGCCATATCATCGGCGTCGATCTGGTGCGCACCGGCCCGGACGAGTTCTACGCGCTGGAGGACAATGCCCGTACGCCGTCCGGCGTTTCCTACATGCTGGAAAACCGGGAAACCATGATGAGCATGTTTCCGGAGCTGTTTTCCCAGATCAAGATACGGCAGGTTTCCGACTATCCCAAGCGGCTGCGCCGCTCGCTCTCGGCCAGCGCGCCGAGGAAATGCGAAGGCGATCCCGTGCTCGCGGTGCTGACGCCCGGCAGCTTCAACAGCGCTTATTTCGAGCATGCGTTCCTGGCCGACCAGATGGGCGCGGAACTGGTCGAAGGGCATGATCTCCAGATCGTCGACGGGCGCGTCGCGATGCGCACCACCCAGGGCTATCGTCCGGTCGACGTGATCTACCGGCGGCTGGACGACGATTATCTCGACCCGTTGACCTTCCGGCCGGATTCGGTGCTGGGCGTGCCGGGGATCATGGATATCTACATGGCCGGCGGCGTCACCATCGCCAATGCGCCGGGCAGCGGGATAGCCGACGACAAGGCGATCTACAGCTATATCCCCGATATCGTGCGCTTCTACATGGGGGAGGAGCCGCTGCTCAGGAACGTGCCGACATGGCGCTGTTCGGAGCCGGACTCGCTCGCCTATGTGCTCGACAATCTTTCCGAGCTGGTGGTGAAGGAAGTCCATGGCTCCGGCGGCTACGGCATGCTGGTCGGCCCGGCGGCGAGCAAGCGGGAACTGGCGGCGTTCGCGGCGAAGCTGAAGCAGCGGCCGGAAAACTATATCGCCCAGCCGACGCTGGCGCTGTCGACCGTCCCGATCCTGACGAAAAAGGGGCTGGCGCCGCGCCATGTGGACCTGCGCCCGTTCGTGCTCGTCTCGCCCGACAGGGTGGAGATAACCCCCGGCGGGCTGACCCGCGTCGCGTTGAAGAAGGGGTCGCTGGTCGTCAATTCCAGCCAGGGCGGCGGCACCAAGGACAGCTGGGTTCTGGAGGACTGATGACGACGCTCGGCAAGACCGCTGGCGGCCTGTTCTGGATGTTCCGCTATCTGGAACGGAGCGAAAACCTCGCCCGGCTGATCGAGGCGGGCCTGCGCATCTCGCTGACGCGCGGCGGCGCGGCGGGGGAGGAGTGGCGCTCCATCATCACCACGGCGGGGCTTGGCGCCGCCTATGAGGAAACCGGCGGGGACTATGCCGCCCCGCAGGTCGTCAACTTCCTGTTGCGCGACCGGAGCCACGGCTGCTCCGTGCTGTGCATGATCGAGAATGCGCGGGACAACGGCCGGGTGGTGCGCACCGCGATCACGCGCGAGGTGTGGGAAGCGACCAACGAATGCTGCATCATGGCGCGCAGGATGCTCGCCCGCCCGGTGCGCGAGGCGGACCTGCCGGACATATTGGCGGCGATCCGGCGGCACAGCGCACTGGTGCGCGGCGCGCTGCACGGGACGATGCTGCGCAACGACATCTATAATTTCGCGCGGCTCGGCACCTTTCTGGAACGGGCGGACAACAGCGCGCGCATATTGGACGTGAAATATTATCTGCTGCTGCCCAGCATCGCCCATGTCGGGTCGCTGATGGACAACAACCAGTGGGAAACGGTGCTGCGGTCGCTGTCGGCGCTGCACAGCTTCCGCTGGCTCAACCCCGGCGATCCCAAGCCGATCGACATTGCCCGCTTCCTGATCCTCGACGGGCGCTTCCCCCGCTCGATCATCTTCTGCATCCGCAAGATGCACGAAAATCTGCACTGGCTGGAACGGGAATATGGGGACAGGCTGGTCAGCCAGGACCTGGCGCGGCAGGTGCTCGACCAGATAGAGCAGGCGTCGATCGAGCGGATATTCGAAGGCGGCCTGCACGAATTCCTGCAAACCTTCATGATCGGGAACCGGCAGCTCGCCGAGCAGATCGAACGGGATTATCGTTTCACCGGCTAGGGAAGCGGCGTCGCTTTCCGGTCATTTCGTCCAGCTCCGCGCCGATGGAGGAAAGAAATGAAGATAGCGATCCGCCACAGCACGACCTATCATTTCGACCAGCCGGTGCCCTATGCGCTGCAACGGCTGCGGCTGATGCCGAAGCATTGGGCGGGCCAGCGGATACTGTACTGGGACATGCGGGTCGAGGGTGGAAGGTGCGAGGCGGAATATGAGGACCCCCATCTCAACCATGTCGCGCTGGTCCGGGTGGAAAGCGGCGTGGAGGAGGTGCATGTCGAATGCACCGGCGAGGTGGAGACGGACCCCGCTTTCCATGGCGTCGTCGGCCCCCATCGCGGCTATGCGCCGCTCTGGCTGTTCCGCCAGCAGACGGCGCTGACCAGAGCCGGGGCGGAGGTCGGCGCGCTCGCCCAGAAGGCGAGGGGCGCGGGCGGGGACAACGATATCGCCCGCCTGCACGAGCTTTCCGCGCTGGTCCTTTCGCAGGTGCGCTACGAGGTCGGGGCGACCGATGCCGCCACCACGGCGGAGGATGCGGCGCGCAGGCAGGCGGGCGTCTGTCAGGACCATGCGCATATCTTCATTTCCGCCGCGCGCCTGCTCGGCTATCCGGCGCGCTATGTCAGCGGCTATCTCTTCATGGAGGACCGGCCGGAACAGGAGGCGGGCCATGCCTGGGCGGAAGCCTATGTCGATGCGCTCGGCTGGGTGGGCTTCGACATCTCCAACGGCATCAGCCCGGACGAGCGCTATGTCCGCGTCGCGACCGGGCGCGACTATGCGGAGGCCGCGCCGATCCGGGCGCTGTCGTTCGGCGCGCGCGATCACGACATGGTCGTGAACTTGCGGGTCGACCAGCAATAGCGCATGAGGAGCGCGTCGCATAATTACAGAGGGTAGCAGCAGATGACCTATTGCGTTGGCATGCAGATCGACGCCGGGCTGATCTTCATGTCGGATACGCGGACCAACGCCGGGGTCGACAACATCTCGACCTTTCGCAAGATGTACAGTTGGGAAACCCCCGGCGAGCGCGTCGTCACCATCATGGCCGCGGGCAATCTCGCCACCACCCAGTCGGTCATCAGCCAGTTGGGGGAACGCGACAAGCGCCCGCAGGAGGACCGCCCGTCGCTGCTCCGCGCGCGCAGCATGTTCGCGATCGCCAACATCATCGGCGAGACGCTGCGCGACACGATCCGGGGGGATGCCCTTTCGGGCGAGACGGCGGAAAGCCAGTTCGGTGCGACCTTCATCGTCGGCGGGCAGATCAGGGGCCTGCCGCCCCGCCTGTTCCTGGTCTATCCCGAAGGCAATTTCATCGAGGCGACGCCCGACACGCCCTTTTTCCAGATCGGCGAAACCAAATATGGCCGTCCCATCCTCGTGCGCGCCTACGACCCGCAGATGAGCTTCGCCGACGCCGCCAAGCTGCTGATGGTGTCGTTCGATTCGACGCTGAAGGCGAACCTGACGGTCGGCCTGCCCTTCGACATGCAGATCGTGCCGGTCGATCAATGCCGGATCGGTTTCGAAACCCGCATCCAGGCGGACGACCCCTATTTCAACGAGATTTCGAGAAGCTGGGGCAATGCGCTGAAGCAGGCGTTCCGTTCGCTTCCGCCTTATGATCTGCCCCTCTGAGCGGCCCGCCCGTCCGGCGCGCGGGACGAAATCGCTTAACCGCTTGCGCTTGATCGCGCGCCATCTATGATCGCGCGTCCGGTTGGGGGAAGATCATCCGGGAAATGATGGGCAATCCGGGAATTGATGGATGAGTTTTTGGCATACGCCCGTTTTCGTGATGGCATTGGGCTATCTGCTGGGATCGATACCGTTCGGCGTGCTGCTGACCCGCATCGGCGGCGCGGGGGACCTGCGGCGGATCGGATCGGGCAATATCGGCGCGACCAACGTGCTGCGGACCGGGCGCAAGGGGCTGGCGGCGGCGACGCTGCTGCTCGATCTGGGCAAGGGCGCGGCGGCGGTGCTGCTGGGCGCGCATCTGCTGGGCGCCGATGCGCTCGCCAATGGCGGGGCGATGGCGGGGGTGATGGCGTTCATCGGCCATTGCTATCCGGTCTGGCTGCGCTTCGCCGGGGGCAAGGGCGTGGCGACGATGATGGGCGTATGCCTGGCGCTGGCGTGGCAGATCGGCCTGATTTTCGCGATCGTCTGGGTCGGCATGATCGCCCTTACCCGCATTTCATCGGCGGGCGGGATATGCGCGGGCCTTGCCGGGCCGATCGCCTGCATCGGGCTGGGCAGGCTCGACCTGTTCGCCCCGGTGGCGTCCATGGCGCTGATCCTGCTGTGGCGGCATCGCGCCAATATCGGCCGCCTGCTGCGGGGCGAGGAGCCGTGCATCGGCGGGGCCAAGGCCTGACCGGCCCTTTCTGACATGGATCAGGAGCGTTTCGACCGGATCCGGCTCGCCCGTTCGGAAGGGATCGGCCCGGCCGGATATCGCCGGGCGCTGGACCGGTTCGGCAGCGCGGGCGAAGCGCTGCGTCTGCTGCCGGGCCTCGCCGGGCGCGCGGCGGGCAGGCCGATGCAGCCCGCCGACGAGCGCCGCATCGAGCGGGAGATCGCGCGGGCCGACGCGCTGGGCGCATCCTGGCTGATCCTCGGCGACAGCGATTATCCCGCGCTGCTGGCCGGGATTGCCGACGCGCCGCCGCTGCTGATGCTGCGCGGCGACCGGGCGCTGCTGCATGGGCCCTGCGTGGCGATGGTGGGCGCGCGCAACGCCTCGGCCGCCGCCGGACGCATCGCGCGCTGGCTGGCGCGGGATCTGGCGCTGGCCGGGCATGTCGTCGTCTCCGGCCTCGCAAGGGGCGTCGATACCGCCGCGCATCAGGGCGCGCTGACGGTGGAGCCGGCCCGCACCATCGCGGTCATCGCCAGCGGCATCGACATCGCCTATCCGCCCGAAAATGCCACGCTTCAGGAACGGATCGCGCGCGAAGGGCTGCTGGTCGCCGAGCAGCCGCCGGGCGCAGAGCCGCGCGCGCGGAACTTCCCCTTCCGCAACCGCATCATCGCGGGCCTTTCGGCAGCGACGCTGGTGGTGGAGGCCGCGCCCAAATCCGGCTCGCTCATCACCGCAAGGCTGGCGGGGGACTATGGGCGGGAGGTGCTGGCGGTGCCCGGTTCCCCGCTCGATCCGCGTGCGCATGGCTGCAACGAGCTGATCCGCGCCGGGGCGACTCTGGTCCAGTCGGCCGCCGATGTGATCGAGGCGATCTCGCCCTTCGCGATGCGGCAGCCGACCCTTCCGCTGGAGGCGGCGCCGCGACCGCGCCCGGCGGCGGCCCCATCCGCGCCCGTCCCGGCGGCGGGCGGGGAGAACGGGGCGGGCGGCAGGGACGTGCTCGGCCTGCTGGGGCCGGTTCCGGTGCCAGTGGACGAACTGATCCGCCAGTCGGGCCTCGACCCTTCGGCGGTGCAGACGATGCTGCTGGACCTGGAGCTGGCCGGGCGGCTGGAGCGGCACCCCGGCGCCCGCGTCGCGTTGCGTCCCGCATCATGAAAAGCGCATCGCCGCGCTATTGTCATCTGTTCATGTCATGGCGACTTGACGCGGACGCCCAGCATCCTACACCCTCGCGCGCACGTTAAAGGACCGGAACCGTCTATCCATGAAGCTTGTCATCGTCGAATCTCCGGCCAAGGCCAAGACCATCGAGAAATATCTGGGGAGCGGCTATCATGTGCTCGCCTCCTATGGCCATGTGCGCGACCTGCCGCCCAAGGACGGCTCGGTGAACCCCGACGAGGGCTTCGCGATGAGCTGGGAGAATTACGGCGACAAGGGCAAGCAGCTCAAGCTCATCACCGATGAAGCGAAGAAGGCGGACGCGCTGATCCTCGCCACCGACCCCGATCGCGAGGGCGAGGCGATCAGCTGGCACGTGCAGGAGGTGCTGAAGGCGAAGAAGGCGCTGCCCAGGGATGTGGAGCGCGTCACCTTCAACGCGATCACCAAGCAGGCCGTGACCGAGGCGATGGCGCATCCGCGCGAGCTGGACCACGACCTGATCGACGCCTATCGCGCCCGCCGCGCGCTCGATTATCTGGTGGGCTTCACCCTGTCGCCGGTGCTGTGGCGCAAGCTGCCCGGCGCCAAGTCGGCGGGCCGCGTCCAGTCGGTCGCGCTGCGCCTCGTCGTCGAGCGCGAGCGCGAGATCGAGACGTTCGTGGCGCAGGAATATTGGTCCGTCGCCGCCGAGATGGAGCAGGACGGACGCAGCTTCACCGCCCGTCTGGTGAAGTGGAAGGGCCAGAAGATCGACCGCCTGACCATCGGCAAGGAGGGCGACGCGCTCGCCGCCAAGGCCGATGTGGAGGCGGGGCGCTTCACCGTCGAGAGCGTCGAGACGAAGCCCGTCACGCGCAATCCTCCGCCGCCCTTCACCACCTCGACGCTGCAACAGGAGGCCGCGCGCAAGCTGGGCTTCTCGGCCAGCCATACGATGCGGATCGCGCAGGCGCTTTATGAGGACGGCGCGATCACCTATATGCGGACCGACGGCGTGCAGATGGACGGCAGCGCCATTTCCGCCGCGCGCCGGGCGATCGCGGATCGCTATGACGGCGGCTATCTGCCCGACAAGCCGCGCCAGTACCAGACCAAGGCGAAGAACGCGCAGGAGGCGCACGAGGCGATCCGCCCGACCGATTTCGGCAAGGAGCGGGCGGGTAGCGGCGATCATGCGAGGCTCTACGACCTCATCTTCAAGCGCGCGCTGGCGAGCCAGATGGCGAGCGCCCGGCTGGAGCGCACGACGGTCGAGCTGCTCGACGGCACCGGCCAGCACGGCTTGCGCGCGACCGGGCAGGTGGTGATCTTCCCCGGCTTCCTCTCGCTGTACGAGGAAGGGCGGGATGATGCGAAACAGGCCGCCGCCGATGGGGACGAGGACGACAGCAAGCTGTTGCCGCGCCTCTCGGCAGGCGACACCCCCGCGAAGAAGGCGGTGACGGCGGAGCAGCATTTCACACAGCCGCCGCCGCGCTATTCCGAGGCCAGCCTCGTCAAGCGGCTGGAGGAGCTGGGCATCGGCCGCCCGTCCACCTACGCCTCGACCATCCAGGTGCTGAAGGACCGCGATTATGTCCGCGTCGAGAAGAACCGCTTCTTCGCGGAGGAAAGCGGGCGGCTGGTGACGGCCTTCCTCGAACGCTTCTTCGATCGCTATGTCAGCTACGACTTCACGGCGGGCCTTGAAGAGGAGCTGGACGATATTTCCGGCGGGCGGGCGCAATGGCAGGAGGTGCTGGAGGCGTTCTGGCGCGACTTCAAGCCCAAGACCGCCGAAGTGATGGACAAGAAGCCGTCCGACGTGACGGCGGAGCTGGACAAGTTCCTGGAGCCGCTGCTGTTCCCGGACAAGGGCGACGGGTCCGACCCGCGCGCCTGCCCGATGTGCGCGGACGGGCGGCTGTCGCTGCGCGGTGGGCGCTTCGGCGCGTTCATCGCCTGCTCCAACTATCCAGACTGCAAGTTCACCCGCAAATTCGGCCAGCCCGGCGGCGCGGGCGAGACGGACAGCGGGCCGGAGATATTGGGGCAGGACCCGGAAACGGGCGAGGATATCGTCCGCAAGTCCGGCCGTTTCGGCCCCTATATCGAGATGGGGTCCGGCAAGGAGGCGAAGCGCGCCTCCATCCCCAAGGATCTGGGCGAGGACGGGCTGACGCTCGACTGGGCGGTGAAGCTGCTGTCGTTGCCGCGCACCATCGGTAACCATCCCGAAACCGGCCAGCCGATCGTCGCGAGCATCGGCCGCTACGGCCCCTATCTGGCGCATGACGGCAAATATGCGCGGCTGTCCTCCACCGCCGAGGTGTTTGACACCGGCATGAACGCGGCGGTGGTGAAGCTGGCCGAGGCGGCGGAAAAGGGCCCGCGCCGGGGCGGCGCCTCGCGCGAGCCGCTCAAAACGCTGGGCAAGCATCCGCGCACCGAGGCCGAGATCCGGCTGATGGAAGGGCGCTATGGTCCCTATGTCACCGACGGCACGACCAATGCGACTCTGCCCAAGACGGTCGCGCCTGATGCGCTGACTCTGGAAGAAGCCGCCCAGTTGATCGACGATCGCGCGGCGAAAGGCGGGGCAGGCAAGAAAAAAACCAAAAAAGCAGCCGCAAAAAAAGCGCCCGCCAAGTCTTCTGCCAAGGCAAAGAAAGCAAAGGAATAATTTCTTGCCGAGCACTATATTGCGCGGCGTCATTGGCCGAAAATGGGGCAAATGCGCGCTTGCGGGGTAAGATTTTGTTTAGCCGTGCTGGCATAACCATCGTCTGAACCGCCCCCGGATGCAGGCTTGCCCTTGGCTGTCTGGACCGGAGGCGGACTGGACGGCGCGGGTAGATGTTTCACAAGATTTCATGCGACCAGGTGAAGATGGGCATGTACATCAGGAGCTTCGGCGGCTCCTGGTTCGGTCATCCCTTCTGGCGCGCCCGGTTCCTCCTGACCTCCGCCGAGGATGTCGAACGCGTCCGTCTCTCCGGCGTTCCCTATGTGCTGATCGATGACGAGCGCGGATTGGGCCCCGAAGAACTGGCCCGGCCTGCGGCGTCGTCCCTGCCGCAAGGCGGCGTCCGCGCCGCTTTCAGGGGGATGGAAACGGAAAGGCCGATGGTGTCGGCGGCGCGGCGCATCGCCCGTCCGCGCGCGTCGGGCGCGATGGGGCCGGGGCAGAACCAGCGCGAGGCCGGCGAGCAGAAAGCCGCCGCCGCGCTCGTCAACCGCTCGAAAAAGGTGGTGAAGGCGCTGTTCGAGGGCGCCCGCATGGGCCGTCCGGTCAAGGTAGCCGACGCTCTGCCGGTCGTCGACGAGGTCACGGCGGCGGTGCTGCGCAACCGCCGGGCGCTGCTGAAGGTGATCCGCCTCAAGACCAAGGACGAATATACCTATTTCCACTCGGTCGCGGTGTGCACGCTCATGCTCAACATGGCGTTCCATCTCGGCATGGATGAGGATGTGGCGAAGGATTTCGGCCTTGCCGGGCTGCTGCACGATCTGGGCAAGATGGGCGTGCCCGAGGAAATCCTCAACAAGCCCGCGAGCCTCAGCGACGAGGAGATGGCGGTGATGCGCGGGCACCCCGGCCATGGCTATCAACTGCTGGCGGATATCGCCGAAATGCCCGCGGTGGTCCTCGATGCGGTGTACCAGCATCATGAGAGGATCGATGGCACGGGCTATCCGGTCGGCCTGAAAGGCGACGAAATCGGGCTGGCGGGGCGGCTGTGCGCGATCTGCGACATCTATGACGCGCTGACCTCGCAGCGCCCCTACAAGGCCGCCAGTTCCCCCGCCGAGGCGATCGCGACGATGTGGGGGTGGCAGGGGCATCTCGACCGCAAGCTGCTCTTTTCCTTCATGCAGAGCATCGGCGTTTTCCCCGCAGGCGCGCTGGCCCGCCTGCGCAGCAACCGGCTGGGCATCGTGCTGGATGCCGGAAAGCGCAACGCCAGGCCGCGCGTGCTGGCCTTCTATTGCGCGCGCGAGCTGGAGTTTCTGGAACCGGATATCGCGATCATCGACGACAGCCTCGCGGCCGATCAGGTCGTTTCCCTCGAAAACCCGCTGCACTGGGCGTTCGAGGACTGGGCTGGGCTGTCGGAAAAGCTGATGAAAGGTGCGAAAAGGCAGGCAGCCTGAGCCTCCGGCCTCTCCGGGCGGGTGGCGGCGGGGTGGCGCCTCCTTCTTCCTTCTGATAGGGCGGCGTCCGGTATAACAGGCCGGATGCGACGGGCCGTGGCGTCAGGACAGCGGGCGGAATGCCCGTTGCGGAACGCCGGGGCAGACAGGAGGGTTTATCTTCCGTGTCGCAAACCGGATCGGGACAGGCCGGAAAAACAGGCCCGGATGAAGAGAGAGTGACGGAAAAGCAGGCAACCCCCACCCCCCGCGAGCATCATTGGGATATGTTGAGGGCGGCCCTGATGCTGCTGGGCATCCCCTTCCACGTGTTCATGTCCTACCGCGCCGGTCAGGTCTGGATCGTCCAGTCCGGGGAAGGCGCGGCGGCCTATACCTACGCGGCGGAGTTCATCCACCTGTTCCGCATGCCTGCTTTCTTCGTGGTCGCGGGCTATTTCGCCGCTCTGCTGCTCGCCCGGCGCGAGGCCGGGGCCTGGCTGAAGGGGCGCATGACGCGTCTCGCCATTCCGTTCGTTACCTGCCTGCTGCTGCTCAATCCGGTGATGAACCTCTTTTGCGAACTGTCGGTCTATCCCCCGGCGCAGGCATGGCGCAGCTTCCTGTACAACAGCGCCACGTCGGGCGGCTATTGGGTGCGGCACCTCTGGTTCATCATCGTGCTGCTCTATTTCTGCGCCATTGCCGCGCTTTGCGTGAAGGCGCGCCCTTCGTGGAAAGCCGCCGTCCTGCCCGCGCGGATCGACCGGCGGCTGGCGCGTCGCCTGCTGCCGGTGCTGGTCGCGGTCGCGCTGGCGACAGGGCTGTGGGAGGCGGTCGCGGTGGAGGCTTTCTACATGGCGGGCCTCGCGACGAACCTGCCGCAGCAGATCCTCCGGCTGGACGAGGTAATCCAATATGCGCCGTGGTTCCTGATGGGCGTGGTGCTGGCGCGGGCACCGATGATGCGGGAGGAGCTCTACCGCTTTTCCGCGCCGATGGCGGCGATCGCGGCGCTGGCGACCGGCGCGAGCCTGATCCTGATGGGCCATCTGGGGCCGATGCAGGGGCGCTTCCTCGCCACCATCGCCGCGCTGTTCCTGACCCAATGCGCGATCGCCGCCTGCAAGCAACTGGCCGACCGCCCGCACCGGCCGGTCATGCGGCTGGTCGATGCCTCCTTCGCCATCTACCTGTTCCACATGCCGGTGATCATCGGGCTGGTGCTGGCGGGCAAATATCTCGCCATGCCGCTGGGGCTGAAGGCCGGGCTGGTGCTGGCGGCGGCGTTCGCGTTGTCCTGGGGCGCCTGGGCGGTCGTCAGCCGCTCGCGGGTCCTGCTGTTCCTGTTCGACGGCCGGACGCAGGTTCGCGGGGCGGGGGCTATTCCACCCAGTCCAGTCCTATATCCCTATAGACGTTGCGATCCTCGTCCCAGCCTTCCTTGACCTTCACATGCAGGTAGAGGTGCACCGGGCAGCCCAATAGCGCGGCAAGCTCCGCGCGGGAGCGGGAGCCGATTTCCTTCAGCCGCTGGCCGCCCTTGCCCAGCACGATCGCGCGCTGGCTGGGCCGGGCGACGAGGATCTGCTGGTGGATTTCCACCGATCCGTCCTCGCGCTCCTTATATTGCTCTGTCTCGACCGCCGCCGCATAGGGCAGCTCGGCGTGGAGCTGGTGATAGATCTGCTCGCGCGTGATCTCGGCCGAGAGCATGCGGTCGGTCGCGCTCGACACCTGATCGGCGGGGAAATGCCACGGCCCCTGCGGCATCATCGCGGCCAGTGCCGCCTTCATTTCGGCAATGCCGTCGCCGGTCGCGGCGCTGACGAAGAAGGTTTCCTGAAACGCGACCTTCTCGTGCAGCCGCTGGGTGTGCTGGAGCAGCTTGCCCTTGTCGGCGATATCGACCTTGTTGAGGATGAGGATCTTCGGCTCGCGCCGGTCGGCCAGCCCCTCGACGATGCGGTCGACCTTGGCGCCGAGGCCGGTCTTGCTGTCGATGACCAGCGCGATCAGGTCCGCATCCTGCACGCCGCCCCATGCCGCCTGCACCATCGCGCGGTCGAGCCTGCGCTGTGGCGCGAAGATGCCCGGCGTGTCGACCAGCACGATCTGCGCGTCCCCTGCCAGCGCGACGCCGAGCACGCGGGTGCGCGTCGTCTGCGCCTTGGGGCTGGTGATCGCGACCTTCTGGCCGACCAGCGCGTTGACCAGCGTGGACTTGCCCGCATTGGGCGCGCCCAGCACGGCGACCACGCCGCAGCGCTGCCGGTCGAGAGGGGGTTCTGTCGTCGTCATCTCAATTGTTCCATCAGGGCGCGGGCGGCGGCGGTTTCGGCTTCCTGCTTGGAAGCGCCGGTGGCGCTCGCCTCGCCGACATTGTGAATATGCACGCGCACGGTGAAGCGCGGATTATGCGGCGGGCCGCTGCGGTCGATCAACTGATATTCGGGCGTGCGCCGCTTGTGCGCGGCCGCCCATTCCTGCAACGCCGACTTGGGGTGCTTGGGCGCCTGATCGATGCCGTCCACCCGGCCCGCCCACAGGCGGCGGATGAACGCCCGCGCTTCCTCTATCCCGCCGTCGAGATAGAGCGCGCCGATCAGCGCCTCCATCATGTCGCCGAGCACATTGGCGCTGTCGGTCGCGCCGTCGTCGCGGGCCTGCTTGCCGAGGATCATGTGCGGCTGGATGCCGATGCCGCGCGCGATTTCCGCGCAGACCTCGCCCGACACGATCTGGTTGAAGCGGGCGGACAGCTTGCCCTCCGGCTCGGCCGGGTACAGCTCGAACAGCCATTCGCCGATGACGAGACCCAATATCCGGTCGCCGAGAAATTCCAGCCGCTCATAATGATCTGGCGAGGCGCTGCCATGGGTCAGCGCCTGCGTGAACAGCGCCGCTTTGCGGGGCTGGCGTCCGATCAGCCCGGCGATCCACTCTTTCCGGGCGTCCTCGCTCAAAAGCCTTCCCCGATGCGGTTGAAGCGCGCCGCGCTCACCCATGTCCAGGGCAGCAGCCAGTTGGCGCTGCCGTCGGTCGAAAAGACGGTGAAGAGCGCCTTGCCGACGAGGTTCTGTTCCGGGACGAGGCCGATGCCGCCGCCGACCTCGGCCGGGAAGCGGCTGTCGGCGCTGCGGTCGCGATTGTCGCCCATCAGGAACAGCCGCCCTTCGGGCACGACCACCGGATCGCGATTGTCGGCCGGGCCGTCGCCCACCACGTCGAGCACATTATAGCTTTTCCCGCCGGGCAGGGTTTCGCGATATTGCGGATAGCGGCAATAGCGCCCGCCGTCGCGCTCTTCCTCGAATTCCGGGCGGAAGCACGGGCTCATGCCGCCTTCCTTGCGGGTGGCGTCGATCATGTTCTGCGTGACGGGGATCACCAGATCCGCGATCTTCTGCCGCTGGACCGGCTTGCCGTTCAGGATGACCTGGCCGTCGCGAATTTCGATGATGTCGCCGGGCAGGCCGATCACCCGCTTGATATAATCCTGGCTCTGGGCCGGCGGCGCCTTGAACACGGCGACGTCGCCGCGCTGCGGCGTGCTGGCGAAGACGCGGCCGGGGATCAGCGGCAGGCTGAACGGCAGCGAATAGCGCGAATAGCCATAGGGCCATTTGGCGACGATCAGATAATCGCCGATCAGCAGCCGGGGCTGCATCGATTCCGACGGAATGTTGAACGGCGCGACGATGAAGCTGCGCAGCACGAACACGAACAGCGCCAGCTTCACCAGAAAGGTCAGAAATTCGCGTGTTTCGGATTTTTCGCCGGCAGCCGCCTTGGGATTTTCAGCCACGCCTCGTTCTTCAGCCACAATGGACCCCTGAAATTGACCGCACTTCTCCCGCGCTTTGCGTCGGCGCGGTGTTCACGTCAAGCAAATGCGTGTATTTCCGGCACGATTCGGATGGATCGGCGGCCGCTCGGCTCCATGCCGGTCCCCAACCGGAGCCCAACTGGAGCCTATGCCATGACCGATATTTCGTGGAATGCCGTGCGCGCGGTCGCCGAACCGGACCTTCGGACCATCTTCGAAAGCGACCCGGACAGGCTCGACCGGCTGGCCTTCAAGGTCGGCTCGCTGCGGTTCGACTGGTCCAAGACGCATATGACCCCGGCGCTGATGGCTGCTTTCGCCGACCTCGCGCAGGCGTCGGATTTCACGGCGCGGCGCGATGCGCTGTTTTCCGGCGCCAGCGTCAATGTGACGGAGGACCGTGCCGCCGAGCACAGCGCGGAGCGGGGCGAGGGCGCGCCGGACAGCGTGGCGCGGGCCAAGGCGCTGCATAACCGCATGCGCGCGCTGATCGACGCGATCGAGGCGGGCGCGCTGGGGCCGATTCGGCATATCGTGCATGTCGGCATCGGCGGGTCGGCGCTCGGCCCGGACCTGCTGATCGATGCGCTGGGCCGCGATGCGGGCCGCTATGACGTCGCCATTGTCTCCAACGTCGATGGCTGCGCGCTGGAAGAGGCGATCCGCGATTTCGACCCGCAGGCGACGCTGCTCGCCATTGCGTCCAAGACCTTCACCACCACCGAAACGATGCTGAACGCCCGCAGCGCGATCAACTGGATGGTCGAGGGCGGGGTGGACGATCCCTATGGCCGCGTCGTCGCGCTGACCGCCGCGCCCGACAAGGCGGTGGAATGGGGCGTCGATGAAACGCGCATCCTGCCCTTCAGCGAGACGGTGGGCGGGCGCTATTCGCTCTGGTCGTCCATCGGATTCCCGGCCGCGCTGGGGCTGGGCTGGGACGCGTTCGAAAGCCTGCTGGAGGGCGCGGCCGAGATGGACCGCCATTTCCGCCTCGCGCCCGTCGAGAAGAATGCGCCGCTGATCGCCGCCTTCGTCGACCGATATTATGCCGGGGTGAAGGGCTGTCAGACCCGCGCGCTCTTCGCCTATGACGAGCGGCTGCGCCTGCTGCCCTCCTATCTCCAGCAACTGGAGATGGAGAGCAACGGCAAGTCGGTGAAGCTGGACGGATCGCCCGTCGACGGACCGACCGCGCCGATCACCTGGGGCGGCGTCGGCACCGATGCGCAGCATGCGGTGTTCCAGCTGCTGCATCAGGGCACGCATCTCGTCCCGGTGGAGTTCGTCGCCTCGATCGAGCCGGGCGACCTGCTCGACCCGGCGCATCATCGCGCACTGCTCACCAATTGCTTCGCGCAGGGGGCCGCGCTGATGCGCGGGCGCGAGAACCCGGCCGATCCCGCGCGCGCCTATCCCGGTGGGCGGCCTTCCACGACGATCCTGATGGACGATGTGGGCCCGCATGCGCTCGGCGCGCTGATCGCCTTTTACGAGCATCGCACCTTCGCCAACGCGGTGCTGATGGGGATCAACCCGTTCGACCAGTTCGGCGTCGAACTGGGCAAGGAAATCGCCCGGTCGATAGAAAAGGATGGCCCTTCCGGCTTCGATCCTTCAACAAGCGCGCTGATCGATCTGGCCATGAATGACGAATAAGACGGGGGACGAGGACGCATGAGTGAGTTTGATTTCGACCTGTTCGTGATCGGCGCGGGATCGGGTGGCGTGCGCGCGTCCCGCATCGCGGCCTCCCATGGCGCGCGCGTCGCGGTGGCGGAGGAATATCGCGTCGGCGGCACCTGCGTCATTCGCGGTTGCGTGCCCAAGAAGATGCTGGTCTACGGCGCCCATTTCGCGGAGGATCTGCACGCCGCCGCCCGCTTCGGCTGGACGCTGGAGGGCGTGCGCTTCGACTGGAAGACGCTGCGCGACAATGTGCTGGCCGATGTGGATCGGCTGAACGGCCTCTACCAGCAGACGCTCGACGGCAACAAGGTGACAACCTTCCACGAGCGCGCGCGGATCAGCGGCCCGCATGAGGTGACGCTGGCCAGCGGGCGCAAGGTGAGCGCGGGCACGATCCTGATCGCGACCGGCTCCTGGCCCATGGTGCCTGAGGTCGAGGGCGCGGAGCATGGCATCACCTCCAACGAGGTGTTCCACCTCGAAAGCCTGCCCAAAAGGGTGGCGATCGCGGGCGGTGGCTATATCGCCAACGAGTTTGCGGGCATCTTCAACGCGCTGGGCTGCGACGTCACCATCGTCAACCGCTCCGACCGGATATTGCGCGGCTATGACGACCAGATCGTCGACCGGCTTAAGCAGCTGAGCGAGGCCAAGGGCATCACTTTCCGCCTCGATGCGCCGTTCGAGCGGATCGAGAAGGCCGCCGACGGCACCATAACCATCCATGTGAAGAACGGCGAGCCGATCGAGTGCGACCTGCTGGTCTTCGCCGTCGGCCGCAAGCCGATGAGCTTCGACCTGGGGCTGGAGGAGGTCGGCGTCGCGCTGAGCGACAAGGGCGCGGTGATCGTGGACGAGCATAGCCGTACCAACATCCCCTCCATCCATGCGGTGGGCGACGTGACCGACCGGGTGCAGCTGACCCCGGTGGCGATCCGCGAGGGCCATGCCTTTGCCGACACGGTGTTCGGCGGCACGCCGCGCACGGTCGATTATGGCTGCATCCCGTCCGCCGTGTTCAGCAATCCGCCGCTCGCGGGCGTGGGGCTGACCGAGGAGGAGGCGCGCAGGAGGCTGGGCGAGGTGAAGGTCTACACCTCCGATTTCCGGCCGATGAAGAATGCGCTGACCGGCAACCCGGAGCGCAGCCTCTACAAGATGATCTGCGATGGCGCGACCGGCCGGGTGGTCGGCGTGCACATGATCAGCCCGGAGGCGCCGGAAATCCTTCAGGTGGTGGCGGTCGCGGTGAAGGCGGGCCTGACCAAGCAGCAGTTCGACGACACGGTCGCGCTCCACCCCAGCATGGCCGAGGAACTGGTGCTGCTGAAATGACCGCTGCCCCGGCTTTCGATGGGGCGGCCTTCGACGCCGAGGCGCGGGCGCTGCTGCTCGGCGTCAAGGGGGTGGGGCCGACGGTGATCGCCCGGTTCGAGCAACTGGGCATCGCCACGCTGGCCGACCTCGCCGCGCAGGAGGAAGAGGATATCCGCGCCCGCATCGCGCTGCTGCTCGGCGGGAGCTGCTGGCGCAACAGCCCGCAGGCGAAGGCGTCGGTCGCCGCCGCCATTGCCGCCGCCAGAGCGTTTTCAAGTCATGACGGCTCGGAAAACGCGGACAAGGCCTAGGCGGGCGGCAGGGGCTGCAACGCCACCAGCTTGAAATCCGACCGGTCGGACGCCTGCACCGTATGCTGCTCGAAGCGCAGCGCGCCGTCCTGCGGATGCAGGAAGAGGCGCAGCCCGCCCTCGCGATCAAGCACGTCCTGCCTCTCCCACGCCTGCCGGAAAGCCTCGCTGTGCGCGGTCAGCCAGTCGATCACCGATCGCGCGCGCGGGTCGGTGAGGTGGCGGCCATAATCGGCGCGGAACTCCGCCAGAAGGCGGCAGGCGCGGCTTTCCCAGTCGGGAAGGAGCCGCCTGGCCTCCGGCGCGGTGAATACGTAGCGCAGCAGGTTGGGCCGCCCGCCCTCTTCATCGAACAGGCCGACGAACAGCCGCCGGGCGGCGGCATTGGCGGCGCATACGGTCCAGCCGGGGTCCAGCCCATAGGCGGGCCAGCCGAGCGCGGCGACCAGCGCGGCGATGGAGGCGGGCGCTTCCCCGCCGTCCGGCGCCGTGGGATTGTCCGGGTCGTGGCGCTCGGCCAGTTCGAACAGATAGGCACGCTCGGCCGGGGTGAGACACAGCGCGCGGGCGAGGCGGGAGAGGGTGTCGGCCGAAGCGCGCACGTCGCGGCCCTGCTCGATCCACGCGCACCATGTGACGCCGATCCCGGCGCGCGCGGCCAGTTCCTCGCGCCGCAATCCCGGCGTGCGGCGCCTGCGGCCCGGCTCGTCCGGGCGCAGCCCCTCGCGCCGGGCGCGGACGAAGGCGCCCAATAAGCGTCGTTGTTCTTCCGTTGGCATGATAAGTCTTATAACAGGATAAACTTGTCCATTGTAACAGGGTAAAATCCGGGTGACAGGGGACGGGAAAGGAAAAGATCATGACCCAATCCCATGATTCCATTGTCCGCGGCCAGTTCGGGCCGAGGGCCGCCGCCTATGTGGAAAGCGCGGTGCACGCGGGCGGCGCCGACCTTGAGCATATTGCCGCGCGAACGCGGGAACTGGCGCCGCGCCATGCGCTCGATCTGGGGGCGGGCGGCGGGCATGTGAGCTATCATATGGCGCCCCATGCCGGGCAGGTGACGGCCTGCGACCTGTCGGAGGAGATGGTCGGCGCGGTGCTGGCGCAGGCGGCGGCGAAGGGGCTGGGCAATGTCGCGGGGCAGGTGGCGCGGGCCGAGGCGCTGCCGTTCGCGGACGGCCATTTCGATTTCCTCGCCTGCCGCTTTTCCGCCCATCACTGGCAGGATTTCGAAGCGGGCCTGCGCGAGGCGCGGCGGGTGCTGGCGCCCGGCGGCCATGCGATCTTCATCGACGTGGTCGCGCCGGAGGAGGCGCGGGCGGACATGCATTTGCAGGCGGTGGAACTGCTGCGCGATACCTCCCATGTGCGCGACTACCGGCAAAGCGAATGGATCGCCGCGCTGGGCCGGGCGGGCTTCGTCAGCGAGCAATCCCGGTGCTGGCGGCTGCGGATGGACTTCCCCGTCTGGACGGCGCGGATGCGCACGCCGGACGATCATGTCGCGGCGATCCGCTCGCTCCAGCGGCAGGCCCCGGCCGAGGTCGCCCGGCATTTCGGGATGGAGGAGGACGGGTCCTTCCATATCGACGTGGCGATGATCGAGGCGCGCTGACCGTCACTCGATCGAGTAAGGCACCACGTCGCGATTGTCGGGGTCGACGCGGATCGGGCGGTCGGTCGGCGGGAAGGCGCGCTGGTCGCATTCGCGGCGCGGGCACAGGCGGCAGGTGACGCCGATGGGCGTGGCCGCCGCCTCGTCGCGCAGTTGCAGCCCGTCGGCATAGATGAAGTTCGCCGCATGCTCGATCTCGCAGCCCAGTGCGACCGCATAGCGGCGCGGCGCGCGGGTGAAGCTGCCCGAGGGCTTCACCAGCCCCTTGGCCATCGACACATAGCGTACCCCGTCCGGCGTTTCGCCCAGTTGTGTCAGGATGCGGTCGGGGATCGCCACCGCCTCATGCACCACCCAGAGCGGGCAGGCGCCGCCGAAGCGCGCGAATTGCAGGCGGGTGGCGCTGTGGCGCTTGGTGATGTTGCCCGCCATGTCCACGCGGCAGAAGAAGAAGGGGATGCCGCGCGCGCCGGGGCGTTGCAGCGTCGAGAGGCGATGGCAGGCCTGCTCGAACGACACGCCGAAGCGGCGCGCCAGCCGGTCGATGTCGTGCCGCACCGCGCGCGCGGCGGCGCGGAAGCGGGCATAGGGCATCATCAGCGCGCCCGCGGCGTAATTGGCGAGGCCGACCGCCAGCAACTTGTCCGCCCCCGCCGGGGAAAGCCCCGCCTGCGCGACGATGGCGTCGATCAGCGGGCGGGCGTGCAGGCCCATCAGCTGATGCGCGAGCAGGAAGGTGCGGCTTTCGGGCGGCACCGCGGCGTCGATATGGAGGATGTTGCGATCCCGGTCGTAGCGGCGCAGATGATGGGCCGGGTTTTCCTCGACCACCACCTGCGTGCCGTGCCGGTCGCGCAGCGCGGCGACGAGGTCGGCCTCCTCCAGCCGGTCGCGCGGGCAGATGCCGGCGCGCAGCGCCTCCGCCTCGCAATCCAGCTCGTGGATATAGTTGCCGGTGTCGTGGAACCAGTCGCGCACCATCTCCCACGGCATGCGCGCATGGGCGGCCATGTCGTTGGCGATCGCTTCCTCGACCATGTTGAGCCGCTCATGCGTCTGGCGGAAGGCGCGGTGCAGGTCGACATAGCGCGCGGCGAATTCGGGATAATGGAGGTGCAGCTTCTCGATCCGCTCCGGCTCCAGCGCCGGCCCCGCGACATCGGGCTGGGCCAGCGCATGGACGAAGGCGCCGAGCAGCTGCTCGTCCTCGCGCGTGTCGAACGCGGCCCAGTCGACCGGATAGGCCTGCGCCAGCGCGGCCTTGACCTTGGCGGTCAGCGGGCGGTCGTCATTTTCCAGTTGCGAAAGATAGGAAACGGAAATGCCGAGGATTTTCGCCATCCCCGCCTGATCCATCCGCTGGTCGAGCCGCAACTGGCGCAGCCTGCCGCCGACGAAAAGCCTGTTTCCCCTTGCCATCGCCTCCCTCTAATTTGCAAAATCGCGATTTGCAATTCCGCAAATTCACATTTGCTCTTTCCTACAGGGGCTGAAAAGGGGGATGGAAGAGGTCCGGGCGAAGAGGCGCCGCGGAGGGAGAGACTATGACCAAAATGGCGATCATCGAGCGGCTGGAACAAAAGCGCGAGGCGGCGCGGCTCGGCGGCGGGCAGAAGCGCATCGACGCCCAGCATGCCAAGGGGCGGCTGACGGCGCGGGAACGGCTCGATGTGTTGCTGGACGCGGGCAGCTTCGAGGAACTCGACATGTATGTCGAGCATAACTGCACCGATTTCGGCATGGAGCAGAGCCATATTCCGGGCGACGGCGTCGTCACCGGATCGGGCACGATCAACGGCCGCCTCGTCTTCGTGTTCAGCCAGGATTTCACCGTGTTCGGCGGCTCGCTTTCCGAGCGCCACGCGCAGAAGATCTGCAAGATCATGGACATGGCGATGAAGGTCGGCGCGCCGGTGATCGGCCTCAACGACAGCGGCGGCGCGCGTATTCAGGAAGGCGTCGCCTCGCTGGGCGGCTATGCCGAGGTGTTCCAGCGCAACGTGCTGGCGTCCGGCGTGGTGCCGCAGATCAGCCTCATCATGGGGCCGTGCGCGGGCGGCGCGGTCTATTCCCCGGCGATGACCGACTTCATCATGATGGTGAAGGATTCGAGCTATATGTTCGTGACCGGCCCGGACGTGGTCAAGACGGTGACGAACGAGGTGGTGACGCAGGAGGAGCTGGGCGGCGCGGTGACGCATACGACCAAATCCGGCGTGGCCGACGTGGCGTTCGAGAATGATATCGAGGCGCTGCTGGCCGCACGCGATCTGGTCGACCTGCTGCCCGCGAGCAATCGCGAAGGCGTGCCGGAACGGCCCTCGGCCGACCCGTGGGACCGGGTCGAGGACAGCCTCGACACGCTGATCCCGGCCAATGCGAACCAGCCCTACGACATGCACGAGCTGATCCGCAAGACGGTGGACGAGGGCGATTTCTTCGAGTTGCAGCCTGCCCATGCCGGGAACATCATCACCGGTTTCGGACGGATCGAGGGGCGCACCGTGGGCATCGTCGCCAACCAGCCGATGGTGCTGGCGGGCTGCCTCGACATCAACGCTTCCAAGAAAGCCGGGCGCTTCGTCCGCTTCTGCGATGCGTTCGAGATTCCGATCGTCACTTTCGTCGACGTGCCGGGCTTCCTGCCGGGCGTCGGGCAGGAGCATAGCGGCATCATCAAGCATGGCGCGAAGCTGCTGTTCGCCTATGCCGAGGCGACCGTGCCGAAGATCACCGTCATCACGCGCAAGGCCTATGGCGGCGCCTATGACGTCATGGCCTCCAAGCATCTGCGCGGCGATTTGAACTATGCGTGGCCGACCGCGGAGATCGCGGTGATGGGCGCGAAGGGCGCGGTGGAGATCATCTTCCGTTCCGACATCGGCGACCCGGACAAGATCGCCGAGCGCACCAAGGAATATGAGGATCGCTTCGCCAATCCGTTCGTGGCCGCGTCGAAGGGCTTCATCGACGAGGTGATCGCGCCCCATTCGACCCGCCGCCGGATCGCGCTCGGCCTGCGCAAGCTGCGCAACAAGGCGCTCGAAAATCCGTGGAAGAAGCACGATAATATTCCGTTGTAAGGAGGTTTCCTTGGCCAAGACTGCTCAAATAAAAAATCTGACTGTTGATCTCCCATTGAAGAACAATGGTGTTGAGATTCAGATTGATGGAGACGGAAAGCAGTTTGGAGATATATATATTTCTAAAACCGGCATCGTTTGGTGTGAGGGAAAGGTGCATCGGACGAATGGTGTAAAATTTTCGTTTGATGAATTGAATTTACTTGCGCAATATAAAGATGAAGTAATCAAAGCGGCAAAGAAGGCAAAGAAAGACGCCGAGATATGAAACTCGGCCGCCTGAACCATGTCGGGGTCGCCACCCCGTCGATCGACGCATCCGTCGCCTATTATCGCGATGTGATGGGCGCGACGCATATCCATGAGCCGTTCGACCTGCCCGCGCAGGGGGTGAAGGTGTGCTTCGTCGATACGCCGGGCGAGAACGGCACCAACGGCACGCAGATCGAACTGATCGAGCCGCTGGGCGAGGACAGCCCGATCCACGGCTTCCTGGCGAAGAACCCGTTCGGCGGGCAGCATCACATGTGTTATGAGGTGCCCGATATCCATGCGGCGCGGGAAGAGTTTCTCGCCATGGGCAAGCGGGTGCTGGGCGAGCCGCGCATCGGTGCGCACGGGACGCTGATCTTTTTCGTCCACCCCAAGGACATGAACGGCATCCTCACCGAAATCATGGAAACGCCGAAGGAAGGCGCCGGACATTGAGCGACGATCAGAATCCTTGGCAGACCATCAGGCTCGACATCGCGGACAAGGTCGCGACGCTAACGCTCAATCGGCCCGACCGGCTGAACGCGCTGACGCCCGCGCTGTTCGGGGAAGCCACCGCCGCCATCGACGCGGCGCTGGCCGCGGGCGTGCGGGCGCTGGTGCTGACCGGCGAGGGGCGGGCCTTCTGCTCCGGCGCCGATCTCGTGCTTGAGGGCGAGGATGCGCTGCCCGATGATCTGGGCGTGCTGCTCGATCAGCATTACAATCCGTTCGTGCGGAAGATCGCTGGCCTCGACATTCCGGTGGTGACGGCGATCAACGGCCCGGCCGTGGGCGCGGGGCTGGGGCTGGCGCTGCTGGGCGACATCACCGTCGCGGCGCGCTCTGCCTATCTGCTGCTGGCGTTCGTCAATATCGGGCTGGTGCCCGATGCCGGGGCGACCTGGCTGGTCGCGCAGGCGGTCGGCCGGGCCCGCGCGCTCGAAATGGCGCTGCTCGGCGAGAAGATGGGCGCGGAAGAGGCGCGCGCCGCGGGCCTCGTCACCCGCGTGGTGGAGGATGGCGAGACGCTCGCGCAGACGCAGGCGATCGCCGCGCGCCTTGCCAACGGGCCGACGATCGCCATCGGCATGATCCGCAAGCAGGTTGCCGCCGCGCTGACGCAGCGGCTGGACGAAACCCTCGCGACCGAGCGTGCGAACCAGAGCCGCGCCGGTCTTACCGCAGATTTCAAGGAAGCGGTGGCGGCCTTTGCCGAAAAGCGCCAGCCGCTGTTCAAGGGTGCATGACGATGGCCGATCTCGAAGATTGGAAGCAGCTGGCGGACAAGGAAGTCAAGGGCAAGTCCCTCGACTGGCACACGCCCGAAGGCATTATCGTAAAGCCGCTCTATACGGCCGAGGATGTGACGGTCGATCCGGGCCTGCCGGGCTTCGCGCCGTTCACCCGTGGCGTCAAGGCCAGCATGTATGCGGGCCGGCCGTGGACGATCCGCCAATATGCGGGTTTTTCGACCGCCGAGGAATCCAACGCCTTCTATCGCCGCAACCTTGCGGCGGGGCAGAAGGGCCTGTCGGTCGCCTTCGACCTTGCGACGCACCGGGGCTATGACAGCGACCATCCGCGCGTCGTCGGCGATGTCGGCAAGGCGGGCGTGGCGATCGACAGCGTCGAGGACATGAAGATCCTCTTCGACCAGATTCCGCTCGACGAAATGTCCGTCTCCATGACGATGAACGGCGCGGTCATTCCCTGCCTCGCCTTCTACATCATCGCGGCGGAAGAGCAGGGCGTTTCGCAGGACAAGCTTTCCGGGACCATCCAGAACGACATCCTCAAGGAGTTCATGGTCCGCAACACCTATATCTATCCGCCCGAACCCTCGATGCGGATCATCTCGGACATCTTCGCCTATACGGCGGACCATATGCCGAAGTTCAACAGCATCTCCATCTCCGGCTATCATATGCAGGAGGCCGGTGCGACGCAGGTGCAGGAACTGGCCTTCACCATCGCCGACGGCATGGAATATGTGAAATATGGCGTCGCGTCGGGCCTCGATATCGACAAGTTCGCGGGGCGGCTGAGCTTTTTCTTCGCCATCGGCATGAACTTCTTCATGGAGATCGCTAAGCTGCGCGCGGCCCGCGCGCTCTGGTATCGGGCGATGACGCAGCTGGGCGCGAAGTCCGAGCGCTCCAAGATGCTGCGCACCCATTGCCAGACGTCCGGCGTGTCGCTGACCGAGCAGGACCCGTATAACAACGTCATCCGCACGACGATCGAGGCGATGGCGGCGATGCTGGGCGGCACCCAGTCGCTGCACACCAATGCGCTGGACGAGGCGATCGCGCTGCCGACCGATTTCTCGGCCCGTATCGCCCGCAACACGCAGATCGTCATCCAGGAAGAGACGGGCATGTGCAATGTCGTCGATCCGCTGGGCGGCAGCTATTATATCGAGGCGCTGACGCAGGAACTGGTCGACAAGGCGTGGGAGATCATCGAGCGCGTCGAGGCCGAGGGCGGCATGGCCAAGGCCGTGGGCGCGGGCTGGCCCAAGGCGATGATCGAGGAGGCCGCCGCCGCGCGTCAGGCCCGCGTCGATCGCGGCGAGGACGTGATCGTCGGCGTCAACAAATATCGTCTGGCGAACGAGGACCTGCTCGAAACGCTGGAGGTAGACAACACCAAGGTGCGCGAGGCGCAGATCGCGCGCATCAACCAGGTCAAGGCCAACAGGAACGAGGAAGCCTGCCAGGCGGCGCTCAAGGCGCTGACCGAAGGGGCGAAGGGCAAGGGCAATCTGCTCGCGCTGGCGGTGGACGCCGCGCGGCAGCGGGCGACGCTGGGCGAAATCTCCGCCGCCATGGAGGTCGTGTTCGATCGCTATGGCACGGTGCCGACACCGGTCAAGGGTGTCTACGCTGCCCCCTATGAGGGGGACAGCCGTTGGCAACAGGTGCTCGACGGAGTGCAGGCCGTCGAGCACCGCCTCGGCCGCAAGCCGCGCCTGCTGGTCGCCAAGATGGGGCAGGACGGGCATGATCGCGGCGCCAATGTCGTCGCTTCGGCGTTCAGCGACATGGGCTTCGAGGTGGTGTCCGGCCCGTTGTTCCAGACGCCGGAGGAAACGCTCGCCCTGGCGCTGGAGAAGAAGGTCGACGTGGTTGGCGCGTCCAGCCTCGCGGCCGGGCACAAGACGCTGATCCCGGAGCTGATCCGCCTGCTGAAGGCGGAAGGGCGGGCCGATATCAAGGTGATCGCGGGCGGGGTCATCCCCCCGCAGGACTATGAATATCTGCGTGACGCAGGCGTTCAGGGCATTTATGGGCCGGGGACGAATGTGGTCGAATGCGCGGCCGATGTGCTGCGTCTGCTCGGCCACAACATGCCCCCACTGGAAGAGGCCGCAGAATGACCTTCGAACCCCGCACCGACTGGACCCGCGACGAGATAACGGCACTGTTCGACCTGCCGTTCATGGACCTGCTGTACGAGGCCCAGACGGTGCACCGCGCCAATCACCCGCGCAACGAGGTGCAGCTGTCGACCTTGCTGTCGATCAAGACCGGCGGCTGTCCGGAGGATTGCGGCTATTGCAGCCAGTCGGCGAGCGCGGACAGCGGCGTCAAGGCGACCAAGCTGATGGACGTGCGCGCGGTGTTGCAGGCGGCGGCGCAGGCGAAGGACGGCGGCTCCGGGCGCTTCTGCATGGGGGCGGCGTGGCGCAACCCCAAGGATCGCGACATGCCCGCCCTCATCGAGATGGTGAAGGGCGTGCGGGCGATGGGCATGGAAACCTGCATGACGCTGGGCATGCTGTCGGCCGATCAGGCGAAGCAGCTCGCGGCGGCGGGGCTCGATTACTACAACCACAATATCGACACCGCGCCGGAAAATTACGCGAACATCATCTCGACCCGTACCTTCGAGGACCGGGTGGAGACACTGGAAAATGTGCGCGATGCGGGGATAAACGTGTGCTGCGGCGGTATCGTCGGGCTGGGCGAGAAGCGGGAGGACCGCATCGGCTTCATCCACGCGCTGGCCAGCATGCCGCACCCGGAAAGCGTGCCGATCAACGCGCTGGTGCCGGTCAGGGGCACGGTGCTGGGCGACATGCTCGCCGACACGCCGCTCGCCAGGATCGACGAGATCGAGTTCGTGCGCACCGTGGCGGTGGCGCGCATCACCATGCCGCATTCGATGGTACGCCTGTCGGCGGGCCGCGAGAGCATGAGCGAGAGCTGTCAGGCGCTGTGCTTCATGGCGGGCGCGAACAGCATCTTCACCGGCGACCGCCTGCTGACCGCGCCCAATGCGGGCGACGACAGCGACGCGGCGCTGCTGGGCAAGCTCGGCATCGCGGCGATGCAGGCCGCGCCGCACGGGCATCTGGAGGAAGCGGCCGAATGAATGGAAACCGCATCATCGCCGCCGCTGGATAAATATCAACCTCTCCGTTCGCCCCGAGCGTGTCGACGGGCTGCACTTCTCTTCGAGAAGAAGGACGGGGCTTCTACAGGCTCAGCCCGAACGGGGTGAGGAATTTGAATAGGACTGGGGCAGGAAGTAGAATGGCAATCACCAAAATCCTGATCGCGAACCGTGGCGAGATTGCGTGCCGCGTGATCCGTACCGCGCGGAAAATGGGCATCGCGACCGTCGCTGTCTATTCGGATGCCGACGCGCGCAGCCCCCATGTGCTGATGGCGGACGAGGCGGTGCATCTCGGCCCGCCGCCCGCCGCGCAATCCTATCTGCTCGCGGACAAGATCATCGAGGCATGCAAGGCAACCGGCGCCGATGCGGTGCACCCCGGCTACGGCTTCCTGTCGGAGCGCGAGAGCTTCCGCAAGGCGCTGGACGAGGCGGGCATCATCTTCATCGGCCCCCCCGCCAACGCGATCGCCGCGATGGGCGACAAGATCGAATCCAAGAAACTCGCCAAGGAAGCGGGGGTCAATGTCGTCCCCGGCTATGTCGGCGTGATCGAGGATACCGAGCATGCGGTGCGCATCTCCAACGAGATCGGCTATCCGGTGATGATGAAGGCGTCGGCCGGCGGCGGCGGCAAGGGCATGCGCCTCGCCTATAGCGAGCAGGACGTGCGCGAGGGCTTCGAGGCGACCAAGCGCGAGGGGCTGGCGAGCTTCGGCGACGACCGCGTGTTCATCGAGAAGTTCATCGAAAGCCCGCGCCATATCGAAATCCAGATATTGGGCGACCAGCACGGCAACATCGTCTACCTCAACGAGCGCGAATGCTCGATCCAGCGCCGTCACCAGAAGGTGGTGGAGGAAGCGCCGTCGCCCTTCGTCTCGCCGGAAATGCGCCGCAAGATGGGCGAGCAGTGCGTCGCGCTGGCCCGCGCGGTGGGCTATTTCAGCGCGGGCACAGTCGAACTGATCGTGTCGGGCACGGACACCACCGGCGACGGCTTCTACTTCCTTGAGATGAATACCCGGCTTCAGGTGGAGCATCCGGTGACGGAAGAGATCACCGGCCTCGATCTGGTCGAGCAGATGATCCGCGTCGCCAATGGCGAGAAGCTGTCCTTCGGCCAGGCGGATGTGAAGATCAACGGCTGGTCGATCGAGAACCGCGTCTATGCGGAAGACCCCTATCGCGGCTTCCTGCCCTCGACGGGCCGTCTGGTGCGCTACAACCCGCCGGAGGAAGGCGAGGGCGTGCGCGTCGATGATGGCGTGATCGAAGGCGGCGAGGTGTCGATGTTCTACGACCCGATGATCGCCAAGCTCGTCACCTGGGGCGAGACGCGCGAGCAGGCGATCGACCGGCAGATCGAGGCGCTGGACCGCTTCGAGATCGAGGGGCCGGGGCATAATATCGATTTCCTGTCCGCGATCATGCAGCATGAGCGCTTCCGCGCGGGCAACCTCTCCACCGGCTTCATCGCCGAGGAATATCCCGAAGGCTTTGGCGGTGCCCCCGCCTCGCCGGAACTGCTGCGCAGCCTTGCCGCCGTCGCCGCCTTCGCGGGCACGGCAATGGCCGACCGGGCGCGCCGCATCGACGGCCAACTGGGCGACCGGCTGAAGCCCCCGGCGGACTGGGTGGTGCGGATCGCCGATGTCGATCATGCGGTGTCGATCCGCCTCGACGAGGTGATCGTCGACGGGCAGCCGCTCGACCTCAGCCTCGAATATACGCCGGGCGACCGGATCATCGATGCGGCGGTGGATGGTGAGCCGCTGTCGGTGCGCATCGCGCCGGTGCCGACCGGCTTCCGCCTGACCTGCCGGGGCGCAAGCCATTTCGCCCGCGTGCTGCCCGCCAGCATCGCGCCCTATGCCGCGCACATGATCGAGAAGATCCCGCCGGATCTCTCCCGCTTCCTGATCTGCCCGATGCCGGGCCTGCTGGTCGCGCTCAATGTGCAGGAAGGCGACAAGGTCGAGATCGGCCAGCCGCTCGCGGTCATCGAGGCGATGAAGATGGAGAATATCCTGCGCGCGCAGAAGGCGGGCGTGGTGAAGAAGGTGAGCGCCGCCGCCGGGGACAGCCTGCCGGTCGACAGCATCATATTGGAACTGGAATAACGGCTTCCCTCTGTTTCCGGTCCATCGGACGGGCGTGTCTGGAAAGGCGCGCCCGTTTGGGTGTAAGGTGCGCGACAAGGATCTGCTTTCGAAGAGGATTTCATGCACCTGCATCATGCGCCGGACTCTCCGATCGCGGCGGAGATTGGCTTTGACGATTTCCTGAAGGTCGATATCCGCGTCGGCACCATCGTCTCGGCCGAGCCCTTCCCGGAGGCGCGCAAGCCCGCGATCAAGCTGGTCATCGATTTCGGCCCGGTCATCGGCCGCCGCAAGAGCAGCGCGCAGATCGCCACCCATTATATGCCGGACCGGCTCGTCGGGCGGCAGGTGGCGGCGGTGGTCAATTTTCCGCCGCGCCAGATCGGCAAGTTCCTCTCCGAAGTGCTGACGCTCGGCTTCGGGGACGAGGAGGGCGAGGTGGTGCTTTTCTCCCCCGACATGCGCGTTCCCGATGGTGCGCGTCTGTTCTGACGCCCGTTCTGACGACTGCGACGAACCGCCTTTTTTCGGCATCGTAAATAGTATTCAAACTATTTTGCGGGATAGGACGCAGGGCCGGAGCGGGCTATTGCCGCCCTGACCGGTAATGTCTATGCGCTGTTAACCATGCATGCGCAACTGTCCGCCGGTAAGGGAAAAGGCCGCCCGAATGCACCAAGTCGTTGACCCGGACCTGATGGGAATTCCGCCGCTGATGAACCTGAACTATCAATCGCCCCTGCGGCTGAGGCTGGATCGCGCGGCGCTGCTGTCCAATTATCGCTGGCTCGGCGAGCGGTGCGGGCAGGCGGCCTGCGGCGCGGCGATCAAGGCCAATGGCTACGGCCTGGGCGCGCGCGAGGTGATGGCGCATCTGGCCGGCGCGGGGTGCCGCGATTTCTTCGTCGCCACCTGGGCGGAGGCGCTGGACGTGCAGGACGGGCTGGGCGAGGCTGTCGGCCTCAGCGTGCTGCACGGCGTGCGGCCGGAGGATATGCGGATCGCGCTCGCCTCGCCCGCGCGGCCGGTGCTGAACAGCGCGGAGCAGATCGCGCGCTGGAAGGAAGCGGGCGGCGGCCCCTGCGACGTGATGATCGACACCGGCATGAACCGGCTGGGCCTGTCGCTGAGCGACCTCGATTTCTCGCTGCTGGACGGGCTGGAGATCGACACGCTGATGAGCCACCTCGTCGCGGCGGAGGAAGAGCATTATCTCAACGATGTGCAGCTGATGCTGTTCGGCGACATCGCCAGGCGGGTGACGGCGAAGCGCTACAGCCTCGCCAACAGCGCGGGCATCTGCCGCGGGGAGAAGTTCCTGTTCGACCTCGCGCGGCCGGGACTGGCGCTTTATGGCGGCATCGCCCATCCCGAATGCGAGGGGAATATCCGCCCGGTGGCGACGCCGCAGGCCGAGATCCTCCAGCGGCGCACCGTGCGCGGCGGGGAGTCGGTGGGCTATGGCGCGACCTTCGTGGCCGACCGGACGATGGAGACGGCGACGATCAACCTCGGCTATGCGGATGGCTATGCGCGCATCCTGTCGGGGGCCGGGACGGCGCTGAAGGACGAGGCGCGCCTGCCGGTGATCGGCCGGGTGTCGATGGACCTCGTGACCATCGACGTGACCGAGCGGCCCGATCTGAAGGAAGGCGACTGGGTCGATATCGATTACGACCTGTCCTTCACCGCGCTGTTGACCGGCCTGTCGCAATATGAGCTGCTGACCGGGCTGGGCCAGCGCTTCGACCGCTACTGGGTGTGAGGAAGCGGGCGGCGCCGCGCGTCGTCAATGCGCCGATATCTTCGAGAAGAGCTGCATCACCGCCACCCCGGCGATGATCAGCGCTATGCCGATGATCGCGGGCAGGTCGAGCCGTTGCCCGTGCAGCAGCCATGCGATGAGCGCGATCAGCACGATGCCGACGCCGGACCAGATCGCATAGGCGACGCCGGTGGGAATGTCCCGCAGCGTGAGCGAGAGGCAATAGAAGGCGATGCAATAGCCCGTCACCGTCACCAGCGAAGGGGCAAGGCGCGTGAAGCCGTCCGACGCCTTCATCGAGGAGGTGGCGATGACCTCGGCGGTGATGGCGAGGATGAGGTAGAGATAGGGCATGGGGATGGCATAGCGGGTGCGGGCGGGGCTGTCAGCTATTCGTCGCCCCGGCGTGGGCTGGCGCGAAGGCCATGGTGCGCGCGGTCTCCTGAGATGCCAGCCTGCGCTGGCATGACGGGGAGAGGGATGGCGGTGTTGGGTGGTTAGCAACCATTCCTCCCCGTACCGGGGAGGATCAGCCGAACCCCATCATCGATCCACAACGAAAAGGCCCGCCTTCCTCACCGGAAAGCGGGCCTTGTCCCTTACCTCATGCCGCCGCTATCAGCGCTCGATGCACATGGCGATGCCCATGCCGCCGCCGATGCAGAGCGTGGCGAGGCCCTTTTTCGCGTCGCGCTTGCCCATTTCGTAGAGCAGGGTGGTGAGGATGCGCGCGCCCGATGCGCCGATCGGGTGGCCGATGGCGATCGCGCCGCCGTTGACGTTCACCTTGTCCATGTCGAAGGCGAGTTCGTTCGCCACCGCCAGCGCCTGCGCGGCGAAGGCCTCGTTCGCCTCGATCAGGTCGAGGTCGCCGATCGACCAGCCGGCCTTTTCCAGCGCCGCGCGGGTCGCGGGGACCGGGCCGATGCCCATGATCGACGGATCGACGCCGCGCGTCGCCCAGGAGGCCATGCGGCCCAGCACGGTCGCGCCGCGCTTCGCCGCCTCGTCCGCGCTCATCAGCACCAGCGCCGCCGCGCCGTCGTTGATGCCGCTGGCATTGCCGGCGGTGACGCTGCCGTCCTTCTTGAACGCGGGCTTGAGGGCCGTCATCGCGTCGAGCGTCGCACCGGCGCGGATATATTCGTCCTGATCGACGATGGTCTTGCCCTTGCGCGTCCTGATCGTGACCGGCGCGATCTCGTCCTGGAAGCGCCCGGCGGCGCGCGCGGCCTCCGCCTTGTTCTGGCTGGCGACGGCGAAGGCGTCCTGCGCGTCGCGGGTGATCTGGTATTTCTCGGCCAGATTTTCGGCGGTGATGCCCATGTGATAGGCGTTGAACGCGTCGGTCAGGCCGTCATGCACCATGGTGTCGACCAGGCTGGCATTGCCCATCTTGATGCCGCCGCGCAGATTCTGCGCATGGGGCGAGAGCGACATATTCTCCTGCCCGCCCGCGATGACGATCGTGGAATCGCCATTGGCGATCGCCTGCGCGGCCAGCGCGACCGAGCGCAAGCCCGATCCGCAGACCTGATTGATGGTGAGCGCGGTGCGGTCCGCCGGGATGCCCGCCTTGATCGCGGCCTGGCGCGCGGGGTTCTGGCCCTGCGCGGCGGTCAGCACCTGGCCCAGGATCACCTCGTCCACCTCTTCGGCGGAAAGGCCGCTCTGCGCCAGCGCGGCCTCGATGGCGATCCGGCCCAGCTCATGCGCGGGCGTGGCCGCGTAGGAACCGAGGAAGCTGCCGACGGCGGTGCGCTTTGCGGCGGTGATGACGATGTCGCTCATGCTATGCTCCTGAACAGGACGGGGTTTCGAAAAAGATTTTGTGCGCTGTAGCATTATTGACCGGGATCGGACAACCAATCCGACAGAAATTGCCATATTTGTTCCGGTGCTTTGCGGCTGACAACCATGCCTACATGGCCCAGCGGGCTGTCCCGCCGGGTGCTTAGCGGCGGTGCAGCATCGGCGGGCACGATCCGGTCGGTGGTGGAGCGGATGGCGAGCGTGGGGCAGCGCAGGCTTTCGGGCCTCACCTCCCGCCCGGCGACGGTCCATCGGCCCTCGCCGGTCGCATTGCCGCCATAAAGCTGCTCGAACAGGTCGCGGCCCGCCGCATAGCTGAGCGGCGCGCCCTCATTGGCCCAGTCCTCGACCGCGAGAAAGGCGCGCTCCGCCTCGCTTCCCGGCTCCATATCCGCGAAGGCCGCAAATTTGCGGACGGTGCGGACGGGATCGAGCGACCAGAAGCCGTTTTGCAGCACCTCCATCGGCACATAGCCCAGCCGCTCGCACAGCGGCTGCGACTGCCGCCAGAGGTCGGCGATGCGCTGGCGTTCCCCGGCCGGGTAGCGATCGAAATGCCATGGCGCGGCGATGGTGGCGACCGAGACCGGATCGACCATCGCCGCCGCGCCCAGCACCAGCGTGCCGCCGAGGCAATAGCCGACGAGGCTGGCCGGGCGGCCGATCGAGCGGATCAGCGGTACGAGGCGATGCTCGACATGCCCGGCAAGGTCGAGCGCGGCGTCCTCCGGCGCGGGCTCGCCCCAGTCGACCAGCCACGGGTCGAACCCGGCCCCGGCCAGATGCCGCGCCAGCGACATGCCGTCGGACAGGTCGAGGATCATGTGCGAGTTGACCAGCGAGGGCACCAGCACCACCGCCTGCCGCTCCGCGCCGCCTTCCTCCCCCAGATGCAGCAACCGGCCGCTGCCTTGCGTCGCATGGACACTGTGCGGCCGCACAAGGGAAGGCCGCTCCACCTGCTGATAGCGCCGCAACCCGCGCAGCGCCGACTGTCTCAAAACGGGATCATTCTCGGTTTCCCGCCACAAATGGGCAAGAAATAGCGGCAAAGGGCGCGGCCCGTGTTGCAGCGCAGGAAGATTTGATGTTATCCCTGTCATGGGACAGTCAGGAGCGGGTGTGGACATGGCTCATAAGAAAAATGCGAACGACTCATCGCCGATCATTATCAAGAAATATGCTAACCGGCGTCTCTATAACACGGAAACGTCCAGCTACATCACGCTGGAATTGCTGTCGCAGATGACGCGCGAGGGGCGGGAGTTCGTCGTCGTCGATGCCAAGACGGACGAGGACATCACCCATAATGTGCTGACCCAGATCATCATGGAGGAAGAGCAGCGCGGCGGGCAGACCATGTTGCCCGTTACGTTCCTGCGCCAGCTCATCTCCATGTACGGGGATTCGATGCAGTCGATGGTGCCGCAATATCTGGAAGCGTCGATGGAGGCGTTCCGCAAGAACCAGCAGCAGTTCCAGGAAGCGATGCAGGGCGCGTTCACCAGCGGCCCGTTCGCCGAGCTGGCCAAGCGCAACATGCAGATGCTGGAGGCCGCGACCAGCGCCTTCACTCCCGGCGGCGCGGCGCAGGGCAGCGCGAAGGACAATGAGAAGGACGACGAGATCGCCCAGTTGAAGGCGCAACTCGCCGCGCTCAACGCGAAGATCGACAAGCTGGGGTGAAGTTTCCGGCATTGCGACAATGAGGAAGGCCGCCGGGTGGGCGGCCTTTTTCTTTTTTTTGGGGGGGGGGGGGGATGGACGGGCCTCTCTCCACCGTCACCCCAGCGCAGGCTGGGGTCTCAGGCCATGTCGCGCAACGCCTCCTGAGATGCCAGCCTGCGCTGGCATGACGGGAAAGAGGGTGAGGGATATATCAACATTCGTTCGCCCTGAGCTTGTCGAAGGGCTGTTCTTCACTTCTTGCCCAAAGAGAAAGGGCAGGGCTTCGACAAGCTCAGCCCGAACGGTTTCTGATGTCTGATTATAGGGCGCATTTCGCCGCCCATCCATCCGCACGTCACTTCACTCCATAACCCCCAGCCGCATCGCGATCGGCCAGCGGATCGTGCGTTGGCGGGCCGGGTCGCCCCAGAGGCGCAGCATGTCGCGGGAGAAAGCCTCCAGCATTTCCTCCTGCCCGGCCTCGCGGGCGCGGCGCACCGCCGACCAGGTCGAGATATAGCCGAGGAAATCGGGTGCGGACCAGGATCGCGCGATCTCCATGTCCGGCGCGGGCAGTTCGCGGAAAGGGAAGGGGATGTCGGCATAGCCGCTGTCGACCAGATGGCGCTCCGGCGGCCAATAAGGGCCGATCTCGTCCGCGTAGAAGCGCTGGAAGCGGTCGTTCAGCTCCGGCTCCAGCCGCGCCACGCCATAGCTGATGAGCGCGATCGCCGCGCCGGGCACGCCCACGCGCCGTGCCTCCGCGTAGAAGCAGGGCAGGTCGAACCAGTGGGCGGCCTGCGCGGCGGTGATGAGGCCGGCGCTGCCGTCCGCGCAGCCGAGCCGCTCGGCGGGCGCGACCTCGTAGCGGATGCGATCATGGGGCAAGGCGTTGGCGATCTGGTCGGTGCTGGGATCGAGGCCGATGACCGCGTCGAAATGGCGCGCGAGCAGGGCGGTGAACTGCCCGTTGCCGCAGCCGACGTCGATCGCCAGCCGCCTGTCTGGCGCGACCCCGGCGAGGAAGCGCGCCAGCTCTTCGGGATAATCGGGGCGATAGCGGGCATAATCCCGCCCGCCCAGATCGAACCAGTTCGGGGACGGATTGCTCATATCGGTGCCTTTGCCGTTGGTGCGGGCCGGGGATACTCGACTCGGACACCGCTCTTGCTTATGGGGCTGGAACATTTCAACCCATCGCCCGACAGGACCTTATCATGAAGCACGCGCTTCCCGTTACCCGTGAGCAGGATTTCGCCGCCTGGTATCAGGCGGTCATCAGCGAGGCCGACCTCGCCGAGGAATCGGGCGTGCGCGGGTGCATGGTGATCCGTCCTTGGGGCTATGGCATATGGGAACGCATCCAGAAGCTGATGGACGCGCGGATCAAGGATGCGGGCGTCGACAATTGCTATTTCCCGCTGTTCATCCCGCTCTCCTTCTTCGAGAAGGAGGCCGACCATGTCGACGGCTTCGCCAAGGAGATGGCGGTCGTCACCCATCATCGCCTCAAGGGCATCGACGGCAAGCTGGTGCCGGACCCCGATTCGAAGCTGGAGGAGCCGCTGGTCGTGCGCCCGACCTCCGAAACGGTGATCGGTCAGGCGATGAGCCGCTGGGTGCAGAGCTGGCGCGACCTGCCGCTGCTGGTCAACCAGTGGGCCAATGTGGTGCGCTGGGAAATGCGCACCCGCATGTTCCTGCGCACCAGCGAGTTCCTCTGGCAGGAAGGGCACACCGCCCATGCCGACGAGGCAGACGCCCGGCGCGAGACGATGCGCGCGCTCGAAATGTATCGCGATTTCGCGGAGAGCGAGTTGGCGATGCCGGTGGTGACCGGCGAGAAGCCGGAGAATGAGCGCTTCCCCGGCGCCGTCGCGACCTTCTCCATCGAGGCGATGATGCAGGACGGCAAGGCGCTTCAGGCGGGCACGTCCCATTATCTCGGCACCGGCTTTGCCGACGCGGCGGGCATCAAATATCAGGACAAGGAGGGCGGCCAGCAGCTCTGCCACACGACGAGCTGGGGCACCTCGACGCGCATGATCGGCGGCGTCATCATGGTGCATGGCGACGATGACGGGCTGCGCTGCCCGCCGCAGATCGCGCCGCATCAGGTGGTGATCGTGCCGATGCTGCGCGACGCGCCGGAGGACGACGCGATCATCGCCTATTGCGAGGAACTGGCGGCCGCGGTGAAGGCGCTCGACGCGTTTCGCGAGCCGGTGCGCGTGCTGTTCGACAAGCGGCCGGGCAAGGCGGCGAACAAGCGCTGGGCGTGGGTGAAGAAGGGCGCGCCGATCATCGTCGAGGTCGGCGGGCGCGACGTCGCGGGCGGTAATGTGTCGGTGCTGCGCCGCGACCGCCTCTATAATGAGGGCGGCAAGCTGGCGAGCGCGATCCTGCCCAAGGGGGATTTCATCGCCGCTGCCGCCGCGACCCTTACCGAAATCCAGGCCAGCCTCTTCGCCGAGGCGAAGGCGCGGCTCGATGCGAACATCCGCCGCGACGTGAGCGATATCGGCGCGCTCGCCGCCGCGTTCGAAGGGAAGAATCCCGGCTGGGTCGAGGTCGAATGGGCCAGGCCCACCGGCGCCGCGCTCGACAAGGTGATCGAGTGGCTGAAGGAGCACAAGCTGACGCTGCGCAACGCGCCCCTCGATGCAGCCCCGGCGAGCGGCGTCTGCATCTTCACCGGCGGGCAGGCGGTGGAGCGCGTGATCGTCGGGCGGAGCTATTGACGCCCGCGCTCGCCCTGTTGCTGGCGACCGGCATCGGCCTGCTGATCGGGCTGGAGCGCGGCTGGCGGCACAGGGACGAGCGCGCGGGCGGGCGGATAGCGGGCATCCGCACCTTCGCCCTGCTGGGGCTGGGCGGCGGGCTTTCCGGGCTTGCCGCAACCGCGCTGTCGCCCTGGTTCGGGGTGGTGGGCGTCGCGGGCCTTTCCATCGTCATCATCCTCGCCCATCGCGCCAGGCTCGACGAGCCGGACGACTATGTCTCCGCCACCAGCGCGGTCGCCGGGCTGCTGACGGTGTCGCTCGGCCTGATCGTGGCGATCGGTTACCCGAAGGAGGGGATCATCGCCGGGGGAACCGCCGCGCTGATCCTGTCGATGCGGGAGGAACTGCACAACTGGCTGCGCTCGCTCAGCGAGAAGGACATCAAGGCCGCCGCGCAATATGGCGCGATCACGCTGGTGGTGTTGCCGCTGCTGCCCGACCGGGCGATGGGGCCTTATGAGGCGTTCAACCCGCGCATGCTCTGGCTGGTCGTCGCCTTCGTGACGGGCCTGTCCTTCGCGGGCTATTGGGCGTCGCGCCGGTTCGGGCAGGCGCGCGGGCTGATCGTCGCCTCGGCCATCGGCGCGACCTACAGCTCGACGGCGGTGACGCTGGACCTCGCCCGCCGGTTGCGCGGGGCGGGCGAGGGCGGCGCGGGCGAGGAAAAGGCGACGCTGCGCGCCGGGATCGCGGCCGCCACCGCGCTGATGCCGATGCGCACGCTGATCCTCTGCGCGGTGGTCGCGCCGCAGGCGCTGGGCAGCTTCGCGCTGCGGGTCGGCCCGGCGGTGGCGGCCGCGACGCTCTATGCGCTCGCCGTCGCGATCCGCGCGAGCAAGGACGGCGACGGTGAGGGGCCGAAGACCGCGCGCAATCCGTTCGATTTCTGGCCCGCCGTCGGCTTTGCGGCAATGGTCGCGGCGATCATCCTCTTCTCGCGCTGGGTCATCGACCGCTATGGCGATATGGGCGCTACCTTCGTGATCGGCTTTACCGGCCTTTACGACGTGGACGCCGCGATCATCGCCGCGGGCAGCCTGCCGCAGCAGGAATTCGGGCAGGAGCGGCTGGGCCTCATCCTCACCCTGCCGGTGCTGGCCAATAATGCGATGAAGCTGGTGCTGGTGCTGGGCCTCGCCGGGCTGCGCGCGGGGCTGGCGGCCGCCGTGCCGTTGCTGCTGGTGACGGCGATGATCGGCGGGGCGTTGCTGATTTCGCTTTGAAGTCCACGCGCTTTCGCTGGCGTTGCCGGGCGTGAGGGAGTAGCGAGGGCTTATGCCCAAGCGCCCTTCCTCCCCGCCCGGCCTGCCGACGCGGCAGCAGATCATGGAATTCATCGAAACCAGCGGCCAGCCCGCCGGCAAGCGGGAGATCGCCAAGGCTTTCGGGCTGCGCGGGCCGGAGAAGATCCTGCTCAAGGCGCTGCTGAAGGACATGGCGGACGAGGGGCTGATCGATATCGGCCCCGGCCGCGCCTTCCACAAGATGGGCGGCGTGCCCCGCGTCACCGTGCTGCGCATCGTCGAGGTGGACGGCGACCAGCCCGTCGCCGTGCCGGAGCGCTGGGAGGCCGAGGGCATCCCCCCGCCGCGCCTGCGGGTGATCGAGCGGGGCCGCAAATCGGGCGCGCTCGGCATCGGCGACCGCATCCTCGCCCGCACCGAGGATGCCGGGCGCGGCCTCGTCGCCCATCCGATGAAGAAGCTGTCGAAGAGCGAGGAGCAGCTTCTGGGCATCGTGCAACCGGGTGAGAATGACCGCTTCTGGCTTAGCCCGGTGGACAAGCGCATCCGCCACCAGACGCTGATCTCCGACATCGGCGAGGCGAAGCCCGGCGACCTGGTGCTGTGCGAGGCGCATGGCCGCCCGCCCAAGGTGAGCGCGCGCGTCGTGATGGTGCTGGGCGATCCGTTCGCGCCCAAGAGCTTCAGCCTGATCGCCATCCATAAATATGGCATTCCGCACGTCTTTTCCGAAACGGTGGAGGAGGAGGCGCGCACCGTTTCCGCGCTGCCGCTGCACGGTGAGAAGCGCGAGGATCTGCGCCATCTGCCGATCATCGCGATCGATCCGGTCGATGCGCGGGATTTCGACGATGCGGTGTGGGCCGCGCCCGATGACGACCCGGCGAACAAGGGCGGCTTCCGCGCGATCGTCGCCATCGCCGACGTGTCCTATTATGTCCGCCCCGGCAGCGCGCTCGACCGCGAGGCGCGCAAGCGCGGCAACAGCGTCTATTTCCCCGACCTCGTCGTGCCGATGCTGCCCCATGCGCTCTCGTCGGACAAATGCTCGCTGCGCGCCGATGAGGATCGCGCGGCGATGGCCTGCCACATGGTCTTCGATGCCAAGGGCAAGATGAAGGCGTTCCGCTTTTCCCGCGCGATCATCCGCGTGGCGGCGAACATCCCCTATGAGGAGGCGCAGGCCGCCATCGACGCGGCGGAGGCCGGGCAGGCGGTGGAAGAAGTGCCGCACGAAAGCTTCGTCAGCAAGGAGATGGCGCGCCACGACCGGCTGCGCGCGGCTGACGGCACCGATCTGGTCGAGGCGGCGCTCAAGCCGCTCTGGGCCTGCTGGCGCGTGCTGGCAAAGGCGCGCGATGCGCGGGCGCCGCTGGAACTGGACCTGCCGGAGCGGCGCGTGGTGCTGGACGATGCGGGCCGCATCATGAGCGTCGCGGTGCGGGAGCGGCTGGACGCCCATCGCCTGATCGAGGATTATATGATCGCCGCCAATGTCGCGGCGGCCAAGGCGCTCGAAACCAAGCAGGCGCCGGTGATGTACCGCGTGCACGAGCCGCCCTCGCGTGAGAAGCTGGTGGCGCTGAAGGACTATCTGGCGACCTACGACATTCCGCTCGCGCTGGGTCAGGTGGTGACGCCCGCCCTGTTCAACCGGCTGATTGCGAAGCTGGAGGGGCATGAATCGCGCGCGGTGATCATGGAGCAGATCCTCCGCAGCCAGACGCAGGCCTATTATTCGCCGCAAAATGCCGGGCATTTCGGGCTGGCGCTGGGCAGCTACGCGCATTTCACCTCGCCGATCCGCCGCTATTCGGACCTGCTGGTGCATCGCGCGCTGGTCGGCGCGTTCGATCTGGAACTGCCCGCGCCGCCCAAATCGACCGGCCTGCCTTTCTCGACCGCGCTGTCTCAGGAAGATTACAAGCATATGGCGCGCGTCGGCGACCTCATCAGCCAATATGAGCGGCGCGCGATGGAGGCCGAGCGCGAGACGGTGGACCGCTATGTCGCGGCCTATCTGTCCGAGCATGTCGGGCAGGTGCTGCTGACGCGCATCACCAGCGTGCAGAGCTTCGGCTTCTTCGCGAGCGTCGATGGGCTGGGCGGCGACGGGCTGATGCCGGTATCGATGCTGGGAGCGGAACGCTTCCGCTATGACGAGGCCGAGCGCGCGCTGGAAGGCGAGCAGAGCGGCGACCGCTATGTGCAGGGCCAGATGATCGAGCTGCGGCTGGCGGAGGCGGACCCGGCCTCGGGCGCGCTGCGGTTTGAGTTGCCGGAGGGCGGGAGTTATTCGCCGATGCGCGGGCGTGGACCGGGCAGGGGGCCGGGGCGCGGGGCGGGCGATGCGCCCAAGGGCCGACCTCGTCCGATCCAGCGGCGCGGGCGTCCGGCCAATGTCCGCCATATCGGCAGCGCGCGGGGAAAGCATAAGAGGTGAGGTGCGTGTGGGGGTGGTGGGCGGGCCTTTGCGCCTACCGTCACCCTCCCGCCCATAGCGTCACCCCAGCGCAGGCTGGCGTCTCCGGCCATGTCGCGCGCCGCCTCCCGAGATGCCAGCCTGCGCTGGCATGGCGGAGGTTAAATGATTGATTTATAACTGGTTATGCGACGTAATCTAATCGTCATGTGAACTTGTTTCAGCATCCATCAAGCCTCGCAGGCCGATGGTCAATCCGGCGAAATGGACCCTGAACCAAGTTTCAGGGTGACGGTAAGGGCGAGGTCCGTTCCCAGGCGGGCCACAGCCCACAATGCCCCCTCAACTCAACCGCTCGATTTCCTCATTGCTCAGCGAGCCGGGGACGATCATGATCGGGCAGGGCATCTTGCCGGATTCCGCGCTGGCGAAATGGGCGATCAGCGGGCCGGGCGCGCCGCCCACCGCCGCGCCCAGCACCAGCGCGGCGATGCTGTCGTCTTCCTCCAATATCTCGCGGATGATCGGGATGGGCTTGCCGGTCTTGACCGTGATGATCGGGCGGATGCCGGATTCCTGCATCAAGGTGCCCGCCAGCCCCATCGCGAGCGCCTCGGCGCGCTGGCGGGCTTCTTCCTCCATCGTCGCCTGAACGCCGCTCCATTGCACGAACTCGGCGGGCGGGATGGGGGCGACGATGCGAACCCCGCCCCCGGTCTTGGCGGCGCGGCGGGCGGCAAAGAACAGGGCCTTCTCCGCCTCCGGACTTTCGTCCAATATAACCATATAGGTTCGCATTTACTGATTACCCCTGCAAAAATGTGCCAATTTTGCATTTTTTTGCCGTTTTCGGCGGTGCGGCCCTTGACCGACCCGCCGATTAGGACAAAGCTCCCGCTTCCTGTTTAAACCGCTCGAAAGAAGGGCGCCAGACCCCATGGCTATAGAAATCAAAATGCCGGCTCTCTCTCCCACGATGGAGGAAGGCACGCTGGCCAAGTGGCTCGTGAAGCCGGGCGACACCGTTGCATCCGGCGACCTGCTGGCCGAGATCGAGACAGACAAGGCGACGATGGAATTCGAAGCCGTCGACGAAGGCACGATCGCGGAGATTCTGGTGCCCGAAGGGACCGAGGGCGTGAAGGTCGGCACGGTGATCTGCGTGATGGCCGAGGAGGGCGAGGACGCCTCTTCCGCAAAGGCTTCCGTCAAGGCTGCGCCCCCCGCTGCCGCCGCTCCCGCTCCGGCGGTGGAGGTGAAGCCCGCCGAGGCGCCCGCGCCTGCCGCATCCGCTCCGGCTCCGGCGCCTGCCGCTGCCCCGGCTCCCGCGCCGCTCGCCGTTTCCGGCGATCGCGTGAAGGCGACGCCGATCGCGCGCCGCATCGCCGCCGCCAAGGGCATCGATCTTGCGAGCGTCAAGGGCACCGGTCCCAATGGCCGCATCGTCAAGGCGGATATCGAAAATCTCGGCGCTGCGCCTGCCGCTGCCGCAGCCGCTCCGGCCCCTGCCGCAGCTTCGGCGCCCGCCCCGGTCGCGGCGCAGGATTTCGGCATTCCGCATGTCGCCGAAAAGCTCAGCAACATGCGCAAGACCATCGCCCGCCGCCTGACCGAGAGCAAGCAGCAGGTGCCGCATATCTACCTGACCGTCGATATCCGCCTCGACGCGTTGCTCAAGCTGCGGACGGAGCTGAACGCCTCGCTGGAATCGCGCGGCGTGAAGCTCTCGGTCAACGATATGCTCATCAAGGCGCTGGCCATTTCGCTGATGCAGGTGCCGGAATGCAATGTGCAGTTCGCCGGCGACCAGTTGCTGAAGTTCAGCCGCGCCGACATCTCGGTCGCGGTGTCGATCCCGTCCGGCCTCATCACGCCGATCGTCAAGGGCGCCGACAGCAAGAGCGTCGCGGCGATCTCCACCGAGATGAAGGATCTGGGCGCGCGCGCCAGGGAAGGCAAGCTGAAGCCGGAGGAATATCAGGGCGGTACCGCCAGCATCTCCAACATGGGCATGATGGGCATCAAGCAGTTCGAGGCCGTCATCAACCCGCCGCAGGCGATGATCATGGCGATCGGCGCGGGCGAGAAGCGGCCCTATGTGGTCGATGACGCGTTGCAGATCGCGACCGTCATGTCCGCGACCGGCAGCTTCGACCATCGCGCCATCGACGGCGCGGACGGCGCGAAGCTGATGGCCGCCTTCCGCGAACTGGTCGAAAATCCGCTGGGCATGCTGGCCTGATGGGCAAGGCGGAGGAGCGGCCGCCGGAAGGCAGCCCGGCGGTGCGGGTCATCGCCATGCCCGCCGACACCAATCCTTATGGCGACATATTCGGCGGCTGGCTGATGAGCCTGATGGATTCCGCAGCTGGATCGATCGCCGCGCGTCATTCAAAAGGGCGTGCGGTGACGATCGCGGTCGAGGGAATGACCTTCCTGCGCCCGGTGGTTGTGGGGGATGAGGTTTCCGTTTATGCGACGCTTGAATCTGTCGGGCATACGTCGATGAAGATCGCGGTGGAAGCATGGCGGCGCACCCGCCATGACGAGCGGTCCTATCGCGTGACGCGTGCGGTTTTCACTTTCGTGGCGATCGGGGAGGATCGTCAGCCTCGTGCCGTTCCGCCGGTTCCGGCGCCAGTGGCGTGACATAATTAGAAGCGAGTTTGATCATGGCTGAAACTTATGATGTCATCGTTCTGGGTTCGGGTCCGGGCGGCTATGTCGCCGCGATCCGGTCGGCCCAGCTGGGTCTGAAAACCGCGATCGTGGAGCGGGAAAATCTGGGCGGCATCTGCCTCAACTGGGGCTGCATCCCGACCAAAGCGCTGCTGCGTTCGGCCGAGATTTTCCATTACATGAACCATGCGAAGGATTATGGCCTCGCCGCCGAGAAGATCACCGCCGATCTCGACGCGGTGGTGAAGCGCTCGCGCGGGGTGGCGAAGCAGCTCAATCAGGGCGTCACGCACCTGATGAAGAAGAACAAGATCACCGTCCATATGGGCGAGGGCAAGCTGGTCGCGAAAGGCAAGCTCGCCGTCACCAAAGACGGCAAGACCGAAGAGCTGAGCGCGAAGCACATCATCGTCGCGACCGGCGCGCGGGCCCGCGACCTGCCTTTCGCGCCCGCGGACGGCAAGCGCATCTGGACCTATCGCCATGCGATGACGCCGCCGGAAATGCCGAAGAAGCTGCTGGTCATCGGCTCCGGCGCGATCGGCATCGAGTTCGCCAGCTTCTACAACGACATGGGCGCCGAGGTGACGGTCGTCGAGATGATGGACCGGATCGTGCCGGTCGAGGATGCGGACGTTTCCGCCTTCCTCGAAAAGGCGCTGGCGAAGCAGGGCATGAAGATCATGACCGGCGCGGGCGTCGAGAGCTTGAAGGCGAGCGCGACCGGCGTGTCGGCCAGCATCAAGGGCAAGGACGGCAAGGTCGTCAACGGCGAGTACAGCCATTGCATCGTCGCCATCGGCATCGCGCCCAACAGCGAGAATATCGGGCTGGAGGCGCTGGGCGTCGAGCAGGTGAAGGGCCATATCAAGACCGATGGTCTGTGCCGCACCAATGTCGAGGGGCTGTGGGCGATCGGCGACATCACCGCGCCGCCGTGGCTCGCGCACAAGGCCAGCCATGAGGGCGTGATCGCCGCGGAGGCCATCGCGCAGGCGCTGGGCAACAAGGATGTGCATCCGCATGAAATGGATGTGCGCAATATTCCCGGCTGCACCTATTGCCACCCGCAGATCGCCTCTGTCGGCCTGACCGAGGCCAAGGCGAAGGAAGCGGGCTATAGCGTCAAGGTCGGCACCTTCCCGTTCATCGGCAACGGCAAGGCGATCGCGCTGGGCGAGGCGGAGGGCTTCGTCAAGACGGTGTTCGACGCCAAGACCGGCGAACTGTTGGGCGCGCATATGGTCGGCGCCGAGGTGACGGAGATGATCCAGGGCTATGTCGTCGGCAAGACGCTCGAAACCACCGAGGTCGAACTGATGCAGACGGTGTTCCCGCACCCGACCATCTCCGAGGCGATGCACGAAAGCGTGCTCGCCGCCTATGGCCGGGCGCTGCATATCTGATATCGCTACGAGAGGCGGGCTTTTGCGGAAAGGCCCGCCGGGTTTTGCAGAGGCTGGCTCTGGCGGACGGCGCCGGGGCTGGCCTTTTTTGATGGTGCTTGTCCCTTACAAACATAGGCATTGAAACCGGGGCGTTGGCATGGCGTGAGAGGCAGGGCTGAAGCAAATAAGTTCACGCAGAGACGCAGAGAGGGGGAGGACGAGCCGCAGGCTCTTTGCGCCTATTTCGCCTCGGCTGGCATGAAAGAATGCTTCGCGATTATTCTCTCCGCGTCTCCGCGTGGTTATATTTGCTTGGCTGGCGAGCTCTTGGTCGAAAGCAGCCGTTCACCCCAAGCCTGTTTGCAAAGGATATAATCGCTCTTTTTGCAGGGCCTTTTTGTGCAGCTTGTCCCAGCGATGGGGCGCTTGCGTGCAATCGCGATTGGCGACCGCTATCCTCGCTTTTCTTCCGTCATGCCAGCGCAGGCTGGCATCGTTCTCGCGAGTGTGGAGCCAGGCATCCTGAGATGCCAGCCTGCGCTGGCATGACGAGAACGGGACGATGCAATGGCATGCCTTCATCGGCCCGTCATCTTGGCGCCGCGAAATAGAATGGTCATTTCACGCATAGAAAAAGGGATGGGGAGCCGAGGCCGCCCATCCCTTCTCAAATCTTCGCGCTGAAGGCGAAAATTACTGCGCGTTGGTCGCGTTCGCGGCGTTCTCGACGACGTTCGCGGCGTTCTCGACGACGTTCGCGGCGTTCTCAACGGCATTCGCGGCGTTGTCGACAACGTTTTCGACGGCAGCGGCGTTGTTGGCTTCTGCAGCAGGCTTCTCACCGCAAGCGGCCAGAGCCAGCAGGCCAGCCGAAGCGAAAACAACAGCGATCTTCTTCATCTTGTTAGGCTCCCAATAGCATGTCTCACGCATCAAACTTCTTTAAGAAGTTGTGTACGCGCGAGGGCTTCGAAATAACGGCTCAGTTCAACAAATCAACATATTTTTGGCACCGCAGGCCGAAGCGAGTCGGTCGGAGGTGAGTTGTCTACTACAACAGTTTGCATTCAGTGCAAGATTTCTTTCGCATTTGCGGCGATGGAAAGCACGGCGGTCCAGGCCGCGACATTCTGCGCCAGCTGGGCCGGATCGATCTTGTCCAGAGTGTCGTCCGCGCTGTGGTGCAGGTCGAAATAGCGGGTGCCGTCCTGTTGCAGGTCGATGACGGAAATGCCTGCATTTACCAGAGGTTCGATGTCGGCGCCGCCCCTGGCGGGCAGGGCGCTGCTGACGATGCCGAGGTCCGCGAGCGCGCTCGCGATCCTGTCCCTGACCGGGCGGGCGGCGGCGGGCAGGCGGTAATGGGCGCGCCACACCCGGTCGGCGCCGAAGTCGGATTCCATCACCAGCACATGCTTTTCATGGCCATGGGCGGCGAAATAGGCCTGTCCGCCATAGGCGCCCACTTCCTCGGCACCGGCCCATAAAATCCGAATCGTCCGGCGCGGCCGTCCCGCGTCCATGATTCGCTTCGCCGCCGCCGCGACGATGGCGATGCCCGCCGCATCGTCTATGGCGCCGGTGCCGAGGTCCCAGCTGTCCAGATGCCCGGCGACCAGGATGATCCCCGCGCCGGGGTCGCTGCCCGGCACCTCGGCGATGACGTTGCCCGATTCCTGCTCGCCGGGGAAGCGTGGCGTCAGCAGCAGGCGGAGCCGCACCGGCCTGCCGCGCTTGAGCATCCGTTCCAGATTCTCCGCGTCGGGAATGGAAAGCGCCGCCGCCGGAATGGGCGCCACGCCCGGCTCGAAACGGGTGGAGCCGGTGTGCGGCAGGCGGTGGCTGTCGGTGCCGATCGAGCGGATGACGATGCCGGCGGCGCCCTTCGCGGCCGCGATCGACGGGCCGATTCGGCGAACCTGCCCATAGGGGGCATAGCCCGACCCGTCCTGACTGGCCTTCATCGCATGGCTGACGAAGGCGATCTTGCCCTTGAGGCTTCCCTGCGGCGCGGCCTCCAGATCGGCGAGGGTGCGGAAATAGGCTATCTCGGCTTTCAGCCCGTCGGGTCCGGTCGAGCCGCTGTTGCCCAGCGCGGTGACGGCCAGCGGCTGGTCGAACGGGACGACGACGCGGGCTTCCTCCCGCCCGCGCTCCCATGAGGGCATCCGGTAGGTTTCGATGCGGACATTGGCAAAGCCCAGCGACCGGAGCTTCGCCACCGCCCAGTCGCGCGCCTGCGCTTCCTTCGGCGTGGCGGCGAGGCGGGGGCCGATCTCGGTCGTCAGCCCCTCGACGATGTCCCATGCGATCTCGTCCTTCAGCGCCGCGTCGCGCAGCGCGGCCGCATCCGGCGCGGCGAGCAACGCGGACGGGCAGAGGAAGGCGGCGGCAAGGGCGAGCGCGGTGGAACGGAAGAAGGTCGGTTTCTGCATGGATTGGGACGTAACCGGCATTTGGGGATTTGCCAATGCGCCGTCCGTCCGCTAACCGGGGCGCATAGTCTTCAAAGCCTGTTTTTTCGGAGCTCGATATCCCATGGCCGCGCAATATGCCTATGTCATGAAGGGCATGACCAAGTCCTTCCCCGGCGCCCAGAAGCCGGTGCTCAACAACATCAACCTGCAATTCTACTTCGGCGCCAAGATCGGCATCGTCGGCCCCAACGGCGCGGGCAAATCCACGCTGATGAAGATCATGGCCGGCATCGACACCGATTTCACCGGAGAGGCCTGGCCGGGCGAGAACATCACGGTCGGCTATCTGCCGCAGGAGCCGGAGCTGGACCCGACCAAGACGGTGCTGGAAAATGTGAAGGACGGCGCGCGGGACATCGCGGACAAGCTCGATCGCTTCAACGAAATCTCGATGATCATGGCGGACCCGCCGGAAGACGTGGATTTCGACGCGCTGATGACCGAGATGGGCGAGTTGCAGGAGCAGATCGACGCGGTCGACGGCTGGACGCTCGACAACCAGCTCGAAATCGCGATGGAGGCGCTGCGCTGCCCGCCGTCCGACTGGCCGGTGGACAAGCTGTCGGGCGGCGAGAAGCGCCGCATCGCGCTGACCCGCCTGCTGATCCAGAAACCGTCGATCCTGCTGCTGGACGAACCGACCAACCATCTCGACGCCGAAAGCGTCGAGTGGCTGGAAAACCACCTGAAGGATTATCCGGGCGCGGTGCTGATGATCACCCACGACCGCTATTTCCTCGACAATGTGGTGGGCTGGATCCTCGAACTCGATCGCGGCAAATATTTCCCCTATGAGGGCAATTACTCGACCTATCTGGAGAAGAAGGCCAAGCGCCTCGAACAGGAAGAGCGTGAGGAATCCGGCCGCCAGAAGGCGATCAAAGAAGAGCTGGAGTGGATCCGGCAGGGGCCGAAGGGCCGCCAGACCAAATCGAAGGCGCGTATCGCCAAGTTCGACCAACTGGTCGCCGCGCAGGAAAACCGCAGCCCCGGCAAGGCGCAGATCGTCATTCAGGTGCCCGAGCGTCTGGGCGGCAAGGTCATCGAGGCGAAGAATATCTCCAAGGCCTATGGCGACAAGCTGCTGTTCGAGGACCTGTCCTTCACCCTGCCGCCCGGCGGCATCGTCGGCGTGATCGGGCCGAACGGCGCGGGCAAATCGACGCTGTTCAAGATTCTCACCGGCAAGGAACAACCGGACAGCGGCACGGTCGAGATCGGCAGCACGGTGCGTCTGGGCTATGTCGACCAGAGCCGCGACCATCTCGACCCGTCGAAGAATGTCTGGGAAGAGATTTCCGACGGCCTCGATTATATGAAGGTCAACGGGTTCGACATGTCGACCCGCGCCTATGTCGGCGCGTTCAACTTCAAGGGGCAGGACCAGCAGAAGAATGTCGGCAAGCTGTCCGGCGGCGAGCGCAATCGCGTCCATATGGCGAAGATGCTCAAGACCGGCGGCAATGTGCTGTTGCTCGACGAACCGACCAACGACCTCGACGTCGAAACGCTGGGCGCGCTGGAAGAGGCGATCGAGAATTTCGCGGGTTGCGCCGTGGTCATCAGCCACGACCGCTTCTTCCTCGACCGTCTGGCGACGCACATCCTCGCCTTCGAGGGGAACAGCCATGTCGAATGGTTCGAGGGCAATTTCGAGGCCTATGAGGAGGACAAGCGCCGCCGCCTCGGCGATGCGGCGGACCGGCCGACCAGCCTTGCCTACAAGAAGCTGACCCGCTGACGGCACGGCCCCGCAGAGGGCGGCCGGACAAGTCTTGAGAGAGAGATGGCTGGGGCATGGGGAGCGGCGATCGCTGCTCCCCTTTCCACAGGACAAGCCAAGTCAGGATCATCGTTATGACCAGTTTCACGCCGCCCTACAGGGCCGATCATGTCGGGTCGCTGCTGCGCCCCGCCGCCGTGACCAGGGCCCGCAAGCAGTTCTTCGAGGAGAAGTCGATTTCCCGCGAGGAACTGACCGCCATCGAGGATGAGGCGATCATCGACGCGGTGAAGATGCAGGAGGAGGTCGGCCTCAGGGTCGTGACCGATGGCGAGATCCGCCGGTCCTTCTGGCATTATGACTTCATCGGCGACCTGACCGGCTATGAATTGCAGCGGCGGCAGGAGGCGGGCGCGCAGTTCCACGGGACGACCATCCCCTCGGTGTTCCCGACCATCGTCGGCAAGCTCGACTTTCCCGACGACCATCCGATGCTGGAGCATTTCCGCTTTCTGGCGAAGCACACCAATGTCACGCCGAAAATCTCCATTCCGGGGCCGAGCTGCTGCCATTTCCGTACGCTCCAGAAGGACGTGCTGGTGCCGGAGTACAAGGACCTCGACATATTGTTCGCGGATCTGGCCGCCGCCTACAGGAAGGCGGTGCGGGCGTTCTACGACGCGGGCTGCCGCTATCTCCAGATGGACGACATCTTCTTCGCCTATCTTTGCGACCCCAAGCATCGCGCGCAGAAGGTGGAGGAGGGCGTCGATCCCGACTGGCTGATTTCCGCCTATGCGAAGATGATGCACGACGCGATCGCCGACCGGCCGGACGACATGCTGATCGGCATGCACATGTGCCGGGGCAATTTCCGCAACCATTGGGCGGCCGAGGGCGCCTATGATCTGGTGGCGGACACCATCTTCAACGCGACCGACGTCGACCTGTTCTTCATGGAATATGACACCGAGCGCGCCGGAGGCGTGGAGCCGCTGCGCTTCCTGAAGAAGGGCAAGCAGCGCATCTATCCGGGCTTCATCACCACCAAGTCGGCGGAACTGGAATCGATTGACGATCTGAAGCGCCAGATCGGGGAAGCGGCGAAATATGTCGATATCGACCAGCTCGGCATCGCGCCCCAATGCGGCTTCGCCTCGACCGAGGAAGGCAATGCGATCACGCCGGACGAGCAGAAGGCCAAGCTGGAACTGGTCGTTAAGACCGCCGAGGCGATCTGGGGCGAAGCCTGAGGCTCTTTGCCGTCGATTGAAGAAAAGCGCCGCGCCGTCGATGGACGGGCGGCGTTTTTTGCGATTATGGGCTTTGCAGACAGGTTTCGGGTGATGCCCGTTTTCGGCTAAAACCAGACATAGCCTCTACCGTCCCCTGAACTTGCTTCAGGGTCCATTTCGCCGGATTGACCATCGGTCTGTGGGGCTTGGTCCCGCGCTCTCGAAAACGATTTCAGCCTGCGCTGGCATGACGGAAGGGAGAGCGGCGGGGCGCTATTCACCACGGCAAGAACCCGCCGTCATAATTCCAGAAATGCCCGGTCGTCGCCAGCGAGAGGCCGTCGATAACCTCCTTCAGCCCGCGCGCGCTTTCCTCCGGCGCCAGGTCGGCCGAAGGGCCGCCCATGTCGGTCCGTACCCAGCCGGGATGCAGCGCGGCGATCGCGATGCCGTCCGCTGCCAGATTGGTGGCAAGGCATTGCGCGACCTTGTTGACCGCCGCCTTCGACGCGCGATAGGCGACCATGTCCGGCTCCGTCGAGGCGAGCGAGCCCATGCGGCTGCTGACGATTGCGACTTTCGCATTCCCCGCCTGCCGCAGATTGGGCAGCAGCGCCTGCGTTACGCGCAAGGGGCCGAGCGTGTTGATGTTGAGCGTGTCGAGAAAACCGGCGAAATCGGTGTCGCGCGCCGATTGCCGCTCCGGCCCGCTGACGCCCGCATTGTTGATGAGGATATCGACGTTGCGCCCGTTCAGCGACCCGGCAAAGGCCGCGACCGACGCGTCGTCGCCGACATCGAGCGCCAGCGCCTCGCCCGGCGCATCGGCCGCCGCTTCGGGCCTGCGAACCCCGATCACCACCTCATGCCCCGCATCCGCGTAGAGCCGCGCCAAATGCAGCCCGATGCCGCGATTGCCGCCCGTAATCACCACCGTCGCCATATCTCTTCTCCATCCGGCTGCATCGATCCAGCCCGTCAGATAGGGTGCGCGGGCCGGGGGAGCAAGTCGCCGGGCGGTTTCAGAACTGGTCTGCGATATCCATCAGCCGGGTCAGCCGTTTGGGCGCCACCGCGCGCCAACTGCGTTCCAGCCATCCGCCCACATGCGCCCAGTCGGTGCCGGGCCGGTCGAGCCGCAGCGCGATCCAGCCCGCCGCGCCATAATAGGCCGGACGGTAATAGAGATCCGGCTGCTGCTCGATCAGCGCCGCCATCTCGTCGGGGCCGCTGGTCTTTACCAGCAGCGCGACGGCATCCTCGCCATGATGGCGCACCGAGACATAGGCGAAATATTTGCCGGATTTCTCGCCGCCCACGCGCCAGCCGGGCGAGCCGTGGGAGGGGCGAAAATCGACCTCCGGCAGCCTCGCGGCCAGCTCGCCGACCTGACCGACGATCCACTCCGGGTCGCGCTCGCGGCTCACATAATCGGCGAGCGTGCGGGAATAGAGCTGATGCTCGGCGATCAGCACGCGGGCGGCGAGGCTGTCGGCATCGTCGCCGGGCAAGATCGCGACCGGCGTCTGGCCGAGGACCGGGCCGTCGTCCAGCTCCGCCGTCACGATATGGACCGAGCAGCCGCCATGGCTGTCGCCCGCCTCGATCGCCCGCTCATGGGTGTGGAGGCCCTTATATCTGGGTAGCAGCGAGGGATGGATATTGAGCATCCGCCCGGCCCAGCCCTCGACGAATTCGGGCGAGAGCAGGCGCATATAGCCGGCGAGCGCGATATAATCCGCCCCGGCCTTGCGGATTTCCGCATCGATAATGCGGTCGAACTCGGCGCGCTTCATGCCCTTGTGGCTGTGCCCGAAGGTCGCGATGCCCTCGGCGGCGGCGAGCTTCAGCCCGGCGGCGTCGGGGTCGTTGGCGGCGACCAGCACGATTTCATAGGGGCAGCTTTCCGCCTTGGCCGCATAGAGCAGGGCGGCCATGTTGGAGCCGCGCCCGGAGATGAGGACGGCGACGCGTACCTTCTCAGGCATTATGCACGGCTTCCCACGCCTCGCGCGCGCTCCACGCCTCGGCCGAGCCGCGCACGGTGCAGCCCTTGGCGCCCGGCTCGATCGCGCCGATGCGGTGAACCGTCTCGCCCGCCGCTTCGAGGTCGGTGGTGACGCGGGCGACATTCTCCTCCGCCACGGCCAGCACCATGCCGATACCGCAATTGAAGGTGCGCGCCATCTCGGCGGGCTCTATATTGCCCTGCGCCTGGAGGAAGGCCATCAGCCGGGGCTGCGCCCAGCCGTCCGCATCGACCACGGCGTGGCAGCCGTCGGGCAGCACGCGCGGGATATTCTCCAGCAGGCCGCCGCCGGTGATATGGGCGAGCGCGTGGATATCGCCCTTGCGGATCGAGGGCAGCAGCGCCTTCACATAGATGCGCGTCGGCGCCATCAGCGCGTCGATCAGCAGCACGTCCTGATCGAACAGGGCGGGGCGGTCGAGCTTCCAGCCCTTGTCGGCGGCGAGGCGGCGGACCAGCGAATAGCCGTTGGAGTGGACGCCGGAAGAAGCAAGGCCCAGCAGCACGTCGCCCGCCTGCACCTTGCTGCCGGTCAGCGCCTCGTCCCGCTCCACCGCGCCGACGCAGAAGCCAGCGAGGTCATAATCGCCATCGGCGTACATGCCCGGCATTTCCGCCGTTTCCCCGCCGATCAGCGCGCATCCGGCCTGCTTGCAGCCTTCGGCGATGCCCGCGATCACGCGTTCGGCAATGCCGTTCTCCAGCCGTCCGGTAGCGAAATAATCGAGGAAGAACAAGGGCTCGGCGCCCTGCACGATCAGGTCGTTGGCGCACATGGCGACAAGGTCGATGCCCACCGTGTCGTGCCGCCCGCTGTCGATCGCCAGCTTCAGCTTGGTGCCCACCCCGTCATTGGCCGCGACCAGCAGCGGATCGCGGAAACCGGCCGCCTTCAGGTCGAAAAAGCCGCCGAAGCCGCCGAGGTCCGCATCCGCACCGGCGCGACGGGTCGCCTTGGCCAGCGGGGCGATCGCCTTGACCAGCGCATTGCCCGCGGCGATGTTCACGCCGGCTTGCGCATAGCTGTAGGATTGAGGCCGATCGGTGGAGGAGTCGTTCGCATTGCTCATGCCAACGCCGCCTATCCTATTTGCCGATTTTATCAAGCCGAAGGCGCATCCGCCGCCGGAAATGCGTCGAAATTATCGGCGCGGGCGAATTGCCCGCTTGGATTTCGGACGATTTGCCGCCAAAAGGACGCCGTGATCCAGATTGCGCGCCTCCCGTTCCTTCCCGCGTCCCTGCCTGCCGCCCGGCTGCTCGCCCTTCCCGCCGCCGTGGCGCTGGGGCTGACCGCCGCGACTCTGGTCGCGCAGATGGAGGGGGAGCGGGGCGTCCCGCCGATCGCCAGCAGCGGCGATTTCGAGGTGGGCGACATCCGTGTCGACGTGCAGGCCGACAGCGCCGAGGCCGCGCGCACCGCGGGCTGGCGGCAGGCGCAGCGGCTCGCCTGGCGCAAATTGTCGGCGAGCATGCGCGGCGGGGCGATCGGCCTGTCCGACAGCCAGATCGACCAGATCGTTTCCGGCATAGAGGTGGAGCAGGAGCAGATTGGCCCCAACCGCTATATCGCGACGCTGCGGGTGCTGTTCGACCGCGCGCGCGCGGGGCAGATACTGGGCGTGCGGGGCAGCGCGATGCGATCCCCGCCGCTGCTGGTCATCCCGATCCTGCGCGAGGGCGGCAGCTCCACCGTGTTCGAGACGATCAACGAATGGCAGAAGGCCTGGGCGCGCTATCGCACCGGCGACAGCGCCATCGACTATGTCCGCACCAGCGGCACCGGGCAGGACGCGCTGCTGCTGAACGCCGGGCAGATCGGGCGACGCGGCCGTCTGTGGTGGCGCAACATTCTCGATCAATATGGCGCGGCGGACGTGATCTTCCCCATCGCCCGGCTGGAACGGCAATGGCCGGGCGGGCCGGTGATCGGCAGCTTCGCCGCCCGTTACGGCCCGGACAATGAGCTGCTGGGCAGCTTCTCGCTGCGCGCCAATAACGAGGCGGCGATCCCGAAGATGCTGGACGAGGCGATCGCCCGCATCAACGGCATCTACAGCCAGGCGTTGCTCGACGGCCGCCTGCGGCCCGACCCGTCGCTGGTGATCGAGGAGCCGGTGAGCGCGAGCGAGATCGACCTCGGCAATGTGACCGACCTGCCGGTCGAGACGAGCGACGTGCCGGTCATTTCCGCGCCGGGCGTCGCCAGCTATTCGATCCAGTTCGATACGCCGGACGTGAATTCCGTCAGCGCGGGCGAGGCCCAGCTGCGCTCCATCCCCGGCGTCAAGTCCGCCGCGACGAGCAGCCTCGCGCTGGGCGGCGTGTCGGTGATGCAGGTCAGCTTCGACGGCACGGCCGATGCACTGAAGGCCGCGTTGCAGGCGAAGGGCTATCAGGTCAGCGGTTCGGGCACCACGTTGCGCGTCACCCGCCGGAGCGGCGGCAGCCCGGCAGGTGGTCAGTGACCAACCAGATCGGCCTGCCCTTCGACTGGCAGGCGCAGGCCCGGACCGGCAGCTTTCTGGTCAGTGAGGCCAACCGCCTCGCGCAGCGCCATGTCGAGCGCTGGTCGGACTGGCCGATCCCCATATCCGTGCTCTCCGGCCCGGCCCGGTCGGGCCGGTCGACCCTGGGCCGCCATTTCGTCGCCCTGTCGGGCGGCCTGCTGATCGACGATGCCGACCGGGCCGAGGAGCGGCAGCTGTTCCACCAGTGGAATATCGCGCGGGACAGCGGCCGGCCGCTGCTGCTGATCGGGCGGGAGGCCCCGGCGCTCTGGCCGGTGGAGCTGCCCGACCTCAAATCCCGCCTTGCCGCCGCGCCCCATGTGCGCATCGGCGACCCGGACGACGCGCTGATCCGCCAGCTGATCGAGACGGGGCTGGCGCAGGCCGGGTCCGCCTATGTCGCCGACGTGCCCGAATGGCTCGCCCGCCGGGTGGAGCGCAGCTATGCCGCCGTGGCGGAGATGCTGGTGCGCCTCAACCGCCTTTCGCTGGAAGCATCGCGCAGGATTTCGGTGCCCTTCCTCAAAGAAGCGCTGCAAATGCAACATTTCTCCCCTATAGTCGGCGACGACGACACGCCGCCCCCGGCGGCAAACGATGCACAGGAAGAAGAGCGCTGAGCCATGTCCGAGGCCGACCCGATCCTGAAACTGGCGGAAACAGGGGAGCGCTATTTCAATCGGGAGCTGTCCTGGCTGGCGTTCAACCGGCGGGTTCTGGAAGAGGCGACCAACATCGCGCATCCGCTGCTGGAACGGCTGCGCTTCCTGTCGATCAGCGGCAATAATCTCGACGAATTCTTCATGGTGCGGGTGGCGGGCCTCAAGGGCCAGCAACTCGACAATGTGGAACTGCGCTCCGCCGACGGGCTGACCCCGGTGCAGCAGCTTGCCGCCATCGGCGCCGAGGCGGACCGGCTGATGCGCGACCAGCAGCAGGTCTGGCACCGGCTGCGCGAGGAACTGGAAGCCGTCGGCATCGATGTCATCAGCAGCTATGAGCCGCTCGACGCCGGGGTCGAGGCGTGGCTGGAAGAGCATTTCCAGTCGCAGATCTTCCCGATCCTGACGCCGCAGGCGCTCGACCCGGCGCATCCTTTCCCGTTCATTCCCAATCTGGGCCTTTCCGCGCTGTTCGACCTCATCCGCCTGTCGGACGGGGAGAATGTGCGGGAACTGGTGATGATCCCGTCCTCGCTGCCGCGCTTCGTGCGCATGCCGGGCACGCCCGCGCGCTACATGGCGCTGGAAAGCGTCATCCGTCGCTTCAGCCATCGCCTCTTTCCCGGCTATGAGGTACGGGAAAGCGGCCTTTTCCGCGTGATCCGCGACAGCGATATCGAGATCGAGGAAGAGGCGGAGGATCTGGTCCGCACCTTCCGCAGCGCGATCAAGCGCCGCCGCCGGGGCCGGGTGATCCGGCTGGAGATCGAATCGGGTATCCCCGATTCGGTCGAGGAGATGTTGCAGGAGCTGATGCACGGGCAGGAGGCGATGATCGCCGACATCAATGGCTTCGTCGGCATAGGCGACCTGTCCAACATCGTGGACGAGGACCGGCCCGACCTGAAGTTCGAGCCCTTCGCCGCCCGCTTTCCGGAACGCATCCGCGAATATGGCGGCGACTGCTTCGCCGCGATCCGCGCGAAGGACATCGTCGTCCACCATCCCTATGAGAGCTTCGACGTCGTCATCACCTTCCTGAAGCAGGCGGCGGCGGACCCGGACGTGGTGGCGATCAAGCAGACGCTCTATCGCGCGGGCAAGCAATCGGCGGTGATTCGCGCGCTGATCGACGCGGCGGAGGCGGGCAAGTCGGTGACGGCGGTGGTCGAGCTGAAGGCCCGTTTCGACGAGGAGCAGAACCTGCTGTGGGCCAGCGCGCTGGAACGGGCGGGGGTGCAGGTGGTCTATGGCTTCATCGACTGGAAAACCCACGCCAAGATATCGATGGTGGTGCGGCGGGAAGGGGATGCGTTCCGCACCTACTGCCATTTCGGCACCGGCAATTATCATCCGGTGACCGCGCGCATCTATACCGACCTCAGCTTCTTCACCGCCGATCCGCGCATCGGGCGGGACGCGGCGGCGGTGTTCAACTATATCACCGGCTATGTCGAGCCGCAGCATCTGGAACTGCTCACCATGTCGCCGCGCAACCTGCGCCAGAATCTGAGCGACCTGATCGACGCGGAAATCGCCGATGCGCGCGAGGGCAAGCCCGCCGCCATCTGGGCGAAGATGAACAGCCTGGTCGATCCCGCGATCATCGAAAAGCTCTATCAGGCGAGCAATGCCGGGGTGGAGGTGGATCTGGTGGTGCGCGGCATATGCTGCCTGCGCCCCGGCGTTCCGGGCATGTCGGAAAATATCCGCGTGAAGTCGGTCGTCGGCCGCTTCCTGGAGCATAGCCGCATCGCCGTATTCGCCAACGGCAAGCGCCTGCCGCACAACGGCGCGAAGGTGTTCATCAGCTCTGCGGACTGGATGCCGCGCAATTTCGACCGGCGGGTCGAATATATGCTGCCCATCCTCAACCCGACCGTGCACGATCAGGTGCTCGATCAGGTGATGGTCGCCAATCTCATCGATACCGAGCAAAGCTGGACGCTGGAGCCCGATGGCCGCTATGTCCGCGTCGATCCGGGGGAAAAGCCGTTCAACCTGCACCGCTATTTCATGACCAACCCGTCGCTGTCCGGGCGGGGCGCCGCGCAGACCCATGGCGATGCCGCGCCCAAGCTGAGCCTGCGGCGCAGGGGCTGAGGACGGTCGGCGCATGAGCCTGTTGCAGCAACTGGCGCGGAACCACGACGCTTCCTTGGCCCCGTCCGCCGCCCCGGTGCCGGACATGACGCCGCGCCGCCGGGCGATCGTCGATATCGGCTCGAACAGCATCCGCCTGGTCGTCTATGACGGCCCGGCGCGGGCGCCTTTCCAGCTGTTCAACGAGAAAGTGACGGCCGGGCTGGGTGCGGCGCTGAGCACCACCGGGCGGATCGACGACACCGCGATGCAGCGCGGCATCGAGGCGCTGATGCGCTTTTCCGGCCTCATCCGCGCGATGGAGGTGCGCGACGTGCGCTGCATCGCCACCGCCGCCGTCCGCGATGCCCGCAACGGCGGCGATTTCGTCGCCCGCGCCCGCGCGGAGGCGGGGATGGAGATCGAGATATTGTCCGGCGACGAGGAAGGCCGCGCCTCCGGCCTCGGCGTCATCGGCGCGATACCGGGCGCGGACGGCATAGTCGCGGACCTTGGCGGGGGCAGCCTTGAACTGGCGCGCGTGCGCGGCGGAGAGGTGCTGAAAGTGCTCTCGCTGCCGCTCGGCGTGCTGCGCCTTGCCGCGCTGCGCGAGCGGGGCAAGGACGCGCTGGCCAAATATGTCGCGCGTGCGCTGCACAAGGCGGGCTGGAACGACACCGGCCTGCCGCTCTACATGGTGGGCGGGTCGTGGCGCGCGCTGGCGCATCTCGACATGCAACTGACGAAATTCCCGCTGCCGGTGATCCACCATTACCGGATGGAGGCGTCGCGCGCGGCCTATCTGGTGCGGGTGACGGCGCAGATGGGCAAGGCGCGGCTGCGCAAGATCCGGTCGATCCCGGCGGCGCGCATCCCCACGCTGGGCAACGCCACCGCGCTGCTGGCGGTACTGGTGCGCGAACTGGCGAGCGCGGAACTGGTCGTTTCGGCCCATGGCCTGCGCGAAGGGCTGATGTTTAAAAGCCTGTCGGCGCAGGAGCAGGCGCTCGATCCGTTGCTGGTCGCGACCGAGGCCGAGGGCGAGGCGCAGGGGCGGTTCGCGGGGCACGGCCGTCAGATCGACGCGTGGATCGCGCCGCTGTTCGAGGCCGACCCCCCGGCATGGGCGCGCCTGCGCCGGGCGGCGTGCTTTCTGGGCGATGTGGCGTGGCGCGCGAACCCCGATTTCCGGGCCGAGCGCGGCGTAGAGATCGCGTTGCACGGCAATTGGGCGGGCATCGACGGCGCGGGCCGGGTGATGCTGGCGCAGGCGCTTTATGCCGCCTTCGGGGGCGCCGCGCCGATGAAGGCGGGGTTCGAGCGGCTCGCCGGGGCCGAAGCGCTGGCGCGCTCGACGCAATGGGGCCTGGCCATCCGGCTTGCCCAGCGCCTGTCGGGCGGCGTCGCGCAGCCGCTGGAGGCGACCTCGATCGCGCCCGTCGAGCGCGACCTCGTCCTGTCGCTGGAGCCATTGAGCGCCGACTTGAAGGGGGAGGCGGTGGCCCGCCGCCTCAAGACGCTGGCGCAGGCGATGAACCTTTCACCCCGCATCGAGCCAGCGGGATAAGAGGCAGGGGCGGAACGCATCTCCGCTGCGCCCCGCCGCTTGCTTTATCCGCAGGAAAGGCGTTCGATCACCATATTCTGGTCATAGATCACCGTCAGCCGGTCGGGCCGGAAATCCATCGTCATCGCGGTATTGGGCCCGCCCCAGCGCAGCGTGCGCGCGCCGGAGAATTTCAGCATCTCCGCGCCGAGTTCGGCGGTCGCCTTCTGGCCGACGAAACGGTCGAGCCCGTCATTGCTGCATTGCGCCATCGGCGGCGCGGCGGGCTCTGCGCCCCCATCGGTGGCGGAGGACGCCGCGCAGCCGCCGCAGCCCAGCATCGCGCCGCCTGCCATGATCATGATCGGCCATTTCATATCTCTGTCTCCTCTGCTCCGATGCGGGAACAGGCGAAGATAGGACGCCCCGCCTCAACCCTGCATGAACGCCTGTATGAACGACGGTGAGCGGCGGAATATCCCTTCCGCCCGCTCAGGTGCGCGTCATCCTGAGGCGGCCGTCGACGACCGCGAAGGCCAGCCGCCCCTCGACCAGATCGAGCGCGTCCTGCCCGAACTGCTCGAAACGCCAGCCGTTCAGGATGGAAAGCTCCTGCCGCACGCCCGCGGCCAGCATCTCCAGATCCTCGGTCCGGGCGATCAGGCGCGGCGCGACGTCTATCTCCTTCGCGCGGATCTTGAGCAGCAGCTTCAGCAGGTCGGCGACCAGCGCGCCGTCCTTGCCGAGGCTGGGCTTGCGCGGGTCGCGCTCCGGCATCTCGTCGCGGGACAGCGGCTTCGCGTTCTCGATCGCGCGGATCAGGCGGCAGCCGATGTCGTTGGTCTTCCACGCCGGGGAAAGGCCGCGCACCTTGGCGAGATCCTCCTGCCGCTTGGGCGGGTGAGAGGCGATGTCGGCCAGCGTCTCGTCCTTCACGATGCGTCCGCGCGGCATGTTCTTGTCCCGCGCTTCCTGCTCGCGCCATGCGGCGAGCGCCTTCAACCGACCCAGCACGTCGGGCTTCTTGCTGGAAATGCGCACGCGCCGCCACGCATCCTCCGGCGTGTTCTGATAGTTGGCGGGGTCGGCGAGCCGCTCCATCTCCTGATCGAGCCAGTCGCCCCGCCCGGTACGGCGCAGCCTTTCCAGCATCTTCGGGAAGATCTGGATCAGATAGGTGACGTCGCCGATCGCATAGTCGATCTGCCGCTTGTCGAGCGGGCGGCGCGCCCAGTCGGTGAAGCGGGCGCCCTTGTCCAGCGCCACGCCCATCCACGCATCGACGAGGTTGCCATAGCCGATCTGTTCGCCCAGCCCCAGCGCCATCGCCGCGATCTGCGTGTCGAACAGCGGGAAGGGCGTCTTGCCGGTCAGGTTGTAGATGATTTCGAGATCCTGTCCGCCCGCGTGGAAGACCTTCAGCACCTCGTCATTTTCGACCATCAGGTCGAGCAGGGGACCAAGGTCCAGCCCCGGCGCCTTCGGGTCTATCGCCGCCGCCTCGTGCTCGTCCGCGATCTGGACGAGGCACAGGTCGGGCCAATAGGTGTTTTCCCGCATGAATTCGGTATCCACCGCCACCCAGGGGGAGCGGGCGAGTCTTTCACAAAGTTGGGCGAGGTCTTTGCTGGTGGTAATCAGCGGATGAATTTGCATATGTTGGTCGATCACATTATGGGCAAGCACTCAGGACGGACGTTCCCAAGCAAAAGGAATAGCGCGGCCATAGCCCGATTACATCGATTTGTCATTTCCAAGCAACGCTTAGACAAGAAACGGTTCCCATGCACGCATATCGCACCCACACCTGCGCGCAACTGCGCATTTCCAATGTCGATGAAACGGTCCGCGTGTCGGGGTGGGTGCACCGCAAGCGCGATCATGGCGACCTGGTGTTCATCGACCTGCGCGACCATTACGGCATGGTGCAGATCGTGACCGAGGTGGACGGCCCTGTGTTCCAGGTGATCGAATCGCTGCGCGCCGAAAGCGTGGTGACGGTGACCGGCAAGGTCGTCGCCCGTGCGAAGGAGGCGATCAATCCCAATCTCGCCACCGGCGAGATCGAGATCCGCGCCGAGGACGCGGTGGTGCTTTCCGCCGCCGCCGACCTGCCGCTGCCGGTCGCGGGTGAGCAGGATTACCCTGAGGATATCCGCCTGCGCTATCGCTTCCTCGACCTGCGTCGCGAAACGCTGCACGCCAATATCGTCAAGCGCACTAGGATCATCTCGGACATGCGCCGCCGGATGGAAGCGGCGGGCTTCACCGAATATTCGACGCCGATCCTGACCGCCTCCAGTCCGGAGGGCGCACGCGATTTCCTGGTGCCCAGCCGCATCCATGCGGGCAAGTTCTACGCGCTGCCGCAGGCGCCGCAGCAATATAAGCAACTGCTGATGGTCGCCGGCTTCGACCGCTATTTCCAGATCGCGCCCTGCTTTCGCGACGAGGACCCGCGCGCCGACCGGCTGCCGGGCGAATTCTACCAGCTCGACCTCGAAATGAGCTTCGTCACGCAGGAGGACGTCTGGACCACGATGGAGCCGGTGATCGCCGGCGTGTTCGAGGATTTCGCAGACGGCAAGCCTGTTACCCCGGCGGGCAGCTTCCCGCGCATCCCCTATGACGAGGCGATGCTGAAATACGGGTCGGACAAGCCGGACCTGCGCAACCCCATCCTCATCAAGGACGTGACCGAGCATTTCCACGGGTCGGGCTTCGGCATCTTCGCCTCGCTGGTGGAAAGCGGCAGCGTGATCCGCGCGATCCCCGCGCCCGGCGCCGGGGCGGGCAGCCGGAAGTTCTTCGACGACATGAACAACTGGGCGCGCGGCGAGGGCTATTCGGGTCTCGGCTACATCAACATCAAGGATGGCGTGCCCGGCGGCCCGATCGCCAAGAATCACGGCGAGGAAGCGACCGCGAAGCTGATCGAGGCGCTGGGCCTCGGCCCCAATGACGGTGTGTTCTTCGCCGCAGGCAAGGAGGGTCAGGCGGCCAAGCTGGCGGGCCTCGCCCGCATCCGTATCGGCGAACAGCTGGACCTCATCGACAAGGACCGGTTCGAGCTGTGCTGGATCGTCGACTTCCCGTTCTACGAATATGACGAGGACGAGAAGAAGGTCGATTTCGCGCACAACCCCTTCTCCATGCCGCAGGGCGGGCTGGATGCGCTCAACGGGCAGGACCCGCTGACGATCAAGGCCTATCAGTACGACATGGTCTGCAACGGCTATGAGATCGCGTCGGGCTCGATCCGCAACCAGTCGCCGGAGCTGATGGTGAAGGCGTTCGAACTGGTCGGCCTTTCCCGGCAGGATGTCGAGGATCGCTTCGGCGGCCTCTATCGCGCGTTCCAGTATGGCGCGCCGCCCCATGGCGGCATGGCGGCGGGCGTCGACCGCATCGTGATGCTGCTCTGCGGGGCGCAGAACCTGCGCGAGATCACGCTGTTCCCGATGAACCAGCGCGCCGAGGACCTGCTGATGGGCGCGCCCAGCCCGGCCGAACCCCGGCAGTTGCGCGAGCTGCACATCCGCGTGGTCGAGCCGCCCAAGGGCTGACCTGCCCCGTTTTGGGTCACTTTCCGGCCGCGCGCTGCTCGACAGGCACGGCCGGGAGCCGCTAGGGTGCGATCATGGCGATCCATCTGTCCCATTATGAAAAGGGCGAGAAGTTCGAAGGCGATTTCGACAAGGCGCTGCGCAAGCTCCAGCAACGGATGGAGCGGGTGCAGGTCGCCCACATCGTCCATCGCCGCAAGAGCATCATCCTGTTCGAAGGCTGGGATGCCGCGGGCAAGGGCGGCATCATCAAGCGGCTGACCGCGCTGCTCGACCCGCGCTATTACGACGTCTGGCCGATCGGCGCGCCGACGCAGGAGGAAAAGGACCGCCATTTCCTCTGGCGCTTCTGGACCAGGTTACCCACCGCGCGGGAAATCGCCATTTTCGACCGCAGCTGGTACGGTCGCGTGCTGGTGGAGCGGGTCGAGGGCTTTGCGAGCGAGCGCGACTGGAAGCGCGGCTATGACGAGATCAACGAGTTCGAGGCGCAGCAGATCGACGCCGGCACCAACATCGTCAAGCTGTTCGTCCACATCACGCAGGAGGAACAGGACCGGCAGCTGGCCGAGCGGCTCGACGTGCCGTGGAAGCGCTGGAAAACCGGCGCGGAGGATTATCGCAACCGCGCCCGCCGCGCCGACTATCTGGAAGCGATGCACGACATGTTCCGCAACACGGACACCCGCTGGGCGCCGTGGACGGTGATCGACGGCAACGATCGCAAGGCGGCCCGCATCGCCGCCATCACGACGATCGTGGAGCGGCTGGAGCAGCTGGTGCCGATGGACATGCCCGACGCCGATCCGGCCATTGTCCGGCTGGCGGAAAAGGCGTTCGGTTACCGGCCGGAGGATTAACGACACGGTGCCTGCGCGCCGCATCTGGAAAAAGGGGCCCGGTGCGCCTATATGGGGCGCCTGAAAGGGGAACGGTCATGTTCGGCGCGCTTGTCGCTTATCTCGATTCCATAAAGGCGCGCGACCCGGCGCCCCGTTCCCGCGTGGAAATCCTGCTCTATCCCGGCGTCTGGTCGGTGGTGTGGCACCGGCTGGCCCATCGCCTGTTCAAGGCGCGGCTCTTCTTCCTCGCGCGCATGGTGAACCATCTCGCGCGCTTCCTGACCGGCAACGACATTCACCCCGGCGCGATCATCGGCCGCAACCTGTTCATCGACCATGGCTTCGTCATCATCGGCGAGACCGCCGAGATCGGCGACAATGTGACCTTGTACCAGAGCGTGACGCTGGGCGGCACCGATCCGGCCAACGGCATCGGCGGCAAGCGGCATCCGACGCTGATGGACGGGGTCATCATCGGGTCGGGCGCGCAGGTGCTGGGGCCGATCACCGTCGGCGCGCGCGCGCGCGTCGGCGCCAATGCCGTCGTCACCAAGGACGTGCCCGAAGGGGCGACGATGGTGGGCATCCCCGCGCGGCAGATGCTGGTCGACATCACGGCCTATCAGCGTGACTTCGTGCCCTATGGCACGCCCTGCCGCGATGCGTTCGACCCGGCGACGCAGAAGCTCGAAATGTTGCAATGCGAGGTGGAGCGCCTCAACAAGCGGCTGGGCGAGGTGATGGCCGAGCTGGAGGAGCATGTGAAGCGCAACGGCAAGGACGGCGAAGATCAGGAGCGCGGTTGCGCCTGACATGGGTGAGATAACCCCTTTTCCCCGCCCATTGCCCGCAGCACAGACCGGTTTCGACCGCGCGGAACTTTCCCGCATCATGGATCTTTACGGCCGTATGGTTTCGGCCGGGCACTGGCGCGACTATGCGCTGCATTTCGGCAAGGATGTCGCGGTCTTCTCCGCCTTCCGCCGCGCTGCCGAGCGGCCGGAATACCGAATCGAGAAGCGGCCCGCCCTGCGCCACCGGCAGGGCATGTGGGCGCTGGTCGGGGAAGCGGGCGCGGTGCTGAAGCGCGGGCAGGAACTGGCGGGCGTCCTCGCCCCGGTCGAACGCAAGCTGGTGCGCCTGATCGAGAAATAGGCGATCATATTCTTTGCGGACGGTTTCGGGTGGAAAGCACTGAGCCTGTCGAAGCCCCGCATTTTCTTAAGGTTGCAAGGCGTCGTTGAAATAGAAGGACATGGCCTTGCTACCCGTCGCCAAGTGCAGTGCGGTCATATTCCCGTCATTTCCGCAGCCGAAGCAGGGGACGGCCGCCTTCGTCCAACAGGAGCGCGTGGTGGCTGACATAAAAATGAAACATGACAGTCATTCAGATGTCATGAAAGGGAAATAGCGGCGTCACACGACCGGAGGTGAAAGCTGTATGTCCTTGCCATTTCGATCCATCAGCCAGGTTGCGCTTCTTGCCGGATGTGCGAGCCTTTCGACCATGGCGCACGCCCAGCAGGCCCATAACCCTCAACAGGCGCTGACTGCGGAGGATGCCGCCGCCCTGCGCGCGGAAATCGCAGCGCTGCGGGCGCAGGTCCAGTCGCTGCAACAGCGGGTGGACCGGGCCGATGCCGAGCGGGCGGCGGCGATCGCTTCCGCCGCATCTCCCGCTTCGGCCTCCACCGCGCCTTCGAATGTCGCGCAGGCAGGGCAGGCGGCCCCGACCCCGCCTGCCGCGGCCGCGAAGCCCGCGGTCGAAACGGCGTGGAAGGGCGCGCCGCAGATTCGGCAGGGCGACTGGAGCTTCAAGCCCAAGGGGCGGATGCAGTTCGATACCGTCGCGGTCGCCGCGCCGGACAGCATCCCGGACAAGGGGCTGGGCCTCGCCACCGAGGTGCGCCGCATCCGGCTGGGCGGCGAGGGATCGATGCCCGGCAACTTCGGCTACAAGCTGGAGGTCGAGCTGTCGGACAACAAGGTCGATCTGGTCGACAGCTATATCAGCTGGCAGTCCGGCCCCTTCGGCATCAGGCTGGGCAACCAGAACCAGTTCCAGTCGCTGGACGAGCTGATCGGCGACACCAGCGGATCGGTGATGGAGCGCGCTGCCTTTACCGACGCGTTCAATTTCGAGCGCCGCCTCGGCCTCGCCGCCGAATGGCAGAAGGGGCCGTGGCTGGTGCAGGGCGGGCTGTTCACCGATGACGTCAACGCGCTGTCGGCCAGCAATGGCGACGAGAACAACAGCTATGGCGTCGATGGCCGCCTGGTTTTCGCACCGAAGCTGGGCGATACCCAGCTGCATTTCGGCCTGTCCGGCCACTGGCGCGACCTCAACAGCACCGGGGAGGCCGGGGTCCGCTATCGGCAGCGGCCCTATTCCCACGTCACCGACACGCGTTTCCTCGACACCGGCACCTTCAAGGCGAGCAGCGAGACCCATTATGGGCTGGAATTCGCGGCGGTCCGGGGCCGCTGGCATGTCGCGGCGGAAACGCACTGGCTGACCGCCGGCCGGATCGGCGGCGCGGACCCGACCTTCTTCGGCGGCTATGCGGAGGTCGGCTATTATCTGACGCCCGGCGATACGCGCGCCTACAAGGGCGGGATATTCGACCGCTCCGCGCCGAAAAACCCGGTCGGGCAGGGCGGCATGGGATCGTGGCAGCTGACGCTGCGCTACGATTATCTGGACCTCAACGATCGCGACATCCGGGGCGGCACGCAGAACGGCTATATCGCCGGGCTGGTCTGGTCGCCGATCAACTATCTGCGGTTCAACCTCAATTATGCCCATCTCGATTATCGCGACGCCGTGCTCTATGCGGGCAGCCGCAACGATTATGGCGTCAATGTCGTAGGCTTCCGGGCCGAACTGGATTATTGAGGCGCGGCCCCGGTACCCCGGCGCAGGTTGAAGGCGTTGGCTTTGGCGCGCCGCCTCCTGAGAGGCCAGCCTGCGCTGGCATGGCGGTAAGACAAAGAGGGTCTTACATCCGTTCGGGCTGTTGAGCGAGACACTCGCCTCGCTTCAACGTCGAAGCCCTGTCCTCCTTTGCCTCAATAGAAAAGCAGTCGTTGGGCTTCGCCAGCCTTTCGGGTCGATAAGCTCAGCCCGAACGGTGAAAACGGGTATAAAAAAAGGCGCATCCGTCATGACGGTGCGCCTTTTTTCTATCCTTTGATAGGGGCTCACCCCGCCGCTTCAGAATCCAGCGCATAGCCTGCCGAACGCACGGTGCGGATGATGTCGCGCCGCCCGCCGATGTTGATTGCCTTGCGCAGGCGGCGGATATGCACGTCGACCGTGCGCAGCTCGATATCGCTGTCCCGGCCCCAGACGCTGTCCAGCAGCCGCTCGCGGGAAAAGACCCAACCCGGATGCTCCAGGAAATGCTTGAGCAGGCGATATTCGGTCGGGCCCAGCGGCACCGTTTCGCCGTCGCGCCTCACCTTGTGGCCGACCGTGTCCATCTCGATATCGCCGAAGGTCAGCGTCTCTCCGGCCAGCGCCGGGCGCACGCGGCGCAGCACCGCGCCGACGCGGGCGACCAGTTCGCGCGGGGAGAAGGGCTTGGTCACATAATCGTCCGCGCCGGTTTCGAGGCCGCGCACGCGGTCCTCCTCCTCGCCGCGCGCGGTCAGCATGATGATCGGCACATTGGCGGTGGCGGAACTGCGCCGCAGCCGGCGGCAGACCTCTATGCCCGACAGGCTTTCGACCATCCAGTCGAGCAGCACGATGTCGGGCGTATGCTCCTGCGCCAGCAGCAGCGCCTCTTCGCCGTCCACCGTGTGGGCGACGTCGAACCCTTCCTTGCGGAAATGCCAGATGAGCAGCTCCGCCAGCGCGGCGTCGTCCTCGACCAGCAGCATATGGGCTTGATTCATGGGGATGCGTCCTCCCGTCAGCTTTCGATCCCGGTGTCGCGCCCGCGTTCCGGCAGATAGTCGCCGGTCGCGGCATAATAGACCATCTCGGCCATGTTGGTCGCATGGTCGCCGATCCGCTCGATATTCTTGGCGATGAACAGCAGATGCGCGCATTCGCTGATCGTCTTGGGGTTTTCGACCATATAGGTGAGCAACGCGCGGAAAATGCCGTTGTAGAAGCTGTCCACCACATGATCGCGGGCGACCACCGCCTCGGCCAGCGCCGCGTCGCGCGCGGCGAAGGCGTTGAGCGCGTCGCCCACCATCTCGCCCGCCACCTGCGCCATCGCGGGCAGCAGCGAGAGCGGCTCGATGGTCGGATGCGCGCCCAGCTGCGGCACGCGCTTGGCGATGTTCTTCGCATAATCGCCGATGCGCTCGACCACGCCGACAATCTTCAGCGCGGCGATCACGTCGCGCAGGTCGTTGGCCATCGGCGCGCGCAGGGCGATGATCTGGACGACCAGCTTTTCGACCTCCGCTTCCAGCAGGTCGATCTTGCGGTCCTCCGAAACGACGCGGCGGGCCTTGTCGTTGTCATGCTCGACAAGGGCCGCCATCGCGTCCTCCAGCGCGGTTTCGACGCGGCCGCCCATTTCGGCGACCAGCCCCCGCAGCCGGTTGATCTCTTCGTCAAAGGCCTTGATCGTGTGTTCGGGCATAAATCCTCCTCCAGTCGCCAGTCCGGGTCAGCCGTAGCGGCCGGTGATGTAATCCTTCGTCCGGTCCTCGCGGGGATTGGTGAAAATCTCCGAGGTCACGCCATATTCGACCAGCGTGCCCAGGTGGAAAAAGGCGGTCCGCTGCGAAACGCGGGCGGCCTGCTGCATATTGTGGGTGACGATGGCGATCGCGTAGCGGCCGCGCAGCTCGTGGATCAACTCCTCGATCTTCGCCGTCGCGATCGGGTCGAGCGCGGAGCAGGGCTCGTCCATCAGGATCACCTCCGGCTCCACCGCGATGGCGCGGCCGATGCACAGGCGCTGCTGCTGCCCGCCGGAAAGGGCGGTGCCGCTGTCCTTCAGCCGGTCCTTCACCTCGTCCCACAGCCCGGCGCGGCGCAGCGCGGATTCGACGATCACGTCGAGGTCCGCCTTGCTGTTGGCGAGGCCATGGATGCGCGGGCCATAGGCGATATTGTCGTAGATCGACTTGGGAAAAGGGTTCGGCTTCTGGAACACCATGCCGACGCGGGCGCGCAGTTGCACCACGTCCATCGACGGGTCGTAGATATTCTCTCCGTCGAGCGTGATGTCGCCTTCGACCCGCGCGCCCGCCACCGTGTCGTTCATCCGGTTGAGCGTGCGCAGGAAGGTCGACTTGCCGCAGCCGGACGGGCCGATGAACGCGATCACATGATCATTGTCGATCTCTATCGACACGTCGCGGATCGCCTGTTTGTCGCCGTAGAAGACGTTGACGTGGCGGGCCGCCATCTTGGGCGGGGCGGATGGGGTCGTCTGTTCGGTCATTATGTTACCACCGCTTCTCGAATTTGTTGCGCAGGTAGATGGCGATGCTGTTCATGCCGAGCAGGAACAGCAGCAGCACGATGATCGCCGCCGAGGTCTTTTCGACGAAGCCCTTGCTGATCTCGTCGGACCACAGGAAGATCTGCACCGGCAGCACGGTCGCCGGGTCGGTCACGCCGCCGGGCGGGCTGGCGATGAAGGCGCGCATGCCGATCATCAGCAGCGGCGCGGTTTCGCCCAGCGCGCGGGCCATGCCGATGATCGTCCCGGTCATGATGCCGGGCAGGGCGAGCGGCAGCACATGGTGGAACACCACCTGCACCGGTGAGGCGCCGATGCCCAGCGCGGCGTCGCGGATCGAGGGCGGCACCGCCTTGATCGCGTTGCGCCCGGCGATGACGATGACCGGCATCGTCATCAGCGCCATGGTGAGGCCGCCGACCAGCGGGGCGGAGCGGGGCAGGTGCATCATGTTGAGGAACACGGCGAGGCCGAGCAGGCCGAAGATGATCGAGGGCACCGCCGCCAGATTGTTGATCGACACCTCGATCATGTCGGTCCAGCGGTTGCGGGGCGCATATTCCTCCAGATAGAGCGCGGCCAGCACGCCCACCGGAAAGCTCAGCAGCAGCGTCACCAGCATGGTGAGCAGCGATCCCTTGAATGCGCCCCAGATACCGACCTGCGTCGGGTCGGTGGCGTCGCTGGCGGTCAGGAACGGCATGTTGATCGCGCGGGAAACATGGCCGCCCTGCTTCAGCCGCGCATAGGCGGCTTCGGCCTGCGCCGTTCCCTGGCTCTTGGCGGCGAGGTCGATATCCGCCGAGGCGGGCAGGGACAGCACCGCCTCGCGCTGGAGGATGGAGGGATCGTCGCGGATCGCGTCGCGCACCGTCAGCCACGCATTGGAGGAGATGAGCGCATCCCCGCCCTCTCCCAACGCGGCATTGGCGGCCTGCGCGGTGACGACGGGCAGGTTGGCCCCGGCAAGCACCTGATCGGCATTGCCGCCTTCCAGCATCGCCGGGTCGACGACCATCGGTGCCCTCGGAAAATCGAACTTCACCGCGATTTCGGTGCGGGTGAAGCCGGAAAGGCCGTTGCCCAGCATCGAGACGAGCAGGAAGGCGAGGAACCCGGCGGACAGCAGGATGGAGGCGAGGCCGATCAGGCGGAAGCGCCGCTCGGCGCGGTAGCGCGCGGCGATGCGCCGTTGCATCGCCTGTCCCTTCCAGTCGGTCGGGATGCGCCGCGTCAGGGTTTCATCCGGGGGTGGGCTGGTCATTCATAGGCCTCCCGATAGCGCTTCACGACCTGAAGCGCGACGATGTTGAGCAGCAGCGTGACGATGAACAGCACGAGGCCGAGGGCGAAGGCCGCCAGCGTCTTGGCGCTGTCGAATTCCTGGTCGCCGGTCAGCAGCTGGACGATCTGCGTCGTCACCGTGGTGACGCTGGCAAAGGGATTGAGGGTGAGGTTGGCGGCAAGCCCGGCCGCCATCACAACGATCATCGTCTCGCCGATCGCGCGGCTGACGGCGAGCAGCACGCCGCCGACCACGCCGGGTAGCGCAGCGGGCAACAGCACCTGGCGGATCGTCTCGCTGGTGGTCGCGCCCATGGCGAGGCTGCCGTCGCGCATCGCCTGCGGCACCGAGCTGATGCTGTCGTCGGCCATGGAGGAGACGAAGGGGATGATCATCACCCCCATCACCAGCCCGGCGGCCAGCGCGCTTTCCGACGAAGCGCTGGAAATGCCGATGGAAACCGCGAAATCGCGCATCGCAGGCGCGATCGTGAGCGCGGCGAAATAGCCGTAGACCACGGTCGGCACCCCGGCGAGCACCTCCAATATGGGCTTGAGCCATTTGCGCGCGGCGGGGCGGGCATATTGGGTGAGGTAGATCGCGCTCATCAGGCCGAGCGGGATCGCGACCGCCATCGCGATGATCGCGCCGATGAAGATCGTGCCCCAGAACAGCGGCACCGCGCCGAACGCGTTTTCATTGCCATAGCCGAGCGCTGCCGATTGCGGCGACCATTTGGTGCCGAACAGGAAATCGACCGGATTGACCAGCGAGAAGAAGCGGATCGATTCCCACAGCAGCGAGGCGACGATGCCGACCGTGGTGATGATCGCGATCAGCGAGGCGATCAGCAGGCCCAGCATCACCAGCCGCTCGACCCGCGTGCGGGCGCGGAAATCCGGGCGGATGCGGGTGAAGGCATAGGCGCCCCCGGCAAAGGCCAGCAGCAGGGCGATGACCCCGCCGCCGATCGAATAGAAGCGCTGCGCCTCGCGATAGGGCTCGACGAAGGCGTTGGAACGCGGGTCGAAGGCGGCGGCAGCCTTGCCCTGCGCGATGGCGCGGCCCTCGCTCAGGATCGCGCCGCGCGAAAAGGCGTCCTGCGGCAGGGTGGCGGCGGCCGGATCTTGCAGCACCCGGTCGGTCACGAGTCCCGGCATGAGGCTGGTCCACACGGTGAGGAACAGCAGCGCGGGCACCGCGACCCAGATCGCGGCGTACCAGCCATGATAGGAGGGAAGGGAATGGAGGAGCGGACCGCGTGGGCGCGCTTCCGGTGCCGGCGAGGGCGCGGAGGGCGGACTCGCCCGTCCCGCGTGGGCGAGGCGCAGCGCCCTTGCCCGCGCGCTCAGCCAGGCGATGAGGCCCAGCCCGATGATCAAGATGGTGATGGCGGTGCCGCTCACGTCCGTTTCCTTCCGCCGTTTTCGTTGCGGGGCGTCCCGATATTATTTGAGCATCGAACCGTCGAGGACGGTCAGGTTCCGCACGATTTCCGCATTTTTCGCGCGGACCTCCTCGGGTGCGGCGACCATGCCCCGCTTGGCCAGATAGCCGTCCGGCCCCCAGCCGGACGCGACCTCCTCGATATATTCCTTGAGGCCGGGGATGACGCCCAGATGCGCCTTCTTGACGTAGATGTAGAGCGGGCGCGCGCCGGGATATCGCCCGGTGGCGACCGTTTCATAGGTCGCCTCGACGCCGTCGATCGGCACGTCCTTCAGCTTGTCGCGATTTTCCTCCAGATAGCTGAAGCCGAACACGCCCAGGCTGTTGGGGTTGGCGGCGAGCTTCTGGACGATCAGATTGTCGTTCTCGCCCGAATCCACATATTTCCCGTCCTCGCGAATGCGGGTGCAGGTCGCCTTGAACCGGTCCTCATCCTTCTCCTTCAACTCCTTCATCGCCGGATCCGTCAGGCAGCCCTTTTCGAGGATCAGTTCGGCGAGGGAATCGCGGGTGCCGGAGGTGGAAGGGGGGCCGAAAACCGATATCGCGACCTTGGGCAGGCTCGGGTCGACATCCGCCCAGGTCTGCGCCTTGTTCTTGCCCTTGCCGAACGGATCGTCGGCCAGCGCCTTGTAGATGAGTTCGGGCGTCAGCCTGAAGCCCGGCCCCTTGTTCGATTCCGCAAGGGCGATGCCGTCGACGCCGATCTGGATCTCGACGATATCCGTCACGCCATTGGCGCGGCACTGCTCGAACTCGCCCTTCTTCATGCGGCGCGAGGCGTTTTCGATGTCGGGATGCTGTGCGCCGATGCCCGCGCAGAACTGCTTCATCCCCGCGCCGGTGCCGGTCTGCTCGATGATCGGGGACTTCCGGCCCGGATTCTTCTGCACGAACTGCTCGGCCGCGGCGGTGGCGAAGGGATAGACGGTCGAGGAGCCGACCGCGCGGATCTGGTCGCGGCTGCCGCCCGCGCCGCCGCCCGCCTGGTCCTGACAGCCCGAAAGCGCGGCGGCGAGCGCGATCGCCGAAATGGCCAAAACAGCTTTATGCATCACGAAAGCCTCCTGTAACATCGGCAGGTCGCCCGCCTTCCCGGCCTTCCTAGCGGCCGCTGAGGTTGCCACTGTGACAGTTTGATTTCACTTTTATGACATGCCGCCCGCCCGCGCGCTATTTCCTTCGCCGCTCGTCTTTTCCTGATCGGCCTTTTCCCCCTCCATCGCGGGCAGCAGCACGGAAACGGTGGTGCCCTTGCCGGGCGTGCTGGAAATATCGAGTCGCCCGCGATGCCGCTCCACGATGTGCTTGACGATGGCGAGGCCGAGCCCGGTGCCGCCGATCGCGCGGCTGCGGCCCGAATCGACGCGGTAGAAGCGCTCGGTCAGGCGGGGCAGGTGGTCGGAGGCTATGCCTTCGCCCTCGTCGATCACCTCCAGCCGGATCATCGAGGGCGGGGCGGGCACCAGCCGGACCGTGATCGGCGTGCCGGGGCGGCCATATTTGGCGCTGTTGCTCACCAGATTGTGGAGCAACTGCGCGATCTGCGTGCGGTCGCCCTGCACCGGGCAGACGTCGTCGCCGACCGCGGCGATGATGTCCTGCCCCCGCTCGCCGAGATTCTGGCGGCACAGGCCCAACACTTCCTCGACCAGCGCGCCCATCTCGATTCGCGTTTCGGGCAGGCGGTATTTGTCCGCCTCTATGCGGGAAAGCGACATCAGGTCGTCGATCAGCTGCTGCATCCGCCGCGCTTCCTTTTCCAATATGGACAGGAAGCGCTGACGCGTCTGCGCGTCGTCCCCGGTTTCGGGGTCCTGCAAGGTTTCGATGAAGCCGAGAATCGCGGCCAGCGGCGTGCGCAGCTCATGGCTGGCATTGGCGACGAAATCGCCGCGCATCCGTTCGGCCGCGTGCAGGCCGCTCTCGTCGGTCAGGTGGACGAACAGCTTTTGCGGTCCGTCACTCCCGCCGAAGGGGATGACGCCCATCGCCCAGCGCTGGTTGCGCGCGCCCAGGCCGACGATGTCGATCCTGATCGGCTCGGCCAGGTGCTCCTGGCCCGTCAGGCGCTGGGCGGCGGCCGGGTGGCGGATGGCGATGCGGACGTCCTCGCCCAATATATGCGCGCCCAGCAGTTTGCGCGCGGCGCCGTTGGCGAGCAGGACCTTGCCCTGCTCCACCACCAGAACCGGCTCGACCAGCCCTTCCACGATCGTGCGGAAATCCGCGCTGTCGGCCAGATCGGGCGGCGCGACGGGCGAGGCGAGGACGACGGGATCGGCATGATCGCCCCGCAGCAACAGGAACAGCAGCAGGCACGCCATCAGGAACAGGGCGAGAATTTCCCACCGCGCACCCAGCAATGCCGCCGACAGAAACCCGGCCGCGATAACGGCCAGCGCTGCAATATGTTGTAAAGGCCGGGCTTGAATCATGGTTATCGCTCTGGATTATTCATGAAAATATTGCGATGGAATGTCATTGAATATTTTTCCGGCTGACCCGCTATGGGGCGGGCCGGTTTATTCCGGGGGCAGGCGTGGACGAGCGGAAGGAACAGGATCAGGGCGCCGGTCGCGACGGGGATTGCGAAGCGCAAGGCGTGCCCGGCGCGGGCCCCAGCGCGGGCAATGCGCGGCGCAGGCTGCTGCTCGGCGGCGGGCTGGCGGCGGCCTCGGCGGTCGTCTCCATCCGCCCGGCGCTTGCCAACACGGCCGCCTCGGTGCTCAACTGCCAGATCCCGGTGCCCGACCCGGCCAAGGGAATGGGGCAGATGATCGCGCCCGACGGCAAGCTGGTGCCCAAGGGAACCAAGGGCGCCTTTCCCGCCAGCAGCAAGCCCTTCACGGGCGAGGAAGTGAAGGCCGCGCTGCGCGGCGGGCGCAGCCTGCCGGGCACCAGCTATGAGCAGAACCGCGCCTATCTCAACTATATCCGGCGGTTGCAGAACGGCACCAGCGGCTTCACCTGCTACGCCTCGTTGCAGATGCCGCGCTGACGCGCCTCTCCCTTCCCATGACGCAGGCGGAACGGCTCTATTACCGGGATGATCCGGACGAAATGCTGCTGCGTCCGCTCGATGGGCTGACGCTGATCTACCATCGCCCGTCCGGCATCACGCACATCGTCGACAGCCCGGTGCCGGAGATATTGGCCGCGCTGTCGCACGAGCCGCTGCCCGCCCGCCTGCTGCTCGAAAGCCTGTCCGCCGACTATGATCTGGAGGGCGAGGGCGAGGCGCTCGACAATCTGGCCGCGCATCTGGAGGAACTGTGCGCCCTCGGGCTGGCGAGGGCGCGGTGATGCGGCACCATCTGCTGCTTGCCATCGGCCCTGCCCGGTTCCGCATCGGCTCGGCGTGGCGCGGGCCGATCGACGCGCTGCGTCGCCTTTATGCCGCCTATCCGCAATCCTCGCAGGACGATGCCGTCGCCGATTTCACCGTGCGGCTGGAACCGGCGGGCATCGGGCGGCGCTGGTGGCGCCCTTCGGTGCGCATCGCCGGCGACCATCATCTGCCCGACGCGGTGCCGATGGCGCTGCGCCACGGCCTGCTCGCCGCCGAGATGGGGATGAACCTGCAAATGGCGCTCGGCTGGCGCAGGCACCTCCTCATCCATGCGAGCAGCGTCGAGAAGGACGGCAAGGTGCTGGTGATGGCGGGTGAATCCGGCTCCGGCAAATCGACGCTGGCCGCGCTGCTGGGGGAGCGGGGCTGGCGGCTGATGGGCGACGAATTCGCGCTGCTGGATTTCGCGACCGGCGCGATCCACCCTTTTCCGCGCCTCGTCTCGCTCAAGAACCAGGCCATAGACGTGATGCGGCGGGAGGTGGACGACGCGGCCCGCTTCGGCCCGTTGATGGCGGCCACGCCCAAGGGCGACATCGCCCACCTCATCCCCGCCGCCGAGGCCGTTTCCCGCATGAGCGAGGCCGCGCCGCCCGCGCTGCTGCTGTTCCCCCGTTATGGCCATGCGCCGGATATCCGCGCCGTCGGGGAAGGGGAGGCGTTCATGCACCTGACGCAGGCGTCGACCAACTATGTGGCGTGCGGAGAGGCGGCCTTCACCGCGTTGCACCGCTTCGTGACAACGGTGCCCTCCATCGCGCTCGACTTTTCTTCCGGCGATGAGGCGGATCGGATGATCGGCCGGCTCTGGCGGGAGTATGCGGGATGAGCGCGGCGCTGCTGGCATCGCTGCTGCGCGCGCCGCAGGGGGCGGGGCGGCTGGGCGCGCGCGACTGGAACGCCGTCATGGCGGCCGCGCGGGCGGAGCGGCTGCTGGCGACGCTGGCCTTTCGGCTGGAGGGCGTGGCCCTGCCCGATCCGGTTCGCGCGGTGCTGGACGATGCGCGCTTCGACGCCGAACGGGAGAAGCGGCAGGCGCTGTGGGAGGCCGACCGCGCGGCGGCGGCGCTGGCGCCGCTCGGCATTCCGGTCGTGCTGCTCAAGGGCGCGGCCTATGCGGCGGCGGGGCTGAAGGCGGGCGAGGGCCGCATGATCGGCGACCTTGACATATTGGTGCCGCGCGACCGGCTGGAGCAGGCGGAGCGGGCGCTGCTCGCCGCCGGATGGGAATGGGTGAAGCCCGATCCCTATGACGATGCCTATTACCGGCAATGGATGCACGAGCTGCCGCCGCTGATCCATCGCGAGCGGGACCGGATGATCGACGTGCACCACACCATCCTGCCGCTGACCGCGCGGCCGGTGCCCGATGCCGGGGCGATGATCGCGGATCGCGTCGATCTGGGCGGCGGGCTCTCGATCCTGTCGGAGGAGGACCGCGTCTGCCATGCCGTCGCGCATCTGCTGGCCGATGGCGACATGGCGGGTGGATTGAGGAATCTATGGGATATCAGATGTCTGTTATCCGATATTGAGGATATTTCGCGGCTCGAACAGCGCGCTGCCCTGCATGGGCTGGCGCAGCCCGTGGCGCGGGCGCGCAGGCTGTGCGAGCATCTTTTCGGGCGTGGCTCGCTGGATCTGGGGATGGTGGACCAGATGTTCGTCGCCCGCCTGCTGTCGGCCGATGGCTGGGGCCGCAACGGGCGCAGGCTGCTGGGGCAGGGCTTCTATGTTCGCTCCCACCTGCTGCGCATGCCGCCGCTGATGCTCGCCCGTCATCTATGGACGAAATGGCGCAAGGGCCACCGCCCCGCTTAATGGTTCCAGTTGCGGACCAGCGGCACCAGTTCGTCGAAATGGTCGATCACCGCCGTGCCGCCCAATTCGGCGGGCGGGCCGTCGCAATAGCCGAAGCTGACCACCACCGACGGCACGCCCAGCGCCGCCGCCGCGAGGGTATCGTTGGAGGAATCGCCGACGAACAGGCAGCGCCCGCCGCCCGCCTTTTCCACCATCGCCCGCAGCGGCGCTGGGTCGGGCTTCAGCAGGCCGGTGGTATCGCCGCCGATGACCGCGCAGAAATATTCCGCAAGATTCAGTTTCTCGATCAGCGGCAGGGTGAAGCGCTCGATCTTGTTGGTGCAGACGGCAAGGCGCACGCCTGCCCCGCGCAACTCCTCCAGCGCGTCGATCAGGCCCGGATAGGGGTGGCTGTGCACCGCGACATGGGCCTCATAATGGTCGAACAACAAGGGCAGCAGCCTCTCCAGCAGCGCCGGATCCTCCTGTCCCGACGCCGCGAGCGCCCGGCGCAGCATGACGCGCGCGCCCTTGCCCACATAGGTGCGAATCTCCGCCTCGGCAAAAGGGGCCAAACCGATGGTGCCGATCGCATGATTGACCGCCGCGGTCAGGTCCCCGCAGGTTTCCAGCAAGGTTCCGTCGAGGTCGAAGCCGATAAGATCGAAGGCAAATTCCGTCATGGCGTGCTCCCATGCCTTCAGCGTTATGGAATATGCAAGGCAAACATGGCAGAGGGGCAGAAATGTCAGCATCAAGGCCCAGCCACAGGGAATCGGAATGACCATCAGTCAACGCCCGCTCGCCGCCATCATCCTCGCCGCAGGGCAGGGGACGCGCATGAAATCCGCCCGGCACAAGGTGCTGCATCCGGTGGCGGGGCGGCCGATGCTGCTCCACCTGCTGGAGGCGGTGGAGGCGCTGGGCGTCGATCGCAAGGTTGTGGTGGTCGGCTCCGGGCGGGAGCAGGTGGAGGCCGCCGTCGCGGGCAAGGGCGTTTCGATCGCGGTGCAGGACCGGCAACTGGGCACCGGCCATGCCGTCGCGCAGGCGCATGACGCGCTCGCCGGCTTCGCCGGGGATGTGCTGATCCTCTATGGCGACGTGCCGCTGGTGCGGACCGAGACGATGCGCGCGATGGTCGAGCGGCTGAACCGGGGCGACGAGCCGCGCGCGGTGGTGCTGGGCTTCCGTCCCGATGATGCCGCAGCCTATGGCCGGATCGTCGCCGATGCGCAGGGCGTCATCGCCAAGATGGTCGAATATAAGGATGCCTCGTCGGAGGAACGGGCGATAACCCTTTGTAACAGCGGCCTTATGGCTGTCCGGTCGAGCGACCTGTTCGTGCTGCTCGACCGCATCGGCAACGACAATGCGGCCGGGGAATATTATCTGCCCGACATCGTGATGCTGCCCGGCGCGACCAGCGCGGTGATCGAGACCGACGCGGACGAAGTGGCGGGCGTCAACAGCCGCGCCGAACTGGCCGGGGTGGAGCGCATCTGGCAGGATCGCCGCCGCGCCGAGGCGATGCGCGAGGGCGTGACGCTGATCGCGCCGGAAACGATCTTCTTCTCCCACGATACGAAGCTGGAGCGCGACGTGGTGGTGGAGCCGCACGTGGTGTTCGGCCCCGGCGTGACGGTCGAGGAAGGCGCGGTCATTCACAGCTTCTCCCACATCGAGGGAGCAATCGTCCGTAAGGGCGCGGAAATAGGGCCTTATGCTCGGCTACGCCCCGGCGCGCAGATCGGCGTCAAGGCGAAGGTCGGCAATTTCGTCGAGATCAAGAAGGCGGTGCTGGGCGATGGCGCCAAGGCCAACCATCTTTCCTATATCGGCGACGCCGATGTGGGCGCGGGGGCGAATATCGGCGCGGGCACGATCACCTGCAATTATGACGGCTTCTTCAAATATCGCACGCAGATCGGCGCGGGCGCGTTCATCGGTTCCAACAGCGCGCTGGTCGCGCCGGTGAAGGTGGGCGACGGCGCGATCGTCGCGGCGGGCAGCGTGCTGACGGCGGACGTCTCCGCCGATGCGCTGGCGCTGGTTCGCCCGGCGCAGACGGAAAAGCCCGGCTGGGCAAAGCGATTTCGCACGGCGATGCAGGAACGAAAGGCAAAACGGTAAATGTGCGGCATTATCGGTATAGTCGGCAAGGAAGAGGTGGCCGATCGGCTGCTCGATGGACTGCGGCGTCTCGAATATCGTGGCTATGACAGCGCCGGGGTGGCCAGCGTGCATGACGGCGCGATCGAGCGCCGCCGGGCCGAAGGCAAGCTCGCCAATCTCGCGAAGGAACTGGTCGCCGAGCCGCTGCCCGGCACGACCGGCATCGCCCATACCCGCTGGGCGACCCATGGCGCGCCCACGACCAGCAACGCCCATCCTCATGCGACGCAAGAGGTTGCGCTGGTACATAACGGAATTATCGAGAATTTTAAGCCGTTGCGCGAAGAGCTGATCGCGCGCGGCCGCCATTTCGACAGCCAGACCGATACAGAGGTCGTCGCCCATCTGGTCAGCGAACTGGTGGAGCAGGGCGCCAGCCCGCAGGAAGCGGTGCAGCAGGTGCTGCCCCGCCTGCACGGGGCCTTCGCGCTGGCGATCCTGTTCCGCCGGCATCCCGACCTGCTGATCGGCGCGCGGCTCGGCTCGCCGCTGGTGGTGGGCTATGGCGAGGGCGAGACCTATCTCGGCTCGGACGCGCTGGCGCTCGCGCCGCTGACCCAGCGCATCGCCTATCTGGATGAGGGCGACTGGGTGGTGATCACCCGCGAGGGCGCGCAGATTTTCGACCGCGACAATGTTCCGGTCGAGCGGCCGGTGACGCTGTCCGGCGTTTCCGGCGCGATGATCGACAAGGGCAACCATCGCCATTTCATGGCCAAGGAGATCTACGAGCAGCCCGTCGTCGTCGCCCAGACGCTGCGCTCCTATCTGCGGCGGATGGAAAATCAGGTGGCACTGCCGGATATGGATTTCGACCTGGCGGGGGTGAGGCGCATCACCATCGTCGCCTGCGGCACCAGCTATTATGCGGGGCTGATCGCGAAATACTGGTTCGAGACGTTCGCGCGCGTGCCGGTCGACATCGATGTCGCCAGCGAGTTCCGCTATCGCGACCCGGTGCTGGAGCCGGGCGGGCTGGCGCTGTTCATCAGCCAGTCGGGCGAAACCGCCGACACGCTGGCGGCGCTGCGCCATGCGCGAGCAGAACGGCAGATCATCGCCGTGGTCGTCAACGTGCCGACCAGCTCGATGGCGCGGGAGGCGGACCTGCTGCTGCCGACCCATGCCGGGCCGGAGATCGGCGTCGCCTCGACCAAGGCGTTCACCTGCCAGCTGGCGGTGCTGGCGGCGCTGGCGGCCAATCTGGCGCGCGTCAAGGGTCGGCTCAGCCCGGAGGAGGAGGCGGAGATTGTCTACCATCTGTCCGAAGCGCCCGCGGCGATGAACGACGCGCTGTCGCATGACGAAGAGATTGAGGCGATGGCCCACCTGATCGCGCCCGCGCGCGACGTCCTCTATCTGGGGCGCGGGCAGGATTATCCGATGGCGCTGGAAGGTGCGCTGAAGCTTAAGGAAATCAGCTATATACACGCCGAAGGTTATGCGGCGGGAGAGATGAAGCACGGCCCGATCGCGCTGATCGACGATGCGGTGCCGGTGATCGTCATCGCGCCGTCCGGGCCGCTCTTTGAAAAGACCGTTTCCAACATGCAGGAAGTGCAGGCGCGCGGCGGCAAGGTGGTGCTGATCTCCGACGCGGAGGGCATCGCGGCGGCGGGCGACGGTTGCATGGCGACGATCGAGATGCCCAGGGTGCATCCGCTGATCGTTCCGCTGGTCTATGCGGTGCCGGTGCAACTGCTTGCCTACCATGTCGCGGTGGCCAAGGGCACGGACGTCGACCAGCCGCGCAACCTCGCCAAGTCGGTGACGGTGGAATAGGCGGCTTGATTCCGTTTCCTGCCATTCCTGTTCCGTCATGCCAGCGCAGGCTGGCATCTCGGGAGGTGTCGTGCACCATGGCCTGCGACCCCAGCCTACGCTGGGGTGACGATCCCGAAACAGTATCCCATCCCCCAAAAATTCGGGCCGGTCCCTTGTGAGGACCGGCCCGTAGGGAGCCATGGGATGGATCAGAAAGCGGCCTTCAATGTCAGGCCGTAGGTTCGCGGGTCGCCGGGTTGACCGGCAATAAGGCCGGTACTTCCGGATGTTACAGACAACATCTCATAATAGTCCACATCAAAGGCGTTGCGCACCCAGCCGAACACGTCGAAGCCGCTGTCCGTGCGGAAACCGGCGCGGACATTGGTGAGGGCATAGCCCTTGATCCAGGTATAGGCCGATTCCGACGGGTTGGACGAGAAGCGCGAGCGGTAGCTGCCGTCGACGCCCAGATAGACCTGCCCTTCCTGGCCCAGCAGGCCGGTCGGCGCATTGACTTCGGCGCCATAGGAAAGGCTCCACTTGGAAACGCCCGCAAGGCGCTGGCCGGAAATGTCGCAGCTGGCCGGACTGACGCCGCCGGGCGTGCCCGCGGGGCTGGCGTTCGCCTGATCGGGCGTGGTCGAGGGGCCACCCGACAGTTCCGGCGGGCAGGGCGCGCCGGTGAAGCGCACATAGGTGGCGTCGGTATAGGTGCCGCTCGCATAGGCGTTGAAGCGCTCGCTCGGCCGGAGGGAGAGATCCGCCTCGATGCCCTGCGTGCGCACCTTGTCCGCATTGGCGAGATAGCCGCGCGTCGTCGACACCGCGCCCGAATTGACCAGCGCCTGGAAGTTCCTGATATCGGTGCGGAAGGCGGAAAGGTTGAAGGTCGCCCGCCGATCCCAGAACTGGGATTTGATGCCCGCTTCGAAATGATGAACCTTTTCTGGCTTGATCGAGCCGACCTGCACCAGCGGGTTGCCGCTGGAATCGTTCGGCACGCCATTGAGGTTGATGCCGCCCGTCTTGAACGTCTTGGCATAGGTCGCATAGACCAGAACGTCCGGCGTGACCTTGTAGCTGACGTTGAAATCATAGGAGAAGTTCCACGCGCTGAAGCGTGGCTCGATCCGCTGCGGGGTCAGCTGGTCGCGCTGGGCGGCCACGCGTGGGTCGGTGATCAGCACGCCGTTGGCGTCGCGGAACAGCACCGGATTGCCCGCGCCGTCGAAAACGGTGCGCGAATAGAGACCCTTCTTCTTGTCATAGTTGACGCGCAGGCCGGGCTGGACCGTCAGCGCCTCGGTCACCTTCCAGCTGAGCTGGCCGAACAGGGCCGCGCTGGTATTGTCGAGGCGAATGTCGTTATAGGCGGTCACGCCCTCAAGCACGCTCGGATCGCAGGCCAGCTGGTTCGAGGCCGAGGGGCCGCAGCCGGAGCTGCCGGGCGGCACCTGCGCCACCGTGCCCGGATTGAGCAGCCAGCGGCTCGCCGCCGGGCCGAGCTGCTCGGTGCCCTGCGTGCGGACGGTCTGGTGGAAGCCGAAGGCGCCGACGACGAAGTCGAACCGGCGGCCCGAATAATTATAGCGGAATTCCTGCGTATACTGGTTCTGCTGCGACGGGTTCTGCGACAGGGTGGTGATCGGCAGGCCGGTGAAGTCGCGATCGTTCGCCGGTTTCCAGTCCCAATAGCGCCATGCCGTCACCGAGGTCAGCGTGCCCGGCCCGACATCCCATTTCACGCGCAGCGCCGCGCCGCCCAGTTCGTTCCCGGCGTTCAGATCGGCGTCGATGTCGGTCAGGCGATCAAAGCCGTTCCTGCTGACGACCGTATAGTTCTGCGCCGCCGCCAGCGCGTCATATTGGCGGTTGAGCGGGCGCTGCGTCTGCCCGACGCGCGCGAACACGGTGCCGCAGCATTCGGCGTTCTGCTTGTTGAAATCGCCCGACAGGGTGATGTCGAGATCGTCGTTCGGCCGGAACAGGATCTGGCCGCGCAGGCCGATATTGTCCTGCGCATTGATCCAGCGGTCGGTGGCGACGTTGTAGATGGTGCCGCGCCGGCTGGTCGAGGAGACGGCGAGGCGCGCCGCGACCGTATCGGACAGCGGGCCGGAGATGGCGGCCTTGGCCTGCTTGAAGCGCAGGTCGCCCACCGTCACCTCGGCGCGGCCCTCGAAATCGAAGGTCGGCTGCCGCGTGGTGATGTTGATCGCGCCTGCCGTGGTGTTCTTGCCGTAGAGCGTGCCCTGCGGGCCGCGCAGCACCTCCAGCTGGGCGACGTCGAGGAAATCGAGCGTCGCCGACGCGACGCGGGCATAATAGACGTCGTCGACATAGATGCCGACGCCCTGCTCGAAGCCGTCATTGGTGAGGCCGAACGGCGCGCCGATGCCGCGAATGCTGAGCGAGGTGTTGCGCGGGTTGGACGAATAATATTGCAGCGTCGGCGTCAGCTGTTGCAGGCGGTTGACGTTGAAGCTGCCGGTATTCTCCAGCGTGTCGGCGCTGACCACCGAAATGGCGAGCGGCACGTCCTGCGCCGATTCGGCGCGGCGGCGCGCGGTCACGGTGATCGCGCCTGCGTCATTGGCGCTCTCGGCCGCGGCGAGGGGGGAGAGCGCCGGCGGGCCGGTCTCTTCCGCATGGCTGGTGCCGATGGTGGCGCCGGCGATCAGGGCCGCACCGGCGCAGCCGGCGAGCCAATGGAAACGTGCGATCATGTTTTTCCCTTTCCGGTTCGATCACAGCGCCTCCGGTGGTCCGGTCAGCCTTGTTTTTCGATCTTTCCCTGTGTGTGTCTGGTTGATGATGATATTATTGTTTGCGCCCGTTCAGCGCGGGGTGAAGCGCCTCTTTTCCGTCACGTCGATCTGGACGACGCGGCCTTCATGGACCGTGACGGTGATGCTGCCGAAGCGCAGCCCTTCCAGCGCCTGCCTGATGCTGTCCAGGCTTTCGTTCAGTGCGTCCGAAGCCGATGGGGCGGCCGGTGCGGTTTGCGATAAACTCATGCCTCAGTCTCCTTCGTGCTTCGGTTTTATATCTATCTAAACAGTAGACAATAATTCAATATGTTTTGCATGCCCTAGTTTAGCTTTAGCGGCTCAGCCTTGGCCGGATCGGGAACAGGGAAGGCCGGGCAGGGCGATGATCGCGCCGCCGCCCGGCATATTTCTCTCAGAAACTCAGCGCCAGCGGCGAGAGCGGCGCGCTGGGGGCGAATATCCCGCTGTTGGCGCGGGCCGCGCCGATCCGCGCGCGGCGGACGAGGCGGCGGAGCAGATAGAGACCGAAATCCCAGCTGCCGATACCCGATTCGGCGTTGATATGGCCGATCTCGCCCGCGTCGGCGAAATCGCTGCCCCAGAAGAAGGCCAGACGCCGCGCCCGCTGAAGATCGATATAAGGATCGTTGCGGCTGGCCGCGAGGATGGACGGGAAGGGCAATATGCCCCGCGCGGCGGGCGCGAAGGGGGTCAGCCTCGGGTCGATCGCCGCATGGTCCAGTTCCGGCGGCGCGACCAGCAGCGCGCCCGCGACCGGGCCGCCGAAGCCGGGCTTCTGCTGCTGCGCCCAGCGGGCGACCGCGTGGCAACCCAGGCTGTGCGCGACGAGGAACACCGGTGCCTCGGCCTGCGCGATCGCCGCGTTCAGGCGGTCGGGCCAGAGATCCGGGTCGGGCTTTTCCCAGCTGCCGAGGTTCACCCGGCGGCAGTTCGGCAAGGCTTCTTCCCAGAGGCTTTGCCAATGGTCGGGACCGCTATTGTTGAGGCCCGGAACGGTCAGAATGTGCGGCGCGTCGCCGCCTTCGTCATGGGGCGTGAATAAGGTCGATATGTGCATAGCCACTATCCCTTCTGAAAAGAAGCAGGCCGGTCGACTCGGAATACGTCCCGACAATTGCATGATATCTCAACCATTGAAGTAGACAAGTTCGCGGCGACGAACCGGTGGCGGCATGAGGCGGGTTGCGACGAGTCGAGTGGGAGAGCGGAAGACGGGAGCGGGCGGAAGCGAGGGCGAAAGGCGCGATTGTCCGGCCCCAAGCTTTCCCCCTCTTGCGTTCCCGATGGGGAAACCTATGTGCTTTCCCGCATCGACGGAAAACAGGGAAAGACCGCATGACCACCACGACCCACAGCCGCATGTTGATTCTCGGATCGGGGCCGGCCGGGCTGTCCGCCGCCATCTATGCCGCGCGCGCGGGGCTGAAGCCGGTGGTGGTGCAGGGCATGCAGCCGGGCGGCCAGCTGACCATCACCACGGATGTGGAGAATTACCCCGGCTTCCGCGAGGTGATCCAGGGGCCGTGGCTGATGCAGGAGATGCAGGCCCAGGCCGAGCATGTCGGCGCCGGGATGGTGTGGGATCAGATCGTCGATGTCGACCTGTCGCAGCGTCCCTTCCGCCTGACCGGCGACGGCGGGAACGTCTACACCGCCGACACGCTGGTCATCAGCACCGGCGCGCAGGCCAAATGGCTGGGCGTCGAAGGGGAAGAGGCGCTGTCGGGCAAGGGCGTTTCGGCCTGCGCGACCTGCGACGGCTTCTTCTATCGCGGCAAGAAGGTGGTGGTGATCGGCGGCGGCAACACCGCCGTCGAGGAAGCGCTCTACCTCACCAATCATTCGCAGGACGTGACGCTGATCCATCGCCGCGATTCGCTGCGGGCCGAGAAGATATTGCAGGAGCGGCTGTTCGCCCATCCCAACATCAAGATACTGTGGAACAAGGCGGTGAAGCGCTTCGTCGGCGGCGAAGGGGCGGCGGGCCTTGTCGGCGTCGATCTGATCGACACCATGACCGGCGAGGAGACGCACGAGCCGACCGATGGCGCGTTCGTCGCGATCGGCCACAAGCCCGCGACCGAATTGTTCGAGGGCAAGCTTGAACTGGACGAAGGCTATATCGTGGTCGAGAAGGGCACGTCGAAAACCGCCATTCCCGGCGTGTTCGCGGCCGGTGACGTCACCGACAAGATCTATCGCCAGGCGGTGACGGCGGCGGGCATGGGCTGCATGGCCGCGCTCGATGCGGAGCGCTTCCTTGCCGAAGCGGATTTCGAGGCCACGAAGGCGGCTGCGGCGGCGGAGTAAGCCTGTTGTCCGTCATCCCAGCGGAGGCTGGGATCGTGTGAGGCTGGGTTCCGTGCTATCGAGAACGATGCCAGCCTGCGCTGGCATGACGATGATGGTGGGATGAGAAGGCTGTCAGCCCAGCTTGCCCCGGACGAAATCGGCCAGCGAACCGAAGCTTTCGAAGGTCTCGCCGTCCACATCGTCATCGTCGATCAGGATCGAGAATCGGTCCTCCATCTCCGTCAGCAGGGTGGCGACGGCCATCGAATCGAGCTCCGGCAGCGCCCCGAACAAGGGCGTTTCCGGGGTGAAGGCGTTCACGCGCTCGGCGGAAAGGCCCAGCACGTCCTGCAATACGGCCCGCAGGGTGTCGTCGATGGACGCTCGCGGCGCGTCTTCTTTCAAGGGGTCTGCACGCATGACGGGCCTCTACCCTCAACCGGGCCGGCGGACAAGTTGGGAAATGCGCGTCCGCAGCGCGGGCAGCCACATGCGCGCCTTGCGCGGGTCGAAGCAGTCGAGCCGCAGCATCGGCCGCGTCCGCTCCATCCAGTCGCGCTTATAGGCGTTGTTGCCGGTGCCATAGTCGATATGGGCGACCTTTTCCCGGTCGATCATGTGATGGAACAGGAAATGGCTGAGCAGCGTGCCGGGCGAGTTGCGGTCATGGGCGCTGTCATGCGCGATCTTGTGCACGCAGGCGGTGTCGCCTTCGATCGTCCAGAGCTGCACGGCCACCGGTGCCCCTTCCGCGCGGGCGATGCCCAGGCGCAGCGCCCCGCGCGCGGCGGCCTCTTCCGCCAGCGCGCGCACCATCGCGGGAAAGGGCTCGGCATTCTTCCAGCTGGCGCTGTAGACCGCCTGATAATCGAGCCACAGCGCGTCGGTCATTTCCTCATGGATCTCGAAACCATAGGGCTGCAACCGCCCCTTGCGGCGGACGGCGGAGCGCAGCTTGCCGGGGCGGCCAGCCCAATAGGTCGCGAAATCGCGCCCGTCGAGGTCGAGATAATGGTTGCTGTTCTGATCGGTCAGCAGCGCGATCCACCCCGCCGAGGCGAAGGCGTCGCGCATCAGGCGCGCGGTGCCGTCGTCGAGCAGCGGATAGAAGCTGACGCGGTTGTACCGCCCCCGCAGCCGGGCGGCGATCTCCGCCACCAATGCCTGCTGCCCGGCGCGGGACGGGTGGCCCTCGACAATGGGGCCGTAGGAAAAGCTGTAATAATTGGCGAGCGCGCCCAGCTGGTCGCCGTCCTCGACCAGCGGCAGGGTAATCGACCGGCCGTCCGCCTCCGCCCGCAGCCAGAGGCACGACCTATCCGCGAAGCAATGGCGCGCCAGCATCTCGAACCAGGCGGCGCGCGCAAATCCATGGCCGCCGCCGGTCGCGGACATGCCTTGCGGGCGGTGGGATTCGATGATGGGCACCCGGTCTTTCCTCATTTGGGCCTGCCTGTCCTCGCCGCAGGCCCGTCTTTCCTTGCCGCCGGAATGTCTCTATCCCGCGACCGCATGATATTATAGCGCGAAGTGGTGCAGATGAGGTTAAGTGAATCGCCTTTACGGCCCATTGACCATCTCCCCGCCATGGGCCGGGCGGATGCGCTCGCCCTTGCGGGCAAGGCCGGGGCGCTGAGCTATGCCGGGCTGGAGCAGGCGACGGGCCGCCTCGCCGCCTGGCTGGCGGCGCAGGGTTTGCCGCGCGGCGGCAGGGTGGCGAGCTGGGTCGCCAAGGGGCGGCTCGCCTGCCTGATGCCGCTGGCCGCGCCGCGCGCGGGGCTGGTGCATGTGCCGATCAATCCGTTGCTCAAGCATGCGCAGGTCGCCCATATCCTCGCCGACAGCGGGGCGGGGCTGCTCATCGCCTCGTCGGCGCGTCTTGCGAGCCTTCAGGATGGGGACGCGCCCGGCTGCATGCTGCATGACGAAGGGGAGGTGCCGGCGCAGGCGGAAACGCTCGACCCGCTGCCGCCGGGCGAGGGCGCTCCCGACGATCTCGCCGCCTTGCTCTACACCAGCGGATCGACCGGGCGGCCCAAGGGGGTGATGGTCACGCACGCCAATCTCTGGCTGGGCGCGGTGTCGGTGGCGGAGTATCTGCGCCTGACGCCGCAGGACCGGGTGCTGGCGGTGCTGCCGTTCAGCTTCGACTATGGGCAGAACCAGCTGTTCTCGACCTGGGCGGCGGGCGGAACGGTGGTACCGCTCGACTATCTGACCGCGCGCGACGTCATCAAGGCGGTGGAGCGGGAGGGGATAACCGGCCTTGCGGGCGTGCCGCCGCTCTGGGTGCAACTGACCGAGGCGGACTGGCCCGCCGAAACCGCTGCGCGGCTGCGCTACCTCACCAACAGCGGCGGCGCGCTGACGCGGGGGCTGGTGAGGCGGCTGCGCGCGCTGTTCCCCAATGCCGATATCTATCCGATGTACGGGCTGACCGAGGCGTTCCGATCGACCTATTTGCCGCCGGAACTGGTCGCCTCCCACCCCGAAAGCATGGGGCGGGCGATCCCGCATGCGGAGATTCTGGTCTGCCGTCCCGATGGCAGTGTCACGGCGGATGACGAGCCGGGCGAACTGGTCCATTGCGGCCCGCTGGTCGCCAGGGGCTATTGGAACGACCCGGCGCGCACCGCCGAGCGCTTCCGCCCCGCGCCGCCCGCTTCCCGCCATGGCGGCATGGCGGTATGGTCGGGCGACAGGGTGCGGCGCGATGCCGGGGGGCTGCTCTATTTCGTCGGCCGCGACGACGCGATGATCAAATCCGCGGGCAACCGCATCAGCCCGACCGAGATAGAGGAAGCCGCGCAAGCCGTGCCCGGCGTCGCCGAGGCGGTGGCGCTGGGCATGCCCGACCGGCGGCTGGGACAGGCGATCCTGCTGCTCGTGCGGCCTGACGGGGGAGGGGCCGATGCGGGCGGCAGGGCGGACGCCGCCGCGCTGGAGGAGGCGATACGTGGGCGGTTCCGCGCCGAAATGCCCAATTACATGATGCCGGGGGAAATCAGGATGGTCGGGCAGTTCCCGAAAACCCCCAACGGCAAGATCGATCGTGTCGCGCTGGCCGGCGTCCATGCCCATCCGGCGGAGGAGAATAACGCATGAAACCATCAGGTCCGATCCCGCTCTGGTTCGAGGCGGAGGACGGCATGCTGCTGATCGGCGATTGCGGCGCGCGCTCGCTGATCGACGAGGCGGGCGATACGCCGCTGTTCGTCTACGACATGGGGACGGTGCGCTCCACCATCGGGCGGTTGCGGGTGGCGATGCCCGACGGGCTGCACCTTCATTATGCGATGAAGGCCAATCCGTTCCCTCCGCTGCTGGCGGCGATGACGGGGCTGGTCGACGGTTTCGACATAGCGTCGGGCGGGGAACTGGCGATGGCGCTGGAAGCCGGGATGGCGCCCGATCGCATCAGCTTCGCCGGGCCGGGCAAGCGTGACGACGAACTGCATGCCGCCATCGGCACGGGGGTGACGATCAACCTCGAATCCGAAGGCGAGGCACGGCGGGCGCTTGGCATGGCCGAGCGCCTCGGCGTCACGCCCCGCCTTGCCGTGCGCGTCAATCCGGATTTCGACCTCAAGGGGTCGGGCATGAAGATGGGCGGCGGCGCCAAGCCCTTCGGCGTGGACGCCGATCGCGCGGCGGCGCTCGCCCGGCAGGTGATCGACGCGGGGGCGGACTGGCGCGGCTGGCATATCTTCGCGGGCAGCCAGGCGCTCGACACGCTGGCGATCATCGAAGCGCAGGCGCAGACGGTCGCGCTGGCCGCGCGCCTTTCCGAAGAGGTCGGGCGCACGCCGCCGCTGGTCAATATCGGCGGCGGGCTGGGTGTGCCCTATTTCCCCGGCGACCTGCCGGTCGATGCCCGCGCGATCGGCCTCGCGCTGGAGGAGGCGCTGACCCTGCCGCCCGAAATATTGGAGGAAAGCGCCTTCGCGATGGAGCTGGGCCGCTATTTCGTCGCGGAGGCCGGCGTCTATCTGACCCGCGTGGTCGACGTGAAGGAAAGCCATGGCGAGCGCTTCGCCATCGTCGACGGCGGCCTGCACCATCAACTCGCGGCCAGCGGGAATTTCGGCACGGTGGTGCGGCGCAACTATCCGGTCGCCATCGCCAACAAATTCGGTGTGGAGAACGCCGCCGAGCCAGTCACCATCGCCGGGTGCCTGTGCACCCCGCTCGACCGCCTCGCCGACAAGGTGCTGCTGCCCCCGGTCCAGGAAGGGGATATCGTCGCCGTGTTCATGGCCGGGGCCTATGGCGCGACGGCCTCGCCCTCGGCTTTCCTCGGTCATGCCCCCGCGCGGGAAATGCTGGTGGGTGGGTAGAGCGTTTTCAAGTCAGATGGAACATCTGACGGCTCGGAAAACGCGACAAGCAAGGAATGCAGGACTCTGCCCGGTTCAATCTGAACAGGGTAGAGTCCGGGCCCCGCCGCCCGATACAGCTTTTTACCAATAGACTAACGCTATTTTCACCCTTTTCGGTCATTAGGCGGAAAAGGGTGTCCTTGCGTTACGCCTTCATTCCGGACGGAAGAAGGGGTAGATTGGGGCAGCAGAAATGAGGTGAATGACATGGCTTTCGGCCATATTTCGAAGCTTTTCATCAGTCTGGTCCTGTCCGCTCTCGTCCTGTCGGGATGCGCGGGCAGCGCTTCCGGGCCACAATTGCCGCCCGCTTCCTTCGTTTCCACGCAGGAAGGACCGGGTGAGGAATATGTGATCGGCCCGCTGGATGAACTGACAATTTTCGTCTGGCGCAACCCCGAACTGGGCGCCAAGGTGCAGGTGCGCCCGGACGGCCGCATCACCACGCCGCTCATCACCGACATGCCAGCGGTCGGCAAGACCTCGAAGATGCTGGCCGACGACATCAAGCTGGCGCTGTCGCAATATATCCAGAATCCGCTGGTCTCGGTGATCGTGGACAAGTTCTCCGGCACGTTCAGCCAGCAGGTGCGCATCGTCGGCGCGACCGACAAGCCCGCCTCGCTGCCCTATCGCGCCAACATGACGCTGCTCGACGCGATGATCGCGGTCGGCGGCCTGTCCGAATATGCGGCGGGCAACAAGGCGCGGCTGGTCCGGTTCGACAAGGACAGCGGCAAGCAGCGGGAATATGCGCTGCGCATCAACGATCTGATCAAGAAGGGCGACACCAAGGCCAATGTGCTGCTGGCGCCCGGCGACGTCATCATCATTCCCGAAAGCATGTTCTGACGCAAAGCCCGCCCTGAAAGCCGGTAAGGACGAGAGAAAAGAACGGACCGATGCCCAGTCTCTACGATGAACTGCTGATCGCCCTGCATGGCATATGGAACCGCCGCTGGCTGGCGCTGGGCGTCGCCTGGGCGGTGTGTGCGCTCGGCTGGCTCGCGGTGTCGATGATCCCCAACAGCTATCAGTCGCGGGCGAAGGTCTATGTGACCACCCAGTCCGTCATTCAGGACAAGGTCGGCATTTCCCCCGCCGAGCAGGAAAAGAGCCTCGCCGCGCTGCGCCAGACGCTGATGAGCTCGGACAATCTGGTGAAGGTGGTGCGCGGCACCGACCTCGCCGGAACCGTGGCCAGCGATGCCGATATCGCCGCGCGCGTGGGCATGCTGCGCAAGAACATCACCATCGTTTCCAACGACGACAATATGTTCGAGGTGTCGACCGTGATGAACGACAGCTCGATCTCCGACCGGGCCAATGCGCGCATCGCCCGTCAGGTGACGCAGAAGCTGATCGACCTGTTCCAGCAGGCGAACATCGCCGGCAACCGCGACGAAACGCGGCAGGGCCTCGCCTTCCTCGACCAGCAGATTTCCGAAACCGGCAAGGCGCTGGCCGCTGTCGAGCAGAAGCGGGTCGAGTTCGAGCAGCGCGTGGGCCTGCTCCCCGGCTCCGGCTCCATCGCCGACCGGGTGACGGCGGCGCGTAGCGAGCTGAACCAGCTCGAACCGCAGCTCGCGGCGGCGCAGAGCGCGCTGGCGGCGATCAACGGCCAGCTGGGCGGCACACCCGCCACCATCGCGGGCGCAGGCCCCTCCGGCGGGCCGACCGCGCTGACGCAGGCGCAGGCCGATCTCGCCGCCGCGAAGGCGCGCGGCTGGACCGCCGAACATCCCGACGTCATCGCCCTCCAGCGCCAGATCGCGGCGCTCGGCGCGCAGGGCGGCGGCGCGGCGGCGGCGACGGGCACGGCCAACCCCGCCTATCTCTCGCTCAAGTCGATGCAGGCCGAGCGCGCCGCCACGGTGCAGATGCTGCAAAGCCGCAAGGCGCAGATACAGGCGGACATCAACAGCATGGTGTCCCGCCAGATCACCCAGCCGGGGCTGGCGACCGAGCAGGAAAAGATCAACCGCGACTATGACGTTCTGAAGAACCAGTATGACAAGCTGCTGTCCGACCGCGAGGAAGTGCGGCTGCGCGGCGATGTGCAGAACGAGACGACCGGCACGACCTTCCGCGTGATCGACCCGCCGGGCGAACCGGGCGCGCCCGCTTCGCCCAACCGGCCGCTGCTGCTGGTCGGCGTGCTGATCGCGGGCGTGGGCGCGGGCGTCGGTTCGGCTTTCGCGCTGGGGCAGGTGCGTCAGACTTTCCCCACGGCGCAGAAACTGGCAAAAGCAACCGGGGCGCCCGTGATAGGATCGGTGACGGAAACGTTGAATCCGGCCCGGATGGCGGAACGTAATCGCAAGTTGAAGATGTTCATGGGCGGTTGCGCGGCACTGGGTTGTGCCTGCCTGCTGCTGATCGTGGTGGAATTCGTCCAGCGCGGCATGGCGTGAAGGGGAAGAGCATGGGTAAGCAGAATTTCCCGTTTGGCGGCGATCCCTCGTCGATCCGCCCGGCCCCGGCCAAAAGCGTGCTCGACCGCGCGAACGACCTGTTCCATTTCGAGCAGGCGATACGCGGCGACGCGCTGCCGCCGCTCGACATTCCTGCCGAGATGATCCCGCCGCCGCCCGAACCCGCGAAACCGGCCGATCCGGCCACCTTCGCCGCCGGGCAGGAGATCGGGGCGGAAGGGGAGGAAAGCGCTTCCGCTGCCTCTGCCCCTGCCGCCCCGCGCGCCCGCGACTGGACCGGCCCGGCGCGCAAGCTGGATCATGAGGCCATGGAGGAGGCGGGCTATCTGGTGCCCGGCGCCCCTGTCGGCCGCACTAGCGAGGAATTCCGCATCATCAAGCGGGAATTGCTGGCCCGCATCCGGGGCAGCCGCCAGCAGGAGGCGATCCCCAACGGCAATATCATCCTGATCGCCTCGGCCCATCCGGGCGACGGCAAGACCTATTGCGCGGTCAACCTCGCCCTGTCGCTGGCGGCGGAAAGTGGGCTGGAGATATTGCTGATCGATGCCGATATCGCCAAGCCCGGCATCCCGTCCAGCCTCGGCCTGACGCCGGGCAAGGGGATGATGGACGCGCTGGCCGACCCGCACCTGCCGGTGGAGGATCTGGTCATCCGCACCGACATCCCGTCGCTCTGCGTCCTTCCGGCAGGGCAGAGCACCGACCGGGATGCCGAATATATCTCGTCCGCCCGCATGGACGCGCTGATCGCGGCGCTGGTCGCCGGGCGGCCGGAGCGGGTGCTGATCTTCGATTCCCCGCCGTTGCTGGCGGCTTCCCCGGCGGCGGCTCTCGCCGGCCATGTGGGGCAGACCGTGCTGGTGGTGCGGGCGGATCGCACGACCGAAGGCGCCCTGCGCGATGCCGCCGGGTTGCTCAAGGAATGCCCGCATGTTCAGCTGCTGCTGAACGGCGTCCAGTTCTCGACGAGCGGACGCCGCTTCGGGAGCTATTATGCGAGGGAAGCGGACTGATGCCCTTTTTCTCTTCCTCCGGCGCGATGCCGCTGCGCCTCGGCGGCGCGGCGCTGGCGCTGGCCGTGACCGGGATCGCGCCGGGCAAGGCCTCCGCGCGCGTGGAGATCGCCCCCTATATCGAGGTCGACCAGACGGTCGTCACCGACATCAAGGGCGGCGACGGCGACCTCCTGACCTATACGACGCTCGCCGTGGGCGCGGACGGTTCGGTCGCGACGCGCCGGGCCGAGGCGCAGGTCAGCCTGCGCTACGAGCACCAGTTCGGCTGGAACCGCCGCACGCCCGATCAGGATATCTTTTCCGGCGTGGCGCGGGCGCGTTACTGGGCGATCCCCGAAACGCTGAGTCTTGAAGCCAGCGGCTTCGCCTCGCGGGTCCGCAGCGACGGTTTCTACGGCGCCAATAATTCGCTGGTCAGCGCGGGCAAGGCGACGGACGACGTCTATTCCTTCTATGTCGGCCCGACCCTCACCACCCATATCGACGACCTCTTCGTCAACGCCGCCTATCGCTTCGGCTATACGGAGATCGACACCGATGTGGGCTTCGATTCCAGCGGCAACCGCCAGCATTACGGCGCCTATGGCGACAGCACCTTCCATTCGCTGACAGGCTCTGTGGGCATGAAGCCGGGCGACCTGCCCTTCGGCTGGGTGGTCAGCGCGGGCTATGACCGCGAGAATTCCTCCGAGCTGAAGCAACGCTATACCGACGCATGGGTGCGGGGCGACGTCACCGTGCCGGTGACGCCCACGGTCGCGCTGGTCGGCGGCGTCGGCTATGAGAAGATCAGGATCACCCAGCAATCGGTGCTGGTGGATACTGTCACCGGGCTGCCGGTCATCGACGACAACGGCAATTATGCGGGCGATCCGTCCGTGCCCAGGGTGATCGCCTATGATACGGACGGCATCATGTGGGATGTCGGCGTGCTCTGGCGCCCCAGCCGCCGTACCTCGCTGGAGGTGCGGGTCGGCCGCCGCTATGATTCGATGCATTATGTCGGCACCTTCAGCTGGCAGACCGGGCCGGGCGGATCGTTCCAGATCGCCTATTTCGACACGATCGACAGCTTCGGGCGCGGGCTCAACAACAGCCTGTCGACGCTGCCCTTCGCCTTCGACGCGATGCGCAATCCGTTCACCGGCGACCTCACCGGCTGCCTGAGCGGGGAAAGCGGCGTCGATTGCCTCAACGATGCGCTGGCGGGGATCACCGCCGCCAATTACCGCCGCCGCGGCATACAGGCGCAATACAGCCTGTCGCAGGGCCGCTGGAACTGGGGCGTCGGCCTGGGCTGGTCGCAGCGCAAGTTCCTGGCGCCCGATACCGGCGTGCTGGCCGTGGTCAACGGCCTGAAGGACGATTATTATTACGGCACGGGCTTTGTCGGCGTGCGGCTCGACGCGGCGTCGTCCCTCACCGGAACGGTCTATGGCAATTACATGGATTCCGGCATGGGCGGGGTCAATGTGAGCAACTACGGCGCATGGGTCACCTATGCCCGCCAATATGGGCGGCGCCTCACCGGCCATGCCTCGGTCGGCCTGGACGCCCTCGATGCCACCGATGTCGAGCAGATCATCAGCCTGCTCGGCCGGATCGGCGTGCGCTATCAATTCTGACGGAAGCCGGGGGCGGCCGCGCCCCCAATGGAGATGAGAACGATGTACGATCAGTTTTATCAATTCCAGGGCAGACCGTTCCAGCTGACGCCCGACCCGCATTTCTATTTCGAGAGCGGCACGCATCGCAAGGCGCTGTCCTATCTGGGCTATGGCCTTGCGCAGGGCGAGGGCTTCATCGTCATCACCGGCGAGATCGGCGCGGGCAAGACCACGCTGGTCGGCCATGTGATGAACACCATAGATCCGGCGCGCCTGACCGCGATCAAGATCGTGTCGACGCAGGTGCAGGGCGACGACCTGCTGCGCCTGGTCGCGCAGGGCTTCGCCATCACCGACGAGCATCTGCCCAAGGCGCAGATGCTCCAGCGGATCGAGGCGTTCCTCCACGCGCAGGCGCGCAAGGGGCTGCGCACGCTGCTGATCGTCGACGAGGCGCAGAACCTGCCGCACAGTGCGGTCGAGGAGCTGCGGATGCTCAGCAATTTCCAGCTGGGCGGGCAGGCGCTGTTGCAGATATTCCTGCTCGGCCAGCCCGAATTCCGCGACCTGATGCACGGCCCGGAGATGGAGCAGTTGCGCCAGCGGGTGATCGCGACCCATCATCTCGAACCGATGCTGGAAAGCGAGATAGAGCCCTATATCGCGCACCGCCTGTCGCTGGTCGGCTGGCAGGGCGACCCGCATTTCACGCCGGAGGCGTTCGCCGCGATCTTCCGCGCGACCGACGGCATTCCGCGCCGGGTCAATGCGCTGATGAGCCGGGTGCTGCTGCTCGGCGCGGTCGACCAGCTGCATGAGATCGACGCGCAGGCGATAGAGACGGTCGCCGCCGACATGGCGGGCGACGGCACCTCCGCTTCCTCCGCACCGGAACCGGAGGCCGGGGACGCCGAGATGGCGCCCTCCACCGGGGATCAGCTGCATCAGGTGCGTGACGAGCTCGACGATCTGCGCCGGTCCATCGGTCAGAGCGCCAGCCTGACCGACGAACAGCGCGAGCTGGCCTCGCGGCTGGCGGGTATCGGCGACCGTCTGGCCCGGCTGGAACGGCAGAATGAGGAGCAGGAGGCGGCGCTGCGCCGCGTGCTGACGCTGCTGGTCGACTGGGTCGAGGCCGACGACCATGCCGTCCGCGCCGCATGAGATGCTTAATGCCCAGATGATCAATGCCCAGATGGTCAATGCCTTGTCGGTCGATGTGGAGGACTGGTTTCAGGTAGGGGCGTTCGAACGCACGATCGACCGCCGCGACTGGGATGGCCTCGAATGCCGGGTCGAGCGCAATGTCGATGCGGTGCTCGGCCTGTTCGCCGAAGGCGGCGTCAAGGCGACCTTCTTTTCGCTCGGCTGGGTGGCGGAACGCTTCCCGGCCGCGATCCGACGGATCGTCGAGGCCGGGCATGAGCTGGCGAGCCACGGCTATGACCATCAGCGCGTGTTCACCTTCACGCCCGATCAGTTCCGCGCCGACCTGCGCAAGGCGCGCGACCTGCTGGAGCAGGCGGGCGGCGTGGCGGTGAGCGGCTACCGCGCGCCCAGCTTCTCCATCGACGCGCGCACCCCCTGGGCGCATGAGATACTGGCCGAGGAAGGCTATGCCTATTCCAGCAGCGTCGTCCCGGTGGTGCACGACCATTATGGCTGGCCCGAAGCGCCGCGCTTCGCCTTCCATCCGGTACGGGGCAGCGATCTGGTGGAGCTGCCGGTCACGACCGCGCGCCTTGCCGGGCGTACGCTGGCGGCGGGCGGCGGGGGCTTTTTCCGCCTGCTGCCCTACGGCTTTTCGCGCTGGGCGGTGCGACAGGTGAACGGGCGGGATCGCCGCCCCGCGATCATCTATTTCCACCCGTGGGAGATCGATACCGGCCAGCCGCGCGTGGCGGGCGCGCCGCTCAGGTCGCGCATCCGCCATTATACCAATATCGGCGTGATGGCGCCCAAGCTGCGCCGCCTGATCCGCGATTTCCGCTGGGAACGCATCGACAGGCTGGTTGCCGGGCAGAAGGAGGCGGCGCCATGCTGGCCCACGCCCTGAATATCGATCTGGCCGATTTGTCCGACGCGCGGGAGGTCGAGGCGATCGACCGCTGGATCTGCGCGCGCGGGGATACGACGCCCTTCCACCGTCCGGCATGGATCGGCGCGGTGGCGAAGGGATGCCGTCAGCAGGCGCTGATGCTGGTCGCGCGCCGGGCAGGCGACATCTGCGGCGTGCTGCCGCTCAACCTCATCGCCTCGCGCCTTTTCGGCCGCGCCCTGGTATCGAGCGGCTTTGCCGTCGATGGAGGCATAGTGGCGGACGACAGCGCGACGGTGGAGGCGCTGGCCGGGCAATGCTGGCAATTGGCGGAGCGGCATCGCTGCCCCACGGCGGAGCTGCGCGGCGGCAGGTTGCCGGAGGACGGGTGGACGCGCAAGGGCGGCGCCTATCTCAACTTCGCCAGGCCGCTGGAGGCCGATGACGAGGCGCAGCTTCTCGCCGTGCCGCGCAAGCATCGCGCGGAGCTTCGCAAGGGCCTTTCCTTCGACCTCGATATCGAGATCGGGCGGGACAGGCGGCTGCTCGACATTCATTATCGCCTCTATGCCGAGAATGTGCACCGCCTCGGTACGCCGGTCTTTCCAAAGGCGATGTTCGAGGCCGTGCTCGCCGCCTTCGGCGAGGACGCCGACATCCTGCTGGTGAGCAAGGACGGCGCGCCGCTGACGACCATCTTCACCCTTTATCACGGGCAAAGCTGCATGCCCTATTGGCAGGGATCGGCGCTGGCGGCGCGGGCTTTCCGTTCCAACGAGGTCGCCTATTTCCACCTGATGGGCCATGCGCGGGCGCGCGGCTACAGCATATTCGATTTCGGCCGGTCGAAGGTCGGCACCGGTCCCGCCGCCTGGAAGAAGAGCTGGGGCTGGGAGGGCGAGCCGCTGGTCTATGCCGCCCGCGCCGCGCCGGGCCGGGAAGCGCGGGATATCAACCCGCTCTCGCCGCAATATCAGCGCAAGGTCGAATTGTGGAAGAAGCTGCCGCTGCCGCTCGCCAGCCTGCTTGGCCCCCATATCGCGCGGGGGCTGGGGTGAAGGCGGAGACGATGGGCATCGACGGCGAAATCCTCTTCCTCTGCCACCGCATTCCCTTCCCGCCGGACCGGGGCGACAAGATCCGCTCCTGGCATCTGCTGGAGGCCGCGACGAAGCTCGCCCCCGTCCATGTCGGCTGCTTCGCCGACGACGACCGGGACATGAGCTTTTCCGCCGAGATGGAGCGGGTGGCGGTCAGCCAGTGCGTGCTGATGCGCGACCGCTCGCGCGCGGTGGCTGGGCTTTCGGGCCTCATCCGGCATCAGCCGATGCTGGTCGCGCTCTACGACAAGGCGGAGATGCGCCGCTGGGTCGCGCGGCTGCTGCGGGAAAGGCCGATCCGTGCGATCATCGCCTATTCGGTGCAGATGGCGCATTTCCTGCCGAAGGACCTGCCCGCCGATATCCGCTTCCTGATGGATTTCGTGGATTTCGACAGCGCCAAATATGCCGCCTATGGCGCGGGGCAGGGCGGCCTGATGGGCTGGATCAACCGGCGCGAGGGCCGCCTGCTGCACGATTATGAACGCAAGGTCGCGCGCCGGGCCGATATCTCGGTATTCGTCAGCGAGGCGGAGGCCGCGATGTTCCGCCGGGCCGGCGGTGTCGACGGGTGCCGCATCGGCGCGCTCGAAAATGGGGTGGACCTCGAATATTTCCGCGCCGATGGCGATTATCCGGCGATCGATCCGCCGGGCGCGCCGCTGCTCGTGTTCACGGGGCAGATGGATTATCGCCCCAATATCGAGGCGGTCGAAAGCTTCGCGAGAGAGGCGCTGCCCGCGATCCGGCGCGTCCATCCGCAAGCCTGCTTCGCCATCGTCGGACGCAGCCCGACGCCGCAGGTGGAGGCGCTCGCCGCGCAGCCCGGCGTGATCGTGACCGGCGGCGTGCCCGATGTGCGCGGCTGGCTCGCCGCTGCCGATGTGGTCGTCGCCCCGCTGCGGATCGCGCGCGGTATCCAGAACAAGGTGCTGGAGGCGATGGCGATGGCGCGGCCCGTCGTCGCCAGCCCGCAGGCGGCCGAGGGGATAGACGCCCATGACGGCGCGCATCTGCTGGTCGCCGCCGATGCGCCGGGCGAGGCGCAGGCCGTCCTCTCCCTGCTCGCCGACCCCGCCCGTGCCGTCGCGCTGGGGCTGGCGGCGCGCCGCCGGGTCGAGGAACGTTACGACTGGGCGGCGACGCTCGCGCCGCTGCGGGCGATGCTGACCGGCGAGGCAGAAGGAAAGGACAGCCGCGAGGCAAGCGCCGCATGATGCAGGCCCGCGCCCTTCCTTCCGCATGGGCAGGCGATGCGGGCTGGCCGCGCCAGCTGCGTGCGCTTGCCGGCCTGTGGCTGGCGATCCTGCTGCTCTATTGGCGCGACGCGGCGGATATGGTGGCGATCTGGTGGACCTCCTCCACCTATGGCCATTGCCTGTTCCTGCCGCCGATCATCGGCTGGCTGGTCTGGCAGCGGCGCGAGGGGCTGGGGCGGATCACGCCCCGCTTCTGGGCACCGGGCCTCGTCTGGATGGCGCTGGGCGCGGCTTTCTGGCTGCTCGGCGATGCGGGCAGCCTCGGCGTGATCCGCCATGGCGCGCTGATCCTGCTGTTGCAGGGCGCGGTGGCGGCGACGCTCGGCCCGGCGGTGGTGCGGGGGCTGCTCTTCCCGCTCTTCTACGCCTTCTTCATGGTGCCGGTGGGCAGCGAGCTGGAACCGGCGCTGCAATTGCTGACGGCGCGGATCGCCGTCGCGCTGCTGCATCTCTTCCAGGTGCCCGCGCATCTGGAAGGCATTTTCATCACCATCCCCACCGGCTATTTCAAGGTGGCGGAGGCGTGCTCCGGCGCGAAATTCCTGGTGGCGATGACCGCCTATGGCGTGCTGGTGTGCAATGTCTGCTTCCGGTCGTGGACGCGGCGGGCGCTCTTCCTCGGCGGCGCGTTGCTCGCCTGCCTGCTCGCCAACGGGGTGCGGGCGTTCGGTACCATCTATGTCGCCCATCTGACGACGATCGACGCGGCGGTGGGGTTCGATCATGTCGTCTATGGCTGGCTGTTCTTCGCGCTGGTGATGGCGGGGGTGATGGCCGTCGCATGGCCTTTCTTCGACCGCAGGCCGGGCGATCAGGCGATCGACGGCGAGGCGCTGGCGGCAATCCCCGCGCGCGCCGTCCCGCCGATGCCGGTCGCGCTCGCCGCCGCGCTGGCGCTGATCCTCGCCCCGCCCGTGTGGAGCCGCATCTCGACCCATTGGGGCAGCGCCGACCTCGCGCCGCCGCTACTGCCGCAGGTCGCGGGCTGGCACCGCGTCGCCACGCCGATGCGCGCGCCGTGGCAGCCGCGCTTCGACGGCGCCGATCATCGCGTCATGGCCCGCTATGCCGACGGGCAGGGCCATGTCGTCGATCTCGCCATCGCCAGCTTCGGGTGGCAGCAGGAAGGGCGGGAGCTTGTCGGCTTCGGTCAGGGAGCCGCCGATCCGGAGGGCGACTGGTCGTGGACCTCCCCCGCATGGGCGCCCGTCGGGGCACGGGGGGAAGCGATCGCCGCGCCCGGCCCGGTCCTGCGCCATGTCGTGACCTTCTACCGCGTCGGCGGCGGCGCTGTGACCGGCAGCGAGGCCACGGTGAAGCTCGAAACCATGAAGGCGCGGCTGCTGGGGCGCGACCAGCGCGCGGTCGCTATCCTGATCTCCGCCGAGGAAGGCGAGGGCGCGCCCGCCGATGCCGCGATCCGCGCGTTTCTGGCCGCGCTGGGCGATCCGGTCCGGCTTGCGGAGGCGGCCGCGCCGCCGCGATGACAGCTTTTTACGCAAAAGCGGTTCCCACATCCGCCGCAAATGGATTAGAGCCTCCATCATGTGCGGGATAGCGGGCATCTTCCATCTCGAAACGGCCAAGCCGGTCGACCCGGACCGGGTGCGGCGGATGATCGACGTCATGCCGCATCGCGGGCCGGACGGCGCGGGCGTGTGGACTGCCCCCGGCGTCGGGCTGGGGCACCGGCGGCTGTCGATCATCGATCTGGCGGGCGGCGCGCAGCCCATGGCCAATCCGGACGAGAGCCTGATCGTCACCTTCAACGGCGAAATCTATAATTTCGCGGAAATCCGCGCCGAACTGGAGGAACGCGGCCACCGCTTCCGTTCGCACAGCGATACCGAGGTGATCCTGCACGCCTATCGCCAATGGGGCGAGGATTGCGTGCACCGCTTCAACGGCATGTTCGCCTTCGCCCTGTTCGACAAGGGCACGCAATCGCTCTGGCTGGTGCGCGACCGGCTGGGCGTGAAGCCGCTTTATTATGCGCGGGTGTCGGACGGCAGCCTGATCTTCGGCTCGGAGCTGAAGGTGCTGCTCGCCCATCCGCTGCTGCGGCGGGAGCCGGATCCGAGCGCGATCGAGGATTATCTGGCGCTCGGCTATGTGCCGGACGACGCCTGCATCGTCGCGGGCGTCAGGAAGCTGGGCGCGGGCGAGCATCTGCGCCTGGTGCGGGGCAGGGGCATGCCGGAGCCGCGCCGCTATTGGGACGTCAGCTTCGCCGACCGCTCGACCGCGAAGCCCGCCGCGCTGATGGAGGAACTGACCGCGCTGATGCGCGATGCCGTCCGCTCCCGCATGGTGGCGGACGTGCCGCTGGGCGCGTTCCTGTCGGGCGGCGTCGACAGCAGCAGCGTCGTCGCGCTGATGGCGGAAGCCTCGCCGCGCGCGGTCAAGACCTGCACCATCGGCTTCGACGTGCCGAGCCTCGACGAGACCCGCCACGCCGATCATGTCGCCCGCCGCTTCGCGACCGACCATCGCACCCGGCTGGTGTCGCCCGACGATTTCGGCCTGCTCGACACGCTGGTCGCCCATTTCGACGAGCCGTTCGCCGATGCCTCGGCGCTGCCCACCTACAGGGTGTGCGAACTGGCGCGCGAGGAGGTGACGGTGGCCCTCTCCGGCGACGGGGCGGACGAGGCTTTCGCGGGCTATCGCCGCCATCTGTTCCAGCATCGCGGCGACGCGGCGCGCAGGCTGGTGCCGGATACTGTGCGCAAGCCGCTGTTCGGCGCTCTGGGCAGCCTCTATCCCAAGGCGGACTGGGCGCCGCGCTGGCTGCGCGCCAAGACGACCTTCCAGCAGTTGGGGATGAGCGGGGCGGAGGCCTATGCCCATGCGGTCGGCGTCACCCCGCCGGAGATGCGGCGGCGGCTTTACAGCGAGGGGTTCGCCCGTCAGGTCGGCGGCCATCGCGCCGAGGACAGGATCGTGCGCGCAATGGAAAACGCCCCCGCGCGCGATCCGCTCGACCGCGCGCAATATGCCGACATCCGCATCTGGCTGCCCGGCGATATCCTGACCAAGACCGACCGGATGAGCATGGCCGTCGGCCTGGAGGCGCGCGAGCCGCTGCTCGACTATCGGCTGGTCGAATTCGCCGCGCGCCTGCCGGTGGGGCAGCGCATCCACGGCAACAGCGGCAAATATCTGATGAAGCGGGCGATGGAAGCCTATCTGCCGCAGGATATCCTCTATCGCGACAAGATGGGCTTCGTGACGCCGATTTCGCACTGGTTCCGCGGGCCGCTGGCGGGCGAGGCGGAGGCCGTCGCCCACCGCTCGGCGCTGGCGCAGAGCGGCTGGTTCGACGCCGGGACGATGGCGCGCGTGGTGGACGACCACAAGGCGGGCCGCGCCGACCATGGCCGCCTGCTCTGGCAGTTGCTGGTGCTGGACAGGAGCCTGACCCGCCTGTTCGGCTGACTCTCAGCCGGGGCTGGCCGCCTTCATCAACATGATGCCGCCGACGATCAGCAACGCGGCAGCGATGCGCATGGCGCTGGCCGCCTCGCCGAGGAACAGCACGCCGATCAGGAAGGCGCCCGCCGCGCCGATGCCGGTCCACACCGCATAGGCGGTGCCGAGCGGGAGCGACCGCATCGCCCAGGCGAGCAGGCCGAAGCTCGCCGCCATCGTCACGATCATCAGGATGGTTGGTCCGGGCCTGGTGAAGCCGTGGGATTGTTTCATCGCCACCGCCCAGATGGTTTCCAGCACGCCGGCAATCACAAGGGCTATCCACGCCATATTCGTCTCCATGAACAAGATGCCGCCGGGCCGTCCCGGTCTTGAAACCCATGGAGGGGCGGGAACGTGGTCGCCGCGCCTTGTCCTTTACCGGTGGAGGGCGGGGGGAGCAAGATGGATCAGATCGGGGACGGGCCCCACCTCCGTTCGCCCTGAACCTGTCGACCCGAAGGGCGGGCGAAGCCCAACGGCTGTCTTTCTCTTTGTTCCAAAGAAGGACAGGGCTTCGACAAGCTCAGCCCGAACGGATTTATAGTCCGGAAATAACCGCTTTCACCCCTCGCCGGGATACTCCGCCCGCACGAAATACAGCCCATCGGGCGGCGCGTTGAGGCCCAGCCTGCTGCGATCCGCCGCCTTCAGCGCCTCGGCCATGTCCTTCACATCCCATGTCCCCATGCCGACCAGCGCAAGGCATCCGACCATCGAGCGCACCTGATGATGCAGGAAGCTGCGCGCCTGTGCATGTACGTCGATCCGCTCGCCCTTGCGGATCACCTCCAGCCGGTCGAGCGTCTTGACCGGGCTGTCGGACTGGCACTGGGTGGAGCGGAAGGTGGTGAAGTCATGCTTGCCGACCAGCAGCGCGGCCGCCCGCGCCATCGCCTCATGGTCGAGCACCTGCGGGATCTGCCACGCCAGCCCCTTTTCGAAGGTCAGCGGCGCGCGGCGGTTGACGATGCGATAGACATAGGACCGGCGGATGCAGGAAAAGCGCGCATGCCAGCCCTCCGGCGCTTCCTCGCAGGCGATGATCGCGATCGGTGCGGGCCGCAGCCGGGCATTGAGCGCCTCCATCAGCCGGAAGGGCGCGATCGTCTTTTCGATATCGGCATGGGCGCGCATCGCGAGGCCATGGACGCCCGCATCGGTCCGCCCGGCGCAATGCAGCACCGCCGTCTCGCCGGTGACGGCGTGAATGGCTTCCTCGATCGATTGCTGGACGGTCGGGCCATGGGCCTGCCGCTGCCAGCCCATGAACGGGCGGCCGTCGAACTCGACGGTGAAGGCGAAGCGGGTGGTCATGCGTCGACCGGGTCCAGCTTCGTGCCCGCCGGGATCGGATAGCCGCGCAGCAATTCCTCCACGCCCATCGCGCCCTTGCCTGCCCTCTGTATCATTATGGGACGGATCGAGTCCGCCCCGCAGCCGATCAGCAGCCGGTCGTCCACTATCGCGCCGGGCGCGCCGCCCTGCGCCTCGATGCCGGCGGACAGGATGCGGAAGCGTTCCCCGTTCAGCAGGAAAAAGGCGCCGGGGACCGGGTTGAACGCCCGGATCTGCCGCTCGGCCTGCGCCGCGCCCGCCGCGAAATCGATCCGCGCCTCCTGCTTGGCGATCTTGGCGGCATAGGTGACGCCTTCCTCCGGCTGAGCACGGGGCGGGAAGGCGGACAGGTCCGCCAGCACCTCCACCATCAGCGCCGCGCCGCTGCGCGCCAGTTCGTCGGTCAGCATTCCCGCCGTCTTGCCGTCGATCGGGGTGCGCACCTCGGCCAGCATCGGCCCGGTGTCCAGTCCCGCCTCCATCGCCATGATGGTGACGCCGGTTTCCGCGTCTCCGGCGAGGATCGCCCGTTGGATCGGCGCCGCCCCCCGCCAGCGCGGCAGCAGCGAGGCGTGGATGTTGAGGCAGCCCAGGCGCGGCGCATCCAGCACCGCCTGCGGCAGGATCAGCCCATAGGCGGCGACCACCGCGATATCGGCCCCCAGCGCCGCGAAGGCCGCTTGCTCCTCCGCCCCCTTCAGCGATAGCGGCGTGCGCACCGGCAGGCCGAGCGCTTCCGCTCGCGCCTGCACCGGCGTCGGCATCAGCTTCTTGCCGCGCCCGGCGGGGCGGGGCGGCTGGCTGTAGACGGCGGCGATATCATGCCCGGCCGCGACCAGCGCATCGAGCGCGGGCACGGCGAAATCGGGCGTTCCCATATAGACGATCTTCATGGGCGTCTCTCAACCCCTTGTGCGGCGCAAGTGCAAGCCCTTATGTGCATGGATATGGCATCACCGGAAATAGAAGCCCTCTCCCAAGCCCTCGCCCGCCTGCCGGGGCTGGGCCCGCGTTCGGCGCGACGCGCTGTCCTCTACCTGCTCAAGCGGCGCGAGTCGGCGCTGGGGCCGCTGCTTGAGGCGCTCGACCGGGTGAACGAGCGGCTCTCCACCTGCTCGGTCTGCGGCAATGTCGATACCGTCAATCCCTGCGCCATCTGCGCCGACCCCCGGCGCGACGACCGCGCGCTCTGCGTGGTGGAGGATGTGCCGGACCTCTGGGCGCTGGAAAAATCGCGTCTCTTCCCCGGCCGCTTCCATGTGCTGGGCGGCAGGCTCTCCGCGCTCGACGGCGTGCGGCCGGAGGATCTGGGCATAGACAGCCTCGTCGCGCGCATCGCGGCGGGCGGGATAGACGAGGTCGTGCTGGCGATGAACGCGACGCTGGAAGGGCAGACGACCGCCCACTACATCGCTGAAAGACTGGAAGGATATCCCGTTCGCCTCACCCAGCTCGCCCATGGCCTGCCGGTGGGGGGAGAGCTGGATTATCTCGACGAAGGCACGCTCGCCCAGGCATTGCGCGCCCGGCGGCCCATTGGTTAAGCCGAAATTAGCCGCCGCGCATCTTGATATTCTGGCTTCGTTCTCATATCTGACGCATATGGCAGTTCTACCGATCCTTGAGGCGCCCGATCCGCGCCTGCGCACGATTTCGACGCCGGTCGACACCATCGACGATGCGCTTCAGACGCTGATCGACGATATGTTCGACACCATGTACGATGCGCCGGGCATCGGCCTCGCCGCCATTCAGGTCGGCGTGCCGAAGCGGGTGCTGGTGATCGACCTGCAGGAACCGGAATCGGACGAGGAGGACGCCAAGCCCGTCCGCAACCCCATGGTGTTCATCAATCCGCAGATCATCGAGGGGTCGGACCAGCTTTCGGTCTACAACGAAGGCTGCCTGTCGGTGCCCGACCAGTTCGCGGAGGTGGAGCGGCCCGCGACCATCCGCGCCAGCTGGATGGACCGGGAAGGGCGTATCCACGAACAGACGCTCGAAGGGCTGCTCGCCACCTGTCTCCAGCATGAGATGGACCATCTCGAAGGCATTCTCTTCATCGATCATCTGTCGCGGCTGAAGCGCGACATGCTGCTGAAGAAGCTGCAAAAGGCCCGCCGCGCGGCCTGAACCGTCCGGCGCTTCGATCCGGTACTTGCCAGCCAGCATCAGGGGCGATATGTTCTCATTTCGTTCTTTATGCGGGGGCTGATCGCCGATGGATGCGCTGGTTCTGATTTTCGTCATCGTCGCCTTGCTGGCCGGGCTTGCCGCCGGCTGGTTCCTGGCGTCGCGCCCCGTGGCGGACCTGCGCCGGCGGGAGCGGGAGGCGATGGACACGCTCCAGCGGCTTGAGCAGCAATTGGGCCATGTCGAGGAACAGCGCATTTCGGCGCTGCGCGACCTCGCGGTCGAGAAGGAGCGCGCCGATCAGGCGGCGGCGCTGCGCGACGGGCTGGAGCGGATACGGGCGGAGCGCGATGCCGCCCGCGCCCGTCTCGCCGCGATGGAGGCCGAGGCGCAGGCGCGGATGGAAAGCTTCGAGGCGCAACTGAAGCTGCTGGGCGAGGCGAAGGAACAGCTTTCCGCCCAGTTCAGCGAGATTGGCGGACGGTTGCTGGGCGATGCGCAACGGGCCTTTCTCGAACGCGCCGACCAGCGCTTCTCTCAGGCGCATGAAAAGAGCGAGGCGCAGTTGAAGGCGCTGTTGCAGCCGGTGGGCGACACGATCAAGAATTACGACACGCGCATCAGCGAGGTGGAACGCGCGCGGACCGAGGCCTATGGCGAGCTCAAGGGCCTGATGGATTCGATGCGCGCCGGGCAGGAGCGGGTGCAGGCCGAAGCGCAGAAGCTCGTCAATTCGCTGCGCGCCGCGCCCAAGGCGCGCGGGCGCTGGGGCGAGCAGCAGTTGCGCAACGTGCTCGAAATATGTGGCCTGTCCGAATATGCCGATTTCCGTACCGAGGTCAGCGTCGATAATGGCGACGGGCGGCTGCGGCCCGACGTGATCATCCGCGTGCCGGGCGGGCAGTCGCTGGTGATCGACGCCAAGGTGTCGCTCAACGCCTATCAGGATGCGTTCGATGCCGGGGAAGAGGCGCAGCGGCGCGAGCATCTGGCGCGCCATGTCGCGGCGATGCGGGCGCATGTCGATATATTGGGGCGCAAGGATTATCAGTCGCAATTCGCCGACGCGCCCGATTATGTGATCATGTTCGTGCCGGGCGAGCATTTCCTCACCGCCGCGCTCGATCAGGAACCGACGCTGTGGGACTATGCGTTCGGCAAGCGCGTGCTGCTGGCGACGCCGACCAACCTCATCGCCATCGCGCGCACGGTCGCTGCGGTGTGGCGGCAGGAGAAAATGGCGGACGAGGCAAAGAAGATCGGCGCGCTGGGCAAGGAAATCTACGAGCGGCTGGCGGTCGCGGCCGGTAATCTGCGCAAGATGGGGCGCAGCCTCAAGGGCGCGGTGGACGATTACAACAAGTTCACCGCCAGCTTCGAAGGCCGGGTGCTGGTGACGGGCCGCAAGCTGCGCGATCTCAACATCGACACCGGCGGGCGCGAGATAGAGGAACTGGAACAGGTGGAGGTCATCACCCGCGATCCCTCCGCGCCGGAAGCGATGAAGCTGGTCGCGGTGGAGGAGGAGGGCGGCATCGCGCTGCCGCCTGCCGGGGATAGCGAGGCTGCGGAGTAGAAGGCGAGTCTGTGTTTTCATCGTCATGCCAGCGCAGGCTGGCATCTGTGGAGGCAGGGTGCGTCATGGCCTGCGACCCCAGCCTGCGCTGGGGTGACGAATGAGGAAGAACGATCCGCTCTCCATCCTATCCCGTGATTCTATCGACAAGGACCATATTCGATCAAAGGCAAAGGGAGGCGGCAGAACCCACCGCCGCCTCCCTCCCTCAATCTACCGATCCACACCCTTCACCTTCCCCCAGGTGCGGGCCGCCGTATAGCCGAGATAGCCGGTGGCGAAGAGCGCGTAGAGCGATTCGGGGATGCCGTTGAGATAGGCGTTCATTCCGCGCGCGATGGCCTCCGCGGTTTCGGGCCGCACGGCTGCTATCACCCCCATCGGGATCGACCAGAGCAGCAGCGCATAGATCACGTAGAGGAAGGCGGGCCGGGCCCGGCTCGTCCACGGGTCGGCGGATTGCGCCTCGATGGTGATGGCCGAAAGCTGGGTGCGGATCGCCTCCAGCTCCTGGTCGCTTTCCATCTTGAGCAAGGCCAGCTTGGCGGCGTCGCGCGCCTGCGGATCGGGCAGGATGCGGTCGATGATTCTGGCGAGCGGGCTGATCAGCCCATCGGGAAATGCCATAAGATTTCTCCTCGAATGCTCGGTCAGCTCCGGCAGCTCTGGCCGATGCGGTTGGCGATCCAGCCATAGAGAAAGGCTTCGTTGGCGGGGCGGCTTTCGGCCAGCGCGATATAGCGCTCCCCCTGCAACGCCTCGATCGCCTTCAGCAGCACGGCCTCGCCCGTCCCGCCGCGCACCTTCAGGAAGGCGCGCAGGGCCGACAGGGTAACGGGACCGATGCGGCCGTCGGCGGGCATGTCGGGATAATCGCGTCCGTTGCGATTGAGCGCATTGAGCGCGCGCTGGAGGAAGGCCCCGGCGACGCCCGTGCCCATGTTCACCCCCGTATCGAACAATTCCGCCGCAATTCCCGGAGCATGCTCGGCCACGGCGGCGAAGCCGGGCGCGCGCCAATAGCGTTCCTTGTAGATGTCCTTCGCCCGTTCGGCGGGAAAGTGCCGCATGTCGCCGGAATAGCCGTTCGCGCGGGCCACCGCCTGCGTGACGCCCCACCGCGTCGGGCCGCCGCGATCGGCCGGATGGTCGCTATAGCCGCCTTCGCGTTCGATAAGCTCGTCGAGCAACTGGTTGATGTCGGTCATGCCTGCCTCCTTGGTGAAGGCAAGGCGCTAGCCCGAAAGCGGTGCTGTAGGACAAGCCGCAACCGCGTGACACGCGAACGCGGGACTATTCAGGCTTTGCAGGGAAATCTTGGTCGGGACGAGAGGATTCGAACCTCCGACCCCCACACCCCCAGTATTTTCGTCCCTAAATTGGCGTAGCTTTACGCAGCTTGAAGTAGCTGGATAATCAAGCGAAATCAGTTGCTTGGCTCTCGGAAACAGCCGTAAGCAGATTGCCGCAGCTTTATGCGTAGCACTTACGGGAAACTTACGGGAGCAAAGCCATGCCAAAGATGAAGTTGACGAAGACCAACATTGACCGGGTCGCCAAGCCCGGTCTGGTGAAATCGGATGTTCTGTATTGGGATACCGAAACCAAAGGGTTCGGCCTGCGCGTGACCCCGACCGGCCTTGCCAAGTTCATCGCACAAGGGCGGGTGCGCGGCACCGAGATTGACGCGCGGATGACAATCGGCAGCTATGGAGCATGGACGGTCGATGACGCCCGCCGCAAGGCAGACGAATATCGCCACCAGTTCGAGGATGGAATCGACCCCCGCGAAGCGCGCAAACAAGACGAGGCTGAAAAGGTGACGCTTCGGCAGGTCGCAGACCTCTACATGGAGCGCGACGGGAAGATGCGCGAGAGCACCAAGGCGGAGATGAATCGCCATGTCGATAAGGTGTTCGCAGACTGGAAGGACAAGCCGATAGCGTCCATCCGCGAGCAGGACGTTCGCAAGCGTCACAAGGAAATGTGCGCCAAAGGCCTCGATGGCAGGCCAGCGCCGGGGCAGGCGCAGATTTCGCTCGTCACGCTGCGCACCCTCGTCAACTTCGCCAACCGGCGTTTCAAGCGTGCGGACGGGTCGCTGCTGATTCCGAACAATCCGGTCCACGCCATGAAGGACGACTGGAAGGAGTTTGAGCCGCGCACCCGGCACGTCGAGTTGAACAAGGTTGGCGAGGTGTGGAACAAGCTGGGCGAGTTGCGCGTCGCTGCCCGCGACGCCGCTGCGCTGGCCGGGGTCGATTTGGTCCGGTTCCTCATGCTCACCGGCGCGCGAAAGTCCGAAGGCGGGTCGCTTCGGTGGGAGCAAGTCCACATTGACGACGACCCCGCGCAATGCTGGTGGCACCTGCCGAGCCCGAAGAACGGCAACCCCGTCTGGCTTCCATTGTCATCGCAGGCTGTGGCCATCATCAAACAGCGGCCCAAGGTGAAGCTGCCCGATGGCACGGAAAGCCCGTTCGTGTTCCCGTCCAAATCGAGGTGCGGCTACATCACCGACACGCGTGCGCCGTTGGAACAGCTCAGCAAGGTGAAGGACATTGCCAGCGACGGGAGCGGCGCGGTGTCCCCCCACGACTTGAGACGCACATTTGTGACCACGGGCTTCTCCGCTTGCGGCATCGACCTGTTCAAGCTGGAATTGCTGACGAACCATGTGCCGCAAGGCATCACCGCGCGCCACTATCTGCAAACCTCGCGCCTGCAATACCTGCATCCCGAGGTGCAAAGCATCTGCGACTGGATTGAGGAACAGGCGCGGATTGCCCATGCGAAGGCGACCGGGGCGAATGTCGTGCCGTTGCGTGCATGACAAGGGCCGCGCGCCGCCGCGCACAGCGGCGATCCTTGCATGGGAGCCGGTAAGGGGACGGCGTCCCCGTTGTCAGCCCCAGCGCGGCCCACAGCCGAAAAATGCGACGAACCGTTTTAGCGTCGCTCAGAATGGGTTTTCAGGTCTGCCGATTCAGGGTATCCACTCCAACGTCACATCGTAGCTTTTCGATTGCGCTCCTATGGCAATCGATCCGTGCGAGGCGGGCTTGCTGAACCGCCGAGCGCATATCATGCTCACAGCGATTGATGTGTCACCAGCGAACAACTGGAGACACGTTCCATGAGCACTGCACGTTATCCCATGCCCGACGAGATTCGGGTTTCACGGTCTGAAGCAATCAAGATGCTTTGCGACCCGTCGCTGATCGTCCTTGCTGCAATTCCCGAGGATTCAGATGACGTTCTTTCGGTGTCCTACTGGCCCGACAGCAAAGGCCAACTTCCGCCGTGGATTGTCCCGAGCAAGGCCGCATAATTTTATCAAATACTTACGCAAAGCTATGTGTTAGCTTTCCTTTATTGGCCCGTCCTATCCGAGATAGGGCGGGCCGCTCAACTATCGGCTCTCAAGGGAGTGTTCACCCCTCGCGTCAGGTGGCGGCGCATAGGAGCCGTTAGCCATGACGACGCAGACCGTCGATCTGGACGAATTGCTGACCAGCGCCGAAACCGCCGCGCTGCTCTCCATCAAGACCAACACCCTCGAAATCTGGCGCAACAAGGGCAAAGGCCCCGCCTTCGTGAAGCTGGGAGAGGCCCCCCAAGCGCCTGTCCGCTATGTTCGGTCGGTGGTGCTCGACTGGCTTGCGAAGCGCTCCTTCGGCAGCACCAGCGCCTACAGTCCTGCCGGGATGCTGAACCGCACACCTGACGGGTGCCGCTCGTCGGGCGCATCCGCATGAATGTCGGAAACATTCAGCGCGCCGCCCTTCAGCGGCAAGACCCTCATAAGACCCTGTCATGAAATGCGGCAGGGTTTCGCAGACCCTGCCGCACTTGGAGTATCCAACCCATGAGCCGCACCAGTATGCAAAATCATTGCGTAGGTCCGCAAGCGGGCGTTTCCCTTCCAACGCGAGAGGCGCACCGCAATGTCCGTTGACATGAGTCCGCAGGCGAATGACGCCTTCTTGCGCGAGCTGCCTTGGAAGCCGCAGCCGCTTCGTAGATACGACCAGCCGCTACCTTACCCTGTCGATCGACTGCCCCCGATTATCCGGGAGGCGGTGGAGCAGGTGGCTGACTATGTCCAAGCCCCGATGGCTATGGTCGCGGGCTGCGCTTTGTCGGCGGTGTCAGCCGCCGTGCAAACGCAATTCAGTGTTCGCCGGGACGCGCGCCTGCATGGCCCCGCCTCACTGTTCTTCTTGACCATCGCCGAGAGCGGCGAACGCAAGTCCAGTGTCGATAAGTTCTTCATGCAGCCGCTTCACGATTGGGAGGCTCACCAGTGGAGGGAGCAGAAGCGCTGGGAGCGAATGCACCGCGATGCGATGGAGGCCTGGGAGGAGAGCGGCAGAGAGGGGGAAAAGCCTGATGACGTGCCAGTCGTCCCCCGGATGCTACGCGGCGACGATACCGCCGAGGCGCTGCTCGGTCACTTGGACAAGTATCCCATTGCGGCAGTCATCAGCGCAGAGGCCGGGGTCATTTTCGGTTCGCACTCGATGAAGGCCGAGAACGCCCAGCGCAACATGGGTCTGCTCAACCAGATTTGGGATGGCGGCCCCATCCGGGAGGCTCGCGTCGGTCGCGGCGAAACCGTGATCGAGAGCGTTCGCGGGACGATGGGCCTAATGCTGCAACCGGACGTGCTCGCCAAGTTCACCGAAAAGACTGATGGGCTGGCGCGAGGGATCGGGTTTTTCGCTCGCTTCCTGATGTGCCACCCTGAGACGACGCAGGGTATGCGCCTCTATAAGGAGCCGCCGCCCATGCCCGAGTTGCAGGCGTTTCAGGTCCGTATTGCGCAACTGCTCCTCCTCCCTGCCGGTTTCGACGATCTTGGCCGGTTGATTGGACACTGCGCCGGTTTCGACAAAGCCGCGCAGGACACATGGATTCGCTTCCACAATGAGGTTGAGGAGTTGATCGGCGGCGACCGGGAGTATTCCACCATCCGGGACGTGGCGAGCAAGGCGGCGGAGAACGCGGCGCGGCTCGCGTGCTGCCTGCATGTTTTTGCCACATACGGGGACGGTCTGACGCCCATCAATCGCAGCGCCATCGACAGCGCCTGCGCTCTCATGCGCTGGTATCTGGATGAGGCCGTGCGGTTCAGTTCCTCGACCGACGTTACCGATGAAGTGCGAAACGCGGAGAAGCTGGAGCAATGGCTGTGCCGCCGCGTGCGCGAGAAACCCCGCGACCCCATCACCGTCAATATGGTTCGCCAGAAGGGGCCGGGGGCGCTGCGAGGGGGTAAGCGCATCGACGATGCCCTCGACCTGCTCAGCGACCTCGGGCGCGTGCGCGTGAAGACCTATCCGGGCGGCAAGTCCCGATACATCACCGTCGCGCCGCAAGTGGTGCGGGAATGGTCCTGACCACGCTGTGTGCGGCTGCCGTAGCAATCGTGGCAGGTCCATAGCAGGGGATTTGCTACGGTTCCTGCTGAATAAAAGCGCACAATAGCAATAGCTTGTGCGCTGCGGGTTGGAATCGTAGCAATCATAGCCGCCATGCCGCGATTTTCAGTTTTCCGCTAATCTCAGTTGGCAGTATCGAGTAAGTAAATTGGATAATATCGACCGGGCGCTGCGCGACGATTGCCACGATTTCCTAAGACGCGGTGGCGGCTACGGCTATGATTGCTACGATCGCCCAAATCCCGAGCATTTGCGCGGGATTGCGGTGGCTGTGATCGTTGCAAACTACTGCGATTCACCGGCTATGATCTGCTACGATAGCAACCGACCGACACATACGCAGTTTGTTGTTTCCTATTGTTAAGCACTTGATCCTATTGCGGACCTATTTGCTGATTTCGTAGCACATAAGCACATCATAACTTTCAGCCTGAAAGTCGCTGCTATGTCTGACGAAACCGTATCCACTCAAGTCACGCCTGCATTGCATCCGGAGGTTGTCCGAGCGCTTCCTGACTATGACTTGCAGACCGAGGCGATCCTCGCGCCCACGGTGACCGCGTTCGACGAAGCCTATCAGGCGGTGCTCGCTGTGGTCGCCGCCCGCAAAGCTGCCCGGTCGAACCCGTCATGGACCGAGGGGCACCAGATTATCGAGACCGACAACCTTGCCCGGCGCATGACCGAGCAGGCGACGCGGACGTTCGACGCGGTGCGGAACAACCTCGTGAAGGGCATTGCGCACATTGAGGCGGAACTGTCCGCCCCGGTGACCGCCAAGGCTGGTGCCAATGTGGCGGGCGAGATTCGCGCCTTCGTGCGCGGCCTTAGCACCGAGGCGCAGCACAAGTTCATCCAGGAGAAGCTGGACAAGGGAGACGAGACCAGCATCTCGTCGATTTTGGGTGCCCCGGCATATCTCTCCGGTCTGACCGACGAGTTGTAGGCCCACGTTTACGCGCATGTGGCACGAGCGCACTTCGCCCGACGTGGCGAAGAGGTTGCGGGCTATGGTCGGTGCGCGGGAACTGATCGAGCGCAACGGCCCGCTCCTGTTCGGCGCGATGGAAAAAGCGGTCGGCGCACCGCCGCACAAGGCGCGTGCGCTCCGTGAAGCCAAAACGGCTGCGGAAAAGCACTTCGTCATGACCAGCGCGTGATCGCGTCGTGATCCCATCAAATCGAGGTGCGCCAGTGACCGAAGCGATTGAAACCCCCGAATGGCTGGAAGGATGGAGGCCCGCACCCGCTGCGCCGAAGTCGAACGGCGCGGGCAACCCGAACTGGCATCGCGGCATGAAGTCACCGAACCCCGCCGGTCGTCCAAGGGGCATTGTCGATAAGCGGGTGAAGATTGCACAGCAGATGCTGGACGATGCACACAGCATTGTCGGCGTGATAATCGAGAAGGCGCTAGAAGGCGATGCGTCCGCCGCTGCGCTGGTCTTGTCGCGAGTGCTGCCCGCTCTGCGCAGTCAGTCCGAGAAGGTCGCTTTCCCCTTCGATGCATCTGCGCCGGTGGCCCAACAGGTCGAACAGGTGTTGGCCGCTATCGCGGATGGCGTGGTTGCCCCGGACGTTGGCAAGCAGATCATTGAGGCCATCGGCGCGTTGGCATCGGTGCGCGCTACCGAGGAACTGGAACAGCGTATCGTGATGCTTGAGGCGCGGCAGGTATGAACCGCGCCCGTCCCAATAGCTGGCCGCCGCGCCCCGCCAACCGTGCGTTGCCACCCGGCCCGCGTCAGGACGTGTTCGCGCTGATCGACCACTACGCCCCGGTCATTGCGACATGGCCCGCCTACGACCGCTGGCAGGTGCGGCAAATCGCGGTCGATACGCTGCTCCAAGTGATGCGCGACTGCCCCGAACCCGCCGTGCGCGCCAACGCCTACCAGCAACTCGTGAAGATGGGGATTGCCCAATGCTGACCACAACGAATGCCGACCGGCGTCGGCGCGAGGAAATGTCGGTGCCGAAGTTCAAGGCACTGTTCACGACCCCGGCGACTGCCTCCTTCAAGATGCCCGCCAATGCTACCCTGGGAGTGCGCCGCGCCACCGCAATCACGCAGGGCACGACCGTCGCCACGCTGACCGGCAAGTCGGTGCGGACGCTCGCAGTCCCGGCCACCGCCGCCGGGGTCGTCCGCTCCATCGGGCATGTTGAGAAGGGGGTCACCGTCGCGCCTGTCAGCGGCATGGAGGTGCATGTCCGGTCGGGTTTCAAATGGCGCAAGATCGCGCAGATTCCGTGAGGTGAACCATGAGTGACAAGGAAACGATGAGCGGCATCCGCGACTGGCTCAACTCGCGTGCCGGTGGACCGCCGAACCCGCCCGAGGCGCTGCCCGAACCGGACATTGACGCCGGGGAGTCGGTAGCGAAGCGCGAGGAGGAAGCGGTGCAGGCCTTCTTGGCATCGCGGCGCGGGGAAGCCTGACCACATGACGGCGGTGCGCAGCCTCCTTGCCCGCGTCCAGCGGCTCGAACAGGCGCGCACCGCTCCTCGCTCGCCATTCGAGGCAGCTTACGGCTCGTTCGATGCGTTCGCCGCCGAGACGCAGGCCGGTATCGACGCGGGGCAATTCGACAGCCGCGAAATGCCGCTCGTCCTCAACGCTATCAGGCGCTGGCATACCGATGGTGAGTTCGGGGCATGGCAGCGCAATCGGGTGTGGGAACGGCACGGATGACAGGCAGCGGCCCCCACACATCGGATTTGCACGTCTGACGGGTTAAGAGATTGACTAGATTGCACATCTATCGGTCAATCGAACAGCCGTAAGAGCGAGGTAAGACGCATCGCTCATTTACCTACTGCCCGAAGGCTAATCCCCATCCTTCTTTAACCTCGATCTTTCGATTGGTGTCCTTTACGAACTGATCCACTGCATCG
>NZ_JACIDT010000013.1 GCF_014196495.1 Sphingobium jiangsuense
AACACGGCTGGCCTGCGGCCATTGCCGTGTTCGCCGGTGCGCTGGCTGCTGGTGCAGCCTTGCCACCGGGCCGCAGTTGCCGGGATCGAGAACCTGGGGGACAGGGGGAGGCAAATGCGGAAGGCAAGATTGAAGGGCGCGGCACCACGGCGCGCGCAAAGCCAGTCTGCACGTGGGTTGGGGGCGGCACTCGCCACAAGGTGGCTTCGTGCCGCCAGCAGCCCCAAGGCCTTGCGGGCATTGGGAATACCGTGTGCCGCATGCGCTCGGGCGCGATGGGCTTGGTGGGGACTGCATCATGAGCCAGCGCGGAAATCCCGGTGACGATGACCGTTTTCGCGTGCGGCCCAGCAAGCCCAGGCAGCGCGGCGACACCTTCATTGCCCAGGTGCTGCGCCAGACGAGCAAGGCCGCTGGCGTCTCTGGCCGGGGGCGCAAGACCACCGGCAAGCCCCCCGGTTCGCGCCTGGGGCGCGGTCATGTCGCAGCCCGCTTCACGGGCCAGTCGTTGACGGCGCTTTCTCGCCGGGCCACGGTCAAGGTGCGGCTGGTGTATTTGCAGCAGGCCAGCGGCCGCTCCACCGTGCAGCACCTGCGCTACATCGAGCGCGAAGGCGTGGACCGCCAGGGTGGACAGGGCCGTGCCTATGGCGCCATCACCGACGAGGCGGACACGGCCGCCTTCGAGGAGCGTGGCAAGGGCGACCGCCACCAGTTCCGCTTCATCGTCTCGCCCGAGGATGCGGAGCAGCTCGAAGACCTGCGCACCTACACCCGGCACCTGATGCAGCGCATGGAGGCCGACCTGGGCACCCGCCTGGATTGGGTGGCGGTCGATCACTGGAATACCGACAACCCGCACACCCATGTCGTGCTGTGCGGCAAGGACGACACTGGCAAGGATCTCATCATTTCGCAGGAGTACATCACCCGCGGCATGCGCGAGCGGGCGATGGAACTGGCCACCGAATGGCTGGGGCCGCGCACCGAGCTGGAGATCCAGCGCACCCTAGCCCGCGAAGTGGAACAGGAGCGGTGGACGAGCCTGGATCGCACCCTCCAGCGCGAGGCGGTGGACGGCCTGGTGAAGGTCGAGCGCTTCAACGAACCCAAACTGCAACGCCAGCGTCTGCTGCTGGTCGGGCGCTTGCAGCGGCTTCAACGCATGGGGCTTGCCACGCAGACCCAGCCCGGCACTTGGGCCGTGCATGCCGATGCCGAGAAAACCTTGCGGGCCATGGGAGAACGTGGCGACATCATCCGCACCATGCAGCGCGCGATGGGCGGCAAGCAGCGTGACCTGGCCGTGTTCCAACCGGGCGAGGATGGACACTCCATCATCGGCCGCGTGGCGGGCAAAGGACTGGCCGACGAACTGTACGACCGGGGCTATCTGGTGGTCGATGGCATCGACGGCAAGGCCCACTATGTGGCGCTGCCGCCCAGGACGGAACTGGAGCAGTACCCCATGAGCGCAGTGGTCGAGGTGAAAGGCTCCGCCGAGGTGCGCGCAGCGGACAAGACCATCACCGCGCTGGCGACCAATGGGCTGTACCGCACCGACCATCACTTGGCCATTGCACAAGGCCAGGCCAAGGATGGCCGCGACCCGCATGAAGTGGTTGCGGCCCATGTCCGCCGCCTTGAAGCCCTGCGCCGAGCGGGCATCGTGGAGCGCGTCGCTGAGGGACTATGGAAGGTGCCCGGTGACTTGCCTGAGCGTGGCCGCCAGTACGACGCGCAGCGCCTGGGCGGCGTGGCCGTGGAGCTGAAATCGCACCTGCCCATCGAGCGGCAGGCCCGCGTGATCGGTGCCACCTGGCTGGATCAGCAGTTGATCGGCGGCGGCTCCGGTCTGGGTGACCTGGGCTTTGGCGGCGAGGCCAAGCAGGCGCTACAGCAGCGCGCCGATTTCCTGGCCGAACAGGGACTGGCCGAGCGGCGCGGCCAGCGCGTGATCCTGGCGCGCAATCTGCTGGGCGCGTTGCGCAATCGGGAAGTGGCGCAGGCCGCGAAGGACATTGCCGCTGATACGGGCTTGGAGCATCGTCCGGTAGCTGAGGGGCAGCGCGTGGCGGGTATCTACCGCCGCAGCCTCATGCTGGCCAGCGGGCGCTACGCGATGCTGGATGACGGTATGGGGTTCAGCCTGGTGCCGTGGAAGCCGGTCATCGAACAACGACTCGGCATGCTGATTTCTGCACAGATACATGGTGGCACTGTATCCTGGCAAATCCGACGCCAGTTGGGTTTATCCATTACCTGACGCCAACGGCAATTGAACTCCACCAACTGGATGCGTCTACAACCGATCAGCGTCCGGTAAACTGAGGCACTCGCTTTGCGACGAACGCGTGGACCGCTTCCAGCGAATCCGTGGTTTTCGAGGCCCGATTCATTTCGGCCGCCTCTAACCTCAATGAGGTCACCAGACCGCTCTCGAAGGCAGCAAGTTGCAGGCGCTTGGCGCCCGCATAACCATGCGTAGGACCGGTCGAGAATTGCACCGTCATGCGCTGCGCTTCGTCCAGCAGGCTCTCGCCCGGAACTACTTTCTCGACCAATCCCCAGGCCAAGGCTTCATCCGAACCGACCACGCGGTTGGTCAGGATCATGTCGCGTGCGCGTCGTCCGCCCACTGCGCGCGGCAGGAGCCAGCTGATGCCGAAATCCCCCGCGTATCCAAGGCCGGTGTGGGCCGCCACGAATTTCGTCCCACTTGCGGCAATCAGGTAGTCAGAGGCCAATGCTAGTCCGAGGCCGCCTCCAGCGACCGCGCCTTGTACGGCGCAGACCACCGGGAATGGCAGGCTGGCGAATTGAGGAATCATGCGTTCGACCACCCTCAATTCGTCATCGACCAAGGTAGACAACGCTTCGCCTGCTGCCGCCATTTCGTCGATGTCGCCGCCGCAACTGAACATCCGGCCCTCGCCGCGCAGCAGCAAAGCGCGAATCGAGCCGTCACGTTCGACGTCTGCAATGACGCCAGCTAGCACGTTGACGACAGACGTGCTCAGCGCATTCTTTTTCTGAGGCGCATTGAGTGTGATGGTCGCAACAGCACCATGCTTTTCGAGAATGACAGAATTTTCGGACATGACGCTTCCTGATGGGCCAAGATTTCAGGCGTCAGCGCGGCGCCATGCGAATAGCGCCATCCACCCGAATGGACTCGGCGTTCATGTAGCCGCAGGTGACGAGAAACTCGACGGCCTGCGCGAATTCATCGGGATCGCCCAAACGCTTGGGAAAGGGCACGCTGGCCGCCAGCGCCTGCTTGACGTTGTCCGGCAGGCCCAGCAGCAATGGTGTTCCGAAGATCCCCGGCATGATGGTGTTGACCCGGATCCCTTCGTCCATCATGTCGCGCGCAATCGGCAAGGCCATGCCCACGATGGCAGCCTTACTGGCAGCATAGCTGGCCTGGCCAACCTGGCCATCCTGTGCGGCGGCCGACGCAGTGTTGACGATGGCGCCGCGGTCGCCATCGGCCAGCGGCGCGAGCGTCAACATGCCCGCGGCTGACTTGGCGATGCAGCGGAAGGTGCCCACTAGGTTGATCTGAATGATGCGATTGAAACGATCTGTTGGGCATGGGCGGATTTCGCCGGTTTTCTTGTCGCGGCTGACCGTCTTGACGGCATCGGCAGTACCGGCGCAGTTGACCAGAATGCGTTCCTGTCCAATGGCCGCGCGGGCCTTGGCGAAGGCGGCGTCCACTTGCTCCTCGGACGTCACGTCCACGTTGCAGTAAACACCGTCAAGTTCGCTGGCCAACGCCTGGCCGATGGCTTCGTTCATGTCAAAGATGGCGACTTTGACACCATGGCTGGCCAAGCGCCTGGCCGTGGCAGCTCCTAGGCCGGAAGCGCCCCCGGTGATGACGGCGGAGATGTCGGAATTGAGTTGCATGATTTTTGCTCGATGGATGAGAGACAGGCGCTATTGGCCCGTGAAGTGGGGGAGGCGCTTGCCGAGGAATGCGGCTTGCCCCTCCAGGTTGTCGGCCGAATGCAAAGCGACGAGGAAATTACGCTTCTCATGCTCCAGGCCTTGCGCGAGCGGAGTTTCAAAGCTGGCCAGTGCCGCATCTTTCGCCAGTGCCACGGCCAGCGGCGAATTGGATGCAATCCGGTTGGCCATCGCCAACGCCGTCGGCAGGGCCTGGCCGTCAGCCGTCACCTCGGCGACCATGCCCGCATCGCAGGCTTTGCGGGCGTCGATGAAATCGCCGGTCAGCAGCAGGGCCATAGCCTTGGACTTGCCGATGGCATGGATCAGACGCTGGGTGCCCCCGGCCCCGGGAATGGCGCCCAGCTTGACTTCAGGCACGCCGAACTTGGTGGACTCGCCAGCGATAGCAATGTCACAGGCCAACGCCAGTTCCGTGCCGCCGCCCAGCGCGAGCTTTTCCACGGCTGCGATGACGGGCTTAGGGAAGCGCTCCAGTTCCGCCCAGAAGTGGCCACCTGCCGCCGCACGGTCGCCCAGCAGCGGTTCGGCGCGCAGAGAGTCGAAGGCCGTGATGTCGGCCCCTGCACAAAACACGCCCTCGGCGCCGGTGATGATGACCGCGCGTACGGCATCGTCGTCGCGCAGTTGCACGAGCTGTGCACGCAGGCCATCGAATACTGCGCGGTTCAAGCTGTTCTTCGCGCGCGGGCGGTTGATGATCAAGGTGACGATGGCGCCTTCGCGGCTGACGAGCACTTCGCTGGCTTCGCTCATGGTGGCCTCGTTCATGCCAGGCGCTCGATGATGGTGGTGTTGGCCGTGCCCGAAGCCTCGCAGATGGTCTGCAAGCCATAGCGGCCGCCTCGGCGCTCCAGCTCGCACAGCAGGTCGGTGAGCATGCGCGCGCCAGTGGAGCCCAGCGGATGGCCGATGGCCACCGAGCCGCCATTGACGTTGAGGCGGTCGTCCGGAATGCCGAATTCCTGCTGGAACATCAGCGGCACGCCGCCGAATGCCTCATTGACTTCAAACAGGTCGATGTCGGCCGGGGTCAGCCCCGATTCCTTCAACGCCTTGCGGGTGGCATCGAGCACAGCAGTGAACTGGATGACAGGGTCGGCTGCCGCCACTGCGGTGCTGACGAAGCGCGCACGCGGCTTCAGGCCGTGCTGCTGGGCGTAGGCGCGGCTGGCGATCAGCAGCGCGGCGGCGCCGTCGCTGATCTGCGAGGAGTTAGCAGCCGTTGTAGCGCCGTCTGCGGCAAACACGGGCTTAAGCGTAGCCATCTTCTCGGGGTTGGGGTCGGCGCGCATGCCCTCGTCGGCGGTGACGAGCGGGCTGTCTGGGTCGGTCGGATCCTCATGCAGCCGCACGAGTTGGTCTTGGACACGACCAGCCCGCGAAGCCTCAATGGCGCGCCGATGGCTGCGCACGGCGAAGGCGTCCAGCGCCTCGCGCGTGAGGCCGAAGCGCTTGTTCATCAACTCCGACGAAGCGCCTTGCGGTATCAGCGGGTTGCCCTGGTAGCGCGCCAGCTCACGCGGGCTGTATTGCGCGCCGAGCGGCGCGCCGGGCTTGAATGACGGCGGCATGGGCGCCTGCGACATCGACTCTACCCCGGCGCCGATGGCCAGTTGGTAGGCGCCCGCTTGAATACCGTGCACGACAAAGCTCACCGCCTGCTGGCCGGAGCCGCATTGCCGGTCGACCGTCACCGCCGGGACGGATTCTGGCAGCCCCGCCGCCAGCACGGCATGCCGGCCCAGATTGCCGTGCTGCTGGTCCCACTGCAGCACGCAACCGACGATCACATCGTCCAGATCGGCGGGGTTGATGCCGGAGCGCTCGACCAGCTGACGCAGCGTCTCACCCAGCAGATCAACGGGGTGCCATTTCTGCAAGCGCCCGCCGCGCTTGCCCACGGGGGTGCGCAGCGCACCGACGATGACGGGTTCATGGTCATTCATGTTGTTTTCCTGTAGCAAAAGGTTGGCTCACTCGGCGTAGCGGTCCGCATGCTCAACGCGTATGCGCTTCTTGTCGAGCTTGCCGACGCTGGTCTTGGGGATGGCTTCGACGAACAGAACCTGGTCCGGCAACTGCCACTTGGCGAACGCGCTGCTCAGGTGTTCCTGCAGTTGTTCCTGGGTCGCCTGCTGACCGGGCTTCAGCACCACCAGGGCCAGCGGCCGTTCCTGCCACTTAGCATGCGGAATGCCGACCACTGCGGCGTCACGCACAGCCGGATGGCCCATGAGCAGGTTCTCCATGTCAATGGATGAGATCCATTCACCGCCGCTCTTGATCACGTCCTTGATGCGGTCGGTAACCTTGAGGTAGCCGTTCTCGTCCACCGTGCCGACATCGCCCGAGCGCCACCAGCCGCCCTCCAGGAAGCGGTCGCCTGAATCCGGCATGTCGTGATAGCTGGTCGTGATCCAGGGGCCGCGCAGGCAGATCTCGCCAGCCGACTGTCCGTCGTGCGGGAGGTCCTGGTCGTCTGCATCGAGAATGCGGATGTCCACCCCGGTAAGGATCAGGCCCTGCTTGCGCTTGAGGTTCCACTGCTCGTCCTGGGTCAGGCGCTTCTTGAGCGTGGACTTGAGGCGGTTGACCGCCACCAGCGTCGTGGCTTCGGTGGCGCCGTAGCCGTGCACCACCTCGGCACCCGTCAGTTCGTAAAAGCCGATCATCATCGACAGAGGTGGCTCGGTGGCGCCGGACAGCATGCGCATGCGGCTGAAGTCCGGCTTGACCGGCAACGTCTCGATGTACTGCAGCATAGGCTGGAAGATGGCCGGTGCGCCGTTGGTGATGGTCACGCCCTCGGCGATCATGGTGTCGACCAATGGCTTGGTGTCCTCGGCGGCGTAGCGGCCCGGCAGCACGATCTTGTCGCCCAGCAGCGTGGCCGCCTGCGGCAGGCCCCAGCACTGCCCGTGGAACATGGGCGTGATGAGCATGACGCAGTCGTCCAGCGTCATGCCCATGTTGGTGGCCATGCCCGTGGAATGCAGGTAGATGCCGCGGTGCGAGTAGTACACGCCCTTGGGCTTGCCCGTGGTGCCGGTGGTGTAGCAGGCGCTGTAAGCCGAGGTTTCGTCGATCTCGGGCCAGTCGATCTTGGCGTCGGCGGCGGCCAGCAGGTCTTCGTAGTGCAGCAGCGGCGCCAGCGTGGTCTTGACCTGGTCCAGCGGCTTTTCGGTCATAACGATCCAGCCCTTGATCTGGGGCGAGTTCGCTGCGACGGATTCGGCAATAGGCAGCAATGATTCGTCCACGCAAACGTAGGACACGTCGCTATGGCCGACAACGTAGCCCAGGTCCTCGGGGCCCAGGCGCAGGTTCATCTGCAGCATGACCGCGCCCAGGCCGGGGATGGACCAGTACAGCTCGAAGTGGCGCCGGCTGTTCCAGTCCAGGACGCCGACCCGGTCGCCCGGCTCGACGCCGAGCGCGCGCAGCGCATTGGCGCTGCGGCAGACGCGTGCGTAGCAGTCGGCATAGGTGTAGCGGTCCCAGCCGCCGCCGGGTGTGCGATACACGATCTCCTGATCCCCATGGGTGCGTGCAGCGTGGCGGATCAGCGTCGTGGTGTTCAGTTGGCGCTCGTTGCCCGTGGTGGACGGGCAGCCGCGGACAGGCTTGGTGGGCTGGACGGTTTCGGTCATGTGCTTGTCTCCTAGGTAGTTGTGTCGAGTGCCTGGAACCGTGGGGCCGGGGCCGCTTCGATGGCGCCGGAGGGGGTGATCTGGTAGATGCCCCGTGCCGCGTTATGCGGATGCTGCACCGACTCGGCGAGGCTGAGCACGGGTGCAAAGCAAGCGTCGCTGCCTTCGAGCAGCGCGCACCAGTGCGCTCGGGGCTGGCTGCGGATGAGGGCTGCGATGCGCTCTTTCAGCGCCGGCCACGTTGCCGTGTCGTACTGGTCGGCAGGCTCCACGTCCGCCAGGCCCAGCTTCGACAGCAGCAAGGCGTAGAAAGGCGGCTCGATCGCGCCGAGGCTGATGAAGCCGCCGTCGGCGCAGGCGTACACGTCATAAAACGGCGAATCGTGAAACGGACTCGGCTGCGCGCCATCGATCTGCCCATTGGCGCGAATCCAGTGCACCAGGGTGCCCAGCATTGCCACGATGTCAACGATGGCGGCGTCCACGACCCGGCCGCGGCCGGTGGCGCGCGCATCGACCAGCGCGCAGGCGACGCCGAAAGCCATGCCCAGCGCCCCGGCCGCGTCCCCGAGTACCGTGGGCGGAACGATGGGCGCTTGCCCTTTGTGTGCCGACAGCGACAGCAGGCCGGTCAGCGCGACGTAGTTCATGTCGTGTCCGGCGGCCTGGGCGAGCGGGCCGTCCTGGCCCCAGCCCGTCATGCGGCCGTAGACCAGCCTGGGGTTGCGCGCCGCACACTCGGCGGGGCCGAAGCCCAACCGTTCCATCACACCGGGGCGAAAGCCTTCGATCAAGGCGTCTGCCTGAGCGATCAGGTCCAGGGCACGCGCCTTGCCTTCGGGCGACTTCAGGTCGATGACCTCGACCGTCTTGCCGCGGCGCAGCGGGTTCTCCACCGCCCCGCCCAGCCGCCGCGCCGCAGCGGCCTGCTCGGCGCGTGTCAGCGTAATCACCTCGGCGCCCATGTCAGCTAGCATCCTGGCGGCCAGCGGGCCTGGCCCTATGCCCTCGAACTCCACCACGCGGACGCCGTGCAGCGGCATCTGCAGCGTATGCAACGTGTGCGACATGTTCACAGCTTCCTCGAAACCAGGTCTTTCAGGACCTCGTTGGCGCCGCCATAGATCTTCTGCACTCGCGAAGCGGCATACATCCGCGCGATCGGGTACTCGGCCATGTAGCCGTAGCCGCCGAACAATTGGAGGCATTCGTCCACCACGCGGCACTGCTGCTCGGTGCACCACCACTTGGCCATATAGGCGGCCTCGTTATCCAGCGTGCCGTCCAACAGGCGCTGGGTGCAGTCGTTGACGAAGCTGCGCACCACATGCGCGGTAGTGGCCACCTCAGCCAGTTTCTGGCGCGTGAGCTGCATATCGAAGAGGGGCGCACCGAAGGCCTTGCGCTGCTTCGTGTACTCCACCGTGACGGCCAGTGCCTGCTCGATAGTGGCGGCCGCCGGCACGGCAATGAGCATGCGCTCGTAGGGCAACGCGCCCATCAACTGCCCGAAGCCCTTGCCTTCGACCTCGCCCAGCAGTTGGTCGGCTGGCACGCGCACGCCGTCGAAGAACAACTCCGCCGTGTCCGATGCCTGCATGCCGATCTTCTCCAGTAGTCGGCCAACGCGAAAGCCGGGCAGATTCTCGGTTTCCAGCACAAACAGCGACACCCCCTTGCTGCCCGCGCCGCTGGTGCGCGCCGCGACGATCAGCAGGTTGCCAGTGAAGCCGTTGGTGATGAAGGTTTTGGCGCCGTCGATCACGTAGTGGTCTCCGTCACGGCGGGCCCGGGTGGAAATGGCCTTTAGATCCGAGCCGCAACCCGGCTCGGTCATCGCGATGGCGGCCAGCATCTCGCCGTTCGTCACCTTGGGCAGCCAGCGCTGCTTTTGCGCTTCCGTGCCGAAGTCCAGGATGTAGTGCGAAGCGATGGTGTGCACCGCGATATTGACTGGCATCTCGGCCTTGGCTAGCTCGTCCTGCACCACCAACTGGTAGGCAAGGCTGGCGCCGGCGCCTCCATAGGTCTCGGGCATCTCGGGCAGCAGAAAGCTCATCTCGCCGAATGGACGCCAGACCTCGCGCGGGATGTAGCCCTGACGGCGCCATTCATCGAGCCGGGGCGTGAATTCGGCGGCAACGTAGCGGCGCACCTGCTCGCGAAATGCGTCGATCTCGCCGTCCATCCAGGCGTGGCGATAAAGCTGTGGCAACATGAGAGCGTCTCCTTATATGTTGGCTTCTGTCCCCGCATCGGACGTTCCGCGCAGTGCCACTGCCGAAATGTTTTGGGGATGACACAATCGTAGTAATTGGCCCCTGCAAGGGCGATGGCGGATTACCTCAATCAACTGACAATTAACTTCTTTCGGCCTATGCGACCGGCGTTGGCCCCTTAGAATCACACGCCATGCTGGAACCCGTCTTAACCGCTCCCATCTTTGCCGTGCATGGCCTGCTGGACGGTGCGCGCGGCAAGGGGCTGGCCACGCCAGAATGGCTGGTAGGTGTGCTGGGGCGCGCGGGCATCAGTGAATCGCTGCTGGAGTTGGAGGAGTCGCGCGTGACCGTGGAGCAGTTCAACGCGCTGTTCATCGCCGTCAAGGACAGCCTGAACGACGAGTGCCTGGGCTACCTGCATGGGCGGCCGATGCGCCCGGGCAGCTTCGCACTGATGGTGCGCAGTGCGTTCACTGCCCACTCATTGTCGTTCGCCCTGCGCCGCCTGGGTGAATCCTTTGCTTTGCTGCAGGACGATGTGGCGCTAGTCCCCGTGACTGAGGGCAGGCTGACGGGTGTCGCGCTCGATATGCGTGGCGGCCCGGGCGCGCATGCCGACTTCCTGCACGCACATCTGCTGCGCGTGTTCTGGCGACTGCTGGTATGGCTGCACGGCGGCCGACTGGTGCCGCAGCGCTTCGACTTCAACTTTGCGCCGCCACCTCACGCGCAGAACTACCAACGCATCTTTTCCGGCACGTTGTGCTTTGGGCAGCCGCGCACGGCCGCCTGGTTCGACGCCGATGCCTTCAAACAGCCGGTGCGGCGCGATCGGGACGCGCTGCAGTCCTTCCTGCGCGCCACGCCAGGCAACGTGGTGGGGCCGTACCTGAACGAGCGCAGCGCCAGCGCGCGGGTCCGCATGGTGCTGCAGCGGGCCAGTCCCGAATGGCCTGATCTGGCCATCACTGCGCAGCGCCTGCACATGTCGGTGAGTGCGTTGCAGAGGCACTTGGCCTCCGAGGGCACTTCTTTCCAGGCGCTAAAGGACCAACTGCGGCGCGACATGGCGATCGTACGCCTGACCAGCAGCGAAGCCTCGCTCGCCGCCATCGCCGCTGACCTGGGCTTCACCGACAGCACCGCCTTCCAACGCGCCTTCAAGGTCTGGACCGGCAGCGCGCCGGGAGCCTACCGTGCCCGCTCGCGCACCAAGCAGTACCTTACATAGAGGTATCCGACCAATTTCAGCTTGGCCGCCGAGGAGATCGGCGCCTTCATGGCTACCGGGGCCGTGGCCTGCTTCGGGCGAGGCTCTTGTGCGCTCAAGAGACTGTTGACCGCCGTTGGGGGTTGCACCGACGGCAGCGCAGTGACTGGCTGCGCCAGGACGCAGACGTTTTCCGTCAGCCTATCGAGGTCATTCGTCATTGTCACTTGTCAGTGCTGACCTTAAGCTAAAAATGAACTCGCACAGCATAAGAGTGATGGCTGTGCACCATTGAAGCGGCATTGCCAGAATGTAAACCAAGCATCATGACCGACGCAGCCCCGGCACTCTCGTATCCGTTCTCTCATCTCCCGCTGCCTGGTCAAGCCATTGAAATCAAGCCAGGTGTGCTGTGGCTACGCATGCCGCTGCCGTTTTCCCTGGATCACATCAACCTCTGGGTATTGAGCGATGGTTCTGGTTGGGCGGTCGTGGACACCGGAATTCGTAGCGTGGACGTAATGAACGCATGGTTCGCCTTGTTCGCTCCTCAGGGGCCGCTAGCAGGCCGTCCTGTCTCCCGTGTAATGGCGACGCACATGCACCCGGATCACGTGGGCATGGCGGGATGGTTGACACGTCGCTTCGAATGCGCGCTGTGGATGACACGAGACGAGTATTTAAGCTGTCGGGTGATGCTTGCCGATTCAGGGCGGGAAGCGCCAGTCGATGGTGTTCGCTTCTACCGGAGAGCCGGATGGAGCGACACCGAGGTCGATGAGTATCGCACTCGGTTTGGTGACTTCGGCAAAATGATTCATCCTTTGCCTGACAGCTTTGTACGGCTCACGGATGGTCAGATGTTGCGGATCGGGAATCAGGAATGGGAGGTCATTGTTGGCACAGGACATTCTCCCGAGCACGCGTGCTTTTACTCGCGCGAACTGGATTTGCTGATATCGGGAGATCAGGTTCTTCCCAGGATCAGTTCCAATACCTCCGTGTACGCCACCGAGCCGCATGCTAATCCTTTGCAGGGCTGGCTCGACTCCATCGACCGATTGCTGCAACGCGTACCTGGGAGCGTCTTGGTTCTGCCTGCCCACAACGAACCTTTCTATGGCCTGCACCTACGGTTGGAGCAACTACGTGCGAGCGCCGTGAAAGGCACAGACCGTGTCAGGCAACAACTTGCGCAGCCTTTAAGGGTCATCGACCTAGTTCGCGTCTTGTACCGTTCGTCCACTGTTGCGGAGCAAATGCACCTCAACCTCGCGACCGGAGAGACACTCGCCCACCTGAACTATCTCGACCAGCGTGGGGAAATCGTGTCTGCAGAGGATGAAGACGGCGCCATGCGCTATCGGCTCGCCTGATGCGCTAATTTGCCCTCAAGGATGTAGAAGCAACCCAATCAAGCCCAGTCATTGACTGGGTTCTTTGTGGGGGGGTGTTTCGAGAGCAATGGGTATTTGCACCAGCGCGCCGTGTATGGCCTTCGGTCCTTTGAACACCTTGTTTGCGAACTGAATCGCACCGGGTTTGGTGGAGGCTAGTTTGTTGAAGTGCAGGCGTTAGCCTGCACGGTATTGGCAACTTGCCTCCAGTAGTTTGCCTCAGCTTCCGCTGGCGGTATATGTCCTATAGATTCCAGCAGCCTGTCATGGTTGAACCAGTGCACCCATTGCAGCGTTGCCAGCTCCAGTGATTCCTTTGTTTTCCACGGCCCTCGTTTGTAGATAACTTCCGTTTTGTACAAACCGTTGATGGTTTCGGCCAAGGCGTTGTCGTAGGAGTCGCCAGTGCTGCCCACTGAAGGCATCAGTCCAGCTTCTTCCAAGCGTTCGGTGTAGCGAATGGACACATACTGACTCCCCCTGTCGGAGTGGTGAATCAGTTTGGTGTCGCTGGACGGCTGCCGTGCATACAGAGCCTGCTCCAAAGCATCCACCACAAAGTCCGTACGCATATGGCTGCTGACCCGCCAGCCCACTATGCGGCGTGCATACACATCAATCACAAAGGCCACAAACATCTGCCCTTGCCATGTAGATACATAGGTGAAGTCTGCAACCCAAAGCTGGTCAGGGCGCTGAGCTGTGAACTGGCGGTTGACCAGGTCTAGCGGGCTTGGCCGTGCCACATCTGGGCGTGTCGTACGCACCTTCTTGCCTCGTCTAGCGCCTTCAAGGCCCAGCTTGCGCATCAGGCGTTGCACTGTGCAGCGGGCAATGGTCAAGCCCTCTCGGTGCATCTGCTTCCAAACTTTGACGGCACCATACACCTGCCAATTGGCGTGCCACACCCGTTGAATATGACTGCAACGTTCTTCATCTGATTGGCTGCGCTTGCAGCGCAGCCAATAGCAGTTTCTTTGTTGAACTCTGCGCCTGTAGCCCGATGGGGCAATTTGCAGCAACCTGCAAATTGGCTCGACCCCATAGGCATCACGATACTGGTCTACAAAGTCAATTAACTCTTGATGCGACGGTCCAGCTCCGCCTGCGCAAAAAAAGCGCTCGCAGCCTTGAGGATGTCATTGGCTCGGCGCAGTTCCTTGTTCTCTCGCTCCAGTTGCTTGAGCCGCTCACGTTCATCCGTGGTCAATCCTGGGCGTTGGCCTGCATCTATTTCTTTGCGCTGCACCCATCCATGCAAGGTGCTGACAGAGCAGCCAATCTTGGGGGCTATCGATTCACATGCGCCCCACAGCGATGCGTAATCCGCTTGGCATTCCTGCACCAAACGTACGGCACGTTCACGTACCTCAGGGCTAAAACGAGCAGCTTTAGTGTTCATGACTCAATCCTCTCAGGAGTTGAGCCTCCACGGAAGCCGGTGTGATTCAAACTGGTCTTGAAGTGGCACCTTTCACAGATGCTCGACAGGGTTCATCTCAATTTTGCTTGACGCTTGACCTCTTGGCGCACTTGACGGGGCCCTCAGAAAGGGGGCGTTTGTCATTCGATCGGGGCGCTTCGTCATCGCGGATTGCTGCACCGGCACCTACGATTCCTTGCGTGCGCTGGACGATATGTAGCGGTGCGGCGATGACCGCCGTCCCCACGATCCGGAGCCAAGTTCAAAGGAGACAAACACGTGTGCCAAATCGACATGCAGAAGCTCGCCGACGACGCTCGCTTCAACCGCTTTCATGCCAAGGTGCTTCTATGGTGCCTGTTGATTCTCATCATTGACGGCTATGACATCGCCGTGGTGGGCATCGCCCTGCCGTCCATCATGCAGCAGATGGGCGTGAACGCATCGACTGCCGGTTTCATGGCCAGTTCGGCGCTGTTTGGCATGATGTTCGGTGCTATGGTTCTGGGCACGCTGTCCGACCGGATTGGTCGTCGCTGGGCCCTCTCCATTGGTGTCATGCTGTTCAGTGTGTTCACTGCGGCCGCCGGATTCACCAAGGACCCCATCAGCTTCAGCGTGGTGCGCTTCATTGCTGGCTTGGGGATTGGTGGCGTGCTCCCGGTCATCGTGGCACAGATGGTCGAGTATTCGCCCAAGAAGATCCGCAGCCTGATGACGGCACTGATGACTTCGGGCTACGCACTGGGCGGCATCCTGGCTGCGGTGCTGGGCAAGCAACTGATCGGCGAGTATGGCTGGCAGGCCGTGTTCATCGCGGCGGGGGTGCCCGTGCTGCTAGTTCCGTTCATCCTGAAGTTGGTGCCGGAGTCCATGACCTACCTGATCGCTCAGCGTCGCAATGGTGAGCTAGCCGAAGTGGCACGCCATCTCCAGCCGGGCGGCAAGCACCCGGCGGACGCCCAGTTCTTCGTGCCGGCAGCTGACCGCATGGCAGGTGCACCGGTTACCCGCCTTTTCCAGGACGGGCGGGGCCTGAGCACGGCGCTGTTCTGGGTCGCCTTCTTCTCGGGTCTGTTCATGGTCTATGCGCTCAGTAGCTGGCTGACCAAGCTGATGGCGATGGCTGGCTACAGCCTGGGGTCTGCCCTCAGCTTCGTGATCGCGCTGAATGTTGGCGCGATCATCGGTGCCGTGTGCGGCGGGTGGCTCGCCGACAAGTTCAACATCAAGTGGGTGCTGGTGGCGATGTATGCGCTGGGCGGCGTGCTGCTGTACCTGATGACGTTCCAGACCTTGACCGAGGTGCGCTATCTGATCATTGGCGCGGTCGGCGCCTGCACCACTGGTGCGCAACTGGTGGCCTATGCCTTCTGCGGGCAGTTCTACCCGATGTCCATCCGCTCGACCGGTATCGGCATGGCCTCCGGCGTAGGGCGCCTGGGTGCTATTGCGGCGCCTCTGCTGATCGGCCAGATCGTCGCACTGGAACTACCGCTGGAACAGAACTTCCTGGTGATCGGCGGTTTCGGAGTCCTCGGCGCAATCGCCCTGGCGTTTATCAAGTACGGCGGCCCGACGTCGGCGACTCCGCAAGAGGCCGTGCCAGAACTGCGCCCGTTGCAGCCGACACCGCAAAACGCTTGATCGCTACCATCAAAGGAGTCCGCCATGTCTGTCTATACCGCGCCCTTGCGCGACATGCTGTTCACGATGAAGGAAGTCGGAGGCCTGGAAGCGATCTGCGCCCAGCCCGGCCATGAAGAGACCACACCCGACCTGGTCGAGGCCATCCTGCAGGAGGCAGCCCACTATGCCGCCGGCGTGCTGGATTCACTCAACCGTACGGGCGATGTGCAGGGCGCGCGCTGGCACGATGGCGAGGTCACGCCCGCCGATGGCTTTCGCGAGGCCTGGTCCAGCTTCTGCGAGAACGGCTGGATTGGAATGCCGGCCTCCACAGAGTGGGGCGGTCAAGGACTGCCCACGCTGGTGTCCACCGCCGTGCTGGAGATGTGGAAATCGTCCAACCTGGCCTTCAGCCTGTGCCAGATGCTCACGCTCGGTGCCGTGGAGGCGATTGCCCACCACGGCAGCGAGGCGCTCAAGCAGCGCTTTCTGGAGCCCATGGTCGCCGGCCGCTGGACCGGCACCATGAATCTCACCGAGCCGCAGGCCGGATCCGATCTGGCCGCGCTGCGCAGCCGCGCCGTGCCCGAGGGGGATCACTACCGCATCAGCGGCAACAAGATCTTCATCACCTGGGGCGAGCACGACATGACCGAGAACATCGTGCACTTGGTGCTTGCCCGGCTGCCCGATGCGCCGCCGGGCGTGAAAGGCATCTCGCTGTTTCTGTGCCCGAAGTTCCTGGTCAATGACGACGGCTCCCTGGGCGAACGCAACGACCTGGCCTGCACCTCGATCGAGCACAAGCTGGGCATCCACGGCAGCCCCACGGCCTCTATGACTTTCGGCGACAACGGGGGCGCGATCGGTTATCTCGTCGGCGAGCCGCACCAGGGGCTGGCGTGCATGTTCACCATGATGAACCACGCACGGCTGAACGTCGGGCTGGAGGGCGTGGGCGTTTCCGAGCGTGCCTACCAGCATGCCCGGGCCTATGCGCTCGAGCGCGTGCAGGGCAAGCCGGCGCTGGCCGGCAGCAGCACCATCGCTGGCCACCCCGACGTGCGGCGCATGCTGATGGACATGAAGGCGCGCACCGAGGCCATGCGCGCGCTGGCCTATTTCTGTGCCGGCCAGATGGACCGCGTCGCCGGACACCCCGATGCGCAGGAGCGCGCGCAGGCACAGGCCCTGGTTGGCCTGCTGACGCCTGTGGTCAAAGGCTGGTGCACCGACAGCGCACAGGGCATCACCTCCGATGGCCTGCAGATTCATGGCGGCATGGGCTATATCGAGGAAACCGGGGCCGCGCAGTACTTCCGCGATGCCCGCATCACGACGATCTATGAAGGTACCACCGGCATCCAGGCCAACGACCTGATCGGCCGCAAGCTGGCACGCGAGGGGGGACGCACGCTGAAGGGCTTGTTGACACGTATCGACAGCGATGCGCGCCAGTTGATGGATGCGCGCGACCCGGAGCTCTCGTCCATCGGCGACGCGTTGATGAGAGCAGTTCGGGCTCTGGAGGACGGGGCTGACTGGCAGCTGGCCCACAGTGACGCGCAGCCGCAGGACTGCGCCGCGGGGGCGGTGCCTTTCCTGCGATTGGCGGGCACCGTGATCGGTGGCTGGCTGTCGGCGCGCATGGCCGAAGCCGCCACGGCGCAGTTGGCGGCGGATTCCAGCGATGCGGGCTTTCTGCGGGCCAAGCGCATCACGGCCAGCCACTATGCGACGCACATCCTGGTGGAGGCCTCCGCGCTGCGCGACATCGTGGTCCATGGCGCGGCCAGCACGTTGGCATTGTCGGACGACCAGCTCTGAGAGATATAGACGATGAACGACCTGAATGGCTACGACGTCGAGGATCTGCAGCCGGGCATGAACGCCTGCTTCTCGAAGACCATTACCGAAGCGGACATCGTGATGTTTGCTGGCGTCTCCGGCGATACCAATGCGGTACATCTCAACGAAGAGTTCGCGGCCACGACGCGATTTGGCGCACGCATCGCGCACGGCTTTCTGACGGCCAGCGTGATTTCTGCAGCGGTCGCAAACCGGCTGCCGGGGCCAGGTACGGTCTATCTGGGGCAGCAATTGCGCTTCAAGGTGCCTGTCAAACCGGGCGACACCGTTCATGCCGCGGTCACCGTACTGTCGGTGGAGGTGGCCAAGGCACGGGCAGTGCTGTCCACGGTCTGCCGAGTCAAGGACACCGTAGTCATCGAGGGCGAGGCAACGGTGATGATCACTTCGCGTGCGCAGCGCGCAGCAAGCGAGCTCCAGGCCATGCCCTCGGTGGCCTGAACCTCAATAGGAAATCCTCTCATGAAAATTCTCGTATCCGTAAAACGCGTGGTGGACTACAACGTCAAGGTGCGTGTGAAGTCCGACGGCAGCGGCGTGGACATCGCCAACGTCAAGATGAGCATGAACCCCTTCGACGAGATTGCTGTTGAGGAAGCCGTGCGCCTGAAAGAAAAAGGCGTGGTCACCGAAGTGATCGCCGTCTCCTGCGGCGTGGCCCAGTGCCAGGAAACGCTGCGCACTGCCATGGCCATCGGCGCCGACCGCGGCATCCTGGTCGAGACCAATGAAGAACTGCAGCCGCTGGCCGTGGCCAAGCTGCTCAAGGCTCTGATCGAAAAGGAACAGCCCGGCCTCGTGATCCTGGGCAAGCAGGCCATCGACGACGACTGCAACCAGACGGGTCAGATGCTGGCGGCGCTGGCCGACCTGCCGCAAGCCACCTTCGCCTCCAAGGTCGAGATCGCTGGCGACAAGGTGAACGTGACCCGCGAAGTGGACGGCGGCCTCGAAACCCTGGCGCTGAACATACCTGCGGTCATCACCACCGACCTGCGCCTGAACGAGCCGCGCTACGTCACGCTGCCCAACATCATGAAGGCCAAGAAGAAACAGCTGGACACCTTCAAGCCCGAGGAACTGGGCGTGGACGTGGCACCCCGCATCAAGACGCTGAAGGTCAGCGAGCCGCCCAAGCGCGGCGCCGGAGTCAAGGTGCCCGACGCGGCCACCCTCATTGACAAGCTCAAGAACGAAGCCAAGGTCATCTAAGGCTCATCACAACAACATCGAAAGGACACCAGCCATGACCGCACTCGTTATTGCAGATCACGACAACGCAAGCATCAAGAGCGCCACCCTCAACACCGTCACGGCCGCCAAGGCCTGCGTCGGTGACGTGCACGTGCTCGTCGCCGGCGAGAACGCCGCCGCCGCCGCTGCCGCCGCCGCCCAGATCGCTGGCGTCGCCAAGGTCATCCACGCCGACGGCGCGAGCCTGAAGCACGGCCTGGCCGAGAACATCGCCGCCCAGGTGCTGGCCATCGCGGGCAACTACAGCCACATCCTGTTCCCAGCCACCGCCGGCGGCAAGAACGTGGCCCCCCGCGTGGCCGCCAAGCTCGACGTGGCGCAGATCAGCGACATCACCAAGGTCGACGGCCCCGACACCTTCGAGCGCCCCATCTACGCCGGCAACGCCATCGCCACCGTGCAATCGGGCGACGCCACCAAGGTCATCACCGTGCGCGGCACTGGCTTCGACGCCGCGTCCGCCACCGGTGGCGCAGCAGCGGTCGAGACCGTCGCCGCCGTCGCCGACTCCGGCAAGAGCAGTTTCGTGGGTTCCGAGATCGTCAAGAGCGACCGTCCCGAGCTGACGGCCGCCAAGATCATCGTCTCGGGTGGCCGGGCGCTGGGCAGCGAAGAGAAGTTCAAGGAAGTCATCACCCCGCTGGCCGACAAGCTGGGCGCCGCCATCGGTGCCAGCCGCGCCGCGGTGGACGCGGGCTACGCCCCCAACGACCTGCAGGTCGGCCAGACCGGCAAGATCGTGGCGCCGCAGCTGTACATCGCCTGCGGCATCTCGGGCGCCATCCAGCACCTGGCGGGCATGAAGGACTCCAAGGTGATCGTGGCGATCAACAAGGACCCGGAGGCACCGATCTTCTCGGTGGCCGACTACGGGCTGGAGGCGGACCTGTTTGCCGCCGTGCCGGAGATGACAGCAATTATCTAAATAGGAGCATGACTATGGCCTTGCTGCGCCAGTATTTGTTCGAACTGCGAGCGGCCCTTGAGGCAGGCGCGGCAAGTTGCGATAGCCAAGAAGTGCCGAGTATATTGAATCCCTGTTTTACCGAAATTGCTGCTATCGATCCATCAACCATGGCGGAATCAAATGTGCTATTCAGACCATCTTCGATTGTCAACAAGGTACCACTAGTTCAATGAAGCGGGTCTTGTAGTAATCGCACTCAGTCGCTAACTCGCCGACAACGACTTACAGGCTCGATATATTGGTACATCGGCATTACGACCGGTATTCTCCGCCTTCAAAGTCCCAAGAATCCGGGGGGGGCTTGCGTGTCGCAGGAATGGAAAATTTTCCAATGGAGCTTAGACATTTACGCTACTTTCTCACGGTCGCCGAGGAGCTTCACTTTGCTCGGGCTGCAGAAAAACTGCATATGGATCAGTCACCTCTATCCCGTGCCATCAAAGATCTGGAAGACGAACTAGGAGCAAAGCTATTCACCCGTACCACACGCAACATTCGACTGACTCATGCCGGCAAAGTATTTCTGGAGCGGGTTCCACGTATCTTTGAGGCACTGGAACAAGCGCGCGATGGTGCGAAATCGGCCGCCAGTGGGTTTCATGGCCAGTTGCGCATTGCCCTGTCCGACGGTATCACGCCATCGCGGCTGCCTGCCTTGCTGGCCCGTAGCCGCGAGGAAGAGCCCGAAGTAGAAATCCGCCTGTTCGAGGTACCACTGGATCAGCAGATCAGAGGCTTGCAAGAAGACCTGTACGACGCGGGCTTGTCTATGGCGGACGAGGTAGGCGACGGCATCGTGACGACTCCCGCGTGGGATGACGAATTGATGGTGGCGCTGTCTTTGCGCCACCCCTTGCTGGAGCACCGGCGCATTCCGCTGGAGATGGTGTTGCAGCAACGGTTGGTGCTCGGCGACCCGGCCGCATGCCAGGGGCATACTCGCCAGATAGACCGCATCCTGCAGAAGCGGGACGAGGAGTTGCAGATCCTCCAGCGCGTTGCCACCTTCGACGTGATGATGGCCCTGGTATCCGCAGGACTGGCGGTTGGTCTGGCAGGTGCAGCGCATATCGCATCCAGTAAAGAGCCTGGAGTCAAGGCCCGTCAGTTGGCGGGAACGCCACCCATGCTGACAACTTATCTGCTGCGTCGAGATACTGAACCGTCACCGATGCTGACCCGGTTCATTCAACGTGTCGTCACCATGGATTCGGCTGGTGCCGATAACGTGACCGATTCGTGAATCCGAAATCCAAAGGACGCTCGCCATGAACAAAATCGTGATGTCCGTGATTGCCGTTGTGATGACGGCCTGTGGTCCTGCCAATCCTACAGAGACAGTGGATGAGCTGGTGGCGAACCCCGCACGCATCAAGGAAATCCAGCGCCAATGCAAGGAAGATCGCGCGAAGATCGGCGATGAACTTTGCATGCGCGCAGCCGCAGCCGCCGAACGGCGCTTCTTCGGCGACAGGCCGGAGCAGAAGAAAGCCCCGTAGCCCACGCAAGGCGCACCGGCGTCGCGCTTCTGCGACAGCTTGCGCACTGTTACCTCGATACGCCGCAGCGCCTTTGTGCCTGCGGCATTTTTATTGTCTTCGCCACAGCAAGAACTATGGCTTTTTAAGCCTTAATCCCGGCGATTTCAGTCTTTGACCGGTACTCCCTATGGCATTGATCCTGATAGGGGCGGCACGTTGTTGTGCCGTTCTCGGAGGCAGGATCATGCAAGGGACGAACGTGCTGTTCGGTCAGATTGCCGTCGTATTCGGCATCGTGATCGCCGGAGTGTGGAGCGCCACGCAATGGACGGCAGCGGCTCTGGGGTACCAGCTACGCCTGGGATCGCCGTGGTTCGATTTCCTCGGCACGCCGGTCTATCACCCGTGGCGCCTGTTCGAGTGGTGGTTCTTCTTCGATGCCTACGCGCCGCATGTCTTCGACGTGGGCGGGGTCATTGCAGCGGGCAGTGGCCTGTTCGCGGTGCTGGTCGCCATCGGCATGTCGATCTGGCGCTCGCGCCAGTCCAAGCTGGTCACGACCTATGGCTCTGCGCGCTGGGCCAACGCGGAGGACATTCACAAAGCGGGCCTTGACCAGTCCGCGGGCGTGTTCCTCGGCCTGCATCGCCAGCAGTACCTGCGCCATGAAGGCCCGGAACACGTCCTGACCTTCGCGCCCACCCGCTCGGGCAAGGGTGTGGGCCTAGTGGTGCCGACCCTGCTGTCGTGGCCCGCATCCGCCGTCATCCACGACATCAAGGGCGAGAACTGGAGCATTACCGCAGGTTGGCGTTCGCGCTTCTCGCACTGCCTGCTGTTCAACCCGACGGATAGCCAGTCGGCGGCCTACAACCCGCTGCTCGAAGTGCGGCGCGGCGGGCATGAGGTGCGCGACGTGCAGAACATCGCGGACATCCTGGTCGATCCAGAAGGCGCACTGGAGCGGCGCAACCACTGGGAGAAGACTTCGCATGCGCTGCTGGTTGGAGCCATCCTGCATGTGCTCTACGCGGGCGAAGACAAGACGCTGCGCGGCGTGGCGAACTTCCTTTCCGATCCTGCCTGCCCATTCGATCTGACCTTGCACCGCATGATGACCACGCCCCACCTCGTGAATGAGGAGGGTGGTGGCCCGCATCCGGTGGTGGCTTCAGCGGCGCGCGAAGTGCTCAACAAGAGCGACAACGAGCGCTCGGGCGTGCTGTCCACGGCCATGTCGTTCTTGGGCCTCTACCGCGACCCTACGGTGGCCGAAGTCACGTCGCGCTGCGACTGGCGCATCGCTGACCTGATCGCGGCCGAGCATCCGGTGTCGCTGTACTTGGTGGTGCCGCCTTCGGACATTTCGCGGACGAAGCCGCTGATCCGCCTGATCCTCAACCAGATCGGGCGACGCCTCACCGAATCGCTTGACGGCTCCGATGGCATCGAGCGCCGCCACAAGCTGCTGCTGATGCTCGATGAATTCCCCGCGCTCGGGCGGCTGGATTTCTTCGAGACGGCGCTGGCCTTCATGGCGGGCTACGGCATCCGCAGCTTCCTGATCGCGCAGAGCCTGAACCAGATCGATAAGGCCTACGGCCAGAACCATTCGATCCTGGACAACTGCCATGTGCGCGTGACCTTCGCCACCAACGATGAGCGCACCGCCAAGCGGATATCCGAGACACTGGGAACCGCCACCGAACTGCGCGCGCAGCGCAACTATGCCGGCCATCGGCTCGCGCCCTGGCTGGGGCACCTCATGGTGTCACGGCAGGAGACAGCCCGCCCGCTGCTGACGGCCGGCGAAGTCATGCAGCTACCGCCCGACGAGGCGGTGGTGATGGTCTCCAGCGTGGCGCCGATCAAGGCCAGGAAGCTGCGCTACTACGCGGACGCCAACTTCAAGCGACGGGTGCTGCCGCCGCCGGTGCTCGCCGCGGGGCGCTATGCCGACGTGCCGCCGGCCCGTGCGGATGACTGGAGTGGGCTGGCGATTCCCGCCGTGCCCGTCGCACCGGCCGCGGCATCGGCCGATGGCCTGGAGCACCTGGGTTCGACCGATGACGGCGGCCCGCGCCGTCAGCCCGAACTCTCCGAGACCGTCGCCTACGACCCCGACCTGGTTGCGCCCGCAGCCGACCTCGGGCTGCTCGATGACGACGACATGCCTTTGCCTCTTTCGGTCTCCCTCCCGCGCCAGCTCGACCCGGCCCTGCAGCGCACGGCCCGGCTGGCATCCCTCGACCCTGACGACGGAATCGCGCTATGAGTCAGCACCGCTTGAATCTCTTCATCCAGCCCGAGCACGCCAGGCGGCTCGACGAACTGGCCGCCGCCAAGGGCGTGTCCAAGTCCAGCATCGTCGCGGCAGCGCTTGCATCGTGGCTGTCGCCCGACGCTGGCGACCAGCGCGAAGCCGCCATCGCCAAGCGACTGGATCGCCTGTCGCGCCACGCCGAGCGCCTGGAGCGCGACCAGAACATTGCCATCGAAACGCTGGCGCTGTTCATCCGCTACTTCCTGACCGTCAGCACACCTGTTCCCGAGGCCCATCAGGACGCCGCCCGCGCCCAGGGTAAGGCCCGCTTCGAGCAGTTTGTCGAACAGCTTGGCCGCCACCTGCTGCGTGGGCGCAGTCTGGTGCGCGACGTGGTGGACGAACTGAATCCCGATCCGATGCGGATGGCGGACACGGCCGAAGCACAGGAGCGAGCCTCATGAGCGCCGTTCCTTCCTCCTTCACGGCCACATCGCTGGATCGCCGCATCCAGATGCTGCGCACGGCAATGGGGCCGCTGATCGCTGCCGCGCTCGAAGACCCGGACGTGGTGGAAATCATGCTCAATCCCGACCGGACGCTCTGGGTGGATCGCCTGTCCACGGGCCGCGCGCCGATGGGCGTGGAGCTGTCCGAGGCCGATGGCGAACGCATCATCCGCCTCGTGGCTGCCCACGTCGGCGCCGAAGTGCATCGGGGTCAGCCACTGCTGACAGCCGAGCTGCCGGAAACCGGCGAACGCTTCGAGGGCATCCTGCCGCCCGCTGCACCGGGGCCAGCCTTCGCGCTGCGCAAGCGCGCCTTCGGCGTGATCCCGTTGTCGCGCTACATCGAGGACGGGATGATGACCGCCGCACAGGCGGGCCTGCTGGTGCGCGCTGTGCGCGAGCGCCAGAACATCCTGATCGCCGGTGGGACGAGTACCGGCAAGACCACCCTGGCCAATGCGTTGCTGGCCGAGATCGCCGCCACCGGCGACCGCGTGCTGGTGCTCGAAGACACGGTGGAGCTGCAATGCGCAGCCCGCGACCACGTACCGCTGCGCACACGCCAGGGCGTGGTGTCCATGACCGAGCTGGTGCGGTCTTCGATGCGCCTGCGCCCGGATCGTGTCGTCGTCGGCGAGGTGCGCGGCGCCGAGGCGCTGGATCTCATCAAGGTCTGGGGCACCGGCCATCCAGGCGGCGTCGCCACCATCCACGCCGGCTCCGCGCTGGGCGCATTGCTGCGCCTGGAGCAACTGATTCTCGAAGTGGCGGTGAACCCGCCCCGTGCGCTGATCGCGGAAGCGGTCAATGTGGTCATCCACATCGCCGGGCGCGGGCGCAAGCGCCGCATCGAGAGCATCGCCCGCGTCGTCGGCTTCGATGGCGTGGGCTACCAACTGGCGGATGCACTGGAGGCTCCATTCCCGGAGCTGCTGCCGCAGTCCGACCTTTCCTCCCCGTCCCCTGACCACTCTGGAGAACTGCCATGACGCAGATGATCGTTCCTGCTTTCCGTACTTCCGCAAATCCTCTTCGCCGGCCCGCGCGGCTGGATAACCTGGCTCGCCCGGCCATGCAAGGCTTGATGCTCGCGGCGCTGATGCTGCTGCTTGCGGGCACCGCCCAGGCCGCGGGTTCCTCGATGCCCTGGGAAGGGCCGCTGCAATCCATCCTCGAATCCATCCAGGGGCCGGTGGCCCGGATCATCGCGGTCATCATCATCATCGCCACGGGCCTGGCGCTGGCCTTCGGCGATACCTCGGGCGGGTTCCGCAAGCTGATCCAGATCGTCTTCGGTCTGTCGATCGCGTTTGCCGCGTCCTCGTTCTTCCTGTCGTTCTTCAGCTTCTCGGGCGGGGCCGTCGTATGAACGCGGCCCACGATGGCGTGCAGGGCTTCGCTCCCGGCTTTGAGGTGCCGCTGCATCGCTCGCTGACCGAGCCGATTTTGATGGGCGGCGCTCCGCGCACCGTGGCCATCACCAACGGCACCTTGGCCGCTGCCGTGGGCCTGGGCTTGCAGATGTGGATTCCCGGCGTGGTGCTCTGGATCGTCGGTCATGCGCTGGCGGTTTTGGGGCGCGCGCGTCGATCCGCAGTTCATGCAGGTCTTCGCCCGCCACATCAAGCACCGGCCGCTGCTGGACGTGTGAGGGGAATGCCATGCTGAACCTTGCCGAATACCGCCAGCGGCCCGCATTGCTGGCCGACTGGCTGCCCTGGGCCGGGCTGGTTGCGCCGGGCGTCGTGCTGAACAAGGATGGCTCGTTCCAGCGCACGGCGCGCTTTCGTGGCCCCGACCTCGACAGTGCCACGCAGGGCGAGCTGATCTCTACGTCAGCACGATTGAACAACGCGTTGCGCAGGCTGGGTTCGGGCTGGGCCTTGTTCATCGAAGCCGAGCGCCGGCCCGCCGCCAACTACCCGCACTCGGAGTTTCCCGAGCCGCTGTCGTGGCTGGTAGACGAGGAACGCCGCGCCGCCTTCCAGGACTCGGGCAACCACTTCGAGAGCGGCTACCACCTGACGCTGATGTATCTGCCGCCCGAGGAGGCACGCGCCCGCGCGGCGGGCCTGCTCTACGAGAACCGTCCGACCGAAGGCGTGGACTGGCGCGAGCGCCTGACGGCCTTCGTCGCGGAAACGGATCGCATCTTTGACCTGCTCGATGGCGTGATGCCGGAGATCGCGTGGCTCGATGACAGCCAGACGCTGACCTACCTGCACTCGACCATCTCCACGCGGTGCTATCGCGTCGGTGTGCCGGAAGTGCCATTCCATCTCGATGCGCTGCTGGCCGATTCCGCGCTCATTGGCGGGCTGGCGCCCATGCTGGGCGATCAGCACCTGCGCGTGGCGACGGTGCGCGGCTTCCCGACCTCGACCTGGCCGGGGATTCTGGATGACCTCAACCGCCTCGGCTTTGCGTATCGCTGGTCAACCCGGTTCCTGTGCCTCGACAAAGCCGATGCGGAAAAGGAGCTTTCCCGCCTGCGCCGCCAATGGTTCGCCAAGCGCAAGAACGTCATCGCATTGCTGCGCGAAACCATCTTCCAGCAGGAAACCCCGCTGGTCGATACCGACGCGAGCAAAAAATCGGCGGATGCCGATGCGGCGTTGCAGGAGCTGGGCAGCGACCAAGTGGCCTTCGGCTATGTCACCACCACGGTGACGGTGCTCGATGCCGACCCGGCGAAGGCCGATGAGAAGCTGCGCATGGTGGAACGCGTCATCCAGGGGCGCGGCTTTGTGACGATCCCCGAAACGCTCAATGCCGTGGATGCCTGGCTATCGTCGATTCCGGGGCACGCCTACGCGAACGTGCGCCAGCCCATCATCTCGACGCTGAATCTGGCACATCTGATGCCGGTGTCCGCCGTATGGGCCGGGCCGGAGAAGAACGACCACCTCGACGGCCCGCCGCTGATCGTCACGCGCACCGAGGGGGCAACGCCGTTCCGGCTGGTGACGCACATTGGCGACGTGGGCCATACCTTGGTGGCCGGCCCCACGGGCATGGGCAAGTCGGTCTTGCTCGCCACCTTGGCGATGCAGTTCCGTCGTTATCGCGGCTCGCGCATCTTCGCCTTCGACATGGGGCGCTCGATGCGCGCCACCATCCTGGGCCTGGGCGGCGAGCACTACGACCTGGGCACGGATGGAGAAATTGCCTTCCAGCCGCTCGCCCGCATCGACCGCGAGGGCTATCGCACCTGGGCGGCCGAATGGCTCGAAGGCCGCTTGCGGCATGAGGGTGTCGCGGTCGGCCCCGACGAGAAGGTGGCCATCTGGTCGGCACTCGGCAGTCTCGCCGGTGCTCCGCTGGAGCAGCGCACGATGACCGGGCTTTCCGTCTTGCTGCAATCGAACGCACTGCGGCAAGCGCTGGCGCCCTATGTGCTAGGTGGCGCACACGGCAAGTTGCTGGATGCGGATTCGGATCGCCTGGGCGCTGGTTCCGTGCAGTGCTTCGAGATGGAGGAACTGATGCACAGCAAGGCCGCTGTCATGGCCGTGCTGCATTACCTCTTTGCGCGCTTCGATGAACGCTTTGACGGTGCGCCGACGCTGCTGATCCTCGACGAAGCGTGGCTGTTTCTCGATGACCCGGTGTTTGCGGCGCACATCCGCCAGTGGCTCAAGACGCTCAGGAAGAAGAACGTCAGCGTCATCTTTGCCACGCAGAGCCTGGCGGACATCAAGGATTCGAGCATCGCGCCGGCCATCATCGAGAGCTGCGCGAGCCGCATCTTCCTGCCCAACCCGCAGGCGACCGAGCCGCAGATTCGCACGATCTACGAAGGCTTCGGGCTCAACAGCCGCCAGATCGAGATCGTGGCGACTGCACAGCCCAAGCGGGACTACTACTACCAGTCGCGTCTCGGCAATCGCCTGTTCGACCTCGACCTGGGCGCCGCGACCTTGGCCTTCGCGGGTGCGTCCACGCCGCAAGACCAGCGCGACATCGACGCGGTGCTCGCTGCCGCCACCACCTCCACATCTTCCGCTTCCACCCCGTTCGCGGCCACCTGGCTGCGCCATCGCGGCCTGCATTGGGCCGCCGAACTGCTGTCCTCGTTTCCTTCCCACCCGCAGGAGAACTCACCATGAAAACCCGCATCCTTCCCGCCGCAATCGCCGCCGTCCTGACCGGCTCCCTGATGTTCGCCCAGCCCGCGGCGGCCCTCATCGTGTTCGATCCGTCCAACTTCGTGCAGAACATGCTGACGGCCATCCAGACGCTGCAGCAGCTCTACAACCAGATCAAGCAGTTGCAGAACGAGGCCAAGATGTTGGAGAACCAGGCGCGCAACCTGGCGAGCTTGCCATCCAGCGTGGTCGGTCAGTTGCGCGCCAACCTGGCGTTGACCCAGCGGCTGATCGACCAGGCCAAGGGCCTGGCCTACGACGTGACGAACATGGACAAGGAGTTCAAGCGCCTGTATCCCGAGCAGTACGCTGCCACCGTGAGCGGCGACCAGATGTACCGGGACACGCAGGAACGCTGGAAGAACACGCTCACCAGCCTGCAGACCGCGATGCAGATGCAGGCCCAGGCCTCGCAGAACCTCAAGGATGACGAGGCCGTGCTGGCTGACCTCGTGGGTAAGAGCCAATCGGCCGTGGGCGCGCTGCAAGCGATGCAGGCCATGAACCAGTTGCTGGCCCTGCAGGCCAAGCAGTCGATCCAGACGCAACGCTTGCAGCTCACGCAGGATCGCGCCGTATCGCTGGAGCAGGCGCGGCAGGCCGCGGCCACGGAGCGCGGGCGCGAAATCACGCGGCGCTTTCTGGGCTCTGGAACGCCATACACGCAGCACCCCGTCGATTTCTACAACCGCTGACGGGGCCGGGCCATGAACGACGTATCGGTCATCGACCGCTTTCTCGATGTTTTCTCGCGCTACATCGACTCGGGCTTTGGGCTGCTGCAGGGCGAGGTGGCGTTTCTGACAGCCACGCTGATCGTCATCGACATGACGCTCGCCGGACTGTTCTGGGCGATGGGCCATGCCAGCGGCCAGGGCGAGGACGTGATCGCCAAGCTGATCCGCAAGGTGCTCTATGTGGGCGCCTTCGCCTACATCATCGGCAACTTCAACATGCTCGCGGGCGTGGTGTTTCGCTCTTTCGCGGGGCTGGGCCTGACGGCCAGCGGTTCCAGCGTGAGCATGGGCAACTTCCTGCAGCCGGGGCGGCTGGCCAAGACCGGCATCGACGCGGCGGCCCCCATCCTGGAGCAGATCAAGCAGATGGCGGGCTTCCCGGAGGTGTTCGTCAACATCACCTCCATCGTGGTGCTGTTCCTCGCGTGGGGCATCGTCCTCCTGTGCTTCTTCGTGCTGGCGGTGCAGCTCTTCGTGACGCTGATCGAGTTCAAGCTGACCACGCTCGCGGGCTTCGTGTTGGTGCCGTTCGCCCTCTGGAACAAGACGGCGTTCCTGGCCGAGAAGGTGCTGGGCAATGTGGTGTCTTCGGGCATCAAGGTGCTGGTGCTCGCGGTCATCGTGGGGATCGGCACCGGGCTGTTTGCCGAGTTCAGGATTCCCGCAGGTGCCGAGCCCTCCATCGACCAGGCGCTGGTCATCATGCTGGCTTCGCTGTCCATGCTGGCCCTGGGCATCTTCGGGCCGGGCATTGCCACCGGGCTGGTGTCCGGCGGGCCACAGCTTGGAGCCGGTGCGATGGCCGGAGCAACGCTGGGGGCCGCAGGCGCTGCCATTGGCGTCGGGGCTGCGGCTGCTGGCGTCGGCAGCGCCGTGGCTGCAGGGGCGCGGATGGCACCTGGTGCAGCCCGCCTTGCGGCCGGCGGCGCGCGCGGCGCCAAGGCGGCTTTCGATGCTGGCTCTACGGCCGCAGGCAGTGGCATCCAAGGCGCTGCCGCTGGCGCGGGCAACGTGGCCAAGACCGCCGGGCAAAAGGTAGCCGACGGCGCACGCTCGATGAAGGAGCGCGTGGCAGCGGCCTTCCGGCCGGATGAGGCGCCGGCATCTGGCGCTGATGCCGCAGATGCGCCTCCATCCAACGAACAGCCTGCCTGGGCCAAGCGCCTGCACCGCAGGCAGCAGCTCACCCATGCCGCGACCACGGCCGCCCACACGCTGCGCGGCGGCGACGGCGGCAGCTCCAGCCAGGGGCCAAGCCTTCGTGATTCCGATTCATAAGGAGAACTCCCATGCGATTCAAACGACCGCAGGTGCGCTACGCCGATACGCCGCAGCCTGCCACCCCGTACCAATCCGCCGCCCAGGTCTGGGACGACCGCATCGGCTCGGCCCGCGTGCAGGCGAAGAACTGGCGGCTTATGGCCTTCGGCTGCCTCACGCTGGCGGTGCTGATGGCCGGCGGCCTGGTCTGGCGCTCGGCGCAGTCCATCGTCACGCCCTACGTGATCGAGGTGGACAACGCGGGCCAGGTGCGCGCTGTCGGCGAAGCCGCCACGCCGTACCAGCCCAGCGATGCGCAGATTGCTTACCACCTGGGCCGCTTCATCGGCCTGGTGCGCTCGCTGTCCATCGACCCCATCGTGGTGCGGCAGAACTGGCTCGATGCCTATGACTACACCACGGACAAGGGCGCCGTGGTGCTCAATGAGTACGCGCGGGTGGCTGATCCGTTCTCGCGCATCGGCAAGGAGTCGGTGACGGTGCAGGTGTCCAGCGTGACCCGCGCCAGCGACCAGTCCTTCAACGTGCGCTGGACCGAGACGCGCTTCGTCAACGGCGCGCTGGATCGCACCGAGCGCTGGAACGCGGTGATCTCCACGGTGCTGCAGACCCCGCGCACGGAGCAGCGCGTGCGCAAGAACCCGCTGGGTATCTACGTCAACGGGCTGGCGTGGAGCCGCGAGCTGGAAGGAAACGAAGGAGCAAAACCATGAATGGACATTTCCGTAAACCCGCCTTGCCTGTGATCCTACTGGCATCCACCGTTTTGTTCTCGGGCTGCGCCACGCAGGGGACTCCGCCGCCATCCATCTCGTTGGATGGGCCGGTGCAGGCCCAGCCGCTGCCCGAGGCGCCGAAGCCCGTGGAGGTCGTGACCGTGCCCGAGGTGCTGGCACTGCCTGGACAGATGAAGCCGCTGGCCGGTGATGCCAAGGCCACACTGGAATCGCCCGACGAGAAGGTGCGCGTGACCCGTGCGAACACGGAGGCCCGTGTTGCGCCCACACGCGAGGGCTATGTGAACGCCATCCAGGTCTGGCCGTTCACTGATGGCGCGCTGTACCAGGTCTATGCGGCCGTGGGTCGCGTGACCGTGATCGCGCTCCAGCCGGGCGAGGAACTGGTGACGGTGGCTGCCGGTGACACGGTGCGCTGGATCGTGGGCGACACATCGAGCGGCAGCGGCGATGCGCTGCGCGTCAATGTGATGGTCAAGCCCATCCGCTCGGGCCTCAAGACCAATTTGGTCATCACGACCAGTCGGCGCACCTACCTGCTAGAACTGACTTCGACCGAGAAGACATGGATGGCTTCGGTGTCCTGGGAATACCCCAAGGACAGGATGCTGGCCCTGCAGCGCCAGGCACAAGCGGCCAGCGCCGCCGCGCCGGTCGATGCCGGGCTGTCGCTGGAGAAGATCCGTTTCCGCTACGCGGTCAGCGGCAGCAATCCGCCGTGGAAGCCGTTGCGGGCCTTTGACGATGGCGAGAAGGTCTATATCCAGTTTCCGGCGGGCATCGCTCAAGGCGAGCTACCGCCAATGTTCGTGATCGGCGCGCAAGGCGACGGACAACTGGTGAACTACCGCTTCCGCTCGCCGTACTACATCGTGGATCGGCTGTTTGGTGCGGCCGAGCTGCGCCTGGGTGGCGATAAGGGCGCCGTGGTGCGAATTGAGCGCACCGATGGCGTGGCACGGAGGAATTGAGCATGAGCCAAGACAACACCCCCGACCATGCCACTTCTCAGGGGGGCAAGGCGGCGCCCGAAGCGATGGCGTTGCGCGCCCAGCCGCGCCCGGTCACGCGCCTGAACCGGCGCACGCTGGCCATGCTCACCGGCGGCCTGTCGGTCGCCGTGCTCGGGGCCACGATCTGGGCCCTGCAGCCGCACCGGCGCGGCGCAGGCTGGCAGAACGAGCTGTACAACGTGGATCGGGTCTCAAAGTCCGAAGGGCTGGATGGGTTGCCGTCCGATTACTCGAAACTGCCGAAGGCGCCCGAGCTGGGGCCGCCGCTGCCGGGCGACCTGGGGCCGGCCATCGTGGCGGCGCAGCAGCCCACCTACATGCCGCCGGGACATGATCCCAACGACGCCTTGCGCAAGGAGGCCGAAGCGGCGGCGGCTTCGGCGGTGTTCTTCCGCTCGGGAAAGCCGGGCCAAGCCGCTGGCGCTGTCGCGCAGGCGGCGCCCGGAGCACCCGGCATGGCCAACGCCTTGGCAGGGTTCGATCCGCTGGCGGCCGGTCCGGCCTCGACGGCGGCCCAGCCCAGTGATCCCACCACCGTGCAGAACCGGCAAGACCAGAAAGAGGCGTTCCTGAAAGGCGGCTCCAAGGAGACTCGCAATTCCGGCAATCTCCAAATGCCAGCCTCGCCGTACCAGGTGATGGCCGGGACGGTGATCGCAGCGGCGCTGGTCACAGGCATCAAGTCCGACCTGCCGGGCGATGTGATCGCCACGGTGACGGAGCCGGTCTATGACACGGCTACGGGCAGGTTCCTGCTGATTCCGCAGGGCTCGCGCATTTTGGGCAAATACAACAGCCAGGTGAGCTTCGGGCAGAGCCGGGTGCAGATGGTGTGGAACCGGATCATCTTGCCAGACACATCCTCGCTGACGCTCGACAACCTTGTCGGCACCGATCCTGCGGGCTACGCAGGGTTGGAGGATGAAGTGGATCAGCATTGGGGCCGCATCTTTGCCGGGGCGGCGCTGACCACGCTGCTGGGTATCGGCGCCGAGTTGGCCGCGCCGGAGAATCGGCAGAACGGCAACCGCATCGTCATTGCCGGGCGCGATGGTCTGCAGGACAGTGTGAACCAAGTGGGGCAGGAGATGACCCGGCGCAACATGAACATCCAGCCGACGCTGACAGCGCGGCCGGGGTTGCCGGTGCGGATCATCGTGGCAAGGGATTTACAGGTTCGACCTTACCAGCCGCTCTTTCTTCAGCGTGGAGGTGCCCGATGAACATGGCCAGAAAACTCCGGCTTGGGCCGCTGCCATCGACCAGCAGCACCAAGCTGACATTCGCTTGTCCAGCCAGCCTGAAAATGGATCTAGACCGGTACGCCGCTCTTCATGCGCAGACCTATGGCGAAGCGGTCGATGCGGCCACGCTGATCCCGCACATGCTCGAAGCCTTCATGGCGGGGGATCGGGGATTCAAGCGGGGTGGCAAGGCCAAGGCCGTCGCCACCCCGAAGTCAGGATGACGATGCTCCGACATAGATTTAATGAAGAACGCGCGGCTCCAGGCCGTGCGTTCTTCGTTTGGGAAGCCGGTAATATGGGAGTTCAGGTCGGTTGCCGACGCTGCACTCCGTGTCCGATGTAGCGCGATCCGGCTTTCTCTCCCAACGCTCTCATGTGGCACCTAGCCCACACCGCCGAGGTGCCATCGGGTGGCACGATACAGAGCTAACTTGCTGTCTCGTATAAGGTTTCAGGCCAAATGGGATGCCTTGAAAATACTTGACACCGAACATTTTTTATTGCCCTGGTTCAATTTGGGGCAGATTTGGCCCCTTTGCCGCCGCGCATTCCCAGAAAATAGCGCCTGCCCCAGCCGGTGCGGGCCAGCGCCTCATGCACGATCAACGGCACGATGACCGCCAGCGCCAGCAGCGCCGCCTTGCCCATATAAGGCGCGCAATAATGAATGACCGCGACATGGCAGTACATGATGGTAAGCGAGCGCCGTCCCAGAAAGGGAAGCACACGCCACCCCGCCAGCGCCCGCGCGATGGCGCACAGCCCCAGCGACATCGCCACCGCCAGCGCCAGCGAAACGAGAGGGATGCCGTAATCCCCCACCTTCATGTTGAGCGGCACCGGCTTCCACAGCAGCAGCGCGAGCAGGCTCAGCCCCAGCCCCGCGAGCATCAGCGCCCCTTCCCCGCCGATGCGGCGCCAAAGCGCGCCAAGCCACAGCAGCACCAGCGCCACCGGCACGGCCAGCAGGCCCAGCGGGGAAAAATCGCTCCGCGCCCCGATCCACAGGCCGCCTGCCAGCGCGACGGCCATGGCAGCGCCCCATTTCCAGTCGCGGGGGTCGGGCCAGAGGCGGGCCAGCGCGTTCTGCGCCATCCGCGCGAAAAAGAGGCAGGGCACGAACCAGAAGATCGTCAGCGGCCCCTTCAGCTCCGACCCGCCCAGCAGCATCGCCCAGGCGGCCGACCCCCATGTGCGGAACAGCGGCAAATGGCCGCGCGCATGCTCTATCGCCTGATCCAGCAGCACCAGCGCCAGCAGGAAAGCGGCATAGGGCGCCGCCATCGTATGCCATTGCCGCCCCGCGAACTCCCCCATCGGGCGCGGGCGGGCACAATATCCGGCCAGCAGGAAGAAGAGCGGCATGTGAAAGGCGTAGATCGCGTCGCGCACGGCGCCGCGCGTCCACACATGCCCCGCCACCACCAGCACGATGCCCAGCCCCTTGGCCGCGTCGACCCAGTCGAGCCGGCACGGATCGTTCCGCATCGCCGCGCGCTCTTTCACATCCGTGGCTTGCCCCGTCATGCAATCCGCCTATAGCATCGCGCGATAACGTCAATCCCGCGCCGGGCGGTGCCGTGCCGCATTCCGCCCGCGCCTGCACAGGTAGCTGCCACGCCCATGTCCACCATGTCCCCGCTTGCCCAGCGCATACTCTTCATGGATGGCGAGGCGATCCTGCTCGACAAGCCGTCGGGCCTGCCGGTCGATCCGCCGCGCGACGGGTCGCTCAGCCTCGAAAACCATCTCGCTTCGCTGACCTTCGGCTTCCAGCGCTGGCCGCTGGCCGTCCATCGGCTGGACCGCGACACCAGCGGCTGCCTGCTGCTGGCGCGCAACCCCAAGGCGCACAAGCGCTTCGCCGCCGCGTTCGAGGCGGGCGAGGTGTCAAAAACCTATGTCGCGGCCGTTGCCGGAACGCCGCCCGCACAGGAAGGGATCATCGACCTGCCGCTCACCAAGATCAGCAGTGCCGAGCGCGGCTGGCGCATGGTGGGCAGCCCCAAGGGCAAGCCCGCCCTCACCCGCTGGCGGCTGGTCGCGACGGTCGCCGCGCCGGAGGGGGAGCGCTCGCTGATCGCCTGCTTCCCGGAAACCGGCCGCACCCACCAGATCCGCGTCCATCTGGCCGAGGGGCTGCGGCTCGGCATCATCGGCGATCCCGTCTACGGCACGCCGCCTCTGGAACCGGGCGCGGCGATGCTGCTCCATGCGCGCTCGCTCTCCATCCCGCGCAAGGGCAAGCCGCCGGTGGAGGGCAAGGCCCCGCTGCCCGACCGCTTCCACGCGGCGGGCTTTACTGAAACGACGCTGACCGATGCCGGGCTTTGATCCCGACCTCTACACCATCCCGGCCGAAGCGCTGGAGGAGCGCTTCGTAACGGCGGGCGGCCCCGGCGGGCAGAATGTCAACAAGGTGGCGACGGCGGTGCAACTGCGCGTCGACATCTTCCGCCTCGGCCTGCCCGTGCATGTCTTCCGCAAACTCAAGGAGCTGGCAGGATCGCGCCTCAACAGCGAGGGCGTCATCGTCATTCAGGCGCAGCGCTTCCGCACGCAGGAGGCCAATCGCGAGGATGCGCGCAACCGCTTCGTCGCGATGCTCGCCAAGGCGCATGAACGGGAGGAACGCCGCATCGCGACCCGGCCCAGCAAGGCGTCCAAGGCGCGGCGGATCGAGGCCAAGAAGGCGCGCTCCACGATCAAGGCGGGCCGGGGCAAGTACCGCCCCGATTGAGGCGCCTGCTGTCCCGATCGAGCCATTTCGGGACAGGCCGAGCACCGGACCCGCCCCATCCGGGTGGACCCGCCTTTCCCCGGATGGTATATGCGGCGTTAAGAATATCGCGCCTCTGCCCCTTGCGAGACGGACCTGTCCGGGCAGATCAGACGAGAGGGATTGTCATGCGCCGCCGCGCCACCCTGATTTCCATGCTGCTGCTTCCCCTGACCGCCACCGCCCCGTCCGCGCTCGCGCAGGACAAGGGCGCCGCCACGCCGCGCCTCGACTATCGGATGGACGGCTATCGCGACGAGCAGCTGACCCATGACAGCCGGGGGGAGGATTATCGCGGCCGCTGGGTCGGCACCTGGTATGGGGCGGACGGCACCACCTACAGCGGCACCTATGAAGGCGGCTTCGACGCCAACGGCCAGCCCGCTCCGGCCCCCGCGCCAGCACCGCATACCGAGCCCGACCCGGCCTATATCGGCAGCGGAAAGGTCGTCAACGGCTGGTATTATCCGCCGCCGGTGGTGACGACGACCGTAACGGAATATGCGCCGGCGCGCTGACGCCGGCCCGCACCTTCCCCTTCCCCGATCCTGATCGCCTCCGCCGCCCCGACAGCGGAACCTGCAAACGCGCCCCGCCGACATTGCAAAAATCGATCCAGGCGATTATATCAATGATATTAATCCAGGGGGTCGATCAATGTCCGCTTATCTGCCGACGCTCAAGCAACTGCAATATCTGATCGCGCTGAAGGAACAGGGGCATTTCGGGCGCGCCGCCGAAAGCTGCTTCGTCACCCAGTCGACCCTGTCCGCCGGGATAAGGGAGCTGGAAACGCTGATCGGCACCACGCTGGTGGAGCGGACGCGCCGCGTCGTGCGCTTCACGCAGCTGGGCGACCGCATCGTCGAAAAGGCCTATCGCGTGCTGCGGGAGGCGGAGGAATTGGCCGCCATCGCGCAGGCGGCGGGCAAGCCGCTGTCGGGCGACCTGCGGATGAGCGTCATCCCCACCATCGCCCCGTTCCTGCTGCCCCGCCTGCTGCCGCATCTGCGCCGCGAAAAGCCGGAACTGAAGCTCTACCTGCGCGAGGAAACCAGCGCGGCGGCGGTGGAATCGCTGCGCCACGGCCATGTCGATTGCGTGCTGATGGCGCTGCCCTTCGCCACCGGCGAGGTCGAGCAGGCGCATCTGTTCGACGACAGGCTCTTCGTCGCCTTTCCGCGCGACGATCCGCGCGACCCGCCCTCCACCATCGACCCGGATATGATCGACGAGACGCGCCTGCTGCTGCTGGAGGACGGCCATTGCCTGAAGGACCACGCGCTGGCCGCGTGCAACCGCCCGGAACTGCGCGCCGAGGCGACGATGATGGGCACGTCCCTGCACACGCTGGTGCAGATGGTGGACAATGGCCTCGGCCTTACGCTGCTGCCCGAAATGGCGATCAAGGGCGGCATATTGGAGCATACCAACATCGCCGCCCGCCCGCTCCAGTCCGAGCATGCGGCGCGGGAAATCGCGCTGGTGTGGCGCAAGGGCAGCCCGCGCGAGAAGGAATTCCGCATGCTGGCGGAGATATTGCAGCATCTCGCCCAGCAGGAGGGCTAGCTCTTCATCCAGCGGTCGCGCGCGGCGTCGTCTTCGGCCCGCGCCTCGACCCACTGCGAGCGGCCGTCGAGAAAGCTTTCCTTCTTCCAGAACGGCGCCGAGCTCTTGAGCCAGTCGATCAGGAAGGCGCAGCTTTCCAGCGCGGCGGCGCGATGGATGGAGGCGGTGCCGACGAACACGATCCGGTCCTCCGGCTGCAAATCCCCGACGCGGTGGACGACGGTGACGCCCAGCAGCGGCCAGCGCGCCCGTGCTTCCTCCACGATATGCGCGATGCGCCGCTCCGTCATCGCGGGATAATGGTCGAGCCGCATCGAGACGAGGCCGCCCCCGCCGCGCACGATGCCGGTGAAGCTGGCCACCGCCCCACCGCCCAGCCGCTCCAGCGGTTCCAGCAGGGCGGCCGGGTCGAAGCCCTCCTCGCCGATGCGGATGTGGATCATCCCCCGGTCACCGGCGGAAACAGCGCCAGTTCATGCGCATTCCCCAGCGGCGTTTCCAGTGGCACGAACGCATGGTCGAGCGCGGCGCGCAGGCGGCTCCTGTCCGCGAACGCCTCGGCATAGCCCGGCCCGCGCGGGACCAGGCTGTCGATCAGGTCGGCGATGGTGGCCTCCGCCCCCGGATGCTCGACCGTCTCGCCGTCGCGGCCGATCGCTTCGCGCACCCATGCGAAATAGAGGATATCCAGCGTCGCCATAACTCAATCCATATGCTTGATGCCGACGCGCAGATAATCCCAGCCGGTTATCAGCGTCAGGATCGCCGCCGCCCACAGCGTCGCGAGGCCGACGAGCTGGACGATCGGCCAGCCCGGCAGCGCGCCCGCCAGGATCATCGCGCCGAGCGCGATCAGCTGGAACGCGGTCTTCCATTTGGCGAGCCGCGACACCGGCACCGACACCTGCAACCCGGCCAGAAACTCGCGCAGGCCGGAGACGGCGATCTCGCGCAGCAGGATCACCAGCGCGGCGATGATGTGCACGCCCTTGATGTCCCGCGTCGCCGCCAGCATCAGGATCACCGCGCCGACCATGATCTTGTCGGCGATCGGATCGAGGAAGATGCCGAGCCGCGACACCGTTCCTTTCGCGCGGGCCAGATAGCCGTCGAAATAATCGGTGATGCCCATCAGGCAATAAAGCAGGAAAGCCAGCGCATAGCCGGTCCGCCACTCATGCCCCTGCTCCGCCGGCCAGAGCAGCGCGACCAGCAGCGGGACGGCCAATATGCGGGACAGGGTCAGAATATTCGGCAGGGTCAGCATGGCCACCCTCGACTGCCACACCCTCCCCCCGCTGGCAAGCGCGGACAGGCGCCTGAGGCCCGATTGCGCGCCTTCTGCGGAAATCGGACCGCGGGATTGGACAGATCGGCCGCGAGCCTGTAGAGGGCGGGCAGTCGATAACGATCGGGATCCGCCACCGACCATGAAAGCCTCGCTGCGGTTGTTGACGAAGCGCCGGTTCGCGCCGCTGTTCGTCACCCAGTTACTGGGCGCATTCAACGACAATCTCTTCAAAAATGCGGTGGTGCTGTTCGTCGTCTACAGCGTCTACAGCGATCCGCACGCGGAAACATGGTTCAGCGCCATCGCCACCGGGCTGGTCACCCTGCCCTTCTTCCTGCTGTCGGCGCTGTCGGGCCAGCTGGCCGACCAGCGCGACAAGGCGGGCATCATCCGGCTGGTGAAGCTGGCCGAGATCTTCATCATGATCGTCGGCGCGATCGGGCTGATGCTCGCCTGGTTCGATTTCGCCGTCCATCTGCTGGCGGTGCCGCTGATGCTGCTGGCGATCTTCGCCATGGGGGTCCATTCGACCTTCTTCGGCCCGATCAAATATGCGATCCTGCCGCAGCATCTGAAGAAGGACGAAGTGCTGGGCGGCACCGGGCTGGTCGAGGCGGGCACCTATATCGCGATCCTCGCCGGGACCATCCTCGCCGGGCTGATTTCGGTGGAGGCCGCCGCCGTCGCCGTGCTGCTGGTCGCCGTCATCGGCTATATCAGCGGGCGCAAGGTGCCCCCGGCCCCGCCGCTGGCCGAACCGGTGAAGCTCGATTTCCATATCGTCCGCTCCTCCATCGCGCTGGTGAGCGGCACCATGCATATCCGGCGCCTGTTCCTCGCGATCGTTTCGATCAGCCTGTTCTGGACCATCGGCACGGTGCTGTTCATCCAGTTCCCGCCGCTGGTCAAGAATGTGCTGGCCGCAGACAAGGCGGTGGCCAGCCTGTTCCTCGCGGTCTTTTCGGTCGGCGTGGCGATCGGGTCGATCGCGATCAACCGCCTGCTGGGCGGCGCGGTATCGGCCAAATTCGCGCCGGTTTCCGTGCTGGCGATGGGCGCGTTCGTGATTGCCTTCCACATCGTCTGCCGCTTCTGGGACAGCGGCCTGCCGCCCGGCCAGCTGATGAGCTTTGCTCATTTCATCGATCATGACCATGCCTATTGGCTGCTGGCGACGCTGCTGGGCATCGCCACCGCGGGCGGCATGTTCGTGGTGCCGCTCTACGCCTTCCTGACCACCACGGTCGACACCTCGCTGGCCGCGCGCACGGTCGCCGCCAACAACATCGTCAATTCCGGGGCGATGGTGATCGGCGCGTCGATCACCATCGGCATGAGCGCGTTTGGCGTGAACGTCGTCAACCAGTTGCTGCTGGCGGCGGCGATGTCGATCCTGTCGGCGTGGCTAGCGCAGAAGCTGCACCTCGCCTGCGATTGACGGCGGCGGCATAACCAGCCCCCCGCTCAAACAGACATGGCCGGATCGCGCCCCCACGATCCGGCCATTCCCCGCTGCAAGCCCCGTGTCAGAACAGGAAGCTGTAGGCCGCGATGAAGAAGGCGGCGAAGCTCATGAAGAAGAGCTTCACATCCTCGTCATTGCGTCTGCGCAGATCAGGCAAAGCGGCGAGCACATGCGGCGGAAGCGTCCGGCGAAAGGGGTGCCGGGCGGATTCCGTGGTCAGAACAAGGGCTCGTCTCTTCATGCCCTTGGGTTAACAATTCGCCAATGGTTAAGAAATAGTAAATATCGGCCCGTCGGCACCTGTCCCATAACGGGGCGGAAATTTCAGGCCGCCTGCTCCTCTTCCGCCTCGATCCGGCGGTAATGGAAAACGGTCGCGGGCGGGAAATTCCGCACCGTCTGCCCGGCCCGTGCCGCGATGACGCCCATGTCGTTCAGCAGCGCCTGGTTGATCGGCGAGCGCACCGAATAGGTGAACTGGACAAAGACGCCGCCCGGCGCGAGCAGCTTCAGCGCCTCTTCCAATATCGCGCGCTGCGTCGCCTGGTTCATCGCCAGCAGGGGCAGGCCGCTGATGACGCGCTGATACCCGCCCGGTTCGCCGGAGACATGGGCGCTGATGGTTTCCGCACGGTGGCGGATGATGTCGACGCCGGGGAAATGCCGTTCCAGCCCGCGCGCGAAGGCGGGGTTGATCTCCACCACCTCCAGCTTTTCGGGCGGCAGGCCGGTGGACAATATCTCGCGGGTGAAAACGCCGGTGCCGCCGCCCAGTTCGAGCACCCTTCCGCCCTCGGGATCGATATCGCGCACCATCAGCCGCGCGAGGAAGCGGCTGGACGGCACGACCGAGGCGGTCTGTCGCGGCTTGCGTACCCATGCGGCCAGAAAATCAAGATATTCCGCCGCGCGAACCCTGACTGTGGCGCCTGAGGAAAGGGCAATGGCGCGCGGCTTGGTCCTGAAACTCATTGAGGGAAAATCCCGTGTCATTCCGATCGAGCGGCATGGCTGCCGCGGCTCGTGGGTTAAGGCAAGACGGGCCGATGTTCAATCCCGTTCTCAGCATTTCGCCCCGGCCGCGCAGGGGTCCGCCGGAACAAAAGCCACATGCAAACGCTGGTTTCATCGCCACGGCAATGATGGCACAAGCGCGACGAAGCCAGCGACAAAGGAACGAAGCCGCCATGAATCATCGCTTTCCCGCATCCGCCTTCGCCCTCGCCTTCCTGCTGACCGCCTGCTCTTCCCAGAAGGACGACGAGGCGGGGAACGACACCAATCTTTCCGCCCCCATCGTCGACAACCGCGCCGTGGGGACGGCAAGCGAGGACATGCCGGACAACGCCACGCAGGCCAATGCGGCCACCCCCGCCGCGCCCGACATCGCCAACGAGAACCAGAGCCGGGAACAGATCCCGCTGGCGCTGCGGGGCCGCTGGGGGCTGGTGCCCGCCGACTGCGAGAAGCGCAGCGACAACAAGGGCCTACTGGTGATTTCCGGCACGACGCTGGGCTTTTATGAATCGCGCGGCACGCTCAAATCCATCACCGAATGGACGCCCGCGCGCCTGCATGCCGATTTCGACTTCACCGGCGAGGGCATGAGCTGGACGCGGGAGATGGAGCTGGACCTGCAACAGGGCGACACCGTGCTGGTCCGCCGTGACCATGGCGAGGACGCCCAGCCGGGCGCGCTGCGCTATCGCCGCTGCGCGGGGTGATGGCCGGATCGGGTTTGCGTCTCCCCATTTTCGTCATGCCAGCGCAGGCTGGCATCTCGGGAGGCGGCGCGCGACATGGCCTACGACCCCAGCCTGCGCTGGGGTGACGAATGAAGAAGGCGGCCCCCCCCCCCCCGCATCCGCTCTGGACAAATCACTGCCGTCCCCGCCATCAAGGCGCACCACTCACCCTTCCCGCCGTGAAAAGGCCCTGTCGTCCATGACCGCCATCGCCCGCCCGTCCTCGCGCTCCCGCCTGCTCTCCATCATCGGCGGGTCGGCGGGCAATCTGGTCGAATGGTATGACTGGTATGTCTACGCCGCCTTCGCCCTCTATTTCGCGCCGGTCTTCTTCCCGCGCGAGGACCCGACCGCCCAGTTGCTGAGCACCGGCGCGATCTTCGCCATCGGCTTCCTGATGCGCCCGATCGGCGCGTGGGCGATGGGCATCTACGCCGACCGCAAGGGACGCAAGGCGGGCCTGACCGTCTCGATCCTGCTGATGAGCGGCGGGTCGATGCTGATCGCCTGCACGCCCACCTATGCCAGCATCGGCGTCGGCGCGCCGATCCTGCTGGTGCTCGCGCGGCTGCTTCAGGGGCTGTCGGTCGGTGGCGAATATGGGGCGAGCGCGACCTATCTTTCCGAAATGGCGGGCAGCGAGCGGCGCGGCTTCTGGTCGAGCTTCCAATATGTGACGCTGATCATGGGGCAGCTCATCGCGCTCGCCGTGCTGCTGGTGCTGCAACGGCTGCTGGGCGAGGCGGCGCTGGAAAGCTGGGGCTGGCGCATTCCCTTCTTCATCGGCGGGCTGCTGGCGCTGATCGTCCTCGTGCTGCGGCGGCGGTTGCTGGAAACGGAGCATCACCAGAAGGCCGCGCAACGCACCGATGTACCGAAATCCAGCCTCTTTTCGCTGCTGCGCCATCACCCCGGCGCGGCGGCGCTGGTGGTGGCGCTGACCGCGGGCGGCACGCTCGCCTTCTATACCTACACCACCTATATGCAGAAATATCTCGTCAATTCCGCCGGATTTTCCCGCGTGACGGCGAGCGAGATCATGGCGGGCACGCTGTTCCTGTTCATGCTCGCCCAGCCGCTGTTCGGCGCGCTGTCCGACCGGATCGGTCGCCGCCCGCTGATGATCGGCTTCGGCCTCGCCGGATTGCTCGGCACGGTGCCGCTGTTCCGCGCGCTGGAGCAGGCGCAGAGCAGCGCCGCCGCCTTCGCGCTGGTGATGGCCTCGCTGGTCGCGGTGAGCGGCTATACCTCGATCAACGCGGTGGTGAAGGCGGAGCTGTTCCCCGCCCATATCCGCGCGCTGGGGGTCGCCCTGCCCTATGCGGTCGCCAATGCACTGTTCGGCGGCAGCGCGGAATATGTCGCGCTCCAGCTCAAGGACTGGGGGCAGGAAAGCGCCTTCTACTGGTATGTCAGCGGGATGATCGGCCTGTCGCTGGTCGCCTATGTGGTGATGAGCGAAACGAAGCTGTCCAGCCTGATAGACCGGGATTAACTGCCGAGGATTTCCTCCACCCATGAAGGCACCAGTTCGCTCGCCGGGCCCATGCGGCTTTCGTGGAAGAAGAGGCTGCCCTCGGACGGATCGAGATTGAGTTCCAGCGTGCGCGCGCCGGCATGGCGGGCGGTGCGCACGAAACCGGCGGCGGGGTAGACCGCGCCGGATGTGCCGATCGACAGGAACAGGTCGCACTTCCACAACGCCGCCTCGATCCGTTCCATCTGATAGGGCATCTCGCCGAAGAACACGATGTCGGGCCGCAACGCCGCCTGCCCGCACTCCGCGCAGGCGCTGCCGGGCGGCAGCGACCCGCGCCATTCCCGCCGCCCGCCGCAGGCCGCGCACAGCGCCGAGTTCAGCTCGCCATGCATATGCAGCACCTCGCCGCAGCCGCCGCGCTCGTGCAGGTCATCGACATTCTGCGTGACGAGCAGCAAGTCGCCGCGCCATTCCCGCTCCAGCCGCGCCAGCGCCTCATGCGCGGAATTGGGCCGCACCTCGGTCAGCGTCGCGCGACGCTCGTCATAGAAGCGGTGAACCAGCGCCGGGTCGCGCGCCAGCGCCTCCGGCGTGCAGACATCCTCGACCCGATGCCCTTCCCACAGGCCTCCCGGCCCGCGAAAGGTCGCAAGGCCGCTCTCGGCCGATATGCCTGCGCCGGTGAGGATGACGATGGAGGAAAAGTCGCTCATGCCCCCTTCAAACAGGCAATGTGCCCGCGATGCAAGACCTCATCGCCGGTCGAACGCGGCAAGGATCGGGCATGGCCCCCTGTCCGACGCCTCGCAGGCATGGGCGAGCCGCAGCAACGCCGCGCGGGCATTTTCCAGCTCGGAGATCCTCGCATTCAGCACGCCCAGTTGCTCGCGCGCCAGCTCCCGCGCCCGCGCGCGATCCTCGCCTGCGTCGAGGCGCAGCAGTTCGCCGATCTGGTCGAGCGTGAACCCCGCCCCCTGCGCCGAGCGAATGAAGCGCAGGCGGCGCAGATGTTCCGCGTCATAGCGGCGGATGCCGCCCGACAGGCCGCTCCCGCCGCTGCGTTCCGGCAATTCCAGCAGGCCGCGCCGCTGGTAGAAGCGCACCGTTTCCACCCCCACGCCCGCCGCCTGCGCGAGGGCCGAGATCGTCATCGCCGCATTGTTCGTCATCAGCCCTTGACTCCGTACCATGGTACGGACCCTAGATAGAGGGCATCGATTTCACCTTCAAGGGACAGATGCCATGACCGCAACCCCCGCCACCAGCCATTCCCGGCGCGCCATCCTCCACCGCATGGTGATGCCCAACCACATCTGCCCCTATGGCATCAAGGCCCGGCACCTGCTGCGCAAGCGGGGCTATGAGGTCGAGGATCGCTGGATCACCACGCGCGAGGAGCAGGAGGCGTTCAAGGCCGCCCATGACGTCAGGACGACGCCGCAGGTCTTCATCGATGGCGAGCGGATCGGCGGCTATGACGATCTGCGCCGCTTTTTCGGCCTGCCCGTCAGGGACCCGGCGGCGACCAGCTATGTGCCGGTGCTGGCGGTGTTCGTGGTGGGGCTGCTGCTGGCGCTGGCGATCAACCGGCTGACAGGCGCGCCGCTGGTCGGCATCGAACTGGCCGAACGTTTCATCGCCGCCACGATGATGCTGCTCGCCATGCTGAAATTGCAGGATGTGGAGCGCTTCGCGACGATGTTCCTCGGCTATGACCTGCTCGCCCGGCGCATCGTGCCCTATGCCCATGCCTATCCCTTTCTGGAGCTGGGCGCGGGCGTGCTGATGCTGGCGGGCGTGCTGCACTGGCTGTCGATCCCGGTCGCGCTGTTCATCGGCGGCATCGGCGCGGTGTCGGTGTTCAAGGCGGTCTATATCGACGGGCGCAGCCTCAAATGCGCCTGCGTCGGCGGCAGCGGCAATGTGCCGCTCGGCTTCGTCTCGCTGACCGAAAATGTGATGATGGTGGCGATGGCGCTGTGGATGGCGGCGAAGTTCATCTGAACGCCCTGCCCCAACGAAAGCCGGTGACATTGGGCGCGGAGTCTGGCATCGGCGCGCTAGGACGGAACGGGAAGGAAATGGCCATGACGGCAATCGGCATTATCGGCAGCGCGGGGCGCATGGGCATGGCGATCCTGGCCGAGCTCGGCGCACAGGGCCTCACGCTGGCGGGCGGGGTGGACCGGCATGAGGGCGACCTCGCGAAGCTGGTGCCGGACAGCGACGTGCTGATCGACTTTTCCTCGCCCGCCGCACTCGCCGCCACGCTCGACGCCTGCACCCGTGCGGGCAAACCGATCGTCATCGGCACCACCGGGCTGGAGGCGGAGCATCATCGCCTGATCGACGAGGCCGCGCGCACGATTCCGGTGCTCCAGACCGGCAATACCTCGCTCGGCGTCAATCTGCTCGCCGCACTGGTCGAGGAAGCCGCCCGCCGTCTCGATGACGATTGGGATATCGAGATCGTCGAGATGCACCACCGGCACAAGGTCGATGCGCCCTCCGGCACCGCGCTGCTGCTCGGCGAGGCCGCAGCGAAGGGGCGCGGCATTGCGCTGGCCGACCATAGCGAGCGCGGCCGCGACGGCATCACCGGCGCGCGGGCGAAGGGCGCCATCGGCTTTGCCGCACTGCGCGGGGGATCGGTGCCGGGCGACCATAGCGTGATCCTCGCCACCGAGGGCGAGAGCATCACCCTTTCCCACCGTGCCGAAAACCGCGCCATCTTCGCGCGCGGCGCGGTGAAGGCGGCGCTGTGGCTGAAGGATCAGCCCGCGGGCCGCTATGCGATGAAGAGCGTGCTGGGCCTCTGAGCCGCCGCCGCGATGAAGAAAGACGATATCTTCGAATTCTACCGGCGCCTGGCGGAACTCAACCCCGCCCCGCGCACGGAGCTGGAATATGGCAACGACTATCAGCTGCTGGTCGCGGTCGTGCTCTCCGCCCAGGCGACCGACGTCGGCGTCAACAAGGCGACGCGCGCGCTGTTTCGCGAGGTCAGGACCCCCGCGCAGATGGTCGCGCTGGGCGAGGAAGGGCTGAAGCAGCACATCAAGACCATCGGCCTCTTCAACGCCAAGGCGAAGAATGTGATCGCCCTGTCCGAGATACTCGTGCGCGATTTCGGCGGCGAGGTGCCGAAGGATCGCGACATATTGACCACCCTGCCCGGAGTCGGGCGCAAGACCGCCAATGTGGTGATGAACACCGCCTTCGGCGCGGAGACCTTCGCGGTCGACACCCATATCTTCCGCGTCGGCAACCGCACCGGCCTCGCGCCGGGCAAGAACCCGCTGGAGGTCGAGCGGAAGCTGGAAAAACAGACGCCCGCCCCCTTCCGCCGCGACGCGCACCATTGGCTGATCCTCCACGGTCGCTATATATGCAAGGCGCGCAAGCCGGAATGCTGGCGTTGCCCGGTATCGGACCTGTGCCGGTACAAGCCCAAGACGCCCGCGCCGGCAAACGCGTCCAAAGCAGCCTGACAGGGCCGTCAGCCCGCGTTCAGCCATGAGCGCGTACTGCGGCCGGAGAGGAGGATATGATGGCACCTGTTATCTCTCGTTTCGTCGCCCCCGCGCTCGTCCCGCTTGTCGCACTCGCCCTTTTGCCCGCCCCGGCGCTGGCCGAGGAGGGTGGCGCAGCGAAGGACGGCAAGGCCAAGGCCGCCGAACTGGTCCCGGTCGGCGAGCCGGTTTCCTGCATCATGCCCAGCCAGTTGCGATCCACCCGCGTGATCGACGACCAGACCATCGATTTCGAGATGAACAACGGCACCGTCTATCGCAACCGCCTGTCCCATCGCTGCCCCGGCCTGAAGATGGAGGAACGGTTCGCCTACAAGATCTCGACCAGCCAGCTCTGCTCGGTGGACATCATCACGGTGCTGCAAAGCTTCGGCGGCGGCCTGAGCCAGGGGGCGAGCTGCGGCCTCGGCACTTTCCAGAAGATGGAAAAGCCGGGCCAGAAGATGGAAAAGCCGGGCAAATAGCCGTTCCATTCGGGGTAGGAGGAATTCCCGCCCGCGATTTTATGCCCGGCGCGCAATTTGTGGCTGGCGCAGGCCGCTTCGCTTTGCTAAGCGGCCTGCCACAAGGCGTCATGCACTCGTAGCTCAGCTGGATAGAGCGCTGCCCTCCGAAGGCAGAGGCCACAGGTTCGAATCCTGTCGAGTGCGCCACCCCCTCCATCAGATACCCGAACAGACCGAAGCGAAGGCGCGGCGATGGTTTCGCGTGGCCACATGCACGGCGGTCGAATCGCGATAGCGGCTCCCCTTGAAGCCTCTCCCACCCTATATCGGATTTGAGAGCAGGAAATGGAGCGCGCGCGCCGCAGCCCGCTGGCATGATGGTGGAATGATGACCGATCCGTACAAATCCCCGCCGCTTCCGACAGCGCACGACCCCCGCTGGGTGCGGGTGGTGGCGCGTGACAGGAGTGCCGATGGCGCCTTCTGGTATTCCGTCGCCACCACTGGCGTCTATTGCCGCCCGTCCTGCCCGTCGCGCACCGCCAATCCGCAGAATGTGACCTTGCACGACACGCTCGAAAGCGCGCGGCGCACGGGTTTCCGCCCCTGCCTGCGCTGCAACCCCGACGGCGCTTCCACGGAAGAGGAAAACGCCGCGCGGATCGAGCGCGCCTGCCGCATCATCGAAACGGCGGAAGGAAATATCCCGCTGGCCGATCTCGCCGCGGCGGTGCGCCTCAGCCCGGCTTATTTCCATCGCCTGTTCCGGGCGAGGACGGGCCTGACGCCCAAAGGCTATGCCGCCGCGCACCGGGCGAAACGGGTGCGCGACACTCTTGCGAAAGGAAAAAGCGTGACCGAGACGATCCATGAGGCTGGCTTCGGCTCCAATGGCCGTTTCTACGCCCAATCGGAAGCGATGCTGGGCATGACCCCGACCCGCTATCGCCGCGGCGGCGCGGAAGAGGCGCTGCGCTTCGCGGTGGGCCAATGCTCGCTCGGCGCGATCCTTGTGGCGTCGAGCGGAAAGGGCGTGGCGGCGATCCTGCTGGGCGACGATCCCGATGAGCTGGTCCGCGAGTTGCAGGACCGCTTCCCCCGCGCCGCGCTGACCGGCGGCGATGCCGACTATGAGCGGCTGGTCGCGCAGGTGGTGGGGTTCGTCGAGCAACCGGCGATCGGCCTCGACCTGCCGCTCGACGTGCGCGGCACCGCATTCCAGCAGCGCGTCTGGCAGGCGCTGAGGGAGATACCGGCGGGCCGGACCGCAAGCTATGCGGAGGTGGCAAAGCGCATCGGTGCGCCCGAAGCGGTGCGCGCCGTCGCCGGGGCCTGCGCGGCCAACCATATCGCGGTCGCCATCCCCTGCCACCGCGTCGTGCGCACCGACGGGTCGCTGTCGGGCTATCGCTGGGGCGTGGAGCGCAAGCGCGAGTTGCTCGACCGGGAAAAAAGGGACGGCGGCGCGTAGGAGACTGACCCAACGGCTGCTTTTCTCTTGGGGCGAGAAGAAAGACAGGGCTTCGACAAGCTCAGCCCGAACGGTGGAGAATGTGTCTGGACCTCAGGAATGAGAGGACGACGCCGGGCCCTCCTCAACCGAGCCGACGCCGAGGCCCACGCCCATCCCGACACCCATCGCGCCGCCCATTCCCATGCCGCCGCCGCGTCCCGCCCCGTCCTTGCCGCGATTGTCCTTGTCCCGCGAGCCGGAACCGGACGGCCGCGCCGGCCCCTGCATCGGCACCTGAACATCCGCCGGTATCGGGTCGAGATCCAGCGCCTCGCGGATGAAGGCGCGCAGCGAGACGACCAGTTCATGCGTGTGCACCGGACGCCCGGCGACCAGCTCGCGCGCCGCATGCTCGGCCAGCCGCACCTGCTCCTCGGTGCCGAGCAGGATGATGTCCGACAGCGCCGCCTCCACCGCATCGCGGATGCGGCGGGCGCGATCGGACCCCGTCGCGCCCTCGGCGGAGGCGTCCGGAGTCTCGGCGGGCGGCCCCTCCCGGCGCAATTGCCGCAAATGGGTGGGGTCCACGGTCAGCGTGCCGGTGAACGACCCGCCCAGCACCTTGTAGGCGGCGATCAGCGTGCGCAGCCGCTCGTTGATCTGGCGGTTCATCCTTTCCCGCCGTTGCTGGATGGTCACCATCATCAGCAGGCGGATGCCCATTCCGATCAGCGTGATCAGCGCCAGGCCGAGCAGCGTCGTCAGCAGGCTGTGCCAGGAGGTGAAATCGAGATTGCGCATCAGTCCCTATCCTGTCGCCAGAAACGCGCGGCGTCCGCGAATGCCGCATGCGCCCCGGCGGCCTTGTGCAGCAACTTCTCCTTGTCCCGCATCCGCGCGGGCAGAAGGGCTTCGGCCTGCCCCTCCAACCCCAGCTCCGCCAGCAGGCCGGGAAGGGTGGCCAGATCGTTGAGCGCGCCCAGATCGTCCTGCAACGCCGAGAGGGTCGAGAGGAAATGCTTCGCCCGCCGCTCTTCCTTCCCTTCATAGAGCCCGGCGAAGAATTCCGCCGCATAGCGCAGCTTCTTCGCGGATTTGCGGAGCCGGTGGCGGGCCTCGTCATCGATGTCGACGAGATGGCGCCCGCGCTTCTTCACCTTACGGCGCAGATCGTCGAGCAGCGCGACAGCGAAATCGCCGACGGGCAGCGCGCCCGCACCGCCTGCCAGTTCCGTCCCCCCGTCGCCTGACACCCATTCCACCAGATCCAGCGCCAGCATCCGCGCGCGCGGCGAATCGAGCGCGCGGCGCACCTGTGCATAGGCATCGCGCCGATGGCGCAGCAGGGCCTGGGCAAGCTCTTCGTCGGCCAGCCGGTCGGCCAGCACGTCGATGTCCCGCGCGCGGCCAAGCTCGCCCGTCAGCCAGCGCAATTCCCCGGAAAAGCGCGCATAAGGCGCGTCCGCCATCGACGCCCGCAGCAACGACAGCGCCGAGCGCAACCGCCGCAGCGCGACCCGCGCCTGATGCAAGGCGTCGCGGTCGTCCCGCTCCAGGATCAGCATCTCGTTGAGGCGGAACTGGCGGATGCAGGCGAGGATGATCGCCCGGAACGCCGCCGCCACCGTCATCGACGGCAGCACGGCGACCGCCTCCGCCCGCGCCGCCACCGGCAGCGGGCCGAGCAGCCGATAGCCCCGCTCCGACTTGCTCAGCAGGCCGAGGCGCACCGGCACGACCGCGCCGATTTTCCGCGCCAGATCGAACAGCGCCGCCCGCGCCCCGCCCTTCTGTTCCAGCTCCAGCTCGCAATAGGGCGCCTGACGATCGCCCGCGACGACCATGCCCCGGTCGAGCACCGCCTCTATCGCCTCACCCTCGCCGGACAATATCGTCCGGTCGTTGCGCACCACGAAAAGCGGCGCGATCGATCCGGCTGTGCCGCCCGGCAGGAGCGGCAAGACTGCCTCTTCGTCCAGCACCGGCATTTCGTCGGCGATATCCCGCTCCCACTCCCCGCGCTCGAACAGGCCGATGCCGCCGCCCCCGGTCTTGACGGTCTGGACCAGCCGCGCGCCTTCCTTGCGGATGCGCAGCGACATGCCGGAGCGGCGCAGCGCCAGATCCGGCGTGTCGAAATAGGTGGCGTGCTGGCGAACGCGCCTCGGCTTGCCGTGGAACAGCCCGGCCGCCTCGATCCGGCGCGCGGCGTCCTCCGGCACTTCCAGCTTCAGTTCGATTTCCTGCCCCATGCCACCCCGCATTGCGTCGGACAAAGCCGGCGCGCACCATATAATATAACCCCGCCCGCCGCCATATCGCCCCTGCCCGGCGGGCCGCACCGGTTAAAATCCGTTAAATTCCGTTAAAAACGGCCGATTTCCGTTAGGAAATGGAGCAACCCGGCGCAGATCGACGCAGCGACGAAACGGTTCGTCGCCCGGCGCTTTTCAGATCGCCGCCGCTCTGCCCTAAGGACGCCCACACAGTTCAAGCTGTTCTACCGAGGGTCGCACGAATGAAGTCTGGTTTTCGCGCTTTGATCGCAACGGCAATGCTTGCGCTCGGCGCCCTGACCGCCTCCCCCACCATCGCGGGCGTCCTGTAATGCGCGCCCTTCGCGCGCCAGATTTCCGGCATCGAGCTTTACGGCAACGCCGGGACCTGGTGGTCGCAGGCGCAAGGCCGCTATGAGCGCGGCCACGAACCGCGCGTTGGCGCGGTGCTCGCCTTCTCCTCCAGCCGCTCCATGCCGGTCGGCCATGTCGCGATGGTCAGCAAGGTCGTCAGCGATCGCGAGGTGCTGCTGACCCATGCGAACTGGTCCTATCGCGGCGGCATCGAACGCAATGTGCGCGCGGTGGACGTGTCGCCGAACAACGACTGGACCGACGTGCGCGTCTGGTACGGCCCGATCGGCGATCTGGGCCAGCGGTCGAACGGTGCCTTCGGCTTCATCTACCCGGAAGAGGCCACGCCTGCCGCCAAGGCGCCGATCCGGATCGCCATGGCCAACTGATCCCGGCAGGGCGCGCCGGTCATTCGATCGGAATTCCCTACCCCTCGAAATGAATCGTCGCGATCAGGCCGCCGCCTTCCGCATTGGCGAGCCGCACCGATCCGTCGAAGGTCATCGCCAGCGTGCGCGCGATCGTCAGGCCGATACCGGTGCCCGACCGCCCGCCCGGCTGGCCCGCCGTGCCGCGCGTGAACGGCTCGAACATCTCGTCCAGCTCCGCCTCGTCTATGCCCGGCCCATGGTCGCGGACCGATATCCACACATGGCCGTCCGTCCGGGTGCAGCGGATTTCCGCATCGCCGCCATATTTGACCGCATTGTCCACCAGATTGCCGATGCAGCGCGTCAACGCATTGGGCTTGCCCCGCACCATGCCGCCGCATTCGGACAGCAGGCGCACATCATGCCCCAACTCCACCGCATCCTCGACGATGCTGTGCAGCACCGAATCGATGTCGATCATCGCCCAGTCCTCCTGCGCCTCGGTCGAGCTGGCGAGGTCCAGCCCCTCGCGCACCAGCGTCTGCATTGCGCGATGGTCCTGCAACAGCTTGTCGCGCAGTTCCGGATTGTCCACCTGCTCCAGCCGCAGGCGCATGCGGGTGAGCGGGGTCTGGAGATCGTGGCTGATCGCCGCGAGCAGCTGCGTGCGCTCGCGGAAACCGGCGCGCACGCGGTTCTGCATCAGGTTGAAGGTGGAAAGGGCCGCGCGCACCTCGTCCGGCCCTTCCTCCGGCAGCGGCCGGGGGTCGAGCGAGAGGGAGAAGGCCTCCGCCGCCTTTTCCAGCCGCCGCAACGGCTTGGCGATTTCCCGCGCGACCAGCACGGAAAGCAGCGCGCTGACCAGCATGATGAGCAGCAGATCCACCGGGCGGAACGTGCTGTCCGCCGGCATGGTGAGGCGCGGCAGGCCGAGGGCGATCGCCTGCCGCTTGCCCGCCGTGTCGGTGAAGCGCACGATCCAGCAATCGGGCAGCGGCGCATCGGCAAAGCCCGCCGCCGCCTGCCGGGGGTCGAGTTTCTTGTATCGGAAGCAAAACCCCGTAGGCACCTGCCCCGCCTCCGGGTGGGAGGCCGCGCCGAGATGCCTTTCAAGCTCCTTCGCCAGTCCAGGCTCCGGATCGCCGATGGCGATCCCGACCGGCGCGGCGGCGGCGCCGAGGATCAGGCGCTGTTCGAGCATCTGCGCGGTTTTCTCCGGCTCTCTGGCAAGGCGCCCGGCGACGTCCACCGCGCTCGCCACCACGCGTTCGTGGCGGATGCGGTGGAAATCGTTGCGCCGGGCCTGATTGGCGAAAAAGAGCGAGATGATGGAACTGGCCGCGATGCCCACCGCCAGCAGCACGAAGATGCGCCCCGCCATGGAACGGAAGAGGACCGACGGGCGCAGGCGTCTGTTCATCCTTCCCTCACTCATGGATCACCGGACAGGCCAGCACATAGCCTTCGCTGCGCACGGTCAGGATGAGATCCGCGCCGCCTTCAATCTGCCCCAGCTTCTGCCGCAAGCGGCTCACCTGAAGGTCGATCGACCGGTCATAGGCGACGGTCGCCTTGCGTTCGGGCAGCAGTTCCTCGCGCGAGAGCACGCGGTTGGGCTCTTCGATGAAGCGGCTCAGCAGCCGGAATTCGGCCGAGGACAGCATCACCAGCCCCTCGTCGGGCGCGATCAGGCGGCGCTGGAACAGGTCGAGCCGCCACGGCCCGAAGCGGACCAGCCGCCGCTGCACCTTCGCGGCCGCCGCATTGCCCTCCGTCCGGCGCAGCAGGTTGCGCACCCGCGCCATCAGCTCGCGCGGCTCGAACGGTTTGGTCAGATAATCGTCCGCGCCCAGCTCCAGTCCCAGCACGCGGTCGATCGCGGTGCCGCGCGCCGTTACCATGATGACCGGCGTCGCAATGTCGCGCGCGCGCAGCTCGCGGCACAGCGCCAGGCCGTCGCCGTCGGGAAGGTTGAGGTCCAGCACGATCAGGTCCACCGCCTCGGCCGCGCAGATGCGGCGCAGCCCGGCGATGTCGGGCGCGGCGAGCAGGCGATAATTGTCGCGCGCCAGCTGCTCGACGATGAGGTCGCGAATATCCTCGTCATCCTCGACGACCAGCACCGTCTTGCGGCCCGTCCGGTCGCCGCCGGTCATTCCGCCTTCTGTTACGCCACCCTCATTCATCCTTCCTGATTAGCGCCCTCCCCCGCATAAGTCTGCCCCGCAAGAAGCAGGACATGCTTTGATACAAAATGATACGAAATTCCGGCCGCCTTTCCCCTATGAACCGGGGCTGCGGGAACCGGCGCGGTTTCCTGCGGCGACCGGGCGGTCCTGCCCCAGGGCAAGGCCCCGCAACCATTTGTAACGAGGACGAGATGATCTGTGAAAGAGGCATGACGGCGCCTGCTTTCCTCCTGCGCTGCTTCGCGCCCCGTCCCGCGCGCCCGCCCCTTTCCCGCCTGCCCCGAAACCGGAAAAGACCTTTCATGCCCATTCTCCCGCTGCCTTCCCGTTCCCTTTTCGGCCTCGCGATGCTCCTCTGCTCGCTGGGCCTCGCGGGATGCGGAGAGAAGGAAGCCCCGCAAAGGGGACCGGTCGAGGTCGGCGTGCTCACCCTCACCAGCGGCCCCGTCACCGTATCCACCGAATTGCCGGGCCGCACCGCCTCCACGATGATATCGGAGGTGCGCCCGCAGGTCGCCGGCATCATCCAGAAGCGCCTGTTCGAGGAAGGATCCTACGTAAAGGCGGGCCAGCCGCTTTATCAGATCGACCCGTCGCTCTACCGGGCCTCCCACAATGAGGCCAACGCCGCGCTGTCGAGCGCGCAGGCGACGCTCGCCGCGGCGCAGGCCCGCGCCACGCGCTATCGCGCGCTCGCCGATGGCGATGCGGTGAGCCGGCAGGACAGGGACGACGTGCTCGCCGCCGCGCGGCAGGCGGAGGCCGCTGTCGCGCAGGCGCGCGCGCAGCTCGACACCGCGAGCATCAACCTGCGCTTCACCAAGGTCTATGCGCCGATCAGCGGACGCATAGGCCGCTCTCTGGTCACGCCCGGCGCGCTGGTGACGGCCAATCAGGCGACCGCGCTGGCGACGATCCAGCAGCTCGACCCGATCTATGTCGACATCACCCAGTCGAGCGCGAAGCTGCTGCAATTGCGCCGCGCGCTCGCGGCCGGGCAGGTGCTGCCCGCCAGCGCCACCATCCGGCTGAAGCTGGACGACGGCACCGACTATCCGCAGAGCGGCACGATCGAATTCACCGAGCCGATCGTCGATCCCAACAGCGGCACGGTGACGCTGCGCGCCCGCTTCCCCAACCCGGACGGGCTGCTGATGCCCGGCATGTTCGTGCGCGTGGTGGCGCCGCAGTCGGTGGTGCCCAACGCGATCCTCGCCCCGCAACGCGGCGTCAGCCGCGACGCGAAAGGCGCCGCCACGGTGCTGGTCGTGACGAAGGACAACAAGGTCGAGCGCCGCACCATCACCGTGGAAAACGCCATCGGCGACAAATGGCTGGTCACCGAGGGGCTGAAGACGGGCGAGCGCATCATCGTGGAGGGCATCAACAAGGTCTCGGTCGGCGATACGGTGAAGCCGGTGCCGGTCGGCGCGGACAAATAGGCCGGATCGACCATGCTCAGCCGCTTTTTCATCGAACGCCCGATCTTCGCCTGGGTCATCGCGATCGGCATCATGATGGCCGGGGCCGCCTCGATCTTCAGCCTGCCCATCGCCCAATATCCGAACATCGCGCCACCATCGGTGCGCGTCACCGCCAATTATCCCGGCGCATCGTCCGAAGCGGTGGAAACCAGCGTGACGCAGGTGCTGGAACAGCAGCTGACCGGCATCGACGGCCTGCTTTATTTCTCCTCTTCCTCCAGCTCAAGCGGCCGGGCCAGCATCACCGTGACCTTCGAGAAGGGCACGGACCCCGACACCGCGCAGATGCAGACGCAGAACAAGGTGCAGCAGGCCCTGCGGCGCCTGCCCGCCGCCGTCCAGCAGCAGGGGCTGGTGGTGGAAAAGACCCAGGAAGACTTCCTGATGGTCGTCGCCCTCTACGACAAGACGGGCCGGTCCGCCCGCAACGATCTGGCCGACTATCTCATCAGCAATTTCCAGGACCCGATCTCCCGTCTGGAGGGGGTCGGATCGGTCAATGTGTTCGGCGCGCAATATGCGATGCGCGTCTGGCTCGACCCCTATAAGCTGGCGGCGGTCAAGCTGATGCCCTCGGACATCGAAAGCGCGATCCAGGCCCAGAATGTCGAGGTTTCCGCCGGGCAGATCGGCGATGCTCCGTCCGAAACCGGGCAGGAGATAAACGCCACCGTCACCGCGCGCTCGCGCCTCGAAACGCCGGAGCAGTTCCGCGCCATCATCGTCAAGACGGAGACGGACGGATCGATCGTCCGCCTGTCCGACGTCGCCCGCGTCGAGATGGGCGCGCAGGGCTACAGCGTATCGTCCTATTTCAACGGGCAGGCGTCCTCCGGCATCGCCGTCATGATGGCGCCGGGCGCCGACGCGCTCAAGACGGCGGACCTCGTCAAGGCGAAGACGCAGGAACTCTCCCGCGATCTGCCGGAAGGCTACACCATCCACTATATGCGCGACACCACGCCGTTCATCAAATTGTCGGTGCAGGAAGTGGCCGAGACGCTGGTGGAGGCGGTGATCCTCGTCATCATCGTGATGTTCGTGTTCCTGCAAAGCTGGCGCGCGACGCTCATTCCCGCCATCGCGGTGCCGGTGGTGCTGCTCGGCACGCTGGGCGTGCTGGAGGTGCTGGGCTATTCGATCAACACGCTGACCCTGTTCGGCATGGTGCTGTCCATCGGCCTGCTGGTCGACGACGCGATCGTCGTGGTCGAGAATGTCGAGCGCATCATGGAGGAGGAAGGGCTGTCGCCGCACGACGCCACCGTCAAGTCGATGGGGGAGATCAACAGCGCGCTGATCGGCATCGCCCTCGTGCTGTCGGCGGTGATGCTGCCCATGGCCTTTTTCGGCGGATCGACGGGCGTCATCTACCGACAGTTCTCGATCACCATCATCTCTTCCATGCTGCTGTCGGTGCTGGTCGCGCTGATCCTCTCGCCCGCGCTGTGCGCGACGCTGCTGCGGCCCAAGAACGCCGAAACGCATGAGAAGCGGGGCCTGCTCGCCCGCTTCAACCGCTGGTTCGCGCGCCTCAACGAGCGCTATGCGGAGCGCGTCGGCTTCGTGATGACGCGGCGCAAGCTGTTCTGGGGCAGCTTCTTCGTGCTGCTGCTGATCGTCTGGGGCCTGTTCGCGCGCCTGCCGACCAGCTTCCTGCCGACCGAGGACCAGGGGCAGATCATGGTGCAATATACGCTGCCCGCCGGCACCACCATGTCCCATACCGAAGCGGTGGCCGACAAGATGAAGGATTATTTCCTGAACGATGAGCGGGACAATGTCGATTATGTGATGTCGATCATCGGCTTCAGCTTTTCCGGGTCCGGCCAGAATGCCGGGCAGGCATTCATCAGCCTGAAGCCATGGTCCGAACGGAAAGGCAGCGTCAACGGCGCGGCCGCCATTTCCGACCGCGCCAGCAAGAAGCTCGCCGCGATCCGCGACGCCCGCATCTTCGCGACGACGCCGCCCGCCATTCAGGGCCTGGGGCAGACCACCGGCTTTTCCTTCAAGCTGCTGAACACCGGCGGCCTCAGCCGGGAACGCTTTCTGGAGCTGTACAACCAGCTGCTGCAAACCGCCGAAAAGGATCCGATGCTGGCCGCCGTGCGATCCGGCAGCCTCGACGACACGCCGCAGCTGAAGGTCGACATCGATTCCGAGAAGCTCGCCGTGCTGGGCCTGACGCAGGCGGATGCGGACGACGTCATCAGTTCCGCCTGGGGATCTGTCTATGTCAACGACTTCATCGATCGCGGCCGCGTGAAGCGCGTCTACATGCAGGCCGACGCCCCGTTCCGGGGCCTGCCGGAGGATCTCGACAACTGGCAGGTGCGCAACCGCTCCACCGGGGAGATGGTGCCCTTCTCCGCCTTCGCCTCGACCCATTGGGAACTGGGGCCGAGCAACCTCTCCCGCTTCAACGGCATGCCCGCCTATGAGGTGCAGGGGCAGGCCGCGCCCGGCGTCAGCTCCGGCGAGGCGATGGCCCGCATGGTCGAGCTGCAACAGCAGCTTCCCGCCGGCACCAGCTATGCATGGAGCGGCATGTCGTTCGAGGAGCAGCGCAGCAGCGGCCAGGCGCCCCTGCTCTACGGCCTGTCGATCCTCGTCGTGTTCCTGTGCCTCGCCGCGCTCTACGAAAGCTGGTCGATCCCGTTCGCGGTGCTGCTGGTCATTCCGGTCGGCATTTTCGGCGCGGTGCTGGCGGTGTCGCTGCGCGGGCTCGACAACAACATCTTCTTCCAGGTCGGCCTGCTCACCACCATGGGGCTGGCGGCGAAGAACGCGATCCTGATCGTGGAGTTCGCCGATCAGGCGCGGCGCAAGGGCAAGCCGACGTTCGACGCGGCGATCGAGGCGGCGCGGCTGCGCTTCCGCCCGATCCTGATGACGTCGCTGGCATTCGTCGCGGGCGCGATCCCGCTCGCCATCGCGACGGGCGCGGGCGCGCAGAGCCGCGTCGCGATCGGCACGGCGGTCGTCGGCGGGATGATCGCCGCGACGGTGCTGGCGATCTTCTACGTGCCACTGTTCTTCCTGACGATCCACCGCCTGTTCTCGCGCGAAAAGGGCCATCCCGCGCCCGGTAATGAAGAGGTAACCGCATGAAACGGCTTGTTGCCGCCCTGTCCGTCCTGCCACTTGCCGCCTGCAACATGGCCCCCCGCTATGAGCGGCCGGAGGCCCCGGTTCCCGCGCAATGGCCGCAAGGCGCCGCCTATCCCGCCACCGGCGAAGGCGCGCAGCAGCAGGCGGGCCTGCCGTGGAACCAGCTCGTCGCCGACGCGAAGCTGCGCACGCTCATCGAGCGCGCGCTGGGCGCCAATCGCGACCTGCGCGCGACGATGGCGAGCGTGATGGCCGCCCGCGCGCAATATCGCGTCCAGCGCTCCGCGTTGCTGCCGACGGTCAATGCCGAAGGCGCCGCCACGGCCGCGCGCGCCAATGGCCAGAACAGCGAGAATTACGCCGCCGAGCTGGGCATCAGCGCGTTCGAGATCGACCTGTTCGGCCGGGTGCGCAACGAAACCCGCGCGGCGCTGGAAAACTGGCTGGCGACGCAGGAAGGCGCGCGGGCGGCGCGCATCAGCCTCGTCGCGGAAACCGCCAATGCCTATGCGACCCTCGCCGCCGATCAGGAAAGGCTGGCGCTGGCGCGCAGCACGCTGGCCAGCGCAGAGCGTTCGCTGCAACTCACGGAATCGCTCAATGCGGCGGGCCTCGCCAGCGCACTCGACGTGCAACAGGCGCAGACGGTGGTGCAGCAGGCGCGTTCCGACGTCGCCTCCACCAGCACGCAGGCCGCGCAGGATCGCAACGCGCTCCAACTGCTGACCGCCGCCCCGGTCGAGGACGCGCTGCTGCCGCTGTCGCTGGAAGAGGTCGCGGCGGGCATCGCCGCCCCGCCCGCCGGGCTGTCGTCCGCCGTGCTGCTCGAACGGCCCGACATATTGCAGGCCGAGCATCTGCTGAAGGCCGCCAATGCCGATATCGGCGCGGCGCGCGCGGCGCTGTTTCCGACGATCAGCCTGACGGCGGCGATCGGCGTCGCCAGCTCGGCGCTATCCTCGCTGTTCGACAGCGGCCATTTCACCGCCTCCGCGACGCCCTCGGCGCGCTATTCGGTGTTCGGCGGCGGCAGGAGCGCCAATGTCGAGGTCAGCCGGGCGGAGCGGGACCGGGCGCTGGCGCAATATGAATATGCGATCCAGACCGCTTTCCGCGAGGTATCCGACGCCCTCGCCCGCGCGGGCACGATAGACGAGCAGCAGGCCGCCCAGCGCGCGCTGGTCGCCGCGAGCCGCAAATATCTCGACCTTGCCGACCAGCGCTATCGCGGCGGCATAGCGAGCTATCAGAACGCGCTCGACGCGCAGCGCACGCTCTATGCGGCGCAGCAGAGCGCGATCGCGACCGATCTGGCCGCGATCGGCAACCGCATCACGCTCTACCGGGTGATCGGCGCGGATTTCTGACGGCGGGCCGGACGCGCCCGGCCCACCTCTCTCCGATCAGCTCCCGATCAGCTCGACGCGCCAGAGCGGTGGCCGATTGGATTGAATCGGCCACCGCTCTGCCTTTATTTGCTTTCCGCATATTGCAAGCCATCGGCTGTTCCAGCCGACTTCACCAGACTCTGTCCTGTTCAGATTGAACCGGACAGAGTCTGGATATTCTTTGTTTCCCGCGTTTTCCGAGCCGTCAGATGTGCCATCTGACTTGAAAACGCTCTATGCTCTGTCCAGCTCCTGCCCGATATCGGCGATGATGTCGTCGATATGCTCCAGCCCGATGGACAGGCGCACATAGCCGGGCGACACGCCCGCCGCCGCCTGCTCCTCCGGCGAGAGCTGCGAATGGGTGGTGGACGCCGGATGGATCGCAAGGCTGCGCGCGTCGCCGATATTGGCGACATGATAGAGCAGCTTCAGCCCATCGATGAACCGGCGCCCGGCCTCCAGACCGCCTTTCAGTTCGAAGCCCAGCAGGCCGCCGAAACCGCCGGTCAGCACCTTCTCCGCGCGGGCGCGCTCCGCCCCGTCCTGCCGCGACGGATGGATGACGCGCACCACATCGGGACGCGACGCCAGATAGTCCACGACCTTGCCCGTATTCTCGCAATGGCGCGGCATGCGCAGCGGCAGCGTCTCCATGCCCTGCAATATCTGGAACGCGTTGAACGGCGAGAGCGCCGAGCCGAGATCGCGCAGCAATATCGTCCGCGCGCGCAATATATAGGCAATCGGGCCGAGCGGCTTCGCCGCCTCCGCCCACACCGCGCCATGATAACTGGGATCGGGCGTGTTGAGATTGGGCTGGCGATCCGGAAAGGCGGACCAGTCGAAATTGCCGCCATCGACGATCAGTCCGCCGATCGAGGTGCCGTGGCCGCCCAGATATTTGGTCGCGGAATAGACGACGATCGCCGCGCCCCGCTCCAGCGGCCGGGCGATCAGCGGCGCGGCGGTATTGTCCACGATCAGCGGAATGCCGAGCGGCCGCCCCGCCGCCGCGATCTCCGCCATGGGCGGGACGACGAGCTTCGGATTGGGCAGCGTCTCCACATACCAGGCGCGGGTGCGCTCGTCGCTGGCGCGCGCAAAGGCGCCCGCATCGGCGGGATCGACGAAGCGCACCTCTATCCCCATGTCGCGCAACGTGTTGGCGAAGAGATTATAGGTGCCGCCGTAGAGGTCCGTGCCGCTGACGATATTGTCGCCCGCCCGCGCCAGATTCTGCACCGCGAAGGCCGACGCCGCCTGCCCCGACGCCACGGCGAGCGCGGCCGCGCCGCCTTCCAGCGCGGCGATGCGGTCTTCGAGTATCGCGGTCGTCGGGTTGCCGAGCCGCGTGTAGATATTGCCCAGTTCCTCCAGCGCGAACAGGCGCGCGGCGTGGCCGCTGTCGTGGAACTGATAGGATGTCGTCTGGTAGATCGGCGGCGCCACCGATCCGGTGGCCGGGTCCGCGCGCCAGCCGGCATGCAGCGCCAGCGTTTCGGGGTGCAGCCTGCGTTCACTGCTCATCACTATCCTCCTTATCCTTACGGCAGGAGTTTCATCACCCTTTGCCGGCGATTGCAACGCTCAGTATGTTTAGGGAGCGGGCTTGGCCTGCGCCTGGGGCGGCGTACGGCGCGCCGTCACGATCTTGACCGGTGTGGCGAGCATCTGCCCCTGCATCCCGTTATCGGCGCCCAGCGTCGGGGAAATGGGCGCCTCCTTGATCTTCAGGATCACGTCCATGCCCTCCACCACATGGCCGAACGCCGCGAAGCCGCTATTGTCGCCGGGATTTTCGGGATGGGCGTCGAGGCTCGACATATCGCCCACGGTGATGAAGAAATCCGTGCGCGCGGAGCCTTCCTCCCTGCGCGCCATGGAAACGGTGCCGGTGCGGTGGGACAGGCCGGTTTTGGTGGTCGGCTCATGCGCGACCGGCGGGAACAGCTTCTGCCCCGGCTTCAACTGCGTGATGCCGCCCTGCACCAGGCCGAAATCCGGCGCGGTGTTGATCGCGCGATAGAAGGTCGCGCCGTCATAGAGCTTCGCGTCCACATAGCGCAGGAAATTCGCGGTGGTGACCGGCGCCCGCTCTTTCTCCAGCTCCAGCACGATCGGCCCTTCGGCGGTCTGGAGCGTCACCAGCACGGTGGCGGGCTTGGGCTGGTCCGGCGGCGACGATGCCTGCCCGGTGCTTTCGACGGGAGTGGCAGGCACATCCTGTGCCATCGCCGGACCATGGACGGCGCCGAGCATCAGCGCCGCGAAAATCAGAGCCTGCTTCCTCATTCGACCCCCATTTTTCCCGCGAGCGCGGGCTGGTCCGGCGCTGCGCCGGGGCGCCGCAGCGCGATGAAGATTTCCCATACCGCGAGGAACAGCGCGGCGATGACCGGACCGATGACGAACCCCGACAGGCCGAACAATTGAAGGCCGCCCAACGTGGAGATCAGCACCACATAGTCGGGCATGCGCGTGTCCCGGCCGACGAGGATCGGACGCAACACATTGTCCACCATGCCGATGACGAACAGCCCGCAAAAAACGAGGATGCCGGCCTTCACCATCGCCCCGGTCGCGAAAAGATAGATGGCGACCGGCACCCAGACGAGGCCGGTGCCCACCGCCGGCAGCAGCGAGAAAAAGGCCATCGACACGCCCCACAATACGGCGCCGCCGATGCCGAGGCCCCAGAAGATGAGGCCGCCCAGCCCGCCCTGCACGATGGCGACGATCATGTTGCCCTTGATCGTCGCCCGCACCACGGCGATGAATTTCTGCGCCAGCGCCCGCCGCTGCGCCGAATGGAGCGGGATCGCATCGACCACCAGCGCGGACAGATAGGGCCCGTCGCGCAGCAGGAAGAAGGTGAGGTACAGCATCACGCCCAGCGACACGAAGAAGGAAAAGGCCTGCTGCCCGATGTTGAGCGCCTGCGCGGCCAGCGTTTCGAAGCTGGCGGCAAGGCCGCTGCCGATGCGGTCGCGGATCGCCTCTATATTGGTCAGCCCCAGCCGGTCGAGCTGCTGCGTCGCCCAGTCGGGCAGCGCGCTCTGCACCTGATAGAAATAGGCCGCGAAATCGATCTGCCCCGACCGGATGCCGCCATAAAGCGCGGTGGCTTCCTGCAACAGCAGCCCGCCCAGGATGATCATCGGCACGATGACCACGGCAATCAGCGTCACCAGCGTGGCGGCGGCGGCAAGATTGGCGTGGCCCGGCCATTTCTTCAGCAGCGCCCGCTGCATCGGCGTGAACAGGATCGCGGCGACCACGGCCCACAATATCGCATTGTGGAAAGACAGGACCAGCCAGATGAAGGCCAGCGTCGCGGCCCCCACCAGCAGCAGGAACATCCTGTTTTCCAGCCGGCCTTGTTCCATTCCCTGCCCCTTACAGCTTCGGACCGATGCGGCGATAGGCGCCATCCAGATAGATCAGCGGATCGACCGTATCGGCGAGGCGCACCGACTGCACGTCGCCGATGAAGATGTCGTGCGATCCGTAGGAAATGCGCTGGCGCTGGTGACAGCTGATGACCGCCTGCGCGTCGGCCGCATAGGGCAGGCCGTGCTCGTCCGTTTCCCAATGGCCGGTGGCGAAGCGCTCCTCGCCCTTTGCCGCGCCGCCGCAGCAGCGGGCAATATCCTGCTGGTCGACGCCGAGGATATTGAGGCAGAAATTCGCGCCGCCTTCCAGTATCTTGTAGGAGGAAACGGTGCGATTGACGCAGATCAGCATCGAGGGCGGGTCCATACTGAGCGGTGTCACCGCCGTCGCGGCCATCGCATAGCGGACGCCCGCATCGTCTATGGTGGTGATGATGACGACCGACTGGGCAAAGCCGCGCATCGCCCCCTTCAGCTTCGCCGCCAGCTCTTCCGTTCCCGCCACCGCTTCAGTCTTCATCTTGTTCCCCCTTGGTATTCGGATGATTCAACTGATGGTGAAGGCAAAGGTTTCAGTCAATGAAGATCATCGCACGCGGAACGCGCCTTGCCCGAATTGTGGAAGAAATGGGCTGAAGATGAGCGATTTCCCTCGTCACGCCAGCACAGGCCGGCATCTCAGGAGGCGTTACGACTCCGGCCTCTCCCGCCGTCCAAACCCTGAACGAAAAAACCGGAGGCGCTTTCGCGCCCCCGGCTCTTTTCTTCACCTGGGTTGGCGAGGACTTAGAAGTCCATGCCGCCCATGCCACCCATGCCGCCCGGCATCGCGGGGGCCGCCTTGTCTTCCGGCAGCTCGGCGATGGTCGCTTCGGTGGTGATCAGCAGACCGGCGACCGAGGCCGCGTTCTGGAGCGCGGTGCGCACGACCTTGGTCGGGTCGATGACACCGGCGGAAACCAGATTTTCGTAGGTTTCGGTCGCGGCGTTGAAGCCGAAGGAGGTGTCGCCCTGATCGAGCAGCTTGCCCGAAACGACGGCGCCGTCATGGCCCGCATTGCTGGCGATCTGGCGCACCAGAGCGGTCAGCGACTTGCGGACGATATCGATGCCGCGGGTCTGGTCTTCGTTCGCGCCGTTCAGGCCCTCGATGGCCTTGGTCGCGTAGAGCAGCGCGGTGCCGCCACCGGGGACGATGCCTTCCTCGACCGCGGCGCGGGTCGCGTGCAGCGCGTCGTCGACGCGGTCCTTGCGCTCCTTCACCTCGACTTCGGTCGCACCGCCGACCTTGATCACCGCAACGCCGCCGGCGAGCTTCGCGAGACGCTCCTGGAGCTTCTCGCGGTCATAGTCGCTGGTGGTGATTTCGATCTGCTTGCGGATCGCCTCGACGCGGCCCTTGATCGCTTCGGCGTCACCGGCGCCATCGACGATGGTGGTGTTGTCCTTGTCGATCGTGACGCGCTTGGCGGTGCCAAGCATGCCGATGGTGACGTTTTCGAGCTTGATGCCGAGATCCTCGGAGATCAGCTCGCCCTTGGTCAGGATCGCGATGTCTTCCAGCATCGCCTTGCGGCGATCGCCGAAGCCCGGAGCCTTGACCGCCGCGACCTTCAGGCCGCCGCGCAGCTTGTTGACCACGAGGGTGGCGAGCGCTTCGCCTTCGATGTCTTCCGCGATGATGAGAAGCGGACGGCCCGACTGCACGACCGATTCCAGGATCGGCAGGATCGACTGAAGGTTCGACAGCTTCTTCTCATGGATCAGGATGTACGGATCCTGAAGCTCGACCTGCATCTTTTCCGGGTTGGTGATGAAGTAGGGCGAGAGATAGCCACGGTCGAACTGCATGCCTTCGACGACTTCGAGCTCGAATTCGAGGCCCTTGGCTTCCTCGACGGTGATCACGCCTTCCTTGCCGACCTTGTCCATGGCCTCGGCGATCTTCTCGCCGACTTCACGGTCGCCATTGGCGGAGATGATGCCGACCTGCGCGACTTCGTTCGAACCGGCGACCGGCTTGGAGCGCGACTTGATGTCCTCGACCACCTTGGCGACGGCGAGATCGATGCCGCGCTTCAGGTCCATCGGGTTCATGCCGGCGGCGACCGACTTCATGCCTTCGCGCACGATCGCCTGGGCGAGAACGGTCGCGGTGGTGGTGCCGTCACCGGCGATGTCGTTGGTCTTCGAAGCGACTTCGCGAACCATCTGGGCGCCCATATTCTCGAACTTGTCCTTCAGTTCGATTTCCTTGGCGACCGAAACGCCGTCCTTGGTGATGCGGGGGGCGCCGAAGCTCTTGTCGATGACGACGTTGCGGCCCTTGGGCCCCAGCGTCACCTTCACCGCGTCGGCGAGGATGTCAACGCCGCGCAGGATGCGCTCACGAGCGTCGCGGGAAAATTTTACCTCTTTTGCAGCCATGGTATCTACCTCTGCTTTCTGGATTGCTTGAAAATCGTGGAACTGGATCGGATCGATATGGTCGGCCTTAGCCGACGATGCCCAAGCCCGTTGGCTTTAGCCAACAATACCAAGGATGTCCGATTCCTTCATGATGAGCAGGTCTTCACCATCGACCTTGACTTCGGTGCCGGACCATTTGCCGAACAGCACACGATCGCCGGCCTTCACGTCCAGCGGGGTGACCTTGCCGTCTTCGCTCTTCGCACCGCTGCCGACGGCGACGATCTCGCCTTCCTGCGGCTTTTCCTTGGCGGTGTCGGGGATGATGATGCCACCGGCGGTCTTTTCCTCGGCCTCTACGCGGCGAACGAGGACGCGGTCATGCAAAGGACGAAATCCCATAAATGTGCCTTTCCTTATTAATGACGGAGAAACCCCGGCTTCCGGTCGTTTCGGCTGTCGCCGCCCCTTGTCCGGCCGCAAGGATCACCCCTGACAATCCATCCTTAGCACTCTCGCCCGGAGAGTGCCAGCGACGTGCATATGGGACGCCCTTTCGACCGATCAAGAGGAGGGCGAAAGAAATTTTTGCATTTTCCCATTCCCCTTGCGATGCGCCGCGCCGCGCATTAGCCCTGTCGCTTCCCGATCTTCCCGAAGAGGGCATCCATGGCATTTGCGAAGGCAATCTGGCGTTTCATCATGGCGGTGAAGGACGTGCTGGTCCTGTGCTTTCTGCTGCTGTTCTTCGCCACCCTCTACGCGATGCTGACCTTTTCGGCGGGGGAGCGCCCGGCGCACACCAGCGAGGGCGCGCTGCTGCTCGATCTCGACGGCTATATCGTCGAGCAGCCCAGAGCGGCCGATCCTGCATCCCTGCTGATCGGCGGCGCCGCCCCGGTGCGCGAATACAGGCTGCGCGACATAGTGATGGCGCTGGAGGCCGCGCGCACCGATCCGCGCGTCAAGGCGGTGGTGCTCGACCTCGACGGCTTCATGGGCGGCGGACAGGTCGCGATCGCCCGCGTGGGCAAGGCGCTGGACGGGCTGCGCGCCGCGAAGAAGCCGGTGCTCGCCTATGCCACCGCCTATGAGGATGACGGCTATCAGCTGGCCGCCCATGCCGGCGAGGTGTGGCTCAACCCGCTGGGCGGCGTCGCGCTGCTGGGGCCGGGCGGGTCGCAGCTTTATTACAAGGGGCTGATCGACAAGCTCGGCATCACCACCCACATCTTCCGCGTCGGCACCTACAAGAGCGCGGTCGAGCCGTTCCTGCGGACCGACCAGTCGCCCGAAGCGCGGCAGGCGAACCAGGCGCTGGCCGATCATCTCTGGCAGAACTGGAAGGCCGATGTCGCCGCCGCCCGTCCCGCCGCGCGGATCATCCCCTACAGCGCCGATCCGGTCGCCGCCGTGGAGGCCGCGCAGGGCAATCTCGCACGCGCGGCGATCGACGCCAAGCTGGTGGACAAGCTGGGCGACGACGGGGAGTTCGAGCGGCGCGTCGCCGGTATCGCGGGCGAGAACGGCAAGGAGGACGGCCCCGCCTTCGCCGCGATCGACCTCGACGATTATATCCGCGCCAAGCGCCCCGCCAACAAGGGGCAGATCGGCGTGCTGACCGTGGCGGGCGAGATCGTCGACGGCGAGGCCGTGCCCGGCACGGCGGGCGGCGACAGCATCGCCGACCAGCTTTACGGCGCGCTGGCGGACAAGGATCTGAAGGCGCTGGTGCTGCGCGTCGATTCCCCCGGCGGGTCGGTGCTGGCGTCGGAACGGATCCGCCGGGCCATCGTCGAGGCGCGTGCGCAGGGGCTGCCGGTGGTGGTGTCGATGGGCAATGTCGCGGCCAGCGGCGGCTACTGGATCGCCACCGCATCCGACCGCATATTGGCCGAGCCGTCCACCGTCACCGGCTCCATCGGCGTGTTCGGCATCGTGCCGAGCTTCGAAGGCATGCTGGCGAAGATCGGCGTGACCTCGGACGGCATCCGCACCACGCCGCTGTCGGGCGAGCCGAATGTGCTGGGCGGGCTCAGCCCCGAATTCCGGCGCGTCACCCAGCTGGGGGTGGAGGATGCCTATCGCCGCTTCCTCGCGCTGGTCGCCGCCGCGCGCAAGACCACGCCGGACAAGGTGGACGCGATCGCGCAGGGCCGCGTATGGGATGGCGGCACCGCCCGCCAGCTCGGCCTGGTCGACGGCTTCGGCGGGCTGGAGGAAGCGATCGCCGAAGCGGCCCGGCTTGCGAAGCTCGATCCGGCGAAGGCGCGGCCCTATCATATCGAGCCGAAGGTCGATCCCTTCACCCGCTTCATCGAGGACTGGATCGAGAAGCGCTCCGTCCGCGCCGCCGCCTCGCCGGTCGCGGGCAGGGATCTGGTCGGACGGCAGGGCGAGCGGCAGCAGCAGATGCTCGCCCGCGCGCTGCGCGACGCCGCGCTGATCGGACGCGGCGCATCGGTGCAGGCGAGTTGCCTTTCCTGCGCGCCCTATGCTCCCGCCGCGGCGGCGGGAAAGGACGACAGGGGGCTGGCGGCGATGCTGCTGGACCTTCTCCGCCGCTAATCGCTGTCCCCACCCCTATAGGCGGGAAGGCCCCACCCCTTCGTCATCGCCACCGCCCGCAGCGCGAAACCGACCACCGCCGCGACCAGCCCAGCCACGGCCTCCGACGCTCCCCCCGCGAGCAGGATCGGATACAGCCCGGCCGCCAGCGCGGCGGCGGTCACGTAGATTTCGGGACGGATCAGGATGGACGGCTGCCCCGCCAGCAAATCGCGGATCACACCGCCGACGCAGGTCGTCAATATGCCCATCACCGCCGCGATGAACGGATCGATGCCATAGCTCATCGCCTTGGCGGTGCCGAACACCGAATAGGCCGCCAGCCCCACCGCATCCAGCCAGTCGACCGCGCGCGGACTGAGCCAGCGATAGGGCGTGAACCAGACGGCCAGCCCGGCCACGCAGCAGACGATGGCGAGGCGGGGATCATGCACCCAGAACACCGGCGCACCGATCAGCAGATCGCGCACGGTGCCGCCCCCCACCCCGGTCGCGAGCGCGAAGAACAGGAAGGTCACCAGCGTCAGCCGCAAGCGGGCGGCGACCAGCGCCCCCGACGCCGCGAACACCGCCGTGCCGACGATGTGCAGCGCGGCGAGCAGGGAATCTATCGGGATGGGAATGACCGCGGGCGCCATGATTGCCCAGTAGGCCGGTTGTGGGGCGAAGTCGAGCGCGGTGCTCGTGCTGGCTGCCGGGCAAGTGTAAGGGAGGCTTGCACATCGCATGGAGAACAGCGCTGCATGGGATCAGAAGGGAACCTCAGCCTTATCGGCACCCTGAACTTGGTTAGCTGCGCTGGCCTCCGGCTCAGGGTCCATTTCGCCGGATCGAGCGTAGGCTTATCAGGCTTGATGGATGCTGAAACAAGTTCACCATGACAGTTTGGCCAGGTCACTCAGCACCTCAAAACCGAACGCCCTATCCTAACAGCGCCCGCCCAACAAAAAGGCGGCCTCCCGCCGGAAGCCGCCTCCTTTTCCTGTGTCCGGAAAGCCCCGAAAAGCCCTCACATATGGATCGGTTTGCCCAGCACCGCCATCGCGGCTTCCTTCACCGCCTCGCTGTGGGTGGGATGCGCGTGGCAGGTATAGGCGATGTCTTCCGACGTCGCGCCGAATTCCATGGCCTGCGCGGCCTGCGCGATCATCGTGCCGGCGACCGACGCGATGATGTGGACGCCCAGCACCCGGTCGGTGTCGGCATCGGCGATGATCTTCACGAAGCCGTCGGTATCGTCATTCGCCTTGGCGCGGCTGTTGGCCAGCATCATGAACTTGCCGACCTTCACCTTGCCCTTTTCCTTCGCCTGCTCCTCGGTCAGGCCGACGCTGGCGATTTCCGGATGGGTGTAGACCACCGCCGGGATCACGTCATGGTTCACGATGCCGGTCAGGCCCGCGATATTCTCCGCCACCGCGACGCCTTCGTCCTCGGCCTTGTGCGCGAGCATCGGGCCGGGGATCACGTCGCCGATCGCCCAGACGCCGGAAACCGCGGTCGCGAATTCATGGTCGGTCTCGATCTGCCCGCGCTGGTTGACGGCCAGCCCGATCTTGTCGAGGCCCAGTCCGTCGGTGTTCGGCTTGCGGCCGATCGCGACCAGCACGACATCGGCCTCGATCGTCTCGCCCTCGCCGCCCGCGGCCGGTTCGACGCTGACCTTCGCCTTCTTGCCCTTCACCTCGACGCCGGTCACCTTGGTGCCGGTCTTGATGGCGAAGCCCTGCTTGGCGAACAGCTTGGCGGCTTCCTTGCGCACGTCGCCGTCCATGCCGGGCAGGATCTGGTCGAGATACTCGACCACCGTGACTTTCGCGCCGAGGCGCCGCCACACCGAGCCCAGTTCCAGGCCGATCACGCCGCCGCCGATGACGACCATGTGACCCGGCACCTTCTCAAGGTCGAGCGCGCCGGTGGAATCGACCACGATGCCCTTGGCGTTGTCGATCTCCACGCCCGGCAGCGGCGTGACCGACGAACCGGTGGCGATAACGACATTCTTCGCGGTGACGGTCTTGCCCGCCACTTCGACGCTGTGCGCGTCCTTGAAGGTCGCGAGGCCCTTCAGCCACTCGACCTTGTTCTTCTTGAACAGGAATTCGATGCCGCCGGTCAGGCTGCTGACGACCTTCTTCTTCTCGTCCATCATGTCGTCGAGGTCGAGTTCGGCGCCCTTCACCTTCACGCCATATTTGGCGAGCAGGCCGCTCGACACTTCCTCATATTTCTCGGACGCGTGCAGCAGCGCCTTGGACGGGATGCAGCCGACATTGAGGCAGGTGCCCCCCAGCGTTTCCCGGCTTTCCGCGCAGGCGGTCCTGAGGCCCAGTTGCGCCGCGCGGATCGCCGCCACATAGCCGCCGGGACCGGCGCCGATCACCAGAACGTCATAATCGAACTCTGCCATAGTCGCACTCCGTTCCCCCCGGCCTTGTCAGCCTGACCGTTCAAAGGGGCCGTTCTATATTCGGGAAAAGTCCGGGCCGTGACAAGGTCGGGCCCGGACGGGTTCAAATCTTACAGGTCGATCAGCAGGCGGGTCGGATCCTCGATCGCGTTCTTGATCGCGACTAGGAAGGTCACCGCCTCGCGGCCGTCGATCAGGCGATGGTCGTAGCTGAGCGCCAGATACATCATCGGCCGCACGACCACCTGACCGTTGCGGACGACCGGGCGGTCCTCGATACGGTGCAGGCCCAGCACCGCCGACTGCGGCGGGTTGATGATCGGGGTGGACATCAGCGAGCCGAAGACGCCGCCGTTGGAGATGGTGAAGGTGCCGCCCTTCATGTCTTCCATCGTCAGCGCGCCTTCCTTGGCGCGCTTGCCGAAATCGCCGATGGTCTTCTCGATTTCCGCGACGCTCATTTCCTCGGCGTTGCGGATCACCGGCACGACCAGGCCGTTGGGCGCGCTGACCGCGACCGAGATGTCGGCATAGTTGTGATAGACGATCTCGTCGCCCTCGATCTGCGCGTTGACGGCGGGCACATCCCGCAGGGCCATGCACACGGCCTTGGTGAAAAAGCCCATGAAGCCCAGACGGACGCCATGCTTCTTCTCGAACAGATCCTTGTACCTGGCGCGCGCCTCGATCACCGCGCTCATGTCCACATCGTTGAAGGTGGTGAGGAGAGCGGCGGTTTCCTGCGCGCTCTTCAGGCGCTTGGCGACGGTCTGGCGCAGGCGGGTCATCTTCACCCGCTCTTCCGCGCGCTGCGGCCCGGAAGCGACGGCGGCGGCGGCCGGAGCGGCGGCGGCGGCATCCGCCTTCGCGGTGCCGGCGGCGACGGCGGCCATCACGTCATCCTTGGTCAGGCGGCCGTCCTTGCCGGTGCCCTTGATTCGGCTGGGATCGAGGCCATGCTCCAGCACCAGACGGCGCACCGCCGGGGACAGGGTGACCGCGCCGCCTTCCTCGACAGCGGCGGCAGGTGCAGCGGCCGCGGCAGGCGCCGGGGCGGATGCAGCGGCGGCCGGAGCGGCAGCGGCTGCGGGCTTGGCGGCGGCGGTGGCGCCTTCCTCGACGATCGCGATCACCGCGCCGACATTCACGGTATCGCCTTCGGACACCATATGCTGGCCCATCACGCCCGCGACCGGCGAGGGAACGTCGACCGCGACCTTGTCGGTTTCGAGGCTGGCGATGGGCTCATCGACGGCGACCGCGTCGCCCGGCTTCTTCAGCCATGCGCCGACGGTTGCTTCGGTAACGGATTCTCCCAGAACGGGAACCTGGACTTCAGTTGCCATGATGGGATCAACCCTTCTGCTGACGTTTGATTTCGGTACGGACGCTGTGACCCAGCGCATCGGCGATAAGGGCGCCCTGCTCGGCGACATGGCGCTTGGCAAGACCCGTCGCGGGCGAGGCCGACGCCTTGCGGCCCGCATAGCGCGCGCGCATCGGGGCCTTGCCCGCCTGCTTCAGGGCTTCCTCGATATAGGGCTCGACGAAGAACCAGCCGCCATTGTTCTTCGGCTCTTCCTGGCACCAGACGACCTCTTGCAGATTGGTCATCCGCTGGAGACGGATGGCCAGCGCCTCGGTCGGGAACGGATAGAGCTGCTCGATCCGGACGATCTGCACATCCGTGTCGCCCGCCGCGTCCCGCGCGTCGATCAGGTCGTAGGCGACCTTGCCGCTGCACAGCACGAGGCGGCGCGTATCCTTGTCGGCGGCCGGATTGGTATCCGACAGGATGCGCATGAAGTGGTTGTCGCCCATGAAGTCCTCGGCCCGGCTGACCGCCGCCTTGTGGCGCAGCAGTGACTTGGGGGCCATGATGATGAGCGGCTTGCGGAACGGCCGCAGCATCTGGCGGCGCAGGATGTGGAAATAGTTCGCCGGCGTCGTGCAGTTGGCGACCTGGATATTGCCCTCCGCGCAGAGCTGGAGATAGCGTTCCAGACGCGCGGAGCTGTGCTCCGGCCCCTGCCCTTCATAGCCGTGCGGCAACAGCATCACGATGCCGTTGGCGCGCAGCCACTTGGCTTCGGACGCCGCCACATACTGGTCGATCATGATCTGCGCGCCGTTGGCGAAATCGCCGAACTGCGCTTCCCAGATCACCAGGCTCTTCGGGTCGGCCATCGCATAGCCATATTCGAAGCCCAGCACGCCATATTCGGAAAGCGGGCTGTCATAGACCTCGAACCGGCCATAGCGGACGGTGGACAGCGGAACATATTTCTCTTCCGTGTCCTGATCGACCCAGACGCTGTGACGATGGCTGAACGTGCCGCGCCCGCTGTCCTGCCCGGACAGGCGCACGCCATAGCCTTCGGACAGCAGGCTGCCGAACGCCAGCGCCTCGCCGGTCGCCCAGTCGAAGCCCTCGCCGCTGCGGAACATCTCTGCCTTGGCGTCAAGAATGCGACGCAAAGTCTTGTGAATGTTGATATTTTCCGGAACCGTGGTCAGCGTCTTGCCGAGGCTGTCGAACAGCTTCTTCTCGATCGCGGTTTCCACATTCTTGCGACTGGTTTCGATATCGGCGGGCTGATGCAGGCCCGACCAGCGGCCGGCGAACCAGTCGGCATGATTGGCCTTGTAGGTCTTGGCGGCCTCGAATTCCTGTTCGAGATGGTCGACGAACTGCTGCGTCGCGTCGCTGACGAACGCGTCGTCGATCACGCCCTGCGCCTTCAGCCGCGCGCCGTAGACCTCGCTGACCGGCGGATGCTGCCGGATCTGCTTGTACATCAGCGGCTGGGTGAAGCCCGGCTCGTCGCCTTCATTGTGGCCGAAGCGGCGATAGCACCACATGTCGATCACGATGTCGCGATGGAAGGTCTGGCGATAGTCGATCGCCAGCTTGCAGGCGAAGGTGACCGCTTCGGGATCGTCGCCGTTCACATGCAGGATCGGCGCCTGCACGCCCTTCGCCACGTCCGACGGATAGGGCGAGCCGCGCGAGAATTGCGGGCTGGTGGTGAAGCCGATCTGGTTGTTGACGACGAAATGGATGCAGCCGCCGGTGTTGTAGCCCGGAACGCCGGAAAAGCCGAAGCATTCCCAGACGATGCCCTGCCCGGCGAACGCCGCGTCGCCATGGATGAGGACCGGCAGCGCCTGGGTGTGGCGGCCCGGACCGATATCGTCATGGAACACCTGCTGCGCGCGGACCTTGCCGAGCACGACCGGGTCCACGGTTTCGAGGTGCGACGGGTTGGGCACCAGGCTCATATGCACCTTGATGCCGTCGAATTCGCGGTCGGTGCTGGTGCCGAGGTGATATTTCACGTCGCCGGAGCCGCCGACATCCTCCGGATTGGCGGTGCCGCCCGAAAATTCGTGGAAGATGACGCGGAAGCCCTTGGCCATCACATTGGCGAGCACGTTGAGGCGGCCGCGATGGGCCATGCCGTAGACGATCTCGCGCACACCGAGCTGGCCGCCATATTTGATCACCGCTTCGAGCGCGGGGATCATGGACTCGCCGCCATCGAGGCCGAAGCGCTTGGTGCCCACATATTTCTTGCCGAGAAACTTCTCGTACTGCTCGGCGTGGATCACCTTGGAGAGGATCGCCCGCTTGCCTTCGGGCGTGAAGATGATCTCCTTGTCGGCGCCTTCCATGCGCTCCTGAAGGAAGCGGCGCTCCTCGACATCGGCGATGTGCATATATTCGAGGCCGACATTGCCGCAATAATTGGCGCGGAGGATTTCGACCAGTTCGCGCACCGTCGTCCATTCGAGGCCGAGCACGCCGCCGACATAGACGCGGCGGTCGAGCGCGGCGCCGGAGAAGCCGTGATATTCCGGCGTCAGGTCGGCGGGCAGCTCGCGGTGGGACAGGCCCAGCGGATCGAGATTGGCGGCGAGATGGCCGCGCACGCGATAGGTGCGGATCAGCATCATCGCGCGGATGCTGTCGGCGGCGGCCTCCACCACCTCGTTTTCCGACAGCGTCTTGCCGGACGATTTCGCGGCCGCCTTGACGGCAACCTGCATCTGCGTGGGATCAAGCGCCGCCGTCAGGTCGTCCGTGGCGGTCAGCGGCCAGTTGGGACGTTCCCAGCTCGGCCCTTGCTCCACTTCCAGCGCGCCTTCGAAATCCTGGCCTTCATAGCCCATGTTCATATCCTTCGCCCTGTGGTCCCGCGTGCAGTCGGGGGACGGAAGACCTTCCGGCGCCGCCGGACGCCGGAAGGTGATGACAATTTCAGCCCTTGAGGACTTCCAGCAGCGTGGTGCCGAGTTCCGACGGGCTGGCCGCGACCTTGATCCCGGCTTCTTCCATCGCCGCGATCTTGTCCTCCGCGCCGCCCTGGCCACCGGAGACGATGGCGCCCGCATGGCCCATGCGGCGTCCCGGAGGCGCCGTGCGGCCCGCGATGAAGCCGGCCATCGGCTTCTTGCGCCCGCGCTTGGCTTCATCCTTCAGGAACTGCGCGGCCTGCTCCTCGGCGTTGCCGCCGATCTCGCCGATCATGATGATGCTTTCGGTCGCATCGTCGGCGAGGAACAGTTCGAGCACGTCGATGAAGTTGGTGCCGTTGACCGGGTCGCCGCCGATACCGACGGCCGTGGTCTGGCCGAGGCCCGCGTTCGAGGTCTGGAACACCGCCTCATAGGTCAGCGTGCCGGAGCGCGAGACGACGCCGACGCTGCCCTTCTTGAAGATGTTGCCGGGCATGATGCCGATCTTGCACTCGCCGGGCGTCAGCACGCCGGGGCAGTTCGGGCCGATGAGGCGCGACTTGGAACCCGAAAGCGCACGCTTCACCTTCACCATGTCGAGCACCGGAATGCCCTCGGTGATGCAGACGATCAGCGGAATTTCCGCGTCGATCGCTTCGAGGATCGAGTCCGCGGCGAATGGCGGCGGAACGTAGATCACGGTCGCATCGGCGCCGGTCGCATGCTTCGCTTCGGCGACGGTGTCGAAATTGGGCAGGCCGAGATGGGTGGTCCCGCCCTTGCCCGGCGTCACGCCCGCGACCATCTGCGTGCCGTAGGCGAGCGCCTGCTCGGTATGGAAGGTGCCGGTCGCGCCGGTCATCCCCTGCGTGATAACCTTGGTATTCTTGTCGATGAGAATGGACATGCTTACCCCATTTTCAGGTGGTGCGGCATTTTAGATATCCCTCCTCAGGCTGCACACATTCCTGGGGAGGGAGTGCAGCTTGTTCAGGCGAGGCTGGGTTCGATGCCCTTGCAGGCGACCAACAGTTCCTTCACCGCATCGACGGAAAGCTGGAAATTGGCCTTCGCTTCGTCGTTGAGCTTGATTTCGACGATCTTCTCGACGCCGCCTGCGCCCAGGATCACCGGCACGCCGACATAGAGGTTGTCGACGCCATATTCGCCATTAAGGTTGACCGCGCAGGGCAGCAGGCGCTTCTGGTTGCCCAGATAGGCCTGCGCCATCTCGATGGCCGAGGTCGCGGGCGCGTAGAAGGCCGAGCCGGTCTTGAGCAGGCCGACGATCTCGCCGCCGCCCGAACGGGTGCGCTGCACGATCGCGTCGATGCGCTCCTTGGTCGACCAGCCCATTTCGATGAGGTCGGGGATCGGGATGCCCGCGACGGTCGAATATTCGACCACCGGCACCATGGTGTCGCCATGGCCGCCCAGCACGAACGCGGTCACGTCGCGAACCGAAACGTTGAATTCCTGCGCGAGGAAGGTGCGGAAACGGGCGGAGTCCAGCACGCCCGCCATGCCGACGACCATGTTGTGCGGCAGGCCGGAAAATTCGCGCAGCGCCCACACCATCGCGTCGAGCGGATTGGTGATGCAGATGACGAACGCATTGGGGGCGTACTGCTTGATGCCCTCGCCGACGGCCTTCATCACCTTGAGGTTGATGCCGAGGAGATCGTCGCGGCTCATGCCCGGCTTGCGGGCGACGCCTGCGGTGACGATGATGACGTCCGCGCCTTCGATGGCCGCATAATCGTTGCTGCCGGTGACGGCCGAATCAAAGCCTTCGACCGGACCGCACTGGGACAGGTCGAGCGCCTTGCCCTGCGGGATGCCTTCGGCCACGTCGAGCAGGACGACATCGCCCAGTTCCTTGGCAGCGGCCAGATGGGCCAGCGTGCCACCGATATTGCCGGCACCGATCAGCGCGATTTTCTTGCGAGCCATTGCAGTCAGTCTCCTTCAAGGCCGGGCGTTGCCGGCGCGATGAACTGTGCCCGCTTAAGCCCATTTCCTTAAGGTTTCAACACCGCAATGCGCAATTGGAGCATTTATTATTGCAAATGCATCGCAAGTGCAATAATAAATGTGAACCGCTATTCGACCTCCGCGCCTTCCCCATGTCCGAGCGCGAGATAATCGTCGGATTGCATCTCCATCAGGCGCGATACCGTCCGTTCGAATTCGAACGCGCCGTCCCCTTCCGGGTAGAGCGCCACCGGCTCCGCATCCGCGCTGGCGAGCAGCTTCACCTTATATTCGTAGAGCGCGTCGATCAGCGTGACGAAGCGCGCCGCCTCGTTCCGCTTTTCGGGGCCCAGCACCGGTATGCCGACGATGATGACCGTATGATAGTGGCGTGCGATGGCCAGATAGTCGCTTGCGCCGCGCGGTTCGACGCACAGCCGCTTGAACGAGAACACCGCGACGCCCTTCAGCGCCTTGGGCACGTGCAGCGTGCGGCCGCCCAGCACCTTTATGTCCTCACTCGGCACCTTCGCCCGGTCCTCGACCGAATAGTCGGTCAGGCGGAAAAAGGCCGCCGACAGCGCCGCCGTCGCCTCCGGCCCGTTGGGCACATGCCACAGCTTCGCATTGCCCAGCCGGTCGCGGCGGTAATCCACCGGGCCGTTGAGGCTCATCACGTCGAGCTTCGCCTTGATGAGGTCGATGAAGGGCAGGAACAGCTGGCGGTTGAGGCCGTCCTTGTAGAGATCGTCCGGCACCCGGTTCGACGTGGTGACGATCGTCACCCGCTGTTCCAGCAGGCCGGTGAACAGGCGCGACATGATCGCCGCGTCGGCCATGTTGTTGACGACCATCTCGTCGAAGCAGAGCAGCCGCGCCTCCTCGGCCAGCGCCGCGACCACCGGCGGGATGGGATCGCCGCTTTCGGACTTGCGCGCCTCGCGCAGCCGGGCATGCACGTCGAGCATGAATTCGTGGAAATGCACGCGCCGCTTGCGCTGCACCTGCACGCAGTCGAAGAACAGGTCCATCAGCATCGACTTGCCGCGCCCGACCCCGCCCCAGAGATAGAGGCCGCGCGGCGGCTGCGGCGCCTTGCCCAGCACCTTCCACAGCAGCGAGCCGCGTGCGGGCGTCGCCTCCAGTTCTTCCTGAAGCCGCGTCAATCGCCCGGCGGCGGCGGCCTGGTCCGCATCTTCCCGCAATTCGCCTGCCGCGACGAGCCGCTGATAGCGCGCCAGCACCGAGGTCATGCCGCCGCTGCCTTCAGCTTCTTGAGGATGCCACTCGCCTGAAGGACCGGCTCGCCCTGCTGCATCAGCATGATCCGAACGAACTGCATGCGGAAGGTGTCGCGCACCAGTTCCAGCTCGCCTTCCAGCACCTCTCCCGGCCTGCCGGGCGCGCAATAGTCGAGCGAGAGGGAAACGGCGACCGCCTGTGGCGGGCCGCCATCCTCCCCGGCCAGGAACAGACCCATATTGTTTTCGGCGATGCCGGCGAGGAAGCCGCCGTGCAGCGTGCCCAGTTGATTGACCGCGCGATCGGGCGGCATCAGGCGAAAGCGGATCAACCGATCCGTCTCGCGCCGGTAATGGACCGGGGGCCAATGGTCCGGCCAGCTGCCGCTTCCCCGAAAATCGAACAACAGCCAGCCGGGCATGCGCATTATCTGTACTCGCGATTTTTTAGGGTGTGTGAGGATTCAGCTCAGGGCGGAGCGAAAATGGTGGATTTTGAGAACCGGCGCGCAGCGACCTAAAAGGGTCGTGAGCACCGGAAGCGCAGAAAGCCGCCATTTGCAGCCCGCCATGGGCTGAATAACCATACATCCTAGAGCGCGCGCTCCACCATCATCTTCTTGGTCTCGGCGATCGCCTTGGCCGGGGACAGCCCCTTGGGGCAGACATTGGCGCAGTTCATGATGGTGTGGCAGCGATAGAGGCGGAACGGATCCTCCAGCGCGTCGAGACGCTCGCCGGTCATCTCGTCGCGGCTGTCGGCCAGCCAGCGATAGGCCTGAAGCAGGATCGCCGGGCCGAGGAACTTGTCGCTGTTCCACCAGTAGCTGGGGCAGCTGGTCGAGCAGCAGGCGCACAGGATGCACTCGTAAAGCCCGTCGAGCTTCTCGCGATCCTCCGGCGACTGGAGCCGCTCCTTGCCCGAAGGCGTGGTGGAGACGGTCTTGAGCCAGGGCTGGATCGACGCATATTGCGCATAGAAATGGGTGAAATCGGGAACCAGGTCCTTGATGACATCCATATGCGGCAGCGGCGTGATGCGCACCTCGCCCTTGCAATCCTCGATCGCGGTGGTGCAGGCGAGGCCGTTCTTGCCGTTGATGTTCATCGCGCAGGACCCGCAAATGCCCTCGCGGCAGGAGCGGCGGAAGGTCAGCGTCGAATCCTGCTCGTTCTTCATCTTGATGAGCGCGTCGAGCACCATCGGCCCGCAAGTGTCGAGATCGATCTCGAACATGTCGTAGCGCGGATTCTCGCCCGATTCAGGATCGTAGCGATAGACCTTGAACTTCTTGACGTTGGCGGCTCCCTCCGCCTTGTGCACCCTGCCCTTGCCGGTGATCTTGCTGTTCTTGGGAAGCGTGAATGAAGCCATGACTCATCTGCCTCTAGGAATTTCGATGGGTCCAGATAGGAGCCGACGGCCGATCCCTCAATGTTTTTTTTGCATTTGCGCAAAAGTGGAGAGAGCTGCCCTGCAACCTCACAGCCGAAACGGCAGTTTATGGGCGTATAAGGCAAGCTCCCGAGCCGCGCGGTCACAAGCAGCGAAATGCTGCCCTTTCCCTGCTTCTTCGCCTTCCTCCAGCGGAGGGACCGACATAGTTTCTTCGAACAGTGCGATCTGCCCGGCCCGATGGCGCACGCCGCTCTCCTGCCGACGACGCAGCGCGACAACAAGTTCGGGCACAGTCCGCACCACCTCGCCAGCCAGCCAAAAGCGAACATCGGCAGGCGGATTGCTCAGGTCTGCTCCTTTACTAATCCCGCGTACATCGAAGAAGAAGCAGGGCCTTGGCCGAAGCAGAAACTCGTAGACTTGGCTGGACGCATCGCCAATATAGGCGTCGGCCGAAAGGGTATAGCTCATGTCGAACAGCGCGGGGCCGGCAAGATCGACATAGATATTGGCCGCAATCAGGCTGCTCGTCTTCCCGTGAGACAAGCCCTCGACATTCGGGCGTCTGCGCAGGCGATGATATTCCGGCGAATAATGCAGCTTTTTACGGAACAGCATGACATGGGGGGCGACGATCAGATTGCCCAGCGACGGGTCGTCGCGAAAGGCCGCGATCAACGCATTGCCATGCCTATACCAGGACGACAGCAGCGGATCGAAATGCGGATTATAGAGGAAGGTCGGCATCCCATTGCCAAAGGGATCGACCCGGCGCGACAGATCGATGGTATCGAACTTGGGATAGCCCACGATCCGCACCTGATTGCTGCTCGTCACGCCTTGCCTTATCATCTCATCGGCCACTTTGCGGCCACTTACCAGCATCAGATCGAAACCGCCCAGCGCCGGATGATAGGAAACATCGCGATCGCCTGCGCCATGGGGAATAAAGACGAAAGACGGGGATCTGTTCCCCAATTGCCGCTTCACCCAGAGGCAGGTCCGCTCGGGTGAAACCACAAGATCGCACCCGGCGAACAGATCGAGATGACGGCGCAACCGGGCAAGGCGATAGACCGGCGCCAGCTTGTTGACAGGCGCCAGCAATGCCTTTTCCAAGTCGGGCAGCGACAATTCATGCCAGTGCAGACACAGCGCGACATCCTCGCCCACCAGCGCCGCGACAGTGGCGGCAATGGTGGGTGTGCCGACGATTGCCAGCACCTCGTCCTGCGGTTGGGCGAGCGCATAGGCGCGCATCACGCCAGCAGTGTGCGCGATCTGATGCGCGGCGTCATGGTTGAACAGAAAGGCAATGCGCCTTGCCGCCTTCGCTTCGGTCATGGGTCGACCCTGCCCTTTTCAAGATATTCGAGCAAGCTGTCGGCGGTATAGCGAATGGCGCCGCCTGGGGGCTGAAGCAGGCTGCTGCCGATAAAGGCTTTCTGCGCTTTCATATAGTGAGGATGCAATTCCTGCGCACGGCGAAGGGCGGGCATGAGATCATCAATATCTTCGACCACCTCACCGAGCGTCCAGAACCGGAAATGCGGATCGCCGCGCCATTCCACTTTATTGGGATTGAGAAATACACATGGGCGCGGATAGCGCAAAAACTCAGTAACCTGGCTCGACACATCGCCCAAATAGATGTCGGCTATTTGCGTATAACTGTTATCGAGGCAACGATCCGAGCCGGGATCGATCAGGATCGACGGCGTACTACGCGCACGCCAGCGATCCTTCACGCTTTCACTGCGACGATGAAACATCTTAATATGAGGAGCGACAATAAGGTTGAACATATCCTGCCGGGCAAATTGTGCGAGCAATGGCTCGATCCAAGGCCGCCAGGAACTGAGGTTCCTTATTTTGTGCGAATTATAGAGTACAATAGGCCGCTGTTCAGAGAAAAGCGGGGGCATGGAGCGTCCCAGCATTTCGACCGTCTCCAGCTTGGAATAGCCAGTGACGCGATACCCCCCCTCATGCAGGCACCCCAAGGCGCCATATCGTTCAAGATCCCCTTGCCCCGGCAACAACAGCAGATCAAATAGCCCCGCCTTCGCCTCGGAAGCAACCTGCCTGCCAACCGGTCCATGAGGAATATAGACCAGCTTTGCCCACCGGAGGCGATCTCCCGCCAGTTGTGCTAAATTGCCCCCGACACGCTCCGACGAGACGACCATGTCATAGCCCATCAACTCTTCCAGATTGGCTGCCAGCACCTGCTTTTTCGCAAGGCCGAGCAGGCGCGGCATCTGGATAAGCCTTGCCTTCCAATCGCGTTTCAGTCTTATGGCGTTAAGCGGCGGCTCCCCAAAAGCCGCGCAAATCCGTTCAACATGTCTGGGCATCGCCGGGTCATTATAATAAATATCGACCTCGACTCCTGGTTTCCGGCGCAGTTCCAAAGCAACCCCGGCGAGGTGATAGGCTTGATATGCTTCCGCAATGAATAGAAACGCAATTCGCATGATGGCTTCGCCTTATAAAAGCAGCGGAGGAAATTGACAGGATGATAATTTCCCGCCTCTTCCGGGGCGTCCCCGGACAAGACAAGACAGGCAAGACCCCCGGCCCGCTTTCGAAAGTCGGCCAGAATCTGGCTTGGCTCCTTGCGGGCAAGGGGCTGGGCGCTATCCTCTCGATCCTCTATCTGGGGCTGGCGACCCGCATATTGGGGCCAGCCGGTTTCGGCCAGTTCGCGCTCATTTTCGGCCTTGCCCAGACCATCAGCGGAATCGCCTCCTTCCAGTCATGGCGCCTCATCGTCCTCTACGGCCATGACACGGGGACGATCGATACTGGATTGAAGGAGACCGCATGCAAAGACGGGGTCGGTATTGGCCCGGCTTCCCACTCCATCGATGCCATCGCCAATTTCGGCTTCAAACTCGACCTCACCGCCGCGACGATCGGCTGCGTGCTGGCAGCCATCGGCGTGCATTTTCTTGCCGAACCGATCGGCTGGGACCAACAACTGACACGGACTGCGATGATCTTCGCGGTTATCACGCTACTGGCTATCCGATCGAGTGCGGTCGGAATATTGCGCCTTTACGACCGGTTCCGCGATGGCGCAGCCGCCGATGCGGTCATGCCGCTTACCCGCATGGTCGGCGCGATGATTGCCGCCCTCTTCTTCCCTACCGTCACAGGCTTTCTCGTGGCGTGGGCGGCCTCGGAGGTGACGACCGCCATTGCCTATTGGTGGATGGTCAATCGCAACACGCCGGTGCGCATCCATCCGTGGAGTTCACCTTCGATGCGATCCGTTATCAAGCAACATCCCGGCATCATCCACTTTGCGTTGGTCACCAATGCAGGGTCGACACTGACCGCCCTCATTCAAAATCTGCCGCTACTGGCTATCGGCGCGTTCACCACCCCAATGCTTGCCGGACTCTACCGGCTCGCCAACCAACTGGCACAGGCAATGATGCGGATCGCCGATATGCTGAGCCGCGCCGTTTATCCGGAACTGGCTAAGATACGTGCCCATCAGGGGCAGGATGCCGCGCACGATCTCACGCGCCGGACGACATTGCTGGCGCTGATCGGCGGGATCGTGGTGCTGCTGCTTACGATTTTCGCAGGCAAGTTAGCCATCAGAATAGTTGCCGGGCCGCAATTCGTCGCTGCCTATCCGATCCTGATCCTGCTCGGCGTGGGAGTTGCGATCGAACTGGCTGGGGTGGCTCTGGAACCGATGCTCACCGCTAGCAACCGGGCGGGACGGGTGCTCGCTATCCGCATGATTGCTACGCTGGCGCTGGCGGGAGCGCTGGCCATATTGCTGCCGCACTATGGCGTGATCGGTGCAGGATGGGCGACCTTGATCGCTTCGGCAATCTCACTGGCTCTGTTCACCATTTCAGTGCGACGCTTGCGCACGAGGTGATCTGGGAACGATTTCGAAGAAAGCGAAATCACCTGTCATCCAGAATATCAACTGAATTCACGGACTGTTCGGCTATACCGTCAGTCACCTTCAGCAGGCGCAGCCCGTCTGGCTGTCCGCGCGGATGTTCAGCATATGCGCGATCGCGACCAGCGACACGCCCAATACCGTCAGCACGGATTCGCTCACGCCATGGGGCACCAGCAGCGCCGAGCCCATCACCGCCAGCCCGATGCCCCCGGTCACCAGCGGGAAAAGCGCGCGATGGCGGCGCAATCCCGCGCCCAGCGCGACGGCGCCGATCAGGATCGCCAGCGCCAGCCCCACCTCGTGGATGATCGGCGCGGCGAAGAAATGCCCCAATGAAGAGAGCGCGCCCAGCAGCAGCACGGTCGCCACGCAATGCACCGCGCACAGGGCGGACAGGCCAATCGCAAGGCGATCGAGGCGCACGCGGTTTTTGGCGGTATTCAGCATGGAGACTCCATCATCGGCCCTGTCCCTATAGGCCCGTCGCCGCAAAGATACAATATATCATCATCTCCCCCATGGTACAATCTGTCCGGGCAGGCAGTCTTGCAAAGCGCCGAAGGGAAGCGCATGGGATCGTCATGGCTACGTCATCCCCGCTTTCATCCGCGCAGATCCCGCGTGCCACCGCCCGCCCGCGCCAGTTGGCGAACTGGCTGCTCGCGGTCGCCGCGCTGGTCGTCATCATGGTGGTGGTGGGCGGCATCACCCGCCTCACCGAATCCGGCCTGTCCATCACCGAATGGAAGCCGGTGACCGGCGCCCTGCCCCCGCTGTCGCAGGAGCAATGGCTGGAGGAATTCCGCAAATATCAGCAGATTCCCGAATATCAGCAGATCAACCGGGGCATGAGCCTGGAGGATTTCAAGTTCATCTTCTTCTGGGAATGGTCGCACCGATTGCTCGGCCGGCTGATCGGACTCGCCTTCGCGCTGCCGTTGATCTGGTTCGCGGCCCGGCGCGCCATTCCGCGCGGCTATGGCCCGCGCCTCGTCGTGCTGCTGGCGCTGGGCGGGCTGCAAGGCGCGATCGGCTGGTGGATGGTGGCTTCAGGGCTGGTCGACCGCACGGACGTCAGCCATTACCGCCTCGCCGTCCACCTGCTGACCGCGCTGCTCATCGTCGCCGGGCTGGTCTGGACCGCACTGGATCTCCTTGACCTGAACCGGGACGCATCCGCCCGCCCGGCGCGGCTTACCCCCTTCGCGCTGCTCGCCGCGCTCGTCCTCTTCGTGCAGTTGATGTGGGGAGCCTATGTCGCGGGCCTCAATGCGGGCTATGTGGCGAGCGACTGGCCGCTGATGAACGATCATCTCGTGCCGGAGGGGATAAGCTGGCACGGCTCGCTCTGGGCCACGATCAGTTCCGATCCCTATCTCATCCATTTCTTCCATCGCTGGTGGGCGTGGGTCGCGGCGCTGGCGCTGATCCTGCTCGCGCGCCGGGCCAGGAAGGCCGGGGATCGCGGCGCGTCGATCGCCCTCAATGCGCTGGTCGGGCTGCAGATCCTGCTCGGCATCGCGACGGTGTTGAGCGGCATCGACCTGCCGCTGGCGGTCGCGCATCAGGGCGTGGGCGCGCTGGTCGTGGCGGCGACGAGCTGGGCCGCGCACAGCATCGGGCGGCGCCGCTCGTCCGGAAGGCTTGCGGCATGAGCGGCCTCGCCCTCGTCTACACCGTCTTTCCCGACGAGGAGTCGGCGCGGGCCGCCGCCCGCTCCGCCCTGCATGACGGGCTGGCCGCCTGCGCCAATATCCTCGCGCCCTGCACCTCGCTTTACGAATGGGAGGGCGAGGTGCGGGAAAGCGTAGAGATACCGGTGCTTCTCAAGACCACGGCCGCGCGCGCCGATGCGCTGATCGAGCGGGTCGAGGCGATGCATCCCTATGAGGTGCCGGCCATCCTCTCCTGGCCCGTCGTGCGCGCGCCCCATGCCTTCGCCAAGTGGGTGAACGACCAGACCCATTGGTGAGTGGTATTATTTTACCCGTCCAAACAGGCGCGCTTTTGCTTGACTTTGCCCCTGTCAAAGGTCATTAGCGCCCATCTTCTCCGGCCATGACGGCACGGGGGCTTTGTTCAATCAGGAGTTTTCGGGCCATGAAGGCGCTGATGAAAACGACCAAGCCGGCCACCCCGGCAACGGTAGAAAAGAAGTGGGTGCTTATCGACGCAGACGGCCTCGTCGTCGGCCGCGTCGCATCCATCGTCGCCAATATCCTGCGCGGCAAGCACAAGCCGAGCTTCACCCCGCACGTCGATTGCGGTGACAATGTCATCATTATCAACGCCGCCAAGGTGAAGTTCACCGGGCGCAAGCTGACCGACAAGGTCTATTACAAGCACACCGGCTATGCCGGCGGCATCAAGGCGATCACGCCGCAGAAGGTTCTGGAAGGCCGCTTCCCGGAGCGCGTTCTGGAAAAGGCGATCGAACGCATGATCCCGCGCGGTCCGCTCGGTCGCCAGCAGATGCGCAACCTGCGCGTCTTCGCCGGGGCGGAGCATGCCCATGAAGCCCAGAACCCGGAAGTGCTCGACATCGCTTCCCGCAACCGCAAGAACAAGGTGGGTGCATAATGACCGATAATCGTCAGTCCCTTTCCGACCTGGGCAACCTGACCGCCGGCGCGCCTGCCGCCGAAGCGGCGACGGCCGACGTTGCCGCCGCGCCCGCGGCCCCCGTCGTCTCGGAAACCCCGCTGCGCCAGCAGGAACTCGACAAGTTCGGCCGCGCCTACGCGACCGGCCGCCGCAAGGATGCCGTCGCCCGCGTGTGGGTGAAGCCCGGCACCGGCAAGGTCACGGTCAACGGCCGCGACCAGGAAGTCTATTTCGCGCGTCCGACGCTGCGCCTCATCATCAACCAGCCTTTCTCGGTCACCGACCGCGAGGGCCAGTATGATGTGATCTGCACCGTCAAGGGCGGCGGCCTTTCCGGCCAGGCCGGTGCGGTCAAGCACGGCATCGCCCAGGCGCTGACCAAATATGAGCCCGCGCTGCGTCCCGCCGTGAAGCGCGAAGGCTTCCTGACCCGCGACAGCCGCACGGTCGAGCGCAAGAAGTACGGCCGCGCCAAGGCCCGCCGCAGCTTCCAGTTCTCGAAGCGCTGATCGGGCTTCGCCTCTATCCTTCAAGCGAAGGGGTCGGGTTCCGGCCCCTTTTCTTTTTGGCGGATTATGGGGCGTGCGGGGCAACTGCGACGGCTATGTGCATCCTCCGCCTTCCCATCGATGATTGAAATTCACGCGGAGACGCGAAGGCATTAAGGCGAGGCAACTCCATTGTTCTCATCCGACACCCCTGCAAGGCAGGGCGCGCCCACCGCTCAATCTCCACTCCGCGCCTCCGCGTCTCCGTGCGAAACCCAGTCCACGCGGCAACGGGTTGTTGCGCCACCAATGGTCGCAACCCGCTATTCAGCAGGCGATGGACTACATGCGACGATCACCTTTTGAGGGTCCGTTATATCCGCAAGCAGACTGCGACCATGCAGATGCTTGCGGATATAAGCTGACATAGGAAACCCGTGCGGGCTGAACTTGTCGAAGCCCTGCCCTTTTGGAGGAACAGCCGCCCTTCGGGTCGACAAGCCTGTCCTGAGCGTGTCGAAGGGCTCAGGGCGAACGAGGGTGAGACGTAGCGATTCAGCCCGAATGGAGGTAGAATTCGCCTTCCATCGTCCAGTAACCGCTCGCTCTCCCGGCTCAGCGCTTACCCCAGAATAAAATCAATCCCCGCCTCGGCATGGATCGACATGGAATCGTAGATCGGCAGCAGGTTGGCGCGCACGTCGACGATCATCTCAAGCTCGGTGCAGGCCAGCACCACCGCCTGCACCTGCTGCTTGGCGATGTCGGCCAACTCCGATTTCATGAACCGCTCCGACTCCCGGCTCACCTTGCCGTGGACCAGTTCCTCATAGACGATGCGGTCCACCTTTTCCGCCAGTTCCATGTCCGGCGGCAGCAACGACACGCCGTAGGAGACGAGGCTCTGGCGGTAGAATTTCTCCGCCATCACGTTGCGCGTGCCGATGATCGCGGCGGTCTTGATGCCGTCCGCCTTCATCCGCGCGCCCACCGCCTCGGCGATGTGGATCAGCGGGATGCCGACCGCGTCGCTGATGCGCCGGTCGATCGCGTGCATGCTGTTCGCGCACACCATCAGCCCCTGCGCCCCGGCGGCCTCGAGGCGCCGCGCCGCGGCAACCAGTTCGCTGCCCGCGCAATCCCAATCCTCCATCGAGGTGCAGGCCGCGATGGTGGCGAAATCGAGGCTCTCGATGACCAGCGGCGCGCTGTGCAGGCCGCCCTTGCGCTTCGCGACCCCTTCATTGATGATCTGGTAATAGCGCGCAGTCGATCCCCAACTCAAACCGCCGATCAGCCCCAATTTCTTCATTCACCGTTCCGTTTGCATGATCGCCCGGCCAGCGCGCGATTCTTCCCTGATATGGGCTATCCTTGTCACACGTCGCCTGCCCATTGCAAGGACGCCGCTCGCAAGAAAAGGCCCGTCCATCCGCTCGGGATGCACGGGCCCTGATCCTGTCATCCGCCGGGCGGGCCTTCCGGCCCGCGGCGGCCTTGCTTCATGCGCCCTGCGGGGCCGGTCCGCCCAGATTGCCGCCGGAACGACGCCCCGCGCGCGGGATCGATGTGCCCGCGACCGGGATGACGCTCGGCTTGATCTTGGTGCCGTCGTCGCGGGTGATCTCGCCCTTGTCGAGCAGGGTCTTGATCTCGTCGCCTGACAGCGTCTCATATTCCAGCAGCGCATTGGCGAGCAGGTGCAGCTGGTCCTGGAACTTGGTCAGCACCTCCTTCGCCCGGTCATAGCCGGTTTCGACGATGCGGCGGATTTCCTGATCGATCGCCTTGGCCGTCTCGTCGGACATATGGACGCGCTGCGACTGGGAATAGCCGAGGAAGGTCTCGCCCTGCTGCTCTTCATATTGCAGCGGCCCCAGCTTGTCGGACATGCCCCACTGCGTGACCATGTCGCGCGCCAGGCGGGTCGCATACTGGATGTCGCCGCTCGCGCCGGAGGACACCTTGTCGTAACCGAAGATGATCTCCTCGGCGACGCGGCCGCCCATCGACACGGCGAGGTTCGCATACATCTTGTCGCGGTGATAGCTGTAGCTGTCCCGCTCCGGCAGGCGCATCACCATGCCCAGCGCGCGGCCGCGCGGGATGATCGTCGCCTTGTGGATCGGGTCGGACGCCGGTTCGTGCACCGCGACGATCGCATGGCCCGCCTCATGATAGGCGGTCATCTTCTTCTCGTCCTCGGTCATGACCATGGACTTGCGCTCGCTGCCCATCATCACCTTGTCCTTGGCGGCCTCGAACTCGCTCATCGCGACGAGGCGCTTGCCGCGCCGCGCAGCCATCAGCGCCGCCTCGTTGACGAGGTTCGCAAGGTCCGCGCCGGAAAAGCCGGGCGTGCCGCGCGCGATGACGCGGGGGTCGACATCCGGCGCCAGCGGTACCTTCTTCATATGCACTTCGAGGATCTTGACGCGCCCCTCGATATCGGGGCGCGGCACCACCACCTGCCGGTCGAAGCGGCCGGGGCGCAGCAGCGCCGGATCGAGCACGTCGGGCCGGTTGGTCGCCGCGATGATGATGATGCCCTCGTTGGATTCGAAGCCGTCCATCTCCACCAGCAGCTGGTTGAGCGTCTGTTCGCGCTCGTCATTGCCGTTGCCGAGGCCCGCGCCGCGATGGCGGCCAACCGCGTCGATTTCGTCGATGAACACGATGCAGGGCGCATTCTTCTTCGCCTGCTCGAACATGTCGCGCACGCGGCTCGCGCCGACGCCGACGAACATCTCCACAAAGTCGGAGCCGGAGATGGTGAAGAACGGGACGCCCGCCTCCCCCGCGATCGCGCGGGCGAGCAGCGTCTTGCCGGTGCCGGGCGAGCCGACCAGCAGCGCGCCCTTGGGGATCTTGCCGCCTAGCCGGGCGAACTTGCCGGGGTCCTTCAGGAACTCGACGATCTCCTGCAATTCCTCGCGCGCCTCGTCGATGCCCGCGACATCGTCGAAGGTCACGCGCCCCTGCTTCTCGGTGAGCAGCTTCGCCTTGGACTTGCCGAAGCCCATCGCGCCACCCGCGCCGCCGCCCTTCTGCATCTGGCGCAGCACGAAGAAGGCGACGCCGAGGATCAGCAGGAACGGCAGCGACTGGTAGAGCAGGATCATCCAGAAGCTGGGCTGCTCCTCCGCCTTGCCGCTATATTTGACGTTGTAATCGTCCAGCAGCGTGGTCAGGCCGGGATCGTTGACCGGAATGGTGGTGAATTTCTGGTTGTTGTTGAGCGTGCCGATAATGCGGTCCGGCCCGACGGAAACCTCCTTCACCTGCCCTTCCTGCACCTTGGTGCGGAAGTCGGAATAGGCGATGCCGGTCCCGGCCGTGGTCATGTTGCGGCTGTCCACCATCGACACGACCAGCAGCAACGCCGCGATCACGCCGACCCAGATCATCGTACTCTTCATCCAGGGATTGCCCTGAGGTTCCTTGTCGTCGTTCATCTCAACCTCTTCATCACCTCCCTAGATAGGTCATGGGCGGCAAATGACAATGCTTTCCTCGCGCCGGGAGGTGCCGGGCTCACGCTTTTCCCGATGCCTGCCGTATGCGGCGCGGCGGCGCCGGGCGCAGCGACCATGACGCGCCACCTGACAACAACCAGTTACCGATGCTCGCTTTTTCTCCGGCCCGCAGCCGGACAAGCGCCCGGTCCAGCGTCTCGCCGCGCGGGGCGGCTCCGTCCGCTTCTGCCATGGCAAGCATGCGGGCGACAAGGCGGCGCTGCATTTCCGTCGGAAAATCCCAACGGTCGAGCGTGAAACCGCCCTTGCCGTCGGCGCGTATATGCGCGTCGGCAAGCTGGCCCGCCATCCATTCCAGCGCCTCGTCCGCATCGGCGCAGGCGGACGCGCTGCGCGACACCGCGACCGGATCGATCCAGTCGACCGCCTCCAGCCGCTTGCGCAGCGCCGCCCGGTCGAAGCGCTCGTCGCTGTTGCTGGGATCCTGCGCATGCGGCAGGCGCTGCGCCTCCACGATCGCGGCAAGCTCCGCGCGGCGCCAGCCGAGCAGCGGACGTACCACCACGCCGTTGCGCGCGCGGATCGCCGCCAGTCCGCCGACCCCCGATGACCGGTTGAGGCGCATCAGCACCGTCTCCCGCTGATCATCGGCATGATGGGCGGTGAGCAGCCACGCCAGCCCCTCGCTTCCCCGCCAGCTGTGCAGCAACGCATAGCGCGCGGCGCGGGCGGCGGCCTGCACGCTGCCGCCGATGGGGCGGCCGGGCGTCAGGATCGCATGGGCAATGCCTTGACCCCGGCACCATGCCGCCACCATCTCCGCCTCGGCCCGCGCGCCGGGCCGCAGGCCGTGATCGACGGTCGCGGCCTTCACCTGCCCCGGAAAGGCACGCGTGGCCAGCCAGAGCAGGGCCATGCTGTCCGGCCCGCCGGACACGGCCACCGCAAGCCCCGCGCCTTTCGTCGCCTGCCCTTCCGTCAGCGCGTCAAGATCGTCCCGAAACCGCTCAAGCTGCGGTTCAGGCCGCGCATTTGGCACGCACGCGCCCCTTCTCCATCATCGAGCGGAGATCCGAGGTCAGCGTGGAGCCGTAGGAATCCTCAAGCTCCTTATAGACCTTGCACGCGTCGGCGGGCTTCTTGAGCTGGATCAGCGCCTCGCCCAGATAGGCGAGGCTCTGCGCGGCGCGGTCCCCATTGGGGCGCTTCTGATAGTTTTCGTAGAAGGCGACGGAGGCCAGCGCGGGCTTGCCGTCGTCCAGATAGGCGCGGCCCAGCAGGTTCTGCGCGCGGCTGCCGACCGAGGTGCTGCCATATTTCTCGACCGTGGTCTTGAGCTGCGCCTGCGCCTCGGGATAGAATTTCGCCTCCCACAGGCGATAGCCGTAGGTATAGGCGTCGTTCGCCGCGTTGCCGGTGCTGGGCTGCTCGATCGCCGCCACGGCGGTCTTGCGCGTGTCGCCGGCCACCGCCGCTGCCGCCGCCGGCTTGGCCGTTGCGGCCGGTGCCGGTGCGGGCTTGGCGGTCGCGGAGGCGGCAAGCGGCTGCGTCGCCGAAAGGGCGGGCGCGGGCGCGGCCGTCATCTCGGTCTTCATCTTGTCGATCCGCTCCTCAAGCTGGCGCAGCTTGTAGCTGTTCTGCTCGACCTGCCCGGTGATGCTGGCCAATTGCCCTTCCAGCGAGGTCACGCGCGCCATCAGGTCGCTGACCGGCGTGGAGGACGGCACCGCCTCGCTGACCGTGGGCTGCGTCACGATATCCGGCTGCACCGGCACGCCCGCCGGGAACACCTTGCGCTGGACCGCCCGCATTTCCTTTTCGAGTCGATCCACCCGCGTTTCGACCGGCGTGCTGTCGGCCGCCCAGGCGGTGTTCAGCGCCGGCAGCGCGATCAGCGCGACAGAGGCGAGAGCGGTGATATTTTTGAGCGTATGACGCATTCCAGTCCCCGAGATGATTGCCTGCCAACCATAACCGGCACCGCATAAAAATAAAGGGCGACGATGCCTCCCGCCCCTGTTCCCGCCCTCATCGGCGGAAGACGGCGCGGCCCTATTCCGCGCCTTCGGCGTCGGCGGGCGCGACCGGTTGCACGGAGGCGCCGCCGGCGGCCGATGCGGGCGCCGCCGGGCGCGGCGAAGCCGCGGCGCCGGTGCGCGCCGGGGCCGACCGCGCGCCCTGCGGGGAAGCCGCCCCCGTCTGATCGGGCGCGGGCCGCGACAGCAGCGCCGCCGCGCTGATCGGCACGTCGGCGATGGTCTTTTCCGGCGCGCCCAGCGGCGGTACCGGCTTGCCGCCCACCGTCACGGCGATGGCGTCGGGCCGTCCGGTCAGGATCATCGGATTATTGGCCTCCGGGGGGACGGTATAGCTTTCGCCCTTGCCCATCTGCTTTTCGAACAGCCTTTCGCCCGACTGGTCGTAGATGCGCAGCCATACGTCGCTGGTCGCGGTCAGCACCACCGGACCGGCCGGGGCGGCGGGCGTTTCCACCGTCGGGCTGACCACCGGCGGCTGGGCCGCCGTCGCGCGATTGTTGAGGTCGGAAATCTCCTCGTCGGTGGAGGCGGTGAAGAACTGCGTGCGCCACACCCCGTAAGCGACCGCGAGCAGGATCGCGACGGCGGCGGCGACCCAGGCGAGCCAGCGCGGCGGGATGCGGGCGGGATCTATCGGCTCGAACGCCTCATAACGATCCACCTCGCCCAGCGCGCCCAGTTCCTCGCGCACGCCGCGCGCGATCTCAACCTCGTCCGCGCCCACCGCGCGCGCATAGGCCCGCGCGAAGCCGACGGCATAGGGCGTGCCCGGCAGGGCGCCGAAGTCGCTGCGTTCGATCGCGTCGAGCTGGCGCTGGGCGATGCGCGTCACCTCGGCGACGTCGGCAAGAGACATGCCACGGGCTTCCCGCGCGCGGCGCAATAGGGTGCCGGGGCGATCGGCCGCCGCTTTTTCCTGCTGAACTTCGCCGTCCGGTATCTTTTCGTTCATTCTGTCGCCCCTGCTCAGGAGCCGCCCATGCGACCTGATGATGAGATGATGGCCCGATGGCCGAAACATTTTCTATCGATGATGAGGTGCGGTTCTTCCATGTCCTTGGCGGCAGTGTCAACGACAGCTTGCCTATGCCACATGTCATTTCGCCTTACTCTTCCGATTTTTTACACCCGGCGGAAGATAGAGGCCAGCAAACCCGCGCCTTCGCGATCAGTTCAGCTCGATACCGGAGGCTTCGGCGAAGGCGAGCAGGGATGCGCGCGGGTCCGCCGTCATGTCCCGCACCATCGCCGTCACATGATCGCGCAGGCCGGGCAGGTCGACGGAGCGGATCATCGCCTTGACCGGCCCGACCGAAGCCGGGGTGATCGACAGCCGCTTCACCCCCAACCCCACCAGCGCCATCGCCTCCAGCGTGCGCCCGCCCATCTCGCCGCACACGCCGACGGGCACCGACGCGCCCTCGCACGCCCGCACGATGCGCTGGATGAAGCGCAATATCGCAAGGCTCAGCCAGTCGTACCGCTCCGCCAGCTTGGGATGGGCGCGGTCGGCGGCGAACAGGAACTGGGTCAGGTCGTTGGTGCCGATCGACAGGAAATCGAGCTTCGGCAGCAATATGTCGAGCACCTCGGCCAGCGCGGGAACCTCCAGCATTGCGCCATAGCGGATCGCGGTGGGCAGCATCTTGCGCCGCTCGACCAGAAGCTGACGCTGCTGCTCGAAAATGGCGTGCGCCGCGTCGAATTCCCACGGCTCGGAAATCATCGGGAACATCACGTGCAGCGTGCGTCCGGCGGCGGCCTCCAGCAGAGCGCGCGCCTGCGCCTTCAGCAGGCCGTCCCGCTCCAGCGCGAGGCGCATCGCGCGCCAGCCCATGGCGGGGTTCTCTTCCTCTATCTCGTCGTCATTGCGCAGATAGGGCAGCGCCTTGTCGCCGCCGATGTCGACGGTGCGGAAGATGACCGGCCGGTCGCCCGCCGCCTCCATCACGTCGCGATAGAGGCGCTGCTGCTTCTCCCGCTGCGGCAGCGTCGCCGACACCAGGAACTGGAATTCGGTGCGGAACAGGCCGATGCCGTCCGCATTGGTGGCTTCGAGCGCCGCCACATCGTCGCGCAGGCCCGCATTGACCATCAGCTCGATCCGCGTGCCGTCCTTCGTCACCGGCGGCAGGTCGCGCATCGCGACGAAGGCGGCGCGGCGCTTCTGCGTCAGCGCCAGCCTGCTGTCGAACGCCTCCTCCATATCCGGCGAGGGACGAACGAACAGGCGGTTTTTCGCGACATCCATCAGGATAGTGTCGCCCTCGTTGATGAGGTGGCGCACATCCTTGACCCGGCCCAGCATCGGCACGCCCATCGCCCGCGCGACGATGGTGACATGGGCGGTGAGCGAGCCTTCCTCCAGGATCACCCCCTTCAGGCGGCGGCGGTCATATTCCAGCAGTTCGGCGGGCCCCAGATTGCGCGCGATCAGGATCGCATCCTGCCGCAGCCCCAGCTGCGCCGCCGTGCCGAGCTGGCCAGAGACGATGCGCAACAGGCGGTTGGCGAGGTCCTCCAGATCATGCATGCGGTCGGCGAGCAGCGGGTCGTCTATCTGCCGCATGCGCATGCGGGTGCGCTGCTGCACCCTTTCTATCGCCGCCTCGGCGGTGAGGCCGCTGTCGATCGCTTCGTTGATCCGGCGCGACCAGCCTTCGTCATAGGCGAACATCTTGTAGGTTTCGATCACCTCCTGATGTTCGCCATCGACCCCGAACTCGGATGCGCCCGCCAGCTTGTCGATCTGCTCGCGCATCTTGGCGAAGGCCGAATAGACGCGCTGCCGCTCCGCCTCCGTATCCTCGGCGACGGTATGCTCGATGGTGATGCGCGGCTGGTGGAACACCGCCTGCCCGCGCGCCATGCCCATCACCAGTTGCAGGCCGGAGACGATCTGCGTCTGCGTGCCCGCCACCCGCACGTCGCCGGGGTGCTCGTCGACCAGCCCGGCATTGGTGATCAGCTCCGACAGCACCATGGCGACGGTCTGGAGCGCCTCGATCTCCACCTCCTCATAGCGGTGCGGTTCGAGATGCTGCACGGAAAGCACGCCCACCGCATCCTCGCGCCGGACGATCGGCACGCCCGCGAAGCTGTGGAAACGCTCCTCCCCCGTTTCGGGCTTGTAGGCGAAGTCGGGATGGGCGGCGGCCTCGTCCAGGTTGAGCGTCTCGACATTGCGGGCGATGGTGCCGACCAGCCCCTCGCCCGGCGCCATGCGGGTGACGTGCACAGCCTCCTGCTTCAGCCCGCGCGTGGCGTAGAGTTCCAGCATGCCTTCGCGCAACAGGTAGATGGAGCAGACCTCGCTCGACAATTCCTCGCCGATGATTTCGACCACCTTGTTGAGCTTCGCCTGCGCGCCGTTACGGGACGCCATCACCTCATGAAGGCGGGTGAGTATCCGGCGGGCGGAAGCAACGGCGGTAGCGGGAGAATTGGCCATGCCCCACCGCTAACAGAAAGCCCCGCCCGCTGCCAAGCACTTGCGAAAAGGAAAACTGTACCCGATGTGGATCAGCTGACTTCGCCCTTCCACTTGGTCAGCGCGCGCACCAGCTTTTCGGAGCGGGGGATGAACTCGCCATTGTAGAGCGCATCCGCTTCCGCCGCGCGCGAGGACAGCGCCAGCGACAGCACCTTGCCCGCGCTTTCGTGGAATTCGCGGTGCAGGCGCCGCACCACCTGATAGGGCATGCCCGCGCGGGTCGCGGTGTCGATGGTCGGCCCGTGGATCCACTTGCCGAACGGGCATTGATCGTCGCGGCAGGCGGTGCGGGGATCGACATCGCTGCTGCCCATCGAAATGGCGGTGCGCAGCCGCAGCTTCCACATGCCATGCGCGCCGATCGCGTTGTTGATCTCTTGCGCCAGAGCCGGTTGTTTCATCGCTATTCTCCCACAGACGTTCCATCCCACTGGAACAGCGCGGCAGATAGGGAAACTCTTCTAAAAAGCGGTAAAGATCGGCGAACGCGGCAGGCGGTCAGCGCCCGCCGAGCGCCGCGTCCGCCTGCTCCAGCAGCTCGGCGATGATCTCCGCGACCGGCTGCTCCTTCGTCACCATGCCGACCGACTGCCCGGCCATGACTGAGCCGTTCTCGATATCGCCGTCGATCACCGCGCGGCGCAGCGCACCCGCCCAGAAATGCTCGATCTCCAGCTGGGCGGCGGCCATGTCGACCTTGCCGTCGTCCAGCATCTGCGCGACCTCGCGCTGCTTGGCGGTGAACGCCTCGGTCCCGGCATTCTTGAGCGCGCGCACCGGGATCACCGGCAGGCGCGGGTCGATCTGCACGCTGGCGATCGCGTCGCGGGCATTGCCGCGCAGGAACGCCTTCTTGAAATTGGGATGCGCGATGCTCTCGGTCGCGCAGACGAAGCGGGTGCCGAGCTGCACGCCCGCCGCGCCCATTTCGAGAAAGCTCGCGATCGCCTCGCCCCGGCCGATGCCGCCCGCGACGAAGATCGGCAGCTCATCGGCCAGCTCGGGCAGGATTTCCTGCGCCAGCACGCCGGTCGCGACCGGGCCGATATGGCCGCCCGCCTCCATGCCCTCGATGATCAGCGCATCGACGCCGGAGCGCATCAGCTTCTTCGCCAATGCCAGCGCGGGCGCGAAGCAGATGACCTTCGCGCCGCTTTCCTTGATCGCCTCGATGCTGCCCTTGGGCGGCAGGCCGCCGGCCAGCACGACATGGCCGACGCCATGCTTCGCGCACACCGCGATCAGGTCCATCAGTTGCGGATGCATGGTGATGAGGTTGACGCCGAAGGGCCTACCCGTCAGCGCCTTCGTGCCCGCGATCTCGGCATCCAGCAATTCCGGGGTCATCGCCCCGCAGGCGATCAGGCCGAAGCCCCCCGCATTGCTGACCGCCGATACCAGATGCCGTTCCGACACCCAGCTCATCGCGCCGCAGAGGATCGCGACCTCGGATCCCAGCAGCGCGGTGCCGCGCGCCATCAGCTCCCGCAACCGAGCGCTCGCCATGCGTCAGGCGGCCTCTTCGGCGTCGAGGCCATAGGCGCTGTGCAGCACGCGCACGGCGAGTTCGGTCTCGTCCTCGTCGATCAGCACGCTCACCTTGATCTCGCTCGTCGCGACGGCGAGGATGTTGATGCCGCGCTCGGCCAGCGCCTTGAACATCGTCGCGGCGACGCCCGCATGGCTCTTCATGCCGACGCCGACGACGGACACCTTGGAAACCTTGGTGTCCGGGATGATGCGGTTGAAGCCGATGGTTTCCTTGTTCTTTTCAAGGATGTCGATGGAGCGGGCCAGATCCGCGCCGGGGACGGTGAAGGTCACGTCCGTCTCGCCCTTGTCGCGGCCGACATTCTGGATGATCATGTCGACATTGATGCTCGCCTCGGCCAGCGGGCCGAAGATGTGGGCGACGGCGCCGGGACGGTCCGGCACGCGGGTGACGGTGACCTTGGCCTCGTTCTTGTCGGCGGCGATGCCGGTGATGAGCTGACGTTCCATGTCGGAATCCTTCGCTATTTGAGCTTCCATTTCCTCTTCGCTGACGATCAGCGTGCCGGGCAGTTCCTCCTGCGTCGGGTCGTCGAAGGAGCTGAGCACCTGCACCCGCACCCCTTCCTTCATCGCCAGCTCGACCGAGCGGGTCTGCAACACCTTGGAGCCGACCGAGGCCAGCTCCAGCATTTCCTCATAGGTCACCATGTCGAGCTTGCGCGCGCGGCTGACGATGCGCGGGTCGGTGGTGTAGACGCCGTTGACGTCGGTATAGATGTCGCAGCGGTCGGCCTTGACGGCGGCGGCGACGGCGACGGCGGAGGTATCCGACCCGCCCCGGCCCAGCGTCGAGACGCGGCCATTTTCCATCCGCCCCTGAAAGCCGGGGATGACGGCGACCTGTCCGGTGGACATCGCCTTCAGCAGTTCCTCTGTGTCGATGCTCTGGATGCGCGCCTTGGCGTGGGATTCGACCGTGTGGATCGGCATCTGCCAGCCCAGCCAGCTGCGCGCGTCGACGCCCATCGCCTTGAGCGTCATCGCCAGAAGGCCGCTCGTCACCTGCTCGCCGCTGGCGACGACCACGTCATATTCGGCCGGGTCGTAAAGCGGGCTCGCTTCCTTGCAGAAGCCGACGAGGCGGTCCGTCTCGCCCGCCATCGCGGAAACGACGACGGCGACCTCATTGCCCTGCTCGGCCACATGTTTGACGCGCGCGGCGACATTGCGAATCCGCTCCATCCCCGCCATCGAGGTTCCGCCGAATTTCATTACGATGCGCGCCATATTTGCTGCCCGACCTGTGTTTCGATAAAGGGAAGCGGCAGGCCGGTGACGACCTGACCGCGAAAACCGCGTCGCTATAGTGAGCAAGGACCGATATGGCAAGCAACGCCGCAACCACGATCAATCCCGAAGAAGCCCGGCATTTCGGGGCGATGGCCGCCGACTGGTGGAACCCGAAGGGATCGAGCGCGATGCTGCACAAGCTGAACCCGGCGCGGCTTTCCTACATCCGCGCGGCGATCGACCGGCACTGGGGGGGCGATCCCCATGCGATGAAGCCGCTGGCGGGCCGCCGCGCGATCGATGTCGGCTGCGGCGCGGGGCTGCTGTGCGAGCCGCTCGCCCGGCTCGGCGCGGCGGTGACGGGTATCGACGCGGCGGCGGAAAATATCGCGGCGGCGCAGGGGCATGCGGAGCGGCAGGGCCTGGCGATAGACTATCGCGCGACCGGCATCGAATCACTCGGGGAGCCGGGCGCGTTCGATCTCGTCACCTCGATGGAGGTGATCGAGCATGTAACCGACCCGGCGCTGTTCCTGCGCGGGTTGGCCGGGGCGCTCAAGCCGGGCGGGCTGATGATCCTCTCCACCCCGAATCGCACCGCCCTCTCCCGCCTGACGATGATCACGCTGGGCGAAGGGCTGGGGATGATCCCCAGGGGCACGCACGACTGGAGCCGGTTCCTGAAGCCGGAAGAGCTGACCGCACTGCTCGACGAGGCGGGGCTGGAGGTCACCGACAGGCGAGGGATCGAATTCTCGCCCGGCCATGGCTTCCGCATCGGCGACAATGTCGGGCTGAACTATATCCTCAGCGCCCGGCACAAGGCCACGGACGCCGATCAGAGGCGATAGCCCGCCAGTTGCCGGCTCGCGATCACGCCGGTCATGCGGGTGCCGTTCACCTCCAGCCAGTCGGGCGTCAGGTCGATCAGCACCTCGCCGATCCATGTCCGCAAGCGGACGACGGTGAGACGGCCGGGCGCGGTGAAATCCAGCTCCGCCCGCGCGTCCGACCGGTCGGACTCCACCACATAGCGGCTTTCGCGATGGGCGAAATGCCAGCCTTCCTCTTCCGGCGCCCAGTGATTGGCGTCGACCACCCGCCGCAGCACATGGTCGGGGCCGGACAGGAACAGGCTGATGCGCAACGCGCCGACCCCGCTCGCGGGCAGCGAGAGGATGAGCGGCGCCTGGTCACCCGCCAGCACCGGCACGGACACATCATGCACCGGCACCGGCCCGCCCGCGCGCATCTGCGGCAGGACGGAACCGAAGGGCAGGTGCTGGCGATAGAAATCGGGATCGCGCAGCACCGGCCGTCTCAGCAGCAGGCCATATTGCTCCGCCGACAGCGGATGGCGGCGCAACAGCGCATAGCATTCGGGGCAGAGCAGCACCGTGGCGGGCGCTTCCCAGTCCGGCTCATCGGGGATCGGCAGCACCGCATAATGATAGACGGTGACGCCGCATCTGATGCATCCATAGCCGCACCGGTGCCGCACTTCGGCCTCGGCGTCTTCCGACAGCCCCGAAGCCTCGACAATATCCCGACCCGCCATGCCAGCCCCCCGATGCCATGCTTCACCGCCCAGCGAAGCGCCGGAACGTGCCTGTCTCCTCCCCCTCTGGGGGAGAGTTTCAGCTAACATAATCAGGGTCAAGCAAAGATTAACCGGTTATCGTCTTTACAAATAGATAGACCATTTTCGGATAACGGCAGACATAAGAGAACCGTTCGGGCTGAGCTTGTCGAAGCCCTGCACTTCTTTGGCTCCGCGGGAAGAAGAAAGTACAGCCCTTCGACAAGCTCAGGGCGAACGGATGTCGGCATGTACCGTTTCCACCTCCTCATCGCCGCGAACCGCTCAGGACGCAGGGCCCGACGTGTTCTCCATCGCCAGCGCCATTTGCGACAGCCGGTGCGTCATCGCCTCGGCGAGCTTTTCATCGAGCCCCGGCTGATCGGCGATGGCCCGCCCCATCGCATCGGCCCATTGCCGCGCGGCCTGCGGTGTGATCGCCAGCGGGCGATGCAGCGACATCACGCAGGCACCCCGCTCGAACCAGGTGCGCGGGCCGCCGAGCCATGCATTGAGGAACTCGGCGAGCCCCGCCTTCACCTTGCCGAGGTCGGGGGCATGCAGCGCCCGCAACTCCGCATAGCGCTCTTCCTCGTCCATCAGGCGGTAGAAGCGGTCGACGATCGCCGCGACCACCGCCTCGCCGCCGAGCATTTCATAAGGGGTGACGGTTGCAGTTGCCGGTTCGTCCATACACCTTCGCCTCTCGCCTATATGGAAAAGGCCGATGTCAGCACGCCCACCCGCCACCGTCCTTGACCGGGATCAAGAAACGCCGTGTCCGGCAGCACCGTAGGGCGGACCGGCATTCAGATGATGATGAGCCGAAAATGGTAGTTTTCCGCGACCCGGAGCGCAGCGGACTTAAGGTCCGTGAGCACCGGAAGCGCGGAAGACTGCCATTTGCAGGCCATCAGGGCTGAATGCCGGTCCGCCCTAATGGGCGGCGCCCCAGCTCTTGCCGGACCCCACCTCCACCACCAGCGGCACGGAGATGTCCACCAGCGGCGCGGCGGCGTTCTCCATCACCTCGCGGATGACGGCGCTGGCGGCATCGACCTGATCTTCCGGCAGTTCGAACACCAGTTCGTCATGCACCTGAAGCAGCATCTTCACCTGCGGCAACCCGGCCCTCGCCAGCGCGGGGACCATGCGCGCCATCGCCCGCTTGATGATGTCGGCGCTCGTCCCCTGGATCGGCGCATTGATCGCCGCGCGCTCCGCCCCCTGCCGTTCATGCTGCAATTTCGCATTGATGCGCGGGAACCAGGTCCGGCGGCCGAACAGCGTTTCGGTGAAGCCCTGCGCCCGCGCCTTTTCCAGCGTTTCGTTGATGTAGACGCCGATGCCGGGGAAGCGGTCGAAATAGCGGGCGATCATGTCCTGCGCCTCGTCCGGCGCGATTTCCAGCCGCGCCGCCAGCCCCCAGCGCGAAATGCCGTAGAGGATCGAGAAGTTGATCGTCTTGGCCCGCGCGCGGGTGTCGCGGTTGACCTCTCCGAACAGTTCCTGCGCGGTGGCGGCGTGAATATCCTCGCCGCGCGCGAACGCATCCTTGAGCGCGGGCACATTGGCCATGTGCGCGGCCAGCCGCAGCTCGATCTGGCTATAGTCGGCCGACAGCAGCACATGGCCCGGCTCGGCGATGAAGGCGTCGCGGATCTGCCGCCCCGCCTCGGTGCGGATCGGGATGTTCTGGAGATTGGGATCGGTCGAGGACAGCCGCCCCGTCTGCGCGCCGGAGAGCGAATAGCTGGTGTGCACGCGGCCCGTCACCGGGCTGATCTGCGCCTGCAACGCGTCGGTATAGGTGGACTTGAGCTTCGACAGCTGCCGCCAGTCGAGCACCTTGCCCGCAATCGGCGCCCCTTCCGCCTTCAGCCGTTCCAGCACCGTCACGTCGGTCGAATAGGCGCCGGTCTTGCCCTTCTTGCCGCCCTTGAGGCCCAGCTTGTCGAACAATATCTCGCCCAGCTGCTTGGGGCTGGCGATGACGAAGCTCTGCCCGGCGAGGCCGTGGATTTCCTTCTCCAGCGCCTCCAGCCCCTGCGCGAACTCGCCCGACAGGCGGGAGAGATAGTCGCGGTCGACCTTCACCCCTTCCCGCTCCATGCCCGTGATCGCCTTCACCAGCGGGCGGTCGACCAGTTCGTAGACGCGCGTCACCCGGTCGCGGAACAGGCGGGGCTTGAGCACATGCCAGAGGCGTAGCGTCACCTCCGCATCCTCGGCGGCATAGGCGGTCGCCTTGTCGAGCGGCACCTCGGCGAAGCTGATCTGCTTCTTGCCGGTGCCTGCCACCTCCTTGAAGGCGATGCACTGGTGGGAGAGGTGCAGTTTCGCCGCCTCGTCCATGCCGTGGCCGCCCAGCCCCTTGCCTGCCTCCAGCGCGAAGCTGAGCAGAATCGTGTCGTCGAAGGGGCGGATGTCGATGCCGTCCAGCCCCGCCTGCCGCGCGGCACGGTCCAGTACATTCATGTCATATTTGAGGTTGTGGCCGACCTTCAGCACACCCTCGTCCTCCAGCAGCGGCTTCAGCCTGCCCAGCACCAGCGCGGCGTCGAGCTGGTGCGGTCGCTCGGAGAACATGTCGCTGCCGATATGGCCCAATGGGATATAGCAGGCCTTGCAAGGGCCGGTGGACAGGCTGACGCCGACCAGCCGCCCGCCCACGGAATCGAGCGCGTCGGTTTCGGTGTCGATGCCGACCAGCCCCTCGGCGCGCGCCTCCGCGATCCAGCGGTCGAGCGCGGCCTCATCCGCCACCGTCTCATACTGCGCATGATCGATCGACGGCAGCGCGGGCAGGCCCGCTTCCGGCACCATTACGGGCAGCCCCGGCTCGGGAACCGGAACCAGCGCCGTCCCCGCCGATGACGAGGCGGCGGCAGGATTGCCCGATCCAGCCGGTCCGGCATCCGAGGAAACCGAATTGAGGCGCGCCAGCAGCGCATTGAACCCCTGATCGGTCAGGAAGGCGCGCAGCGGCTCGGGCGGGATCTGTCCCAGCACCAGATCGTCGAGCGGGTCGGGCAGCGGCACCTGCGCATGCAGCTCGACCAGTTGCCGCGACAGGCGGGCCATGCCCTCATGCTCGACCAGCTTGTCGCGCATCTTTGACGGCTTCATCGTCGGCACGGCGGCGAACACGCCGTCCAGATCACCATATTCGGTGATGAGCTTCGCCGCCGTCTTGGGACCGATGCCGGGCACGCCGGGCACATTGTCCACGCTGTCGCCCATCAGCGCCAGCACGTCGCCCAGCTTGTCCGGGGTGACGCCGAATTTCTGCATCACATAATCGTCGGCCCGGCGTTCGTTCTTCATCGTGTCGAGCATGTCGACGCCCGGCTGGATCAGTTGCGCCAGATCCTTGTCGGACGATACGATGGTGACCTGCCACCCCTGCGCCAGCGCGGCGCGGGTATAGCTGGAGATGATGTCGTCCGCTTCATAGCCTTCCTCCTCGATGCAGGGCAGCGAGAAGGCGCGCGTCGCCTCGCGGATCAGCGGGAATTGCGGGATCAGATCCTCCGGCGCGGGCGGGCGGTTCGCCTTGTACTGATCGTAGAGATCGTTGCGGAAGGTCTTGCTCGACTTGTCGAAGATGACCGCCAGATGCGTCGGCCCGTCCGCCTTGTGCAGATCGTTCGCCAGCTTCCACAGCATCGCCGTATAGCCATAGACCGCGCCCGCCGGCTGGCCGTGCCGGTTGGTGAGCGGCGGCAACTGGTGATAGGCGCGGAAGATATAGCCGCTGCCGTCGACGAGATAGAGATGATTCTGGCTCATGCCGGCCGGGATAGCAGCGCGCGCGCGCGGAAGGAACCGCTATCGCCGAGGGTGGGGAATGGCCGCAGGGCGGGAGGACAGCGGATCCGAGTGAGGAGCTGAGGTCCACCTTTGCCGTCACCCCGGCGCAGGCCGGGGTCTCAGGCCATGTCGCGCGCCATTTCCTGCGATGCCAGCCTTCGCTGGCATGACGCGGTTTAGATGGCCGGAGTTACCTCCGACTGCCACCCAACCGCAAACACCCCGCAAAAGACGACGCCGAAGCTCTATGTCAGCCCGCCCTAACGATGGCTCGCCGCGACCGCCCTCGACACGCCCTGCATCAGCGCCCAGCGTTCCGGGATGGAGACGGTGGTGCTGGCGATCATCACCGCCACCGCATAGCTGGTGCCGTCGGGCGCGGTCATGATGCCGACGTCATTATAGCCGGTGGAACGCGGCGCCAGATCCTGCCCGGTGCCAGTCTTGTGGGCATAGGCCCAACCCGCAGGCACGCCGCCCTTGATGCGCTGCGGCCCGGTCTTCGCGCCCTCCATGGTCGAGAGCAGATAGCGGGTCGAGGCGGGCGAGAGCATCTCCCCGCGCTTCAGCTTCGCGAGCGCCAGCGTGATCGCGCTGGCGGCGGCGCCGTCCGGCGGGTTGGCCAGATAGTCGTCGAGCGCCTTTTCCCGCACCGAACGCGGCAGATTGGCCCGCGCGGTGTAGAAATTGCGGCCGATCGACATCTTCTGGTCCCACACCAGCCCGGCAGCCCTGCTCTGCAACAGGCGCTCGCCCGGCCCGAAGCGGATATTGGGGATGAAACGCCGCGCGAGGAAGCCGCGCACCGCCTCCGGCCCGCCGACGCGCCGCAGCACCGCGTCATTGGCGGTGTTGTCGCTCTGCTGCATCGCGCGGGTGTAGAGGTCGGCGAGGTTGGTCGTGTAGCTGCCGTTCTTCAGCATCGCGGCCAGCGGCTGGTGGAACAGCGTCAGGTCGTTCTGGCCGATGGTGACCGCGTCCTGCATCGTCAGCTTGCCGCGGTCCACCGCATCGAGCAGCGTCATCGCCACCCACAGCTTGGAAACGCTCTGCTGCGGCATCAGCCGCGACCCGTTATAGGCGACCTCCCAATCGGCATCGACGCGGCGCACCGAGATGCCCGCCACGCCGTTGAAGCTGCGGCCGAGCGCGTTGATGCTGGAGACGAGTTCGGCCGGAGCGGTCGCATGCCGCAACGGCCGGGGAGCAACGGGAGCGGCGGCGGGCACGGCGGCCGGCGCCTGCCGTGGCGCGGGCGCATAGACCTGCCGATGGTTGACCGAAGCGTCGGCCACGCATCCGGTCAGCAGGATGGAGACGACAAGACCCCTGGCCCATCCGCCCATCATTCCGCGCTTGCCCGGAACAGGCCCGCGCCTGATGACCACCCCGCCCGACCGACGATATTCCATAAACCCCGTCACCCTAATCGTTCAGCGCCCGCTCATTCGGTTTTCCGCATGACTATCTTGCAGAACCGTTAACTATCAAGGGATTCTGCCGGATTTTTTCTCCGGGAGAAAGCATGGATGCGACGAATGATTCCATTCTTGCGTTAATTCGCGGAACCGGCGCATTGGCACCGCGCCTGAAATCGCCATGTGCTTCCTGACCCTCACAAGGATGATATAGTGACTGAAATTTCCCATTCCAGACCGCATGACCGAAGAACCATGCTGCGGATGGGCCTTGGCGCGGTCGTCGCGGCGGCGGCTGGCGGCATGTTCCCGGCCGCCGAAGGCCGCGCGGCTCCCTTCGCGCTCAAGCGGATGACGATCAGCCGGAAGGGCGCGCTCGGCCCCGGCGGGCGCGACGTGATCCTCATTCCCGGCCTCGCCAGCGGCCCGGCGATCTGGAACGGGCTGGCAGAAAAGCTTCCGGGGCATCGGCTGCATTTCGTGCATATAGCGGGCTTCGCGCACCTGCCCGCCGGGGCCAACGCCACCGGCCCGCTGCTTGCCCCGCTGACGGAGGAACTGGCCGGCTATGTCGACGGCGGCGCCCTGCGCGCGCCGTGCCTCGTCGGACACAGCATGGGCGGCATGCTGGCGATGATGCTGGCCTTGCGCAAGGATGTCGCGGTCGACCGGCTGATGGTGGTCGACATGCTGCCCGAAGGGGCGGCGATGCTCGGCGGCACGGCGCAGGGGCTGGGTTATCTGGCCGGGCAGCTCAACGGCTATCTGACCGGCACCCGCGCCGGACGGCAGCTGCTCGCGCAGATGGTGATGGAAACGCCGGGCGCGGAAGGCAGCGATCCGCAGGTCATCGCCCGCGCGCTGACCGAGCTGGCGCAAACCAACCTCACGCCCCGCCTGCCCGCGCTCGGCAAGCCGCTTCATGTCGTCTACGCGCTGCCCGCCGACAGGGAGATGGCGGCGAACCAGCGCCGTCGCTACGAGGCCGCCTATGCCACCGCCCGCACCGCGACGCTGACCGGCATCGGCCCCAGTGGCCATGCGGTAATGCTGGACCAGCCCGCCCGCTTCGCGGCCGCTATCAGCCAATTTCTGAAATAAATCGCCGGTTTGCGAAATAAATCGCTTTCGTTGACCCAGATCAACGCCCCGCCCGGCGCCCCGGTCTATTTCAGTTCTCACAGGGACGAGACTTCCTTCTCCTCCCTGCCGGGGGTGTCTTCCCGCACCCCCTCCTCCTCGGCACTTCAAGGGGGCGCGACCAGATGGTTGTGCCCCCATTTTTTTCTTTTGCGGAGTGACCGCGGAATAACGGCTTTGGGTGGTTAGCGGACATATCGTGCTGGAATAGAAAGTTCACGCGGAGACGCGGAGGCGCGGAGGCGCGGAGAAGGACGTTCCGGGCCGCAGGCCCCATTTCATTCTCCTTGCGTCGGTTGCCGGGGTGAATGACGAGGGAAAGCGCTTCACGCTACTATCTCTCCGCGTCTCCGCGCCTCCGCGTGAAACCAATCTTCTACGTCCGCTTCTGACCGAAAGCAGCCGCCCGCCCGAAACCTACGGCCGCCTTTCCACAGGCGAACCATCCCGGCCGACGCGTGCGCCGGCCGGGATCATCGCATCAATGCGACAGCGCCTTGACGATTTCCTCGACCATCTTCTTCGCGTCGGCCAGCAGCATCATGGTGTTGTCCATGTAGAAGACGTCGTTGTCGACGCCGGCATAGCCGACGCCGCCCATGGAGCGCTTCACGAACAGCACCGACTTGGCGTTCGCCACGTCGAGGATCGGCATGCCGTAGATCGGCGAGGTCTTGTCCGTCTTGGCCGCCGGGTTGGTCACGTCGTTGGCGCCGATGACGAAGGCGACGTCGGCCTGGCCGAATTCGCTGTTGATGTCCTCCAGCTCGAACACCTCGTCATAAGGCACGTTCGCCTCGGCCAGCAGCACGTTCATATGGCCGGGCATGCGGCCCGCGACCGGGTGGATCGCGAACTTCACATTGACGCCCTTTTCCTTGAGCAGGTCGGTCATCTCGCGCAGCACGTGCTGCGCCTGGCTGACCGCCATGCCGTAGCCCGGAACGATGATCACATTGTCCGCCTGCTCCATCAGGAACGCCGCATCCTCGGCCGAGCCGCGCTTCCACGGGCGCTGCTCCTTCGCCTCGCCGCCGTCCGCGGCGCCCGTTTCCGCGCCGAAGCCGCCCGCGATCACGCTGATGAAGCTGCGGTTCATCGCCCGGCACATGATGTAGGAGAGGATCGCACCCGACGAGCCGACCAGCGCGCCGGTGATGATCATCGCCGTATTGTGCAGCGTGAAGCCCATCGCCGCGGCGGCCCAGCCCGAATAGCTGTTCAGCATCGAGACGACCACCGGCATGTCCGCGCCGCCGATCGGGATGATCAGCAGGAAGCCGATGACGAAGCTGAGCGCCGTCACCGTCCAGAACACCCAGCCGCTCTGGTCGGTCACGAAATAGGCGACCAGACCGAGGATGCCCGCGAGCACCGCGAGGTTGATGACATGACGGCCGGGCAGCATGATCGGCTTGCCCGACATGTTGCCGTTCAGCTTCAGGAAGGCGATGACCGAGCCGGAGAAGGTGATCGCGCCGATGGCGACGCCCAGCCCCATCTCGATGCGGCTGGCGGCGAAGATTTCGCCCGTCGCCGGGTCGGCGATGCCGAACGCCAGCGGGCTGAGATAGGCCGCCGCGCCGACGACCACCGCCGCCATGCCGACCAGCGAGTGGAAGGCCGCGACCAGTTGCGGCATCGCCGTCATCGCGATGCGCCTGGCGATGATGAAGCCGATCACGCCGCCGATGACGATGGCGCCGATGATCTCCGCCATGTCGAGGAATTTATGCGTGGCGATGGTGGTGACGACCGCGATCGCCATGCCCGCCATGCCGAAGCGGTTGCCCCTGCGGCTCGTCGCCGGGCTGGAAAGCCCGCGCAGCGCCAGGATGAAGAGAATGCCGGAAACCAGATAGGCAAGCGCCACCGGCCAGGGAAGAGCAGCGACCTCGTGCATCACTTGCGCTCCTTCTTCTTGTACATGGCAAGCATGCGCTCGGTCACGGCAAAGCCGCCGAAGATGTTGATCGAGGCGAACACCACGCCTGCGAGGCCCAGCCACTTGGCCAGCCCCTCACCGGCCTCCGCCGAGGCGATCAGCGCGCCGACGATGATGACCGAGGAGATCGCGTTGGTCACCGCCATCAGCGGCGTGTGCAGCGCGGGCGTCACCGACCAGACGACATAATAGCCGACGAAACACGCCAGCACGAAAATCGAAAGAATGGAAATGAAGTCCATTTCATCCCCCTTTATGAAATGGCCCCTCGCAGGCGGGAGGCCGGGGTTGGAATCAGTTGGAAAGCAGCCGCTCGTTGACGACCTTGCCGTCCTTCGTCAGGCGGATGGCGTTGCCGATTTCCTCGTCCAGTTCAGGCGCGCCCTTTTCCTTGTCCCAGAAAGCGGACAGGAAATTGTAGAGGTTGCGGCTGAACAGGGCCGAAGCGTCGGCGGCCAGACGGCTGGGCACGTTGCGATGGCCGACGATCTTCACGCCATGGCGCTCGACCACCTCGCCCGCCACGGCGCCCTCGACATTGCCGCCCTGCTCGACCGCCAGATCGACGATCACGCTGCCGGGCCGCATCGTCGCGATCTGCGCGTCGGAAATCAGGCGCGGCGCCGAGCGCCCCGGAATGAGCGCCGTCGTGATGACGATATCCTGCTTGGCGATGTGGGAAGATACCAGTTCGGCCTGCGCCTTCTGATATTCTTCGGACATTTCGGTGGCATAGCCGCCGCTGCCCTCGCCCTCGATCCCCTTCACATTCTCGACGAAGATCGGCTTGGCGCCGAGCGATTCGATCTGCTCCTTCGTCGCCGAGCGCACGTCGGTCGCCGACACCTGCGCGCCCAGACGCCGCGCGGTCGCGATCGCCTGAAGCCCCGCGACGCCCACGCCCATGACGAAGACCTTGGCGGCCGAAATCGTGCCCGCCGCCGTCATCATCATCGGGAAAGCGCGGTCATATTCCGACGCGGCGTCCAGCACCGCCTTGTATCCCGAAAGGTTGGACTGCGACGACAATATGTCCATCGACTGCGCGCGCGTGATGCGCGGCATGAACTCCATCGCCAGCGCTTCCAGCCCGGCGGCCGCATAGGCATCGACCCGCGCCCGCTCACCGAAGGGGTTGAGCCCCGCGACCAGCCACGCGCCGGGCTTCTGCCCGCCGAGGCTGTCCACCGCCGGTCCCTGCACGGACAGCACTATGTCCGCATCCTTCAGCGCCGCCGCGCGGTCGCCCACGCTCGCGCCCGCGGCGGCATAATCCGCATCGGCGATCGACGCCGAAATCCCGGCGCCCGCTTCAACCGATACCGACGCGCCGAGCGCAATGAACTTCTTCACCGTCTCCGGCGTTGCCGCGACGCGGCGCTCGCCCGGAGCAAGTTCCCTGATTACAGCAATTTTCAAAATACTATCTCCCCCTTATTCCCCGGCTGCCGCCATGAGGGCGGCGATCAGGAAATCAGAAGGATCACGAGCGCGGTGACGAGCACCGCCGCCAACGTCCCCCATTTCGCGAAGGTGACGAACCCGCTGTAGGTTCTCTCGGCCATCTGCATGTCGTTTTGCGACATCCTTGTAATCCCCTAATCTGATTGCACTGCCTGATGCGCCGCGACGATGCGCACTTCTCTCTTTTTACCGGGACGACCCGTTTTCATGCAATTCCTTAGGTACAAGCTCGGCAAGACACAAGCTGTCAGTAATACCAATTTGCAAATTTGATGGCGGTTAATCAGCTTTTTACCCGTCATGACGCAAATCCTAGCATTTCTGAGAGGCGTTTTCCCACGTTTGAACATTCTCATTTTGTTCGACGGCCCCCCTGCCACTTGATGACAGCAGAATCAGCCAGCCTCTTCTGGTTGCGGCCCTTCGCATAATGCTCCACCACCTGTAGCGATTGGCCGCTGATCGCCGACGTTTCAGCGATGGAACAACCGCATTCCAGCAAGGCATTGACAGCGTTCTTCCGCAGGCCGTGAGGGATGAAGCGCTCGTTGGTTTGGGCCTTTACCCAAGCGGAGATTATGTCGCGCAGCCGGTCAGGTGAAAATGGTTTGCCGGTCGCCTGCATGAGAATGAAGAGACCAGCTCGCGGGACTCTGTCCATCTCATCTGCAAGCCTCTGGTGGATCGGAATGGACATATCCTTGCGCGTTTTTTGCTGGCGGATGGAAATGGTTCCCCGATCGACATCCGCCCATCGCATCTTCACCACATCACCGATTCGCTGGGCTGTATAATAGAGAAGATGGACCGCAAGCCGCACGGTGGCGTCATCAGCCTGAAGCGCGCGGTCGAGCAGCCATTCCGGCCATGGCTGATGCTCGCCAACGTCCATAAGGCCGATGTCCTTGCATGGATCATTGGTCACATGGCCCCGCTCTCGCCCCCATGCGTAAAGCGCCTTGATCGTCGCGAGCTGGAGGTTCGCCGCGCCCGGCCTGTCGGCCATCTTGTCGATGATCGTCACCACGTCCCGGCGCTCGACCTCACCGGCTGGGGCGGTCGGCAGCTGGCGCAGGAATGCGTTCAGGTAGATGTCATAGACTCGGCGCGTCCCATCGCTCTTTTTCTTATAATGCTGGCTCTTCTGGTACAGATCGACCAGCCCCGCCGTGCTCATCAGCGATGATACGCTTTGCCTGCGCGTCCGGTGCCCCAGCATGGCAGCATATTTCGCGCCGAATGCCGGATCGGAAATCGGCCCCAGGGGAGCATAGATGCGCCGCCCCCGGTCATCCTTCTGCCCGGTGTCGAAATAGCCATAGACCTTGCCGCGCGCCTTGACGCGCTTGAGGTAGGCCATCCCTTTGCTACGAATTGCCATAGAGAGGTTGATCTTTCCGCCAATCGTCCAACCGCTCGCCGGTCAGCGTCTCAACGCTTGCATCGACGGCGCTACGGCTCCAATGGTCGCGGCTGCCGACCTTCACAGGCATTGGCAGGCGACCTTGCATCACCTCCCGCTCAAGCTCGGTCGGTGTGATATCGAGGTATCTGGCCAGCGTTGCCTTCGACATGAGGCGCGGCCAGTCAGGAATATGTTTCATCCCTCCCCCTCCCCCGTGTCGATCGTGGCGTGCAAGACCATCATCATCTGACCATAACCGACCGGTTTCGGTCGCTTTACACGCAACCAAGCGTCTTTCATCGCCTCTGTCGCCTCGCGCGGAACGACGACGAACCCCTGCGCCTCGATGTCGGCAAGGATGGCGTCTACGGCGCGCCGATCAATCAGCTTCGCGCTCGCGGGGGATCGTGTCAGTGCTCCGGCGCAAACCAGAGCCAGCCTCTCCCGGTCAATCTGCATCGGGGCGGTCCTCCTCATATTCTGGCGGGTCCGGTAATCCAGCCCAAACCGCGCGATCATCATCAGTCGATGATCTGAGTCGCCGTATTTCGTAAATACCGCCAGCGACAAGAAAATCTGACGGCATCCGAAAGCGCGCGGTTTGCGTAGGAAAATGGCAGTCGTAAATCATGCATTCATAGCGCTTCTCACTCATCCCCACCTCCTGCGAGCGCGGCGCGAGTGGCAGCGCTGATTTGTTCGTCTATCGCAAGACGACATGACGGCAGGCCATTGGCAATGGAATCGTCCAGATCGACTTCTTGGCTGCCGAGCATCAGGCGGCTTACGTTGTGATTAAGGATTAGGCGCCACTGATATTTTGTGCCGTATCGCGCGTTCAACCTGGCATTGCATAGGTCGAGAAAATCGAGGCGTAACTTATCCTCCCTCAACCGCTTGTTCTCAGCCTCAAGGGCCTCGATGCGATCGGCCGCATCCTCGCATTCGCGCGCTTGGGTTCTCAGGCGAATAGTATCGCCATCGCGGCTATAGACATTGTGCAATCTAAACTCCTTCGCGCACGCCCGCAGCCGCGCTTTCAGGTCATCGGTCATTTGCGTCTCCATTCACGGGCAGCAAGAATGTCATCAATCAACGCGAACCGCAGCTCCGCCACCT
>NZ_JACIDT010000014.1 GCF_014196495.1 Sphingobium jiangsuense
TCAGGAGGCTATGTGATGGTCCGGCGACCGCGCGCCATGCCGTTCGTCATGCCGGAGAAGAAATGGCGCAACCTGCCTCTATGGATCGACGCCGGGAAGGGGGAGGGATGACTGCGATATCGGACATAGCGAAGAAGTTCCGGCGCGCTCTGCGCAACCAGACCGGTACATCATTTTCACCGGATGAGCTTCGCGCTCTCGCTACGATCGGCGTATTGGAGGCTGTATCGTCAGCCGAACTTGAGGAATTGAAGCAGCAATGTCGCGTGGAAAGCGCACCTTTGAATATAACGGCTTCTGGCTCGAATACCGACGAGACGGAAAGGCCCCAGGTATCTGGCAGATCGCGGCCTATAAGCAGGCGTCCCGATCAGTCGTATATCGCAGCACTCGGACGGACAGCCTAGAGGATGCGAAAGCAGCCCTCATCAGCCATGCCAATCTTGAAAAGGCGAAGCAGCGTCAGCGCGCAGAGGACGCGGAGGTCATTCCGCTCATCATGACCTATTGGCAGGAACACGCGAAGAGCCTGATCGCTGCCGACCAGTCGGCCCGGAGCTTCCGCGCCTTCATGTCGTTCCTGAATATGGATGAGGCGGGTCCGCGCGCGGTGGTGACAGATATGAATCCGGCGCTGTTCGAACGCTTCCGGCGCTGGCGGATGGGGCCGCACAAGTTTTCCATGCCATGGGGTACGAAGGAATATTCTGTCGATTCGCAGGGCGTCTCTGGCGACACTGTGGAGCGGAATATCAATGATGTGCGAGCGGCGATCAACCATGCGGAATTGAACATGCGGATCGCGCTGGCGCCGCGCATCAAAGGCGTTGATGCGAAGCACAAGAATCCACTGCGCGAGCGCGTTCTGACCGAGGACGAGTTGGCGCGCATATTCTGGTATGCGCGCCACTTCCCGATGTTGTTCCGCTTTATCGCTCTCCAGATGGCCACCAGCGTGCGCCCGGATGCCGCCAAGAAATTTGATGCCCGGCAGCAATTCGATGGTCGGTTCATCGATCTGCAACCGGATGCCGCGCCGCGCACGAAAAAGCGCAATGCAATCATCCCTGCGATTCGTCCTATGCGCCCGATCCTCCGCGCATGGGCGAAAGAGGACTACGCGCCTGTAACCAGCCACAAGACCGCATGGCGCACCCTGCGCCGCGTCCTCGGCCTATCCGATGACGTTTTCCCCAAGACGATCCGGCATACGGTCGCGACATGGCTCTACAATGATCCAGCGATACCGGAGCGCCAGATTAGCGAGATGCTGGGGCACGAAGGCTCTTTGCGGCGGACAAGCCGCCTCTACGCGAAGTACCGCCCGGACTATCTAGGGGAGGTGGAGGCGGGACTGGAGCGCATCTGGCTGCGGACCACGATGCAGGCCAAGCGCTATGGCGCTGGCCATTGTTTGGCCACCGACAAATATGGCGCACTAAAAGTGGTTGCGGCTGATTCGGAATTTTCCTACGATTTACGCAGGGTTGAAACTGGAGCGGGCGAAGGGATTCGAACCCTCGACCCCAACCTTGGCAAGGTTGTGCTCTACCCCTGAGCTACGCCCGCTCTGGCGGCCGGTGGTGGGTGGCGGTTGCCTCCATCTCCCGGCGGGTGGCGGCCAACTAGCATCGGGTCGGGACCTCGGCAACCCCCTTTTTCAACTTATTTTGCACATTCTTCGATGACGGTTGCGCAACGCGCGCTTCCTCCCCACATAGAGGGCCGTTATCGGGGGCCGGACGGCCCGCTTGTGGGTTTGATCGATCAGGAGGGTAGACGTGGCGACCTTGGGCCTCAGCGAAGCGGACAGGAAAGCGGTCGAGGATTTCCGCAGGGACGTGGTCGACCCGTCCCGCACCGCGCTGGTCATCGTCGATTTCTGGGCGGAATGGTGCGGCCCCTGCAAGCAGCTGGCGCCCATCATCGAAAAGGTCTGCGCCGATTATGCCGCCAAGGGCGTGCAGCTGGTGAAGATCAATGTCGATGAGAACCGCTTCATTGCCGCGCAGTTCCGGGTGCAGTCGATCCCCACCGTCTATGCCGTGTTCCAGGGCCAGCCCGTCGCCGACCTCAGCCAGGCGCGCACCGAGGGGCAGCTCAAGCAGATGCTGGACCAGATCTTGGCGCAACTGCCGGTGGAATCGGAAGAGAAGCTTCAGGCCGAGGAGATCGCCCCGCTGATCGCGATGGGCGAGGGCGCGCTGGACGAAGGCGACGGCGAGCGCGCGCTGTCGATCTTCAGCCAGATCGCGGAGATGGTGCCGGATCATCCGGTGGTGATCGCGGGGCAGGCGCGCTCGCTCGTCGCGCTCGGCCGGCTGGACGAGGCCGGGGCCGTGCTCGACGCCGCGCCGGAGGAACTGGCGAAGGACCAGGCGCTGGAGCGCGCCCGCGCCGCGCTGTCGCTGGCGCGCGACGCCAAGCCGGTGCAGGACCTGTCCGGGCTGGAGGCACGCGTCGCGGCCAATCCCGATGACCATGAGGCGCGATTCGAGCTGGCGGGCGGGCGCATGGCCAATGGCGACCGACAGGGCGCGGCCGACGCGCTGCTGGAAATCGTCGCCCGCGACCGGGAATGGAACAACGGCGCGGCGCGCGCGCAACTGCTCAAGCTGTTCGAGGTGGTGGGCCTCGAAGATCCGTGGGTATCCACCCAGCGGCGGCGCCTGTCGGCGATCCTGTTCACCTGACGGGCCGGGCAGGGTGATGAAGAGGCAGCGCATCTCCCTTTTTCCGCTCGCGGGGGCCCTGCTGTTCCCCGGCGCCCATCTGCCGCTCCATATCTTCGAGCCGCGCTATCGGGCGCTGGTCAGCGACGCGCTGGCCCGCGACCGGCTGATCGGCATGGTGCAGCCCAGCGACACCAGGCCGCGCCCGGCGCTCTATTCCATCGGCTGTCTGGGGCGGATCGTCGAATGCGATGCGCTGGACGACGGCTGCTTCAACATCGTGCTGCTGGGGCTGGCGCGCTTCCATATATTGAACGAGCTGGACGTGGTGACGCCCTTCCGGCAGGTGGAGGCGGAGATCGAGCCGGAAGAGGAGGGGGGCACCGCCGCCCTCGCGCCCGCGACGCGCGCCGCGCTGGAGATGGAGGCGCGGCGCTTCGCCGATCATCTGGGCTATGTCGTCGACTGGTCGGCGGTCACCCGGCTGGACGATCAGGCGCTCGTCAACGGCATCGCGCAGGTGGCGCCGTTCGACGTGGCGTCGAAACAGTCGCTGCTGGAGGCGCGGACGCTGGACGAGCGGGTCGAACGCACCATCCAGCTCATGCAATTTTACGGCCGCACCGACCGGGACGGCTCGCCCACGCTGCAATAGGCGCTACAGCGCGGCGGCGAGCGCGGCGATCAGCGCGTTGATCGCCAGCAGCATCAGCACCAGCGACGACAGCAGGAACAGCCCCGCCCGGATGGCGACGATGTTGACGCGCGCCTGCCAGATGCTGTGGACGATGCGCAGCAGCACATAGGCCCATGCCAGCCCGAGGTTGAGCGCGCTTCCCTGCCCCAGCAGCGCGAGGATGAGAATGGTGGGGTAGAACAGCGTCGGCTGCTCCATCAGATGCGCATAGTTGTGCGCGGGCCAGTTCGCCTGTGGCGGCAACATCCGGTCGAGTTCCTGTCCGCGCCCGCCGCGCGGCACCTTGCGCAGGTCGATCCCCGCGACCTTGAACGCCGAGAACCGGACGATGAGCAGCCAGACCAGCATCGCCAGCGACCAGACGACCAGCGCCGCCGCGGGCACGAGCAGGGATGGGGCGAGATGGACAGGCATGGTGAAGTCCCCCGGATGGATATGCGCGGGAGAAGGTGCGAGGGCTGGCCGGGGTTGTCAATCGACCGTGAGGGGGTGCTGAAGTTGCATCGTGAAGCAGGCTTGCGGTGAAGGGCGGACTTTGCCTTTGCGGTCACCCCAGCGACCCGAAGGGCGACCGAAGGTCAATGCTGGGGTCGCTGGCCCCGGCGCGCGTCGCCTCCTGAGAAGCCAGCCTGCGCTGGCATGACGTGGATGACAGGTCTGGGGCTGGAGAGCGAACCTCGAATGTTGCGCCATATGAGTTCACGCGGAGGCGCGGAGACACGGAGACGCGGAGATGATGTCGCGAAGCCTGTTTCTCGTGCGGCAACAGGAGGTGAGGCGGCGCGGGTGTAAGGGGCCTGCGGCTCGAACTCTCTCTCCGCGTCTCCGCGCCTCCGCGTGCCCGATTCTGTTGCGCTGGTGGTGTCCGCTTCTGGCCGAAATCCGCCAAGGCGCCGGCTGTCGAACGTTCCAGATGCAAAAGGCCGGGTCCGATTTCCCCGACCCGGCCTTTCGCTATTCCATTCCGGCGGCGTTACTGGCCGATCTGCACCACCGTGGCGCTTTTCGCGCGGCGGGGTTCGACGATGCTGTCGTCGTACATGCTCGCCATCGGCTCGTCCGTGACCTCGACCAGCGTTTCGGCGGTGAAGCCGTTGAAGCCGGTCCGCATCGCGCAGCCATAGGCGCCCAGCATGCCGATCTCGATATAGTCGCCGGGGCCGATATCGGCGGGCAGCAGGAAGGGGCCGGCCATATGGTCCATGTCGTCGCAGGTCGGGCCGTAGAAGCTGAACGCCTGCATCTCCGCCTCGCTGCCTTCCTCGCGCAGCAGGTCCACCGGGAAGCGCCAGCCGACATGCGCCGCGTCGAACAGCGCGCCATAGGCGCCATCGTTGATGTAGAGCTCATCGCCCCGGCGGCGTTCCACGCGCACGATCAGCGAGCTGTATTCGGCGCACAGCGCGCGGCCCGGCTCGCACCAGAGTTCCGACGAATAGCTGACCGGCAGGCTTTCGGCCGCGCGGTAGATGGCGTCGAAATACAGCTCCAGCGCGGGCGGTTCCATGCCCGGATAGATGGAGGGGAAGCCGCCGCCGACATCGATGATGTCCACCGTCACCGCCGCGTCGACGATCGCCGCGCGCACGCGCTCCAGCGCCTGCGTATAGGCGTGCGGGGTCATCGCCTGGCTGCCGACATGGAAGCAGATGCCCAGCGCATCGGCCGCCTGGCGGGTCGCCATCAGCAATTCCTTCACCTCGCCCAGTTCCGCGCCGAATTTCGACGCGAGGGAAAGCTCGCTATGCTCGGACGACACGCGCAGGCGCACGCACAGTTCCAGATCGGTCGCGTTGCCGGTGGCGCGCATGATCTTCGTCAGCTCTTCCATCGTGTCGAGCGAGAAGGTGCGCACGCCGTAGCGGTGATATGCCTCGGCAATGGCTTCCTCGGCCTTCACCGGGTGCATGAAGCACAGCTTCGCTTCCGGCAGCGTCTCGGCGACGAGGCGCACTTCCGCGATGGACGCGACATCATAATGGGTGATGCCGCTGGCCCAGAGGGTGCGGAGCAGATCGGGAGACGGGTTCGCCTTCACCGCATAGAGCGACTTGCCCGGAAACTTCTCAACGAAGAAACGGGCGGCGCGGGCCGCGGCCTGCGGGCGAATGAGCGTTACCGGTGCTGCCGGTTTGAGGGTGGTTGCTACCCCCAGCGCGCTATGGAGCTTGTGCAATTCAAGGGACCTCCAGAAACAAGTGCGACGAGTCAAGCTGCCTTGCGGTGGAAGTCCCATGGGGCAGCGGGGTGCCGATATATGGATTGTGGCCGGGGGTGTAAAGCGTCTTTCCCCAAAAAAATCCGCATGCAGGCGCCGGGTTGCGGCTCAGGAAAGACGGCGCTTGAATTCGTCGTAATCGAAGCACCTTATGGCGCGAAAATCCCCGTCTTCGCTGTTCCACAGGAAGATGGAGGGCAGCGGCACGCCGTTGAAGGTGTTGGTCTTGACCATCGAATAATGCGCCTGGTCGAGGAAGGCGAAGCGCTGGCCGACCCGCGGCAGGCCGCCGAATCGATAATCGCCGATGATGTCGCCGGCGAGGCAGGACGGGCCGCCGAGGCGAATCGCCGGGCCGTCCTCCGCCTCGCCCAGCAGCGCCGGGCGATAGGGCGCCTCGATCACGTCGGGCATATGGCAGGTGGCGGAGATGTCGACGATCGCGACCGGCATGCCGTTGTCGATCACGTCCAGCACCTCGCCGACGAGGATGCCCGCGTCGAGCGCGATCGCCTCGCCCGGCTCCAGATAGAGGTCGAGGCCGGTCTGCGCCTTCACCGCGCGCAGGAAGGCGATGAGGTCCTCGCGCTGGTAATCGGCGCGGGTGATATGATGGCCGCCGCCGAAGTTCAGCCATTTGAGGCCGGGCAGGAACGCCTCGATCCGGGGGAGCAGCGCCTCCCATGTGCGGCGCAGCGGCACGAAATCCTGCTCGCACAGCGTATGGAAATGCAGGCCGTCGACGCCGTCGAGATGCTCCGCGCGCAACTGGTCGACCGGGAAGCCGAGGCGGCTGTGCGGCTGGCACGGGTCATATTTGGCGACCTCGCCCTCGGCATGGAGCGGGTTGATGCGCAGGCCCACGTCGAAGCGGTGGCCGTCCGCCCGCGCCCGGTCGAGGATCGGGCGGAAGCGCTCATGCTGGAAGGGCGAGTTGAAGATGAGATGATCGGACAGCGCGCAGATTTCCGGCAGGTCCTCCGCCTTGTAGCCCGCGCAATAGGTCGCGACCTCGCGCTTGCCGTCGGGCCCGGAATATTCCTCGCGCCCCAGCCGCGCTTCATAGAGGCCCGAGGCGCAGACGCCGTCGAGATACTCCGCGACGACCGGCCCCAGCGACCACATGGAAAAGGCCTTGAGCGCGGCCAGCACCTTCACGCCCGCCCGGTCCCGCACATCGGCGAGGATGGCGAGGTTGCGGCGCACGGCGGCCTCGTCCACCACGAAGGCGGGCGAGGGGACGCTGCCGAGGTCGAAATGCGCGAAGGCGCCGGGATCGCCCGCTCTGGTTTCCATGTCCGAAAAATCCTCAGTCCACGCAGATCGACGATCTGACCTTGCCATTTTCCACTTCGGCATAGCAGCCGAACAACCTGTCATCCGCCTGACACCAGCCCGCGGCGGGCGTTCCGACAGCGGGCAGGCCGCCCTCGCCGGGGTCGGCGATGCATTTGCCCTCGCAATCGGATCGGGAGGCGCAGGCCTTGCCCGCATCGGCATAGCGGTGGACGCACATCAATGTCTGGCGCCTGCCCCTCGCGTCGAGAAAGCCGCCGGAGCGCGCGCAGGCGCTGATCTCGCGGCTCGGCCCGCTCCCCGCCATCCGCATGTCCGGCGCGCAGCCGCCGGGCAGCGCCGCGAGCGGGGCGAGGAGGAGAAGGAGCAGCGCGCGAGCGGTCACGTCAGAAGGCCAGCGGGCCGTCCAACTCCCGCACCTGCCAGGGCAGGCCCTGCCGGTTCAGCATGTCCATGAACGGATCCGGGTCCATCTGCTCCATGTTGAACACGCCTGCGCCGGTCCATGTGCCGGTCAGGATCATCGCCGCGCCGATCATCGCCGGAACGCCGGTGGTGTAGCTGACCGCCTGATTGCCGGTTTCGGCATAGGCTTCCTCATGGTCGCAGATATTATAGATATAATAGGTCTTTTCCGACCCGTCCCTGGCGATGCCGGTGGCGATGTCGCCGATATTGGTCTTGCCCTTGGTCGTGGAGCCGAGCGTCGAGGGTTCGGGCAGCACGGCCTTGAGGAACTGGAGCGGGATGATCTCCTGCCCGTTGTAGATCACCGGATCGATCCGGGTCATGCCGACATTCTGGAGCACCTCCAGATGCTTGAGATAGGCGTCGCCGAAGGTCATCCAGAAGCGGATGCGCTGGATTTCCGGCAGGTGCCTGGCAAGGCTCTCCAGCTCCTCATGATACATGAGGTACATGTTCTTCGGCCCTACAGCCTCGAAGTCGAACTGCTGCTTGTGCGAGAGGGCGGGGGTCGTCACCCATTCGCCGTTTTCCCAGTGGCGCGCGGGCGCGGTCACCTCGCGGATGTTGATTTCCGGGTTGAAGTTGGTCGCGAAATGCTGGCCATGGTCGCCGCCGTTGCAATCGAGGATGTCGAGCGTGTCGATGCGGTCGAGATAATGCTTTTTGAGATAGGTCGCGAACACGCTGGTCACGCCGGGGTCGAAGCCGGAGCCGAGCAGCGCCATCAGGCCCGCTTCCTTGAACCGCTCCTGATAGGCCCATTGCCAGCTATATTCGAAATGCGCCTCGTCGCGCGGTTCGTAATTGGCGGTGTCCATATAGTGCACGCCCGCGGCAAGGCAGGCGTCCATGATTGCAAGATCCTGATAGGGCAGGGCGAGGTTGACGACGAGCTGCGGCCCGACCTCCTCGATCAGCGCGGTGGTGGCCGCGACGTCGTCGGCGTCGATCTGCGCGGTGCGGATGGTGACGCCGGTGCGCTGCTTCACCGAGTCCGCGATCGCGTCGCATTTCGAAAGGGTGCGGCTGGCGAGCGTGATTTCGTGAAAAATATCCGGGTTCATCGCCATTTTATGCACAGCGACCGACCCGACGCCACCGGCACCGATAACCAGAACCTTGCTCACTTCACGCTCCTGTCACGCATCCACGAAAGGCGCGATATAATGTGCCGGCGTTACAGTGCAATGTCGCATCTTGCGCACGGGCGCGCGATCGGCCGGGCGGTGACCGGCGCGCCAGCGGGAAAGACGCGGTTTCGGGCGCGATTCCGGCGCTCCCGCGCGTGAATGCAGGCTGATTTCGCCGGATTTTAACCGATCCTTAGCCTTGATGGTGTTTAATGGGCACCATCGACCCGACCGCTTCGGGCGCGGGAAAAGCAGACATCGCCCGGTAGGAAGGCCGGGAACGACAGGAAACCGGAGGATGAACGGCTTGCAATCGGAGGACGCGATGACGACCGAAGGCCAGGACTCGCCGGAAGGGGGAACGGCGGACCGCCGCACCGGCGCGCGCCAGATCTCGGTCCTCATCAATGCGGGAATAGTCCATCGGGGCGACGATGCGCTGTGCCGCATCCGCAACCTGTCGACGGGCGGGGTGATGATCGAATGCCCGTTGCCGCTGGCGGTGGACGATCCGGTCGAGCTGCATCTGCGATCCGGCAGCCATGTGCGCGGCACCGTGCGCTGGGCGAAGGAGGGGCAGGCGGGCGTCGCCTTCGACGATCCGGCCAGTGCGGCCCTCGTCGGCGCGACGCAGCAGCCGGCCCCGAAACGCGTGTCCATCCGCAGGCAGCCGGAAAGCGCATCCCCCATCGGCCATCCCGTCTTTCGCCGGAACTGCTGGGCGCATCTCTCCGCCGGGAACATGAAGGGCCGCACGCCGGTGCTGCAAATCTCGCCCGCCGGCATCATCGTGGAAAATTGCGTGGAATGGGGCGGGGAGCGGCTGTTCTCCGTGACGATCGAGGGGCTGGGCCGCTATTCGGCGCGGCTGGACAATCCCCTGTGCGTCGAGGATGCCGAGACGGCGGCGCTGATCTTCGTGGAACCGGTGCTCTACCGCACCTTCAACGAATGGCTGATCGCCACGCCGCGCCGGGCGGAAAGCGAGCCTGCCGTGCCGCCGGAGAACGGGTGCCCGGCCGGAAGGCACGGTGCGCGCGGATTGGATCTGACAGAACAGTCCTGATCCTCCCCGGTACGGGGAGGGGGACCGCCCGCAGGGCGGTGGAGGGGCACTATCCATCGAGCGTGACGCCCGTCCGATCAAGCGCAAGGTCCGTCCGATCAAGTTTCACGTCCGGCGTCCTGTGCCCCTCCACCATGCTTCGCATGGTCCCCCTCCCCCAAGGGGGAGGAATGGCAGCTTTAAAGCGCGCCCGCCCGCCGCTCCAGTTCGGCCGTGGCCGCGCCGATGGCGGCGGTGGCGGCGTCCTCGCCGAAGGCCAGCCCTTCGGCCAGCACCACAGCGATATCGGTGAGGCCGATAAAGCCCAGCACCAGCCGCAGATAGGCGATCTGGTGATCCATCGCGGCGGCCGCGCCCTCGCTATAGGCGCCCGCGCGGCTGGCGACGATCAGCGCGCGCTTGCCCTTCAGCAGACCCTCCGGGCCGTTGGCGGTGTACTGGAAGGTCGCGCCCGCGCGCAGCACATGGTCGAGCCAGCTCTTCAGCGTCGAGGGAATGCTGAAATTATACATGGGCGCGCCGATGACGATCAGGTCGGCGGCCTGCATTTCGCCGATCAGCCTGTCCGACAGCTCGCGCGTCGGCTTCGCCTCGTCGGTTTCCGGAGCGGGGCGGCCGATGCCGGCCAGCGTCGCCGAGCGCACATGCGGCACGGGATCGGCGTCGAGGTCGCGGTCCGTCACCTCGATCGAGGGATCGGCCGCCTTCGCCGCGCCGAGAAAGGCGTCGATCAGCCGGTTGGACACGGAATTGGCGCCATTGGCGCTGCTGCGGACGACCAGAAGATGGGACATTGAGAAAGCTCCTGTCTCTGAAAAGCCAAGGGAATGGGAGAGCCATTCCGATACGGTAGCCGCGATGTGGCATTAAAGGTTTTTGCATGCAATTGGCCACTATTGCCTAATATGCATTCATTTTTGTATAGAGACGCATGGACTGGGATGATTTGCGCCTGTTTCTGGCGATCGCGCGGCACGGCACGCTCTCGGCGGCGGGACGGGCGCTCGGCGTGTCGCAGCCGACCATGGGCCGCCGCCTCGCCGCGATGGAGGCGCGCATCGGCGCGCGCCTGCTGCGCCGCACGCCGGAGCGCTATGTGCTGACGCCGCTGGGCGAAACCGTGCTCGGCAATGCGGAGCGGGTCGAGGCGGAGATATTGGCGACGGAGCGCGCCATTTCCGGCCACGACTGCGCGCTGGAAGGGAAGGTGCGCGTCACCACCGTCGATACGCTGGCCGCGCGGATCCTCGTGCCCGCATTGGCGCGGTTACAGAAGGAGCATCCCGGCATCGTGGTGGAGCTGCTGTCCGATACGCGCCAGCTCAATCTGGCGCGGCGGGAAGCTGATATCGCGATCCGCATGGTGCCGTTCGAGGGGCAGGAGATCATCACCCGCAAGCTGGGCACGCTCGGCATGGCCTTCTATGCGGCGCGCGGCCATGACGGCGAGCGCCGCCCGCCCCGTATCGTCACGGTGCTGGACGATCTGGCGCATCTGCCCGAAGCGCAATGGCTGCGGCGGCACTTCCCCGATGCGGAGGTCGCGCTGCAATCGAACAGCCGCGAGGCGCATCTGTGGGCGGCGCGGCAGGGCATGGGGATCGCCTGCCTCGTCTGCTACCGGGCCGAGGCGCTGCCGGACCTGGTCCGGGTGCGGCCGGACCTGCCGCTGCTGCGGCGGGACATCTGGCTGGGCGTCCACCGCGACATGCGCCATATGCCGCGCATCCGCGCGGTCATCGACGCCATAGACGAGGAAATCTCGTGCCGTCGCGAGGAACTGTTTCCCGAAGGGGACGCGTCCTAGTTCCAGCCGAGGCCGAGCGCCTTCTGGATCGCGATATAGTCCGCCGTCAGCGCGGCGGTCGCCTGCGCGACGGTCTGTTGCGCGCCCATCGCCTGCCGTTCCGCCTCCAGCAGATCGATGCGGCTGGCGGTGCCCGCGCCGAAACGCTGGCGCGTCAGGCTGAGCGTGCGGTCCGCCGAATGGCTGGCGCGCGTGGCGCTGGCGACATTCTGGCGGCTGGCGCCGTAGCGGGCGAGCGCATCCTCCGCATCGCGCAACGCGCCGAGCACCGCCTGGCGATAGCGCGCTTCGGCTTCGTCGCGCGCGCCCTCGGCCTGGCCGATGCGGGCGGCGTTGCGGCCGAAGTCCAGCAGGTTCCAGCTCAGTCGGGGCATGGCGATGGCGGCGAGATTGTCGGGATCGAAGATCGCGTCCGGCTCCGTGCCGCCGATGCCGATCAGGCCCATGAAGCTGATCCGGGGGAAGCGGGCGGCCTCGGCCACGCCGATTCTGGCGGTGGCGGCGGCGAGCTGCCGCTCGGCGGCGCGGATGTCCGGCCGGCGCTGCAACAGCGCCGCGGGATCGCCGACCGCGACCGTGGCGGGGGGCAGGGGGATTGCGCCCGGCCCTGCCAGCATCGCGTCGACCGCGCCGGGAGCCTGCCCGGTCAGCACCGCGAGCGCGTTCAGATAGGCGTCGCGTTCCGCCCGCAGCGGCAGCAGGGCGGCGTCGGCCTGCTCGGCAAGGCTGCGCTGGCGCTCGACCTCCAGTGCGGAGACGGTGCCGTGCGTCTGGCGCTGCCGCGTCAGGTCCAGCACCTCGCGCTGCCGGGCGGCGGATTGTTCGGCGAGGGCCAGCCGTTGCTGGCGGTCGCGCAGATGGACATAGGCGCCCGCCACCTCGGCGGCGAGGCTGACTTGCGCGTCGGCGATACTGGCCTGCGCCGCCTCCAGCGAGGCGCGGCTGGCCTCCATCGTGCGCCGGTGGCCGCCGAACAGGTCGATCTCCCAGCTCGCGTCGAAGCCGAGATTGTAGAAATTGAGGGCTTCGCTGCTACTGCCGTCCCCGCCGCCTTCCTCCTCTCCGTCGCCGGAGGAGCCGAGGTCGATGCCCGGCAGCCGCGCATGGGCATAGGTCAGCTGCGCATTGGCGTTGGGCAGGCCGTTGGCGCGGTCGAGGCGCAGCGCGGAGCGGGCCTGCGTCAGCTTGGCCTGAGCGATGGCGATGGACGGGCTGTCGGCCAGCGCGCGCCGTTCCAGCTCGTCGAGCAGCGGGTCGCCCAGCGCCGTCCACCACGGGGCGACGGCGGGCGCAGCGGGGATCGCCGCTTCCCCGGCGCGCGCGAACCGTTGCGGCGCGGCTCCGGCCGAAGCGGGACCCTGATAATCCGGGCCGGCGGTGCAGGCGGCGAGAGCCAGAAGGGGGAGGAGCGAAAGGGGGGAGCGCATGACGGGCCTCAATGCATGGCGACGGCCTGCCCCTTGGGCAGCGGCCGCAGGAACAGAACCAGCGGAATGACGATGACGATGCCGACCGTCAGCAGCCAGAATATGTCGTTATAGGTCATCACCAGCGCCTCGCGCTGGATCGTGCCGGAGAGGGTGCGCAGCGCGGCCTCCGGGCTGCCCAGCGCGTGGGTCAGGCCGGCGATATATCCCTGCACATTGTCGGAATTGGCGTTGAGCGTTTCCTCTATGCGGCGGCTGTGCAGCCACAGGCGCTGGTCCTGCACGACGGCGATGCCCGCGAGCGCGAAGGAGCCGCCCAGATTACGCACCGAATTGAACAGCCCGGCCGCGTCGCCCGCATTTTCCGTCGATACCGACGCGATCGCCGCCTGGTTGAGGAAAAGGAAGGCGAGGATGACCCCGACGCCGCGCAGCAACTGGGATTCGATGAAATCGGCGCCCGCGGCGTCGGCCGTCATCACCGTATCCACCCAGCAACTCGTCGCCATGATGAGCAACCCGGTGGACACCGCGATCCGAATGTCGACATGCTTGATCATCAGCGGGGTGAAGGGCATCAGGATCAGGCTGGGTATGCCGGACAGCAGCACGATCTTGCCCGATTGCAGCGCATTGTAATCGGATATGGCGGCGAGGAACTGCGGGATCACATAGGCGGTGCCGTAGATCATCATGCCGATGACGAAGCCCATCAGCGCGATCGCGCCGAACTGGCGGTTCAGCAGCAGGCTGAGCTTGATCACCGGGCGTTTCGCGAAGACCTGCCCGGCGAAGAGCAGGATGAAGCCGACCGCCGACACGATCGTCATCTGCACGATTTCCGCGCTTTCGAACCATTGCTCGCGCTGCCCTTCCTCCAGCACGATGGTGAGGCCGCCCAGGCCGAAGGCAAGGCCCGCTATGCCCATCCAGTCCGCCTGCCTCAGCTCGTCCAGCTTCGGCTTCTGGTGGGACAGGCCGACCAGCAGCAGCGTGATGAGCAGGATGCCGACCGGCAGGTTGAGGAAGAAGGCGTAGTGCCAGCTGATATTCTCGGTCAGCCAGCCGCCGATCAGCGGACCCAGCACCGGGCCGAGAATGGCGGTGACGCCGAACATCGCATTGCCGATCGGCTGTTGCTCGCGCGGCAGGCGGGTGGCGATGATCGTCATCGCCGTGGGGATGAGCGCGCCGCCGGTGAAGCCCTGGCCCACGCGGCCGATGATCATCGTCGTCAGGTTGGTCGCGATGCCGCAGACCATCGAGAAGCCGGTGAACAGCGTCGCGGCGATCAGCAGCAGGGTGCGCAGGCCCAGCAGGCGCTCCAGCCAGGCGGAAAGAGGGATGATGACGATTTCGGCCACCAGATAGGCGGTCGCGATCCAGGTGCCCTCGGTGCTGCTGGCGCCGATCTCGCCCTGGATGGTCGGCAGGGCGGAATTGACGATGGAAATGTCGAGCGTGGCCATCATCGCGCCGAGGCTGCCCGCGCACACCGCCAGCCATGCGGCGGCGTCGGCGCGTTGCGGCGGGGCCTTGGCCGGGGCCGCTCCGCCGGGCAGGGCGCCCGCGTCGGCGGCGGCGCCGCTCATTTTCCGATCCGCCGGTTATACTGCTCCTGCTCCCGCCGGATCTGCTCGGTCGCGCCCTTGGCGGAGCGGGTGTCGACCGACACCTCGACCGACATGCCCGGAACCAGCAGCTTGCGGGTTTCGGGGCCGACATGGATAGCGATGCGCACCGGCACGCGCTGCACGATCTTGGTGAAGTTGCCGGTGGCGTTCTGCGGCGGCAGGATGGAGAATTGCGCGCCGGTGCCGGGCGAGATGCTGGCGACGGTGCCCCGGATCTCGACGCCGGGCAGCGCGTCGACTTCCACGCTGACCGGCTGGCCGACGCGCATCAGGCCGACCTGCGTTTCCTTGAAATTCGCCTCGATATAGAGGCTGTCGGCGGGCATCAGCGTCATCAGCCGGGTGGCGGGCTGCACGAACTGGCCCTGCTGCACGGTCTTGTCGCCGATGCGGCCGTTCGTGGCGGCGCGGATGATCGTCGATTGCAGGTCGGTATTGGCGGCGGAAAGCTGGGCGCGGGCGGCCTGGCCCTGCGCCTGCGCCTGCCGTATCTGGGCCTCCAGCGTGGCGACGCGCTGCCGCGCGCTGGCGGCGGCGGCGCGGGCCGAGGCCAGCTTGGCGTTCGCCTGCGCCGCTTGATTTCGCAGCTGCGAAAGCCGTTCCTTCGTTTCCGCGCCGCTCTGGGCAAGAGGTTGGTAGCGGGCGACCTCGCTATTGGCGAAATCCGCATCGGCCTGCGCCGCGGCGAGTTGCGCCTCGGCCTGGGCGATGGCGGATTGCTGCTCGCGGATCTGCGCCTCCGTGCCCGCCGCGCTGGCCGCCGCCAGCGCGATCTGGGCGTGGGACTGCTCGGCCTGGGCACGATAGTCGCGCGGGTCGATCTGCACCAGCGGCTGCCCGGCCTTCACCTCCTGATTGTCGATGACGAACACCTTGTCCACATAGCCCGAAACCTTGGGCGACACGGTCACGCCGTCGGTCTGGACATAGGCGTCGTTGGTGGACTGCTGATATTTGCCGTAGCTTTCATGCCGCGCGAACCACAGCGCGCCGGCCGTCACCGCCGCCGCCGCGATGATCAGGATGATGCGGCGGGCGCGCCTGTTCTTGCCGGAACCGGCGGAACTGTCGTCATCCTGCGCGATTGGGCCAGCGGTGGTTTCGGCACTCATGTCAACACCCGTCCTTGAAATTCGGCCACCGCATATGCGCGCACTTGTGATGCAATGCAATACACATTATGAGGAACCTCATGAAAGTGTGCGACGAAGAGTTGTTCAAGGAATTGGCGAGCGTGTTCCTGATGGCGCACCGCCAGATGGACCGGGCGATGACGGCGCAGGGCGCGTCGTTGGCGCGCACCAAGCTGCTGCTCTACATCCAGCGGTGCGGCGGCAATGCGCGCGCGGCCGATATCGCGGAACTGTTCGGCCAGGCGCCCCGCACGGTGACGGACGCGCTGGATGCGCTGGAACGCGACGGCCTCATCCAGCGCGCCACCGACGCGGGGGACCGCCGTGTCAAGCGGATCGCCATCACCGACGAGGGGGAGCGCGCGATCGCCGCGACCGAGCCGCTGCGGCGCGATCTTGTGCGCGATTTCTGCCGCCTGCTGACCGACGAGGACAGGCGGGTGCTCCATGATTGCCTTCAGAAAATGGCCATCGCGATCAACCCGCCGTCCCCGCCCGGAGACGGCATCTGACCCCTTGCGAATCTCCACGGATTTGATAGCATCCTCTTGTCAAACCCGCGAAAAAGCGGGGTGGCGAGGATGAACTGGAGGATGCGATGGAACGGGTTCATCACAGCCTTTGCCTGTGCGATTTCGGGCTGCTGTGCATGTCGAGCCTGGCGGCGTTGACGATTACCGGGATTGCCTTCGTCCTGCTGGGCTGAGGCGCTTTTCCCGTTGTAGCGGCGTATCGGCCGATTGGCCGGGGTGGCGCCGTTCGTTTGCTGGCGGTCCTCTTGTCGGGCCGCCCTCCGATTGTCTTTCTCTCTCCTTGCCGGACCCGCCATTGCGGGACTTTGCTGGAACCCTTCCCTTATGAAGACGATAGGCCGCACCGCGTGAAAGGCTGCCTTTCGCGGAGGTGAAAGCCGCGCATCATGGCATCATGGCGCCCAAGGCTCGCAATCATCGCGGGAGGTCCTATATCAGGCGATGATCGCTCCTTTCCCAAGGGCCGCGACTTTCCTTTTCGCTGTTATGGATCGCTTTCGTGACAAATCCCCTGCTTGATGCCATCGCGCTGCCGCGCTTCTCCGAAATATCGCCGGACCTGATCGCCCCCGCGCTGGACGAGGCGATCCACGCCCATGAAGAGGCCGTCGCCGCCGTGACGCAGGCGCGGCCCAGGGATTTCGCCGAGGCGTGGCTGCCGCTGGAGCGGGCCGACCGGGTGCTGGATGCGCTGTGGTCCACCGTGTCGCACCTCCACGCCGTCGCCGATACGCCGGAACTGCGCGCCGCCCATGCGGAAGGGCAGGCGCGGCTGGTCGAGAATGCGATGAAGGTCGCCCAGAATCACGATCTTTATGAGGTGCTGGACGGGCTGTCCGCGGTGCCCGGATTTGATGCCCTGCCGGAAGCGGACCGGGCCGCGGTCGCCCATGCGATCCGCGATTTCAGGCTGGCGGGCGTGGCCCTGCCGCCGGAAAAGCGGGCGCGCTTCGCGGAGATATCGGTTGAGCTGTCGGGTCTGTCCAACGACTTCGCCAGTGCCGTGCTGGACGCGACCGATGCGTGGGAAGAGCATGTGACCGACGAGGCGCTGCTGGCTGGCATTTCGGATGCCGACAAGGCGATGTTCGCGGACGCCGCCCGCGCGCGCGATCTCGATGGCTGGCTGGTGACGCTGCAATATCCCAGCGTCACCGCGATCCTGACCTTCGCGGAAGATCGCGGCCTGCGCGCTCGCGTCTATGAGGCGTTCAACACCCGCGCGTCCGACCGGGGGCCGCATGCCGGGCGCTTCGACAACAGCGCGCGCATCGCCCGCATCCTGGAGCTGCGGCGCGAAAGCGCGGCGCTGCTGGGATTTGCGGGGCCGGTCGAGTGGCTGCTGGCGACCCGCATGGCGAACAGCGCGGACGAGGTGCTGCATTTCCTGCGCGATCTGGCCGCGCGCGCCAAGCCCTTTGCCGAGCGGGAAATGCGCGAACTGCGCGATTTCGCCGCCGTCGAACTGGGGCTGGAAGACCTCCAGCCCTGGGATGTCGGCTTTGCCGCCAACCGGCTGCGGCAGGCGCGCTATGCGGTGGACGAGCAGGCGATCCGCGCCTATTTCCCGGTCGATCGGGTGATGGAAGGCTGGCAGACGCTGCTTCGCCGCCTGTTCGGCATCCGCCTCGCCGAGCGCGACGATGTGCAACTCTATCACCCCGATGCCCGCTATTGTGATGTGGTGGACGAGGACGGATCGACCTTCGCGGGGCTCTATCTCGACCTGCATGCCCGGCCCGGCAAGCGCGGCGGCGCGTGGATGGCGCAGGCCCGCCCGCGCCTGCATGACGGCGGCGTGATCGGCGTGCCGGTCGCCTATCTGGTCTGCAACTTCTCGCCCAGGGGCGGCGAGACGCCTTCGCTGCTGTCGCATGGCGACGTCACGACGCTGCTGCATGAAACGGGGCATTGCCTGCATCATCTCTTCACCCGCGTCGACCGGCCCAGCATCGCCGGAACCAACGGCTTCGAATGGGACGCGGTGGAGCTGCCGAGCCAGCTGATGGAGGATTTCGCGTGGGATCGCGACGTGCTGACCGCCATGTCCGGCCATTACCGGACGGGCGAGGCGCTGCCCGTCGAGCAGTTCAACCGGCTGGTCGCCGCACGGCATTTCCAGTCCGGCATGTTCATCGTGCGTCAGATCGAGTTCGGCCTGTTCGACATGCTGCTGCACATGGGCACGCTGGGCGACGATCCGGTGCCGGTGATGCAGGCGGTGCGCGAAGAGGTGGCGGTGATCCATCCGCCCGAATGGAACCGCTTTTCCCACAGCTTCAGCCATATCTTCGCGGGCGGCTATGCGGCGGGCTATTACAGCTATCTCTGGGCGGAGGTGCTGGCGGCCGACGCGTTCGAGCGGTTTGCGGAAGAAGGGCTGGTGGACCGGGCGACCGGCGACCTGCTGCGCGAGGAAATCCTTTCGCGCGGGGCGACCCGCCCGGCGGCGGAAAGCTTCCGCGCCTTTCGCGGGCGCGACGCCGACCCGGAGGCGATGCTGCGGCGGCGCGGGTTGATGTAGGGCGGGGGGACGCCCGCCTCTATTTCCCGTGCCGGGTGAAGGCGACGAAGCCCGCGAGGAAATCCTTCAGCCGCTGACGGGTGCCCTCGTCGGTCAGGCGGCCGTCCTCATCATAAAGGTCGCCCGCGCGCGACACCATCAGCCGGCCTTCGAACCAGGGCCGGGTGCCGAGCGTCCGCAGCACCGGCAGCCAGCCGTCCTGCGCCAAGATCGTGCCGAAATTGCCCGGCGTCGCGCCCATCACCGCGACCGGCCTGCCTTTGAAGATGCGAGGTGAGTCGCTGGGCGGGCGGGACAGCCAGTCGATCGCGTTCTTGAACGCGCCGGGGATGCCGTTATTATATTCCGGCGTCGCCAGCAGCAGCCCGTCGGCCTGCACGATCGCGGTCTTGAGCGCCGTCACCGCCGGGGGAATGCCCTCGGCTTCCTCCACATCGCCATCGTAGAGCGGTATGCCCTCTATGCCGTGCACGTGCAGGTCCACCCCGCCGGGCACCAACTCCCTTGCTGCCTCCAGCAGACCGCGATTATAGGATGTGCGGCGCAGGCTTCCAACTATTCCGACGATCCGTGTCATGGCGATATCTCCTTGAACATAGGGCGCGCGGGCCATCAGGACATGGCGGGCGGCGAGGGCATCGGCGTATCGGGCAGCGGGATATATTCGCCGTCATCGGTATCGGGCAATTTCATGCGCCCCGCCTTCCAGTCCTCCGCCGCCTGCGCGAGCCTTTCCGTCGAGGACGAGACGAAGTTCCAGTAGAGGAAGCGTTCGCCCACCGGCTCGCCGCCCAACAGCATCAGCGTCGATCGCTGCGCCGCGCGCACGCCGGACGCATCGGGGCCGAGGACGAGCATGGTTCCCGCGCCGAAGCGCCGCCCGTCCAGCTCGACCTCGCCCGACGCCACATAGAGCGCGCGTTCGGCATGGCCGGTCGGTATTTCCGCCGTCGCCCCGGCCTCCATGTCGAGATGGGCGTAGAAGAGCGGCGAGTGGGTGCGCGCCCCGGCGGTCAGCCCATAGGCGCTGCCCGCGATCAACTGGCCGCGCACGCCGCCCTCGCTCCATTGCGGCAGGTCGTCGCCTTCATGGTGGGAAAAGGCGGGGTCGGTTTCCTCATATTCCTTCGGCAGGGCGACCCATGCCTGGATGCCGTCGAGAAAATCCCCCTCCGCCCGCGCCTTTTCGAAGCGCTCGCTATGGGTGATGCCGCGCCCGGCGGTCATCCAGTTGACCTCGCGCGGGCGCACCGGCAGCTCGGAACCGACGCTGTCGCGATGCATCACCTCGCCCGCGAACAGGTAGGTGATGGTCGAAAGGCCGATATGCGGGTGCGGGCGCACGTCCACTTCGGCGGGGATGCCCGCGGGCAGGCCGATCGGCCCCATATGGTCGAAGAAGATGAACGGGCCGACCATCCGCCGTTTCGCGAACGGCAGCACCCGCCCGACTTCCAGCCCGCCGCCGAGGCTGCGCCGCCGCTGTTCGATTACCATTTCGATCATGACCGTTCCCTTCTTCCGTGAAGCCGGACCGTCCCGCCGGCCCTTATAACATGAGCGCGCGCGCTTTGGTTGCGCGCTCGCGGCCGGGCGGGAGGAAAATGCGCTATTATATCCACAGGCGGAGCGGACCTTCGCCTTTATCGTCACCCCGGCACAAGTTGGGGTCATAGGGCATGGTGCGCGCCACCTCCCTGAGATGCCAGTCTGCGCTGGCATGACGCGATAGGATGGAGGCCCGGCCCCGCCCAAACGGAGCCGGGCCATCCCGTCAGGCGGCGATATGCTCGAACCGCCCGCTATTGAAATCGTCGATCGCCTGCCGGATCTCCGCCTCGCTGTTCATCACGAAGGGACCATAGCCGACGATCGGCTCGTCGATCGGTTCCCCGGTCAGCACCAGCAGCGTGACGTCGCCATCGGCGTGGATCGATACCCCGCTGCCTTCGCGGCCGAGCAGCAGCACCTCGGCCTCGCCCACCGGCTGCGTGCCGTTGACGGTCGCATGCCCGCCCAGCACCACCAGCAAGGCGACATGGCCTTCGGGCAGTTCGGGCGTCCATTCGGCATCCCGGCGCAGGCGCGTGTCCCAGACATTGACCGGGGTGAAGGTCCGCGCCGGGCCGGTGACGCCGCCCAGTTCGCCCGCGATGATCCGCGCCGTGCCCGCGTCGCCGGGCAGGTCGACGGTCGGAATGTCGGCGGCGGCGATGCCCTGATAGCCGGCGTTCGCCATCTTGTCCTTCGCGGGCAGATTGACCCAGAGCTGCACCACGCGGAACCGCCCGCCCGTCTTTGCGAAGGCGGGGGAGTGGAATTCCTCGTGGATGATGCCGCCCGCCGCCGTCATCCACTGCACGTCGCCGGGGCCGATGATGCCGCCATTGCCCGTCGAATCCCGGTGCGCGACCTCGCCGTCATAGACGAGGGTCACGGTTTCGAAGCCGCGATGGGGATGCTGGCCGACGCCGCGCGCGGTGGTGGTCGGCGCGAAATCATGCGGCCCGGCATAATCGAGCAGCAGGAACGGGCTGATATGCGCGCCCAGGTTGTTGTAGGAAAAGAGCGTGCGGACGGGGAAGCCGTCGCCCACCCAATGACCTTGTTCATTGCCGTACCGGCCCAAAATGGTCTTGTTCGTCATCATTCTGTCTCCTGGGCGGCTCTCCCGTCAGGGGCGCCGCTGTTGAGCCGAAGATAGGCGCGCAACGATGATTGCGGAAGATTGCGATATCCGACGCATCGTCCTATCCTTGCAACGATGCAGGACCTGAACGACCTCGTCTATTTCGTCGCCGTCGTCGACCATGGCGGCTTTGCCGCCGCCGGGCGGGCGCTCGGCATTCAGAAGTCGAAGCTCAGCCGCCGCGTGCTCGCGCTGGAGGAGCGGCTGGGCGTGCGGCTGCTCAACCGCTCGTCGCGCCATTTCTCGGTGACGGAGATCGGGCGCGCCTATTATGAGCGCTGCCTCGCGGTGCTGGTGGAGGCTGAGGCGGCGGACCAGTTGATCGCGCAGACCCGTTCCGAACCGCGCGGCGTGGTGCGGGTGAGCTGCCCGGTGGGCCTGCTCTCCTTCCGCTTCGCCCCGCTCATCAGCCGCTTCCTTGAGGAAAACCCGGCGGTCGAGGTGCATCTGGAGGCGACCAACCGCCGCGTGGACGTGATTGCGGAAGGGTTCGACCTCGCGATCCGCGTGCGCTTCCCCCCGCTGGAGCCGAGCGATCTCGTCATGCGGCGGCTCGATGAAAGCACGCAATGTCTGGTCGCCAGCCCTGCGCTGGTTGGGCGGCCGCTGCGGTCCCCCGCCGATCTGGCGGGCCTGCCCAGCCTCGATCAGGGGCCGTCGCGGCGGAGCCACGAATGGACGCTGCATCATGCCGACGGGCGCACGGCGGGCGTGCCCCATGCCCCGCGCCTCGTCACCGACGACATGGCGAGCCTGCGCGCGGCCGCGATCGCGGGGATCGGCATCGTCCAGCTGCCGACGATGGCGGTGTGGGAGGATATGCGGGCGGGGCGGCTGGTCGGCGTGCTGCCGGACTGGCGGCCGCGCGCGGGCATCATCCACGCGGTGTTCCCGTCGCGCCGGGGCCTGCTGCCTTCGGTGCGGGCGCTGCTCGATTTTCTGGCGCAGGGCTGCGCGGAGCAGCGCAGGCGGATGGGGGAGGATGGCTGATCCGGGGCCGATCCGGCCTGATCCGGCAATCTCTTTTTATTAGGTTGACATAATATAACGATTAAACGATAGGGCGCCCCGTTATCGGATGGCGCTCCGGCGGTCCGCATCCCGTTGCGCTGTGGGGGCTAGCAGCGGGCGATGCGGTTCCGGCGCGTCATGCCCGCCGGCATCGAGGCGCGATGGGGAAAAGGCCGAAGCATCGCTGCTCCGGCCTTTTCCCTTTTGGCATCCGGCGATCAGACCGTGCCGTCCTCATCCGGGTCCGAATGGAATTCGTGCCACATGCCGTTCAATATTCCGAAGCCGACCGCAAGGCCCAGCCCCAATATCCAAGAGAAATACCACATCGAGCCGTCCCTTTCCGGTCAGTAGAAATCGGGGTTGCTGCCGACCTGCTCCCGCGTCACCCGACCGAACAGCACCTTGTACACCCATGCGGTGTAGAGCAGCACGACCGGCAGCAGCAGCGCCGTCGCCACCAGCATGATGAACAGCGTCACATGGCTCGACGAGGCGTTCCAGACCGTGAGGCTGGAGGCCGGATCGATCGAGCTGGGCAGGATGAACGGGAACATCGACAGGCCCACGGTCGAGATGATGCCGACCGCGCCCAGCGAGGAGCCGCCGAACGCCAGCGCCTCCTTGGCCCGGATGATGCCGAGCAGCGCCAGCGCCGGGCCGAGGAAGCCGAGGAGCGGGGCGAGGATCATCCACGGATGGCGCGCATAATTGTCGAGCCATGCGCCGCCCACGGCGACGCTTTGGGTAAAGTGGGGGTTGGAGGGGCCATGCGGATCGACCAGCCCCTCGATGCGGAAGCCCAGCCCGCCTTTCCAGACGAACAGGCCGCCCAGCGCGAACAGCGCGATCGAGGCGATCGCCGCGATCCGGCCGAAGCGGGCGGCGCGGTCGTGCACCGGGCCGCGCTCTATCTTGATCGCGAGCCAGCTGGCGCCGTGCAGCACCAGCATCGCGACCGACAGCAGCCCGGCCAGCAGCGAGAAGGGATGGAACAGCCCCAGCAGCGAGCCTTCGTAGAAGGCGCGCAGGTCGCCGTCGAGGCGGAAGGGGATGCCGGTCAGCACATTGCCGACCGCCACGCCGAACACCAGCGCGGGCACGAAGCCGCCGATGAACAGCGCCCAGTCCCAGCGGGCGCGCCAGACAGGGTCGGTCTTTTTCGAGCGGTATTTGAACCCCACCGGCCGCAATATCAGCGCCGACAGCACAAGGAACATCGCGAGGTAGAAGCCGGAGAAGCTGACCGCATAGACGAAGGGCCATGCCGCGAAGATCGCCCCGCCGCCGAGGATGAACCAGACCTGATTGCCTTCCCACGTCGCGCCGATCGAGTTGATGACCATGCGCCGTTCCGCGTCGTCCTTCGCGACGAAGGGCAGCAGCGCCGTGGTGCCGAGGTCGAAGCCGTCCGTCAGCGCGAAGCCGATCAGCAGCACGCCCAGCAGCGCCCACCAGATCAGCCGGAGGATTTCATAATCGATGGGAGGTGCCATGATGTCACTCCTTATTCAGCGGGCAGCGGCGCATAGCCTTCGTCCGGGCCTTCCCCGGCGGGGATCTCATGCTCTTCCACCGGCCCCTTGCGGATCGCCGCCAGCATCAGCCGCACCTCGATCACCGCCAGCGCGCCATAGAGGATGGTGAAGCCCGCGATCGTCGTCCAGATCTGCGCCACGGTCAGGCTGGACGCGCCGAGGAAGGTCGGCAGCACGCCGTCGATCGCCCAGGGCTGACGGCCGATTTCCGCGAGCAGCCAGCCGAACTCGATCGCCACCCAGGGCAGCGGGATCACCCACAGCGCCGTCTTGAGGAACGGGCGGGAATCGAAGCGGCGGACGGTGGCGAGGAAGAAGGCGACGCCGAAAAAGGCGATGAAGAAGAAGCCCAGCCCCGCCATCACGCGGAAGATCCAGAACATCACCGGCACATTGGGCACGGTGTCCCACGCCGCCTGCGCGATCTGCTCCGGCGTCGCGGTGCGGGGATCCTCGACATAGCGCTTGAGCAGCAGCGCATGGCCGAGGTCGGACTTGTGCCGCTCGAACTGCTCGCGCGCGGCCATGTCGTTGCGGTCCATCTTCAGCTTCTCGACTGCGTCATAGGCCTCGATGCCGCTGACGATATGCACGCCCGCCTTCTGCACCAGCTCCTCTATGCCGGTCACCTCGCCGGTGAGGCTGCGGGTGGAGATGAGGCCCAGCAGATAGGGCAGCTTTATCTCGAAATGGGTGGTGCGGTCGGCGACGCTGGGGAAGCCGATGACGGTGATCCCGGCGGGGGCCGGTTCGGTGTGCCACATTGCCTCCAGCGCGGCGAGCTTCATCTTCTGGTTGTCGGTCAGCGCATAGCCGCTCTCGTCGCCCAGCACGACCACCGACAGCGAGGAGGCGAGGCCGAAGGCCGCCGCCACGGTGAAGCTGCGCTTCGCCACCGCCGTCCACTTGCCGCGCAGCAGATACCAGGAGGAGATGCCGAGCACGAACACCGACGCGCAGACATAGCCCGCGCTGACGGTATGGACGAACTTGGCCTGCGCGACGGGGTTGAAGAGCACCGCCATGAAGTCGTTGACTTCCATGCGCATGGTTTCCGGGTTGAACCGCGAGCCGACCGGATGCTGCATCCAGCCGTTGGCGACGAGGATCCACAGCGCGGAAAGATTGGTCCCCAGCGCGACCATGAAGGTGACGAGAAGATGCACGGGTTTGGAAAGCTTGTCCCAGCCGAAGAACATCAGGCCGACGAAAGTCGCTTCAAGGAAAAAGGCCATAAGGCCTTCAATGGCCAGCGGCGCGCCGAAAATATCGCCGACATAATGCGAATAATAGGACCAGTTCATGCCGAACTGGAATTCCATGGTGATGCCGGTGGCGACGCCCAGGGCGAAGTTGATGCCGAACAGCTTGCCCCAAAAACGCGTGATGGTGCGCCATATCTCGCGGCCCGTCATCACATAGATGCTTTCCATTATGACAAGCAGAAAGGAAAGCCCAAGTGTCAGCGGTACGAAGAGAAAATGATAAAGCGCCGTCAGCGCGAATTGCAGCCGGGAAAGTTCAATGACGGCCATGTCCATGATAAGGCCCCCGTTCGTTGCGACCGGAGCTTATAGCTCCTTGAGTCGGTTGCAAATCTAGCGGTTGTTCTTTACTCCTGCCGGGGAATATGAACAACCTCCCAAAAGCCGTGAAGAACAGGAAGGCCGCCTTGTTCTGGCTGGCCGACGCGGCGTGCGCGATCGGCGGGGCTGCCTTTCTTTCCCTGGCCGTTTCGATAATTCCGCAAGGCGATATCGGGTTCCTTTCGCTGGCGGTGATCGGTCTGTGCACCCTCTATGCCGCTCGCGCGCTGATGCAAGCCGGAGCTGCGGTGGTGGGACAATATGACGCGGACGGCGCGCGCGCGGGCTGGCGCCGGGCCTGCTACCCCGCGCTGCTCTCGGCCGTGCCGGGCGACCGGCGCATGCTGGGGGAGGCGGTGGCCGACGCGGTGGACCGGATCGAGGATCTGGACGGCTATCACGCCCGTTTCCTGCCGCTGCGGCTGGCGGCGGTGGCCGCGCCGCTGATGATCGCGCTCGCCGCCGCGCCTGCGAGCCCGGTCGCGGCGGCGATCCTGCTGGGCACGCTGCTGCCCTTCGGCCTCGGCATGGCGCTGGCGGGGACGGCGGCGTCGCGCGCGGCGCGGCGGCAACTGGAGGCGCTGGGCCGCCTGTCCGGGCTGTTCGTCGACCGGGTGCGGGCGCTGCCGGTCATCGTCGGCTTCGGCGCGCAGGACCGGGTGAGCCGCCAGTTGGAGCAGGCAACGCGGGAGGTTGCCGACCGGACGCTGGGCGTGCTGCGCGTTGCCTTCCTGTCCGGCGCGGTGATGGAATTCTTCGCCGCGCTGTCGGTGGCGCTGGTCGCCGTCTATTGCGGCTTCAACCTGCTCGACCTGCTGCCTTTTCCCGCGCCGGAAAGGCTGACGCTGGGCCAGGCGCTCTATGTGCTGCTGCTGGCGCCGGAATTCTACCTGCCGATGCGGCGGCTGGCTGCGGCCTATCATGAGAAGCAGGTCGGCGAGGCGGCGCTGGAGCGGCTGGCGGCGATGGGGCAGGCGGGGGCGAGCGCGCCCGCCTCTTCTCCGCTGCCTCGCCCGCCCGCGCTGCGGTTCGAGGCGGTGGTCGTCGATCATGGCGAGGCGCGGGTCGGGCCTTTCTCCTTCGACGTGCCCGCCGGGCGGATGACGGCGATCCGCGCGCCCTCCGGCATGGGCAAGTCGAGCCTGCTGCATGCGCTGCTGGGGCTGGCCCGGCCGGGGGAGGGGCGGATCATGGTGGAGGACGGCGCGGTGGCGCTGGCGGCCCTGCCCGGCCATGTCGGCTGGGCGGGGCAGGCGGTCGCGCTCGTGCCCGGCACGCTGGCCGACAATATCCGCCTCGCCCGCCCGGATGCGAGCGATGCCGAGGTGGAGGCGGTGGCGCGCCGCGCCGGGCTCGGCCCGATGATCGACGCGCGCGGGCAGGGGCTGACGCTGCGGCTCGACCATCGCGGTTCCGGCCTTTCCGGCGGGGAGCGCCGCCGCATCGCGATCGCGCGGGTGCTGCTGAAGGATGCGCCGCTCTGGCTGCTGGACGAGCCGACGGCGGACCTCGATGCGGCCTCCGCGGCGGATATCGGCGCGATCCTGCGCGCGGAGGGGCGGGGTCGGACGGTCTTGCTCGCCACCCATAGCGAGGCGCTGGCCGCGCTCGCCGATCATCAGGTGGTCCTCACATGAACAAGGCCGATCCCGAAACGCTGCTGGCGCGGGCGATCGCCCCGCAGCGCCCGGCGGTGCGCGCGGGGATGCTCTGCGCGGCGGTCGCGGCGGTGGCGGGCGTGTGCCTGCTCGGCCTGTCGGGCTGGTTCATCACCGGCGCCGCGCTGGCGGGGCTGGGCGGGGTGCTCGTCGCGCAGTCCTACAACTATATGCTGCCGAGCGCGCTGATCCGCCTGCTGGCGATCCTGCGCACCGCCTCGCGCTATGGCGAGCGCTATTACAGCCACAAGGCGGCGCTGCTGGCGCTGGCGACGGTGCGGGCGCGGCTGTTCGACGCGATCCTTGCCGCCCGCGACGCGCGCGCCTGGTCCGCCGGGGAGGCGGTGGCGGGGCTGGTGCAGGATATCGGCGCGCTGGAGGACCGGCTGGTGCGCAAGCCCGCGCTGCCCGCCGCGCTGGCGGGCGGCGGCGCCGGGCTGGCGCTGACGCTGCTCGCCGGGCCATGGGCGGCGCTGGCGCTGCTCGCGATCCTGATCCTGCTGCCATGGGCCGCGCTGCGCCTGTCGCCGCCGATGCTCAACCGTCCCGCCGCCGAACTGGCCGGGGCGCTGGGGCGGCTGAAAACCGATATGATCGGCTATGCGCAGGCCTCGCCGGAGATCGTCGCCTATGGCATGGCCCCGGCCTTGCAGCAGGCGCTGGAGGCCGAAGCGCGGACGGCCGACCGGGCGCGGCTGCGGCTGGCGCGGGGGGAGGCGTTGATCGGCGGCCTGCTGACGCTGGGCGGCGGCGTGGCGATGGCGGCGGCGCTGCTGCTGTCGGACGGGCCGTTGCCGCTGCGGGTGCTGGCGGCGCTGGCCTCGGCGGGCGCGGTCGAGAGCCTCGGTGCGCTGGTGCGGGGCATCATGCGCGACGCGGTGGTGGGCGCGGGGCTGGAGCGGCTCCGCGCGCTCGCCGCGCAGGGGGAGGCAGGGCCGGCCTCGATGGCGGTCGAAGGCCTTGCCGGCGAAACCCTCGAACTGCCGACGCCTTCCGGCCCGCTGCTGCTGAAGGCGGGTGAGCGGCTGGCGATCATCGGTCCTTCGGGCAGCGGCAAGACGCGGCTGGCCGAGGGGCTGGCGGGCATCCGGCCGCAGGAGGGGGGCGGCATCCGCATCGACGGCCATGCGCTGGCCGATCTGCCGCCGGACCAGGTGCGGGCGCTGTTTGCGCTTTCGCCGCAGGAGGGCGGGCTGCTTTCCGGCACGGTGCTCGACAATCTGCGCCTTGCCCGGCCGGGCATTCCCGAAGCGGAGATGTGGGAGGCGCTGGAAGCGGCCAGCCTCGCGCAGGAGGTGAGGGCGATGCCGGACGGGCTGAACCAGTGGCTCGGCGATGGCGGCATGCGCCTTTCCGGCGGCCAGCGCAAGCGCCTGTCGATCGCGCGGGCGCTGCTCGCCGGGCGGCGCTGGCTGGTGCTGGACGAGCCGAGCGAGGGGCTGGACGCGGCGACCGAGGCGCGGCTGATGCGGGGGCTGGACGGCTGGTTGCGGCGCACCGGCGCGGGCCTTATCCTCATCACCCACCGCCCCGCGCCGCTCGCCCTGTGCGAGCGCCGGTTCGATCTGGGGGCTGCCGCTTCCGGCAATTGAAAAAAAGTGGAGTTTTTTACCGCAAATTTTGGTAAATATCCGCAAATGGGGTGTTTCCATCTTTCGTTGCGTGCACGATGGCGCTAGGGACGCGCACATGACACAGTCACGCACTTTGTATGAGAAGATTTGGGACGCTCATGTCGTTGAGCGTCGGGAAGACGGCACCTGCCTCATCTATATCGACCGGCACCTCGTTCATGAGGTGACCAGCCCGCAGGCGTTCGAGGGACTCCGCATGGCAGGCCGCAAGGTGCGCCGCCCGGACCTGACGCTCGCCGTGCCGGATCATAACCTGCCGACCACCGCCCGCATTGACGGGCAGGGGCAGCGCATTCCGATCGCCGATCCCGAAAGCGCGCAGCAGCTTGCGGCGCTGGAGCGCAACGCGCCGGAATTCGGCGTCAAATATATCGGCGCGACCGATCCGGAACAGGGCATCGTCCATGTCGTCGGGCCGGAACAGGGCTTCACCCTGCCGGGCACGACCCTGGTGTGCGGCGACAGCCACACGGCGGCGCACGGCGCGCTCGGCGCGCTGGCCTTCGGCATCGGCACCAGCGAGGTCGAGCATGTGCTGGCGACGCAGACGCTGCTGCTCAAGCCCAGCAAGACCATGGAAATCCGCGTCGAGGGCACGCTGGGCGCCGGTGTGACGCCCAAGGACGTGATCCTGCACGTGATCGGCGTGATCGGCACGGCGGGCGGCACCGGCCATGTGATCGAGTATCGCGGCAATGTGTTCGAGGAAATGTCGGTCGAGGGGCGCCTCACCGTCTCCAACATGTCGATCGAGGGCGGCGCGCGCGCGGGGCTGTTCGCGCCCGACGAAAAGACCTTCGCCTATCTGAAAGGGCGCCCGATGGCGCCGAGGGGCGCGGATTGGGACGCGGCGGTCGCCTGGTGGAAGACGCTGCGCACCGATGAGGGCGCGCGCTTCGACCGCTCGGTGGTAATCGACGCGGCCGATATCGCGCCGACCGTCACCTGGGGCACCAGCCCGGAGGACGTGGTGCCGATCACCGGCACCGTCCCCGCGCCGGAAAGCTTCGAGGATCCGACCAAGCGGGCGGCCGCCGAAAAGGCGCTCGACTATATGGGCCTGACCGCCGGGCAGCGGATGCAGGACATAGAGGTCCAGCATGTGTTCATCGGCAGCTGCACCAACAGCCGCATAGAGGATCTGCGCGCTGCCGCCGCCGTGGTGAAGGGGCACAAGGTCGATCGTCGCATCCGGCAGGCGCTGATCGTTCCAGGATCCGGCCTCGTCAAGTTGCAGGCGGAGAAGGAAGGGCTGGACCGCATCTTCATCGACGCGGGCTTCGAATGGCGGGAGCCGGGCTGCTCCATGTGCCTGGGCATGAACCCGGACAAGGTGCCGAGCGGCGAGCGCTGCGCGTCGACCTCCAACCGCAATTTCATGGGGCGCCAGGGTCCGGGCGCCCGCACCCATCTGGTTTCCCCGGCAATGGCGGCGGCCGCCGCGATTACCGGGCATCTCACCGATATCCGCGAACTGACGGGGGAAGAGGCATGAAGGCTGTGTTCTGGATGTTGGCCGCGGGGGCTCTGGCCAGCGCGGCGCTGGCCGCGAGCGTCGGTCAGGCGGAGGATAACGCCCTCGAAGGAACCGCCGGGCAGGAGTCCGGCGCGGATGCTCCTGCCCCCGCTTCCGGGGCGAAGGCGGTGCGCTGATGGAGCCGATCAACACGGTCGAGGGCCGGGCCTATCCGCTGGGTGTAAAGAATGTCGACACCGACATGATCATCGCCGCCAAATGGCTCAAGACCATCAGCCGCGCGGGGCTGGGCAAGGGCGCGTTCGAGGCGATGCGGCAGCAGCCGGGCAATGTGTTCGACGATCCCGAATATGCCGGCAGCCCGATCCTGATCGCCGGCGACAATTTCGGCTGCGGGTCGAGCCGCGAGCATGCCGCCTGGGCGCTGATGGACATGGGCGTCAAGGTCGTGATCGCGCCGAGCTTTTCGGACATTTTCTCCGGCAATGCGTTCAAGAACGGCATCCTGACCGTGGTGCTGCCGCAGGAGATGATCGATCGTCTGATGGAGGTCGCGAAAACCGACCCCATCCATATCGACCTGGAAGCGCAGACGGTGACGACGCCGTTTCAGGACCGTTTCCGGTTCGAGATCGACCCGTTCCGCAAGAGCTGCCTGCTGGGCGGACTGGACGAAATCGGCCTGACGCTGGCAAATACCGCCGGCATCGACCGTTATGAACAACGCCGGGTGGCCGACCAGCCCTGGCTGGTGCCCGTTCTTGCCTGAACGGACCGGCGGCCTTACCTTGGCCATGATCTTCATTGCTTATCGAGGCGCACAGAAATGACGAGTTTTCAGGATCGCGAACGGGCTTTCGAAGCGAAGTTCGCCCATGACGAAGAAATGCAGTTCCGCATCATCGCCCGCCGCAACCGCCTGCTGGGTGAATGGGCCGCCGCCAAGATGGGGCTGGATGCCGCGGAAACCGATGCCTATGCGAAGGCGGTGGTGCAGGCCGATTTCGAGGAAGCGGGTGACGAGGACGTGATCCGCAAGCTGGTGGGCGACCTCACCAGCGCGGGCGTCGATATCGACGAGGCGGCGGTCCGCGCGGCGCTGGACGAGCAGACGGTCATCGCCCGCCGCATGTTCATCGAGCCGCAATAAGCGACGGGGGCGAGATATCCCATGCCGATGGCGGCCGATGATATTGCCGGTCTTATCCGCGAGGCCATTCCCGACGCCGTGGTCGAGATCACCGATCTGGCCGGGGACGGCGACCATTATGCCGCGAAGGTCATCTCGGAAAGCTTCCGGGGCCTGAGCCGCGTGCGCCAGCATCAGGCGGTCTATGCGGCGCTGGGCGGGCGGATGGGCGGCGTGCTTCACGCCTTGCAACTGACGACCGCCGTTCCCACCTGATAGCCGTGGCGCGTCTGGTCAGGGCGCGGGATATTTCCGTTAGGAGCCGAATATGAGTGAAGAAGTACAGGCGCGCATCGCTGGCATCGTCGGCGGCAATGATGTGGTGCTGTTCATGAAGGGCACGCCGCTGTTCCCGCAATGCGGCTTTTCCAGCCGCGCCATCGCCATCCTGGAGCATCTGGGCGTCCCCTATGAGAGCGTCGACGTGTTGCAGGATCAGGAAGTGCGGCAGGGCATCAAGGCCTTTTCCGACTGGCCGACCATTCCCCAGCTTTATGTGAAGGGCGAGTTCATCGGCGGCAGCGACATCATGATGGAGATGTACGAAGCCGGGGAACTGCATCAGCTGATGGCCGAAAAGGGCGTTGTCAGCGCGGGGTGAATTGCCCCTATCGCATCGGTACGGAAGAGGGCGGCTTCGGCCGCCTTTTTTCATGCGCCACTCGCCGGGAGAGGGGCGGGGCTCGCTTGATCGTCACGGGTCTGCAGGGGGGTCCGGGTGGGGGATGCGTCGCGGAGACAAGGCGCCGGCATCCCCCTCGTTCGGAAAGCTGAACGGGTAGTGCGACAAGATATGCAGCGAGCGTGCCAGTTCGCGATACTGCCGGAATATCGGGCGATATGATGGTTAACACCGGTTTTGAGGTTTTTGCTTTTGTAAAATTTCCCGACGTTTCACTGTTCGGAAGGACGCGATCCCATCCTCTGTGTGGGTCGTTACCGGGGAGGGTGATTGGCAGTAATCCGCCGAAAATGGACGGAGTTTAACTTTCTTCTTACCTAAATACCGGCATAAGCGCACTATGTTGGCTGAACTGAATATGATGCTGGACATGCCGGTAGCGCTCTTCCTCGTGCTGGCGGTTGGGGCGGCGATTGGCGTCGGCGCGGAGAAGCTGTTCACCGCGATCGATCGGGAAAAGCGTCGTGCCTATTGGCAGGGACGAAATGCGGGCAAAGCGCAGCGGCGCGTGGTCACATCCATTTCGGCCGCACCCGCAAAATCTGATTCAACCCAGATTGCGGCCGATCAGTTGCGCACGGTCATGAACGCCGAGTTCAAGCCTCGTCCCTTGCTCAACAAGCCGGAACGTCGCCTGTTGAGCTGTATCGATCGCGTGCTGTCGGAAGAGAGCCCCGGCTGGCGCGCCATGGGGCAGGTGTCTCTGGGCGAAATCCTGTATAGTCATGACAAGGAGGCATTCTGGGCGATCAACGCCAAGCGGGTGGATTTGCTGATCATCGATCCAGATTGCCGTCCGCTGCATGCGGTGGAATTTCAGGGCACTGGCCATCATGGCAGCCCGGAGACGGCTGCGCGGGATGCCGTGAAAAGGGAAGCCCTGCGCCGTGCAGGGATCGGCTATGTGGAAGTTATGAGCGGCGATACGCCGCTTGAAGTGCGGGAGAAGGTCCGCAAGCTGATAAGTCGCGGTAATGCGCTGCTTCAGCCCGCCTCCTCGGTGAGGCAGGCGGAGAAGATTCAACGCGCGCCTCATTGATGTTGAGCACGCGCTCTTCCCGTTCCTGATAGCATTTTGCACCGAAAGCCTTGAATAATCGCGGCGGATCGGCACATGGGAAGCATGGAACCGCCTTTCGATATCGCGACCCTGCCCGCTGGCCGGGCGATGCGTCTCTCGCCGCTGGTGAGCCGGGTGCTGGCGCCCAATCCGTCGCCTTTCACCTTCACCGGCACGCAAAGCTATGTCGTCGGGCAGGCGCGGGTGGCGGTGATCGATCCCGGCCCGGACGAAGGCGTGCATCTCGACGCGCTGATCGCCGCGATCGCCGGGCGGCCGGTGGCGGCGATCCTGTGCACCCACACCCATCGCGACCACAGCCCGGCGGCGGCCCCGCTCGCGCACAGGACCGGCGCGCCGGTCATCGGCTGCGCGCCGCTGACGCTGGACGATGAAGGGCCGCGCGCCGACGCCGCCTTCGATGCCGACTATCGCCCCGACGAGGTGATGGCCGATGGCGCGGTCCTCTCCGGCGACGGCTGGACGCTGGAGGCGGTGGCGACGCCGGGGCATACCTCCAACCATCTCTGTTTCGCGCTGGCGCAGGAAAGGGCGCTGTTCACCGGCGACCATGTGATGGGCTGGTCCACCAGCGTGGTTTCCCCGCCCGATGGCGACATGGGCGAGTATATGCGCTCGATGCAGAAGCTGCTGGAGCGGGACGACGCGATCTACTACCCCGCCCATGGCGAGCCGGTCGACCGGCCGCAGCGGCTGGTGCGCGGCATGATGGGGCATCGCAAGCATCGCGAGGGGCAGATATTGCGCCATATCACCGCCGGGCCGCGCGGCGCCGCCATCCCCGCGATGGTCGAGGAAATGTACAAGGGCGTCGACCGCAAGCTGCACCCGGCGGCGGCGCGATCGGTGCTCGCCCATCTGCTCGATCTGGAACAGCGGGGCCTCGCCACCCATATGGGAGGGGATATCTGGAAAGGACTCGCTGGGTGAAGAAACTGCTTCTTTCTCTTCTCGCCGTGCTGGCGGTCGCCGGGGCGGCGCTGGGCGGGGGCTATTATGTCTACAGCAAGCTGCGCGCCGATGCGGGCGGCACCGTGCAGAGCGTCACCACGGCGAGCCTTGCGGGCCTGCACGAGCAGGCGCGGTTGACGCCGTTCATCGCCCGCTTCGTCGCGGTGGTCACCTCGCGCCAGCAGCGCATGGGCCTGTCCGCCGAACGGACGATGATCATGCCCGGAACCGTGCGCTACGAGATCGACCTGACGAAGATCACCGCGCAGGACGTGACGTGGGACGAGGCGACGAAAACGCTGTCGGTCCGGATGCCGCCACTGATCCTCGCCGGGCCGGAGGTCGACCTGTCGGGCATCCGCCAATATGGCGAGAAGGGCCTGCTCACCATGTTCACCGATGCGGAAAAGCTGCTGGACGACACCAACCGCAAGGAAGGGCAGGAGGAATTGATGCAGCAGGCGCGCAGCGCGGTGCCCATGCGCCTCGCCCGCGACGCCGCCCGCTCCGCGATCGAGCGCACCTTCGCATTGCCATTGCGGGCAATTGGGGTACAGGCGGATGTGAGGGCCAGCTTCGCCGATGAGCGGGCGGAAGAACAACAGGGCGGCATCGCCGCCGCCGAGTAAGAAGGTATTGGCTATGGACGCGCGTGGTGGAATGGGCGGATCGCTCGCTGGGGTCGACCTGCTGGCGGAGATCAACCGGCTGAGGAAAGAACGGAACGCCGTCATCCTCGCCCATTATTATCAGAAGCCGGAAATTCAGGACCTCGCCGATTTCGTCGGCGATTCGCTGGAATTGTCGCGCAAGGCGGCGGCGACCGACGCGGACGTGATCGTCTTTTCCGGCGTGCGCTTCATGGCGGAAACGGCCAAGATCCTCTCGCCCGACAAGATCGTCGTGCTGCCGGATATGGACGCGGGCTGTTCGCTTGAGGACAGCTGCCCGCCCGACCAGTTCAAGGCGTTCCGCGAGGCGCACCCGGATCATATCGCGCTGACCTACATCAACTGCTCGACCGAGGTGAAGGCGCTCAGCGACATCATCGTCACCAGCAGCTCGGCGGAAAAGATCCTCGCGCAGATCCCGCCGGAGCAGAAGATCATCTTCGGCCCGGACAAGAATCTCGGCGGCTATCTCGCGCGCAAGACCGGGCGCGACCTGCTGCTCTGGCCGGGCGTGTGCATCGTGCACGAGGCGTTCAGCGAAACCGAACTGATGAAACTGAAGATCGAGCATCCCGACGCGCCCATCGCCGCGCACCCGGAATGCCCGCCCTATATCCTCGACCATGCCGATTATGTCGGGTCGACCAGCGGCATCCTCGACTATTCGAAAACGATGGAAGGCGATATGCTGATCGTCGCGACCGAGCCGCACATCATCCACCAGATGGAAAAGGCGGTGCCGGAAAAGACCTTCATCGGCGCGCCGGGCGCGGACGGCAACTGCAACTGCAATGTGTGCCCTTATATGGCGCTCAACACGCTGGAGAAAATCTACCTCTGCCTGCGCGACCTCGAACCGCGTATAGAGATAGAGGAAGGGCTGCGGCTGGAGGCGAAGAAGAGCCTCGACCGGATGCTCGAACTGGCGTCGAACACGGTCGGGCAGGGCGATCTGGGCACGCGCCAGCCGGCCTGAAGGAAGGGAAGAGGGGCGACAGGTCATGGAGACGGAGGATAGCCGGACAGCCGCCAGGACCGTGCTGGATTTCTGGTTCGGGGAGCTGACCCCGCAGCAGCATTTCGGCAAGGATCCGTTGCTCGACGAGGTGATCCGCAGGCGCTTCGCCGGGCTGCGCGAGGAAGTGTTCGCGACCGATGCGGCCGGGTGGCAGGACAGCCCCGAAACCATGCTCGCGGCGGTGATCGTGCTCGACCAGTTCTCGCGCAACCTGTTCCGGGGCGCGGCCGAGGCCTATGCCGCCGACCCGCTGGCACTGGACCTGGCGCTGGCGGCCATCGCCAGGGGCTATCACGCCGATCTGGAACCGCAGCGCCGCGCCTTCCTCTACATGCCGCTGATGCATTGCGAGGACAGGGGCGTGCAGCTGTTCTCGATCCGCTGCTATTCCGACCCCGGCCTCGACTATAATCTGGAGTTCGCCAAGGCCCATGCCGAGGTGATCGAGCGCTTCGGCCGCTTCCCCAGCCGCAATGCGGCGTTGGGGCGCCAATCCACCGAGGCGGAGCTGGCCTATCTCGCCCAGCCGGGCGCGGGCTGGTAAACGGCATTTCCCGGCGGCCTCGCGCCGCCTTTTTCATCAGGCGACGATATATGAGCTTTTCTCTGCCCGGTTTCGATCTTTCCGCCTTTGTCGCCGCGACCCTGGAGGAGGATCTGGGCGGGCCGCCGGGACGAGGCGGCTGCGACGTGACTTCCGAAAGCGTGATCCCGGCCGATGCGCGCTTCACCGGCGTGATGGACAGCCGCGACGCGGTGACGGTGGCGGGCCTGCCGCTGGCCGAGGCCTTTTTCCGCGCGCTCGACCCGCAGGTGAAGGTCGAGATATTGGTGGGCGAGGGCCAGAAGGTCGCCGCCGGAACCGAGCTGATGCGCATATCCGGCAAGGCGCGGGCGCTGCTGACGGCGGAACGCTCCGCGCTCAACACGGTGCAGCATCTAACCGGCATCGCGACGATGACGCGCGATTATGTAGAGCGGATCGCCGGCACGGGCGCGACGCTGCTCGACACCCGCAAGACGATCCCCGGCCTGCGCGTGCTGGAAAAATATGCGACCCGCATGGGTGGCGCGACCAATCATCGCATGGGCCTGTGGGACGCGGCGATGATCAAGGACAATCATGTCGCGGTGGCGGGTTCCGTGGGTGAGGCGGTGCGGCGCGCGGTGGCGGCGGGCGTCGAGCGGATCATCGTGGAGGTGGACCGCATCGACCAGATCGAACCGGCGCTGGAGGCGGGGGCGACCCATTTGCTGCTCGACAATATGGACCCGGCGACGCTGCGCGGGGCGGTGACGCTGGTGAACGGGCGGGTGCCGACCGAGGCGTCGGGCGGCGTGCGGCTCGATACCATCCGCGCGATCGCGGAAACCGGCGTAACCTATGTCAGCGTGGGGCGCCTGACCCAGTCAGCGCCCGCCGCCGACATCGGCCTCGATTTCATGCATGGCTGACCCTTCGGCCGTCGGCATCGCGCTGTTTCTGGCGCTGATGCCGTCCTCCGGCGCGGCGCGGCCGCAGTCGGCGGGGGAGGGCGCGCAATGCCGCGTTCCCGCCTCGCTGCCCATGCCGCGCGCCGTGCGGGCGCCCGATCCGTCCGAGGTGCGCCGGATGCCGATCGGCGGCTATACGCTGGCCCTGTCCTGGTCGCCGCACTATTGCGCGGGACGGAAAGGCCGGGCCGACAGCCAGTGCGACGGGCGCGCGGGCCGCTTCGGCTTCATCCTCCATGGCCTGTGGCCTGAAGGACGGGGCGGGCGGAGCTGGCCGCAATATTGCGCGCCCGCTGCCTTGCTTCCCCGCCCGGTGCTGGCCGCGCAATTCTGCACCACGCCTTCGGTCCAGCTGATGCAGCATGAATGGGCGAAGCACGGCACCTGCATGACCCGGCGGCCGGAGGAATATTTCGCGCGAGGGCGGGCGCTCTACCAGCGGTTGCACCTTCCCGACATGGCGCGGCTGGCGGGGCAGAAGGGCCTGACGGCCGGGTCGGTGGCGCAGGCGTTCGCGGGCGGCGATCCGGGCCTGGATATCGGGATGATTCGCATCCGGGCGGAACGCGGATATCTGAGCGAGGTCTGGCTGTGCCTCGACACCGCCTTCCGTCCGGCCCGCTGCCCGGCAGGCAAGGCGGGCGCGCCGCTCTCCAGCCCGATTCGCATTCGCCCGCCGTCCTGACGGGAAGGGTCTGCGTCGGTTGCCGCTTGGGCAGCCTCAATCCCCTTTCGTCATGCCAGCGCAGGCTGGCATCGTTCACGGCGATACGGAACCAAGCCTCAACAGATGCCAGCCTGCGCTGGCATGACGGGAAGAAGGGTACCGGGAAGGGCCAAGAGAAGCTTGCGTTCTTTGGTGTCTCTGGAAACGGCGGAGCCTAGCGGGATCGAACCACGCCAGATGCACCGTGCGCATATGGCCATCAAAAGACTCAGCGGTTCGCGAGAGAAGGTTGAAATGGTGGAGCCTAGCGGGATCGAACCGCTGACCTCCTGCATGCCATGCAGGCGCTCTCCCAGCTGAGCTAAGGCCCCATTACCATTTCCGACCAACGGGTCTGGAAGCCCGTTAGAGGGATCATTTCCCGATTGCAAATCCTATTTGCGGGCCCCTGATCCGGGGGTCGACCCAAGGGTCTGCCTTGCGTCGAGGCGCTGCCTTTAGGGGAGCAGCGCCCCGGTTGCAAGCATTAATTATCGTCTTCGTTGTCGTCGTCGCCGGCGGCCACGCCCAGATCGTCGTCGCCGCCCAGATCGACGTCATTGTCCGGCGAATCGCCATCGTCATCGACATCGATGTCGATGTCCAGATCGGTGTCGACCTCGGCCAGATCGCCGTCCGCGGCCTCGCTCTGCTTGCTGGTCTGCACCTCTTCATAGGGCAGGGGCTGCTTCGACTTCAGCACCGGCTCCGGCTCCCACGAGACGCCGCAGGAAATGCAGGTCACGGGCTGATCCTTGCCGAGATCGTAAAAGCGGGTCGAGCATTTCGGGCAGGTTCTTTTCGTGCCCCATTCAGGCTTCACCATGTGCCGCCGTCCATCCTTCAAGTGAACAAGTGAAATATGTAACCCGAGGTTACACCGCGCAAATCGACGGGCGCCTTGCCATAGCAATGCGGCGCTGTCAAAAGCCGGTGCGATTTTTATACGAGAAAGCCGATAATCCAATGCAATTTCTTGCCGATGACGACCGGAATCAGTCGATGACCTTTCGCGCGCCCGCAAAGGGCCTGTCGGGCCGCGTCGCTGTGCCGGGCGACAAGAGCATCTCTCACCGCGCGCTGATGTTCTCCGCGCTCGCGGTCGGCGAAAGCCGTGTCGAGGGCCTGCTGGAAGGGGAGGACGTGCTCGCCACCGCCGCCGCGCTGCGCGCGATGGGCGCGCGGATCGAACGGGACGGCGAGGGCGTCTGGCATATCGCTGGAGTTGGCGTCGGCGGCCTGCTCCAGCCGCAACAGGCGCTGGAAATGGGCAATAGCGGCACCTCGACCCGGCTGCTGATGGGCCTGCTGGCGAGCCACGACCTGACCGCGACCTTCACCGGCGATGCTTCGCTGTCGAAGCGGCCGATGGGGCGGGTGATCGAGCCGCTTTCCCGCATGGGCGCGGAATTCACCGCCACCCCCGGCGTGAAGGGCAGCCAGACCCTGCCGCTGACGATGCGCGGCCTCGTGCCCGCCGTGCCGATCGAATATCGCCTGCCGGTGGCTTCGGCGCAGGTGAAGTCGGCGATATTGCTCGCCGGGCTCAACACGCCCGGCATCACCCGCGTGATCGAGCCGGAAGCGACCCGCGATCATAGCGAGCGGATGCTGCGCGGCTTCGGCGCGGAACTGACGGTCGAACAGGACGGCGAGGGCGCGCGCATCATCTCGATTCGCGGCGAGGCGGAATTGCGGCCGCAGCATATCCTGGTGCCGGGCGATCCGTCCTCGGCGGCGTTCCCGCTGGTCGCGGCGCTGATCGTGCCGGGATCGGACGTGACGATCACCGGCATCGGCATCAACGACACGCGCATCGGCCTCGTCAGGCTGTTGCAGGCGATGGGCGGCGACATCGAATTGCTGGACGTGCGCGACGAAGGCGGGGAGCCGGTTGCGGACCTGCATGTCCGCGCCTCGCGCCTGCGCGGCGTGGAGAACGACCCGGCGGACGTGCCGAGCATGGTCGACGAGTTCCCGGTCGCCTTCGTTGCGGCGGCGCTCGCCGAAGGGCGCAGCGTCTTTCGCGGGCTGGAGGAACTGCGCGTCAAGGAAAGCGACCGCATAGCGGTGATGGCGCAGGGGCTGCGCGCGATCGGCGCGCGGGTCGAGGAAACGGAGGACGGCCTTGTCATCGACGGCACCGGCGGGGAGCCGCTGGCCGGCGGCGGGCCGATCGCGACGCATCTCGACCATCGCATCGCGATGAGCTTCGCCGTCGCCGGGCTGGCGAGCCGGAACGGCGTCACCATCGACGACATGCGCCCGGTGGAAACGAGCTTCCCCGGCTTCGCGCCGCTGCTGAACCGGATCGGCGCCGGGGTGGAGGCGTGATCGTCGCGGTGGATGGACCGGCTGCTTCCGGCAAGGGAACCATCGCCCGCGCGCTGGCGGCGCATTACGGCCTGCCGCATCTCGACACCGGCCTGCTCTATCGCGCGGTGGCGTTGACGCTGAAGCGCGCCGGGGGCGACCCCGAAAGCGAGGCGGATGCCGTCGCCGCGACGGATTTCCCCGCCACGCTGCTTACCGATCCCGAATTGCGGACCGAAGCCACGGGCGCGCTGGCCTCGCGCGTGTCGGCCCATGGCGGCGTGCGGGCGGCGCTCAAGGCGCGGCAGCAGGCGTTCGCGGGACAGGCGGGCGGGGCGGTGCTTGACGGGCGGGACATTGGCACCGTCATCGTGCCGGATGCCGATGCAAAGCTCTATGTCACCGCTTCGCCGCAGGTGCGGGCGGACCGGCGCGCGCGGGAAATGGAGCAGCATGGCCTCGCCGCCGACCGCGAGGCGATGATCGCGGAGATCGTCGCGCGCGACGCCCGCGACATGGGGCGGGACAACGCGCCGCTGATGCAGGCCGCCGATGCGGACTTGCTAGATACCAGCGATTTGACTATAGCAGAGGCCGTCCAGAAGGCGATTGCGCTGGTGGATGCACGGGTGGAACGCCACCGATAAGAGTGGCGGCAGGCAAGGCGCACGGAGTCTCCGGGCGCCCTTTTTTGCTTATTCCGCGTGCATTTCGCTTCGTTTCCGCCGGATGGGTGCCGTTTGCGCATGGGGCGCCGGCGGCGGTTTGGCCAGGACGACAGAATCGCATTTCGTGATTCGGGTCCAGTTTGGAAAGACCTCCGGAGACAACCGGATGGCCAGCAAAAGTGAGTGAAGGAACCTATATGGCCTCAACGGCATTTCCGTCGCGCGACGATTTCGCGGCACTTCTCAATGATTCCCTCGGTGGCGAGGACGGCGGCTTCGAAGGCCGCGTCGTAAAGGGCACCGTTACCGCTATCGAAAATGATCTGGCCGTCATCGACGTGGGCCTCAAGAGCGAAGGCCGCGTGCCGCTGCGCGAATTCGCCGCGCCGGGCCAGAAGGCCGACCTGAAGGTCGGCGATGAAGTCGAAGTCTATGTCGATCGCGTCGAAAATGCCTATGGCGAAGCGATGCTGTCGCGCGATCGCGCGCGCCGCGAAGCCGCATGGGACAAGCTCGAATCCGAATTCGCCGAGAACGCCCGCGTCGAAGGCGTCATCTTCGGCCGCGTCAAGGGCGGCTTCACCGTCGACCTCGACGGCGCCGTGGCGTTCCTGCCCGGCTCGCAGGTCGACATCCGCCCGGTGCGCGACGTCACCCCGCTGATGGACATTCCGCAGCCCTTCCAGATCCTGAAGATGGATCGCCGCCGCGGCAACATCGTCGTGTCGCGCCGCGCCATCCTCGAAGAGACTCGCGCCGAACAGCGCAGCGGCCTCATCCAGACGCTGGCCGAGGGCCAGATCATCGAGGGCGTGGTCAAGAACATCACCGATTATGGTGCGTTCGTTGATCTGGGCGGCATCGACGGCCTGCTGCACGTCACCGATCTCAGCTACAAGCGCGTCAACCACCCCAATGAGATGATCAACATCGGCGATACCGTCCGCGTGCAGATCATCCGCATCAACCGCGACACCCAGCGCATCAGCCTCGGCATGAAGCAGCTGGAAAGCGATCCGTGGGAAGGCGCCGAAGCCAAGTATCCGGTCGGCGCGAAGCTGACGGGCCGCGTCACGAACATCACCGAATATGGTGCGTTCGTCGAACTGGAACCGGGCATCGAAGGCCTGGTCCACGTTTCGGAAATGAGCTGGACCAAGAAGAACGTCCACCCCGGCAAGATCGTGTCGACCAGCCAGGAAGTCGAAGTCGTCGTCCTCGAAGTCGACAGCGAGAAGCGCCGCATCTCGCTCGGCCTCAAGCAGGCGCAGAACAATCCGTGGGACAGCTTTGCCGAGCGTCACCCGATCGGTTCGACCGTCGAGGGCGAAGTCAAGAACGCGACCGAATTCGGCCTGTTCATCGGCCTGGAAGGCGATGTGGACGGCATGGTCCACATGTCCGACATCGCCTGGGGCATCTCCGGCGAGGACGCGCTCAACCTGCACCGCAAGGGCGAGGTCGTGAAGGCGGTCGTGCTCGACATCGACGTCGAGAAGGAGCGCATCAGCCTCGGCATGAAGCAGCTTGAAAAGGGCGCGCCGGGCGTCGGCCAGTCGACCGGTTCGGGCCTGTCGAAGAATCAGACCGTCACCGTCACCGTTCTCGAAGTCCGCGACGGCGGCCTAGAGGTGCAGGCGGGCGAGGATGGCGCCACCGGCTTCATCAAGCGCAGCGACCTTGGCCGCGACCGCGACGAGCAGCGCGCCGAGCGCTTCCAGCCGGGCCAGAAGTTCGACGCCATGGTCATCGGCTTCGACCGCAGCAAGAAGCCCAACTTCTCGATCAAGGCGCTGCAGATCGCCGAAGAAAAGCAGGCGGTCGCCCAATATGGTTCGTCCGACAGCGGCGCATCGCTGGGCGACATTCTTGGCGAAGCATTGAAAGCGAAGAGCGAAGGCTGATAGCCAAATTCTCTTCGGTTTGATTTAAAAGCCTCGCTGCGACTTTGTTGCAGCGGGGCTTTATTATTATTTTATTTTAGATATTTACAAAAATTTACGGATAATAATGTCCGTATTTGGGAAGTCGCGCCGAACAGGAACGTTGTCATCTCCGTGTCATTTGCGTAATAAGAGAAATCCGGCAATGAGTGGGACTGCCGGACTAAGGAGGACAAATGATCCGTTCCGAACTGATTCAGCGTCTGGCGGAAGAGAACAAAGACCTTACCCTTATGGAGGTCGAGCGGATTGTGGAACTTTTCTTTTCCGAAATCACCGAGCAACTCGCCAAGGGTGGGCGTGTGGAGTTGCGCGGTTTCGGAGCCTTTACGACGCGGTCGCGCGAAGCGCGCATGGGGCGCAATCCGCGCACCGGGGAATCCGTCGATATCAAGGCGAAGAAAGTGCCGTTTTTCAAGCCGGGCAAGGAAATCCGCGAACGCCTGAACGGCGGCGGCGACTAGGCGCCGGCTATCCTGTTTCCTGACGAAGAGAAGGCGCGCGGGCTTTCGCGCGTCCTGAAGGTGCACGGGATTGCGGTTTTGAATGGTCGGTTGACCTATCTTCTATCGTCACCCCAGCGCAGGCTGGGGGGCGTTGGCCTTGTCGCGCGTCGCCTCTTGAGGTGCCAGCCTGCGCTGGCATGACGCGATGGAGATGGCTGGCTTCGGGTGGTTAGCGATATTCCTCCTGCGCCGGAGGATCAGGGCGGAAACCCGGAATTGCCGGAACGGCATCCGTCCAACGGACGCTTGACGTCGCCACCGCGCCATTGCAGGGGTGGCGGGCCTGCCCCTTGCGAAGGGACTCTGGCGGACGTGGCGAAATCGGTAGACGCAGCGGACTTAAAATCCGCTTCCCTTCGGGAGTGCGGGTTCGAGTCCCGCCGTCCGCACCATCCTGCATCATCACAGGGCGGCCGGGGCCTCAACCCGTCCGGGCGCGCGCCACCGATGCGGATATCGGCTTGGACTTGCCCCGGCGTCGCGATAGGATGGCGACCGCCTTCTCCCTGACCGGAACCTGTTCCCTTGCCGTCTCGCTTCCCCCGCGCCGTTCTTTATCTGTCGCTCCTCCCCTTGCTGTTGGCCGCGGGCTGCGACCGTGGGCGCAGGGACGGGCCGGTGCGCGTCAGCGTCATGGGCAGCGAGAAGGAGGTGGAGGCCCCGCTCGCCCATATCGGAACCCGCGCGGGACAGGTGGTGTTCGCCGCGACGGCGCAGGGGCTGGTCAGCTATGACGCCGCCGGCGACGTCATTCCGGGGCTGGCGCAGCGCTGGATCGTCGTGGACGACGGCCGCAGCTACATCTTCCGCCTGAGGCGGGCGAAATGGCTCAACGGCAAGCGGGTGGACGCGCGCGACGTGCGCCGCCTGCTACTGGCCCGGATGGAGCGGGAGGTTGCGCGCGATCCCTACGGCATCATGGCGTCGGTGGACGAGGTGCTGGCGATGACCGGCGACGTCATAGAGATACGCCTCGTCGCGCCGCAGCCCGATTTCCTGCTGGCGATGGCCCAGCCGGAAATGGGCGTCGCCTTGCCCGACGGCGGCACCGGTCCCTATCGCCGCACCGGCGAAAGCAAGGAGAAGGGGGTGCTGCTGCTCGCCCCGGTCGAGGATGCGGACGAGGGCGTGACGGAGCCCAGGGCGCATGAGCGGCTGGTGCTGCGCGCCGAGCGGCCCAGCCGGGCGCTGGCGCGCTTCACCGGCGGAAAGGCCGATCTGGTGCTGGGTGGTACGCTGGCGGAATTCCCCTATATCGCGCTCGGCGAGGTGCCGCCCCGGACCGTGCGTTTCGACCCGGTGCAGGGGCTGTTCGGCCTCGCCCTGTCGCCCGACACGCCGATGTTCGCCGACGCCAATGTGCGCGAGGCGCTGTCGATGGCGATCGACCGGCAGGCGATCATCGGCTATTTCGATATGAGCCGGTGGAAGATCGCCGAGCAGATCCTGCCGCAGCAGCTCAACCTGCCGCATCCGCCGACCGCCCCCGGCTGGAGCGCGATGAGCATGGAGGATCGGCGCAATTTCGCCATCGGCGTGATCGCGCGCTGGCAGGCGCAGCATGGCGGCAAGCCGGTGGAACTCAGCATCGCGCTGCCGCCCGGACCGGGTATGAGCCTGCTGTTCCTGGCGCTGAAGGCGCAGTTGCAGGCGATCGGCATCACGGTGAGGCAGGTCGAGAAAAAGGGCGACCTGACCCTGATCGACGAGGTGGCGCCTTATGACAGTGTGGTCTGGTATCTCGGCCGCCTGAGCTGCGCGCGCAAGGTGCATTGCGACAAGGCGGCGGAGGATCTGCTCAAGCAAACGGTGAAGGCGACCGACATGAGCGCCCGGCTGTTCCTGCTGGGGCAGGTCGAGCCGCTGATCCAGCGGCATAACGGCTTCATTCCGCTCGCCATGCCGGTGCGCTGGTCGCTGGCGGCCTCCCGCCTCAACGGCTTCCAGCCGTCGCCGCGCGGGGATCGCAGCCTGCGCGGGCTGGTGGAGTAGGCCGCCTCAACCGCTCCACGGCCGCTCGCGATACCATTTGGTGATGACATATTTGGTGCCGCCGCGCACCTTCATGCCGTGGTGGATGCTGTCCGGGTTGAGGGAACCGTCGGCGCGGCGGTTGCTCCACGCCAGCATCTTGCCGGTCTGCGGCCGGATCGTCTTGCCGATACTGGTGAAGCGCGTCGCGCCGCCCTGCGCCGGTTCGTTGAGGTAGATCATCGCCGTCCACGTCCGGTTGCCCGCGACCGAGCAATAGCGCGCATAATCGGACCCATTCGGCTCGAAATAGTCGGTATGCGGCTTGAATTCCTGCCCGGCGGCGTAGCGCTGGCCCTGTATCGGTTCGCCATGGGCCGGGTCGATGCCGAGCCAGCCGGCGATCCGCGCGTCGATATCGGCAACGAACGGGTCGCCATGATCGAGATCGCAGGTCTCGCTGGTGCGGAACAGGCTGTCGCCATTGGCGTCGGCGATGGTGGAGGGGCGCCGCCGCGCGTCGATGCGGCCGATCAGCGCGGCGCATTCGTCCGGCGTCAGGAAATGCTTCTGCTGAAAGAGGATCAGCGCGGCGCCGGGGAAGCGCTGGACCCCCGGATGCCGGGCGATCCGCGCGAGGTCGGCGGTCGTGGCCGAGGGGGCGGTCTGCGATGGCTGCATGGACGAATCCCTATCCGGTTTTCCGCCGCATACACGCCCCGCCGCCGGGGACGCAAAATGAAATATTTCCGTAACATAGCCGTCATGGAGGCGTCATGAACGGCTTCTAGCAGCAGCCTGCTTCCACAGGGGAACGGGCGTTGAAATATTTTGCGGGCATGGGAAAGACAGGCGGCGAAAAGGTGGGCGGCATCGCCGACCGGCTGCGGATCATGCACTGGCCGCGCCTCGCGCAGGGGCTGCTGCTGCTGGCGCTGGCGATCCAGATCGTCCGCCTGTTCTGGGCGATCGTGACGCCGGTGGGCCCGCTGGGCGACTGGCGCGGGCGCACGGCCGATATTCCCGCCGCATCCGCGCGGGCGGCGCTGTTCGGCGGCTTCGACCCCTTTTATCCCGCCGCCCCGGCCAGCAGCGCCGGGCCGCAACAGGTGACCTCGCTGGCGCTGACGCTGTTCGGCATCCGCCTCAACGAGGGCTCCGGCCTCGGCTCGGCGATAGTGGCGAGCGGCGACGGCGCGCAGAACAGCTATGCGGTCGGCGACGAAATCGCGCCGGGCGTCGTGCTGAAGGCGGTGGCGTTCGACCATGTGGTGATCGACCATGCGGGCACGGAGGAAATGCTGTTCCTCGACCAGTCGTCCCCGGTTCCCCCCGCCGGCGGCCGACCGGACGAGCAGGGCGGCGATGCGCGGGACGGCGCGTCGTCGCCCTCCGCATCGCCGCCCGCAAGGCCTGTCGCCGGAAGCCTGACGGTTTCCGCGCTGAAGGCGGGCGTGGGTTTCGGCCCGCGCATGAGCAACGGGCGCATCACCGGCATCGTCCTCTCCCAGAAGGGGCCGGGATTCGAGGCGGCGGGCTTCCGCCCCGGAGACATCATCACGCAGGTCAACGGCAGGGATATAGGCTCGGCCGACGATCTCGCCGCCCTGCAACAGGCGCTCGCCCCCGGCGCGCGGATCAGCCTGACGGTCGAGCGCGGCGCGCAGGCCGTCCCCATAGCGATAGTGGTTCAAGGACAATGAAGAAGAAGCTGCTCCGGCTCTCCACCGCGCTCGCCCTGTGCTGCGCGTCCCTTTCCCTGCCGTCCGCGGCCCAGGCGCAGCAGACGCTGAACGTGCGCGACGCCGACATCCGCGCCTTCATTCAGGACGCCGCGCGGGTGACGGGGCGGACCTTCATCATCGACAACCGGGTGCAGGGCAAGGTGTCGGTGGTGACCGACCGGCCGCTGTCGCGATCCGAATATTTCGAGATTTTCCTTTCCACCCTGCGCGCCAACGGCCTCGTCGCCGTGCCCGCGCCGGGCGGCGCCTATCGCATCCAGCCCGCCGACGGCGCGGCGGGCCAGCCCGGCGGCGTGGGCCGAGCGGCCAGCCGCGACCAGTTCGTGACGGAGATATTCCGTCTGCGCTCGACCGACGCCGCCTCCGCCCTCGAAACGCTGCGCCCGCTGGTGAGCAAGGACGGGTCCGTCACCGCAAACAAGTCAGGGAACAGCGTCGTCGTCGTCGATTATGCCGACAATGTCGCGCGCATCAGCCAGATCATCCGGCAGATCGACCGCGACAGCGCGGCGACCGAGATGGTCGCGCTCAAAAATGCGGGCGCGCGGGAAATCGCCACCTCGCTCCAGGCGCTGATGGCGGGCGGGGGCGAGGGCAATGCCGCCGCCGCGACGGTCGCGGCGATCGATGCGAGCAACAGCATCGTGCTGCGCGGCCAGCCGGGAACGGTCGCCCGCCTCGCCCAGATGGCCCGCGATCTTGACCGGCAGGCGGCGAGCGGCACGGACATCCGCGTCTACTGGCTGGACCATGCCGATGCCGACAAGCTGATGCCGGTGTTGCAGCAATTGCTGGGGCAGGGCGGCGGCGCGGTGGCGTCCGCGCCCGTTTCCGGCGGGGGGCAGGGCGGCGCGAGCGCATCCGCCGCGCCCGCACCCGCCTCCGCGCCGGTCGCCGTCGCCAGCGCCGGGGGCACCGGCATCGCCACGCGCGGCCCGGCGATCGTCACCCGCTATGAGGGCGCGAACGCGATCATCGTCGCCGCCAATGGCGACGTGCAGCGCATGATCGGCGAAACCATCCGCCAGATCGACACGCGGCGCCAGCAGGTGCTGGTCGAGGCGATCATCGTCGAGATCAGCGATATCGCCGCGAAGAAGCTGGGCGTACAATTCCTGCTCGGCAGCACCAGGACAGGCTTTGCCGCGACCAATTACAGCAACGCGACGCCCAACATATTGACGCTGGCCGGGGCCTATGGGGCGACGAAGCTGGGAACGACGAAAACCACGGTGGTGGCCGCCGACGGCACCACCACCACGACCGAAACGACCGAGAACAGCGACCTTGCGGGCACGCTCCAGCAGGCGGCGGTCGATTCGCTGGCGGCGGCGACCGGCGGCTTCGGCGGCATCGCGACGCAGATCGGCCAGAACGGCTTTTTCGGCGCGATCCTCAATGCCGTCAAATCCGATACCGACAGCAACATCCTCTCAACCCCGTCGGTGATGACGCTCGACAATCAGAAGGCGTCGATCCTCGTCGGGCAGGAGGTGCCGATCACCACCGGCGAGGCGCTGAGCCAGAATTTCGACAACCAGTTCCGCACCGTGCAGCGCGAGAATGTCGGCATCCAGCTGGAGGTGCGGCCGCAGATCAATGCGGGCGGAGAGATCAAGCTGTTCCTGCGGCAGGAGGTGTCGAGCATCGCCGGGCCGGTTTCCAACAGCAGCAGCGACCTCATCATCAACAAGCGCGAGATCGAAACAACCGTCACCGTGGACGATGGCGAGATATTGGCGCTGGGTGGCCTGCTCGACGACAATGAGCGCAAGACGATCGAGCGCATCCCGCTGCTGTCCGACATTCCCGGCATCGGCGAACTGTTCAAGTCGCGCAGCCGCAGCCGCAGCAAGACGAACCTGATGGTGTTCATCCGCCCGACGATCCTGCGCAGCAAGGCCGACGCCGCGCGCCTGACGGCCCAGCGCTACGGCTATATTCGCGGGCAGCAGCTGGCCCGCAACCCCGACAGCGAACCGAGCCTCGATGAGCTGGTGCGCGATTATATGGGCGCGGTGCCGCCCGGCGCGCCCGCGCCGCTGCGGCCGGGGGACGAGATCATCCAGGGCGGCGTGGAAGCGCCGCAGGTGCGGGAAAGCTCGACCGTGGTGCGCCCGGCCGAAGTGCCGCCAAGCAGGGCAGAGCAGCGATGAGCAACGGGGAACGGGACGAGGCGGAAGGGACTCCGCTGCCCCTGGGGGCGGCCACGGGGCCGGAGGAAGAGGCGGGCGGGGCGCCGTCGGGCAAGCCCCTGCCGCCGCCGCGCGCGGTCGACATTCCCTATGCCTATGCCCGCGCCCATGGCGTCGTGCTGACGGGGCAGGGCGAGGACGGCCGGGCGCGCGTCGCCTTCCGCCAGGGCGGCGATATCGCGACGCTGCTGGAGGTGCGCCGCTATCTCGCCAGCAGCTTCGAGGTGGAGTTCGTCGATGCCGCGACCTTCGACCGCCACCTGTCCGATCATTATGCGATGGAGGGCAGCGCGGCGGCGATGGCCGGATCGATGCAGGTCGGCGAGGATGAGCTGGATCTGATCGCGGGTGACATTCCCACCGCCGAGGACCTGCTGGACAGCGCCGACGACGCGCCCGCCATCCGCCTGATCAACGGCATCATCGCCGAGGCCGCGCGGCAGGGCGTTTCCGATATCCATATCGAGCCCTATGAGACGGGCCTTGTCGTGCGCATGCGCATGGACGGCGTGCTGCGCGAGACGCTGCGCATGCCGCCCCATGTCGCGCCGGTGCTGGTGAGCCGCATCAAGGTGATGGCCCGCCTCGACATCGCCGAGCGGCGGGTGCCGCAGGACGGGCGCATCGGCTTGACGCTGGGCGGCAAGCTGCTCGACGTGCGCGTCTCGACCCTGCCCAGCCGGGCGGGCGAGCGGGTGGTGCTGCGCATCCTCGACAAGGAAAAGGCCGGGCTGTCGCTCGACGTGCTGGGCATGTCGGGGCATGCCGACCGCCTGTTCCGCGAGGCGCTGCATGAGCCGAACGGCATCATCCTCGTCACCGGGCCGACCGGGTCGGGCAAGACGACGACGCTCTATGCCGGCCTGCGGGAGCTGAACGACGGCAGCCGCAACATCCTGACGGTCGAGGATCCGGTCGAATATGCGATGGAGGGCGTCGGCCAGACGCAGGTGAATGCGAAGGTCGGCCTCAGCTTCGCGGCGGGCCTGCGCGCGATCCTGCGGCAGGACCCGGACGTGGTGATGGTCGGCGAGATACGCGACCGCGAAACCGCCGATATCGCGGTGCAGGCGTCGCTGACGGGGCACCTCGTGCTCTCGACCGTGCATACCAACGACGCGGTCGGCGCGATCACCCGGTTGCGCGACATGAAGATAGAGCCGTTCCTGCTCGCCTCCACGCTGCGCGCGGTCATCGCCCAGCGGCTGGTGCGGCGGCTCTGTCCCGACTGCCGGGAACCGGTGCAGGCGGACAAATCGGCCTGCGCGCTGCTCGGCCTCGATCTCGGCACGGTAATCTATCATGCGGAAGGCTGCGCGAGTTGCAACCATAGCGGATATAAGGGCCGGATCGGCGTGTTCGAATGCGTGCGCGTCGACGACACCATCCGTCGCCTCATCAACGAGGGCTGTGACGAAACCTTGATCGCGCGCCACGCATTCCTCAACGCGCCCAATCTGGGGTCGGCAGCGCGGATGCTGGTCTGCGCGGGTGAAACCTCGGCCGAAGAGGCGATCCGCATTTGCCGGCGCGAGGATGTGGATGACTGAGTTCACCTATCTGGCCGTCGACCGCCGGGGGCGCGAGAAATCGGGGCGGCTGCGCGCCGACACGATCGACCGCGCGCGGGCGATGCTGGATGGCCGGGGGCTGGCCGTGCTGAAGCTGGAGCAGGGGCGGGAGGCTGACGGCGGCGACCGGAGCGGGAAGGGGCGGCCGCTGCTTGCGTTGCGTGCGCGCCGCCTGTCGGCCAAGGGACTGACTCTCTTCACCCGCCAGCTGTCGACGCTGGCGCAGGTCAGCCCGCTGGAAGAGGCGCTGCGCACCCTGTCGCGCCAGACCGAAGGCGGCCCGGCCCGTGCGGTCCTTGCCAACACCCATATGGGCGTGATGGAAGGCCGCCGCCTTGCCGATGCGATGGCGGCCGAGCCGCGCAGCTTCCCGCCGCTCTATCGCGCGATGATCGCGGCGGGCGAGAATTCGGGCAGCCTGCCGGTGATCCTCGAACGCCTCTCGCGCCTGCTGGAACGGCAGGCGGCGATCCGGTCGAAGGTCATCACCGCCATTGCCTATCCGGCGGTGCTGGCGGGCTTTGCCGTGCTCGTCGTGGTCGCGCTGATGGTGCTGGTGGTGCCGAGGGTGGTCGAGCAGTTCGACACGGTGGGCCAGACCCTGCCGCTGCTGACGCGCATCGTCATCGGCATTTCGGACCTGCTCGCCCATTGGGGCTGGCTGATCGCGCTGCTGCTGGCGCTGGGCGGGCTGGCGGCGTGGCAGGTGCTGCGGCACGAGGGACCGCGCGCCCGGTTCGATGCGGCGCTGCTGCGTCTGCCGGTGCTGGGCCGCCTGATCCGCGACCTGCACGCCGCCCGCATGGCGCGCACGCTGGCAACGATGGTGGCGAGCCGCCTGCCGTTGCTGGACGGCCTCGCGCTCACCGCGCAGACGGTGCACAACCGGGTGCTGCGCCGGGCGAGCGAGAATATCGTCGAGGCGATCCGGGGCGGGGGCAGCCTGTCGGCGGCGCTGCGCCGGGCGGGCGTGTTCCCGCCGCTGCTGGTCTACCTCGCCGCGAGCGGAGAAAGCGCCGGGCGGCTGGACGAGATGCTGGAGCGCGCCGCGGAGTATCTGGAGCAGGAATTCGACACCTTCACCTCCGCCGCGCTGGCGATGCTGGAGCCTGTCATCATCATCGCGATGGGCGGCATCGTCGCCGTCATCATCCTCGCGATCCTGCTTCCCATCCTGCAATTGCAAAGCCTTACGGGGCTTTAGGAGGATCGATTATGAAGTTTTTTCGAAAGAAGCGCCGGGGCGGCATGGTCCGCCGTTCCGCCGAACACGGCTTCACGTCTTTAAGGCGCTCCGCCGAACACGGCTTCACGTCTTTGCGGCGTTCCGCCGAACACGGCTTCACGCTGGTCGAGCTGATGGTGGTGATCGTCATCATCGGCCTGCTGGCGACCATTGTGGCGATCAACGTGATCCCGGCGACCGACACCGCCCGCGTTGAAAAGGCGAAGGCCGATATCGCGGTGATCGAGCAGGCGCTGGAGCAATATCGCCTCGACAATCTGGGCTATCCCACCCAGACACAGGGCCTCGCCGCGCTGCTCTCGGCGCCCGCGGGCCTCGCCCAGCCGGAGCGCTATCGCCGCGGCGGCTATATCAGGAAGCTGCCGGACGATCCGTGGGGCCGCGCCTATCAGTACAGGGTGCCGGGCGAGAAGGGCGCGTTCGACATCATTTCGCTGGGCGCCGACGGCCAGCCGGGCGGGACGGAGGACAATGCGGATATTCGCTCCAGCGCCCTTTGACGCGAAGGTCGGAGGCGGGCGTTCCGCCCAACAGGGCTTCAGGTTTTTGGGACGTTCCGCCCAAGAAGGCTTCACGTCTTTGCGGCGTTCCGCCGAACACGGCTTCACGTCTTTGGGACGTTCCGCCGAACACGGCTTCACGTCTTTAGGACGTTCCGCCGAGCACGGCTTCACGTTGGTCGAACTGATGGTGGTGATCGCGATCATGGGATTTGCGTCGGCGGCGGTAATGCTGGCCGTGCCCGATCCGCGCGGGCGGCTGGTCGATGATGCGGACCGGTTCGCGGCGCGGCTCGCGGCGGCGCGCGACCAGGCGGTGATCGCGGCGCGGCCCGCCGCCATCTGGGTGTCGCCCGGTGCCTATGGCTTCGAAACCCGCGATAGGGACCGGTGGAGCGAGCCCGCCGATGCGCCTTTTCCCGTCACCCACTGGCGCGCGGGGACGCGGGCGCTGGTGGGGCAGGATGGAAAGACTGGCGGCCGCCTGATGCTGAGCTTCGACAGCACCGGACTTCCCGCGCAGCCCGCGCGCATCACGCTGATGCGCGACGAGGAGAGCGTCGCGGTCACGCTCGACGGCGCGGGCAGGGTGCGGGTCGGTGGGTGAACGCGGCCGCCTCGACAGCACCGAAGGGTTCACCCTGCTGGAGATGCTGGTCGCGCTGGCGGTGTTCAGCCTCGCCGCGCTGGCGCTGATCCGCTTGCAGGCGGTCGCGGTGCGCGCCACCGCCGATCTCGACCAGCGGCAGATGGCGCGCATCGTCGCCCGCAACCAGATGGTCGACCTGCTGACTTCCCCCGACATGCTGGCGATCGGGGAGGAGCAGGGCGAGGCTGAAAATGGCGGGCGCCAATGGCATTGGGAACGCAAGGTCGCCAGGACCGGCGAGGAAGGCGTCGTCCGCATCGACCTGCGCGTGACCGGCGCGGCGGATGCGTCGCCCGTGGTGCTGACCTTCCTGCGGGAGCAGCCGCGATGAGCCGCCCCGCCCAACAGGGCTTCGAGCCTTTGGAGCGTTCCGCCCAACAGGGCTTCGAGTCTTTGAGGCGTTCCGCCCAACAGGGCTTCACTTGTTCGGAGCGTTCCGCCCAACAGGGCTTCACTTGTTCGGGGCGTTCCGCCCAACAGGGCTTCACGCTGATCGAACTGCTGGTCGCGCTGTCGATCTTCGCGATGCTGGCGGCGGCGGGGGTGCTGCTGCTCGGCAATGCGGTGTCGGCTCAAGGCGCGGTGAAGCGGCATCTCGACGGGCAGGGCGACATGACGCGGGTGGTCGCGCTGATCGATCAGGACATGGCGCAGGCGCTGCCGCGCATCAGCCGCACCGAAAGCGGGCTTCTCGCGCCCGCCTTCTTCTCGCGTCCGCCTTCCGACGAAGCGCCGTTCCTGCATTTCGTGCGCGGCGGCTGGAGCAACCCGGACGACGCGCCGCGCGCGTCTGTGCAGAAAGTCGAATATTGGCTGCGTGGCGGCAGGCTGGAGCGGCGCGGTTATCCGATGGTCGACGGCGCGGTCGGGGACGAACCCGCGTTGCTGCTGGACGATGTGCGTGCGCTGTCCGTCGCCTTTCGCGAGCCGGGCGGCGAATGGATCGACCTCTGGCAGCGGGACAGGCCGCTCGCGATGCCGGTGGCGATGCGCATGGTCGTCACCCGCGCGGGCCAGCCGCCGCTGACCCTGCTGTTCCGCATCGGCGGCGGGCGGGAAGAGGCGTATAACGGGCAGAAGGAGGCAGGCGATGAATGACCGCGCTTCCCGGCCTCTTCCCGATCGCGAGCGGGGCGCGGCGCTGCTCACCATATTGCTGCTGGTCGCGGTGATGGCGGTGGTGTCGGCGGCGGTGCTGGAGCGGCTGACGCTCGCCACCCGCCTTTCGGCCAACAGCGCGGTGCTGGAGCAGGCGCACGCCTATGCCGACAGCGCCGCCTTGCTGGTCGGACGCCGTCTCGATGCGCTGATCGAGAAGGAGCCGGGCAAGCTGACACTGGCGGGCGGATGGCTGGGGCAGCCCCGGCCGGTCGCCGTGCCGGGCGGCAGCGTCGCAGTGACGATCCATGACGGCGGCAACTGCTTCAACCTCAACAGCCTGGTGGCGGGCAAGGACGATGCCGACCTGCGGCAGCGCCCGCTCGCCGTCGCCCAGTTCACCGCGCTGATGGAATTGCTCGGCGTGCGCCCGGCGCAGGCCCGGCTGGTGGCGCTGGCCGCCGCCGACTGGATCGACAGCGACAGCGTGCCGGTGCAGGGCGGGGCGGAGGATGAAAGCTATCTGGCGGGCGACCGGCCCTATCGCGCCGCCAACCGGATGATGGCGGACGCCAGCGAGCTTCGCGCGGTGGCGGGCGTCACGCCGGACCTCTACAACCTGCTGCGCCCGTGGATATGCGCGCTGCCGGCGGCCGACCTCTCTGCCCTCAACGTGAACACGCTGATGCCGCAACAGGCGCCGCTGCTCGCTATGCTGGCGCCGGGCAAGCTGACGCTCGACATGGCGCGGGCGATGATCGCGCAGCGGCCGGGCGGCGGCTATGACAGCACCGTCGCCTTCTGGGCCTTGCCCGCCGCACGCGGGGTGGTGCCGCTGGCGGAGGCGGCGCAGCAGGCCCAACTGATGACGCGGTGGTTCAAGGCGGAACTGGAAGTGGATATGGGGGGCACGGCGCTGCGCCAATGGGCGCTCTATGATGCGCGGTCCGCGCCGGTGCGGCTGGTGCGCATGACATGGGGAGACGAAGGGTGAAGGGTGCCGAAGGACTGATCGTCCTGCTGTCCCCCGACAATGCGGGCGATCCGCGCTGGTGGCGGGTTGCCGAAGGGCGCATCGGATCGCGGACGCAAGGGGCCGTCCCGGCGGGAACGGACGGCGGCGGGCCGGTGATGCTGGTGCTGCCGCCCGATGTCGCGGTGCTGCGCCGGGTCGAGCTGGATCCGGCGATGCCGCCCGCCCAGGCGCGCGCGGTCGCCATCCGCAAGGCGCTGGAGGCCGGGATAACAGACCCGGCGGAGATGCATGCGGCGGCGCTGGAGCCGGTGGAAGGCGGCGCGCCGGGGGTCTGGCATATCGCGGTCATCGCGCGCGCCGATCTGGCGCATTGCCTCGGCTGGGCGGGCGATCGGGGGCTGGATCCCGACATCGTGCTGCCGCTGGGGGCGATCCTGCCGGAGCCGGAGGAAGGCCCGGAGCAAGGTCCGGAGGAAAGCTATGTCCGCGCGGACCTGGCGGGCATCGCCGTAGCGCGCGGGCGCAAGGGCGCGGGCCATGCCGATGCCCCGTGGATGCAGGCGCTGCTGAGCGGCGTGCCGGTGGAGACGCTGCCGCCCGAAGAGGCCGAGGCCGCGCTGGTCGCGGCGCTGGCGCGGCCGCCGGTCAACCTGCGCTCCGGCCCGTTCGCGCGGAGGCGGCGCAGCGGTGCGGATGCTGCCTGGCTGCGGCGGATGGCGCTGCTGGCCGGGCTGCTCCTGCTCGTCTCGCTTTCCATCACCGTCGCGCTGATCGCCCGCAATGCGTGGAGCACATCGCGCCTCGACGCCCGCACGGTCGCCCTTGCGCGGCCCTTCGCGCCCGCCGCCGGGGATGCGGCAAGCGCGGCGGCGGAGATCGACCGGCTGGTGGCGGAAAGGGGTGGCGTTCACGCCTTCACCGGGCCGCTTGCCGGATTGATGCAGGCGATGCGCCCCGTTCCGGGCGTCAGCCTCGCCACGCTCAGCCTGAACGAGGACGGGCTGCTGCATGCGACGCTCGCCTCGGCGCGGGCCGAGGATATCAACAGGGTGCTGCTCGCGGTTCAGGGGGCCGGTTTCCGGATCACGGCGACCTCCTCGACCGATCCGGGCGGCCGGGTAATCGCGGAAATCACGGTGCAGCCATGACGGAAAACCTCAACCATTGGTGGAACGGCCGCGCGCCGAGGGAGCGACTGCTGCTGGCGATCATGCTGGCGCTGCTCGCGGCGGTGGCGGGCTGGCTGGGCGTGCTGCGTCCGCTCGAAAGCGGCCTGCGCGGCGCGATGCGCGCCAATGCCGAAGCGGCGGAACGCCATGCCGACGTGGCGCGCAAGGTCGACTGGTTGAAGGGCGGGCAGGACAGTGCCGCGCGCGCGCCGTCCTCGCTGCCGGTCGACCAGATCGTCGGGCAGAGCGCGGGCGAGGCGGGTTTCACGCTCGACCGGGTGCAAGCGCAGGGGCGCGACCGCGTGGATATCACCATCGCGACCGCGCGCCCGACCGCGCTGCTCGGCTGGATCGCCGCGCTGGAGGGGCAGGGGATCGCGGTCGACAAGGCGTTGATATCGCCTTCCGGCGCCACCGGGACGGTCAGCGCCCAGCTGGGCTTCCGCCGCGCGGGGAAGGGGACATGATCCGCGTCCTGTCCCTTTCCCGCCGTGCCGTCCTCCTGCTGGGGGTGGCATGTTTGCTGGCGCTGGCCGCCTTTTTTCCGTTGCGGATCGCGCTCGATCTTGCGGGGCTGGGCGCCCATGGCGTCACCGCGCGGCAGGTGCGGGGCAGCATCTGGCAGGGCGGCATCGACGGGCTGATGCTGGGTCCGGTCGGGCTGGGCGACGTCAGGGCCGCCGTCGCGCCGGGGCCGCTGCTGCTCGGCCGTATCCGCCTGGACCTGTCGCGCGAGGGGGAAGGGGACGCGCTGCGCGGGGCGTGGGTCAGCGGCTTCAACCACAAGGGCATAGCCGATGTGACGGGCAGCATGGCGGCGGGCGGCCTTTTCCCCGCGCTGCCGGTCAGCCTGCTCGAATGGCAGGACGTGACGGTGGAGTTCGCGGGCGATGCCTGCGCCCGCGCCGAGGGGCGGTTGCGCGTGCGGTTGAACGGCCCCTATGCGGGCCTCACCCTGTCGCAGGGGCTGGAAGGCCCGGCGACCTGCGACGGCGCGGCCGTCCTCTTTCCGCTCGTCAGCCAGACGGGGATGGAGCGTCTGTCGCTGCGTATCGATCGCGACGGGCGCTACAGCGCGAGGATCGCGGTGAAGCGCGCGAAGGATGGCGACGGCGCCGCTCTCGCCGCCGCCGGGCTGCGCGCGCAGGGCGAGGATTATGTGCTCTCGCTGGAAGGGCGGATGTGACTGCCTTTTCCGCCATGGTGCTCGGCGGCGGCGTGCTGGGCCTTATCTTCGGCAGCTTCCTGGCCGCGCTGGTGATGCGCTGGCCGGAGGGGCGGTCGGTCCTTTCGGGGCGATCGTGCTGCGATCATTGCGGGCGGACCCTGCACGCGGCCGATCTCGTCCCGGTGCTGAGCCATCTCGCCAGCCGGGGGCGGTGCCGTGGCTGCGGCGGCCGGATCGATCCCGTGCATATGCGCATGGAACTGGGCTGCGCGGCGATCGGTGTCGGCGCGATGCTGGCCGCGCCGGTGCCGCAGGCGCTGGGGTGGATGGTGCTGGGCTGGGGCCTCTTGGCGCTGGCGGTGCTGGACGCGCGCCATTATTGGCTGCCCGATGCGCTGACCCTGCCGCTCGCCCTTCTGGGCTTCGCCGTCGCGCCGTGGATCACGGGTGTCGGGCTGAAGGAGGCGCTGGTCGGCGCGGCGCTGGGCTATGGCGTGCTGCTCGCCCTGTCGCTCGGTTACCGCGCGGCGCGCGGGCGCGACGGGCTGGGGCTGGGGGATGCGAAGCTGCTGGGCGCGCTGGGGGCATGGTTCGGCTGGCAGGCGCTGCCGTTCATCCTGCTCGCATCCTCGCTGCTGGCGCTGGCGTGGGTGCTGCTGCGCGCGCTGAGCGGCTACGCCATCGATCGCACGACACGGATAGCGTTCGGCACCTTCCTGTGCATCGCGGCGATCCCGGCGGGGGTGGCGGCGCGCGGCCTGCTGGCATCCGGATAGCTACCCGCCCTGCTGCATCTTAGCGATCAGCGCGCCGTCGATCTCCTGTGCGCGCCGGTAGGCCGGGCGCTCTCGCAGGGGCAGGACATAATCGGCGAAGGCGGCGCGGTCCGGCATGGTGCCGAAGCGCAGGCCCCAGTCGATCTGCGCGCCGACATAGACGTCGGCGGCGGAGAAGCGATCGCCCGCGATGAAGCTCTTGCCCGCGACCGCCTGTTCCAGCGCGTTCATCACATCCTCGTAGCTGCCAAAGCCGACCGTCCTGCGCTGCTTCTCGTCCGGGGTCCAGTGAAAGGCGTGGCTGGTGACGGCCTGTTCCACCGGCCCGGCGGCGAAGAACAGCCAGCGATAATAGTCCGCGCGGGCGGAGGGTGGCGGGACCAGCCGCTTCTCCGGAAAGGCATCGGCGAGATAGGTGCAGATCGCCGCGCCCTCCGTCACCACCTGCCCGCGATGGACGATGGCGGGCACCTTGCCCATCGGATTGACGGCGAGATAGTCCGGCGCCTTCATCGTCGTGCCGTAATCGAGCAGGCGTTCCTCATAAGGCTCGCCCAGCTCCTCCAGCATCCACCGGACGATCTGTCCGCGCGACATGGGATTGGTGTAGAATATCAGCTCGCTCATCTGCATCCTCCTGTCGTTCTTCTCTTGCGGGGACGTTGGGTTCCCACGCACCCGGCCCGGCTATCAACGAAAACGGGCGGAGAATGACCCCGCCCGTTCCGTTTCCTCAACCCCGCGCCGATCACTCCGTATCGGCGGCCTTCGCCTTCGGCTTCGCGCTGGGCTTGCCTTTGCCCTTGGGCGCGGCCGGGATGATCTGGAAGGTCAGCGCGTCGTCCTTCAGGCCGACGACCACCTCGCCGCCATGGACGAGCTTGCCGAACAGCAGCTCCTCGGCCAGCGGCTGCTTGATCTTCTCCTGCATCAGGCGGCCCATCGGGCGGGCGCCGTAGAGCTTGTCATAGCCCCGGTCGGTGAGCCACTTGCGCGCCTCGTCGCTGAGCGTGATGTGGACGTCGCGGTCGGCCAGTTGCAGTTCCAGTTGCAGGACGAACTTGTCGACCACCCGTGCGACGACCTCCGGCGGCAGATAGCCGAACGGAACGATCGCATCGAGCCGGTTGCGGAATTCCGGCGTGAACAGCCGCTTCACCGCTTCCTCGCTCGCATCCTCCTTGCTGATGACATCGCCGAAGCCGATGCCCTCGCGCGCCATGTCGGATGCGCCCGCGTTGGTCGTCATGATCAGGATGACGTTGCGGAAATCCACCGTCTTGCCGTGATGGTCGGTCAGGCGGCCATTGTCCATCACCTGCAACAGGATGTTGAACAGGTCCGGATGCGCCTTCTCGATCTCGTCGAGCAGCAGCACGCAATGCGGGTTCTGGTCGATCGCGTCGGTCAATAGGCCGCCCTGGTCATAGCCCACATAGCCCGGAGGCGCGCCGATCAGGCGGCTGACCGAGTGGCGCTCCATATATTCGGACATATCAAAGCGTTGCAGCGGAATGCCGAGAAGCGATGCGAGCTGCCGCGCGACCTCCGTCTTGCCGACGCCGGTGGGGCCGGAGAAGAGGTAGTTGCCGATCGGCTTGTCCGGATCGCGCAGGCCCGCGCGGGAAAGCTTGATCGCGCTTGCCAGCACCTCGATCGCCTTGTCCTGCCCGAACACGACGCGCTTCAGGTCCTGCTCCAGCGAGACGAGGACGGTCTTGTCGTCGCTCGACACGGTCTTGGGCGGGATGCGCGCCATGGTCGAGATGACGGCCTCGATCTCCTTGGACGTGATGATCTTCTTGCGCTTCGATGGGGCGACCAGCATCTGCATCGCGCCGACCTCGTCGATCACGTCGATCGCCTTGTCCGGCAGCTTGCGGTCGTTGATGTAGCGGGCGGAAAGCTCCACCGCCGCCTTGATCGCATCCGCCGTGTAGCGGACATGGTGATGCTCCTCGAAATTCGGGCGCAGGCCGGTGAGGATCTTGATCGTGTCCTCGATGGTCGGCTCGTTGACGTCGATCTTCTGGAACCGGCGCAGCAGCGCGCGGTCCTTCTCGAAATGGTTGCGGAACTCCTTGTAGGTGGTCGAGCCGATGCAGCGGATGGTGCCGCCGGACAGGGCGGGCTTCAGCAGGTTGGAGGCGTCCATCGCCCCGCCGCTGGTCGCGCCCGCGCCGATCACGGTATGGATCTCGTCGATGAAAAGCACCGCTTCCGGCATCTTTTCAAGCTCGTTCACCACGGCCTTCAGACGCTCCTCGAAGTCGCCGCGATAGCGCGTGCCGGCGAGCAACGCGCCCATATCGAGCGAGTAGATGACCGCGTCCTTCAATACGTCGGGCACGTTGCCCTCGATGATCTTGCGCGCGAGGCCTTCCGCGATGGCGGTCTTGCCGACGCCGGGGTCGCCCACATAGAGCGGGTTGTTCTTCGACCGGCGGCACAGGATCTGGATCGTGCGGTCGACCTCGGCGCTGCGGCCGATCAGCGGGTCGACCTTGCCCTCCATCGCCTTCTCGTTGAGGTTGACGGTGAACTGGTCGAGTGCGCTGTCCTTCTTTTCCTTGGTCTGCGCCTTCTTCTCCTGCTCGTTCGCCTTGGTTTCGGGCTGCGCGGGCTGGGCGGTCGCCTTGCCGACGCCGTGCGAGATATAGGACACCGCGTCGAGGCGGCTCATATCCTGCTGTTGCAGGAAATAGACGGCATAGCTTTCCCGCTCGGAAAACAGCGCGACCAGAACATTGGCGCCGGTCACCTCGTCCTTGCCGGAGGACTGGACGTGCAGGATCGCCCGCTGCACCACCCGCTGGAAGCCGCTGGTCGGCGAGGGGTCGGTGTCGCTGTCCACTTTCAGGCTGTCCAGCTCGGTATCGAGATAATGGGTTACGGAATCCGTCAGTTCGCCCAGATCGACGCCGCAGGCCTGCATCACCTTGGAGGCGTGCTCGTCCTCGATCAGGGCGAGGAGCAGATGTTCCAGCGTCGCATATTCATGGTGCCTCTCGGACGCATGCGTCAGCGCATTGTGCAGCGTGGTTTCGAGGGCGGAAGCAAAAGACGGCATTTCAGTTCTCCCGGCATCCGAGGGGGATGCCATTTTCCACTATGTCGGCACGCGTTACCGCTTGGTCAAGGGCGCCGACCCAAATCCCCGTCCTCCGTCCTTCAGGGCCGGTTTTCCCGCCGGCGGCGACGAGGAAAGGGGATAAGCTCATTTTCGGAATAAGGCCTCGGCGCTGGCCTTGTGGCTGACCGCCCGGTCGATCGTCTTGCGGACGCGCTCTATCTCGGCCTCCAGCGCCGCGACGCGGGCGCGAAGCTCATCGACAGACAGGGGGGCAAGATCCTGCCTGATCAACAGGTTGAGCGGGTCATCCGCCCGCTTCGGCAGATAGTCGTCCATATCCATCGACATTAATGTTGACCCTATCAGGAGCAGTGTCAATATGGCATGGCGATCGGGCGGCGGATCATGGGCCACTCACATGAGCCGGCTGCCCGGACAGTGGGGGGAGATCAGGTGTGGCGCTGGAGATAATATCCAAGGAAATGCGGGCTATAGGCATGGATCGTCCGGGCGGGCCGGACGTGCTGGCCGAAAGGACGATGGCCATTCCCGCGCCGCGCAAGGGCGAGGTGCTGATCCGCGTGCATGCGGCCGGGGTGAACCGGCCCGACCTCCTCCAGCGGCAGGGCAATTACCCGCCGCCTGCCGGGGCCTCTCCGCTGCTGGGGCTGGAGGTGTCGGGCGTGGTGGTGCAACTGGGCGCGGAGGTGGACGTGGCGCTGCTGGGGCAGCGCGTGTGCGCGCTCACCAATGGCGGGGGCTATGCCGAATATGTGACGGTCCCCGCCGGGCAATGCCTGCCCGTGCCGGACGGATACGACATGGTGGAGGCCGCGGCGCTGCCCGAAACGCTGTTCACCGTGTGGACCAACCTGTTCGAGCGCGCCTATGCGGTCGAGGGCGACACGGTGCTGGTGCATGGCGGCACCAGCGGCATCGGGACGATGGCCATTTCGCTGTGCCGCCTGTTCGGCGTGCGGATCATCGTCACCTGCGGCACGGACGAGAAATGCAGGGCGGCGCTGGACTGGGGCGCCCATCATGCGATTAACTACCGCACGCAGGATTTCGTCGAGGAAGTCCGCGCCATCACCGACGGGCGCCGCTGCCAGGTGGTGCTCGACATGGTCGGCGGCGATTATGTCGCGCGCAACCTCAAATGCCTCTCCGACGACGGGCGGCATGTGTCGATCGCCGTTCTGGGCGGCAGCAAGGCGCAGATTTCCATGGCCGAGGTGATGATGCGGCGGCTGACGCTGACCGGCTCCACGCTGCGGGCGCGATCCGACACGTTCAAGGCGCTGGTCGCCGACGAGATCGGCAACCATGTCTGGCCGTTCGTGGCCAAGGGCGAATTGCGTCCGGCCATCGACAGCGTGGTGCCGCTGGCCGAAGCCGCCCGCGCCCATGCCCGGATGGAGGCGGGCGAGCATTTCGGCAAGATCGTGCTGCAGGTGGAATGACGGGGCGGGGAACGGAGGCAGGGCCGGGAAAGCATTTTACTTGCTCTCGCACCGGCTTTGTTTTATCCGTGACTGGTTTGGCGGCCACCCTGCTTGGGTGGCCCTTATTATTTCCGATGTTGTTTCAAGACTGGAGCGCACGCCTTGTCCCAGCCGCTTATGCCCCACGCCACCGCCTGCTGGCTGATCGAGAATACCGGCCTCAGCTTTTCGCAGATCGCCGATTTCTGCGGTCTGCACATGCTGGAGGTACAGGCCATCGCCGACGATACGACGAGCATCAAATATACGCCGCGCGATCCGGTGCGCGCGCATGAACTGACGGTCGAGGAAATCCGCAAGGGCGAGGCCGATCCCGATTATGCGCTGAAGATTTCGCGCGGCAGCGAGCCTGTCCGCCGTACCAAGGGGCCGCGTTATACGCCGGTTTCCAAGCGGCAGGACAAGCCGGACGGCATTGCGTGGATCCTGCGCAACCATCCGGAGATTTCCGACGGCGCGATCGGTCGCCTGATCGGCACGACCCGCACCACCATCGCCGCGATCCGCGACCGCAGCCACTGGAACATCGCCAATATCGTGCCGAAGGATCCGGTGACGCTCGGCCTGTGCTCGCAGCGCGAACTGGATGCCGAGGTCGCCAAGGCGGCGAAGAAGGCCGGGATCGAGGCGCCCGCCGACACGCGCCTCGACGGCGCCAAGGCTGCGTTGATCGAGGAACTGCGGCGCCAGCGCGACGACGCCGGGCGCGATGAGGCGGGGCGCGACGATGCGGCGCGCGTCGAGGAAGGCGAGGAGCAGAGCATTCCGGCTTCCAACCCCTTCCGCGAAGAGGCGGAACGCCTGTTCGGCCGCTCCAGCGACGGCGGCGAAGCGGACCGGGACTGATCGCGGGATATAGACGGCAATGGAAAAGGGCGGGGCAATCCCCGCCTTTTTTCTTGGGCGCTTATGGGGCTGCAAAGCTGTTTGGGGAAGGCTGCCTGGGGTGTTGTCTTACCGTCACCCCAGCGAAGGCTGGGGTCGTAGGCCATGTGGTGCGACATCCCCTGAGATGCCAGCCTTCGCTGGCATGACGGAGAAAAGAAGAGGTTATTTAGGTAGTTAGATTTAACCCGATCGTCATGCTGAACTTGTTTCAGCATCCATCAAGCCCCACAGACCGATGGTCAATCCGGCGAAATGGACCCTGAGCCGAAGGCCGGCGCAGCTAACCAAGTTCAGGGTGACGGTAAAGGCAATGTCAGCTCTTGGCCGCAACCTGTTGTTCAACGGGAAATAGGTCATGCCGGCCTGCGCTCTGGCATGACGGATCACCCCACCCAGTTCAGCGACTTGGCGATGCCATAGGCCGAGGTGAGGGTCAGCACGACGCCGACCAGCAGCAGCAGCCGGTTGGGTGCGATATGCTTGGCGAGCTTCGCGCCCAGCGGCGCGGCGACGACGCCGCCAATCAGCAGGCCGGTGGTGGCGATGGTGAAGCTTTCCCAGCCCAGATGGACGAGGAAGGTGATGCTGACCGACAGGGTGAGCAGGAATTCCGCCGTGTTCACCGTGCCGATCGTGGTGCGCGGGTCGCCGCCCTGCAACAGCAGGTTCGACGTGACCACCGGCCCCCAGCCGCCACCGCCGCTCGCGTCGAGGAAGCCGCCGACAAGGCCCAGCGGCGCGACGACGCGCGGGTCGCGGGCGCGGTGGATCACATGGGTGCTGCGCCAGATCAGCCACAGGCCGATCGAGGTCAGATAGGCCAGCACGAACGGCTTGATGACCCCGCTGTCGATGTTCGACAGCAGATAGGCCCCGCCCACGCCGCCGATCACGCCGGGAATGGCGAGGCGGCGGAACAACTGCCAGTCGATGTTGCGGTGATAGATATGGCTGAGGCCCGAAACGGCGGTGGTGAAGGTCTCTGCGGCATGGACGCCCGCCGACGCATGCTTGGGCGACACGCCCATCGCGATCAGCAGGGTGCTGGATATGACGCCATAGGCCATGCCCAGTGCGCCGTCGATCAATTGCGCCGCGAAACCAATAAAAATGAAGGGAAGCAGGGCTGGAAGAATCTCCCCCATCAGATACGTCATGTGATTCTCCGAATTCTCTGCTTGCGTATAGAAAAAAGTCGCCGGGCGGCAATGCAAATTTTCTATCGAAAAGGTAGGCAATTCTTTGTTCCGCTTATCTTGTTGAGATAAGGCGATATACTCCTTTTCGGACGATATGGATGAAGCGGTAGGGCATAGAAATCAGGCGCCCCTATATCAAAGGAAGCTGTAAGGGTCGATATCGACCGTCACGCGGACCGAGGCGGGCCAGTCGGCCGCGCCCAGCCAGTTCGCGATCGCTTCCTGCACATTGAGGCCGCGCGAGGCGTGGACCAGCAGGCGGTGGCGGTGGCGTCCGCGCAGCTGGGCGAGCGGGGCGGGAGCGGGGCCGTAGACGTGCAGCCCCTCCGCCTGCGGGGCGCTCTTGCCCAGCCGCCGGGCGATGTCGGCGGCGGTGGCGGCGTCCTCGCTCGACACGATGATCGCGGCATAGCGGCCGAAGGGCGGCGCATGGGCGATGCGGCGGTTCTCCGTCTCGGTCGCGTAGAAGCGCTCGGCATCGCCGGACAGCAGCGCCTTGATGACTGGCGCGTCGATCATCCGCGTCTGGAGGAACACCCGGCCCGGCTTCTCGCCGCGCCCGGCGCGCCCGGAAACCTGGCTGATCTGCTGGAAGCATCGCTCCGCCGCGCGCAGGTCGCCGCCCTCCAGCCCCAGATCGGCATCGATCACGCCCACCAGCGTCAGATTGGGGAAATGATAGCCCTTGGTGACGAGCTGCGTGCCGACGATGATGTCGATCGCGCCGTTTTCCACCCCCGCGACGAATTCCGCGACCTTTTCCGGCGACCAGAGCGTGTCGGAGGTGACGATGGCGGTGCGCGCCTGCGGGAACAGCAGCGCCACCTCGTCGGCGATGCGCTCGACGCCGGGGCCGCAGGCGACCAGCGCGTCCTCCTCATGGCATTCGGGGCATTCGCGCGGTGTCGGCATCATATGGCCGCAATGATGGCAGGCGAGGCGGCGGGTCAGCTTGTGCTCGACCATCCAGGCGGTGCAATTGGGGCATTGGAAGCGATAGCCGCAATGGCGGCACAGCGTCAGCGGCGCATAGCCGCGCCGGTTCAGGAACAGCAGCGCCTGCTCGCCCTTGTCCAGCGTCTCGCGCATCGCCTTCACCAGCGGCGGGGCGATCCAGCGCTGGCGGTCGGGCGGATCGCGCAGCAGGTCGATGCCGGTGATCTCCGGCATCTGCGCGCCGCCGAAACGCGACGGCAGGCGGATTTCCCTGTAGCGGCCCAGCGTCACCTGATGCCGCGTCTCGATGGCGGGCGTGGCGGAGGCGAGCAGCACCGGGCATTTCTCGAACACGCCGCGCATCACCGCCACGTCGCGGGCGTGATAATGAACGCCGTCCTCCTGCTTGAAGCTGATCTCATGCGCCTCGTCGACGACGATGAGGCCGAGATTGGGGAAGGGCAGGAACAGCGCCGAGCGCGCGCCGACGACGACGCTCGCCTGTCCGCGCGCGACGGCGAGCCAGGCGCGGCGGCGCTCGCTTTGCCGCAGGCCGCTGTGCCAGGCGACCGGCGCGACGCCGAAGCGCGCCTCGAAGCGTTTGAGGAACGGTTCGGTCAGCGCGATTTCGGGCAGCAGCACCAGCGTCTGCCGCCCGTCGCGGATCGCGCGGGCGATGGCCTCGAAATACACCTCGGTCTTGCCCGATCCAGTCACGCCGTCGAGCAGGAAGGCGTGGAAGCCGCCCGTGTCGATCGCTTGCGTGAGCGTATCGGCTGCGGCCTGCTGCGCCTCATTGAGCTGCGGCACCTGATGGTCGGGGTCGGGCGCGGGATAGGGGGCATTGGCCTCGACCTCCACCGGCTCCAGCGCGCCCGCCTTGATCAGGCCGCGCAGCACGGCGAGCGAGACGTCCGCCTTTTCCGCCAGCTCGCGGGGGACGCCCTGAAAATCGCCGATGCGTTCGAGCGCCTGCGCGCGCTGGGGCGTCAGCCGGTCGGGGATGAGGCCGCTGGCGCGATATTCGATCACCGTGCGCTGGTCGGTCAGCGCCGCGCCGGAGGACAGCGCCATGCGCAGCACGGCGGCGGCGGGCGCCATATAATAGTCGGCGGTCCATTCGATCAGGCGGCGCAGCGGCGCGGGCAGGGGCGGGGCGGGCGATACCCATGTCAGCGGGCGCAGGCGGTTGTCGCCGACGCTCTCGACGCCGGGAAAGCGGTCTTCCTCCCACACCACGCCCGCGATGCGGCGCGGGCCGAGCGGCGCCTCGACGATGCTGCCCGGCTCCACCGCCATGCCGTGCGGCACGCGATAGTCGAGCGGCCCCAGGGCGCTGTTGAGGATGAGGACACGGGCGCGAGTCATGGCCCCCTAGTAGCAACGGAGGGATCGCGCGCGCCAGCCCCGCCTTGATCGCGGCCTTATCGTCCGGGGCGGAAGGGGGTATAGGGGCGGGCGAATCAGCGCTTGCAGAAGGAGCCGCCGCCATGAAATTTTTCGTTGATACCGCCGATACCGATGCGATCCGCGACCTTGAGGCCACGGGGCTTCTGGACGGGGTGACGACCAACCCGTCGCTGATCCACAAATCGGGGCGCAAGTTCACGGAAGTGATCGCGGAGATCTGCAAGATCGTCGACGGGCCGGTGTCGGCGGAGGTCGTCGCGCTCGACCATGCGACGATGATGAAGGAGGCCGAGATCCTCCGCAAGATCGCCGACAATGTGTGCATCAAGGTGCCGCTGACGGTCGACGGACTCAAGACCTGCAAGGCGCTGACCGGCGAGGGTACGCAGGTCAATGTGACACTGTGCTTCTCGGCCAATCAGGCGCTGCTGGCGGCGAAGGCGGGGGCGAGCTTCATCTCTCCCTTTGTCGGGCGGCATGACGACAACGGCTTCGACGGCATGAAGCTGATCGAGGACATCCGCCTCATCTACGACAATTACGCGTTCGCGACCGAGATCCTCGTCGCCAGCGTGCGCAACCCGATCCATGTGCTGGAAAGCGCGAAGATCGGCGCCGACGTGATGACCGCCCCGCCCGCCGTCATCCTCTCGCTCTTCAACCATGTGCTGACCGACAAGGGGATCGAAGGCTTCCTCGCCGATTGGGCCAAGACAGGGCAGACGGTCGGCTGATCCGTTCTCCGCGCGTCGCCCCAGCGCAGGCTGGGGCCGCAGGCCATGTTACGCGCCGTCTCCTGAGATGCCAGCCTGCGCTGGCATGACAGGAAAAGGGCAAAAAAGGGCGGCTCCCATATCGGGGCCGCCCTTTTTCATGGCCCTTGTCCCGCCGGGGTCAGAACCCCCTGGGCGCGGCGTCGATTACCGTGAACTTGCCCGCGTCCACCTGCTGCACCTCCAGCGCGCGGTCGGCCACGCCGTCGCGGTCGAAGCGGAAGGCGCCGTCGATGCCGGCGAAGCCGCCCTTGTCATTGAGGCTGCTCACCGGGAAGGCGGTGTCCACCTTCCAGTTCTGGGCGATCCGCACGGTCAGCAGCACCGCGTCATAGCCCAGCGCGGACAGGCGATAGGGCGCGGTCTTGAAGCGGGCGCGATATTTGGTCGCGAGCTGGCGATAATAATTATCCGACACGCTGGCGAACCATGCGCCGCGCAGCGCGGGGCTGGCGGCGATCGTGCTTTCCTCGGTGTTCCACAGCTCGGTGCCGAGCAGGCGCGCCTGCGCCCCGCCGCCCTGACGGATGAGCGGTGCGGCCTGAAGCGCGATGCGCCCGCCATCGGCGATCAGCACCGCGTCATAGCCGGAGGGCAGCTTCTTGACCGCTGCGGAAAGCGACCCGGCGCTGCGCTGGAAGGTTTCCATCGCGATCACGGTGCCGCCCGAAGCCTCCACCGCGCGCAGCATCGCCGTGCCCGCCCGCTCGCCATAGACGCCCGCGGGCACCAGCGCGGCGAACTTGCTCATGCCGCGCGAGCGGGCATAGCCGACGACGCGCTCCACCGATTGTGCCGGGGAATAGCCCATGATGTAGACGCCGTTCCCGGCGATGCTGGCATCGTTGGAAAAGCTGATGATCGGGATGTTCGCCTTGCGCGCGGCGGGCGCGGTCGCCTTCACCTCGTCGCCGGTCAGCGGGCCGAGGATCAGCCGGTTGCCGTCCGCGACCGCACGGGCGGCCGCCGCCGCCGCGCCCTTGCCGGTGTCATAGGTGGTGATGCGGACATTCTTTGCCTGCGTGTCGAGCAGGGCCAGCGTGGTCGCATTGGCGATCGACTGGCCGACCCCGGCATTGGGGCCGGTGGTGGGCACGAGCAGGGCGATTCGGTGCCGCTGCGTGTCGGTCGGCAGGCCGGGCTGCACCGGGGCGGGCGGCGGCGGCGCGGGCTGTTCCGGCCCGGTCCCCTTGGGCACAATCGTCTGACAAGCGGCGAGGAAAAGCCCGCCCGCGAGAACAAGGCCCCGGCCCAGGCCGCGCAGGCGGCCCCATATGTTTGCTTGCCCAAGGCCGTCCGACTCTGCCATGGAAACTCCTTATGGTGGATGCTCTAACTCCCGGCCTTTATATCGTTGCAGGGCCGATCGGCAACTTGTCTGACCTCAGTCCAAGGGCGGCCGACATATTATGCCGCGCCGACGTGGTCGCGGTGGAGGACAGCCGGGTCAGCGCGAAGCTGCTGCGCCATGCGGGGTCCGACCGGCCGATGATCGTCTATCACGACCATAGCGACGAAAGCGTGCGGGCGCGGCTGATTGCGCGCATGGGGGACGAGGCGGTGGCGCTGTTGAGCGATGCGGGCACGCCGCTCATCTCCGACCCCGGTTACAAGCTGGTACGCGACGCGCGGGCGGCGGGCCATGCGATCACCACCATTCCCGGCCCCTGTGCCGCCATCGCCGCGCTGACCCTCTCGGCGCTGCCGACCGACCGTTTCCTGTTCATGGGCTTCCTGCCCGCCAAGTCCAAGGCGCGCGGCGACACGCTGGCCGAGGTGGCGGCGGTGCGCGCGACGCTGATCTTCTACGAAAGCGGCCCTCGCCTTGCCGCCTCGCTTTCCGACATGGCGCTGGCGCTGGGGGATCGCGACGCCGCCGTCTGCCGGGAGATCAGCAAGAATTATGAGGAGGTGAGGACCGGCCCGCTCACCGATCTGGCCGCCGCCTATCGGGATACGCCCCCCAAGGGCGAGATCGTCGTCGTCGTCGGCCCGCCGGGCGAGAAGGAGAAGGCGAGCGGGGAGGATGCCGATGCACTGCTGCGCGAGGCGCTGGCGCGCCTGCCGGTGGGCAAGGCCGCGAGCGAGGTGGCGAAGGCGACCGGCCTCGACCGGCGGGCGCTCTATGCCCGCGCGCTGGAGCTGAAGGGGCAATGACGTCGGGCATCGGGGGTTCTCCGGCAAGACTGGCGGCGGAGAGGCGCGGGCGGCAGGCGGAGCGCCTCTGCGCCTGGTGGCTGCGGCTCAAGGGCTGGACGATCCTCGACCGGCGGGTGCGCTGCCGGGCCGGCGAGGTCGACCTGATCGCGCGGCGCGGCGCCCTGGTCGCATTCGTCGAGGTGAAGGCGCGCGGAAGCGCGGCGGAGCTGGACTTCGCCATCGACGAGCGGCGCCTGTCGCGGGTCGCGGCGGCGGCGGAAAGCCTCGCCCCTCGCTATCTGCAACCGGGCGACGACATGCAAATCGACGTAATGCTGCTTGCGCCCGGCCACCCCCCGCGCCATTTGAGCAACGTCTGGCACGGGGGCTGAGTCCCCGTTCGCAATCAGGGAAGAACCATATGTCGATCAAGGCCGCCGTTCAGATGGACCCGATGGAGGGAATCAGGATTGGCGGGGATTCGACCTTCGCGCTGATGCTCTCGGCGCAGGCGCGCGGCTATGCGCTCTATCATTACGGCGCGCCCGACCTCACCTGGCGTAACGGCCGCCTTTATGCCGAGGCGCGCGCGGTGACGGTGCAGAAGGTGGAGGGCGACCATTTCCGCTTCGGCGAGAAGGTGACGCTCGACCTCGGCCGCGACGTCGACGTGGTGCTGATGCGGCAGGACCCGCCCTTCGACCTGAGCTACATCACCGCGACGCACTTGCTGGAGCGGATCGAGGACGAGACGCTGGTGGTCAACAACCCCGCCTCCGTCCGCAACGCGCCGGAAAAGCTGTTCGTGCTCGATTATGCGCGCTTCATGCCGCCGACGATGATCACCCGCAGCCTTGCCGACGTGCGCTCCTTTCTCGCCGAGCATGGCGATATCGTGGTGAAGCCGCTTTACGGCAATGCGGGCAGCGCGGTGTTCCGCGTCGGCCCGGACGGCGCGAACCTTTCCGCGCTGGTGGAACTGTTCAACGCCTCATGGGTCGAACCCTTCATGGTGCAGGCGTTCATCCCCGCCGTCCGCGAGGGCGACAAGCGCATCGTGCTGGTCGACGGAGAGGTCGCGGGCGCGGTCAACCGGGTGCCGGGCGCGGGCGAGATCCGCTCCAACCTCGCGGTGGGCGGATCGGCGGCCAAGACCGAGCTGACGGAGAAGGAACGGGAAATCTGCGCCGCGCTCGGCCCGGAGCTGAAGAAGCGCGGGCTGCTGTTCGTCGGCATCGACGTGATCGGCGGCGAATGGCTGACGGAGATCAACGTCACTTCCCCCACAGGGATCGTTTCGATCGACGAATTCAACGGCACCGACACGGCGGGCATGATCTGGGACGCGATTCTCCGCCGCCTTGCGAAGGCGAAGGGCTGACCGGCCCGCGCGGGATCATGACAGGCTGGCCATCATGACCGACTGGGTCGTCAACCTCATCGACGCGGGCGGCTATTGGGGCATAGCGCTGCTGATGGCGCTGGAGAATATCTTCCCGCCCATTCCGTCCGAGCTCATCATGGGCATAGGCGGCATCCGCGTCGGGCAGGGGCGGATGGAGATGGCGCCGCTGCTGTTCGCCGGCACCGTGGGCACGGTGATCGGCAATTATTTCTGGTACTGGATCGGCTGGAAACTGGGGAAGGAGCGGCTGCGCCCGCTGGTCCGCCGCTTCGGCCGCATATTGACGATAGAGTGGAAGGAGGTGGAAATGCTCAACCGCCTCTTCAAGCGCCATGGCGAGAAGATCGTGTTCTTCTTCCGCTTCATGCCCGCCTTCCGCACGATCGTGTCGCTGCCCGCCGGGCTGTTCCACATGGGGCATGTCCGCTTCCTGATCTGGACCGGCATGGGCGCGCTGATCTGGAACATCATCCTGGCGGGGAGCGGCATGTTCCTCGGCTCGCATTTCCGGCGCATCGACGATTATCTGGGGCCGGTGACGACGGCGGCGGTGGGGCTGATCGTGATCGCCTATGTCTGGCGGCTGATCCGCTGGCGGCCCAATGGGGACACCAATGGAGACAAGCGCGAGGATTGATTACTGAGGCTATATCCCGTTCGGGCTGAGCCTGTCGAAGCCCTGTCTTTCTTCTTTTTCCAACGTAGAAAAGAAGTACAGCCGTTGGGCTTCGCCCGCCCTTCGGGTCGACAAGCTCAGGGCGAACGGATAGTTTACCAACCTAACGTGCCCCGCTTTCCCCTATGCCCGCGGATGGGCGTTGCGGTAGATGTCGAGCAGATGGGCGGCGTCCACCTGCGTGTAGATCTGGGTCGAACTGAGGCTCGCATGGCCGAGCAGTTCCTGAAGCGAACGCAGGTCCGCTCCGCGCCCCAGCAGATGCGTCGCGAAGCTGTGGCGCAGCGCATGGGGGCTGGTGCGTTCGGGCAGCATCAGCCGCCGCCGCGCTTCCCGCACCGCCTTGCGGATGATCGCCGGGTCGAGCGGCCCGCCGCGCGCGCCCCGGAACAGCGGCTCGTCCGCGCCCGGCGCAAAGGGACAGGCGCGCGCATAATCGGCCAGCGCCTCGCGCACCTGCGGCAATATCGGCACGATGCGCGTCTTGCCGCGCTTGCCGGTGACGCGCAGCGTTTCGCCAGCGGGCACGTCGCGGCCCTTCAAGGACAGCGCCTCCGATATGCGCAGGCCGCAGCCGTAGAGTAGCAGCAGCACCGCCCAGTCGCGCGCGGCGATCCACGGCGCGCGCGCATTTTCCGAGACGTCCTCGGCCAGCGCGATCACCTCGTCGGGGGAGATGGGGCGGGGCAGGCCCTTCTTCACCGCCGGCCCGCGCAGCACCGGCACCTGTGCGTCCTCGCCGCCGATGAAGGCGAGGAAGGCGCGCACCGCCGACAATTCCCGCGCGGTCGAGACATTGCCGATGCCCTGCGAGCGCCGATGGGCGAGGAAGGCGCGCAGCTCGGCGGCGGGCAGGGCGGAAAGGGCGGCGTCGCCCGGCACCGCGCCATGATGCGCGGTCAGGAAATCGAGCAGCCGCCCGGCGCTCGCGACATAGGCGCGCACCGTATGCGGCGATCGCCGCCGCTCATGGGCGAGATGGCGGTGCCAGCGGGCCAGCCGGTCCTGATGGGCGAGGCTCATGGGCGCGCTATAGCACGATTTCGGCGAGGATGGCATCGAGCAGCAGCGCACCCTCAGCCGTGACGCGCAGCCGTTCGCCCTCGTGCGCGACGAGGCCATGAGCGGCGAGGCGCGCGATTCCTTCGGCATCGACCAGCCCGGCCTCGGCAAGGCCGGTGCGCGCGGCGATGGCGGCGAGGTCTACCCCTTCGCCGAGGCGCAGGCCCATCAGCAGCGCCTCGCGCGCGCGGTCCCCGGCATCGAGCGGGGTTTCGCCTTGCATCCCATGGCCGTTGCGCTCCACCGCGCCGAGCCAGTTTTCCGGCTTGCGATGACGCTGCGTCGCGACCGGCGTTCCGGCGGCGTCGGCGCGGCGGCCATGGGCGCCGGGGCCGATGCCCGCATAGTCGCCATAGCGCCAATAGGTGAGGTTGTGGCGGCTTTCCTCGCCGGCGCGGGCGTGGTTGCTCGTCTCATAGGCGGGCAGGCCCGCCGCGCCGGTCATTATCTGCGTGCGCTCGTAAAGGTCGGCGGCATGATCGGGATCGGCGGGGGTGAAGCTGCCCTGCCGCACCAGCGTCTCGAACCGCGTGCCCGGCTCGATCGTCAGCTGATAGAGCGAGAGATGGCCGGTACCGAAGGAAAGCGCATGGCCGAGCTGGCGTTCCCATTGGGTGGCCGACTGGCCTGGCAGCGCATAGATGAGGTCGAAGCTGACCCTATCGAAATGCCGCTGCGCCACCTCTATCGCGCGCGTCGCCTCGCCCGCGTCATGGGCGCGGCCGAGGAAATGAAGCGCCTCGTCCTCGAACGACTGCACGCCCAGCGACACCCGGTTGACCCCGGCCCGCGCCAGATCGGCGAAGCGGTCCACCTCGACGCTGTTCGGGTTGGCTTCCAGCGTGATTTCCGCATCGGGCGGCAGGCGCCAATGCTCCGCCGCCGCCGCGATCAACTCCGCGACCAGCGCGGGCGGCATCAGCGAGGGGGTGCCGCCGCCGAAGAAGATCGACCCCAGCGGCCGCCCGCCGGTCAGCGTCGCCTCATGCGCCATGTCCGCCAGCAGCGCGCGGCGCCACAGGTCGATGTCGACCCGTTCGCGCACATGGCTGTTGAAATCGCAATAGGGGCATTTGGAAATGCAGAAGGGCCAATGGACATAGAGGGCCAGCGGAGCCGATTTCGCGTTGGATTGCGGGCGATTAACCATCGCAGGGGGGAACTCGTTAACCGCTGGTGTATTAGAAGCGCAATTCATGATCGGGGGTATCTATATGCGGGTTCGGGGTCTTGCGCCACCGTTGCTTGTCGGTCGGGCGCTTGCCGTTCTGGCGCTCACCCCGCTTTTCCTCTCCACCCCGGCGCAGGCTGACAGCGCCTTGGCGCCCTCCTATTCCGAACAATGGATCTATTATCCCGATCATGGCGGCGCGACCGCGCGGGGATCGCTCGCCGAGACGGTCCTTTCCGCGCATAATGGCGAGCGGCAGCGCTGGCGCGTGCCGCCGCTGAACTGGGACGACCGGCTGGCCGCCGACGCGCGCGCCTATGCGCGGCTGCTCGCGCAGAAGGGCTATCTCCAGCATGCGGACATGACGGGCAGGGCCCAGCCGCAGGGCGAGAATCTGTGGATGGGGACGCGCGACGCCTTCGGCTACGACCAGATGATGGCGGGTTTCCTCGACGAGCGGCGCAACTATGTCGCGCGCGCGGTGCCCCACATCAGCCGGACGGGCAACTGGCAGGATACGGGCCATTACAGCCAGATCATCTGGCGCACGACCACCTCGGTCGGCTGCGCGCTCGCCTCCAACCGGGATTTCGACTTCCTCGTCTGCCGCTACAGCCCGGCGGGTAATGTCTGGGGCATGCGCGCCGATGAGGGCGGCGCGGAGGTGCTGGCCGATGCCAGGAGGCAGGGTGGGGCAGGGGAAGCGCGCAGGCGCGGCGCGCAACGGAGAGTCGCGCTGCTGCCTGAGTGATCGGGGTGGCGGCTATTTCCAGACATCACAAAACCGTTCGTCCTGAGCCCTTCGACAATCTCAGCCCGAACAGTGAGAGGACCGTTTCATCTTCTTTTCCGTCATGCCAGCGTAGGCTGGCACCTCAGGAGAGGGAACGCGACGACCCCAGCCTGCGCTGGGGTGACGATCAGGACCGCCCCTAGAAAGACGCCGCCACCAATTGGCGGAAGGCGTCGGCGCGGTGGCTCATCGCATGCTTCTTCGCCGGGTCCATCTCGGCGAAGCTGATGTCGTGGCCGAGCGGCTGGAAGATCGGGTCGTAGCCGAAGCCCTTGTCGCCGCGCGGCGGCCAGACGATCATGCCGTCCACCCGGCCTTCGAACGCCTCCACATGCCCGTCGGGCCAGGCGAGGGCGAGCGCGCAGACGAAATGCGCGCCATGGCCCGCATCCGGCCCCTTGGCGGCGATCGCTTCCCACACCAGGCGCATCGCCAGGTTGAAATCCTTGTCCGGTCCGGCCCAGCGGGCGGAGAAGATGCCGGGATCGCCGTTCAGCGCCTCGACGCACAGGCCGCTGTCGTCGGCCAGCGCAGGCAGGCCGGAGAGGTCCGCCGCCTGCAACGCCTTCAACTCCGCATTGGCGATGAAGGTGGTGCCGGTCTCGTCCGGTTCCGGCAGGCCGAGCGAGCCGGCCGATACCGGCTCTATGCCATGGGGGCCGAGCAGTTCGGCGATTTCGCGGACCTTGCCCGCATTATGGCTGGCGATCACCAGCTTGCCGGGTTGCAGCTTGCGAACCGACTGCTCATTCCCCCAATTGTCCGTCATCGTCCGGTGGCCTTCCGCTGCGCGGCGAATATTTCCCCACAACCGATACGCGCGAGGCGCAGCAGGCGCAACAGCTCTTCCTCGTCGAAGGTCGCGCCTTCCGCCGTCGCCTGCACCTCGGCCAGCTTGCCGTCGCCGGTCAGCACGAAATTGGCGTCGGCCTCGGCGGCGCTGTCCTCGACATAATCGAGGTCGAGCACCGGCGTGCCGCCGCAAATGCCGCAGCTGACGGCGGCGACCTGTTGGCGAATGGGGTCGGCGGCGAGCAGGCCGTCTTTCATCAGCTTGTCCACCGCGATGCGCAGCGCGACCCACGCGCCGGAAATGGCGGCGGTGCGGGTGCCGCCATCGGCCTGGATCACGTCGCAGTCGATGGTGATCTGCCGTTCGCCCAGCGCCTTCAGGTCGACGATCGCGCGCAGCGAGCGGCCGATCAGGCGCTGGATTTCCTGCGTGCGGCCCGACTGCTTGCCCTTGGCGGCCTCGCGGCTGCCGCGCGTATGGGTGGCGCGGGGCAGCATGCCATATTCGGCCGTCACCCAGCCTTCGCCCTTGCCGCGCAGGAACGGCGGCACGCGCTCTTCCACGCTGGCCGTGCACAGCACCCGCGTGTCGCCGAAGCTGACGAGGCAGCTGCCCTCGGCATGCACGGTGAAACCCGGCTCCATGACGATGGAACGCATTTGATCGGGGGTACGGCCGGATGGGCGCATGGGGGGAGGGCCTTTCATGAAAATCTGATGAGTTAGAAATATGCGACGCCGATATGCGTCCGCCGCGTCCGGCACAAGCCCGATCGGGAGAAAATCCCCCAACGGTTCGTCGCTGCTGGGGCACATTTCCCTCGGCTGGCCGAAAAGGGGCGTCTTTCCGTCGCCGTGGAGGAGAACCGGCGCGGGCCTTCCGGGTTTACGGGTGCATGAGAGAGATGCTTTCCCCCTTCGCCCCGGCCTGCACCGCGATTGCCGCTGTGCTCGCCCTGTCCTCCATCCCCGCGCTGGCGCAGGAAGCAGCCGTCGCGCCGCCGCCAGTGACGCAGACCGCACCGGCCGCGCCGGTCGCACCGCCCGCGAGTGCGCAGACGCCCGCGTCCTCCCAGACGCCGACCATCCAGTTCACGCCCGCGCAGCCGGTGGTCCAGCCTCTGCCCGAAAGGACGCCCGAAAGGACGGAAGCGGCCCCGCCGCCTGCGCCGACGCCTGAGCATGCCCGCGAAACCACGGAGCCGCGCCGGGCCGCCGCGCCGGAGCCGTCCTCGTCCCCCACCCCGACGCGCCGCGCGGAAACGCGCACGGAACCAAGAGCCGAGCCGAGGGCCGAGGCTCCTCAGGCCGAAGCGGAAAGCGCGCTTCGCGAGCCTGCGTTCACGCCCGCTCCGGCCGCGCCGCTGGATATGGAGGCAGAGCCGCCCGCGCGGACCGCTGCCGAACCCACCGTTCCCGCTGATGGCCAGGGGAGCGATGACAGCGCCCTGTGGCTGGGCGGCGGCGCGCTGGCGCTGTTGCTGGGCGGCGCGGGCGTGTTCCTGATGACCCGCCGCCGTCGCGATGCGGAGGATGATTCGGTGTTCGTGCCGGAAGAGGAGCCGCTTGCTTCCGAGGCGCCTATCCTGCCGGAACGGCCCGTGACGGACCCCGTGGCGGAAGCGGCGCCGGTCGCCGCCGCCGCCCCTGCGGCCCCGGTCCGCTCGCCCTCGCCGCTGGACGGCCCCGCCATGGGCAGTGCGCCCGTCGGCGATGCGGCGCAGAACCTGGAGGAGATGGTCGCTCGCGATCCGTCGCCGGAAAACCCGTTCCTCACCCGCAGGAACCGGATGCGCCGCGCCAGCTTCCTGATGACGCAGAGCTACCCGGCCACCGCCCGGCTGGATGACCGCCCGCCGCTTACCCCCGCTGCCCGCGCGGCGGAGACGGGCGAGGGCGAGCGGCCGCTCCAGCTGAGCTATAATTTCGGCAAGCCGGACCGGCCTTCGCCCCGGCTGAAACCCCGCCTCAGCCGATCCTGAGCGGTCCACCCCCAGGATAAGGCGCCCCTTGCCGGGCGCCTTTCCATTATGAACCTGAGGCGATGAAGCCGAGCATTGAGAAGTACGCCGTCCTTTCCTAGATTGGGAGCCATGAGCCTGACCCCGATCACAGAAATGAACGATCGCGCCCGCGATATATTCCGTCTGGTGGTCGAAAACTATCTCGGCACCGGGGTGCCGGTGGGCTCGCGCACGATCAGCCAGCTGCCGGGGCTCAACCTCTCTTCCGCGTCGATCCGCCATGTGATGCAGGAGTTGGAGGAGATGGGCCTGCTCGCCGCGCCGCATGTGTCGGCGGGGCGGATGCCGACCGAATATGGGCTGCGCATCTTCGTCGACGGCATGATGCAGATGACCGAGCCGTCGCCTGAGGAACGCCGTGCGATCGAGCGGCAGGTGACCGAAAGCGGGCCGATAGAAGACGCGCTCGCCGCCGTCAGCACCGCGCTGTCGGGCCTGTCCGCCTGCGCGGGCATGGTGATGGTCCCCCGCCGGGAAATGGTGCTGCGCCAGTTCAGCTTCGTGCCGCTGGGTCCGGCGGGCGGGCAGGGCGGCGTGGCACAGGCGCTGGCGGTGCTGGTCGGGTCCGATGGCGGCATCGAGAACCGCGTCGTCGATCTTCCCCCCGGCATTCTGCCCTCCGCGCTGGTGGAGGCGGGCAATTATATCTCCTCCCGCCTCTCCGGCCTGACGCTTGCCGAGGCGCAGGAAAGGCTGATGCAGGAACTGGCGCGCGACCGGCAGGCGCTGGACGAGGCCGCGCGCGGGCTGGTCGAGCGGGGCCTTGCCAGCTGGAGCAACGACGCCGCCGACCGCCCGGTGCTGATCGTCCGGGGGCAGGCCAATCTGATCGACGAGCATGCCGCCGACGATCTGGAACGGGTGCGGCAATTGCTGGAGGATCTGGAAGGAAAGAGCGAGATTTCGCGCCTGATGGAAGGGGCGCTGGCCGCATCCGCCACGAAAATCTTCATCGGTTCGGAAAACAAGCTCTTTTCCTTGTCCGGTTCTTCGGTCATAGCCGCACCCTATCGCAACGGGGGCGGCCGCGTCGTCGGCGTCGTGGGCGTGATCGGCCCGACCCGCTTGAACTATGCGCGGGTCATCCCCATGGTGGATTTCACTGCACAAACGCTTTCGAGATTGATGAGATGAGTGAAGACAAGATGGAAATGGAGTCCCCGGTGGAAGAGGAAAAGCTTGCCGCTGCCGAAACGGCTGCCGCCGACCCGGCCGCAGCTCTGGAGGAAAGGCTGGCCGCGCTGGAAAATGATCTGGCGGCCGCGAAACAGGATGTGCTCTATGCCCATGCCGAAACGCAGAATGTGCGGCGGCGCATGGAAAAGGAACTGGCCGACACGCGGGCCTATGCGGCGACGGCCTTCGCCCGCGACATCCTGTCCGTCGCCGACAATCTGGGCCGCGCGCTGGCGGCCATTCCCGCCGAACTGCGCGAGGACGAGAAGCTGAAGGGCCTCGTCACCGGCCTGGAGGCGACCGGGCGGGAGCTGGAAAGCGTATTCGGCCGCCATGGCATAGAGAAGATCGAGGCGCTGGGGCAGGCGCTCGACCCCAATCTGCATCAGGCGATGCTGGAAGTGCCGAGCGACGAGGAGCCGGGCACGATCGTGCAGGAAATGCAGGCGGGTTATCGCATCAAGGATCGCCTGCTGCGTCCGGCGCTGGTCGGCGTGGCGAAAAAGCCGGACTGACCGGCCGGCACGGGCATCCGCATAAGCTGAAGGAAAAGGGGTGGCACCGGCTTGGTGGCCACCCCTTTTTTACGGAAAATCCATCTAAGATATATTTTAATCTTGACTCGTTGTGAATTTAAGATATATCTTTGAGCTATCGGAGCAGTTCGAAGGAAGAATGATGAAATTGGATATGCAAGGACGCCGGGGCGGAGGCAGAGGCCGCGCCTTTCGGGAGCGTCCCGAAACTGGCGGCGTCGGCCGGGAGCGGCGCGCGACCATGGAAGGGCGGGGTGGCCGCGGAGGGCGCGGGGCGGACTCGCCGATGCGCGGCATGCGCGAAGGCGGCCGGGGCTTCGGACGCGGTCGCGGCGGATTGCCGGGCTTCGGCGATGAACCCGGCGGTTTCGGCGAAGGCCGGGGCGGTCGCGGCGGCGGCGGGCGCAGGCGCCTGTTCGACAATGCCGGGCTGCGGCTGTTGCTGCTGCACCTCACCGCGCAGGAACCGCGCCACGGCTATGACCTCATCCGCGAGATCGAGACGCTGTCGGGCGGCGCCTATGTGCCCAGCCCCGGCATGGTCTATCCCGCGCTCACGATGATGTCGGAAATGGAGCAGATCGCCGAGCAGCCCAGCGAGGGCACGCGCAAGCGTTTCGCCGCGACGCCGCAGGGCGAAGCCTATCTCGCCGAGCATGCACAGGAGCGGGACGCGCTGCTCGCCCGGCTGACTTCGCTGGCGGAACAGGCCCGGCCCTCCGCCGATTATGCGCCGGTCCGGCGGGCGATGGACAATCTCAAGGCATCGCTGCGCATCCGCCTCCAGAAGGAAGGCGCCGACGCGGAAACCATATTGGATGTCGCGGCGCTGATCGACGAGGCCGCCGCGAAGATCGAGCGCTTGAAGTAAAAGGAGGTAGAAAGAAGGCGATTATATCCTGCTGGCATGGGCTCTGGAACCGGGTTGGGTGGTTAGCTGACTCTTCGCCTTTACCGTCACCCCAGCGCAGGTTGGGGTCGTAAGCCATGTTGCGCGCCACCTTCTGAGATGCCAGCTTACGCTGGCATGACGTGGGAGGGGCGGAAAGCGGACGTCCCCACCTCCGTTCGCCCTGAGCCCTTCGGCAAGCTCAGCCCGAACGCTTTCTTATGCGCCCTCTCGGCGCGTGAAGGGCAACAACGCCTCATAGACGGGCAGGGGCGGCTTTCCCGGCACGCCGACGCCCTGCCGCAGCAGGAAGGCATGGCGGACGATTTCCGCCTGCTGTTCTATGCCATAGGCGGCGAAGGGCTTGCCGGGCAGCAGGTCGTAGCGATAGCGGCAAAAGGGGTGGCGCATCAGCGGCAGATACCAGCGCCCCCTCGTCTGCGCCTGCCACACATGGGTCATCTCGTGCAGGAAATGCGCTTGCAGGCCCAGCGGAGTTTCGGCGCAGAAATCCCTGCAATAATGACTGGCATTCGGATGGAACCAGAGGTGGCCGTCCGGCGCCATGGTGATGTGACGCGGCTGGAGCGGCCACCAGCATTTCCGGTATATGCGCACCGCGCCATAATCGATCGCCGCGCCGAAGATCGACGCGGCGAGATCGCGTTCTCCCATGGTTAGGGGGCGGCTGGTCATGGCGGGAAGAATGCCCGGCGGCCCTGTCAGTGGGAGGCGTGCTCGCCGCCCGCATCGCCTTCCTTCGCGGCGCTTTCCTTCGCCGCGCTGTCATGCATGCCGCCCATCGCCTGCTGGCCGCCGGTCGCATTGCCGCCCTTCTGGATCGGCGCGTCGACGATCAGCCGGTCGCCGTTGGAGAACATCATGACCATCGTCAGCTTGCCGCTTTCAACGATCGCGGGATTGACGTTGAAGATCATCAGATGCTTGCCGCCCGGCGCGAATTTCACCTCGCCCTTGGCGGGAATGTCGACGCTCTCGACCGGCTGCATCGTCATCATGCCGTCCTTGCTGATGCTTTCATGCATCTCGATCCGCTGCGCGGCCTCGCTGGAAACACGCAGCAGCTTCACGGCTTCCTCCCCGCCATGGACGGTGAAATAGCCCGCAGCCGGGCCTTCGCCATTGGGGTTGAGCTGCACCCAGGCGCGGTCGACATAGAGCGGCGCGGGGTCCGCGCAGGCGGTCAGCGCGAGCGGCGCGGCCAGCACCGTCAGGGCGGTGGCGAAGCGGGAGAAATACATGATGCTTCCTTTCCGAAAAACGTATCATTTTCGTTCAAGACGCATAGCTAGTGCGCAAGCCTTCTTGTGCCAAGAAAAAGCGCTCCTATATCGCATGGCGAAAGGTGGTGCGTCGGCTCGTCTGATAGCGGTGCATTGCCATAAACCGCTGAACTTTTGGGGTTGAAGAGGAATACATGGCTAAAGTTATCGGCATCGACCTGGGGACGACCAATAGCTGCGTTGCGGTGATGGACGGGGGCAAGCCCAAGGTGATCGAAAATGCGGAAGGCGCGCGCACCACGCCGTCGATCGTCGCGTTCACCAAGGACGGCGAGCGCCTGATCGGCCAGCCGGCGAAGCGTCAGGCCGTCACCAATCCGGACAACACGATCTTCGCGGTGAAGCGCCTGATCGGCCGCCGCTACGACGATCCCATCACCCACAAGGACACCGAGCTGGTGCCCTACACCATCACCAAGGGGCCGAATGGCGACGCCTGGGTGAAGGCGGGCGGCGAGGAATATTCGCCGTCGCAGATTTCCGCGTTCACGCTTCAGAAGATGAAGGAAACCGCCGAAAGCTATCTCGGCGAAACCGTGACGCAGGCGGTCATCACCGTTCCGGCCTATTTCAACGACGCCCAGCGTCAGGCGACCAAGGACGCGGGCAAGATCGCGGGCCTTGAGGTGCTGCGCATCATCAACGAGCCGACGGCGGCCGCGCTCGCCTATGGGCTTGAGAAGCAGGACGGCAAGACCATCGCGGTCTACGATCTTGGCGGCGGCACCTTCGACATCTCGATCCTGGAGATCGGCGACGGCGTGTTCGAGGTGAAGTCCACCAATGGCGACACCTTCCTGGGCGGCGAGGATTTCGACGCCAAGATCGTCGAATATCTGGCCGAGGGCTTCAAGAAGGAAGAGGGCATCGACCTCACCAAGGACAAGCTCGCGCTCCAGCGCCTGAAGGAAGCGGCCGAAAAGGCGAAGATCGAGCTGTCGAGCGCGCAGACGACGGAAGTCAACCTGCCGTTCATCACCGCCGACCAGAACGGCCCGAAGCACCTTGTGAAGTCGATCACGCGCGCCGATCTGGAGCGCCTCGTCGCCGACCTCATCAAGCGGACGCTGGAGCCGTGCAAGAAGGCGCTGGCCGACGCGGGCGTTTCCGCTTCCGAGGTTTCCGAAGTCGTTCTCGTCGGCGGCATGACCCGCATGCCGCGCGTGCGCGAGGTGGTGAAGGATTTCTTCGGCAAGGAACCGCATACCGGCGTCAACCCCGATGAAGTCGTCGCCATGGGTGCGGCCATTCAGGCGGGCGTGCTGCAGGGCGACGTCAAGGACGTGCTGCTGCTCGACGTGACCCCGCTGAGCCTCGGCATCGAGACGCTGGGCGGCGTGTTCACCCGCATGATCGACCGCAACACCACGATCCCGACCAAGAAGTCGCAGGTCTATTCCACCGCCGACGACAACCAGCAGGCGGTGACGATCCGCGTCTTCCAGGGCGAGCGTGAAATGGCGGCGGACAACAAGCTGCTCGGCCAGTTCGACCTCGTCGGCATCCCGCCCGCGCCGCGCGGCGTGCCGCAGATCGAGGTGACGTTCGACATCGACGCGAACGGCATCGTCAATGTCAGCGCCAAGGACAAGGGCACCGGCAAGGAACAGCAGATCCGCATCCAGGCGTCCGGCGGTCTTTCCGATGCCGATATCGACCAGATGGTCAAGGATGCCGAGCGTTTCGCCGAAGAGGACAAGAAGAAGCGCGAGGCGGCCGAGGCGAAGAACAACGCCGAGAGCCTCATCCACACGACCGAGCGCCAGTTGGAAGAGCATGGCGACAAGGTCGATGCGGCGCTGAAGGGCGAGATCGAAACCGCGATCGCGGCGGCCAAGTCCGCCGTCGAGGGCGGCGAGGTCGAAGCGATGCAGGCCAAGGCGCAGGAACTGGCGCAGGTCGCGATGAAGCTGGGCCAGGCCATCTATGAGAAGGAGCAGGCCACCGCGGCTTCTCCGGGCGGCGATGCCGGTGCGGCGAAGGCCGATGACGATGTCGTCGACGCCGAATTCTCGGAAGTGGACGAAGACAACAAGGCCTGAGGACCATGACGAAGGCATATGCTTTCGGCGCCATGAATCGGGGGCGGCATCCGCGCGATGCCGCCCGCATTCATGGGGTTCCCCATATCCGTAGCGGGAGGGCAGGCGCGTGAGTGTGCAGGCCGATTATTATGAATTGCTGGGCGTCGAGCGGAACGCCGACGGCGCGACCCTCAAATCCGCCTATCGCAAGCTGGCGATGCAATATCATCCGGATCGCAACCCTGGCTGTCAGGACAGCGAGGCGAAGTTCAAGGCGATCAATCAGGCCTATGACTGCCTGAAGGACGACCAGAAGCGCGCGGCCTATGACCGCTTCGGCCATGCGGCGTTCGAAAATGGCGGTCCGGGCGGCGGCAACGGCTTCGGCGGCGGCGCTGGCTTTTCCGACCTCGGCGATATTTTCGAGAGCATTTTCGGCGCGGCCGGTTTCGGCGGCGCGGCGGCGGGCGGTCGCGGCCGCCAGCAGCGGCGCGGCGCGGACCTGCGCTACGACATGGAGATTTCGCTGGAGGACGCCTTTGCGGGCCGGACCGAGGAAATCACCATCGACGTTTCCGCCCGGTGCGACGATTGCGACGGATCGGGCGCGACGCCCGGCACCGGCAGCCGCACTTGCTCGACCTGTCACGGCCATGGCCAGGTGCGGGCGCAGCAGGGCTTTTTCGTGGTCGAGCGGACCTGCCCGTCCTGCCACGGCGCGGGGCAGGTGATCGAGGAGCCGTGCCGGTCCTGCCGCGGCGAGGGCCGGGTGGACAAGCGCAAGACGCTGTCCGTCAATATCCCCGCAGGCGTGGACGAGGGCACGCGCATCCGTCTGGCCGGCGAAGGCGAGGCGGGCGCGCGCGGGGCGCCGGCGGGCGACCTCTATATCTTCCTCCACATGAAGCGGCACAAGGTGTTCGAGCGCGACGGCACGACGCTGTTCTGCCGCGCACCGGTCAGCTTCACCACCGCCGCGCTGGGCGGGGAGATCGAGGTGCCGGGACTCGACCGGCAGACGGTGAAGATCAAGATCCCGGCGGGCATCCAGTCCGGCAAGCAATTGCGCCATCGCGGCGCGGGCATGCCTGCGCTCAACGGCCGGGGCGGACGCGGCGACATGGTGGTGCAGATCGACGTCGAAACGCCTACCCGCCTGACGCCGAAGCAGAAGGAATTGCTGCAGGCCTTCCGCGAAACCGAAACCGGCGAGGAATGCCCGCAATCCACCGGCTTTTTCAGCAAGCTGAAGGAAATGTGGGACGATCTGGGCTAGGACGGATCGAGATTGACCTACGGTCGTCTTCGGCTTCAGCGCTGACGGTCTGCAAATGGCGGCTTTCTGCGCTTCCGGTGCTCACGACCCTTTAGGTCGCTGTGCTCCGGGTCGCAAAAACCCACCATGTTGGCCTACGGCCGTCTACGACTCCGCCTCGTCATCATCTGAATCTCGATCCGTCCTGGGACGCCGGGTCATCCGCCTGTTTCAACCCGTCACCCCAGCGCAGGCTGGGGTCTTTGGCCAGCTTGCGCGCCGTCTCCTGAAATGCCGGCCTGCGCTGGGATGACGAATGAGTCAGGCCGCGTTCGCTCCGCCATCCCGCGCCAGTTGTTCCCGCAACTCAGCGATCAGGTCGGCGACATGGGTCAGGCGGTCTTTTTCCTCCTCCAATATCGCGGCGAAGGCCCGCTTCTTGTAGCTGTCCGCCCGGTCCCGCAGTTGCGCCTGATCGCCGGACAGTGTCGAGAGCACGATGTCGATCAGCCGCTCGGTGCCGTGCAGCCGCCCCCAGAGATAGTCGTTTTCCCGATAGGCGCGGCTGAAGAAGGCGCCGAAATTGTTGAATTCTATGCCCTTCAGCGTCGCTTCCGCGCCGCCTGAGCGCAGGCCGGAGCAATCCTCTGGCGAAATGCGGTCGACCTTGATCGGGTCATATTCGTCCAGCCCCTCGCCCTGAAGCAGCGGCAGGGTGGCGATGTCGTAGAAGGGGAAGCCGAGATAGGTGAGCAGCATCTGCCGCCGCTCGCCCCTCGGCAGTTCGTTGAGGGCGTCGGCCAGCATCACCTCCGTTTCCCGGTCCCGTGCCTTGAGCGAGCGCGCCTGCGCCAGCGCGTCGAGCGCGCGGCCGGGATCGACCGGGCAGAGATGGGCCGCCGCGACGATCTGGTCGCTGAAATAATCGATCGCCTCGGCTTCCTGATATCTGGTCAGCGCGCCGTAGATCGCCTTGCGCATCGCGCCCACCGCGTCCTGCAATTCGGGGTCGCGATTGTCCATCGCCTGCGTCAGCCGCCGCGCCATGAAGCGCAGGCGGCGGATGCGGAAGCCCAGATCGTGATCGACGAAGAAGCCGACGAGGTCGACCTCCGGCCCGCGTTCGCTCTCGCGGCGGATATTGTCCAGCCCGCGCGAGCGCACATGCTCCCACAACGCCTGCCGGAAGGCGGCGCGGGAGGCGGGGCTGCCGTCGCCGCCCAGGCGGAAGAGCATGTCGGCGCTTTCCTCGACGATCGAGGACAGCTTGACCATCGCATAGGCCGGATAGGCGAAGCCCGCCGCCGCTGCCGCGCGCTTCTGCGTCCGCGTGCTCCAGGCGGAAAGCCGGGCCGGGGTCGGGCGGTCGAGGAACAGCGTGCGGCCGAAGCTGTCCTCTATCTCCTGCTCGATCTGCGGGCGCAGCGCCTCGGTGATCCGCCGCATGCGCCGGATGGTGCGAGAGCGCGCCTCGATCGCCTCCAGATTGTCGCGGATCGGCTGCTCGCGGGGAATGTCGCTCAGCGATCCGAAGATGGTTCGGAAAAAGCCCGGTGCGATGGTGCCGTTGCGGGGCTTTGCCTCCTTGCCGTCCCCGTCCCGGTCGCCGCTGCTCCAGTCCGGGGCGGGGGCGGCGCTTTCCGCCTCCTCGCGCGATACCGCATGATGCAGCGGCTTGGGATCGATATAGACGAAGCGGCGGTCGATCTCCCGGCGGGCGGGGCGGTTCTTCAGCGCGGCGATGGCGGGCGCGAACGGCGCGTTGGTGAGGACCGAACCGTCGATCAGCACCGCGTCCTCCGCCCGCTCCAGCGCGGCATGCTTGGGCAGCGCGCGGGCCAGGAACGCGCTGCGCCCCGGCCAGGTGCGGCCCATGCGGACCAGCACGCGGTCCAGCTCCTTCACCGTGAAGGGCGGGAAGGCGCCCGGAAAGCTGGCGGTCGCCCGCGCGGCGAAGGCCAGCTCCGCCGTATCGGCCAGTCGCTCGCTGCGGTAGCGCTGGCGGAAGTTCAGCGTCAGCCGATGCTCTATCTCCAGCACCTGCGGCGGGCTGTTGAGGCGCAGCGTTTCGGGATAGCCCTCGAAATCGGTGACCGTCACCATCAGGTCGAGCGGATAGGCCGGGGGCAGCAGCGGCGCTTCCCTGGGCGAAGCCGCCATGCTGTCGAGCGCGTCGATGATCATCCCGGTGAAGATCTCCCCGCCGAAGGGCGGCTGGAACCAGCGGGAACGCACGAAGTGGGAGAGCTTTTCCCGCACCTCCTCGCGCGTTTCCTCCGACACGGTGCGCTCGATCGTGTCGTCCCGGCGCCGCGCGGCCATCCAGACGATCGGCGCGGCCCAGAATTTGGTGAAGCGCGCGGCGGGCCGGGCATCGGGGTCGAGCAGCTTGTCGACATCGGCATTGTCGAGCCACAGGTCGGTCAGCGGTTCGAGCGATTGCCCGGTTTCGACCGCCTGCGCGAGGAAGATGCCGTTGATGCCGCCCGCGCTGGCGCCCGCGATGATGTCTATCACCACGCGCAGGCGCAGATCGGCCTCATTCTCTATGTCGCGCAGAATTTCCGCATAGAGGCCGGGCAGGCCCTTGTCCGCGACCGTCCCGCCATGGTGCCAGTCGCGGCTGGCGCGGGCGAGATTCCAGATTTCCTTGGTGATCCCGTGCATGTAGACGGCAAGGCTGATGCCGCCATAGCAGATCAGCGCCAGCCTCAGTTCCTTCTCCCTCATGGCCGGGACAGTGGCAAAGAAGTCAGGGCTTGTCGAGCCGGAGCATGGGCGTGGCGGCGGGTCGGGGCGGTTTTCAGATCAGCCCTTCCAGCACCTGGTCGCGCGGGCGGTGGCCGTCCACCCAGGTGCGGATATTGGCGATGACCTTCTCGCCGGTCGCCTCGCGCGCCTCATGCGTGGCCGATCCCATATGCGGCAGCGTCACCACATTGGGCAGGGCGAGCAGGCGCGGGTCGATATGCGGCTCGTCATGATAGACGTCGAGACCGGCGCCCGCGATCCGGCCCTGTTCCAGCGCCTCGATCAGCGCTTCCTCGTCGCATACCTCGGCGCGGGCGGTGTTGATGAGGAAGGCGGAGGGCTTCATCAGCGCGATGCGGCGCGCGTCGATCAGATGGCGGCTGTCGGCGTTGAGCGGGCAGTTGAGCGAGAGGATGTCGCTTTCCGCCATCAGCCGGTCGAGATCGTCATACCAGATCGCGCCGCTTTCCTCCTCCGCCGCCACCGGCAGGCGATGGCGGTTGTGATAGGCGATGGTGAGGCCGAAGGCGCGGGCGCGCCGGGCGATGGCCTGGCCGATGCGGCCCATGCCGACAATGCCGAGCTGTTTGCCGCCGATGCGGCGGCCCAGCAGGAAGGTGGGGCTCCAGCCCGGCCAGTCGCCGGAGCGCGCGATATTGTCGCCCTCGATGAAGCGGCGCGGGGTGGTGAGGATCAGCGCCATCGCCATGTCGGCCGTGTCCTCGGTCAGCACGCCGGGGGTGTTGGTGACGATGATCCCCTTCGCGCGCGCGGCGGCAAGGTCGATATGATCGACACCGTTGCCGAAATTGGCGATCATCTGCAACCGGTCGGGCGCGGCGCCGATCAGTTCCGCGTCGAGATGGTCCGTCACCGTCGGCACCAGCACGTCGCAGTCCGCCATCGCGGCGGCGAGGGCCGCGCGGTCCATCGGCCGGTCGTCCGGGTTCAGCGTGACGTCGAACAGCTCGGTCATCCGGGCTTCGACCGTCGCGGGCAGGCGCCGCGTGACGATGACCTTGGGACGGGCGGGGCGGTCTTTTTTCAGCATGACTATCGCGCTAATCCCATGGGGGCAGGCAGGTCAAGCCCGATAGGCCGCGAGGCGCGCGCCTTTTTGCCGCAGGCGAATTTTCCGGTGCTTTCCCGCCGCGACCGCCCGCATGGGGGCTTGTGCGGGCGGAGCAAAAAGCTATTTTTGACGGCGTGACCAGAACAGCCCTTTCCCTGACCGCGCCTGCGCGATTTTCCGGCGCTTTCGCCTTGCTGCTCTTCGCGGCCTTCCTGCTGATCGGCGGCTCCGAAACGGCGCGGGCGCAGACGCGCACTCCGCCTTATTGGGCGTCGATCTCGGCCAACGAGGCGCGCATGCGCGTGGGGCCGAGCCTCGATTATCCGTCCAACTGGGTCTACCGGCGGCGCGACCTGCCGGTGCGGGTGGTGCAGATTCACGGCAACTGGCGCAAGATCACCGATGAATCGGGCGCGCAGGGATGGATGCATGTCCGCCTGCTCAGCGATACCCGCACCGCGATCGTCTCGGTGCCGCAGGGTCGGCTGTACAAGAAGCCGGACGACCGCTCGCAACTGCTGTTCCGGGCGGAAAAGGGCGTCGTCGGGCGACTGGGCGATTGCAGCGGCGACTGGTGCCTGATCGATATCGGCGGGAAGAAGGGGTATATACGCGCGTCCTCGCTATGGGGCGCCGTCCGTTAGGCGGATCGACATTCCGCTCATGCGGGCCTGCGAACCGCGCTCTGCTGCGCTTCGGTGCTCACGACCCTTTAGGTCGCTGCGCTCCGATGCTCGAAGAGCACGCTTCTCGGCTCCACCTGAACGAAATGTCGATCCGCCTTTAATCCTGATCTATCATCAGGCCGAAGCCGGGATCGCTGATGCCGGTCAGGCGGCGCATCGCCTGCCGGGCCAGGCGCAGCGTCTCCACCTTGCGGCGGCTGGCGGCGAGCGGGTGGAGGCCGGCTGGGCGCACTATCTCCGCATCATAGGCATCCGCGACGATCAGCCCCGTCCGTTCGGGCAGGAACCGGTCCTGATGCAGCTCTTCGCAGAGAATCTCCGGACAGACCGCCCAATAGAAGCGGTCGCAGAAATCGAGATAGTCGGTCCATTTCGCATCGCCCAGCAGGTCGCCGCGCGCGCATTTGATCTCCACGATGACGATGTCGCCATTCTTCGAAAGGCCCATCAGGTCGGCGCGGCGGTTGTTGCGCAGCGGCATCTCCGTGACGGTGAAGATGTCGTGGCGGCGGAACAGGCGGCACACGCCGCGCGTGACCGCCGCCGCGCCCTGCAACGCGGCGGAGAGCGGCTCCGTGCCGAAATCGGCAAGATCGGGGGGCGGCGGCATGTCGGTCATGCGGCGCGCATCCCTTCCACCGGAAAGCGCAGCAGCCGCTCCCGGCCCGGAACCAGCGCGGTGACGGGCGGGCGCAGCGCCGCGTGGATGGCCGGATGCCGCGCGTCGAGGCCGCCGGTCAGCGCGCCGAAGGCGGGCAGGATCAGCTTCGTCTCGTTCATCAGGAAACAGCGCCGGGCGATCGACTGGCCACGGGCGCGCAGCCGGATCTTCGGATGGAAATGGCCACTCAGCTCCGGCTCCGCGCAGGAGGTTGCCTCATGGCGCAGCGCAAGGCCGCGCAGCGTCATCTCCGTGACGCTGTGCCCGAAGGAAAAGGCCGCCGCGCCGTCATGGTTGCCGGTGATCCATATCCACCGGTCGAGCCGCGCGCGCAGCGCTTCCAGTATCGCGCGGGCCTCCATCGGCAGGGTCAGCGCGCCCGCCGCGTCGTGGAAGCTATCGCCGAGGCAGAGGACCTGCCGGGCGCCGACTTCCTCGACCTGCGCGGCGAGCAGGCGCGCGGTCTCGATGCTGTCATAGGGCGGCAGGAACTGCCCCGTCCCGGCGTAGAATCGCGCCTTTTCGAAATGCAGGTCGGCGACCAGCAGCGCCCGCTCCGCAGGCCACCACAAGGCGCCGCTGCGCAGCGGATGCACCGTCTCGCCATGGAACAAAAGGGGAACCATATGACGGCATATGACCGCTTTCGCGGGATCGATCAAGGTGAAATCGGTGGACGGCGTTTGGGTCCTGCGAAAACCGTTCGGACTGAGCTTGTCGAAGCCCTGTCCTTTCTTGCTCCAAGAGAAAAGCAGCCGTTGGGCTTCGCCCGCCCTACGGGTCGACAAGCTCATGGCGAACGGGTGTGGGAAATGCTTCAAACAGGAATTCAAACCGGGACGCTGCCAGCCGCCGGCACGTCGCTCTCTTCCGCGATGATCGCCTCCAGCTCCGCGATCAGCTCTTCCTCCGCCGCGCCGCCACTCACGCTTTCGCGGCCAATGATCACCAGCACCGGCACGGACAGCGGCGAGACATGGGGCAGGTCGCGATGCACCATCGTCGCCCGCGCGCGCTCCAGCAGGCGGGCGAGGCGACCCACCTCGACCAGCTTGGTCGAGGCGTCGGCCCAGGCGGCGCGCAGCAGCACATGGTCGGGCTCATGCCGTTGCAGCACGTCGTAGATGAGGTCGGTCGAGAAGGTGACCTGCTTGCCCGTCTTGCGCTTGCCGGGATGCTGGCGTTCGACCAGCCCGCCGATCACCGCGACCTCCCGGAAGGCGCGCTTGAGCAGATAGGACCGGTCGAGCCACCGGCGCAGTTCCTCGTCCATCACCTCCGGGTCGAGCAGCGCGCCGGGATCGGCTATCGGTTTCAGGCCGTAGACGGCGAGGCTGTAGTCGTTGGAGACGAAGCCGACCGGATCGAGGCCGCATTGCTCCATCCGCTGGGTGATGAGCATGCCGAGCGACTGGTGCGCATTCCACCCCTCGAAGCTGTGCAGCACCATATGATGCAGGCCCTTGTGCTCGAAGGTTTCGACCAGCAGTTCGTCGGCAGCGGGCAGGCGGGAAAAGCGCGCCTGCGCCGCCAGCCATTCGCGGATGTCGGATGGCAGGCGGTCATGCTCGCCGGGGTCGTGCAGCAGTGCGCGCACCCGGTCCGACAGGCTGGTGGAAAGCGCCATGCGCGTGCCCGAATAGCTGGGGATGATCGCCGACTTGCGGGTGGCGCGGACGATGAGGTCATTGTCCACCATCGCCTCCACCTCCAGGTCGAGGCCGGAAAAGCGGAAGGTGTCGCCGGGGCCGAGCGTGGCGCCGAAGCCTTCCTCCAACTGCCCCAGCTTGCGCCCGTTGCGGAAACGGACGGTCACCATCGGCGCCTCGACGATGATGCCCGCGTTCATCCGGTACTGGCCGATGAAGCGCGGGTGGCTGACCTCCCACAGGCCGTCCGCATTCTGGCGGATGCGCTGGAAGCGGTCATAGGCGGCCAGCGCATAGCCGCCGTTGCGCACGAATCCCAGCACCCGGTCGAACTGCGAGCGGGTGAGGTCGCGATAGGGCGCGGTGGTGGTCACCTCGGCATAAAGGGCGTCGGCGTCGAAGGGGGCGGCGCAGGCCATGCCCATGATATGCTGGGCCAGCACGTCCCACGCGCCGGGCCGCCACGGCTCGGTGTCGAGCTGCCTTTCCGCTATGGCGTCGAGGGCACAGCGCGCCTCCAGATATTCGAAGCGGTTGCCGGGGATGATCCACGCCTTGCTGGGCATGTCGGCGCGATGGTTGGAGCGGCCGATGCGCTGGAGCAGGCGCGCCGTCCCCTTGGGCGCGCCGAGCTGGATCACCAGATCGACATCGCCCCAATCGACGCCGAGGTCGAGCGCGGAGGTGCAGACGAGCGCGCGCAGCCTGCCTTCCGCTATCGCCTGTTCGGCGCGCTGGCGGACCTCCAGCGAGAGCGAGCCGTGGAAGATGCCGATGGGCAGATTGTCGGGATTGATCGCCCAGAGCTCCTGCAAGGTCAGCTCGGCAAGGCCGCGCGTGTTGCAGAAGATCAGCGTCAGCCGATGCTCCCGCACCGCCTCCATCACCTGATGCGCGGCATAGCGGGCCGAATGGCCGGACCATGGCACGCGGCCTTCGGGAACGACGATGCGGATATCGGGCGGCGGGCCGTCCTTGCCGGTGACGAGCGCCACTTCCTCGCCCCGCCCGGCGCGCGACAGCCAATCGCGATAGGGCGCGGGATCGCCGATGGTGGCGGAGAGGCCGGCGCGGACATGGCCGGGCGCGAGGGCATTGAGCCGCGCGAGGCAGAGCGCGAGCAGATCGCCGCGCTTGCCATGGGCGAAGGCGTGGACCTCATCGACGATCACCCGGCGCAGCGACAGGAAGAGCCGGGGCGCATCCGGGTGGCTGAGCAGCAGGGAAAGCGATTCGGGCGTCGTCAGCAATATATGCGGCGGCTTGGTGCGCTGCCGCGCCTTCACCGCGCCGCTGGTGTCGCCGGTGCGGCTTTCGACGCTGATCGGCAGCCCCATTTCGGCGATCGGCGCGGAAAGGTTCCGCTCGATGTCGTTGGTCAGCGCCTTGAGCGGCGAGATATAGAGGGTGTGCAGTCCTTCGGCCGGATCGTCCGCGAGGTCGGCCAGCGTGGGCAGGAAACCGGCGAGCGTCTTGCCCGACCCGGTGGAGGAAATGAGCAGCGCGTCCTGCCCCCGCCGGTGCGCATCCAGCATCGCCAACTGATGCGGGCGAACCTGCCAGCCGCGCGCGTCGAACCAGCGTTCGATCCTTGCGGGAAGAGGGGAAGGAGCAGGGCGGGGAGCCATGCCCTTCATATAGGGGCTTGCGGGTCCGGCAACAGGGGGCGAGCCCTCCTATTCCCGACCGTTCGGGCGATCCCCCTTATACTCCCCGTCATGCCAGCGGAGGCTGGCATCTCAGGAGGCAGCGAGCGACAGGGCCTGCGACCCCAGCGTTGACCTTCGGTCGCCCTTCGGGTCGCTGGGGTGACGGGTGTGGGGCCAGGCCCCCGCTATTCTCTGATCCTGCTGGTAACGACGCCCGGAGACGCCGCTGCCCGCATTCGATCACATCTTCATCGACCCGGTTTCGATGAACCGCTGGTGCCAGGACAGCGCTTCTGCGGGCAGTGAGGGCGCGTGCAGGCCATAGGCGCCCTTGAGTGCGCGATTGTAATAGTCGCGCAGCGCGTCGCGATACTCGGGGTGGGAGCAGTTGCCGATCACCAGTTCGGCCCGCTTCTTCGGGCTGAGGCCGCGCAGGTCGGCGAGGCCCTGTTCCGTGACGATCACCGCGACGTCCTGCATGATATGATCGACATGGCTCGCCTGCGGCACGATCGCGGAAATCTTGCCGCCTTTGGCGGTGGAGGGCGTCACGAAGATCGAGATATAGGCGTTGCGGGCAAAGTCGCCCGATCCGCCGATGCCGTTCTGGATGCGCGAGCCCATGATGCAGGTGGAATTGACGTTGCCGTAGATGTCGGCCTCGATCAGCCCGTTCATCGCGATGCAGCCCAGGCGGCGGACGACCTCCGGATGGTTGCTGATCTCCTGCGGGCGCAGGATCATGCGGTCGCGATAGCGGTGCATGTCCTTGTTGACCCGCGCGGCAGCCTCCGGGCTCAGCGAGAAGGCGGTGGCCGACGCCATGCGCAGCCGCCCGCTGTCCAGCAGGTCGAGCATGCCGTCCTGAATCACCTCGGTATAGGCGGTCATGTCGTGGAACGGTCCGTCGACAAGGCCGCGCAACACCGCATTGGCGATATTGCCGACGCCCGATTGCAGCGGCAGCAGGTTTTCCGGCAGGCGGCCCTTCTTCACCTCATGCGCGAGAAAATCGAGCAGATGCCCGGCGATGGCGTGGGCGCACGCATCGGGCGGGGTGAAGGGGGCGTTGCGGTCCGGCGAGTCGGTGACGACCACCGCGACCACCTTTTCGGGATCGCAGATCAGCGTCGGCTGGCCGATGCGGTCGTCCGCCTTCACGATGGGAATGGGCACGCGATGCGGCGGCAGGGCGGTGCCGTAATAAATGTCGTGCATCCCTTCCAGCGCCGGGTTCTGCCACCGGTTCACCTCCAGGATGATCCTCTTCGCGCGGTCGAGCCAGGTCTTGTTGTTGCCGACCGAGGAGGAGGGGACCAGCGTGCCGTCGGGGCGGATCGCCGTCACCTCGATGACGGCGACGTCGAGATCGCCGAGAAAGCCCTGCCACGCCATTGGCGCGACGAGGCTCAAATGCATGTCGAGATAGTCCATCTCGCCCTTGTTGATCCGCTCGCGCGCGATGGGGTCGGAATTATAGGGCAGGCGCAGCTCGATGCCGTTGGCGCGGGCGAGCGCGCCGTCCAGCTCCGGCCCTGTGGACGCGCCGGTCCACACCTTCACGCGCATCGGCCGCCCGGCGGCATGCTCGGCCTCGATCCGTTCCGCCAGCGCGACGGGGACGGCCTTGGGATAGCCGGATCCGGTGAAGCCGCTCATGCCGATGGTCATGCCGTGGGAAATTTTCGCCGCGGCTTCCTGCGCGGACATGACGAGGCCGCGGAAATGCGGATGGGCAATAGGATCGGACAAACCAGTTCTCCCTCATGGTTCCTGAACTCCGGCCCGGTCGGGTCGGAGATTATCCGGCGCCATGATATCGCGTCGCGATCCAGCGATCGCGCCGCCCTTCGGGCGCGCCGGCCATCCTCACCGTGCCCATCGCCGTCCTGTGCTCACGCGATGGCGGGGAAGCCGGCGCATGCGGGCGGTCGATGGTCGGGCGGGAATAGCCAAGATCCGGCCGGGAGCATAGCCCTTAATGACGCTCCGGCCATGCCCCCTTGGGGCGGGCAAGATACTGTCGGATGGGCGTTGGCGACCCCGGCAGGATTCGAACCTGCGACCATTCGCTTAGAAGGCGAATGCTCTATCCAGCTGAGCTACGGGGCCGGGCCATGGCTTTGCCGCGATCCTCCCCGCGACGGGAAAGGGATCGCGCCTGTGCGCATAGCGCGGTTTGCAGCGCAGGCAAAGCGGGATATGACGGCGTCATGACAAGCGAACAGACCGTCCGGCATGTCGCCGCCTCCCAGCTCGCCGGGCGGCCGCTGCGCTATTATGATTTCATCATGGCGGCCTTCGTCGCCATATTGCTGCTTTCCAACATCATCGGCGCGGCCAAGCGGTCGGAAATCGACCTGCCGCTGATCGGCACATGGTCCTTCGGCGCGGGGATATTGTTCTTTCCGCTGAGCTACATCATCGGCGACGTGCTGACCGAGGTCTACGGCTATGCGCGGGCGCGGCGGGTGATCTGGACCGGCTTCGCAGCGCTGATCTTCATGGCGTTCATGAGCGCGGTGGTGGTCGCCCTGCCGCCCGCGCAGGGATGGACCGACCAGGGCGCCTATGAGGCGGTGTTCGGCAGCACCTGGCGCATCGTCGCGGCGTCGATCACCGCTTTCTGGGTGGGCGAGTTCGCGAACAGCTTCGTGCTCGCCAAGATGAAGATCTGGACCGGCGGCAAATATCTGTGGACCCGCACCATCGGCTCGACGATCGTGGGGCAGGGGTTCGACAGCCTGCTCTTCTACCCGCTCGCCTTCTACGGGCAGGACGGCTGGCCGCTCGACCAGCTGATGATGGTGGTGGTGTCGCAGTTCGTGCTCAAGACCGGCTGGGAAATCCTGCTGACGCCGGTGACCTATATGGCGGTGGGCGGCCTCAAGCGGCGCGAGGGCCTCGATATCTATGACGAGGGGACGGATTTCTCGCCGTTCCACACCAAGGTTTAGGCTCGCGGGGAGTTGGTGGCGGTTTTCGGGCAATTTCCGGCCCTGTAACCGTGTCATGCCAGCATAGGCTGGCCTTTCGGGAGGCCGCGCGGGACATGGCCTGAGACCCCAGCCTGCGCCGGGGTGACGGATGCAGGAAGATGGCAGCTAACCACCCCCAACCCGCCAAGCGCGTCAGGCGGCCGCCATCAGCCCTTCGACGAGGCCGCGGAACATGCGCGCGCCGTCGGTGTTGCCGTGGGCGTCCTCCACCGCGCGCTCCGGGTGGGGCATCATGCCCAGCACATTGCCGCCGTCGTTGAGGATGCCCGCGATGTTGCGGGCCGAGCCGTTGACCTGCTCGGCATAACGGAAGGCGACGCGGCCCTCGCCTTCGAGGCGGTCGAGCGTCGCGTCGTCGGCGAAGAAATTGCCGTCATGATGGGCGACGGGGAAGACCACCTGCTCGCCCTGCGCATAGAGGGACGTGAACGCGCTCCGGCTGTTCTCCACGGTCAGCTTCACGTCGCGGCAGACGAAATGGATGCCCGCGTTGCGCATCAGCGCGCCGGGCAGCAGGCCCGATTCGGTCAGCACCTGGAAGCCGTTGCACACGCCCAGCACATAGACGCCGCGCGCCGCCGCCTCGCGTACCGCCGCCATGACCGGCGAGCGGGAGGCCATCGCGCCGGAGCGCAGATAGTCGCCATAGGAAAAGCCGCCCGGCACCGCGATCAGGTCTATGCCCGCCGGAATTTCGGTTTCGCGATGCCACAGCATCACCGGCTTGACGCCGCTCGCCAGTTCGAGCGCGGTCGCCATGTCGCGATCGCAATTGGAGCCGGGGAAGGTGATGACGGCGCTTTTCATGGCCCTGCTGTCCTTATGATTCGGAAATCAGCCGATTTTCTCGATGCGGTAATTCTCGATCACCGTATTGGCGAGCAGCTTGCTGCACATGGCGTCGATATCGGCATCGGACGTGCCGTCCGCAAGGTCCAGTTCGATCAGCTTGCCCGCGCGCACATCGTTGACGCCCGAAAAGCCCAGCCCTTCGAGCGCATGGTGGATCGCCTTGCCCTGCGGATCAAGGACGCCGCCTTTGAGCGTTACGAAGACACGGGCTTTCATGGCTGGGCGACTCCTTGGCTGGCCAGATATAGTGGATGGGGCCTCCCCTATGCCCGGCGCGGGGCAAGGGCAAGCCCCGCTGATGTCAGTTGCCGCGCTTTTTGCGGTGCGTGTCGAGGTCGAGCACGGTCGGCTCCCCGCCTTCGTCCTGCAACAGGCCGAGACGGCGGGCGACCTCCTGATAGGCCTCCACCTCGCCGCCGAGGTCGCGGCGGAAGCGGTCCTTGTCCAGCTTCTCGCCGGTCGCCATGTCCCACAGGCGGCAGCCGTCCGGGCTGATCTCGTCGGCGAGGATGATGCGGCTGAAATCGCCGTCCCACAGCCGGCCGAACTCCAGCTTGAAGTCGACGAGGCGGATGCCGATGCCAGCGAACAGCCCGCTCATGAAGTCGTTCACGCGGATCGCCATGTCGGCGATGTCGTGCATCTCTTCCTGGCTGGCCCAGCCGAAGCAGGCGATATGCTCCTCGGTGATCATCGGATCGCCGAGCGCGTCGTCCTTGTAATAATATTCGATCAGCGTGCGCGGCAGCTGCGTGCCTTCCTCGATGCCGAGGCGCTGGCTGAGCGAGCCGGCCGCGACATTGCGCACCACCACCTCGATCGGCACGATCTCGACCTGGCGGACGAGCTGCTCGCGCATGTTGAGGCGGCGGATGAAGTGGGTGGGCACGCCGATATTGCCGAGCAGCGTGAACACATGCTCCGAAATGCGGTTGTTGAGGACGCCCTTGCCGTTGATCGTGCCCTTTTTCTGGGCATTGAACGCGGTCGCGTCATCCTTGAAATATTGGATGAGCGTGCCCGGTTCGGGGCCTTCATACAGAATCTTAGCCTTGCCCTCGTAAATCTGGCGGCGACGGACCATTTCGGGGTGCCTACTCGTAGTGAAACATGCCAAAAAATCTGCCCCGGCGCGCGAATCATGGAAAGATCAGCGATGCCGGGGCCGGTTCGCACTGCCCCTTATACCAAAGCGGGGGGAGGTGCAAATCGGGGCGGGTAGCGGGTATCTCTCCACCCCGTTCGCCCTGAGCTTGTCGACCCGAAGGGCGAGCGAAGCTCAACGGCTGCTTTTCTCTTGGGGCAAGAAGAAGGACAGGGCTTCGACAAGCTCAGCCCGAACGGGTGTTGGAGGCATTACCCCTCCGTTTCCGCCTGTGTACCCCCACGCCGCCATCTCCAGCGCGGCCAGCGGCCGCCCAGCTTGCGGTAGAGCTTCACCGCGCCCCACAGCACCAGCAGCCACGGCAGCGCCGCGACGAGGAAACGGATGAGCGCGCCGACGCTGAAGCCCAGTATCTCGCCCGCCGAGGAGATCGCGTCGCGCACCGGGGAGAGGAGGCTGCTGCTCGCCGTCGGGGTCGAGGAATAGGCGATCGTCATGTCGGACATGGCGACGCGGCCCTTCATCTCGGCCAGCCAGGTGCGGGCCTGGTCCAGTTCCTCCTGCACCTGGGACAGCGCGCGTTCGGCCTCGACCAGATCGGCGACCGATCCGCCCCGCGTCGCCAGCAATTGCGTCAGCCGGTCGGCCAGCAGCGTCTTGGCGCGGATGCGGGCGTCGGTGTCGACGATCTGCTTCGACAGATCCTCGGCGGTGATCCCCGCGTCGATCTGCTCCCCGCCCTTGCCGGAGACGATGCCGCCCATATCGGCGGCGAAGGCGCGCGCGAGCTTCGCGTCGATGCTGAGCTTCAACTCGCCATATTGGCGGTCCTCATCGCCCGACCGGCTGAGACTGATGACGCGGCAGCGCGCCACGCCCAGCTTCTCGCAGGCGGCGGCGTGGGCCTGCTGCGTTTCCGCGACCCGGTTCGACGGCAGGCGGAAGCCGTAGCGATAGCTGTAGGCAAGCTGCGGCTGAGAGAGGGGAATGGCGTCTTGCCGATCGCCGCCGCCTTCCGGTGCGGCCTGCTTTGCCGGCGCGGCGGGCGGCGCGACGGAGAGGTCTTCCGACGCCCTCATCGCGTGGTCGGGCGCGGAGCCGCAGCCCGCCAGCATCAGCGGGAGCATCGCCCCGGCAAGCGTGGATTTCCAATGCCGGAAATGGGTCAAGACGCTCTCCTTCTTTTGCCCCTACATCACGCCGGGGAAGGCGCCGCCGTCGAGCAGCAGGCTCTGCCCGGTGATATAGCCCGCCTGCGCGGAGCAGAGGAAGGCGCAGGCCGCGCCGAATTCCTCGGGGGTGCCGAGGCGCCCGGCCGGGATCGCGGCTTCGCGTCTCCCGCGCATCGCTGCGGGCGTGGTGTCCGCCTTTGCCGCCAGCGCCGCATCCAGCGCGGCGATGCGGTCGGTGTCGATGGAGCCGGGCAGCAGATTGTTGATCGTCACATTATGCGCCGCCACCTGACGCGCCACCCCGGCGAGAAAGCCGGTCAGCCCGATGCGCGCGCCGCTCGACAGGTCGAGGCCGGGCAGCGGCGCCTTGACCGAGGAGGAGGTGATGTTGACGATCCGTCCGAAACGCCGTTCCACCATGCCGTCGAGCACCGCCTGCACCAGTGCGATCGGGGTGAGCATGTTCGCTTCCAGCCCGGCGATCAGCGCGTCATGATCCAGCGCGCGGAAATCCGCCGGCGGCGGGCCGCCATTATTGTTGACGAGGATGTCGACCGGCCCGGCCGCCTGAAGCAGCGCGGCGCGCCCGTCGGCCGTGCCCACATCGGCGGCGACGGCGACGACCTGCGCCCCGGTCGCCTGCGCGATCTCCCGCGCGGTCTGTTCCAGCCGCGCCGTGTCGCGTCCGTTGATGACGACGCGGGCGCCCTCGCGCGCCAGCGCCAGCGCGCAGCCGCGGCCCAGCCCCCGGCTGGAGGCGCAGACAAGGGCGGTCTTGCCGATGATTCCAAGGTCCATGAACGGGATTCCTTCAGGGTAGGGGAAAGAAATATGCCGGTGCTGTCGCACACACAAGACCATCGACGCAACGCCCGCCGCTTGCTATCGCGTGGGGCATGTCCGATTTTCGCGATCCGTTCGACGCCATCAAAGACCATCCTTTCGACGATGCCCTGTCCGAGCGCTATCTCGTCTATGCGCTCTCGACCATCACCGCGCGCTCCCTGCCGGATCTGCGCGACGGGCTGAAGCCGGTGCATCGGCGCCTGCTCTGGGCGATGCGCCTGCTGCGCATGGAGCCGGGCGGCGCGGCGCCCGACGTGCTGATCGCCAATCCGGCGCGCAACACCACGCCCTACAAGAAATGCGCGCGCGTCGTCGGCGACGTGATCGGCAAATATCACCCCCATGGCGACGCCAGCGTCTATGACGCGATGGTGCGGCTGGCGCAGGATTTCTCGCTGCGCACGCCGCTGGTCGACGGGCAGGGCAATTTCGGCAATATCGACGGCGATAACGCGGCGGCGATGCGCTATACCGAGGCGCGGCTGACGCAGGCCGCCGCCGACCTGATGGCGGGCCTCGATGAAGGCACGGTCGATTTCCGCCCCACCTACAATGGCGAGGAGCAGGAACCGGAGGTGTTCCCCGGCCTGTTCCCGAACCTGCTCGCCAATGGCGCGAGCGGCATCGCGGTCGGCATGGCGACCAGCATCCCGCCGCATAATGTCGGCGAGATCATCGACGCGGCCAGCCTGCTGATCGACAAGCCCGATGCCGATCATGCCGAGATCATGCAGATCGTGCGCGGGCCGGACATGCCGACCGGCGGCGTGCTGGTGGACAATCCGTCGATCATCTCCGAAGCCTATGCCACCGGACGCGGGTCGATGCGGGTGCGGGCGAAATGGCACAAGGAGGAGGAAGGGCGCGGGGCGTGGGTCGCGGTCGTCACCGAAATCCCCTATCAGGTGCAGAAATCCAAGTTGATCGAGCAGATCGCGCATCTCATCACCGAAAAGAAGCTGCCGATCCTCGCCGACATCCGCGACGAGAGCGACGAGAAGATCCGCATCGTGCTGGAACCGCGCAGCCGCACGGTGGAACCCGATGTGCTGATGGACAGCCTGTTCCGTTTGTCGGACCTCGAAAATCGCTTCTCGCTCAACATGAACGTGCTCGACGCCAGCCACACGCCGCGGGTGATGGGCCTGCGCGAGGTGCTGACGCAATGGCTCGCGCATCAGATCGACGTGCTGATGCGCCGCTCCAACCACCGGCTGGAAAAGATCGCCGCGCGGCTGGAACTGCTCGACGGCTATATCATCGCCTATCTCAACCTCGATCGGGTGATCGAGATCATCCGCACCGAGGATGAGCCCAAGGAGGTGATGATGGCCGAGTTCAGCCTGACCGACCGGCAGGCGGAAGCCATCCTCAACATGCGGCTGCGGTCCTTGCGCAAGCTGGAGGAAATGGAGCTGCGGCGCGAGCATGCGGCGCTGGTGAAGGAACGGGGCGAGTTGGAGAAGCTGGTCGCCGATCCGAAGCTCCAGAAGAAGCGCCTGAAGCGCGACCTTGCCGACCTGCGCAAGCGCTACGGCCCGGAAACGGAGCTGGGCCGCCGCCGCACGGCGATAGAGGAAGCGGCCCCGCCGCGCGAAATTCCGCTGGAGGCGATGATCGAGAAGGAGCCGATCACCGTCATCCTGTCGCAGCGCGGCTGGATCCGCGCGATGAAGGGGCATGTCGACCTCGCCTCGGCCGAGACGCTGAAGTTCAAGGAAGGGGACGGCCTCGCCTTCGCCTTCCATGCGCAGACGACCGACAAGCTGCTGCTCGCCAGCGCCAATGGCCGCTTCTACACGCTGGGCGCGGACAAGCTGCCCGGCGGACGCGGCTTCGGCGAGCCGGTGCGGGTGATGGTGGATATCGAGAATGACGCGGCGATCACCGCGCTGCTGCCTGCCCGGCCCGGCGGGCGGATGCTGCTGGCGGCGAGCGACGGGCGCGGCTTCGTCGCCGCGATGGACGATGTGATCGCCGAAACGCGCAAGGGCAAGCAGGTGGTGAACGTCAAGGCGGGCGCGCGGCTGGTGGTGGTCCACCCGATCGCGGAAGGCGCCGATAGCGTGGCCGTGATCGGCGAGAACCGCAAGCTGCTGATCTTCCGCCTCAACGAACTGCCGCAAATGGCGCGCGGGCAGGGGGTGCAGCTGCAACGCTATCGCGACGGCGGGCTTTCCGACGCCATCGCCTTCCGGCTGGAGGATGGCCTCAGCTGGACGATGGGCGGCGAAACGGGCCGCACGCGCACCGAAATGGACCTCAGTCTCTGGCGCGTGGCGCGCGGCGCCTCCGGCCGCATGCCGCCACAGGGCTTCCCGCGCAACAACCGCTTTTCGTGAGGCCGGTTAGTATCATGAACCGTTCGGGCTGAGCTTGTCGAAGCCCTGTACTTTCTAAAGGTTGAAAAACAGCCGTTGGGCTTTGCCCGCCCTTCGGGTCGACAAGCTCAG